>NZ_AHIL01000063.1 GCF_000241525.1 Comamonas testosteroni ATCC 11996
CCCACGTTCACGTGGGGCTTGGTGCGCTCGAATTTTTCTTTTGCCATTTTTCCGACTCCGAAAAAACTAATTCACTGCAAGAGGATTTCGGCGCAACCCTATCAAGCGAGCGCACCAGAAAATGGTGCCCATGGCGGGAATCGGACCCGCGACCTCTCCCTTACCAAGGGAGTGCTCTACCACTGAGCCACATGGGCAAAGAAGCTGCAAAAACAACCTCTAAAATCTTTGCTCGCAAACTGGAGCGGGAGACGGGAATCGAACCCGCGTCATTAGCTTGGAAGGCTAGGGTTCTACCATTGAACTACTCCCGCACAGATTTACTACTGCACGTGACTGCTATTTCTAGCAATCGCTCTTCTCAACCATTGCTGGTGGAGGGGACAGGATTCGAACCTGTGTACGCGTTAGCGGGCAGATTTACAGTCTGCTGCCTTTAACCACTCGGCCACCCCTCCGAAGAGACTTGAATTGTAGCATCTATTTCCAGCTTAAAAAGAAATTTTGAAATTTCTTTTTTCTTGCCGAAGATCGATGCTGGCGCGGCTGGCGGGGATCGAACCCACGACCCTTGGCTTCGGAGGCCAATACTCTATCCACTGAGCTACAGCCGCGAATCCGTCAGGCCGCTTGCACGGCCAACAACAATTCAACAGCCGCAATTATTGCACGGGTTTGGGCACCCAAATCACAAATTCACCCGAAATCCCAAACCAGACAAGTAGACATCCACCGACATCGAACCGACCTTGACCAATGAGAAACTCCCTTCCGTCAAGACCCAACCATGTATAAGACCCACAAAAAGAGAGTGCAAGCCAAGGGCAGCCTCCTCTGGGGATACCGACAACTGCACGGACTGCCCCTGAGCTGCAGCCGCCAGGTCGTGCGCAAATTTTTCCCGAGCGAAGCCTGAACTTTCTATATGCTGCAAACGCACATCAGCCAGTTCGCCCACGTATTCCATTTTGAATAGCGCCGTCTCAAACACCTTGCGTCTGCGCTCATCCTCGTCCAAGCTCTCGAACACACAAAGGATGGAGTGACGAATGCGCTCTAGCGGCAACAGGTCACCATACCTGTCGTCACAGATTTCTTCGAAAGGCAGGCATATGCGCCCAAGCATGGAAACAAAGACATCCATCTTGTCCTTGAAATGCCAGTACACCGCCCCGCGTGTAGCCCCTGCACGCTGCGCGATATCGCCCAGAGAGGTTCGAGATACACCTTTCTCGAAAAAACACCTCTTCAGCCGCATCCAGCAGCTTGGTGCGCGTCTCATCCGCTTCAGCCTTGGTTCTTCGAGCCATCACTCACCTCCCTCATCACTCGCCAGCGATAGCTCGCCGCGAGAAAAACCATTTCTCAACTGCTTTACGCAGCGTTTTCAATTATACATTTATGCATGTATGTATAATTTCCCTAGCACCGATATGCAGGAAACCATCTAGGGTTTCCACCCGAATGAGCGCTCCACTGCGGACAGCGCTCTTTTCTCGTTTTCACAATGTCAACCGGAAGGACGTTCATGCACCCGATGTATGAAGCAAACCAGGCTCCCGACAATCAGTCCAATTCAGCCGCATCCGGCACCCGCTCCATGGTCATAGGCCTGAGCTTGGCTGCTGCATTGGGCCTAGTCGCATGCAGTGACAAAAACGCGGAAGCTCAAAAAGCACAAGCAGCCGCTCAGGCACAGCCACCCGAAGTAGGTGTAGTGACGGTATCCATGCAGAACGTGCCTCTGGTCTCCGATCTGCCCGGCCGTCTGGAGCCATCGCGCATTGCTCAGGTTCGCGCCCGCGCAGCCGGCATCGTGCAAAAGCGCCTTTTCCAGGAGGGCTCGGATGTCAAGGCCGGCCAGGCCCTGTTCCAGATTGACAACACCCCGTACAAGGCCAACCTGCAGAGCGCTCAGGCGACCCTGGCACAGGCCGAAGCCAACCTTGCTCAGGCATCTGCAACCGCCCGCCGCTACAAGCCGCTGGTGGAAGCCAATGCCATCAGCAAGCAGGAGTACGACACGGCCATTGCCAACGAGAAGGCGGCACTGGCACAAGTTGCAGCAGGCAAGGCGGCAGTCACCAATGCCAACGTCAATCTGGGCTATGCCAGCGTGACAGCCCCCATCTCCGGGCGCATCGGCCGCGCTCTGGTGACGGAAGGCGCTCTGGTCGGCCAAGGCGAAGCCACACAACTGGCGACCATTCAACAAGTCAACCCGCTGTACGTGAACCTGACCCAGTCCTCTTCCGACATCATGCGCATGCGCGAAGCGCTCAGTTCCGGCAAGTTAGCAAAGGTAGGTGACAACGCGGCGCGCGTCCACGTCTATTTGGACGATGGCAAGGAGTACGCACACACCGGCAAGCTGCTGTTCACCGACCTGACCGTGGACCCGACTACCGGCCAGGTCAGCGTGCGCGCAGAGCTGCCCAATCCCGACGGACTGCTGTTGCCCGGCACTTATGTACGCGTGCACCTGGAGCAGGCACAGGTCGAGAACGCCGCGCTGATTCCGCAACAAGCCGTGACCCGCAACGAAAAGGGCAACTTCGTCATGATCGTGGCCGAGGATGGCACCGTGGCACCGCGCCCCGTTCAGATCAGTCAGTCCAGTGGCAATAACTGGGTTGTCACATCCGGCCTGAAAGCTGGAGAAAAAGTCATGGTGGACGGCCTGATCAAGGTGGGCATGGGGGCCAAGAAAGTCAAGCCCGTCGAGATCAACAATGCGGCTGCCGGCGCACCAGCACAACCCTCTGCTACGGCCCCCGCCGCACCTGCGCAAGAGAAAGCCGCCACACCAGCCGAAGGTGCTGGCCAAGGCCAGGCGGCCAAGTAACAGGCACGATCCATGTCAAAGTTTTTCATCCACAGACCGATCTTTGCCTGGGTGATCGCGATTTTCGTGATCATTGCGGGCGTGATCTCCATCACCAAGCTACCGGTGGCACAGTTCCCATCGGTTGCACCTCCCACCATCAACGTGACAGCGACCTACCCGGGCGCCACGTCACAGACCATGACGGACTCCGTTCTGCAACTGATCGAGCGCGAAATCAACGGCGCGCAAGGTCTGATGTACATGGAAGCCTCCGCCCCTGCGGGAGGTCAAGGCACGCTGACCGTCACCTTTGCTCCCGGCACCAACCCCGATCTGGCGCAGGTGGACGTGCAAAACCGCCTCTCGCGCGTGCTGCCCCGCCTGCCTCAGGTCGTTCAGGCCCTGGGCGTGCGCGTGGACAAGTCCATGAGCAACTTCCTGATGATTCTGGCCTTTCAGGCCGAGTCAGGAGAGACCTCTCGTGACGACATTGCCGACTATGTGAACCGCAATGTGGTGCCTGAAATCCAGCGTCTGGACGGCGTGGGCAAGGCACAGCTGTTTGCCTCGGGCCGTGCCATGCGCGTCTGGGTGGATCCGGCCAAGCTCCAGGGCTTCGGTCTGTCGATTGCATCGGTCAACGCAGCGATTGCCGCGCAGAACCAGCAGATCTCCGGTGGTGCCCTGGGCAACCTGCCCAGCACCCCTGGCACTACCACCACCGCCACGATCGTGGTGCCCGGCCAGCTGACGACGCCCGAGGAATTCGGTGAAGTGGTTCTGCGCTCCAACTCCGACGGCTCCACCGTGCGCCTCAAGGATGTGGCTCGCATCGAGCTGGGCATTGAAAGCTACGCGTTCGAGTCCCGCCTGGACGGCAAGCCCGCCGTGGCAATGGCCGTGCAGCTGACTTCTACTGCCAACGCCATGGCGACTGCCAAGCTGGTCAAGGCCAAGATGGCAGAGATGGAGCCCTTCCTGCCTGCCGGCGTGAAATGGTCCTCGCCCTACGACACCTCCAAGTTCGTGAAGATTTCCATCGAAAAGGTGGTGCACACGCTGCTTGAAGCCATCGTGCTGGTGTTCATCGTGATGCTGATCTTCCTGCAGAACATCCGCTACACCCTGATCCCCACCATCGTGGTGCCCATTGCATTGCTCGGCACCTTTGCCGTAATGCTGGTGGCCGGTCTGACCATCAACATTCTGGCCATGTTCGCCATGGTGCTGGTGATCGGTATCGTGGTGGACGATGCCATCGTGGTGGTGGAAAACGTCGAGCGCATCATGGCCGAGGAAGGTCTTCCCCCCAAGGAAGCCACCATCAAGGCCATGGGACAGATTCAAGGCGCCGTGGTCGGCATCACCGTGATTCTGGTGACGGTATTCCTGCCTCTGGCCATGTTCTCCGGCGCAACCGGCAATATCTATCGCCAGTTCTCGCTGGTGATGGCCATCTCGATCTTCTTCTCTGGCTTCTTTGCGCTGACGCTGACGCCTGCGCTTTGCGCCACCATGCTCAAGCCCATTCCCAAGGGTCACGCGCACGACAAGAAGACCGGCCTGCTCGGCCCGTTCTACAACTGGTTCAACCGCAAGTTTGAAGCCGGTACAAGGCGCTATTCAGCCGCTCTGTCCGGTGTGGTCAAGCGCTCCGTGCAGGCCTTCATCGTCTATCTGCTGGTGATCGCCGGTGTGGTCTTCATGTTCATGCGACTGCCCACGGCCTTTCTTCCCACCGAAGACCAGGGCTATGTCATCTCGCTGGCTCAACTGCCTCCCGGCGCGAGCTTGGAACGAACCAGCAAGACCATGGCTGAGCTTGAGAAATTCGCCATGAGCCAGCCTGAGACCGATCACATCGTGAGCATTCTGGGTTTCAGCTTCATGGGTCAAGGCCAGAACGTGGGCCTGGCGTTCACCACGCTCAAGGACTGGTCCGAGCGCACAGGTGCTGGCTCGGATGCCAAATCCTTCGCTGAGCGAGCCAAGGGCGCCATGGCAGCGCTGCGCGATGGTTTCATCTTCACGCTGGTCCCCCCTTCCATTTCAGAGCTGGGCAATAGCGACGGTTTCACCTTCCGTCTGCAAGACCGCGGCAGCAAGGGACATGCTGCCTTGCTGGCAGCCCGCAATCAGTTGGTTGCCAAGGCCAACCAGAGCTCTGTGCTGACCGGCGTGCGCTTTGATGGCGTGGATGACGCCCCCCAATGGCAGGTGGACATCAATCGCGATGCAGTCTATGCCCAGCGCGTGAGCATGGGCGACCTTGCCTCGACGCTGGCAACGGCCTTGGGCTCGTCCAACTCCACGGACTTCCCCAACAACGGCTTTATGCAGCGCGTCACCATCCAGGCCGATGCCGCCCGCCGCATGCAACCCGAGGACGTGATGCGCCTGACGGTTCCCAACGCGCAAGGCCAGTTGGTGGAGCTTTCCACCATGGTCAGTGCCAAGTGGATCAGCGGCCCCATGCAGCTGACACGCTACAACGGCTACCCCTCCATGAGCATCACCGGTCAGGCCAAACCCGGCTTTACCAGCGGTGACGCCATGAAGGAAATGGAAAAGCTGGCACAGGAACTGCCCGACGGCTTCGGCTACGAGTGGACCGGTCAGTCTCTGGACGAGAAGAAGGCCGGCTCCTCGGCCATGCTGCTGTATGCGTTCTCCATCCTGGCCGTGTTCCTGTGCCTGGCTGCGCTGTATGAAAGCTGGAGCATTCCGCTGTCCGTGCTGCTGGTCGTGCCTTTGGGCGTGTTCGGCGCCGTGGCCGGCATGCTGATGCGCAGCATGCCCAACGACATCTACTTCCAGGTGGCACTGATCACGGTGATCGGTCTGTCGGCCAAGAACGCCATCCTGATCGTGGAGTTCGCCAAGGACCTGCATGCGGAAGGCAAGAGCGCCCTGGAAGCCGCGCTGGAAGCCGGGCATCTGCGTTTCCGCCCCATTCTGATGACCTCGCTGGCCTTTATTCTGGGCGTGGTGCCGCTGTACATTGCCTCCGGCGCCAGCGCTGCCAGCCAGAAGGAAATCGGCACTGGCGTGTTCTGGGGCATGGTGATCGGCACGCCGATCTCCGTGTTCCTGGTGCCCGTGTTCTTTGTGGCCGTGTTCAATCTGTTTGGCAAGAAGTCCAAGCAAGACTTCAACGCCACTCCCCCGGCAGCAACTTCTGCAGCACAGGGAGGCTCGCAACATGAATAAAACCTTGCTCCCCGTAGCACTGGCCGGCGCGCTGCTGGCCAGCGGCTGCTCCTTCATCCCCACGCTGGAGCGCCCTGCTGCTCCGGTGGCCGAGCATTACTCTGCCGCCGACGAGCAGGCAGGCACCACCGCGGCCGCCGACATCCCCTGGCAGCAGTTCTATACGGACCCACGCCTGCAGCAGGTGATCCAGCTCGCGCTGGACAACAACCGTGACCTGCGTGTGGCCGTGCTCAACATCGAAAAGGCACAGGCCCAATACCAGATCCAGCGTGCCGCCCAGTTCCCTGAGTTCGGTGTGGCAGGCAGCGCCAGCCGCCAGCCCAGCGCCACCACTGGCCGCTATGCCAACTCGTACATGGCGGGCCTTTCCATGCCCAGCTGGGAGATTGACTTCTGGGGCCGCATCGGCAGCCTCAAGCAGCAAGCTCTGGCTCAGTATCTGGCGACCGAGGAAGGCCGCAAGGCGGCCCAGATCAGTCTGATTGCAACGGTCGCCAACACCTGGCTGAACCTTCAGGCTGACGAGGAGCTGCTGGCCATTTCCCGCCGTACCCTGGGCACACGCGAGCAGTCCATCAAGCTGACCAAGCTGCGCCTGGACTCTGGCGTGGCTTCCGAGCTGGACTACCGCCAGGCTCAGTCGCTGACTGAAAGCGCACGCGCCACGCTGGCCCAGCAAGCCGGTCAGCGCGAGCGCGACGTCAATGCCCTGACCCTGCTCGTGGGCCAGACTCTGCCTGCCGATCTGCAGACCAGCATGCAAGGCAAGCAACTGCGCGATCTGCCTGCCCTGGCCGATGTGCCTTCGGGCCTGCCTTCTGACCTGCTGCTGCGCCGCCCCGACATCCGTCAGGCCGAGCAAAGCATGATCGCCGCCAATGCCAGCATTGGTGCGGCACGTGCGCTGTTCTTCCCGAACATCTCCCTGACCGCCTCGGCAGGTTTCGCAAGCTCCGACATCTCCGATCTGCTCAAGTCGGACTCTGCGGCGTTCACGATTGCGCCTTCGCTGTATCTGCCCATCTTCAATGCAGGCCGCAATCGCGCCAATCTCCAGGTTGCAGAAGCCAGCCAGAAGATTGCCGTGGCTCAATACGAAGGCTCCATCCAGTCGGCCTTCCGCGAGGTGTCCGACACCTTGGTGAATCGCCGAGCACTCAAGGAGCAGCTCGATGCCCAGTCACGTCAGCTGGAGGCTGAGCAGGTTCGCTACAAGCTGTCGGACCTGCGCTACACCAACGGTGTGGCCAGCTACCTGGATCTGCTGGATGCGCAGCGTTCACTGTTTGCACTGGAGCAGTCCGTGGTTCAGGTGCGCCTGGCGCAGCTGCAAAACCAGGTCAATCTCTACAAGGTGCTGGGCGGCGGCTGGACGGAGACAGGCGCCGGCAAAACCCCTGCGCCAGCAACTGCAGTCCAGTAATCGGGCCATTTTTGCACTCTCACACAAGGCGTCTTCGGACGCCTTTTTTCATGCCCGCCACAAATTGGCTGCACAAAGTTGATCCAACTCAACTCCTTTATGCAGCAGCCGTCAACCCGGATCGTCGTGCACTGGTGTTCTTAACCCTCACTTCTATAATGGTTTGTTAATTCCCATCCCACGATCTCAGAGGACTTCATGAGCGAGCAACACCACGAAGAAGCCCATACAGGCCCCATTAAAAAACCCAAGCAGTTGTTGCTTGCCGTCTTCTTCTCGTTTGTGGTTCCCATCTTCGTCATCATCGGTCTGGTCAAGTTCGTGACCTCGTCCGACACCTCGGGCGCGGGCACGGCCAATGCCGAAATGGCCAAGGCCATGCGCCTGCAAAAAGTGGGAACGGTGGAAATTCGTGATGCCAACCGTCCTCTGCGCGGCGGAGCCGAAGTCTTCAAGTCGCAATGCGCGGCCTGCCATGAGACCGGCGTCGCCGGCGCACCCAAGTTCCAGGATGCGGCAGCCTGGGGCCCGCGTATCAAGCAGGGTCTGGAAACGCTGGTGCACTCCGCCCTGGCCGGCAAGGGCGCGATGGCTGCCCAGGGCGGCGGCGAGTTCAATGACACGGAAATTGCCCGTGGTGTGGTCTATATGGCCAATGCTGCCGGCGCCAACTTCCCCGAACCCCAACCTGCTGCCGGCGCAGCCGCCGGTGAGACTCCCGCAGCGGCAACTGCAGCCCCCGCCGCTGCACCTGCAGCAGCGGCCGAACCCGCTCCTGCGGCCGCCCCGGCTCCCGCAGCTGCCGCAGCCTCCGATGTGGGCAAGAACATCTACAACACCACCTGCATGGCTTGCCACGCCAGTGGCGTAGCCGGGGCTCCCAAGTTTGGCGACAAGGCTGCCTGGGCGCCTTTCATTGCCAAGGGCATGGACGATATGGTGCAGAAGGCCACCCAAGGTGTTGGGGCCATGCCTCCCAAGGGCGGCTCCACTGCTTCGGACGCGGACTTCAAGGCCGCCATTCAGTACATGGTCGATGCTGCGAAGTAAACCCTGCTCTCTGTCCCGCAAAAAACCGGCCTTTGGCCGGTTTTGTTATTTTTGACCAGAAGCCTTCTGTACACCACTACAGGCAGCTATCAGACTTGATGAGCCTGCGGGCTAGGCACAAAACCAAACCTCAATGGCAGCAAGGCGCTGTCGACCTCCTGCACCTCGGGCAGCACGCCACTCTCCAGCGCATTTGCGGCATCCAGCATGTCTAGGCTGTGCACCATGCCCAGGCCCTGCGGCAAAGCCAGGAAAAGCCGCCCCTGCTCATCGAGCAGCACATGCTGCACCTGTTCGGCCGCCAGCTCCTGGCCCGTGTGGCTGCTCAGCTGCAGGCCATGCTCCGTGCATCGCAGACGCCATATCCATGGCGCGCTCTCCAGCTCCACATACACGCGCTGCGGGCCGTTCTGAAAATACCAGCGGCCGTCGGACTCGGTCAGATAGTTGCGACCGATGAATTCGGCCAGCTTTTCATGGCGCAGCAGACTGCCCCTGGCACCGGGCTGGCCGCTCACAAACGTCCCGCAGGCCTGGGCCTGTTCGTCTCTGAGCCACCACTGGCCGCGCGCATCCAGACCCAGCCAGCCGCTGCAGGCCGGCACATTGGGCCATTTCGCCATGGCCTGCTTCACGATGTCATCCATCACTTATCTCCTGATCATTGCGTGGTCGCTCAAAGCCACTGCTCCAGCCATTCGGTCACGGCCAGCGGCATGGCCTGAACATGGGCAGGCCATGCACCGCTGGCAAAGCCGACATGCCCGCCATGCGGCGGCTGCCATAGCTGCACGGCTGCGCTCACCTCATCGGGCGTGGGCAGACTGTGCACCGGCACAAACGGATCGTTGCGCGCATTGAGCAGCAACAAGGGCACGGCCACTTGCTTGAGCAGGGGCTTGGCCGATGCCCGGCTCCAGTAATCATCGGCATCCCTGAAGCCATGGACCGGGGCCGTGAACACATCGTCAAAATCATGCAGGGTACGCGCGCGCTGCAGCCGTTGCCTGTCAAACAGCCCAGGCGCCTGCTGCCATTTGGCCAGAGCCTTAGGCACCAGGGTACGCATGAAGACGGGGGTGTAGATCCAGCGATTGAGCCCCTGGCCCAGATTGACGCCTCCAGCCACCAGATCCAGCGGCGCACAAATCACTGCCACACCCTTGACGAGCTCTGCAGCCGCCTGCTGCTGCAGCCCGGCCCAGCGTGCAAGGGCATTGCCACCCAACGATACCCCCATTGCCAGCAATCCGCCGCTCGCGCGTTGCTGCAGCCGGCGCAAAATCCAGTCCACTTCGTCCGCATCGCCGGAGTGATAGGCGCGCAGCAGGCGATTTGGCTCGCCGCTACAGCCGCGAAAATGCGGCACGGCCAGATGCCAGCCGCGCTGCGCACAGACCTGTGCCAGGGCCTTGGCGTAGTGACTCGAGGACGAGCCTTCCAGGCCGTGAAACAGCACCAGAGTGGGAGCGTTTGCACCTGCAGGATGACTTGAAAAATCAATATCAATGAAGTCGTCATCAGGCGTGTCCCAGCGCTCGCGCTGCCACGCAGGAGACACCCCTGCCTTCGCATAGAGCGCAGCCCAGATGGTCTGGACATGACCTCCAGGTTGCCACCAAGGTGCACGAAATTGTTCGAAATTCATGAGGACCCCAGCCAGCTCTGCAGCTCTGGCCCCAGAGCGTCTTTCTGCGCCGCACGCCAGACCAGTTCAGGCGGAGCCACATGAATTCCCGGCGGCGCCTTGAGCAAGGCTGCCTCCACCAGACGGGCCACATGCATGGCGCGCACAGGACGCTCCGTCTGCGGCAGCATATAGCTGAGCGCCGAAAGCATGGTATTTGCCGTGCGCTGCAGCCAATGACCGTCATTGATTTTCCGGGCTTCTCTGGCCGAGCGCACAAAAATCAGCCGTTCGAAGCCCAGTGCGGCCACGCCTTGCTCGTTGAGATTGGCCAGCCCCTGCTTCAGCGCCTGGGGCAGGCTTCCCATATCGTGGGGCAGCACCACGGCGAGCGTGTGCACTCCACAGCGCCGCATCCACTGAGCCACCGCTTGCAGCTGATCCGGCTGAGGCGTCCACAAGGCTCGCTCGCGCTGGTAATAGGGACGCGGAGGCTCAAACATGATGATGCCCACATCGGCGCTCTGAACAAGCCATTGCTGCACATCGCCATCCTGCTGCGTCAGCAACTCCATGCCACGTAGACCCTGGACATAGGGCTCGCGCGCCAGCACCTGGACCAGCCCATAGTTCTGTGCACCCACCACGCGGCTGAGCACCTCGTTGCCCAGCGGCCCCGTGGCCCCGGCCAGCAACAGGCGCGGCAAGACCACAGTTTTCGGGCCGGGACGCTGTGCGCCACGCAGGGCATCGAGTGGAGAAACAGTGGACATGATTGCAATGCTAGCGCCGCTCGGCAGCTGACAGGACGACAAGCCCCGCATGCACACTTCCTGGCCAAGCCCTTATGCTATGGTTTCCGTCTCAATTTCGTGAATGGAAACACCCATGAAACGCTGGCTTCTGGCAATCGCAACTGCCGCCTCCATGCTCTCCCTCACGGGCTGCGGCTATAACGACTTTCAGCGCCTGGATGAAAAATCCAAGGCCGCCTGGAGCGAGGTGCTGAATCAGTACCAGCGCCGGTCGGACCTGATTCCGAACATAGTCGCCACAGTCAAGGGCGAGGCCAACTTCGAGCAGGAGACGTTGACCAAGGTGATCGAAGCACGCGCCAAGGCCACGTCGATTCAGGCCACTCCCGAGTTGATCAACAATCCCGAAGCCTTCAACAAGTTTCAGCAGGCGCAGGGCGAGATTTCCAGCGCGCTCTCGCGTTTGATGGTGGTTGCGGAAAGATATCCCGAACTCAAGGCCAATCAGGCGTTCCGCGATCTGCGCGTAACGCTGGAGGGTACGGAAAATCGCATCACCGTGGCGCGCAACGAATACATAGGCACCGTACAGGCCTACAACGTGCTGGCGCGCAGCTTCCCCACCAATATCACCGCCAAGGTATTCAGCTACAAGGTCAAGCCCAACTTCACGGTGCAAAACGAAGCCCAGATATCCCAGCCACCGGCCGTCGACTTCTCAACGCCCGCAGCACCTGCTGGCAACAAGTAATTGAAGGCTTGCGCTTCAAAAACCATGCACCGCATACCTCAAGCTCTTATAAATAAAGCGCTTGCAGCTATTGTTTTTGTATGGCTGACAATGCTTGCGGCACTGCCAGTCTGGGCGCAAGGTGCTGCAGGCACGCAACTGCAGCCTGTGCCCGAGCTCACTGTGCGCATCATCGACCAGACCGGCACGCTGAGCCCGGGCGATCTGCAATCGCTGAGCGAGCAGCTCAAGAAGCTCGAGGATGAGACCGGCGCCCAGGTCGCCGTGCTCATGGTTGCCACCACGGCCCCGGAAGACATCGCCGCCTATGCCTGGCGTGTGGCCAGCAGCTGGAAGCTGGGACGCAAGGACATAGGCGACGGCTCTCTCATCGTCGTGGCCAAGAACGACAGGCGCATGCGCATCGAGGTGGCGCGAAAGCTCGAAGGCGCCATCCCCGACATCCAGGCTGCACGCATCATCGACGGCGCCATGAAGCCGCGCTTTCGCGCCAACGACTATGCAGGTGGACTGTCTGCCGCCATCGAGCAGATGAGTCTGCTGATTCATGGCGAGAAACTGCCCGCCCCGCAATCCCAGCCGCGCAAGTCCAGCAAGTCCTGGGCCGACCAGCTGGACTTTCTGCTGCCTCTGCTGTTCTTCGGCTTTCCGATTGGGATTGCCATCGCCCGCGCCATCTTTGGCCGCGTGCTGGGTTCGCTGCTCATTGGCGGCATTGCCGGGGTGGCCGCCTATGTGGTCACCACCAGCCTGTTGATTGCGGGCGTGGCAGGATTTCTGGGCCTGATCTTCACCCTGCTCTCCAATCTCTCGCGCGGCGGGGGCGGACCGTATATGAGCACCGGCGGGGGTGGCGGCTGGAGCAGCGGCAGTGGAGGCGGTTTCAGCTCGGGGGGCGGTTTCAGCTCCGGTGGCGGCGGCAGCTTTGGTGGCGGTGGCGCCTCGGGGGATTGGTGAAATGAGCAATATCTTCCAACGCCTGGCACGCCTGGTACGACACCGCTGGGCCGAACAGCATCTGCGCAAGGCCTTGCCGCCTGCCACGCTCAAGGAGCTGGAACTGCTGATTGCCAAAAGCGAGCTGGGCCACACCGGCCAAGTCCGCATCTGCGTCGAGGCCGGCCTGCCCTGGAGCTATATCTGGCGTGATGCCACGGCCCGCCAGCGTGCGCTCTCGCAGTTCGCCAAACTCCATGTCTGGGACACGGAGCACAACAACGGCGCACTCATCTACCTGCTGCTGGCCGACCACGCCATAGAAATCGTGGCTGACCGCGCCCTGGACCGCACCATGAGCGCCGAGCAATGGCAAACGTTGATCAGCGATATGCAGTCTGCCTTCCAGGGTGGGCATTTCAGCGTGGGCCTGGTATCGGCATTGGAGCGCGTCAACCGGCAACTGCAGGCGCATTTCCCGCGCAGATCGGCGGCTAACACGCAGCGAAACCTGCCCGATGCGCCCGTGGTCCAAAGGCATCTGCCGGGCCGCAGCCGCTGATCCGGTTCTGCAGCCGCATCCACCGACTGCAGCCCTCAGAAGCCTCAGGCCAGCACATGTCGCCCATACGGCGAACACAGCCAGAGCACGGCCGCCACATTGATCAGGACCATGAGCCAGAACTGCAGCTGAAAGCTGGTCTTGCTGCTTTTGTGGCGCAGCCACTGCTGGGCCAGCAGGGCACCGGGCCAGCCTCCGGCCAGCGCCATGGTCTGCAGCGTTTTTTCCGGCGTGCGCCACTGCCCCTTCTGAGCGGCCCATTTGTCCTGCCAGTAGGCCATGAAGGTCAGCACGCTGAGGCCCGCATAGACAATCCAGAGGATGCGCGGTACGCCCCAGATCACGGCGGCGGCCAGCATCATCAGCAGCCAGACCAGCAACACGCCATAACTGAAGCCACTGGAGGCATGCCAGCCCTGAGGAGCTGTACGCGAGGACTGCAAACGCCCGGCTGACGAGTTGTTGCGCCGCACCGAAGAGGGGCGAGCCTGAGGCAGTGAACCGCCAGCTCGCCACGCAACCTGAAGCGCGCGCTTCTTGCCTTGCTCCATGCCGACGGTAAATTCCAGGCGCAGGCCAGGCTGAGGACGCTGATCTGCGGGCGGGCGCGGCTCAAAAGCACTGACATGGACAAACAGGCGTTCACCACCGCCATCGGCTTCTATCCAGCCAAAGCCACGCTCGTCATTCCATTGCGTCAAGGTACCGCTATAGCGCATCTCCGTCCTTTGTTGTTTTTGACACCGCAAACAGGCCCGGTGATGCAAAAAGCAGGCGGGCCCCATCCAGAAAAAACCTTTTCCCCCGCATGGCTGTGTTAGTTTTGGGGCAGCCGTATTTTCTTAAGAAAGCACTCAAGCATGCAGAAATCTTTGTTCTCTCTGGCCATCATCAGCTCTGCCTTGGCACTGAGCGCCTGCTCCTCCATCAGCCCCAGAGGCGCCGAGACGCCGGCCGAATACGACTACGCACTGAGCTGCAAGCTCAAGGAAGATGATCCCAAGAAGTGCGAAGCCCAGATTCGCGCCCTTTGCGAGGACCCCAGCAAGGCCGTGGTGCGCAAGTCGCGCCATGTGGATCCCAAGGACAACTCCGTGGTCTACGGTTATCAGGCCGCCTGTAACGGCTAAGCCGCTTGCGCGCTGCTGCGGCCCTGAATCCTGCTGATTTCGCGATTAATCCCTTTTGGGACAAGCGCAATGCGCTTCGATTTTTGCAGCAGCAGCCCGTAAAAAAAGCCACCGCATGCGGTGGCTTTTTTGCTGCTGATGCATGTGCTCGGGGCACAGCACATCAACGCTTTTGGCGGTACTTGCGCAGAGCGGCAATCTGAGCTGCCATGACAGCCAGCTCGGACTGTGCACGGGCAATGTCCAGTTCGCCCTTGGCGTTCTTCAGGGCTTCCTCAGCGGCAGCCTTGGCCTTTTGCGCCTTTTCATCGTCCAGATCCTTGCCGCGGATGGCGGTGTCGGACAGCACGGTCACGCAGTTGGGTTGCACTTCCAAAATGCCACCGGCCACGAAGACGAACTCTTCGCTGCCATCAGGCATTTCGATGCGCACCGAACCCGGCTTGATGCGGGTGATCAGCGGTGTGTGGCGGGGATAAATGCCCAGCTCGCCCGCTTCGCCGGGCAAGGCGACAAAGCGCGCTTCACCGGAGAAGATGGACTCTTCGGCACTGACCACATCAACGTGAATAGTGTTCATCTTTGCTCCTAGAAAAGGTTGAGGCTAGTTCCTAAAAACAGCATGGCCTAGCTCAGGGACGCTGAGCAAGGGCCGCCCCGCAGCGATAGCGTCGTCCCCCTCGTGAGGGGGAGGCGGCGCAGCCGCTAGGGGGTTGCCGTTTATTTAGGCTGCCAGCTTCTTGGCCTTCTCGAAGGCTTCGTCGATGGTACCAACCATGTAGAAAGCCTGTTCGGGCAGGTGGTCGGCTTCGCCGTTCACGATCATCTTGAAGCCACGGATGGTTTCAGACAGGGGAACGTACTTGCCGGGAGCGCCGGTGAACACTTCAGCCACGTGGAAAGGCTGCGACAGGAAACGCTGGATCTTACGAGCACGAGCCACGGTCAGCTTGTCTTCGGGAGCCAGTTCGTCCATGCCCAGAATCGCGATGATGTCGCGCAGTTCCTTGTAGCGCTGCAGTGTGCCCTGCACTTGGCGAGCCACCTTGTAGTGCTCTTCGCCAACCACTTGGGGGTCCAGCTGACGGCTGGTGGAGTCCAGAGGATCCACAGCGGGGTAGATACCCAGCGAAGCGATGTCACGGGACAGCACCACGGTGGAGTCCAAGTGAGCAAAAGTCGTGGCGGGCGAGGGGTCGGTCAAGTCATCCGCTGGCACGTAAACGGCCTGGATGGAAGTGATCGAGCCGACCTTGGTGGAGGTAATACGCTCTTGCAGCTTACCCATTTCTTCAGCCAGGGTAGGCTGGTAGCCCACGGCGGAAGGCATACGGCCCAGCAGAGCGGACACTTCGGTACCGGCCAGTGTGTAGCGGTAGATGTTGTCCACGAAGAACAGCACGTCCTTGCCTTCGTCACGGAACGACTCAGCCATGGTCAGGCCGGTCAGCGCCACGCGCAGACGGTTTCCTGGGGGCTCGTTCATCTGACCGTAAACCATGGCAACCTTGGACTCGCCCAGGTTCTCTTGGTTCACAACGCCAGCGTCGGACATTTCGTGATAGAAGTCGTTACCTTCACGGGTACGCTCACCCACACCAGCGAACACCGACAGACCGCTGTGGGCCTTGGCGATGTTGTTGATGAGTTCCATCATGTTCACGGTCTTGCCCACACCGGCACCACCGAACAGGCCCACCTTGCCGCCCTTGGCGAAGGGGCAGACCAAGTCGATCACCTTGATACCGGTTTCCAGCAGTTCCTGCGAAGGCGACAGTTCGTCGTATGCAGGAGCCTTGCGGTGAATGGCTGCGGTCAGGGTCTGGTCCACAGGGCCACGTTCGTCGATGGGGTTGCCCAGCACGTCCATGATGCGGCCCAGGGTAGCCTTACCCACAGGAACAGTGATGGGGTTGCCGGTGTTGGTGACCATCAGGCCACGCTTCAGACCGTCCGAAGAACCCAGGGCAATGGTACGCACCACGCCGTCGCCCAGCTGCTGCTGAACTTCAAGGGTCAGGGCCGAGCCTTCCAGCTTCAAGGCGTCATACACCTTGGGCACCTGGCCGTGGGCAAACTCCACGTCCACCACGGCGCCGATACATTGAACAATCTTGCCTTGTACTTGAGCCATTTTTTGCTCCAATCTGTTTGTTCGTTAAAGCCGTTTACACAGCGGCTGCGCCTGCCACGATTTCCGACAACTCAGTCGTAATCGCTGCCTGACGCGTCTTGTTGTAGACCAGCTTCAACTCGCTGATGACGTTGCCGGCGTTGTCGGTAGCGGCCTTCATGGCCACCATGCGCGCCGATTGCTCGGACGCCATGTTTTCCGCAACTGCCTGATACACGAGGGACTCCACGTAACGAACCAGCAGTTCGTCGATGACGCTCTGAGCGTCAGGTTCGTAGATGTATTCCCAGGATGAACCCGTCTTCTCGGCTTGCAATTTTTCGGACGACAGGGGGAGCAGCTGCTCCACCACCGACTCCTGCTTCATGGTGTTGATGAACTTGGTGTACGCCAGGTACACCGCGCTCAGCTTGCCTTCAGCATATTGGTCCAGCAACACCTTGACAGGCCCGATGAGCTTGTCGAGGTGAGGCGTGTCGCCCAAGCCTGTAGCGTGAGAGACCACCTTGGCACCGACACGGTTCAGGAAACCCAGTCCCTTGCCGCCAATGGCCACTGCATCTGTCGCAACACCCGCATCCTGCAGTTCGCGCAACTTGTTGGTGACGACACGCAACACGTTGGTGTTCATGCCGCCGCACAAACCCTTGTCGGTCGTCACCACGATGACGCCGACCTTCTTGGCATCGTTCACTTGCATGAACGGATGCACATATTCAGGGTTAGCTTCGCCAAGATGGGCTGCAATGTTGCGGATTTTTTCGCTATATGGACGGGCAGCCAGCATCCGGTCCTGCGCCTTGCGCATTTTGGATGCAGCCACCATCTCCATGGCTTTGGTGATCTTCTTGGTGTTTTCCACCGATTTGATCTTGCCGCGTATTTCCTTACCTGCTGCCATGATGACTCCTCGCCGGTATTAAGCGAAGGACTTCTTGAATGCAGTAATGGCTGCAGTCAGTTCAGCTTCGTCCTTGCCTTCCTTGTCGAAAGCACGCTTTTCGTTCAGACGGTCGAGCAAAGCGCCGTGGCTGGTCTTCAGGAACTGGTGCAGACCAGATTCGAAGGGCAGCACTTGCTTGACTTCGATGTCGTCCATGAAGCCCTTGTTCACTGCGAACAGCGAAGAAGCCATCAGAGCGGTCGACAGGGGCGAGTACTGAGCCTGCTTGAGCAGTTCGGTCACGCGGGCACCGCGGTCCAGCTGCTTGCGGGTTGCATCGTCCAGATCGGAAGCGAACTGCGCGAAGGCAGCCAGTTCACGGTACTGAGCCAGGTCGGTACGGATACCGCCGGACAGGCCCTTCACAACCTTGGTCTGAGCAGCACCACCCACGCGGGACACCGAAATACCGGCGTTGATAGCGGGGCGCACGCCAGCGTTGAACAGGCTGGTTTCCAGGAAGATCTGGCCGTCAGTAATCGAAATCACGTTCGTGGGAACAAAAGCGGACACGTCGCCAGCCTGTGTTTCGATGATAGGCAGAGCGGTCAGAGAACCGGTCTTGCCCTTGACTTCACCCTTGGTGAATGCTTCGACATAGTCGGCGTTCACGCGAGCGGCACGCTCCAGCAGACGGCTGTGGAGATAGAACACGTCGCCGGGGAAGGCTTCACGTCCGGGAGGACGACGCAGCAGCAGCGAAACCTGACGGTAAGCCACAGCTTGCTTGGACAGATCGTCATAAACGATCAGAGCGTCTTCGCCGCGGTCGCGGAAGTATTCGCCCATCGTGCAGCCGGAGTAGGCCGACACGTACTGCATGGCAGCGGATTCGGAGGCGGTAGCAGCCACGACGATGGTGTATTCCATCGCGCCAGCTTGTTCCAGCGCGCGCACCACGTTCTTGATCGAAGAAGCCTTCTGACCAATGGCAACGTACACGCAGATAACGCCCTGGCCCTTCTGATTGATGATGGCGTCGATAGCGACAGCCGTCTTACCAGTCTGACGGTCACCAATGATCAGTTCACGCTGACCACGGCCCACGGGAACCATGGAGTCGATGGACTTGATACCGGTTTGCAGGGGCTGATCCACGGATTGACGTGCGATCACGCCAGGAGCGACCTTCTCGATCACGTCCGTCATCTTGGCGTTGATGGGGCCCTTGCCGTCGATAGGCTGACCCAGGGCGTTCACCACGCGACCGACCAGCTCGGGGCCCACGGGCACTTCCAGAATACGGCCGGTGCACTTGACGGTGTTGCCTTCTGCGATGTGCTCGTAAGCACCCAGAATCACGGCGCCCACGGAGTCGCGCTCCAGGTTCAGAGCCAGACCGTAAGTGGGTTGACCGTCGGCGCCTGCGGGGAATTCCAGCATTTCGCCAGCCATCACGTCCGACAGGCCGTGCACGCGCACGATACCGTCAGTCACCGACACCACGGTGCCTTGGTTACGGACGTCAGTGCTAGCAGCCAGCCCTTCGATGCGGCTCTTGATCAGTTCAGAAATTTCTGCGGGATTGAGTTGCATGACTCTTTCCTTCTTTCTTGTGTGTTAGCCGAGACCTCAAGCGCATTACGCGGTGAGGGCCGCTTTCATTTGTTCCAGACGGGCCTTGACGGAGGTGTCCAGCACCTCGTCGCCCACCACGACGCGAACGCCACCGATCAGCGATTCATCGAGCTTCACGGTGAGATTCAGCTTGCGGCCAAAGCGCTTTTCCAGCGTGGCGCCAAGCTCGGCCAGCGCTGCATCCTCAATCGGGAAAGCGCTGTACACCACGGCATCCGAAGAGCCGCTCTTGCTGTTCACGAGGCTGCGGAACTGGGCTGCCACTTCAGGCAGCACGTCCAGACGGCCGTTTTCGAGGACCACACGCAGGAAGTTGCGTGCGGACTCGGGCAATGCCGACTTGGCCACACCCGTGATGAGATCGAACACTTGCGCGTCGCTCACGTTCGGGTTGTCGGCCAGTTGGCGCAATTGCGGATTGGCGGCAATCGCCGCCAATTCCTCCACCCAAGCGACAGTGCTGTTCAAATCTGCAGCCTTGTCGGCGCAGGCTTTGAACAATGCTTCGGCGTAAGGGCGGGCAATGGTGGCGAGTTCTGCCATTTTTTGCTTTCCTTACAGCTCTGTCTTCAGGCGGTTCAGCAGATCAGCGTGGATACCGGCATTGACTTCCTTCTTCAGGATCTGCTCGGCACCCTTGACGGCCAGCGCTGCCACTTGCTCACGCAGGGCTTCACGGGCAGCAATGGCTTGCTGGTCAGCTTCAGCGCGGGCAGCAGCAACAATCTTGTTGCCTTCTTCTGTCGCGCGGGCCTTGGCTTCTTCGATGATGGCCTGGGCGCGGCGTTCGGCGTCCGCAAGCCGCGAAGCTGTTTCGTTGCGCGTCTGGGCCAATTCCTGCTCGACGCGCTTGTTAACAGCGGTCAGTTCGGTCTTGGCCTTGTCGGCAGCAGCGAGGCCATCGGCGATTTTCTGGGCTCGCTCATCCAGTGCCTTCGCGATCGGGGGCCACACGAACTTCATCGTGAACAGCGCCAGAACCAGGAAAACACCAAGCTGAACGAACAGGGTCGCGTTAATACTCACGGCAACACCTTTCTATTTAGGGCGTTGAACGGAGCTTAGGCAACCAGTTGGAAGGGGTTGGCGAAGGCGAACAGCAGAGCGATAGCCACACCGATCAGGAAGGCGGCGTCGATCAGACCAGCCAAGATGAACATCTTGGTTTGCAGTTCGTTGATCAGCTCAGGCTGACGTGCCGAGGATTCCAGGAACTTGCCACCCATCAGAGCGATACCGATCGAGGCGCCGATAGCGCCCAGACCAACAATCAGACCACAAGCCAGAGCGACGAGACCGAGAACGTTTTCCATGATGACTCCTAGGGATTAAAGAAAGGTTGAGTGAAAGAAAGGATTTCAGTGAGCTTCATGTGCCTGGCCGAGGTAAATCAGCGTCAGCATCATGAAAATGAAGGCTTGCAGGGTAATGATCAGGATGTGGAAGATCGCCCAGATCGAACCTGCAATGATGTGCCCCACGGGGAGCAACACACCGGAAAGCGACATGGCAGCCGCACCGCCCATCAAGGCGATCAGACAGAACACCAACTCACCAGCGTACATATTGCCGAACAGTCGCATACCGTGCGAAACCGTCTTGGCAATGTATTCAATGATTTGCATGGCCAGGTTCACAACACCCAGGATCACAGCAAACACGGGATTCTTAGAGGTACCGAATGGAGCGGTCACCAGTTCGTGAGCCCAGCCGCCCATGCCCTTGATCTTCACCGAGTAGATCAGGCACAGCACCAGCACGCCGGTCGACAGGCCCAGAGTGGTGGACAGGTCGGCGGTAGGCACGACACGCAGGTAGGCATGGGAGTCGCCCTGGGCGGTCTGCCACAGCACGGGCAGCAGATCCACAGGCAGCATGTCCATGGCGTTCATCGCGAAGATCCAGACGAACACGGTCAGTGCCAGAGGAGCGATGAACTTGCGAGATTCAGCGTTGTGAATATTGGCCTTGGCCTGGTTGTCCACCATCTCGACCAGCATTTCCACCGCAGCCTGGAAACGACCGGGAACGCCGGAAGTCGCCTTGCGGGCAGCCAGCCAGAGGACGAACAGGCACAAAGCGCCCAGAGTCACACTCACGGCAATCGAATCCAGATTGAACACGGAGAAGTCGATGATGGACTTCTGCTTGATGTTCTGGAGGTGTTGCAAGTGGTGAACGATGTATTCACTTGCAGTTGGTGCGTGCGCTTCTGCGGCCATCGGTCAACTTCTCTCAAATATCAATCGGTTTTTGGACACTGGATCGCACCAGAAGCGCAACCCAATACGTTTTCATCACAACAATCAAGCCGACCAGCAGCGCCAGCCAGCTCAGGTCAGGTACCAGCTTGGGTGCAGCCGCCAACATGGCGATGCACAGCACCAGCTTCACCAGCTCCCAACCGAAAATTCCCGCCATGGCCGCCCCGGCACCTCCCGCCCGCTGACGAACCACACCTCTTGCAAACAGCGCTGCAGGCAACACGACCGCCAGCGCTCCATACGCTGCCGACCAGCCTGCGGCTGCACGCCCCGTAATCAACCACGACAGCAAAGCCACGATAACGCCGACCAGCGTCTGAACGATGACGATGCGCCAGACCGAAACCTGCGGAAAGCGCGAACGCCATGCAGAGGCTTCTTGTGCAGTCAGGGGCTTGAAGTCTTCGACTTCGTCCTCATCCTGAAAATCAGCGGGCATGTTTGTCATGTTTTCTTTCACACCGCTGACCAAGCAAGAGCCGGACAAGACTTTTTACAAAGCCTCTGATTATAAGTAAAAACCCCCGTCGTTAGATAGGGGTTGATACTGTCATGCGCAAAACGTCTTTGACAAGACCTGAGGGTTGTCGCCGAGTGACAACATCTGCCTCCCTCAGCTTTGGTGCGGCGCGAGTGTGCCCTAGTTGAAATACCTGATTACCCTGAATTGTCTGCCACCTGCCAGGGGCTTTGCCGGTTTGCAAGCCTCGCCAAACCCTGGATTAGGCCCACGCGCGCAGGACTGCCCTGCGTGGCGCACAATCTTTCTTACTCATTGACAGGCTGTTTCACCAACGGCAATTTTTCATTCCAGCCAAGGACTCTTCATGAGCGACACGCCCAACCCATCTGCCGCCAACGAGAACGGCCAGCAAGAAGACCCGCGCAAGGATTCGCTGATCGAGTATCCGAGCCAGTTCCCCATCAAGGTAATGGGCGTCAAGAATGAGCATCTGGTGCACGAGATCACCAAGATCGCCGAACAATTCGACCCCAGCTTCGATGCCAGCACGGTCGAGCTGCGCCCCAGCTCTGGCGGCAACTACCTGGGCGTGACCATCACCATCACGGCCACCAGCCGCGAGCAGCTGGACGATACCTACCGCGCACTGACCTCTCACCCCCTGGTGAAGGTCGTGCTGTGAGCCACAACCCGATTGCTTCCGCCTTGCAGCCCCCCGAAGCCATGGACCTGCGCTTTCTGGGGCGCACCGGCTATGAAGCAACGGTGGTCGCGATGCAGGAGTTCACGCGCACACGCAACTCGGCCACACGGGACGAAGTCTGGGTGTGCGAGCACTCACCTCATTTCACCCAGGGACTGGCCGGCAAAGCCGACAATGTGCTGAACCCCGGCGATATTCCCGTGGTGGCTACCAATCGCGGTGGCCAGGTGACCTATCACGGCCCCGGCCAGGTGGTGGCTTATCCGCTGCTGGATCTGCAACGCATGGGCTACTTCGTCAAAGAGTATGTGTATCGGCTGGAAGATGCGGTGATCCGCACGCTGGATCATTTCGGCGTTACCGGCCACCGCGTGGCAGGCGCCCCCGGTATCTATGTGCGCCTGGACGACCCGCGCAGCCACGCCATGCTGGAGCAGCGCCCGCAGCACCGCGAAGCGGGCAGCCCGGCGCCCGAGCCGCATTTCGAGGGTCTGGGCAAGATTGCCGCCCTGGGCATCAAGGTCAGCCGCCACAGCACCTACCACGGAGTGGCCCTCAATGTCGATATGGATTTGGAACCTTATTTGCGAATCAACCCTTGCGGATACGCAGGGCTGAGGACGGTGGACCTTTCTACAATCGGCGTACAGACAACCTGGGACGAGGCCGCAGCCGTGCTGGGCCGCCAGCTGAAGGCGCGTCTCTCTCCCTGAAGGCAAGATCATGAGCACCAATGAAGTCGTGCGCGAAGCGCAGTCCGCCGCAAACTACAACCCGCTGGCCAAGCAGAAGGCTGCCGCCAAGCTGGCACGCATCCCCGTCAAGGTGGAGCAGGCCGAAGTCCTCAAGAAGCCCGAATGGATCCGCGTCAAGGCCGGCAGTCCCAGCACGCGCTTTTACGAGATCAAGGACATTCTGCGCAAGAACAATCTGCACACGGTCTGCGAAGAAGCCAGTTGCCCGAATATCGGCGAATGCTTTGGCAAGGGCACGGCCACCTTCATGATCATGGGCGACAAGTGCACGCGCCGCTGCCCTTTCTGCGACGTGGGCCATGGCCGCCCCGATCCGCTGGATGTGAACGAGCCGCTGAATCTGGCGCGCACCATTGCCGCGCTGCGCCTGAAGTACGTGGTGATCACCAGCGTGGACCGCGACGACCTGCGCGACGGCGGCTCTGGCCACTTTGTGGAATGCATCAAGAACATCCGCGAGCTCTCGCCCGAGACGCAGATCGAGATCCTGGTTCCCGACTTCCGCGGCCGTGATGACCGCGCGCTGGAAATCCTCAAGTCGGCTCCGCCCGATGTGATGAACCACAATCTGGAAACCGCGCCGCGCCTGTACAAGGAAGCGCGCCCCGGCTCCGACTACCAGTTCAGCCTCAACCTGCTCAAGAAGTTCAAGGAACTGCACCCCGATGTGCCGACCAAGAGCGGCATCATGGTGGGCCTGGGCGAGACGGACGAGGAAATCCTGCAGGTGATGCGCGATATGCGCGCCCACAACATCGACATGCTGACCATCGGCCAGTATCTGGCGCCCACCAACAGCCACCTGCCCGTGCGCCGCTATGTGCACCCCGACACTTTCAAGATGTTCGAGCAGGAGGCCTACAAGATGGGCTTCACCCACGCCGCCGTGGGCGCCATGGTGCGCTCCAGCTACCACGCCGACCAGCAGGCACATGCCGCCGGTGTCTGATCACCGAAGAAAGTGCTCACCCACAAGCAGCCCAAGGGCTGCTTTTTTCATGGCCGCACGCAACGGGCAGTGTTGCACTGCCCCAGGATCTGCCAAAAAATAAAGCTCCTGAATAAGGAGCTTGGTGCGTTTTCCTGGTATTGCTTACATAGCCAATTCATATCAGGATCGTTGCAGATCATGAGATGCAAGCTATGAAATTTGAATAACCCACCGTTTGCATCGAAAAAACGCCTGGCTAACCGGCAAACCGCTGGCTGGCAAAAACGACTGCAGGCTGAACAGGCCCGACGAGTCGCCCCACGATGAAACTGAGCCATGCAGCACTTGATACCCCACCAGAGTCCTGTGCTGCAAGCTGGGATGGATATTAACATTAAATGAGAATCAATATCAATTAATGTCGGTAGAAAATTTCAAGCATCTTCACTTCCCGCATGAATGACAGGCCAACCAGCTTGTACAGCAGCGCCGCAGCCATCAATAGCACTGCAAAACCATCCATGCGTTATCAAAGCGGCGCGCGCGAAGATCATCCCGGCGAATCCACAGGTAAAGCTGGCCACTGTCACCCCAGCTCATGCCCGCTTTATCGTCGCTGCCAATTTGCAGCAGCAACACCCAGTCAGTGGCCGTGTCTCGCACAGACTGCAGCTGGGGGTTTGAGTAAGCGTTGCCGCTGCCACAGTAATGCCCTGCCGCCACTAACGCGCACTCCACCTGCATATTGCCCTGCACTGGTGTGGGCCAGCCACCCACGCGATGGCAGCAGGCATCTTCTCCATCGTTGCTGGCGGCGTTGCCCGGATCATCCAGCCACCAATCCGCAAATGTGTCTGACTGCGCATCAGTGAGCTCAATGTTCAGACTGTCCCATTGCGCGGTTTCCATGGGCAACGGCGTGCTGCAAGCGTGCAATTCGCAAGCCACAGGACTGAACTGCCAGTCTGCGCCCAGCATTCGCAGTTTTTGCGGTAACGCGCGACGCTGCAAAGCAGCTGCATCGTCATGAAACAACACTGCCAGCGCACAGCTATCTGCCGGGTCATAGCCCCAAGGGCATTCCACCGCGTCATAAAAGACCGAGAGAACTCCGCTGCGCGGAAAGTCTTCATCCGCCGCACCAGTTGCATGCACATCAGCAAAGTTGACCTGCGCGAGAAAGTTCAGCGGAAAAGGGTTCTCCAGACGCTCGATATGCAGCAGCGCTTCTTCGCGAATTTTCTGTGCCTGTTCTGGCTTGGCCCATCGCCAGCGGCTGTCGGGAGCAACGCTGTCTTCGCGATGAGGCTTCACCCGCTGCTCATGGTCCGGATAGCGTCCTCGCTCGGGCCAGGCCACACCGGCAGGCAGGTCGGGGCAGCCGCCCAATTTGGTGCTGCCGGACGCAATCTCCGCTTCATCCTCCACCGCAGTGGTCTGCAGCCACACAGCCGCCCTGGCTTGCGCAGCCAGTTGCTGCGCAAGCGCTGCATCGCCCAGCACCGGCTCAAGCGCACGGGCGATTTCCTGCGAATTTGCGTAATTCATCCATCCCTTTTCTGCCTGCCTCGAGGCCGTTCTCTGGGTTCTTCAGGGGGCCAGCATCTGCGCCGGGCATTCGCTGACCAGCACCTCCCCGGCCCAGGGTGCAAGCTTGCTGCAGTCCGAACGCAGCACCTCCTGCTTGACGGCCAGAATCTGCGCGGGGTGCATGGAAAAGCTGCGCAGGCCCAGGCCCAGCAGCAGCCGGGTCATGCTCAGATCGCCCGCCATTTCGCCGCAGACGCAGACTTCCTTGCCTGCGGCATTGGCCGCTGCGATCACCTCGGCCACCAGACGCAGCACGGCAGGATGCATGGGGTCGTAGAGATGGGCCACGGTTTCGTCGGCCCGGTCGATGGCCAGCGTGTACTGGATCAGGTCGTTGGTGCCGATCGACAGGAAGTCGAAATACTGCAAAAAGCTGCGCACCGTCAGGGCGGCCGCCGGGATCTCAATCATGGCGCCCAGCTTGACCGGCCCGTAGGCGACGCCGCGCACATCGAGCTCATGCTGTGCCTGGCGCAACTGGGCCAGGGTCTGCTCGATCTCGCTGCGATGGGCCAGCATGGGAAACAGCAGCTTGATCTGCCCGTGCGCCGCCGCGCGCAAGATGGCGCGCAGCTGGGTGCGGAACATGACGGGGTCGGCCAGACTCCAGCGGATGGCGCGCAGGCCCAGTGCGGGGTTGAGGTAGTAGTCCTTGGGCTGGGCCTTGTCCAGCGGCTTGTCGGCCCCCACGTCCAGTGTGCGGATGGTGACCGGCATGCCCTGCATGCCGTCGATGGCCTCGCGATAGGCGCGGTACTGCTCTTCTTCCCCGGGTAGATTACCGCTGCGGCCCATGAACAGGAACTCGGTACGAAACAACCCCACGCCGACAGCGCCAGCCCGCACGGCCGCCGCCCCGTCGCTGGGTTGCTCGATATTGGCCAGCAGCTCCACCTTCTGCCCATCCATGGTCAGCGAAGGCGTGTAGCGCAGACGGGTCAGGCGCTCTCGCTCCAGCTCGGTCTGGCGCTGGCGAAAGCCGTACTCCGCCAGGATGATGGGCGTGGGGTCCACGATGACCACGCCCTCGTTGCCGTCGATGATGACCCAGTCGTCCTGGCGGATCAGCTGGCTTGCGGCCCGCGCACCGACCACGGCCGGAATGTCCATGCTGCGCGCGACGATGGCGGTGTGGCTGGTCTTGCCGCCCACGGCGGTGATGAAGCCGGCAAAGACCTTGCTCTTGAACTGCAGCATGTCCGCTGGCGACAGGTCCTGCGCCACCAGCACCAGCGGGGTTTCCGTGGCGCCTTCGAGCTGCAGCTGCTGCCCGCTGGCCGCCGGTGTGGCGCCTGTCGGTGCCAGCGGCGGTGCAGCCTGCGCAATCGGGCTGGCCGCGCCCTTCATGTGGCGCAGAATGCGTTCCACCACCTGCTCCAGATCGGCCTTGCGCTCGCGCAGGTATTCGTCGTCCATCTCGTCGAACTGGCGCGAGACGATTTCGAGCTGAGTGGTCAGTGCCCATTCGGCGTTGTACAGACGCTCGGAGATCCAGTTGCGGATGGCCTCGGCCAGTGCCTGGTCCTGCAGCAGCATCAGATGCACATCGAGCAGCGCATCCAGCTCGCCAGGCGCATCCTTGGGCATTTCTTCCTGAAGCCGGCGCAGCTCGTCAATCACCGCATTGCGTGCCGTGCGGGCACGCTGGATCTCCGACTCCACCTGATCGGGACGAATGAAGTAATGCACCACCTCCATGCGACTGGAGGCCACAACGACCGCGCGCCCAATGGCAATCCCTCGGGAGACGGCCAGGCCGTGGATGGCAAATGTCATAGCGAATGCCCTTTCGCGAATTTCGCGATTGCTTTTTGCTTGCTTCTTGCTCTTGTTTTTGCAGCAGCCAACGCAGTTCTTCTCTGCGCCGCAGCACGAAAAACGCTTTATCTCATTGCCAGCAAGGCGCTCCTTGCTATCAAAGGAGCCAGCGCCCCAGCCGCCGCCTGCACGCAGTCAAGCGACGACGCAGGCCGCGCCGCTGTTACTGGCCTTCACCAAACTTGTCGTTGATCAGGGCCACCAGCGCATCCATGGCTTCCTGCTCCTGCGCGCCATCGGTTTCCATCTCCAGCTCGGAGCCTATGCCCGCCGCCAGCATCATCACGCCCATGATGCTCTTGGCATTGACGCGGCGCTCCCCCTTGGTCAGCCAGACCTCGCAGGGGAAGCTGCCCGCGAGCTTGGTGAGCTTGGCCGATGCACGGGCATGCAGGCCCAGTTTATTGCTGATGGTGATATTGGTCTTGATCATTGGAAGGTCGTGCGCTTTGATTTTGTCGGGAACTGCCGGCCACCTGCATCACCCCCTGGCTGCCGCCCACCATGGCCCGCGAAACCAGGGCGTCCAGCGACTCATGCCGATAGCCGATGGAGCGCAAAAGCATGGGCAGGTTCACCCCCGCCACCAGCCTGGCCTGCAACAGGCCCGTGAGACGCTGGGCCACATTGCATGGGGTGGCGCCAAACAGATCGGTCAGCACCAGTGTCGGCGCATCCAGCCCGCCATGCGCCACCAGCATGGCCAGGGCACGCTCCAGCGTGGCCTCGGGCGCCTCATCGGAAGGCACGTCCAGGGCCAGCAAGTCGTCAGCGCTATCGGCAAACACATGCAGCGCGCATTCGCGCAATGCAGCGGCCAGAGGAGCGTGAGTGAGCAAAAGAATGCGCGTGGTCATGTAGTCACAGTTCTTGATAGCAAATTATGGCCTGTTGCAGCCGTCAACAAGGGCAACGAGGTGGATGAAGCGCAAGGGTCATGATCTGGATGCGGGCTTATTGCAACTGCAGGCCCGAAAAAAACATCTCGGCCTCGGCAGACCTGGGCTTGTCGGCGTAGATCACGGCGTGATAGACCCTGGCGCCACTGCCCTCCAGGCGAGCAAACCACAGGCCATGCCCCACCACCTTCTGCCCCCTGGGGCCCAGGCCCTCGAATGTGATGCGCAGGGACTGCGGCAGATTCAGCGCCCCCTTGGGCACCCACGGGCCATCGCCCCTGGCATCAAGCCTCGCGGCGGCACCGTCTGCCGACTTCAGTTGCGCCAGCACTGCCTGCTGCCACAACGTCAGTGCCTCGGCAGCACGAGCAGGTTCGGCCACGGCGAAATGCGACACCGCATAGGTCGCGCCCTGGGCCTCGCAGCCCACCACCGACAGCGGCACCTGGCCCAGGCCCAGCTCGACAGGGCGGCTGGCCGCCTGCGCATCACAGGGCAGCAGCGCTTGCAGCGGCGCATCCTTGAGCTGGATGGTGCGCCAATTGAGCGCCGGGCTGCAGGCGGCCAGCAGTGCGCAGCTGACCAGCAGCGTCGCAGCCCAGAGTCCGGTTTTCTTCATGGCCCATTATCGGCAGCGGCATGGGCCCGGCCTGTCACGCAAGCCTAGGGTTGACCCGTGGGTCAAGCAGTAAGAACTGAACTTTCGGCGTGTTTGACACACCAAACCACAGATCAGCAAGGTGCTGAAGATTTGTGCACAATCAATCACTATGGCAAGCAAACATTGGATCGCAGGCATTGTGGCGGCCGCCGTCATCGGCGTCGGAGCCTGGGTGTATTCGGGCGCAGGGCAGACCGCTGCGCCGCAATCCACCTTTGTGCTGCTGGACGGCAGCCAGAAAACCACCGCCGACCTCAAGGGCAAGGTGACGCTGGTGAACTTCTGGGCCACCAGCTGCACCACCTGTGTGGCAGAGATGCCCGAGATCATCAGCACCTACCAGAAGTACCAGGGCAAGGGCTTTGACACCCTGGCCGTGGCCATGAGCTACGACCCGCCCAGCTATGTCGTGAACTTTGTCGAATCGCGCAAGCTGCCCTTCCAGGTCGCGCTGGACAACACCGGCAACGTGGCCAAGGCCTGGGGCGATGTACAACTCACCCCCACCACCTTCATCGTCAACAAGCGCGGCGAGATCGTGAAGAGCTATATCGGCGCCCCCGACTTTGAGCAGCTGCACAAGCTGATCGAGAAGCTGCTGGCCGAGCCGGCAAACGCCTGAGCTCATTCAAAAACATAGCTGCTAGCGCACGCTGTTGTTCGATTTCAAGATGAAATAAAGCTGAAATCAGCTACAGACAAGCGCAAGGCGCTCATAAAAAAACCGGCAATGCCGGTTTTTTTGCGTCTGCTTGATGCAGGACAGTCTTGGCTTACTTATTGCGGAAGCTGTCGTGACAGCTCTTGCAGCTATTGGCGGCCGGGCCGAAAGCCGTCTTGAGATTGTCCAGATTGCCGGTCTTGGCGGCAGCGTTGAGCTTGACGACTTCGGCTTCCATCTTGCCCGACAGGTCATGGAACTTGGCCTGCTCCTTCCACACTTCAGGCTTGGCCTTGCCGCCTTCGGTGCCGGCGCCGAAACCGGCCCAGGGCAGCTTGGACATGAAGGCCACGACCTCGGCGCTTTCCTGCGCGCTCTTGGCATCGAAGGGCATCTTGCCGTTGGCCATGGCGCCCAGACGGCTGAAATGCGTGCCCAGCACGCTCAGCGCGCTCTGGCGGTATTTGATGGCATCTTCAGCCTTGGCGAACTGGGCCGAGGCAGGCAGGGCCACGGTGGCAACCACAGCAGCGAATGCCAGAGTGGAAAAAGCTTTCATCGGGGTATCCTTTCTTGGTTCCGCAGCCTGCCGCAGGCGGCTGCCTGACCAGTATGGCAGAGTCACCCAAAGGCAACGATTTGGGCTTGCAGCCTTGCCAAGGCACAATGTCCGGGTCCATCAGCCATGAAAAAGCCATGACAGAGTCCGCCACACAAGCCGCCACGGAAATCCACAGAACTCGGATCTGGGACCTGCCCACCCGCCTGTTTCACTGGCTGCTGGCGATCTGCATCGTGGCCCTGGTGGTCACCGCCAAGATGGGCGGCAATGCCATGAACTGGCATCTGCTGCTGGGACAGGTGGTGCTGGCCTTGCTGATCTTTCGCATTCTCTGGGGCCTGGTGGGTGGGTACTGGTCGCGCTTTGGCAGCTTCATCCCTTCCGCGGCGGCCATGAGACGCTATCTCAGTGGCGCGTCGACCACGCAGGATCGCGCAGGCCACAACCCGCTGGGCTCGCTGTCGGTCATTGCGATGCTGATCGTTCTGATAGCGCAGATCGCAAGCGGGCTGATGAGCGATGACGAAATTGCCTTCAGCGGACCGTTGACGCGTTTTGTGTCCGGCGAGCTGATCTCCAAGGCCACCGACTACCACGCCCACTGGGGCCAGTACCTGATTTACGCACTGGTCGCACTGCATCTTCTGGCCCTCATCGGCTACAGCATCAAGGGCGACAAACTGGTCCCAGCGATGGTCACGGGCGACAAATTGCTGAAGGAACCCGTTGCTGCGAGCCGCGACACCGCCAGTACCCGGGCTCTGGCCGCACTGCTGGCCGTGGTGGCAAGCTCTCTTTCCTGGTGGGTCCATCAACTGGGGCAGAGTGCTGCTTTCTGAGTTCTGACGCTGCAAGCATCTGCTTTAACCATGCAGCGCGCTTGCCGCTACACTGACCCTTCTTTCATCATTGCCTAGCTGCCGTGGACAAGCCTGCCGTGGACTTGCTGACGCCCACACTCGAGGAGATGGACGCTGTGCGTCAGATCTTCCAGGAGTATGCGGACAGCCTGAACATCGACCTGGAATTTCAAGGATTCGAAACCGAACTCGCCGAGCTTCCCGGCGACTATGCCGAACCCCGCGGGCATATTCTGCTCGCTCGTGTAGACGGCAGCATTGCAGGCTGCTGTGCACTGCGCCCCCTGGATGACTCCGACTATCCCAATGCTGCCGAGATGAAGCGCCTGTTCGTGCGCAAGGCGTTTCGTGGCTTTGGCCTGGGGCGCCAACTGGCAGAGGCCATGCTCGACAAGGCACGCCAGGCCGGGTACGACCATGTGCTGCTGGACACGCTCGACGACATGGAAGCCGCCCGCGCACTCTATGTCGAGCTGGGCTTTGAATCCATCGCCCCCTACTATCACAACCCGCTGCCAGGGGCGCACTACCTCAAGGCCGATATCTGCTAAGGCCGCGCATCGCGCGCCTTTAGCGCCTCGAGAACACGGTAATTTTTCTGCACCTCGATTTAAGTTGCTGCGTGACAGAGCCGCTTAGTACAGAGTAAGAGCGCCACGGTGGCGTTCGGTCTGTCATAACGACTCTGTTTTTAGGAGCACTCCATGCTGAGCCTGCACACCAACGCCGCTTCCCTGAGCACGCAAAACTCCCTGGCCTCGACCAACAAGGCCTTGTCTTCCTCCATGACCAAGCTGGGCACGGGCTACCGTGTCAACTCCGCCATGGACGATGCAGCCGGCCTGCAGATCGCCACGCGCCTGAACGCCCAGACCAGCGGTATGAAGGTGGCGCAGAAGAACACACAAAACGGCATCTCCATGCTGCAGACCGCCGAAGGCGCGCTCTCGGAAATTTCCAACATGCTGATCCGCATGAAGGACCTGGCCACGGAAGCCGCTACCGCGACCTCGTCCGCGAACGACATCACCGCCATGGCCGCCGAATACGACGCGTTGACGGCCGAGATCACCTCCATCAAGTCCAACACCAAGTTTGGCGGTACCGCCTTATTGGCCGCCAACCAGGCCTGGACCTTCCAGACCGGTGCCAGCGGTGCGGAAACCTATGCCTTCACCGCCACCACATTCAGCCAGACGGCTGTTGCTTTCACCAACGCCGCTACTGCTACAACGGCCATGGGTGCCCTGGATACCGACATTGCCGCCATCAGCACCCTGCGTTCGTCCTTCGGTGCCGCGGCCAACCGCCTGGAACATGTCTACAACAACCTGGGCAACATGGTGCAAAACACCGAGGCCGCCAAGGGCCGCATCATGGACGTGGACTACGCCAGCGAGACCGCCAACATGACCAACAAGCAGATGCTGATGCAGGCGTCTTCGGCCATGCTCAAGCAGTCGAGCAGCATGAGCCAGATGGTCGCCTCGCTGCTGCAATAAGCACGGCCTGGTTTGACGCAAAACCGCCTCCGGGCGGTTTTTTATGCCCGCCATTTAAGAATCCGGCGGCCCTGGCCGCCTAAAGCTTGCAAGAGCGCCATGGCGGCGCCCCTCCGTGTCGCGTGACACTTGCTATCTAGGAGCACTCCATGCTGAGCCTGCACACCAACGCCGCGTCCCTGAGCACGCAAAACTCGCTCGCCTCGACCAACAAGGCGCTGTCTTCGTCCATGACCAAGCTGGGCACGGGCTTTCGCGTCAACTCCGCCATGGACGACGCCGCCGGCCTGCAGATCGCCACGCGCCTGAATGCGCAGACCAGCGGGATGAAGGTCGCGCAGAAGAACACGCAAAACGGCATCTCCATGTTGCAGACCGCCGAAGGCGCGCTCAGTGAAGTCAACAACATGATCATCCGCATGAAGGATCTGGCGACCGAAGCAGCCACCGCGACCTCCAGCGCTGCCGACAGGACGGCCATGCAAGCCGAGTTCAAGGCCTTGAGCGATGAAATAACCAGCATAATCGATAACACAAAATTTGGTGGCCAAGTGTTGCTCGAAGGAACCAACGGCATCTTGGCTGCTCAGGTCGACTTCCAGATTGGCGCGTCCGGCTCTGAAACTTACGGGTTTGATGCTGCCACCGAACTTGGTGCTCTGGCCACGGAACTGGGCAACTTGGCCGGCGACGACCTGTCCGCCGCAGCGGCAAACTTCACAACTATCCTCAAGCACGCCGAGGACGCTTCGGCCGCCGTAGGCACCCTGCGCTCGTCCTTCGGCGCCGCCGCCAACCGCCTGGAACATGTCTACAACAACCTGGGCAACATGGTGCAAAACACCGAGGCCGCCAAGGGCCGCATCATGGACGTGGACTACGCCAGCGAAACCGCCAACATGACCAACAAGCAGATGCTGATGCAAGCCTCCACCTCCATGCTCAAGCAATCGTCGAGCATGAGCCAGATGGTGGCTTCGCTGCTGCAATAAGCACCGTCACTCTTGTGTAAAACCGCCTTCGGGCGGTTTTTTTATTTAAGAAATTTGCCCTAGCCGTCGCTTTGCACAGACAAGAGCGCCGCAGTGGCGTTCGGTCTGTCACAACGACTCTGTTTTTAGGAGCACTCCATGCTGAGCCTGCACACCAACGCCGCTTCCCTGAGCACGCAAAATTCACTCGCCTCGACCAACAAGGCCCTGTCTTCCTCCATGACCAAGCTGGGCACGGGCTACCGCGTCAACTCCGCCATGGACGACGCCGCCGGCCTGCAGATCGCCACACGCCTGAACGCCCAGACCAGCGGCATGAAGGTGGCGCAGAAGAACACGCAAAACGGCATCTCCATGCTGCAAACCGCCGAAGGCGCGCTCAACGAAGTCAACAACATGATGATGCGCATGAAGGACCTGGCGACCGAAGCGGCCACCGCGACCTCCAGCGCTGCCGACAAGACCGCCATGGACGCCGAGTTCGACGCCCTGGCGACGGAGATCGACTCCATCATGACGAACACCAAGTTCGGCGGCCAAGCCCTGTTGACCGGCGGCACATTCGCTGCCTCCGCCACCTTCCAGATCGGCGCCTCCGGCTCGGAAACCTATGCCTTCAACGCCACGGCAGACATGACGGCACTGGCCACAGCCATCACCGCTCTCAAAGGTGGTGACATTACTGCCGCGGGCAACGCCGTGATCGCTTTGGCAGACACCGCCTCTGCCGCCGTGGGCACGGTACGCTCGTCCATGGGTGCCGCGGCCAACCGCCTGGAGCATGTCTACAACAATCTGGGTAACATGATCCAGAACACCGAAGCCGCTAAGGGCCGCATCATGGATGTGGACTACGCCAGCGAGACCGCCAACATGACCAACAAGCAGATGCTGATGCAAGCGTCGACTTCCATGCTCAAGCAGTCCTCGAGCATGAGCCAGATGGTGGCTTCGCTGCTGCAGTAATTGCACAGCCGCGCGGGAGGCGCAAGCCTCTTTGGCCCACAAAAAAGCCAGCCTCTCGGTTGGCTTTTTTGCTTTTGCATCTGCTTATTTCAAGACTGTCGCGGCTAGTTCAGGCGATCGGCCATGATGCGTGCCAGCGTGGCCTGCAACTCCTGAGTCAGGCCTTCCAGGCTGCAGCCCACAACGACTACCTCGCCAAGCAGAAACGAGCGGTAGCTGCGGCGCGAGCGCACCGTAAGGTCCACCTGGATCTGCACACCATCGCCGAGATTGAGCACCACCTTGGGAATTTTTCGGCCCATGAACAACATGGCGGTTTCGCTGCGCGAGCCGCGCAAGGCCACCCCCCCAGCGCTTAGATCTTCCACATGCAGCACGCAAGGGCGCTGACCAAACATGAAGCGGGCTTCTCCGTCCTGCCCCAGCGGCAGCGGCACACGCGGATAGCGCCGACGCTGGTGCTGCAGCACCTGTGCCGGCCAGGGCGCCTCCAGCAGCCAGCCCCCGCCAACCTGCTGCGTCCACTGCGCCTGCATCACCCACTGGGTAAGCATGCCCCCCGGCAAATGCGCCACGGCCAGCACCTGCGTCGGCAGGGGTTGCAGCGCGCCAGAGACATCGAGTGCCAGCTGCTGCCGGTCCGCATCAATACGGCTCAACAGCCCCATGCCGCAGGGACGGCCGCCGGTATCGTCCAGGCAGGAGGCATCGTGCACCTCAGCCCGCAAGGTCATCACGCTTTGCTGGCGCTGCAGGGTCTCGAACACCTGCAGCAAAGCACCCGGGCTGTCCAGGCGGTAGTACGACGAATCAATCATGGCAGGTACGGCATAAGCTTGTGGCAGCTTGGTAGACACCATATTGTCGATGGACAAAGACCGGTAGCGGTCTTTACCCCAGCACTCCACGGCTTTGCAGCAAACGCGCCACGCGCCGACGGGAGATGGCGCGCACCGCAGGCACCACGGCCAGCACCCAATCATAGGCAGGCACCTGGGCCGCGCTGGCGAACGCGCTGGCAAATTTCTGCATGGCCGCAGTCTGTGCAGCCTGGTCTTGCAGGCTGAGGCCCGCGCTGACCTGGAAGGCCTGCACGACAGCCAGCACCTGACTCACTCTCTCGCGCACCACCGGCAGTGTGAGCTGCAGCTCCTGGGCACGCTCAGTGTCCGTCACACTCCAGCCCCCGACTGGCAGAGCCTCAGCCACAGACTGCAGCTTGGGCGCCACCCATTGGCCCGCAGGAAAACGCTGACCATTGCCCTTGACCATGAAGCGCTGCTGCACCAGGGGCCAGCAGCGCTCATCGACCGAAAGCTGCAGCGGCTGCTCCAGGGAGCCAAGTTGCATGCCCAGTGGTGCCAGGGCTGCGGCGAACGCATGGCGGCTGGCACCGGCCGAGCGCGCCTGGCTAACCTGCCAGGCACCATGGGTACCATCCTGCCCCAGCAGGCAAAAGCTCACCAGCTCCTTGTCCTGAGCGCTCAGGGCCTGCAGGCTCTCCCAGCTCCAGCCTGCCAGCAGGAATTGCTTGCGCGCAGAGCGCACCGGCGACCACTGCAGACATTCATCAAGACTGTCGAGCGTGCGCGCGGGGCGCTGCGCCCATAGCTCCTGCACCTGCTGCAGCGCAATGCGCATGCGTGCCAGAGCGGCTTCCGAGGGCAGTTTACGCTGGTGACGAGCGGCCTGTCCCAGCAGACCCAGCGCCTGCCCCAGCGCGATCAGGAAATCCAGCGTCATCTGCGCCTTGCTGACCTGCACCTGAAACTCGCGCACATGCTGCGCAACCGCCGCAGCCATCCAGCCCTTGGGCCAGGTACTCTGGTAACGAACCTGGGGCAGCAGTTGCGCCGCGACGGCAGCAACCGGCGCTGCGGCTATACCAGGCTGCGACCCGCCCACGCTGCCCGCACGCGCCGGCGCCCCGCCGGCAATCCGCGTGCTGCTCACAGGGCGTCAAACAGGCTCAGTTGGCTGACCTTGCCATAGGCGGCCTGGGTGGCCTCCACGGCTGAAATCAGGCTTTTGAGCTGCACCGCCGCAGTTGAGTAATTGAGTTGTGAATACTCGAGCACCGAGGTCTGGTTGGCCGTGCTGAGATTGCTCCAATTGGTGTTGAGCGTCGCAATGATGTTCTGGGCACCACCGAGCTTTGAAATCTTGGTGGAGACCTGGTCCATGGATTGGTCCACGCCTTCGAGGGCAGCCTGCAGCGTGGCTCGCGTCGCCGGATCATTGGCCGTGGTGTTGCCACCGCGGATGACACCGATGGCGGCGTCCAGCGCATTGAGCACGCCGGCCATTTCATCACCCAGGGTCACGTTTGCGGGCTGGGTGATGCCGTTTCCGACCACCACCATCTGCTGCTCGGCGTTGCCGTCGGCGCTGTAGCGGCTGCCGGCGGCAGCGGTCTGATCCAGGCCCAGCGTCGGCGTCCTGCTCAGCGTGCCGGAAAACAGGTAGGTGCCTTCCTGGTCCTTGGTCAGGGTACTCGCATACAACCCGTCACGCAGGGCTTCCAGGCTTGTGGCCATGGCGCTCAGATCTTCTGCGGTATTGCCTCCGTCCAGCGCCCAGACCAACAGGTCGCGTGCACTCAGCATATCGCTGTTGATGCTGCTGAGCACGGTCTCGCTTTGCGTCATTCGGCTGGACAAGGCACCAATATTGTCCTTGTACTGCGCAATGCTGGCTTCCTCGCGCTGCAGGCGCGCAATGCGCACATGGGCGATGGGGTCGTCGCTGGGACGGGTCAGGCGGTTGCCCGAGGCCATCTGCCCGATGAGCTTTTCCAACTGGGCATTGGAGTTCTGCAACGAGGCGTTGACGGTGATGTGGTACTGGTTGCTGGAGACGCGCATGGCGTGATTTCCCGATTCGTGAATGTGAAAGCAACGCGCCTCAGCGCATCTGCAGCAGGCTGTCGAACAGCTCGTTGGCCACGGTGATGACCTTCATATTGGCCTGGTACATCTGCTGGTACTGCATCAGGTTGACGGCCTCTTCATCCGTGTTGACCGCGCTGGTGGAGCGCCAGTTGGCCTCAGACTGGTTGCGCACGGTCTGGGCCGTCTCGTAGGAGGCGTTGTTTTGCTGGCTGTACATGCCCAGCTTGCCCACCAGTTGGGTGTAGACGTCACCGAGCAGCACCGAAGAGCCCACCATGCCGGTGTTGCCCGCGCCATAAATGTTCACGGCCTTGCTTTGCAGGGCGATCAGCGCCTGCAGCTGGGCGCTGTCGCCCACCTTGGCAGGATCACCCGACAGACCCAGGCGCTCCGGCGTCAGGCCGCCGTCAACCGTCAGCAGGGCCGAGCTGGAGGTGGCATCAAACACAAACAGCGGGCCACCGGCCTGACCGTCAAGACCGTATCCGGCCTGTAGCACCTGATTGACTTCCTGAGCAACGACCCCTGCCAGGCCGCGCACCGAGGCATCCATGGGGGCGAGCACATCGCGCTCCAGCGCCGCCAGGCCACCCAGCGTGCCGCCCCAGTTGTCGGCACCCAGCTGGAAGGTCTCGGTGCCGAAAACCACGCTCAGCGACTGCGAGCCGGGGTCCAGTTGCACTGTGGCTGCGCGATTGCCCACTACCAGCGGCTGGCCGCCCTTGAGCGAGAGATTGACCGAGCCATCGGGCTGCAGCGTGCTCTGCACGCCCACCAGCTTGGACAGCTGGTCGATCTTGGCATCACGCTGATCCTGCAGAGACGAGGTATTCAGGCCCGCCCCCGAGCTTTGTGCAATCTTGTCGTTGAGCGCGGCAATCTCGTTGATATACGAATTGACCTGGTCAACAGCCACGCTGCGCTGCTGGCGCACGGCCAGCGCCTGATTGGCCACGATCTGGCTGATGTTGTTGACGGTCTGCCCCAGAGCCTTGGCCGACTCGATGATCTGCTGGCGCAACGGAGTGGATGTGGGCTCCACGCTGGCGGCGCTCAGGGCGCTGAAGAATCCGTCCAGCGCCATATTGATGCCGCCATCGGCATCGCCCATCACCTGCTCGAGCTGCAGCAGATAAGTCTGTGCCGCCTCGTACTGGCCCTGGGTGCTGGCCGCGCGCCACATCTGCTGTGTCTTGTAGGTGTCGGCATAGCGGATCAGCGAAGTCACGGCCACGCCATCGCCAGCTGCCAGCGCACTGTTGGCCGAGGCCTTGGCCGTCAACATCACGCCCTGGCGTGTGTAATTGGGCGTCAGGGCATTGGCCAGATTCTGGCTGACGGTGTTGAGGGCGACCTGAGAGGCCTGCACGCCCGTGAGACCGTTGAAAAGCATGCTCATGAAAGTTTCCTGGTTGCGGCAGAGCCCGTCGATGCCGGTGCTGCGGGCAGCATCTGGCGCACCAGCACATCGGCAATGCCAAACGCCCGCTGTCCGGCCAGCCCGTCGGCCACGGCCTGTTCGGCCAGCGCCAGCGTGCTGTCGTTGACGCGTTGGTTGATGGCGCTGCCGGGATCGGCAAGAGCCGCCGTGGCCTGGCGCATCTGCTTCATCATCTGGGCGACAAAAAAGCTCTCGAACTTCACTGCAGCCGCCGTCAGGCGCTGCACGGTATCTGCGTCCGGGGCCGTGGCGGCAGGAGCGATGGCTTCCTGGGCTTGGTTGGTTCCCGTGGCCTTCTGGACCAAAGTGCGTGCAATATCCATGTGGTCAGGCCTCAGATCACGATCAGCTCGCCCTGCAGGGCGCCAGCCTGGTCCAGGGCCTGCAGGATGGACATGATGTCGTCCGGCGAGGCACCGGTGCGGTTGATGGTGTCGATGATGGTCTGCAGCTTGGCGCCGGCCGGCCATTCAAACATCTGGCCGTTGCCTTCCTTGACCAGCACATCGGATTCGGGCGTCACCGCCGTGCGTCCCTGGCTGAACGGTGCGGGCTGGCTGACATTGGACTGCTCGCGGATCACCACGCGCAGCGCGCCGTGCGAGACCGCTGCGGCCTTGACCGTCACGCCCTCGGCAATCACCACCGTACCGGTGCGCGAGTTGAAGACCACGCGCGGCAGTTCCTGGCCCATGGCCACCTGCAGGTCCTGCAGATCGGCGACAAAGCCCACGCGCTGTGTGGGCACGCTCGGCGCACGCACCTCGATGCTGGTGCCGTCGCGCGTGGTGGCGATGTCGCCGTAGCGCGCATTGATGGTCTGCACGATGTTGCGCGCCGTGCGAAAGCTGGGGTGGCGCAGCGACAGCAGCACAGTGTCGCCGTTTTCAAAATCCGTGGGGATCTCGCGCTCCACCGTCGCGCCGTTGGGAATGCGCCCCGAGGTCGGGGTGTTCACCGTCACGCTGGAGCCGCTGGCGCCAGCCGCACTCAGGCCGCCCACGACCAGCTGGCCCTGAGCGATGGCATAGACCTCGTTGTCCACACCGCGCAGCGGAGCCATCAGCAACATGCCACCACGCAGGTTCTTGGCGTCGCCCAGCGAGGACACGGTAACGTCGATGGTCTGGCCTTTGCGGTAGCCAGGCGGGAATACCGCACTCACCATCACCGTGGCCACGTTCTTGAGCTTGGTACTGCTTTTTTCGGGAAGCTTGACGCCAAACTGCGTGAGCATATTGTTCACCGACTGCCCGGCAAACTTCACCTGGGTGCTGTCACCAGAACCATTCAGGCCCACCACCAGGCCGTAGCCGATCAACTGGTTCTCACGCACGCCCTCGACATGCACGAGATGGCGCAACGCACGCATGCTGGCTTTGGCAGAGCTGTCCACCCCGGCCCGCGCGAAACGGGGGGCGGGCTGCGCCGCAGCGTGCAAGGCCGTGCCGGCCAGCAGCAAGGCCAGCGCGCTGCGGCCAGGGCCGCGAATCAGGAAGGCAGACAACATCGTGAATCAGAAAGGAAAAAGCGGGCTTTGGAAAACACGGGTGAGCCAACCGGCCTGGCTGGCATCGGACAGGGCGCCGTGGCCCGAATAGCTGATGCGCGCATTGGCCACCCGCAGCGAAGACACGCGGTTGTACAGGTCGACATCGGTAGCGCGCACATAGCCGCTCAGGCGCAGCACCTCATCGCCCTGGTTCAGCGACAGCGCCCGGTCCCCCTTGATGTAGAGCAGACCGTTGGGCATGACTTGCTGCACGATCACGGTCATGGAGCCGGTCAACGCGTTTTGCTGTGTGCTGCTGCCACCACCTTTGAACTTGCTGCTGCCCTCCAGCCCGATATCGGCCTTGATGCTCTTGCCTCCAAAGACGGGCGGCGCGATGCTGGCACTGCTGCCCTTGTTGGTCTGGGTGTCAGCCTTTTTGCTGGCCTGAGTCACTTCTTCGAGCATCACGGTCAGCACATCGCCGGCACGGTGGGCGCGCTGATCGGCCAGCAGCCCCGTGGATGCATGGGGCACGAACAAGCCGCCCCCCTGGGGCCTGGCCTGGGGGACGGACAGGAAATCGGGAGCAGGCTCGGGCGACTGCGAAACCTCGGGCGGACGTGTCGCGCAGCCGGCCAGCACCAAGCCGGCCAGCAGCGCGGCGGCGGCGCGCCATGCAGCCATGGCCCTCATGAGGCCTGGGCCAGATTGCGCATCATGTCGTCGGCCGCGGACAGCACCTTGGTGTTCATCTCATAGCTGCGCTGGGCCGAGATCATGTCCACCATTTCCTCCACGGCCTGAACATTGGAGCTCTCCAGCGCGAACTGGCGCAGCGTTCCAAAGCCGGCTTCACCGGGTTCGCCCAGCACGGCATCACCGCTGGCCTGCGAGACCAGATACAGGTTCTCGCCCTGGGCCACCAGACCGGCCGGATTCACGAACGACGCCAGCTGCAGCGCGCCCAGCTCCTGAGGCGTAGATTCGGCACCAACCATGGCAGAAACCCGGCCCGTGGCGCTGATGCTCACGGATTTGGTCTCTGCCGGGAAAGTGATCTCCGGCTGCACCACCAGGCCATTGGCATTGACGAGGCGACCTTCATTGTCCACCTGCAGCTGACCGGCTCGGGTATAGGCGGTTTCGCCATTCGACAACAGCACCTGCAGAAATCCGTTGCCCACGATGGCCACATCCAGCTGCTGGCTGGTGTTTTGCATGCTGCCGTCGGTGAACTGCTTGTGCGTGGACACCAGGCGCACGCCGGTACCCAGCTGCACGCCGGCAGGCACGCGGTTGTCGCCCTGACTGTTGCTGCCGGGGCGGCGCGCGACTTCGTAGAACTGATCCTCAAAAGCAGCACTGTTGCGCTTGAAGCCCACGGTATTCACGTTGGCCAGGTTGTGCGCGATCACCTGCAGCTTGGCCTCCTGGGCCTGCAGGCCGGTCTTGCTGACGAGCAAAGCGGGATTCATGGTTTGGTCTTTTCCTGGAGTTCGGTGCCACCCGCCGGGGGTGGCGTGCATTGTCTTAACCGCGCAGCAGGCGGTTGCCGGCCTCGGCCATGCCGTCTGCGGCCTGGTAGAGCTTCATCTGGATTTCGAACTGGCGGCTGATATCCATCACGGCCACCATTTCCTCCACCGCTCGCACGTTCGACGATTCGAGCGCTCCGCCGCGCACGCGCACGGTCTCGCTGGCCGGCAAGGCCTGGCCGTCGCGCGCCACCAGCAAGCCAGAGGTGTTCTTGATCATGGGCTGGGTGCCATCCACCAGTTTCAGGCGGTTGACGTCCTGCATCTCGGTGCCGTTTTCCGGCAACACCGACAGCGTGCCGTCGGCCGTCACCGACACCGCGCGAAACGGCGGCAGCACAACCGGGCCGCCGTCGCCCAGCACTGGGCGGCCGTTGATGGAGAGATTGCCTTCAGCATCCACCAGCATGGCACCGGCGCGGGTGTAGGCCTCGCCCTCACCGTCGGCCACGGCAATCAGACCCTGGCCCAACACGGCGATATCCAGATCGCGCCCTGTCTCACGCACCGTGCCCTCGCGCAACGCCACCACATCAGTGGCAGCCTTGCTCTGGTGACGGCTGTCAAAGCCATAGCCGGGCACGACCTGGCTGCCTGCGACCTCGTAGTCGGCACGAAAGCCCGCAGTATCGGCATTGGCCAGATTGTTGGCGTGCACCTGCTGGGCGTGAAACGCCCGCTCCGCGCCCGTCATGACAGTAAAGATCAACTTGTCCATGACCTCACTCGCCTTATAGCACCTGCATCAGCGACTGCATGATTTCGTTCTGCGTGCTGATCACCTTGGTGTTGGCCTGATAGTTGCGCTGGGCGCCCATCAGACCCACCAGCTCGTTGGCCACTTCCACATTCGACTGCTCCAGCTGCTGGCTGGCCAGCTCGCCCAGCTGGCCCGTACCCGGCGTACCGATCAAGGCCGTGCCGGATTTGGCCGTGGCCTGCCAGCTGGTGCCATCCACATTGGCCAGACCGCTTTCGCTGGCAAACGTGGCCAGCGCGATCTTGCCCACACTTTGCACCATGCCGTTGCTGTACTGCGCGTTGACCGAGCCATCGGCCGCGACCAGCACATTTACCATGGTGCCCGAGGCGTAACCGTCCGAGGCATTGGTGGTGGTGGCGGTATCGCCGGCAAACTGGGTGGTGCCGGCGTAGTTGAAGGCCACCGACAGGGGATTGGCACCGGCCGGGGCCAGAGCCACGGGGTTGATTACCGACCCCGCTGGCGGAGCCGTCATATCCAGCTGGCCTGCGCTGGTGAAGCGTAGCGTGCTGGTGCCCACGGCATTGTTTTCATTCTGATAGTGCACCTTCACCTCGTTGTTCGCCGTCTTGACGAAATACTGGGTGACCGTGTGCTGGCGGCCCAGCGAGTCATAGACCACCGAGACGGTGGAGCTGTTGTAGCTGCTTGAGTCCTTGGGATCAAAAGCCACGGCGGGGGCGACCCAGTCCGCCGACAGATTGCCGACAAAGTCCACCGAGCTGCTGGCCTTGGCCGGAATCTGACCCGTAGGCACCTTGAGCTCGCCCAAAGCGCCCAGCGTGGTGCTGCCGAGCTGCTGGGCATAACCCTGCACCTGGCGGCCCATGTGATCCACCACATAGCCTTGCTTGTCCACATCGAACACGCCCACGCGGGTGTAGTTCGTCACCCCGGTGCTGTCCTTGACCATGAAGTAGCCCTTGCCGGCGATGGCCACGTCCAGGTTGCGGCCCGTGCTCAGCAGGCCGCCGGACATGTCCAGGGTCTGGGTCGTGGACGATGCGCGCACGCCGTTGGGCGCCGAGCTCGAGTACATGGCCGAGAAATTGGTTCGGCTCGACTTGTAGCCCGTGGTGCCGGTGTTGGCAATGTTCTGGGAAATCGTGTCGAGCTGGGAGTTGATCGCTTGCAGCGCCGACAGGGCAATCTGGTAGCTCATGAATTCAGGCCTGGTGAATGAAGAAAGAGAACGTCAGGGCACTCAGGCCTGCTGACCCACAAAACGCGTGATGCTGGCTGGCGAGACATCGCCCAGCCCCTCAACCTGCAAGGCCACAGCGCCGGCCGCCGTCAGGCGCACGGCCTGCAGGATGCCGGCCACCTCCACGGGGTAGCTGGTGCCGCCTGCATCCTTGACAGCGATGTCGTAGCGCCCAGGCGGCAGACCCAGCGCTGCGGGGTCGATGGAAAAATCGGCATCGCCCACGGCGCGCGAGCCGAGGCTCACCGTGGTCACCTTGCCGTTGGCGCCGGTCAGCTCCAGCCTCAAATCGGCCGTGGCCGGCAGGTTCACCGCCGCCTTCACGGGGGCTTCACCCAGCTGCAGGCTCTTGGCCGAGACCATCACGGTAGAGCCCACCTGGCTGCCCAGTTGCAAGGTCTGCAGGCTGTCCAGAATCGAGGACTGCATGCTCAGTTGCGACTGCAGCGACTGCAGCGATTCGGTCTGGCTCAGCTGCGTGAGCTGGGTGATGAAGGTGCTCGAATCTGCGGGCTCCAGAGGGTCCTGGTATTGCACCTGCGCCACCAGCAGCTTGGTGAACATCTGGCCAAGTTCCGTGCCGCCCAGGGCCTGGGTGATGGCATCCGGCGCATTGCCGGCCTTGGTGCCGGTGTCAGTGGTTGCGTTGATCAGACTCATGCTTGCTCTCCCAGGCGCAACAAGGACTCCTGCATGGAGCGCACACGGCCCAGCACTTCCACATTGCTTTCAAAGGCGCGCGACGCGGACATCATGTCCGTCATCTCGGCCACCGTGTTCACGTTCGAGTAATAGACAAAGCCCGCTTCATCGGCCACCGGGTTCTCGGGCTCGTGCACCTTGCGCACGGGCTCGGTGCTCTCCAGCACATCAAGCACCTGGACGCGCGCGGCGTAGCTGTCCAGCGTGCTCTGGCCCATCACGGCGGCGAACACCGGCTTGCGTGCCTTGTAGGCCTCTGTGTCCGACGAGGCCGCCGCCCCGGCATTGGCCAGATTGCTGGCCACGGTGTTCAGGCGCGTGCTCTGGGCCGTCATGGCCGAGCCTGCGATCTGAGCAATTTCACGAAATCCCATGCCTATTCCCCTTTGATGGCGGAATGCAGCCCGCGCAGCTTCATGTTCAAGAACGTCAGGCTGGTCTGAAAGTCGGAGGTGTTCTGCGAGAACAGCGCCTGCTCCACGCCCACTTCCACGGTGTTGCCGTCCTGCGCGGGGTGGTTGGGTATGCGAAAGAGCGCATCCCCATCGCCGCCCCAACCCAGCCCGGCTTGGCCGGCCGTGTCGGCGGTGCGGGCCATGGTGGCCGCAAAGTCAATGTCACGGGCCTGGTAGCCCGGCGTGCTGGCGTTGGCCAGATTGGAGGCCAGCCATTGCGTGCGCTCCGAGCGCACGCGCAGCGCCTGCGCATGCACGGAGAGCGCGGAGTCGAAATTCAGTGCCATTTCGCGAAGCCGCGCCCCTGCAGGCGACGCGACCCAGTGGTTACGATATTTGCGCAAGAGATATTTCTTGCGCTCTTTAAATCATACTATGCGAATGTTTCAGAGTGCTACTTTTCAATGCAATCTGATACACAACTGTTGAATTTGATTTTTTTCATAGCAAAACCCTCCTTCTATAGATTGATTTCAATATAAAAATCTCTTTAAAACATTGATAAACATATGAAAGATGCTCTTGTTTCAGCAAAATGTGTGCCAGTCGTATGATTTTCAGCGTAAATAATCGAGATGTTTGCACTTACACACTTTCAGTAAATAGGTTTGCAGCTTTTATAAAAATAGCAAATTAAATATCTTGTTTGCAATTGAAAAAACCATGATCACGGCCTGCGCCGCCTTTCTGCTGGCCGGCACCCCGGCCCTGGCTGCGGCGCCCGCCACGCCACCGCCAGAGCTGCCCGAGGCCGTGCGCAGCGCGGTCTATCGGCAGGTGCATGCGGCCTTGTTGCAGGCCCTGCCCGCAGCACAGCGCGAGGGCGCCCAGGTGCAGATAGGGTTCGGCGCAGCACGCGGCGCGGCACACCAGCCCTGCCCCGGCGGCTGGGAAATGGGCCCACTCAACCTTCGGTATCTGGCCCGGGTGACCGTGCCGCTGAGCTGCGAAAGCCAGCGCGGCAGCGTGGTGGCGCAGGTACAGGCCCGCGCACCGGTGTGGACGCTGCGCACCGATGTGCCGGCCGGACGGGCCCTGCGCGCCGAGGATTTGCAGCTGCAGCTACGCGAGCTGACCCAGCTGGAGGCGCTGCTGCCCGAGTCCGCCCTGCTGGGCGTGCAGCTGCGCGCCGACGGCCGGACCGGCCAGATGCTTGAGCCACGCGACATAGCGCGACCGGTGGTAGTGCGCAGAGGCGACAAAGTGGAAATTCGCGCCCAGGACGATGGCGTGCAGGTCAGCGTGGCCGGCATTGCCACCGCCAGCGGCAAGCTCGGCGAGACGGCGGTGGTGCGCAACGCCCGTAGCGGCCGCCCCGTCAAAGGTACGCTGATTGCCCCCGGGGTGCTGCTGGCGGGCAGCCAGGCGCCCAACGGCGGCGTTCAGGTCACTGCGGAATCTGGCGACTGATGCGCACCAGCTTTTGCGCATACTGCGGGTCGGTGGCGTAGCCGCCCTGGGCCAGCGCACCGGCAAAGGCCTGCACATCGTCACCCGAGCGCAGCGCCGCCTCATAGCGCGGGCTGTGGGCCAGCAGGCGCACATAGTCGGAAAAGGTGGCGTCGAGATCGGCGTACTGCCGAAACGGCTGGGACTGCGACACAGCCTGGCCGTTTTCGTATTCGGTGGTCTGCGCCTGAACGCGCTCGCCCTGCCAGCCGCTCAGGGCCTTGATGCCGAACAGGTTCAGGCTGTCCCGCCCCTGTGCATCGCGCACCGGGCGCTGGCCCCAGCCACTCTCCAGCGCGGCATGCGCCATCACCGAACGCGGCGACACTCCCAGACGTTGCGCCGCCTGGCGAGCCCAGGGGCCAATGCGCTCCAGAAATGCCAACTGCTCCGCGCGCAGAGGCGGGCCGGGCTGCGCGTCCTGCGCGCCTCCGACGGCGCTCGAGCGCTCGGGGCCATCCTTGCGTGCAGCCTGGCGCGCGGCCTGCAGCGCCAGCCAGCTGGCCTGGGGAGAGGCCAGGGCACTGGCAGCGCCACCGCCCTGGTTGATGAACTGCTGCACCTCGCGCTGCACATCCTGGCCCAGCGGGGTGTAAACCGCAGCGCCCGGAGCCTGAGGCATTCCTGGCACGCCGCCCATGGACGCAGCAGCCACGGCTGGCGACTGCGGGAAGGCGGGCAGCGCCGGCAGACCCGGCTGCGTCATGCGCTCAGAATGGAACATAGATATCCGGCTGGCTGCTGCCCGCAATCACGCCGCGCATCACCTCGGCCTGCTCCATGATGAGTTGGCAATTGCGCAGATTGCAGGCCTTGCACTCCTGCACCCGCGCCTGCAACTGCGCCCATAGCGCCTGCAGCTGCTGCTGCAAAGACGGTTGCAGCAGGGAAAACAGCGCCGTCATCGACAGCGCCGCGCCGGCGGGCAACAGAGCCCGGGCATGCAAGCTACGCTGCTGGCGCGTACCGTCCAGCTGCTGCACCTGGGCCGCAATCTGCCGTGCCACTTCTTCCATGGCAGCCGCGTCATGCCGCAACGCTGCGTGGAACTGGGTCTGCAGCAGGTCACGCAATCCGGCATAGGCGGCCAGGTCCTGCTGCATACCTCGGGCGATGTCGGCCCAGCGCTGGCGCTCCGTCAAACCGGAGCCCGCTTCGGACTGCATGCTCATGCCTGGCCTCCGTGGTGGCGCGCAATCAGCTGCGCCAGCTTTCCGGGATTGAAGCTGATGTCGCCGCGTGCCAGTGCATCCTTGATTTCGGCCACTCTGGCTGCATCCACCTCAGGCATGGCGGCCAATGCGGCCTGTGCGCGCTGCATGCGCGCGGCCTGGCCGCCCAGCTGCACTTCGGGAGCAGCCACGGCAGCCGCCGCGGGCAAAGGGGCGGCCGCGCCCTGCACCGTATCGCCCTGCACGGCCGCTGCACCGGCCGCCGGTGTCATGGGGGAGAGTTTCATTCTCGAGCCTCTGAGTTTGCTGCTTTGCATGATGACAGTTTTATGGCGCGCTCTGCGCGTTAGCCTTCACGGGCTGCAGCAGTAGATTACGCAGCGTCTCCAGCATGGGGGTATCGGCCGGTGTGCTCTCGAGCTCACGCGTCAGCGGCTCGCTCGCCGGCAGCTTGCCAAAGGTCTGATAGATGCTGCGAGCATGGGCCCGGGTGGTGACGAGCAGCTCCACGCGGCGGTTCACCGGAGCTTGGGGGTGCTCTGCGTCCAGCGGCGCCACTTCGGCCATCCCTATGACTTGCAGCACGCTGCGCTCGGGCATCCCGCCCACCAGCATATGGGCGCGCGCGGCCAGGGCACGCTGCATGGACAGCGTCCAGTTGGAGGCCGCAAACGCGTTGTGGCTGCTGAACTGCAGGGCATCGGTGTGCCCGGCGATCACCAGCTGGTTGTCGATCTCGCGGAACATGGGACCGATGCGGCGCAGCAGGCTGATGAATTGTGGCGTGGGCTCGGCACTGCCAAGCTTGAACATGCCGGATTTTTCGGTGTCGTGCACCATGATGCGCAGGCCTTCGGCCGTGACCAGCATGGCCAGGTTCTCGCCCAATCCCACCAGCGAGCCCACTTCGCGTACACGCTTCGAAAGCGCAGCGAGTTCTTCGGGCGACTCCAGCAGCTTCTTCACCTCCACCTGACCACCCGAGCGCTCCTGGACTCTTTCGGTCACGGGCTGGCGCGGGATCAGCTCGCCGGGCTGGTACTCGCCGATCATGCGTTCGCCCTGACCCTCGTAGCTCATCTTCTGCGCGCCACCACCGGCCATGGCCATCTGCAGCTCTTCCTTGTCGCGCGCCGCAAGTACCCACATCACCAGAAACAGGCACATCAGCGCCAGACAGAAATCTGCGAACGCGACTTTCCAGGCGCCGCCATGTTCGTCGTGCTGGTGCTTGCCGCCGCCTTTTTTGACGACGACCTCGCCATGCTCCTGTCCGGGCCGCTTAGCCACGAGCCGCTCCGCTGTCGCGACTGTTCATGTCGTTGATCCAGGTCTCCAGCAGCGCAAAGCCGGGCTTGCTGTTCAAGGGCACCAGGCGGCGGCCCGCGTCGATGGCCAGCAAAGGCGGCTTGCCCGCCACATGGGCGACCAGCACCACCTTGACGCACTCCATGGCCGACAGATGCTCCATCACGCGCTGCTTCATGAAGTTGCACAGCGGGTCCAGCACGCCATAGCAGAGGAAAATGCCGATAAAGGTGCCGACCATGGCTGCGCCCACCTTGACGGCGATCTCACCGGCCGTGGCGCCATCGGCCACATAGCTCATGGCCATCACAATGCCCAGCACCGCCGCCAGAATGCCGAAGCCAGGCATGGCTTCGGCGATCTTGCCCAGCGACTTGGCCGGTTGCAGCAGCTCTTCGTGAATGGCCTCCAGCTCCTGGTCCAGCACGCCTTCGAGCTCATGGCTGCTGATCTTGCCCATGGCCATCAGACGGAAGTTGTCCACGATGAAATGCAGCAGTTTGGTGTCTTCCAGCACCAGGGGATAGCGCTGAAAGAGGGTACTTTCGGCCGGCTTTTCCACATGGGCATCGAGTGCCTTGAGGCCATTGGCTGCCGTGAGCAGCAGCTCATACATCAGCAGCAGCAACTGGCGCTGGAACTCCACGGTCTGCTTGGTGCGCGACAGCACCTGGCGCAGCTGCAGCCAAAGCTCGGCCAGAATATGCTTGGGGTTGCCCAGCACCAGGGCTCCGAGGCCGGCACCGGCAATGATCATCAGCTCCATAGGCTCCCAGATCACTGCCAGCTTGCCGCCGCTGAGCAGGAATCCGCCAAAGATGGTGGCCAGCACAATGAAGATGCCCAGTAGTTGCAACATGCTCTGTATTTCCCTTGGTAGCGGCAGGTGGCTCAGGCCACCTCGAGCGCGGCGCGCATCTTGCGCAGCGCTTCCTTGTTGATCTGACAGACCCGGGCCTCGGACAACTCCAGCACCGCTGCAATTTCCTTGAGATTGAGGTCGTATTCGTAGTACAGCTGAATGACGCGCTGCTCGCGCTCGTTCAGTTGCGCCAGCACCTGTTCCAGCAGGTGGCGCTGCAGCACGGCGTGCTGCGGATCGGCAGCCGAGCTGGCCATGTCCATGCCCTGGCCCACCAGCTCGTCCAGGCTGGCCATGGCTTCGGCCGATTCAGCCTGCTCGTAGGCCAGATAGGCCTCATCATCCATGCCCAGAGCCTGCTGAATCTGCAGCGGCGTAGGTTCAGCGCCGAGCTGGCGACGCAACACCCGCACGGCATCGCGCGCCTTGTGCGCGCTCTGACGAACGGTTCGTGGACGCCAATCCTGGCGGCGCAGTTCATCGAGAATGGCGCCGCGCACGCGCTGGCGGGCATAGCCTGCAAACGCCTCGTCCACCGAGCCGTAGCGGCGCAGGGCTTCGAGCAGCCCCATCAACCCCACCTGAGTCATGTCGCTCTGGTCCATGACATCCATGGCCTGGGAGGCCAGCTGGCGCACCACGCGCTTGACCATGGGCAGGTAGGCCTGCAGCACATCCTGCTCCTGCTGCGGCGTCACCTGCACCGTGCCATAGGCAGCGCCGGCCTGCGTCCACGCATACCCGGCCAAAGCGGAGGCATCGCCATAGCTTGCGCATTCGTGCTGCAGCATAGGATGGGCGTCCCGACTTACTCGATGATCAGGCGCGAGACCATGACCTTGTCGAACAAGCGCAGGTCAGGATGACTGGCATAGGCCGCAACCAGATCGGCACTCAGCAGCTCGGTCCACTGATCAATGCTCATGCCCCTGGCCTGCATCAGCTCCACCTGGGACAGCGTGCGCACGGCAACTCCCTTGAGCATGGGCAGCTCCGCCTTCAGGGCTTTTTCGTGTGACTTGTCGGTGCGCAGCACCAGGTCCAGCGACATATAGCTGTTGCCCATGCGCTCGCCCAGGTCGGTCTTGAGCATGACCACGATCTTGTCCAAGGACACATAGCTGGCATGGCGCGGGTCCAGACTCGGGCCGCTGACCTCTGCCGGCTCCGCAACCGCCGCCGCCTGCTTCTGCCCCCACCACCAGACGCCGCCTGCAGCGCCCAGGCACAGCAAGACGGCAACCACGACTCCTATCACTACTTTTTTCATAGTCCTTCAGCCTTTATCTGCACCCAGGCCTTTATGCCTGCTGCTGCCAGACCTGCAGGGCCTGGCCGATCACATCGTCTTCCGCGGCCGCCGGCCAGGGCAGGGCCTCGTCACGGGCGCCTCCGCCCTGACCTGCGGCACCGCCGCTGTGCCGCCCCTGGGCCACGACCACGCTGGCTTCGCCGCTGCTGCGCGCCTGCAGCTCCTGGCGCAAGCCTTCGGCCAGACCTGCCAGCTGGCGGCCCACCTCGGCGTGAGAGGCCTGAATGAACACCTGCACCCCGCCTGCATCGTGCTGGATACGCAGCTCCACGCTGCCCCATTGCGGCGGATCCAGCCGCACCGTGGCCACATCCACACCTTGAGCCTGTTGCAGCTGAATGCGCTGCGACAAGGCCTGCATCAGCGGCTGCGCGGCCCGCGCGGTACTGGGCGTGGCTGCCGCTGTCGTGCGTGCAGCAGAGGTCACCGAAGCCACAGGCTCTGCAGCTGACAACGCTGGCGACTGCAGCGCCACCGCTTCTGCACCTTGGGGTGCAGCAGCGGGCAAGGTCCCGCCCTCTGCGGCCAGCGCGGTCACCAGACGCGCCGCAGCGGCAGCATGCGTCGGCGCCTGCTCGGCGAGCTTGGTCGCCACCACAGACTCTTTGCCATCACGTTGTGCCTGGACCGCTGCCGGACTGAGCGCGGCGACAGCCACGCTGAAGGATGGCTTCTGCGCTGCGCTGGACCCGGTAGACACCGAGCCGATATGGGCCTGCACCTCGGACTGCCAGGTCGGCGCAAAGCTAGCCAGCAGAGGCAGAGCATCTGCCGCTGCAAGATCTGTCGACTCCTGGGCGGAGGGATCCGTCTGCTCGCCATCGGCGGCCTCCGGCGGGGCGCCGATCTGAGCCGACAGCGCGGCCGCACCCAAAAAACCGGCCAGCTCAGCGAACATGACGGGCGGTGGTACGGCCGGCAATGCACTGGACTGCTCCAGCCCATTGCTGGCGATGGCGGGTGTGCCAGTCACACCGGCTGCGGCGGCAAGGGCCGCAGAGGATGCAGGCACGGAGATCGTCGGCATGGCATTCATGAAAATTGCTCCTGCCAGGCATAGGCTTTATGGGCTTCGTTGTGATGCTGTAGATCGCGCAGGCGCACCCCGGCTTCGTGCAATGCCTGCTTGCAGGCCGCATGGGCGGCAGCGTGAGCTGCGGCAAGCTCCTGCCATGCCACGCGCATTTCCTCATCTGCGGGCAACAGGGCCGGCGACCGGCTCGCCCAGTCGGCCGCCAACCGGTCCAGTTGCGCCAGGCACTCCCAGTCCTTAGCCGCACTCACCACCTGCAGTTGCCGGGCCAGCGCCAGCAAACGCTCTCGATCAGAGACGGGCATCCGCCATCCCTTGCCAGCCGGAGCGCAGCGTCTGCACGATGCCATGGACCTCATCCACCTTGGCGACATCCATGTCGAAACCCGCCTGATTCAGGCGCTGGGCGCAGAAGTCGTACAGGCGCGAGAGGTTCTCCACGACTTCATTGCCGGCTTCGGCCTCCAGCGCGCTGCCCAGCCCGGTCAGGATGTCGGCGCACTTGGCAATCGAGCGCGCCTTTTCCTCAAAGCGCTGCTGGGCGATATGCATGCGCAGGCGCGCCATCTCTTCGAGCAGGCCGTCCACCAGCATCAGCACCAGCTCCACCGGAGATGCCTGGGCGGTCTGTGCCACCGTATTGGCGGCGCGATAGTCGCCGTATCCGTCGTTCCAAAGGTTGTCGTTCATGGGTCTTGGGTTATGGGTCCTGCGCCCGGCTAGCTCTTGGACGACGGCGCGAACATCGAGCTCAGATAGTTCGAGGTATTGCTCATCGTGGCTTCCAGATTCGCCAGGGTCGTAAATTGCGTCAGATAGCGCTGATATGCCTGTGCATACAGCCGCTCGATGGTCGACTGGTCTTTGGTGTACTGCGTCAACTGCTTTTGCAAGCCGTCCTGACGAGTTTTCAGATAACCGGTGGAGCTATTGGTCCAGCTGCCCACATAGGTCTGCAGGCTGCCCAGCACGCCGGTGCGCTTGTACTCCAGAGTGTCGGTCTTGCCCAACAGGCTGGTCAGCGCATCGGGATTGGCTGCCACCTTCTTGGCGAACCGGTCAGAGTCCAGCGCGATCGTTCCGTCGCGCTGTGCGGAGATGCCGAAGTCCGTCAGACTGACGCCGTTCACAGTGCTGCGCAGCAGGCTGTTGAGCTGGTTGCGCAGACCGCGCACGCCGGAGTCCCCATTAAGGGCCCCAGCCGCCACACTGCCTTCTGCGGAGCCCGCCGCCGTCAGCTTGTCGATGGCCTTGACGAGGCTGTTGTAGGCATCGATGAAGCCCTGCATATTGGCCTTGGTCGCGGCCTCGTCCTTGGCGACGGTGACGGTGAAGGGCGAGGTCGTCACCTCCTTGAATTCCAGCGTCAGGCCTTCGATGCCGGTGTAGGTATTGGAGGCTTGGCGGATTTCCACTCCGGTGCCTGCACCCAATGTGAAGACCGCATCCTGGGCCTCGGACAGCTTCTGGCCTGCGACCAAGGCCACTGCGCTACCATCCTTTTTCTGCATCTTCAACTCAAAAGCATTCGCTTCACCGGTCTCGGTGCTGGTCAGCATCAGCTTTTGCTCGCCGCCCTGCGTCACCATCGACGCCGTGATCTTGCCTGCACTGGCCTGGTTCAAGGCACGGGCGATTTCGGTCACCGACAGCTTGCCGTCGCCGTTTTCATCGGCCTTATCCAGGTCTACCTGAACATAGCCTGCACCGCCCACGGCGGATACCACCATGGTCGCGTCCTTGGGATAGTCTGTATCGGGCGCCAGACCCAGATCCTGCATGCTGTAGAGCGTCTGCTGGGCCGTGGCCAGCTTACTCACGCCAAAGGTGTAATTGCCTGGCGCAGCGGCACTGGACACTGTCGCCGCTGCGGCGCTGCTGAGCGACACCGCCGCCGTCTGAGCGATCACGCTGCCCTTGCCGGACAGGCTGCTCAACGCTGTGGAGAAGCCCGACAGCGCCGATTGCAGCGATGTCAGCGCCGTGGTTTTGCTCTGCGTCTTCTTGGTGCTGGTATCCACCTGCGCCTGGCGGGCGTGGACGTAGCTTTCAGCCAAAGCCTTGGCGGTTGTAACCGGATCGTAGGTAGCCACTGTGTTCCCCTTGTATGCGTTCGCGAATGGACAGTGCTAGCGGTTTCCGGCGGCCTGCTGACGGGCCTGGCGCTGCCAGGCCTGACCAGCCAGTTCATCCATGGCGTTCTGCGCCTTGCGCTGCGCCAGCTGCGCCATGTCGGCGCGCGCCCGCTCCAGCACCGACTGCATGCTGTCGTGCTGGCGCAAGGCGGCCTGCATGTGCGCACTGGCCTGGGCATATTCGAGCTGCTGAACGCCACAGACGTCCTTGCATTGCCCGGCCATGTCCATCAACCCCGAACGGAAACCTGCTGCATTCGCATACAAGGCGACATTCCCATGCAATTTCTTCACCCCGGCGCTGTGCGCCATGCTGTGCAGGCGCTCCAGCTGGGATTGGGTCTTGACCAGCAGCGCCCGAGCCCGAGCGGCCTCGGCCATGGACTGCTGGGCGCGCTGATCCAGGACTTCCACATATTGCGCCAGGGCCACTACGGGCAAACTCATGCCAGCACCTCACCCAGCTGGGCCACACAGGCGGCAAAAGGAGCAGCCTCTGCCGTGCCCTGGCGCAAGAATGCCTCCAGCTGTGGCCAGCGCTGCACGGCCCGGTCGGTGCGCGCATCGGCGCCGGGCACATAGGCCCCCATGGGGATCAGCTCGCGCACCTGGGCATAACGGGCCTGCAGCTCCTTGGCCTGGCGCGCGGCCTGCAGATGGGCTTCGGAAACCACCAGCGGCATGCAGCGGCTGATTGAGGCCCCCACATCCACGGCCGGGTAATGTCCGCGCTCTGCCAGCTCGCGCCGCAACACGATATGGCCATCCAGAATGGCCCGCGCCGTATCGGCGATCGGGTCTTGCTGGTCATCTCCTTCGGCCAGCACGGTGTAGATGGCCGTCATGCTGCCCTCGCCGCGCTCGCCGTTGCCGGCGCTCTCCACCAGCTGCGGCAGCATGCTGAACACCGACGGCGGATAACCGCGCGTGGCCGGAGGCTCGCCCAGGGCCAGCGCAATTTCGCGCCGCGCCATGGCATAACGGGTCAGGGAGTCGAGCAGCAGCAACACATTCAGGCCTTGATCGCGGAAATGCGCGGCAATCGTGTGGCACAGCTCGGCCGCCATCATGCGCATCAGCGCCGGCTCGTCTGCCGGCGCCACCACCACGATGGCGCGGCGCATGCCCTCCGGCCCCAGGGAATGCTCAATGAACTCGCGCACTTCGCGGCCCCGTTCACCGATCAGGCCCACCACGATCACATCGGCCTCGGTGTGGCGCGTAATCATGCCCAGCAGCACGCTCTTGCCCACGCCGCTGCCGGCGAACAGGCCCACGCGCTGGCCACGCCCCAGCGTCAGCAGGCCGTTGATACAACGCACGCCCACATCGAGCGCCTGCTCGATCGGGCGCTTTTTGAGCGGATTGACCCTGGGCGGTTGCGCAGGCAGCAGACCGTCCCCAGTCAACCGCCCCAGCCCGTCCAGCGGCTCCGCCAGGCCGTTGATGACCCGCCCCAGCCAGCCCATGCCGATGCCCGGCTGCTGGCGTTCGGAATCCAGCGTCACGCGCGCCCCGGTTGCCAGGCCGGTGACCGGCTTGAGCGGCATCAGATAGGAGACGGCGCCGCGAAAGCCCACGACCTGGGCCGGCAACCATGCGCCAGCCTGCCATTCGATCTGGCAACGGGCAGCCAGCGGCAGGGCCGCACCCGTGCACTCCAGCAGCAATCCGGTGGCCGCATGCACGCGTGCCGCCGGCTGCGCCACCGGCACATCGTCGAGCTGAACGCTGCGCAGCGACTGCGCCAGTCCGATGCTGCTGCCTGCCGCCATGCCCGTGGTCACAAGGCCTCCGCTGGCTGCAGCTGCTCACGCACCTGTTCCATACAGGCACCCAGACGCTGCTTGCAGCCGGCATCGACCTCGGCTTCTCCCACGCGCAAACGGCATTCGCCGGCATCGAGAGTGCTGTCGGCCTGCAGCTTCCAGTCGGGCACGCGCGTGCTGTCCAGCTCCTGGATGCGCTGCAGATCGACCGGGTTCAGGTAGACCTGGACCTCGCCCGTGCGCTGGGGCATGCCCTGCAGGGTTTCCTCGACCAGCGCCAGAATCTGCGCCGGCTGCAGCGTCAGCTCGCAGCGCACCACCTGGCGCGCCACCCGCTCGACCAGGTCGATCAAATCCTTGCGCAGACTGGCCTCCCAGTCGGCATGCAACAGCTGCAGCTGCTGCTTCAGCTCCGTCACCGGCGCGCCCAGGCTCTGCAGCTCGTCACGCGCGCCCTGCAGGGCCTCGGCGCGACCTGCCTGAACGCCGGTTTGCAGCCCGGCCTCATAGCCGGCGCGCTCGCCCTCAGCCTGCCCCTGAGTAAAGCCCTGCGCGTGACCGCGCTGCACCGCCTGTTCATAGGCCTGAGCCAAGGCCCGGGCATCCTCCGGCCCCACGGCATCGCCAGCGGCGCTGCCGTCTGCGCCCTGCTGTGCGCGGTCGGCCTGCACCAGGTCCAAGGGCGGAAAATGATAGGGACGGTAAAGCACGCTCACTCCACCACCGCTTCGGCGAACAACTGAATCTCCAGCTCACCCGCGTCAACCATGGCCTTGACCAGGTCCATGATCTCGCGCCGCGCCTGCTCCACACGGCTCAGAGGCACGGGGCCGCTGCGGCGCATCTGGTCTTCAAAGCTCTGCGCCTGGCGGCGTGGCATGGCGCCCAGCACGGCCTTGCGCACCGCAGGCTCGGCGCCCTTGAGCGCCAGCGCCCACAACTCGGCCGGCACGGCTTCGATGATCTGGGTCAGCGTGGTCTCGGACTGGGTCGAGAGCACGAAGAAGTCATACATCTCGGTTTCGATCGCGGAGGCGATTTCCGGATCGCGGGCCCGCAGTCGCGCCACCAGCTCCTGCTTGTTGCCTGGAATACGGTTGAGAATTTCCGCCGCCTGCTTCACGCCCTCCATGGACACGCTTTGCGTGCCGAACTCGGCCAGATACTGCTCGGTCAGCATTTCCAGTTGCACCAGCAGATCTCGATCCACGTCCTTGAGCTTGGCCACGTTGAGCACCAGGGCCTCGCGGCCCGACTCGGGCAGATGCTCGATCACATCGCCGGCCAGCTTGGGCGGCAAAAAGGCCAGAAACACCGCTTGCATGCGCGGGTGCTCCTGGGCCAGCCGCTCGGCCAGCCAGGCCGGCGCCGCCCATTGCAACCGTGCCATCTTGGGGCGGATCTCGTCGCCGTAAATGCTGTCCAGCACGCTGCCGGCGATGTCGCCGCCCAACGCCAGCGCCAGCGAGCGCTGCAAGAAGCTGCGCGAGGCACCATGCACACCGCTTTGCTCGCGGTAGTCATCGAAGAAATGCTGCAGCGACTGGCGCACAGAATCCACGCGGATACCGCTGAGGCGGGACATCACCTGAGTGACGGCCAGCAGGTCTTCGCGCTCCAGGCAACGCAACACGCCGGCAGCAGGCTCCTCACCCATGCTGAGCAGCACGATGGCAGCCTGCTCGATCAGATCCAGACTTTCCGGGGCCGGCGGCTCCAGCAACGCCACGCCTGCCGCGCCTTCAGCGCTAGTCACCAACTGGTTGGCCATGTTTTTGTACCCATTGTTTGACCACTTCCGCCACACGCTCCGGCTCCTTGGCCGCCAGGGTGCGCAAATGCTCGACCATCACATCCACTTCCGAACCCTGGGGTGGCAGATCCACGTTCTCCAGCAGCGGCACCATGGACATGTCGGAGGCGGCACGCTGACGTTCAGGCGCCGGCAGCAAGGAGGCACCGCCCGCCGCCGCACCGGCCAGGGCGACCGCCTCGCCCGAGCGCGGTACCTTGGTAGCCGCAGCGCCGCGCAGCACGGCATTGACCAGGCGTGCCAGCAGCACCAGCAGCGCGACACCGCCCGCTGCCCACAGAGCCGTCACCACCCAGTCATACCAGTTGCCAGGCTCCTGCCACCAGGCCGGCTGCGGCGTGGGTGCCGTGAACGGCATGCTGGAGACTGCAATCTGGTCGCCACGCCCGGAATCCACCCCCAGGCCCACGCGCAGCAGCTTTTCAACCCGTGCCAGTTCGGCTTCACTCCATGCCTTGGCCGCCTTGGGTGCCACTGCATCGTCGAGCATCACCGCCACATGCAGCTTGTTGATGCGCCCCTTGCCGCGCTTGACCTGTATCACGCTGCGGTCGTAGGCATAGTTGCGCGAGACCGCCGCACGGAAATTGTTGTTGGCTTCCTTGCTTTCCTTGCCTGCATCGGCCTGCACATTGACCGGGCGGTTGCTCAGCGAGCCCGGCACACCCAAGGCAACACCACCGGCGCGGTCGTTTTCCTCCCGGGTCGCCTCATTGAGCACCCGGGGATCGCCGTTGTACTTCTCGTAGGATTCCTCGGTTCGGTCCTGGCTCAGGTCGGCCGTAACCGTCACGCGGTAGTGACCGGCACCCACGGCGGCCGATAGCAGCTCCTGCGCGTTTTGGCGCAGCTCGGCACTGATCTTGCCCGACTGCCCGTCCTGCGCCAGCGGATCAAAGCCCTCCGACAGGTCCACGCGGGCCGATAGGAAGTTGCCCGCCTGATCGGTCAGCGCCACGCGCTGTGGGTCGAGCCCGGCCACGCTGCTGGAGACCATATGGATGATGGCCGCGATCTGCTCGTTCTTGAGCTGTTGCCCGGGCTTGAGTTGCAGCACCACCGATGCCGAGCTTTTTTCGCCGGTATTCACCACGAATGAGGAAGAGCGTGCAATCGACAGATGCACGCGTGCGCCTGCCACGGCATCCAGCGAGCCGATGCTGCGTGCCAACTCGCCCTCCAGGCCACGGCGGAAACGCACGTCCTGCACGAACTGGCTCACGCCCAGAGGATCGTTGCGATCCATCAGCTCCAGACCCTCGGGCAGCTTGGCGGCCACACCCTTGGCGGCCAGCAGCATGCGGGCACGGCCCAGATCGCTGTCAGCTACCAGCACCTGGCCCGATTCCGGGTGCAAGCGGTATTTCAGGCCTTCCGCCTCCAGCGCCGCCACCACATCGGCGGTCAGCACATTCTCGCGAGCGCCGAACAGAGGACGGTAATTGCTGCTGCCCTGCCACAGCAGCATGACCACCAGCGCGGTGGCGATGACCGCAGCCAGCAGCAAGGGCACGCCCACGCGCATCGCGCCAGGCTGTGAAGAAAAGGAGAGCAGCCGCTGTGCACCAGGCATACCTGAGAAGCGGTTTTTAATGGAATCCAGCACGAACGTTTCCCTGTCTTACACCTGCAGCTTGACGACTTCGTCCACCGCACCCATGACCTTGTTGCGGACTTGCATCAGCATGGAAAACGACAGGCTGGCCTCCTGACTGGACAGCATGGCCCCCACCAAATCGTCGCTACGCCCCGCGTCCACGGCCGCCATCCGCTCCGAAGAAGCCTGGTTTTGCGCGTCCACCGAGCGCACCGCGCCCTCGAACATCTGCAGAAATCCGCCCCCTGGGGCCGGGCTGTCGGCAGCGGGCGCAATCGCGCTTGGAAGTGGCGACTCAAAGGCCGCAAAAGCACCGGCGGTGCGCATCAAAAGGCTGGAGGGTTCGATCTTCATCGTTCGTTCCCCAAGCCATTTCCTCCGACGCGGCGGTTACCACTGGAGCCAGCCCTTCGGGGGGATGTTGTTGCACGAACAGTATACTATTCACAATTGATACAAATTTTATCGATTTAGCAACTCATTCAGGCTTCATAGAGAAATTGCCGAGATTCGCGCAAAATCCCGCTGACTTGCCACCAAAACAACAAGCGAAGAAGATATCTACTGTGCAGAATGCAAAAACCCTGGACCCGGTCATGCTGGGACGACCGGTGCAAGCCTTCGACCAGTTGGCCGCGCTGCTCGCCCGCCAGGTGGAAACGCAGATGCAGCAAACCGGCCATCGCCCGGTAGCCATGCGTATCGAACACGCTCACTTCACGCCGCTGCGCGCTGCGGCTCCAGCTCAGACGCAGATCACACTGACGCGCGCCACCGTGCAGGCACACATGGCTGCGCGCTACGGCTTCACGCAGGACGACATGACCCCGACGTCCGACGACCAGCCCACCAGCCCGACCGAGCAGCGCATTGCCACGGCCTTGCACGATGCGGTGCACCACGCCACCCAGGCCACGCTGATGCCGGCCGCAACGACTCAGCCCCTCATCACGGCCAGTACCTGGCAATGGCAGGCCCAGATCCAGGTCGCGGACAGCGCCTGGCAGCCGTTGAACATCGCACTGGACACAGCCTGCTGTCAGGCGCTGGAGCAACAGGTGTTGCAGCTGCGGCGCACTCGCCCCACGCCCACCCCGGCAACGCCAAAGCCGGCAGCGCCCCTGCACATCCAGTTGACCGCACGGCTGCTGGAAAAAACCGTCTCTACCGCCGATGTGCAGACCCTGCGCACCGGCAGCGTGCTGCCGATTGCCCTGGGAGCCACCACGGTGCTGCTCAATGGCGAAGCCCTGCTTGCGGCCACCGTGACCGAACACCAGGGCAAGCTGCACCTGACGGCCTTTGAGACTTTGGAATGAACACGATGGATCTCCACACCGATATGGACCTGCAGGATCTGCTGGACAGCAATGCACAAGCCCCTGCCGCCGATACCCCTGCGCCAGCGCTCAGCCCCGCCGAACCCGAGCGTCTGTCGCCGTTTTTGCACCGCATCCCCGTCACGCTGACGCTGGAAGCCGGCTCCGCCCGGATCACCCTGCAGGAACTGGCCGATCTGGGCCCCGACAGCGTGGTGCCGCTGGACACCGTGGTGGGCGAGCCGCTGACCATCAAGGTCAATGGCTCGGCCATCGGCAAGGGCGAGGTGGTGGTCTGCGGCGAAGCGTACGGACTCAAGGTCCTGGAGCTGAGTGCCAATCTGCCTGTACTGAGCCACTGATCCACAGATTTCCAGCATGCAACAACACATGCACAGGGCGCTTCGCGCCCTCGTTTTTTTGGGTCTGGTCAGCGGTTTATGGCTTTGCGTGAGCCACGCCCAGGCCGCCAATATCCCCCTGCTGGAGAGCAAGCAAAGCCACGGGGTGACACAGCTGTCGATCAAGACCGAGATCTTCATCCTCATGACGCTGCTGGGCCTGCTGCCCATGATGGCCTTGATGATGACCACCTTCACGCGCTTCATCATCGTGCTGGCTCTGCTGCGCTCCGCACTTGGCCTGCAGCAGGGTCTGCCCACGCGCGTGCTGACCGGCGTGGCGCTGATCCTCACTCTGCTGGTGATGCGCCCCGTGGGCGAGCGCCTGTGGACCGAGGCCTTCGAGCCCTATGAAAAAGACCAGATCGGCTTGATGGAAGCGCTGCGTCGCGCCGAAAAGCCGATGTCGGACTTTTTGCTGGCCCAGACCCACGAGGCCGCACTCAAGCAGGTCAGCGCCCTGGCCAAGGAAGGCCCGGTGGCCAGCCCGCAGGACCACGCCTTCACCGTCAAGGTGGCGGCCTTTGTGCTCAGCGAGCTCAAGACCGCGTTCATGATCGGTTGCGTCCTGTTCATTCCGTTTCTGGTGATCGACCTGGTGGTCTCGTCGGTGCTCATGGCCATGGGCATGATGATGCTGTCGCCGCTCGTGATTTCGCTGCCCTTCAAGATTTTGCTGTTCGTGCTGGTGGACGGCTGGTCGCTCACGGTCAACACGCTGGTCACCAGCGTCCAGGGGCTGTAGCAGCATGACGCCCGACATCGCCGTGGACCTGATGCTGCAGGCCATCCAGCTGGTGCTGGTCATCGTGGCCGTGCTCGTGGTGCCAGGCCTGCTTGTCGGCCTGTTGGTGAGCCTGTTTCAGGCCGCCACCCAGATCAACGAGCAGACGCTGAGCTTTCTACCCCGCCTCATGGTCACCTTGCTGGCCTTGGCACTGAGCGCGCGCTGGCTGGTCACCCAGCTCATGGATTTTTGCGTGCGCTTTTTCCAATACGCCAGCACGCTGCTGGGCTGAGCCTGAACATGGAGCAAGGCCTTTATCCGTATCTGCTGCAATGGCTGCAGCCGCTGTGGTGGCCGTTCGTGCGCACCATGGCGCTGCTGTCCTTCGCCCCGATCTTTGGCGACCCCACCGTGCCCCAGCGGGTGCGCGTCATCATCGCCATGGTGCTGGCCGTAGTCATGCTGCCCAGCGTCGCCCCCCATGTCTCGGCGGTGGAGGCGTTTTCGCTGCGCGCCGTGGCGCTGACGCTGGAGCAGATCGCCATCGGCGCGGTGCTGGGAATAGGTCTGCAATTTGCCACCACGGCGCTCAGCATTTTTGGCTATCTGAGCGCTTCGCAGACCAGCCTGGCCATGGCCATGCTCAACGACCCCGTGCATGGCAGCTCCTCGGACGCACTCTCGGTGCTGGCCCTGCTGATGGGCATGCTGCTGTTTTTCGCCCTCGACGTGCACCTGCTGCTGGCCGGCATTCTGGCCGCCAGTTTCGACGCCTGGCCCGTGGGCCAGAGCCTGAGCCGCCTGCAGCTGCAAACCGTGGCCTACAACATGGGCTGGGTATTTGCTGCGGCCTTTTTGCTGGCCACGCCCATCATCTTTGCGGCCATGCTGGTGCAATTGGGCTTTGGCTTCATGGCCCGCATCTCGCCCAGCCTCAATATTTTTGCGTTGGGCTTTTCGGTGGTCACACTATTCGGCCTGGCCATGCTGGCCTTCATGCTGCGCCACATCCCGGCGCACTATCTGCAGATGACGCGCCGCGCGCTCGACATGCTGACGCAGCTCATGAAGGGCTGACATCATGGCCGACAGTGCTGGCGACAAGTCCGAAAACGCCTCGGACCACAAGCTGCGCAAATCGCGCGAGGAAGGCCAGGTGGCCCGCTCGCGCGATCTGGCCACGGCCGTGGGCCTGGTGGCCACGCTGCAGGTGACGGCGCTTTTCATGCCCGACTATCTGCGCAAATTCCACGCCCTGTTCCAGCGCGGGCTCGACGACACCTCGGGCCCCGGCGCCCTCAACAACATCGTGGGTGCGGTCTGGGCCGATGCCGGCTGGCTGTTCGCCCAGATGCTGCTGCCCCTGTTCATCACGCCGCTGCTGGTGGCCGTGGCCTCGCTGGTGCCCGGTGGCTGGCTGCTGTCGGCCAAGAATCTGCAACCCAAGTTCAGCCGCCTGAGCCCCCACCAGAACCTGTCCAAGTTCTTCAAGGCCAAGCATTACGGCGACCTGGTCATGTCGGTGATCAAGGTCTCAGCCGTGGCCGCCGTGGTCTACGCCTACTGCAAGGCCAATGTGCGCCATTTCACGGCACTGCCGTCAATGACGCTGGATCTGGCGGTGCGCGAGGGCATACATCTGTTTCTGTCGGGTGTGATGTCCATCGTGGTGATCTTCATCATCCTGGCCCTGATCGACGTGCCGATGCAGCGCTTTTTCTTTCTGCGCGGCCAGCGCATGAGCAAGCAGGAAGTCAAGGAAGAGCACAAGAGCAACGAAGGCCGGCCCGAGGTCAAGAGCCGCATTCGCCAGATCCAGCGGCAGCTGGCGCGGCGCAGCGTGCGCGCCACCGTTCCCCAGGCCGATGCCGTCATCGTCAACCCGGAGCACTACGCCGTGGCCGTGCGCTACGACTCGAAGCGCGCAGAGGCGCCCTATGTCATCGCCAAGGGCGTGGACGAGATGGCCTTCTACATCCGCGACATTGCCACCCGCCACCAGGTGGAGGTGGTGAGCCTGCCGCCGCTGGCGCGGGCCATTTACCACACCAGCCAGGTGAACCAGCAAATCCCCTCGGCGCTCTACCAAAGCGTCGCCCAGGTGCTGCACTACGTGCTGCAGATCAAGGCTTTCCGCCAGGGCCGACGCCCGGCCCGTCCCGATCTACCGCGCGAGCTGGATATACCCGCCGAACTGTCCGACCCCCAACCCGCCCCATGAAGTACCTCACCGAACTGCGCCAGGCGCTTTCCCGCCACCAGTGGGCCGTGCCCGTGTTTCTGCTGGCCTTGCTGGCCATGATCATGCTGCCGCTGCCGCCACTGGCGCTGGACATCTTCTTCACCTTCAACATCGTGGTGTCGCTGGTGGTGGTACTGGTGGCCGTGGGGGTCAAACGGCCGCTGGACTTTTCCATCTTTCCCACCATCATCCTGGCCACGACACTGATGCGCCTGGGCCTGACCGTGGCCTCCACGCGCGTGGTGCTGCTGCACGGCCAGAACGGCCCGGATGCGGCCGGCCATGTGATCGAGTCCTTCGGCAACGTGGTGATCGGCGGCAATTTCGTCGTGGGCCTGGTGGTGTTCGTCATCCTGATGATCATCAACTTCGTGGTGGTAACCAAAGGCGCCGAGCGCATTTCCGAGGTCTCGGCCCGCTTCACGCTGGACGCGCTGCCCGGCAAGCAGATGGCCATTGATGCCGACCTGAATGCCGGCCTCATCAATCAACAGCAGGCTCAGACGCGCCGCCGTGACGTGGCGACCGAGGCCGACTTCTACGGCGCCATGGACGGCGCCTCCAAGTTCGTGCGCGGCGATGCCATCGCCTCCATCCTGATTCTGGTCATCAACCTGATCGGCGGCGTCGCCATCGGCTCGCTGATGCACGACCTGCCACTGGGCGAGTCCTTCCGTCTCTACGCACTGCTGACCATCGGCGACGGCCTGGTCTCCCAGATTCCGGCCCTGCTGCTGTCGGCAGCCTCGGCCGTGATCGTCACCCGCATCAGCGACGCCGATGCGGGTGAATTTCCCGATCAGGTGCGCCAGCAACTGCTGGCCAAGCCCACGGTGCTGTACAGCGCCGCCGTGGTGATGCTGGTGCTGGGCCTGATTCCCGGCATGCCCTGGCTGCCCTTCCTGGCTTTTGCCAGCGTGCTGGTGCTGGGCGGCTGGGTCATGGCCAAGCAACCGGCCAGGCCTCTGCCAGCCCAGGATGAAATGGTCTTGCTGCAGACCGTGACCGCAGCAGCCGCTCAGGACTTTGGCTGGCACAGCCTGCCGATCACCGAACAGTTGTCGGTACGCGTGGGCTACCGCCTGGTCGGCCAGCTGGACCCGGCTCAGGGCGCACCTCTGGCCGTGCGCCTGCGCGGCGTGCGCCAGACCATCAGCGAAGCCATGGGTTTTGTCCTGCCTCCTGTGCATGTGCGCGATGACCTGACCCTGCCGCCCAACCAGTACACCGTGCTCATCAACGACACCGTGGTGGCCAAGGCCGAGGTGCATGCCGACCGGCTGATGGCCATTCCCTCGCCCCATGTCTACGGTCAGCTTGACGGGATCCCCGGCATCGAGCCCGCCTACCAGCTGCCCGTGACCTGGATCGAACCCAAAGACAAGGCCCATGCCCTGGGCATGGGCTACCAGGTGGCAGACTGCGTGAGCATCGTCGCCACCCACCTCACGCGCGTGGTGCGCAGCCATCTGGACGAGCTGATCCGCTTCGAGGACGTGCACGCCATGGGCGAACGCCTTACGGCCTTGTCGCCCAAGCTGGCCGCCGCGCTGGAAAAAGCCTGCCCCGCGCCGCTGCAGCACACCGTGTACAAGCAACTGCTGCGCGAGGGTGTTTCGCTCAAGGACATCGTGCTGATCGCCACCGCCCTGGTGGACAGCGCCGAAGCCACCAAGGACCCCATCCTGCTGGCCGCCGAGGTGCGCTGCGCGCTGCGCCGCCAGATCGTCAACTCCACCGTGGGATCGGTGCCCGAGATCCAGGCCTTCACTCTGGGCAACAGCCTGGAGCAACTGCTGCTGGGCGCGCTGAACACCGCACGCCACACCAACAAGAAGGTCGCGCTGGATAACTTCCCGGTGGATCCGAATCTGCTGGGCCAGTTGCAGGAGCACATGAGCCATGCGCGCGATCTGATGAAACAGCAGGCCACGGCACCGGTGCTGCTGGTCACACCCCAGCTGCGCCCCCTGCTGGCGCGCTACGCGCGCCTGTTTGCCCAAGGTCTGCAGGTGCTGTCCTTCAACGAGGTGCCCGAGGGCAAGGAGTTGAAGGTGCTGGGGACAGTTGGTTAAAAGAGAAGCATCCAGCGCTGAAGCTTCAATCGTTTCAGGCCGAAAAGTCCTTGAAAACAAGGCTCCAACAATGATAAACGCTATGTTTTATATAGCCATCGTGACGTCCAAGCATCCAGCTTATGGGTGCCACACACCCTCGTCGGCCGACTAGATGGGCTGCGCCTGTTCGCCCGCCCCGCTTGGCGTGGTGTCCAGTGCTTGGCCGGGCAGGTAGCGCCGCGCCATCCAGCCGGGCAGGTGCACCTGCATCTGATCACTGCCCTGGAGCAAGGCCAGCAGCGGCGTTCCGGCGCGCACATAGGCCACCTGGCGCACACGTGTCGGGTCCGGCCAATCAGCCAGAGGAATGACCAGGACATCGATATGCCGCAGGTCCTCGTCCTCGTAGAGCAGACGCTCGAACAGATCGGGACGCAGCGCCATCTGCCTCACATGGGCCATGTCGTGCTCGGGACTGCCGCCTTCTTGCGCCACATATTGGGCAAAGCGCGCCAGCAGCTCCTTCTGGAACTCGGCAGCGCTGCGGCGCACGTTCAGAAAGCGCATACCCGCCCCCTGCTCGCGCAGCATCTGGCGCGTGGGTGCCACGGAGGCATTCATGCCCACCTCCACCTGCAACTGCAGGTAGGCAAATTGCGCCTGGGAGGTGCGTGCCACCATGCGCCAGTGCTGCAACTCGTCGAGCGCATCGCGAATACCAAAAAGCGCCAGCAGCCCCATGCCGGGGCGCGGCGCTTTGGAATCCATGGCCCGGTTGCGAAATGGAATCGAGCTCGCTACCACCTGCAGACCATGCCCTTCGTCGTATACACGCTCGGCTCCGACCACGGGCTGCGCCTGCTTGCCATGCTGGCGAAACAGGCTGAGCAATGTGAGCTGAACACGAGACGAAACGGTATGGGGCATAGAAGCGTGAAACGTCTACATCGGGGATGGGTGAATCAATGGTGTGACATACAGTATATTCACAATGCTAAATTTCACATCAGAATTACTTATATTCTGTCGTTTTTGCACGCATTTCGTCAGCCAAACAGTGTCGTCACGACAGCACTTTGGCTGCTGGCATCTGAAGCAGCCTAAATTGTAACAATTCACCTTTCACCCCATGATCCCTTCCAACCGCCCCGTTCTAGGCCGTGATCTGGATGCTGTCCGTCAGGAGTTTGGCTTGCTGACCAACGACATCATCTGGGTGCTCAGCATGTCGATCACACGTTGGATGCAGGTGGTGCGTCAGGCACCGGACGAGCCCGTCAAAGACCCGACCCTGGCCTTGCTGGTGCGCTTTCTGGCGCAGCACCCAGAGCTGGCCGTGATCCCCAAGCAACCCACTGCGCCCGAGATGCTGGCCTTCATGAACGAGATCGCCGATATCGAGCCCAAGCGCTTTGCCACTTATTTCGGCGCCGAAAGCTCTGCCGCCTATCGCTGGATGCGGCCCGATGCCCGCCCGTCATCCACCGTTACACGGCTCATGCACTTTCTGAAGACTGCCTTGCTGATGCAGGACGCAGCGGGACGCACCCAGTTGCTGGAAGATTGGCGCAAGACAGTAGCCCAGGAAGCACGCAATCGGGGCGTGGATGACGTGTTCAAGACCGGACGCTGGACCACACCCATTCTCGACAATGGCGCGCCGTCCTCCCCTCTCAAGCGCCCTGCCGCTCCCGCCAACGCCGAAGATTGAGACAAAAAACGCCGCAAAAGCGGCGTTTTTGGAGCAGGCTTCGTACAGCCGATCAGAGACTTAACCCTGCTTGGCCTGAGCCAGCATGGTGCCGGCGTCGCTGACTTCAAACTTGCCGGGAGCTTCCACGTTCAGAGTCGCAACCTTGCCGTCCTTGACCAGCATCGAGAAGCGATTGGCGCGCAGGCCCAGACCCTTGCCGTTCAGGTCCAGCGTCAGGCCGGTCGCCTTGGCAAAGGCCGCATCGCCGTCGGCAATCATGCGCACCTTGCCAGCCACCTTCTGATCGCGGCCCCAGGCACCCATCACGAAAGCATCGTTCACGGACAGGCACCAGATTTCGTCCACGCCGGCAGCCTTGAGCTCTTCGGCCTGGGCCACATAGCCTGGCAGGTGCTTTTCGGAGCAGGTGGGCGTGAAGGCGCCGGGGACGGCAAACACGGCAACAGTCTTGCCGGCCAGTGCTTCGGGCAGCTTCACGGGGTTGGGGCCGAGGCTGCAGCCGTTGCCTTCCACTTCCACATATTCCATCAAGGTCACTGCGGGCAGGGCATCACCAACTTTAATCATGACTATCTCCTTTGTTGCAAAGCACGGACCGCATTCTTGGCGGCCCAAATAAAAAAACGACCCACAACATTGTGGGTCGTTTTCAAGGGCTTTGCAGCCGGTGGGCCTGGTTAGGCTTACACCAGGGCAGCCTTTTGAACCAAGCGGGTAGCAACCCAGTTCTTGGTCTTGGAGAGAGGACGGCTCTCGGTGATTTCAACCACGTCACCCAGCTTGTACTCACCTTGCTCGTCGTGAGCGTGGTACTTGCTCGACTTGATCATGATCTTGTCGTAGATGGGGTGCTTGACGCGGCGTTCCACCAGAACGGTCACAGTCTTGGCACGCTTGTCGCTGACCACCTTGCCAATCAAGGTGCGCTTGAGGGATGTTTTAGCTTCCGTCATGTCGGCTCCTTACTTGGCGGCTTGCTTTTCAGCAAGGATGGTCTTGGCACGAGCGATGTCACGGCGTGTAGCCTTGATGGTCGCAGTGTTGCCCAGTTGTTGCGTGGCCTTTTGCATGCGCAGACCGAAGTGAGCCTTTTGCAGGGACTTCACTTCAGCTTCCAGACCAGCCACGTCTTTTTGGCGGAGTTCAGCAGATTTCGTCATGTTGATCTCCTTAAGCACCAATGTGACGGGACACGAAGGTCGTGCGCAGAGGCAGCTTTGCAGCAGCCAGGCGGAACGCTTCACGGGCCAGCTCTTCAGGCACACCCACGATTTCGTAGATCACCTTGCCGGGCTGGATTTCGGCCACGTAGTACTCGGGGTTGCCCTTACCGTTACCCATACGCACTTCGGCGGGCTTGGTAGAGATGGGCTTGTCCGGGAACACGCGGATCCAGATACGACCACCACGCTTGACGTGACGGGAAATTGCACGACGTGCAGCTTCGATCTGGCGTGCGGTCAGACGACCACGGTCAGTAGACTTCAAACCGAAATCGCCGAAGGCAACGGAGTTGCCACGGGTAGCGATGCCGGTGTTGCGGCCTTTTTGTTCCTTACGGAACTTGCGGCGTGCAGGTTGCAGCATGTTTATTCTCCTTTACCGTCCGCTGCTGTAGCGGGCGCGTCGGCCTTACGAACGCGCTTAACGGAATCAGCACCAGCGCCAGCAGGCTTGTCGCTGCCATCGGCAGGAGCGGCATTGGTGCCTGCGGGACGACGGCCACCACGGCCAGCGCCATCACGGCCATCACGGCGACCGTCACGACGGGGACCACGGGGACGACGCTCGTCTTCAGGACGGGGCGTTTCCACGGCGGGCAGATCGTTACGGCCCAGGGTGTCACCCTTGTAGACCCAGACCTTCACGCCGATGATGCCGTAAGTCGTCTTGGCTTCGGAGAAGCCGTAGTCGATGTCGGCACGCAGGGTGTGCAGAGGCACGCGGCCTTCGCGGTACCACTCGGTACGAGCGATTTCGATACCGTTCAGACGACCGGAAGACATGATCTTGATGCCTTGAGCACCCAGACGCATGGCGTTCTGCATGGCACGCTTCATGGCGCGGCGGAACATGATGCGCTTTTCCAGCTGTTGGCAGATGGAGTCAGCGATCAGCTTGGCATCGATTTCGGGCTTGCGCACTTCTTCGATGTTCACAGCCACGGGCACGCCCAGGCGAGCAGCGAGTTCCTTCTTCAGGGCCTCGATGTCTTCACCCTTCTTGCCGATCACCACGCCCGGACGAGCCGAGAAAATGGTGATGCGGGCGTTCTTGGCAGGACGCTCGATCAGAACGCGAGCCACGGCGGCGTTCTTCAGCTTGGCCTTCAGGTACTCGCGCACCTTGATGTCTTCGGCCAGCATGCCGGCGAAGTCACGGTTGCTAGCGTACCAGCGGCTTGCCCAGTTGCGGCTCACCGCCAGACGGAAGCCGGTAGGATGGATTTTCTGTCCCATATTCTTCCTTAAGGCCTCAGTTACCCACTGTCACATAGATGTGGCAGGTAGGCTTGCTGATGCGGTTGCCGCGGCCCTTGGCGCGAGCAGTGAAACGCTTGAGCGTAGTGCCTTGCTCGACGTAGATGGTCTTGACCTTCAGTTCGTCGATATCGGCGCCGTCGTTGTGCTCAGCGTTGGCGATAGCGGATTCCAGAACCTTCTTCACGATCACAGCAGCTTTTTTCTGTGTGAACTGGAGAATGTTCAGAGCTTGATCCACCTTCTTGCCGCGGATCAGATCCGCGACCAGGCGACCCTTGTCAACAGACAGGCGGACGCCACGGAGAACAGCACGTGTTTCAGACATGTTCTATTCCTTACTTCTTGGCTTTCTTGTCCGCAGGGTGACCCTTGAAGGTACGAGTCAGCGCGAATTCACCCAGCTTGTGGCCAACCATCTGGTCAGTCACATAAACCGGCACGTGTTGCTTGCCGTTGTGCACGGCGATGGTCAGACCGATGAACTCGGGCAGGACCATGGAGCGACGCGACCAGGTCTTCACTGGCTTCTTGTCCTTGGTGGCGATGGCCTTTTCGACCTTGGCCAGCAAGTGATGGTCAACAAACGGACCCTTTTTAAGAGAACGAGTCATTTGCTACCCCTTACTTCTTACGGCGCGACACGATCATTGTCTGTGTGCGCTTGTTGTTACGGGTGCGGTAGCCCTTCGTCAGATTGCCCCATGGGTCAACTGGGTGACGGCCTTCACCGGTCTTACCTTCACCACCACCGTGCGGGTGGTCGACAGGGTTCATGACCGTACCGCGGACGGTAGGACGAATACCCATCCAACGCTTCACACCGGCCTTGCCCAGACGGCGCAGGCTGTGTTCTTCGTTGGCAACTTCACCGATGGTGGCGCGGCACTCGATGTGCACCTTGCGGACTTCGCCCGAACGCATACGCACTTGAGCGTAGATGCCTTCGCGAGCCAGCAGAGTGGCGGAGGTACCAGCCGAGCGAGCGATCTGAGCACCGGCACCGATCTTCAGTTCGATGCAGTGGATGGTCGAGCCCACGGGGATGTTGCGGATAGGCAGGGTGTTGCCCACGCGGATAGGAGCTTCGGAGCCGCTGATGATGGTAGCGCCGACTTCCAGGTTGCGAGGAGCAATGACGTAGCGACGCTCGCCGTCTGCGTAGCACACCAGAGCGATGTGGGCAGTACGGTTGGGATCGTATTCAATGCGCTCAACCTTGGCGGGGATACCGTCCTTGTTGCGCTTGAAGTCCACCACACGGTAGTGGTGCTTGTGACCACCGCCCTTGTGGCGAGTTGTGATGTGACCGTTGTTATTACGACCGGCCTTCTGGAATTGAGCTTCCAGCAGGGGGGCAAAGCCCTCACCCTTGTGCAGGTGGTCGCGAGTAACCTTCACCGCGCCGCGTTGGCCGGGGGTCGTAGGTTTGAGCTTGATAACAGCCATGATTACGCAGCCTCCCCGGACAGGTTCAGCTCTTGACCGGGCTTGAGCATCACGTAAGCCTTGCGCACATTGTCGCGACGGCCAACGGTCTTGCCAAAGCGCTTGGTCTTGCCCTTGGTGTTCACCACAGACACGCCAGCCACTTCAACCTTGAACATCAATTCCACAGCGGCCTTGATTTCGGGCTTGGTAGCGTTCTGCAGCACCTTGAATGTCACAGCATTGGACTTTTCAGCAACCAGAGTGGCCTTTTCGGACACGATGGGAGCGACCAGTACTTGCATCAGACGACCTTCGTCAAACTTGGTAGTGCTCATGCGAACATCTCCTTGAGTTTGTCGATCGCACCCTTGGTGACGAGCACTTTCTTGTAGTGCACCAGCGACACGGGGTCTGCATAGCGCGGCTCAACCACGAACACGTTCTTCAGATTGCGGGATGCCAGGTACAGGTTCTCGTCGATTTCTTCAGCGATCACCATCACCGACGAAGACAGGTTCATAGCCTTGAACTTGTCTGCCAGCACCTTGGTCTTGGGGGTATCCAGCGTCAGGGATTCCACAACTGCCAGACGGCCTTCGCGGGCCAGCTGAGACAGGATGGAAGCCATACCGGCGCGGTACATCTTCTTGTTGATCTTCTGCGAGAAGTTTTCTTCGGGCAGATTGGGGAAGATGCGACCGCCGCCACGCCACAGAGGCGAGGAGGACATACCAGCACGTGCACGACCTGTACCCTTTTGCTTGAAAGGCTTGGCAGTGGTGTGACGCACTTGTTCACGGTCCTTCTGGGCGCGAGTGCCTTGACGTGCGTTGGCACGGTAGGCAGTCACCAACTGGTGGACCAGATCTTCGTTGAATTCACGACCGAACACAGTCTCGGGAGCTTCCACCTTGGAAGCGGCCTGGCCTTGTTCATTCAGGAGTTCGAGCTGCATTAGTTCGCTCCTTTGGAAGCTTTAGCCTTGATCGCGGGGCGCACGGAAACGAAGCCACCCTTGGCACCAGGAATGGCACCCTTGATCAACAGCAGTTGGCGTGCTTCGTCGATACGAACCACGTCGAGGTTTTGAGTAGTGACGGTTTCGTCGCCCATGTGGCCAGTCATACGCTTACCGGGGAACACGCGACCGGGGTCTTGTGCCATACCGATAGAACCGGGAACATTGTGCGAACGGCTGTTACCGTGCGAAGCGCGCTGCGAACTGAAGTTGTGGCGCTTGATCGTGCCGGCGTAGCCCTTACCGATGGAAGTGCCTTGCACGTCCACCTTCTGGCCGACGCTGAACAGTTCTGCAACAGGCAGAACGGCACCAGCGGCATACTTGCCAGCGGTTTCATCGGTCACGCGGAATTCACGGGTCACTTCACCGGCTTCGACACCCGCCTTGGCGAGGTGGCCGGCTTGAGGCTTGGTCACGCGAGAAGCCTTGCGTGCACCGAAAGTGACCTGCAGGGCCACATAGCCATCGTTCTCTTGGGTTTTGACCTGAGTCACGCGGTTGTTAGAAACATCCACCACTGTGACAGGCACTGCGTCCCCATCATCAGTGAACAGACGCATCATGCCCACCTTGCGACCCAGCAACCCCAGGGAGTTGCTCAGACTCATTTGTTTGCTCCAAAACTTTTGCCGCTGAAACTGCAATTGGCCCAGCGTTGTGCCTTAGCAATCATGCCTAGCACACAAAAGAAGGTTAATAAAACTTCGCATCAAAGGCGAAGCTCCAAATTTTAACGCGAACTGCTTTTTCAAGCAAGTTCGCGTTAAACAAAGACCCTTAAAAGCCTCTTGCGAGGCTTCCAAAACTCTTATTGCAGTTTGATCTCGACGTCCACACCTGCGGGCAGGTCCAGCTTCATCAGAGCGTCAACAGTCTTGTCAGTCGGATCCACGATGTCCATCAGACGCTGGTGCGTACGGATTTCGAACTGGTCACGGCTGGTCTTGTTGACGTGAGGCGAACGCAGGATGTCGAAGCGCTTCATGCGTGTCGGCAGGGGCACGGGACCCTTGACGATAGCGCCGGTACGCTTGGCGGTATCAACGATTTCGGCTGCGGACTGGTCGATCAGCTTGTAATCGAAAGCCTTCAGACGGATGCGGATTTTTTGCTTAGACATTGTTAATTCCTAGCTTTTCTAAGAATTAGGCAATGATCGTGGCAACCACACCGGCACCCACAGTACGACCACCTTCGCGGATAGCGAAGCGCAGACCTTCTTCCATGGCGATGGGGGAGATCAGCTTCACAGTGATCGACACGTTATCGCCAGGCATCACCATTTCCTTGCCTTCGGGCAGTTCGATGGAGCCGGTCACGTCAGTTGTACGGAAGTAGAACTGGGGACGGTAGTTGTTGAAGAAAGGAGTGTGGCGACCGCCTTCGTCCTTCGACAGCACGTAAACTTCAGCAGTGAAGTTGGTGTGGGGCTTGATGGAGCCGGGCTTGCACAGCACTTGGCCGCGTTCCACGTCTTCACGCTTGGTGCCGCGCAGCAGCAGACCCACGTTGTCGCCAGCTTGACCTTGGTCCAGCAGCTTGCGGAACATTTCCACGCCAGTGACGGTGGTCTTGACGGTGTCCTTGATACCGACGATTTCGATTTCTTCGCCGACCTTGACGATACCGCGCTCGATACGACCGGTCACCACGGTACCACGACCGGAGATGGAGAACACGTCTTCCACGGGCATCACGAAGGCGCCGTCAACAGCACGCTCGGGAGTGGGGA
>NZ_AHIL01000062.1 GCF_000241525.1 Comamonas testosteroni ATCC 11996
TTGCCGGTGTCGGTGATGCCGGCGGGCAGATCCACGCCGCTGGCGGTCTTGCCGCTCAGCGTGGCTTCGAGGGTCAGCTTCTCGCTGCCTTCGAAGACGGCGTCGTCGTGGGTCGGAACGGTGACCACGATGCCGCCGGTGGTGCCGGCCGGGACCTGGAAGCTGTAGGTGCCGTTGCCGTTGTTCACCAGGGTGACCGTGGTGCCACCGATGGTGACCACGGGCGTGCCGATGTCGTCGGACTCGATGTCACCGCCCAGCTTGAAGGT
>NZ_AHIL01000061.1 GCF_000241525.1 Comamonas testosteroni ATCC 11996
TAGGGAACCTCTGCATAAGTCCTCAACGCATGTGCTTGCACATGCGTGCCGGGTGCGGCAGCATCCCGGTCCATGCAGCAATTCGATCTCGGCCTGAACCTTTCCACCAAAAAAACACGCAAACGCGAATTTCTGGAGCAGATGCAGCAGGTGGTGCCTTGGAAGGATCTGGTGACATTGGTTGCACCTTACGCCCCTGAAGGGCGTAAAGGGCGGCCACCGTTTCCCGTAGAGATGCTGCTGCGCATTCACTTCATGCAGCAGTGGTTCACCCTCAGCGACCCGGCCATGGAAGAAGCGTTGCACGATATGCCGCTGTTTCGGGACTTCGTAGGCTTGTCATGGGACAGTGCCGTCCCCGACGAGAGCACCATCTTGCGTTTCCGCCATTTACTGGAGACACACAAGCTGGCCGAGCAAATTCTGCAGAGGGTCACGGACTTACTGGAGAGCAAAAAGTTGCTGCTACGCACGGGCACCATCGTGGATGCCACGTTGATTGCAGCGCCCAGCTCTACGAAAAACAGCACCAAATCGCGTGACCCTGAGATGCACCAGACCAAGAAAGGCAACCAGTGGTACTTTGGTATGAAGGCACATATCGGCGTGGATGCGGATTCTGGCTTGGTGCACACCGTGCGGGGCACATCGGCCAACGTCAACGATGTCGTTGAAGCTAACAGTCTGCTGCATGGGCAAGAAATCGATGGATACGCCGATGCTGGCTATCAGGGTGCAGACAAACGCCCCGACATGCCAGAGCCAACACCCGAGCGCAAATTCCAGTGGCATATCGCCATGAAGCGCAGCCAGCGCAAGGCCCTGGATCCTCAGCAGCCGATATCGGCCATGCAAGAGCAGCTCGAGCAGGTGAAATCCAAAATCCGGGCCAAAGTCGAGCACCCATTCAGAGTCATCAAACACCAGTTTGGTCACATCAAAGTTCGCTACCGAGGCTTGAGAAAGAACACCCAGCAATTGCACACCTTGTTTGCTTTGGCGAACTTGTGGATGGCTCGTGGCCGATTGCTGGCAAACAGCTAATTGCAGCCTGTTGTGGGCGCTGAAAAAGCAAGATGCCCGCCAAATGCGGGCATCTTGAGTGCCAGAGGCCAGCGGACCTCACGCTAGTTCAAGCACTATCACGCTTGAATTCGGGTTATGCAGAGGTTCCCTA
>NZ_AHIL01000060.1 GCF_000241525.1 Comamonas testosteroni ATCC 11996
CATGGCCCACGCCGGGGATGCGGATCGGGGTGTCGATACGGTCGAACTGCACCTGCTGCTTGAGGCGGTAGCCCGGTACATAGGACTGCACGGCAGCGGCCATCTGCTCCACCGATGCGGCAATGGCGGCCTCGTCGGCCAGCTCGCTCAGGGTGTAGACCGTGTCGCGCATGATCAGGGGCGGCTCGGCCGGGTTCATGATGATGATGGCCTTGCCCTTGGTGGCGCCGCCCACGACTTCGATCGCCTTGGACGTGGTCTCGGTGAACTCGTCGATATTGGCGCGGGTGCCGGGGCCGGCACTCTTGCTGGCGATCGAGGCAATGATTTCGCCGTAGTGCACCTTGGCCACACGAGAGACGGCCGCCACCATGGGGATGGTGGCCTGGCCGCCGCAGGTGACCATGTTCACATTCGGCGC
>NZ_AHIL01000059.1 GCF_000241525.1 Comamonas testosteroni ATCC 11996
AGCTCTCGGTGTCCGTGGTGGACATCAGAGTTGCATGCTCATCAAAGCTGTACTCCCGCTGGGTTACCGGTGCATTGACTCTCATAGATGCCACTTTTTGGTCATTAATCGAGAAAAACTGCACAGCTTTGTGCCGCAGCCTGGACTGCGACGACCACCTCTGTGTGTATCAATTATTTACATGTTTTTGGCGACCCTCCCATTCCTGAAAACGCAGTTGTTGCTAGCCCGCGTCAACGCAGATATAGCTCCCTGAGTCCTTCATTCAAAAGCGCCTTTTTCCTACAGAGGCAGCCTCGCATCGTCCTTGATCTCCTCCATCACCGCATAGGTTCTGGTCTCGCGCACGCCGGGAAGCTGCCACAGCACCCGCCCCGCAAAGTCGCGGTAAGCAGCCATATCAGCCATGCGGGTCTTGAGCAGATAGTCAAAACCGCCCGCCACCATATGGCACTCCATGATGGCCGGATAGGCAAGCACTGCAGATTTGAACTCGTCAAACACATGGGGCGTGGTCCGGTCCAGAAGCACCTCAACAAACACCGTCATGCCCACACCCAGCTTCTGCGGGTTCAGCCGCGCCTCGTAGCCCAGGATGTAACCATCGCGCGTAAGCCGGGCCACGCGGGCCTGTACGGCTGTGGGCGACAGCGCCACCTGCTCTGCCAGGCGCAGATTGGAGATGCGTCCATCGGTTTGCAGAATTGCCAGTATTTTTCGATCAATCCTGTCGATATCCACTTCTGAAGCATCGATCATTGGTGAATTCCTCTTTTTAACTCACTAAATATAGTGATTAATTTTTCGACAATCCAGCAATGATTTTCCCTATGTAGACAGCTGCGCCCGGGCCGCATGCAATGCAGCTGTGAACATGGTGAAGGCCGCGCACCCGCTCGCGTCCAGGCTCAACGACACCTGCACAGACATGCCGACTTTCACTGCGCTGCCAGATTCCAGCCGCCCTGCCGATGAACTGCGTCAAGCCATCAGTTGCGCCACCCGCATGGCCGAGTCCGATGCCGTGGCCCGGCTGCTACCGGCAGCCACGCTGCCGCCCGCCGAGGCTGCCCAGGTCGCTGCCCATGCGCAAAAGCTGGTCGAGCAGTTGCGCGCCCAACCCGCCAGCGCCGGGCGCCAGGGGCTGGTGCAAGGTCTGCTGCAGGAGTTTTCGCTGTCCTCGCAGGAAGGTGTGGCGCTGATGTGCCTGGCCGAAGCCTTGCTGCGCATCCCCGATGCAGCCACCCGTGATGCACTGATCCGCGACAAGCTGCGCGGCGGCGACTGGCAGGCTCATCTGGGCAAGAGCCCCTCGCTCTTTGTCAATGCTGCCGCCTGGGGACTGGTGGTCACCGGAAAGCTGGTCGATACGCATAGCGAGTCAGGCCTGCTCGCGGCACTCAAACGCATCACAGCCAGGGGCGGCGAGCCGCTGGTGCGCAAGGGCGTGGACATGGCCATGCGCTTGATGGGTGAGCAGTTTGTGATGGGCGAGACCATTTCCCAGGCTCTGGAGCGTGCACGCGAGCTGCAGGCCAGAGGCTTTCGCTATTCCTACGACATGCTCGGCGAGGCCGCCCTCTCCGCTGAGGACGCGCAGCGCTACATGCAGTCCTATGTGAATGCGATTCATGCAATCGGCAAGGCCGCTGACGGCAAGGGCGTCTATGAACGGCCTGGCATTTCCATCAAGCTCAGCGCCCTGCACCCGCGCTACAGCCGCGCGCAATGGCAGCGCGTGATGAGCGAGCTGCTGCCGCGCGTGCTGCAACTGTGCGAGCTGGCACGCAGCTACGACATAGGGCTCAATATCGACGCAGAAGAAGCCGACCGCCTGGAGCTGTCGCTGGACCTACTGGAGCAACTGGCCCACGCCCCTGGCCTGGCAGGCTGGAACGGCCTGGGCTTTGTGATTCAGGCCTATCAGAAACGTTGTCCCTATGTGATCGACTATCTGATCGATCTGGCCCGTCGCAGCGAGCGCCGTCTGATGGTGCGCCTGGTCAAAGGCGCCTACTGGGACAGCGAAATCAAGCGCGCCCAGATCGACGGTCTGAACGACTACCCGGTCTACACCCGCAAGCACCACACCGATGTGGCCTATATCGCCTGTGCTCGCAAGCTGCTGGCCGCACCCAGCGCCATCTACCCGCAATTCGCCACCCATAACGCCCAGACCGTGGCCAGCATCGAATCATTGGCCGGTGCCCAACCCTACAGCGCCGGACGTTACGAGTTTCAATGCCTGCACGGCATGGGCGAGCAGCTCTACCTGCATGTGGTCGAGGCCGAAGACAAGGCCGCACGCCGCCCATGCCGCATCTATGCTCCCGTGGGTACGCACGAGACACTGCTGGCCTATCTGGTTCGCCGCCTGCTGGAAAACGGCGCCAACAGCTCATTCGTGCACCGCATCGCCAACCCCGACTGGCCCATCTCTGATTTGATAGCTGCCCCTGCAGACCAAGTCTGGGCTGAGGGCCAACCGGATCCCCAAAACCGAGCCGGGGTGGAGACTTTGATTGCGGTCGATGCCATAGGCCTGCCCCATCCCCGCATAGTGCTGCCGCGCGATCTGCTGGGCGAACAGCGCAGCAACTCCTCAGGCCTGGACCTGAGCGATGACGGTGTGTTGAGCGCTCTGTCTCAAGCGCTTGCGCAAAGCCGGCCCGCACCACTTCGCCAGGGTGTCCATGCCGTGCATGCCGCCGACACCATCGGCACAGCCATAACCAACCCGGCCAGCCATCAGGAGCTGCTGGGCTATGTCAGCGATGCAGGGCCCGTGCAGATCCAGCAGGCGCTGCACGCAGCCGCACAGGCCCAGACCGCCTGGCAAGCCAGCCCGGCCGAGCTGCGTGCCAGTCTGCTGCAGACCGCAGCAGAGCTCTTTGAAGCGCAGATGCATCCACTGATGAGCCTGCTGATGCGCGAAGCTGGCAAGACTGCGGCCAATGCCGTGTCCGAGGTGCGCGAGGCCGTGGACTTTCTGCGCTATTACGCGGCTCAGATCCGGCGGCAGGCCGATGCGGATCTGCTCGCCCCCGGCATCGGCCCTGTGGTCTGCATCAGCCCCTGGAATTTTCCACTGGCCATCTTCACCGGCCAGGTCGCAGCCGCCCTGGGCGCTGGCAATGTGGTGCTGGCCAAGCCCGCCGAGCAGACCCCGCTGATCGCCCTTGAAGCCGTGCGCCTGCTGCATCAGGCCGGCATTGCGCCAGACGTTCTGCAATTGCTGCCCGGCCGGGGCGAGACCGTAGGCGCCGCGCTGGTGGCCGATGCGCGCGTGGCAGGCGTGCTGTTCACCGGCTCCACCGAGGTGGCGCGACTGCTGGCTCTGCAGACCGCCGCACGGCTGCGCCCCGACGGCCAGCCTGTGGTGCTGGTGGCCGAAACCGGCGGCCAGAACGCCATGCTGGTGGACTCGTCCGCCCTGGTCGAGCAAGCCGTGCAGGACATTGCTGCATCCGCCTTTGACAGCGCGGGCCAGCGCTGCTCGGCTCTGCGCCTGCTGTGCGTGCAAAACGACTGCGCCGACCGGCTGCTGGTCATGCTGCGCGGTGCCATGCAAGAGCTGCATTGCGGCAACCCGGCCGAACTGGCCACCGATGTGGGGCCCGTGATCGATGCCGATGCCAAGACTGGTATCGAGCGGCATATCGCCAGACTCAGAGCTCTGGGTCTGCGCATCCATCAATCACCGCTGGGCCCGGAAACTGCCGCACAAGGGCATTTTGTGGCGCCTACGCTGATCGAGCTGCCCGACCTGCATCAGCTCAAGCGCGAAGTCTTCGGCCCCGTACTCCATGTACTGCGCTATCAACGGCGCGAGTTGCCGCAATTGCTGGAGCGCATCAACGCCCTGGGCTACGGCCTGACCATGGGATTGCACACGCGCATCGACGAAACCGTGCAGCAGGTCGCTCAGGCGGCACATGTCGGCAACCTGTATGTGAATCGCAATATGGTGGGGGCCGTGGTCGGTGTTCAGCCCTTTGGCGGCGAAGGGCTGTCGGGCACCGGTCCCAAGGCCGGCGGCCCGCTGTATCTGCCACGCCTGCAGCAGACACCCGGCTCGCCCCTGCGTTTGCTCAGTCTGCTGCTGCATCAATCCGGAGAGGCACAGGCCAGTGCCACGCCCGTCACGGCAGCAGCGGCGACCGCCTTGCGGCAGCTGGGCCACTGGGCCAGGCAGCATGGTGAGGCCATCGTCAGCCATGATTGCGAGCGCCTGCAATCGGCCCTGCCCGATCTGCATGCCGCGCGCCTGCTGCCCGGCCCCACAGGCGAGCGCAATCTCTACCAGTTGCTTGGCAAGCCGCGCACACTGTGCCTGGCGCAGGAAAGAACCATGCTGCTGCAGCAACTGGCGGCTGCACTGGCCTGCGGCTCGCAAGCATTGTGGGTGCCCGGCCCGCTAGGCACCGCGGTTCACGGCAAGCTGCCAGAGCCACTGCGCCGTCAGGTGCTGCTGTTGCCTGCAGATCTCAGCATCGAGGAAATTGCGGAAACCGAGCCCATGGATTCAGCCCTGCTGGAATGCGACGCCCCCCAATTTCTACGCTGGGCGCAGGCCCTGGCAAGGCGCCCCGGCCCGCTGATACTGCCCACACGCTGTGTGGCAGGCCAGCCCGTTCGGCTGGAACGGCTCTGGCATGAACGAGCTCTGTCGCACAACACGGCGGCAGCGGGCGGCAATGCGGCATTGATGACGCTGGAATAGCCGCCCTGAGGCGCTTTGCGCCTTCCCCCTCTCAGCTTCGCGAAGGGGGACGACAGCCTCGCTGCAGGGTGGCGGGGCCGCCAAGGCCCTTGCTTGCTGTCCACTGCTCATAGGCCATGCCCATTCGGCGCTGTGCGCCCGATACTCACCACGCCCCTCAGAGCCGCCAACACCACCCAGCAAGCCCCAGGTCTGCTATTGAGACCAGGCGCGAAGCTGCAGACAGTACAAAAGTACGGCAAGACGAGGCAACGACATATCAAGGGTGGGTATTAGCGGGTCCAAAAAAGAAAGCACCCAGCGCAAGCAGTACCTGCGCTGGGTGCTCTTTGAGAGTCAATGAGATTTACAGCTTGGCGATGGACACCTCGGTGGACTTGACCAGAGCTACAACCTCCGAACCCACCGCCAAACCCAGGTCATTGACCGAGCGCGTGGTGATCACCGACGTGACGATGCCCCAGGGCGTCTCGACATCCACCTCCGAGACCACATCACCACGGATGATTTCCTTGACCTTGCCCTTGAACTGGTTGCGTACGTTGATGGCTTGAATAGACATGTAGATTCTCCTGAGAAAGCGTGAAGGTTTTGAAAACAGCGCTTGCTGCACTGCATGAAAACGATTCTGAAACCTTCTCCAAAAAACTCAAAAGAATAAAAACAAAAATTTTTATACCCAAAACATCTTATGAAAATCAGTGACCATAGCGTGGCACGAGCCCGCGCGGCCAGGCATCGAGCGGCAGCGCGATCGAGCGGAGACAAAGACGCCCATCACCACGATATGGCTGCGCAAAAAGCGCGAGACATTGAGCACCACCTGTGCCAGTCCCTGCTGCGCAGTCGCCCATGTAGTGCCATACCGGGGCTTGAAGCTCTTTCAGGAGATTCGAGTTGAAATTCAGCCTTCGGCAGATTGCAGTGCCGCACGCACCACCTCGGGCGTCAGCGTAGGCACAAAGCTCTCGATGAAGGCATAGGCGTAGCCGCGCAGCCAGGCATCGCGGCGCAGAGCCAGGCGCGTGAGATTGACCTCGAACAGATGGCGGGCATCGATGGCGCGCAGATGGCGGTCACGCTCGGCATCGAAAGCGATGGAGGCAATGATGCCCACGCCCATACCCAGCTCCGCATAGGTCTTGATTACATCGGCATCCATGGCGGTGAGCACCACATCGGGCACCAGCCCGGTCGCCGCAAACGCCTTGTCGATATGGGCACGCCCGGTGTAGCCCTGTTCGTAGGTGATGATGGGGTGGCGCGCCAGCGCTTGCAGCGTCAGGGCTCCTTCTGTATCGAGCAGTTCATGGCCGGGCGGAACGACCACGCTGTGCGACCAGCGATAGCAAGGCAGGGTCACCAGGTTCTCATAGCTTCCCAGCGCCTCGGTGGCCACGCCGATATCGGCCTCGCCCGAGAGCAGCATCTCGGCCACCTGGCGTGGCGAGCCCTGATGCAGATGCAGCGAAACCTGGGGGTAGAGCCTGCGGAAATCACGCACCACCTGGGGCAAGGCATAGCGTGCCTGGGAATGCGTGGCAGCAATCGACAGGCCGCCGCGCTCGCTGGCGTGGAAATCCTCGCCCGCGCGACGCAGATTGTCGGCTTCGAGCAGCATGCGCTCGACAATCGGCAGCAAGGCCGTGCCTGGCGGCGTCAGCCCCGTCAGGCGCTTGCCGGCGCGCACAAAGATATCGATACCCAACTCCTCCTCGAGCTCGCGAATCTGCCGGCTCACGCCGGGCTGCGAAGTGTGGAGCATGGCCGCCACTTCGGTCAGATTGAAGCCACACCTTGCCGTTTCCCGGACCGAACGCAGTTGCTGAAAATTCATATCTTGATGGCAGGCGGCACAGCTTGCGGCTGCGCCAGCCGCCTGTTTCTCTTTGTTTTCGTTGGATGCTCAAATCGCCCAGCGCAGGCCAGTAGCCGGCACGCCAGGCCAGCTCGGCAATCCGGCGGCCTGTTCCGACTCGGGCTTTTGCAGCACGCGATCCAGAATGCGTGTCTCCAGCGCGGCAAAGCGGGCATCGCCATGCACACGCGGGCGCGGCAAATCGATGCGCTCGTCGAGCGCAATGCGCCCATCCTCGATCAGCACCACGCGGTCTGCCAGGGCCACGGCCTCCTGTACATCGTGAGTGACCAGCAAGGCCGTGAAGCCATGACTGCGCCACAGACCTTCGATGAGACGGTGCATTTCGATGCGAGTCAGCGCATCGAGAGCGCCCAGCGGCTCGTCGAGCAGCAGCAGTCGCGGCTGGTGAACCAGGGCACGGGCCAGGGCGACGCGCTGGCGCTGGCCGCCCGACAGCCGCGCCGGCCATTCATTTTCGCGGTCAGCCAGTCCCACCTGCGCCAGCACCTTGCGGCCGCGCTCGCGCGCCGAATCAGGCAGACCCAGAATCACGTTGTCCAGTACCCGCTTCCAGGGCAGCAGACGCGCGTCCTGAAACATGATGCGCGTATCCCTGTTTTGCCGGCGCTGCTCGCGCGCATCGCCCGCATCGATCAGCAGTTGCCCCGCACTGGCCTCTTCCAGCCCTGCCACAAGGCGCAGCAAGGTGGACTTGCCGCAGCCGCTGCGCCCAACGATGGCGATGAACTCGCCAGGCTGAACATCGAGCTGTACCTGCCTGAGCACTTCACGCTCGCCATAGCGCTTGGTCAGCTGCCGAGTCTGCAAATGCACGCCCTGCGTGCCCTCGGTCTGCTCTTTCTGCTGCGCATCGGGCTGCTGGCTGCTGTCTTTTTTTTCCTCTTCCGCATCCTCGGCCCTGTGCCACAGCTTGCCGCTAGCCTGCAAGGCCTCGGCCTCGTCCCAGGATGCCTCCCATGCCACCAGCGGCTGACGCGCATTCAAGGCACCGGCACCCACCAGCGACTGCGTCAAACGATCCCACAAACTGCTCATCACCAACTCCCGTCTTTGTCTGTTCAAAACTGGCGCAGCACATGCGCGTGACAGCGAGCAAGCGCCGCCGCGCAGCGAGGCTGTCGTCCCCTGGGGGAAGCCGCAATGCGGCTCAGGGGGCTCCATAACTCGGATGCCAGCGCAGCCACCAGCGCTCCAGCGAACGGGCAAACACATCGGCCAGCTTGCCCAGGATTGCGTAGAGCAAGATGCCCACCAACACCACATCGGTCTGCAGGAACTCACGCGCATTCATGGTCAGGTAGCCGATGCCAGCCTGGGCAGAGATGGTCTCGGCCACGATCAGAATCACCCACATCAGCCCGAGCGAAAAACGCAAGCCCACTAGGATGGAAGACAGCGCTCCCGGCAAGACGATGTCGCGATACAACTGCCACCGCGTGAGACCGTAGCTGCGGCCCATCTCGATCAGGCCCGGGTCCACGTTGCGAATGCCGTGAAAGGTGTTCAGATAGATGGGAAAGAACACCGAGACGCTGATCAGAAACAGCTTGGCCGATTCGTCGATGCCGAACCACAGAATGACCAGCGGAATCAGCGCCAGCGCAGGGATGTTGCGCACCATCTGGATCGTGGAATCGAGCAGCGTCTCGGCCCAGCGCAGCGAGCCTGTGAGCAAACCCAGCAGCAAGCCCAGGCTGCCGCCAATGGCCAGCCCCGCCAGCGCACGCCCGGCACTGACCTTGACATGCGTCCATAACTCGCCCGACTCTGCCAGAGCCCAGGCGGCACGCAACACATCCAGCGGTGCGGGCAGCACCCGCGTGGACAGCCAGCCCCAGGCCGATGCGGCCTGCCAGGCAGCGATCAGCGCGACCGGCAACAGCCAGGGCAGCAGCCGCAAAGCGAACTGACGCGCCAGCAACTCCAGGCGCGGCACCGGCGGACTTGCAGGCTGAGCCGCAGATTGCAACGTCAGCGTTTGAACATCACTCATACCCTCTCCTTCAGCTTTGGGACACTCGGATCTGCTCGCGCTCCGCAGCAGCGGCTGCCGAAGCAGTGGCTGCCGGAGCAGCGGCTCCCGGCGAGTACAGATTGGCCACGGTTTCTCCAAACGGGCCGCCCGGATTGCCGCCGCCCAGCTTTTCCTGCACGTTGACCGGCAACAGCGGGAAGACCAGCTCGGCAAAGCGATAGGCTTCCTCGAGATGCGGGTAGCCCGAGAGCACAAAGGTGTCTATGCCCAGATCGGCATATTCCTTGATACGGTCGGCCACAGTCTGGGCGCTTCCCACCAGTGCCGTGCCCGCGCCGCCACGCACCAGACCCACGCCAGCCCATAGATTGGGGCTGATCTCCAGGTCCTTGCGGCTACGCTTGGTGCCACCCGCATGCAGCTGGGCCATGCGGCGCTGGCCTTCGGAGTCCATGCGCGCAAACGCGGCCTGGGCCTGTACCACGGTCTCGTCCTTGAGGCGGCTGATCAAGCGCTCGGCGTCGGCCCATGCCTCCTCATCGGTCTCGCGCACAATCACATGCAGGCGGATGCCGAACTTGACCTTGCGGCCACGGCGCTCGGCCTTCTCGCGCACGTCGGCAATCTTTTTGGCGACTTCGGCCGGCGGCTCGCCCCAGGTCAGATAGGCATCGACCTGCTCTGCCGCCAGCTCATGGGCGGCAGGCGAAGAGCCGCCGAAATACACTGGCGGATAGGGTTTTTGCAGCGGCGGGAACAGCAGCTTGGCCCCCTTGACCTGCAGATGCCGACCTTCGAAATCCAGCGACTTTCCCTCATGGCTGCGTGCCAGAATCTCGCGCCAGATCTCGATGAACTCGGCCGATTGTTCATAGCGCGTCGCATGATCGAGTAACACGCCATCACCCTCCAGCTCGGCCTGATCGCCGCCGGTGACCAGATTGATCAGCAGACGTCCACCCGAGAGGCGGTCAAAGCTGGCCGCCATGCGCGCAGCCAGGCTGGGCTGATGCAGTCCTGGACGCACGGCCACCAGAAACTTCAGGCGCTTGGTGACGGGCAGCAGACTGGACGCCACTACCCAGGGATCTTCGCAGGAGCGGCCCGTGGGAATCAGCACGCCTTCGTAACCCAGGCTGTCGGCTGCCACGGCCACCTGCTTGACATAGTCATGGTTCAGCTGGCGTGCGCCTTCGCTGCTGCCCAGGTAGCGGGCATCACCATGGGTGGGAATGAACCAGAACACTTGCATGACGAAATCTCCTTGAACCTGATTTAGAACCTGGATGCCACGGCGGGCGTGATGGATGAAGCGGCGGGGCTCGCCTGGCCATAGCCTGCGTATTCAGCCGCTGTGGGCTGCCAGACGATCTCGGCCACCTTCACCTGGCGTGGAATCACGCCCAGTCGAAAAAAGGCATCGGCCACGCGCTGCTGCTCGACCACGATGGCGGGATTGAGCAGCGTGGTCGGCGAGCTGGGCCTGCGGCCGATGAAGCGGCTGACCACATTCGCATCCAGCCCGCTGAAAGCGGCCAGCAGTTGCACGGCCTCCTTGCGCGAGGCCTGCACCAGCTGGTCGGCACGCGTGAGCTCGTCGAACAAAGCCTTGATGAGCTGGGGATGGTGCTCGACCAGGCCGCGCGAGGCCAGATAGAACGAGTTGTTGCCCGTCAGGCCCTCGCCGCTGCTGAGCGCGCGTGTTCGGATGCTCAGCTCGGTGGCCGCATAGAACGGGTCCCAGATGGCCCAGGCATCGACGCTTGCGCGCTCGAACGCTGCACGCGCATCGGCCGGGGCCAGATACACAGGCTGAATATCGGCCCAGGCAATACCGGCCTTGTCCAGCGCACGCACCAGCAGGTAATGGGCGCTTGAGCCTTTTTGCAGCGCCACGCGCCTGCCTTTGAGGTCGGCCAGGGTCTTCAGCGGCGAATCGGCGAGCACCAGAATGGCCGAGCTTTCGGGCTTGGGCGGCTCGGCCCCTACATAGCGCAGGTCCTTGCCCGCAGCCTGGGCAAACACAGGCGGAGAATCGCCGGTCAAGCCGAAGTCCAGGCTTCCGGCCGACAGCGCCTCCAGCAACTGCGGCCCGGCTGGAAACTCCAGCCAGCTGATCTTGGTGCCTGGAAAGCGCTTTTCCAGAACGCCATGCTGCTTGAGCACGACCAGATTGACTGCCGACTTCTGATAGCCGATGCGCAACTGGGCCGGAGCCGCAACAACCGGCACAGGCTGGGCCAGTGCATCGTTGGCGTAATAGGCGGCCAGGGTCCAGCTGAAAGCCGTGGTGCCCAGCAGTTGCAGAGCCTGGCGACGGCCGCGATGGAAACGGGGTGAAGAGGATGCTGAACTCATGGCAATGACCTTTTCATGAATCAACGGCTGGCCAGCAAGTCCACGGGCGCGGCATGCAGCAAATTGAGCTTCTTGGGGATCAGCTTGAGATCGAAGAAGGTGTCGGCAATCTTTTGCTGCTCGCCCAGGATTTCGGCATTCACGGCCTTGGTGCCGAACTCGGTACGGCTCAGGTACAGCTCGGTCACGGCGGTATCCAGGCCCAGGATCTGCGACAGCTCTGCCGCTGCTGCGCTCTTGTTCTTGCTGGCCCAGGCATCGATGGCGGCAATTTCCTCGATCGCGATGCGCAGCACGTCGGCATTGCGGCTCGCATAGTCACGCGAGGTGAAGTAGTAGGCGCGGTTGTTGACCACGCCCTTGGCATCGGCCAGCAGGCGTGCATCCAGAGCCTTCTGGGCCGAGGCCAGGAACGGGTCCCAGATCACCCAGGCATCGACCGAGCCTTTCTCGAACGCGGCACGCGCATCGGGAGGCGCCAGAAAGACCGACTGCACATCACCGTACTTGAGGCCATGCTTTTCCAGCAGCTTGACCAGGAAGTAATGAACGTTGGAGCCCTTGTTGTAGGCAATGCGCTTGCCCTTGAGGTCGGCCACGCTGCGGATCGCCGAGCCCTTGGGCACGATCACCGCTTCCAGACCGGGACGCGCCACCGTGGCACCCGCATAGACCAGGGGTGCACCGGCGGCCTGGGCAAAGATGGGCGGGGCCTCGCCCACATCGCCAAAGTCAATCGAGCCGACATTGAGCGCTTCCAGTTGCACAGGTCCGGCATTGAACTCAACCCAGCGCACGGCCACGCCCAGCGGGGTCAGGCGCTTTTCCAGGGTGCCGCGATTCTTGAGAATCGACAGCCAGCCTTTTTGATGGCCCACGCGCAGCACGCGCTGCCCCCCTGCCGTGCCATTGCCCTGCTGCGCATGCAGTCCGCCCGAAGCCAGGGCCAGCGCCGAGGCTGCCGTACCCGCCAGCCACTGACGGCGTGTGGTGCTCAGCAAATGCGACGAAATGACGACAGAAGTGTTGTTGCGATCGGTCATGAGAAATCAATCCTTGGAGCTTGCAGTCCACACACTTCAGGCGCACCTTCAGCCTGATTTCAGACGCAACTCGGCCTTCGCAGTGCGGGAACTGCTATCAAAAAAATGGTAAATGCGTCAACGCTGCGAGAAAGGACGGCCAGCAAGGGCCTAGGCGGCCCCGCCGCCCCGCAGCAAAGGTCGTCGTCCCCTGGGGGAAGCGGCAAAGCCGCTCAGGGGGACCTACTTAAACGCTACATCGCACGTCGGAGAACGCGATGCTTTCAAAGTCATTGGCTGCGGCCCATTGGGCACTGCGGCGCAGATCGGTGACCAGCAACTGGGCGGCATCCTCGACGCGCCCGGCGATCTCGGGGGCCAGGCCATAACCACCTTCAGGCAGCAGGGGCACACCCTGGTCGGTGGCATAAATGCCGGGCAGTATGTGGCGTGCGCCAAGCGACTGCAGCACGGGGCGCAGCGCATAGTCCAGCGCCAGCATATGGTGAGGGCTGCCGCCAGTGGCCAGAGGCAGTACCAGCTTGCCCTTGAGCGCCGTCTGCGGCAACACATCGAGAAAGACCTTGAGCAGGCCGCTATAGGCCGCCTTGTAAACGGGTGTGGCCACTACCACCGCGTCGGCCTGGGCCACTCTATCGGTCACGGCACGAATCTCGGGGTGATCGAAGCGGGCATGCAACAGGGCTGCAGGGTCCAGCTGGTTGAGCTGCAGCACGGGCTCGGTGCTCAGGCCCTGTGCCTGCAGGCGGGCAGCCACGGCATTGAGCAGGGCACTGGAGCGCGAAGGCTGCGAGGGACTACCGGCAATCAGCAAAATCGACATGGCTTGGCTCTATCTTTTTGTTATTGCAAAGACAGGAGCACTGATCGCGCTCCCGCCCTGCGTTTCACTTATTTCTTGGTGTAGATCTGGTCGAAGCTGCCGCCGTCGGCAAAGTGGGCCTTGTCTGCCGCTGCCCAGCCGCCAAAAGCCTTGTCGATGGTGAACAGCTCCAGCTTGGGGAACTGGCCGGCAAACTCGGCAGCCACCTTGGCATCGGTCGGACGGTAGAAGTTCTTGCCAGCGATGCGCTGTGCCTCTTCGGAGTACAGATACTTCAGATAGGCCTCGGCTACCGTGCGCGTGCCCTTTTTATCGACCACCTTGTCGACCACGGCCACCGAAGGCTCGGCCAGAATGGACAGCGAAGGCGCGACGATCTGGAACTTCTCGGGACCGAACTCCTTGAGCGCCAGATAGGCCTCGTTCTCCCAGGCCAGCAGCACATCACCCAGACCGCGCTGCACAAAGGTCACGGTGGAGCCGCGCGCGCCGGTGTCCAGCACGGGCACGTTCTTGTAGAGCTTGGTGATGAAATCCTTGGCCTGCGCATCGCCGCCGTACTTGCGCTTGGCAAATTCCCAGGCCGCCAGATAGTTCCAGCGCGCACCACCCGAAGTCTTGGGGTTGGGCGTGATCACCTGGATGCCGGGCTTGACCAGATCGTCCCAATCCTTGATGCCCTTGGGATTGCCCTTCTTGACCAGGAACACGATGGTGGAGCTATACGGCGCGCTGTTGTGCGGCAGGCGCTTTTGCCAGTCGGCCTTGACATTGCCGTTCTTGACCAGGGCGTCGATATCGCCGGCCAGGGCCAGCGTGGCCACATCAGCTTCGATGCCGTCGATGATGGAGCGTGCCTGCTTGCCCGAGCCGCCATGCGACTGCTTGATGGTCACATCCTGGTTCTGCGTGGCCTTCCAGTGCTTGGCGAACGCCTGGTTGTAGTTCACATACAGCTCGCGTGTGGGGTCGTAGGAAACGTTGAGCAGTTGAACGCCGGTTTGCGCAAAAGCGGGCAATGTGGGCAGAGCCGAGAGGGTCAAGCCAGCAATCAGACCGGCAGCCAGAGGAAACTTGATAAAGTTGCGACGATTTTTCATTGGACTGTGTTCTTGGAGTGAATGGTTAACGGGCTTCTGCCCCGTTGCTATGCATTCTTGAGCCGCATTCTTAAAACTCAAACTACTAAGATTTCAGTTTGTTATTACCCAAACATCTGAAATCAACCAAGAGGACCCTACACATGGCACGTACCGTTCACTGCATCAAGCTTGGTCAAGACGCTGAAGGCCTGGATTTCCCTCCTGCCCCGGGCGAACTGGGCAAGCGTATCTATGAAAGCGTGAGCAAGCAGGCCTGGGCCGACTGGCTCAAGCACCAGACCATGCTGATCAATGAAAACCGTCTGAACCTGGCCGACGCCCGCGCCCGCCAGTATCTGGCTCGCCAGATGGAAAACCATTTCTTTGGCGGCGGTGCCGATGCCGCAGCCGGCTATGTGCCTCCCAGCGCCGAGTAAGTTCTTCTGACTCGGACACCAAGCCCCGTGGCCCCTGCCCCGGGGCTTTTTCATGTGTGAATTCGCAGCCGTAGCGACGAGGTTGCACGGCCGCTCCACATGCGGCCGGTCAACGAAGACGGCCCAGCCCACAAGAGACACCTGAAAATCCGCATGCTGCGACAATTCGCCTCGCTTGCGACCCGCTCCATTTCAATGCCATGGCCTCAACCGTCGCCACCGAGCAGCTGATCGACTCCTGCGCATTGCTCCTGGCCGGGCGGCTCTCGCGCGAACCCCACCCGCGCTGACACATCCATCGTCCATGGCTCTCGATCCCTTCACCCTGCTCGTCCTCTCCGCGGCCATGGCCGCCGCCTCGGCGCTGTACCTGGCTGCAGAATGGAGCAGCGTTCGCGAACGCTCGCTGCTGCTCTGGAGCGCGGGGTTCACAATCATCGCCGTGGGCAGCGTGCTGGCCCTGCTGCGCTCCAGCGGCTATGTACTGTTCGGCATCTGGTTCCCGAACGGCTTGCTGATCGTCGCCCACTGGCTGTTCCTGGCCGGCGTTGCCGGATTCACGCGCACCCGGCTGCCGCGCACCTGGTGGCTGCTGGCCGTCGTCTGGCTGGCAATGCTGTTTCTCCCCGACGGGCCCTGGTGGTCCAAGACGATGCTGGGCATCCAGTCGCTGATGATTGCCGTCATCACCTTGCGCGCCGGCCTGCTGCTGCGCCCCCATGGTCGAGCGCTGAGCGTGGGTGCGGCGCAGTTGCGCTTCGTCCTGCTGGCACACGGCCTGTTCTACCTGGCCAAGGCCGGCTCGGCCGTGGCACCGGACGCTTTCGTCAACCTGGCCAGTTTCCGAGGCGCTGTGATACTGGTTTCCCTGGTGGAAGGCGTGATGGCGATCATGCTGCTTGCGATGTCCATGACCGGCACCGAGCGCCATCGCCGTGAAGAGCGTATCGCGCAGATCGCCGCCCGCGACCCACTGACCGCCCTGGACAACCGCCGAGCACTCTATCTGCGCGCACCTGAGCTGCTACGGCAGTCCTCGCCGGCCAGCCCCGGTGCCCTGCTGCTGATCGACATTGACCACTTCAAGCAGGTCAACGACCTGCACGGTCACGATGCCGGCGATCGCCTGCTGGTGACCCTGAGCGACCTCATCCGCGGCTTGCTACCCCATGACGCGCTGGCAGCGCGACTGGGCGGGGACGAGTTCGTGATTCTGCTGCGCTGTGTCTCCGGCGCCGACGCGCAGGCGCTGGGACAGAACCTGCGCGAGTCGTTCGCGCAGCACGCGCGCGCCATGTTCGCAACGCCGGAGCCAGTGTCCCTGAGCATCGGTGCAACCTTGTTCGACCAGCCCGAGACCGAGCTGTCACATTGGCTCAAGCGGGCCGACGAAGCCCTATACGCATCGAAGCGCAAGGGACGGAACCGGATGGAGCTCGCCCCGCTTCCGCTGGGGCGGCCGCAATGATGCCCCCTCGCCTCGACTGAAGCCAGTGCAGCGGCCCGGATGCACTTCACCTTCGGCGGTGCCCTGACCCCATGGTCGTCACCGTGATGCGCACGAAGCGGGTGCTACCCCAGAGCCTTAGGTATGTCTGCTTCTGGCGGTTGTAGCTGTCGCCATTCGACCCGTTGCGGGCGTTGAGGTGTTGGGGGTAATTGGCGTTATGACGCACATTGCAGACGCGTGGCGATGCTCATTAGCCTTGCTGACAAGACGAACGACTGCTGACCCCTTCCCCACATAGCTGGTCGACTCAGACCTTCGACCTCAGTTACTCAAGTATCACAAATATTTGAGATTTCTGTGAGGACTTCGAGACCAGGTGCGCTGAAGAATGCACCCATGTCATCCCTCACACATCAACCGCCCAAACGCAGTGCTTCTGTGCAACCGCTGTGGTTGCGCATCACCCACTGGCTGAATGCCGTGGCTGTGCTGATCATGGTGATGAGCGGTTGGCGCATCTATAACGCATCGCCTATTTTTGACTTCACCTTCCCAAACAGCATCACCTTGGGTGGCTGGTTGGGCGGCGCGCTGCAATGGCATTTCGCAGGTATGTGGTTGTTTGTGCTCAACGGGCTTGCTTATCTGTTGCTGAACCTGGTCACCGGCAGGTTTGGTCGCCGCATGCTGCCCGTCTCTCCACGAGGCATATTGCGGGACGCTTGGCTCGCGCTGACGGCTCGCTTGTCCCATGCGGACCTGGGTCATTACAACCAGGTGCAACGTGCCGCCTACCTCTTTGCAGTTGTGGATCTGATATTTCTGGTGCTCAGTGGTCTCGTGATCTGGAAATCGGTGCAGTTCCCGCTGTTGCGTGAGCTTCTGGGCGGCTACGACATGGCCCGACGCATTCATTTCTATTGCATGTCGGCCATCGTCTGCTTTGTCGCCGTGCACCTCCTGATGGTCGTGCTGGTTCCTCGCTCACTGCTGGCCATGCTGCTGGGGCGCGCGACATTCCGCCGCACCGACAAAGAAAGTACATCATGAGCACATCTATCTGGCACAGGGACAACGCAGAAGCCGTCGTCGCGGAAGCTCGCAATCTGATCAACAAGCAATTGCCGCAAGCATCGCGCAGACAGTTTCTAGCTCGCGGACTTACTTTGGGCGGCTTGGGGTTGCTCAGCGGGTGCAGCATCGACGACAGCCCCACTGCCGAAGCAGCGTTGACGCGGATCTCGCATTTCAACGATCGGGTTCAGGGTTGGTTGTTCGACTCCTCACGCCTTGCTCCCACTTACCCCGACTCCATGATCACCCGGCCGTTTCCCTTCAATGCGTTTTACGACGAAAGCAAGGTACCAGAGGTCGATGCGTCCAACTTTCTTTTGGAGGTCACGGGCCTTGTCGCCAACAAGCGCCGTTGGAAGCTGGATGAGCTGCGTGCCTTGCCACAGTACGCGCAGATTACGCGCCACATCTGTGTGGAGGGCTGGAGCGCCATCGGCAAATGGAGTGGGCCACGTTTTGGCGACTTTCTACGCGCCGTGGGGGCGGACCTCAGCGCTCGCTATGTGGGCTTTCAATGTGCCGACGACTACTACACCAGCATCGACATGGCGACGGCCTTGCATCCCCAGACCCTGCTCGCGCTCGACTGGGATGGGCAGCCTCTGCCACCCAAGTACGGCTTTCCAATGAAGCTGCGCATGCCCACCAAGCTTGGCTACAAGAACCCCAAACACATACAGGCCATCTTCGTGAGCAATACCTACAACCGAGGCTACTGGGAAGACCAGGGCTACAACTGGTTCGGCGGCAGCTGAAGACGCTTCCCTCTCCGATCTCCACCGCGGCGTATGCCGTCTATTCCACCTGAGCTAAGAAAGTACCATCATGAAACACGCATTCACCACCACCGCGCTCTCCATGTGTCTGGCACTGAGCGCTACTTCGGTTTTTGCAGCCGATGCTATGAGCAAGGATTCCATGGGCAAAGATCAAATGGCGATGGAGAAGCCGGGCATGGGCAAGGACTCCAAGCACAAAGATGCCATGGGCATGGACAAAGGAATGGGCAAAGGCGCTATGAGCAAGAGCGACAAGTCCGCCGTGGATCACATGGGGAAGGACAAGATGTCCAAGGGGGCCATGAACAAGGACGGGATGTCGAAAGACTCCATGTCTAAGGATGGGATGAGCAAGTAAGCAATATCGAGTGGCGAGCCCTGTCTTTGTGCTCGCCACTCGAGCGTCTGCTTCTGGCCGGTAGCAGCCAGCCACCGATGACTGCTAACGACCCATTGCAGCCGCTCAAGTAGCGAAGAAGCGGTCACTGAACTTGTTCTGGAATGCAGAGCTCATCTGCCCGCATCACTTAGATACTTCGCTGGTTGACCCGTTTGGACAGTTCTTCAGCACTTTCACGGCGCTCGCTGTAGCGATCCACCAGATAGTCCGAACAGTCACGCGTCAGCAGCGTGAACTTGACCAGTTCTTCCATCACATCCACCACTCTCTCGTAGTATGAAGAAGGCTTCATCCGCCCAGCCTCATCGAATTCGGCAAATGCCTTGGCAACGGACGACTGATTCGGGATGGTGATCATGCGCATCCACCGGCCCAGCACACGCATCTGGTTGACCGCATTGAAGGACTGCGAGCCTCCCGAGACTTGCATCACCGCCAATGTCTTGCCTTGCGTCGGTCGCACGGCACCAGCGGACAATGGAATCCAGTCAATCTGCGCCTTGAGGATGCTGCTCATCGCACCATGACGCTCAGGAGACGTCCAGACCATGCCCTCGGCCCATACAGCCAGCTCACGCAGTTCCTTGACCTTCGGGTGATCGTCAGGGGCACCATCGGGTTGCGGCAGGCCACGCGGATCGAAAATCCTGGTCTCTGCCCCCATCTTTCGCAGCAGTCGCGCCGCCTCTTCGGTCAGCAGTCGGCTATAGGAGCGGTCGCGAACCGAGCCATACAGCAGCAGAATGCGCGGCGCGTGCGCAGCACGTTGTGCCGGCAACAGGCCGTCCAGGCTGGGCTTTTCAAAGACTTGTTCGTCGAGGTTCGGTAGATCAGAGCTTGCCAATGCGATTTCCTTTCGAGTCAATGACGGCTTCCCCGTCTTCTTTGGAGAATGCGGCCTGTTGAGGCTGTGGCAGGATGTCCAGCACGGCCTCCGAGGGACGACACAAGCGGGTTCCCACAGGGGTGACCACTATCGGACGATTGATCAGGATGGGATGCTGGAGCATGAAATCAATCAATTGCTCGTCCGTCCATTTGGCCTCGCCCAAGCCAAGTTCGTCATAGGGCGTACCTTTTTGCCGCAACAGATCGTGCACTGGCATGTCCATGGCCTGGATCAGGCCCACCAGCGTGGCGCGATCAGGCGGTGTCTTGAGATATTCGATGACAGTTGGCTCCACCCCGCTGTTGCGGATCAGGGCCAGGACATTGCGGGAGGTGCCGCAAGCAGGGTTGTGGTAAATCGTGATGTCGCTCATGGCGCAAGATTTCCGTTGCAAAGATTCATGACGCCACGCTGAGCCGCAAGGCCAGGGCGGAAAGGGTGATGAGCAGCACGGGCAGGGTCAGTACCGCGCCGACTTTGAGGTAGTAGCCCCAGCCAATCGTTGTGCCTTTCTTGCCCAGCACATGCAGCCACAGCAAGGTGGCCAAGCTGCCAATCGGCGTGATCTTGGGACCCAGATCGCAGCCGATCACATTGGCGTACACCATGGCCTCCTTGACAGCACCGCTGGCGGTGGACGCATCGATGGACAAGGCCCCGATCAAGACCGTGGGCATGTTGTTCATGATGGAGGACAGCATCGCAGACAGCACGCCCGTTCCCAGTGATGCGGTCCACACGCCACCGGCTGCAAACTGATTCAGCAACACGGCGATGTAATCCGTGAGGCCCGCGTTGCGCAGCCCGTAGACCACCAGATACATTCCCAGCGAGAACACCACGATCTGCCAAGGAGCACCATGGAGTACCTTCCTGGTGCTGATGACATGGCCACGAGCCGCCACAGCCATCAAGATTGCGGCACCCACGGTCGCCACGGCACTGACGGGCACGCCCAGAGGCTCCAAAGCAAAAAAGCCAATCAGAAGCAAGACCAGCACGACCCAGCCGGCCCGGAACGTGGCCCGGTCTTTGATCGCAGCCGACGGCTGCTTGAGTTGGGCCACGTCGTAGGTTGCAGGAATATCGCGTCGGAAAAACAGCAGCAGCACACCGAGGCTGGCCAGGACCGAGGCGATGTTGACCGGCACCATCACCGATGCGTAGTCGTTGAAGCCGATCTTGAAAAAGTCGGCGGAGACGATATTCACCAGATTGGAGACGATCAGCGGCAGGCTCGCAGTGTCGGCAATAAACCCGGCAGCCATGACAAACGCCAGCGTGGCTGCCGGAGAAAAGCCCAACGCCACCAGCATGGCCATCACGATGGGCGTGAGAATCAGGGCAGCTCCGTCATTGGCAAACAGAGCCGACACGGCGGCACCCAGTAGCACGATGAAGGCAAACAGCTTGACGCCGCTGCCGCCGCCCCATCGGGCAAAGTGCAATGCGGCCCATTCGAAGAACCCGGCCTCATCCAGCAAAAGACTGGTGATGATGATGGCGACAAAGGTCGCCGTGGCATTCCAGACGATATGCCAGACCACCGCAATATCAGCTAAGTGCACGACTCCCAGCAGCAGCGCGATACCGGCCCCAATAGAGGCGCTCCAGCCAATACCAAGGCCGCGCGGCTGCCAGATAACCAGCGTCAGCGTGAAGATGAAAATCAGAATGGCCGTCAACATGACGCATGGGTCCTAGAAAAAGCTTGGATGTGGCATCTGGGCGAGACGTGGGCGTTCTCCCCTGGCTTGAGGCCTCAGACGTTGGCATGAAGGCCTATGCCCGGGAGTTGCCAGGGCTGCGTCGCTTCAGTGAGACGACAGCTCACGCGCGGTGGACTGGAGCATGGCCTGCTCCAGCTTTTGCGAGGGAAGATTGACCAACAACTCCAGACGGCGACGGATCATGTGCATGGTCTGGCGGAAGGCTTCCAACTTGGCTTCATCAGAGGCATCACCTTCCGAGGGGTCCGGGTAGCCCCAATGCGCTGTGGCGGGGTGGCCAGGCCAAAACGGGCAGACCTCCCCTGCGGCGTTGTCGCAGACCGTGATGATCAGATCCATGTGGGGTGCACCAGGCACGGCAAATTCATCCCAGTTCTTGCTGCGCAGGCCTTCCACAGAAACACCAGCCTTTTGCAGCACTTGCAGCCCCAACGGGTTGGGTTGCTGGTTCGCTCGAGGGCTGCTGCCTGCCGAATAGGCCTTGAAACGGCCTTGGCCCATATCGTTGAGCAAGGCCTCAGCCAGGATACTGCGCGCCGAGTTGTGGGTGCACAGGAACAGGACATTCAGGAGAGCTTTGTTGTCAGACATGATGGCTTAGCAGCAGGACTTGGATGAAGAATTGGGAGTGCAGCAAGACGGCGCTTGAACTGGCGCGGCATGAGGCGTGCAGCAGGCCGCGCTTTGTGCCGCGACTCGCTTTGGCTCATTGAAGACCGGGATGTTGTCCAGCGTGTGAAAGTGTTCCCAGGCCACGCCCTGCGGATCGGTAATCCAGTGCTTATCACTGTGGGCATAGCAGCAAGTGGTTCTGCCTTCATCAAGGAGTGCTATCTCACCGGCCTGCGCACGTTGCTTAAGTTCAGCCAACTCGGTTGCCTCATCGACCTGGAAGCCCAAATGGTCCAGCCCTGTCGCTTGGTTCCCGCGCGTAGAGATGGCGAAATTCACGCGTGGGTCGTCCAGCATCCACTTCGCATAGTCACTCTCCACTCGAGAAGGCTCAGTTCCAAACAACTTGGAGTAGAAGGCAATGTTCTTGTCCAGATCGTCGACATGCAGGTGTACGTGAAAGCGCTTCATGATGAAGCTCCCTTTAGCAATGGCATGAGGTTGCTGTGTCAGAGGTGCAAACCGCACCTTGGCAGCAGTTCTCGGTGAGATACGCCAGCAGATCGTTCATGGCGGGAAACGCAGCTCGATAGAGCACATTGCGCCCCTGCCGCTCCTGGCTTACCAGATCAGCATGAAAAAGCTCTTTCAGATGGAAGGACAACGCATTTGGAGAGATGCCGAGCTGCTCCGCTATTGCACTGGGTGTCAGGCCTTCAGGCCCGGCCACAACAAGAGCGCGAAATACGCGCAATCGGGCCTCATGCGCCAGAGCGGAAAGTGAGCGGATGACGTTTGCTTCTTGCATTAATCAATAATACATCAATTGTTGAATTAATGAATAGATATGTGTAGAAAGTGCTCACCTTTTACGCACGCAGACTATCGATGACTGCTCTTGCCCGAGATGTTGAATTCATGACTACGCCTGATAGCTGACAGTCATCAGGCTGTGGCAGCCAAGCATCACTAGTCGCTCAGGCGAGTCGAAGCCAGCGCATCTTGTATACCCCTCAACTCGATGGGAGAGCATCCTGGGATCCAGGCACCGCGCGCTGTCGTGCTGCAGCACAAGACTCAGCGCCCAGTGCAGTTCGAGATCACGCAGGCTGCACCAATCGCCACATCTGGGGACACGGCAGTACGCCCGAATTCTCTGTCTCTGGGTTGACGAGCCAGGCCTGGACCGCATGGAGTACGGGACGCACTCGATGCGCAGGACCAAGGCGACACTGATCTACCGCCGCACCAGGGACCTGCGCGCTGTCCAGTTGCTGCCAGGCCACTCGAAGTTGGAGTCAACAGTGAGATACCTGGACACCGAAGTCGACGATGCCCTCGAAATCTCTGAACAGACGGAGATTAGACGTTGCCGCAGGCGGCCACCCTGAAAACTGCGTCAGGGTGGCCGTCCTAAACGGCCGCAATGTGGCGCTGGGCCAAACTGGTACTTTCGGCCAGAAGCAGACCTTGGAGGTGTTCCCGCCGGTGACTGCGTCAGGCTGTCTGCAGTCGCTCAATTCAAGGTTGCCAATGACTGCTAATGCCCACGGCAGTCATTGGAGCGCGACCTCCACGAAGGTCCGCTCCAAACCTCGAAGCAGTCACTGGACTGACATGTATTTCGAGTGACCGCTTTTTACCAGGGTCAAACTGGTGCAATCGACCCTTTGCAGCCAGTCAGAATTAACTCAACACTTTCCGCTCAGGCTATCAAGAGTAGGAGCAATCCACGACATCTCGATGTGAGTACGTGTTTCGTCGATATCACGAAATCCAAGACGCTGATAAAGCCTATGAGCAGGCATATTGCTTTTGAACACACCTAAGTGGAGTGGCACCTGCCGAGTCGCTGCACTTAACTGCAAATCTTTCAAAAGTCTGCTGCCAATGCCTGCACTCTGAAATGCAGGCGCGATTGCAATGTTCTGCAAGTAGATTTGGCACCCGCGGTCAAGAACTTGGATGTACCCAGCGATTTGGTCATCGACTTCAATCACGGAGGTAGTGGCAGTTGTGCATTCCGATGTGAAGTTTTCGCGCTGCCAAGCTTCATCCCAGCCCCATAACTTCTCAATATGTGGGCGGAATACCGATCGATGTATTGCAAACAGATGTGCGAGATCCTCGGTGTTTGCTGGTCGTAGGTTCATAGCTATCCATGAAATATTTCTTCGATGGTAGCGACCTGTCGATTCGAATTGAAATGCTCAGCTGAGAGACCGTTTCTGGCTGACTAGCGACGGCCTGCACCCGTTGAATGCCTATCCTAAACCGGACGCTCAAGGCGCAGCCCCGAAGGTCAGCTTTGCGGTGCTGTATCCAACAGTAGCCAGGCCCGGCTTCGGCCACGAGCGGGCTGCCGCTGGATCGTCCTGAACGGCGGCTTCAGGCTGGCTGCCGTCATCCCGCTTTTGTGGACCGATGACCGCTGCCACCTATTCCTGTCATTGGGCTTGTCGCCTCCTGAGTGACTGCTGCGCCGCCTAGTCCGGCCATTCAGCAAGGGCGACCAAGCTCCGTGGTTCCACGCAGGTCAATGGCTGCTCTCACGGGTTGCGAACTGGCGATGCCGACCCTGAGCAGACATAGGCCGACAGCGCTTGAACGACGGCACTGGACGATCTTCTCTATGCCTTGCACTGTGCTGCCTAGATAGCTTCGCGAGCCTGCCGCACAAGAATCTCTCGTTGCTCGACTAGGAAATCCATCAACGCTCTTGTCTTGGCCGGCATCTGCGACCGTGACGGCACATATAGATAGAAGCCCGGAAACGGCGGGCACCAGGCAGCAAGTACCCTGACCAGCGAACCGTCGGCAAGATGTCGCCGCACACAGAGGTCGATGTGCTGCACCAGCCCCACACCCTGCAACGCGCCATGCAGCATGCTGTCGTCATCGTTGAAGACGGCATTGCCCTGAGGTTCGAACACTACCGTGCGCTTTTCTTCATCGGGAGAGGTGAACGACCAGCGGTCTATCGTGCCGCTGGAAGTAAAGCGGTAGGCAAGGCAGTTGTGCTTCATCAGGTCGGCCGGTGTTTCGGGCATGCCGTACCGCTCGAAATACTCTGGTGAGCCGACGATTGCCATCTCCAAGGGCGGCGTGATCGGCACCGCCACCATGTGCTCATCCAGGCTCTCGCCCAAGCGGATGCCGGCATCCAGCCCCTCGGCAACGATGTTGGAAAACCCATCATCCATCACCAACTCCAGCCGCAGCTTGGGATAACGTGCCAGGAACTCCCCCATCTGCGGCTCGATCAGCAGACGTGCGGCAACACGCGAGGAGTTCATGCGGATCAGGCCCGAAGGCTCGGTGTGCGCCTCGCCCAATTCAGCCACTGCCCGCTCAATGGCCGTCAGCGCCGGCTGCACGACATCCAGCAGCCGCTGTCCCTCCTCGGTCAACGACATGTCCCGCGTCGTGCGGTTGAGCAGCCGCACGTTCAGATGCTGCTCCAGCCCCTTCAAGTGCTGGGACAGGGCCGCGCGTGTCACTTCCATCTCCGTCGCAGCCTTGGTGAAGCTTCGGTGGCGGGCGATGTGGGCGAACCAGGTCAGAGAGGAGACAAGCGAGGGCTCAATGGGCATATTGGTTAGTTTAACTAAACACTCATGTCTTTGATAGGCTATTTATTAAGACCAATCCACTGCCTAACATTGAAGCCATCCCTCATCACCACCGGAGAGCTTCATGCAAAGCGTCAAGATCAAGACCACCTACTGGGACATCGCAGCAGATCTGTACTTCCCGCCCAACTTCGATGAAAGCCGGAAATATCCGGCCATCATCAGTGCCCACCCCATCGGCAGCTGCAAGGAGCAGACCGCCGGAAACGTTTACGGCAAGGCGCTGGCGGACGCCGGGTTTGTCGTCATCGCCTTCGATCGCAGCACGCAGGGTCAAAGCGGCGGCCTGCCCCGCTACACCGAAGACCCGGCCATGGCCGTCGAGGACTTCAGCCGCGTCACGGACTATCTGGTCACCTTGCCCTATGTGGATGCCGACCGCATCGGTGCACTGGGCATCTGTGGCGGCGGTGGCTATGCCATCAACGCGACCATGATCGAGCGTCGCATCAAGGCACTGGCCAGCATCACAGGCGTCAACTACGGCCGCCTGTGCCGAGAGGGCTTCAGCGGTTTTGACCCTATCGGCCAGATGGAGGCCGTGGCCCAGCAGCGTACCGCCGAGGCCCGGGGCGAAGCGCTCAAGGTCGATCTGTTCGTGCCCCCCTCGATGGATGTTGCCGTCCAGGCGGGCATGACAGACATCGACGTGCTCGGTGCGACCGACTACTACCGCAATCGCTGCGTCAACGACAACGCCGGCACGCGCGGTCTGTTCTCGCGCCGCGCGGCCTCCGCCGCTTGGGACGCCTTCCATCTGGCCGAGACCCTGCTGACAACGCCAATGCTGGTGGTGGTCGGCGACAAGCCGGGGGGGTTTGGCGCCTACCGCGACGGTCTGGAGATCTATGCGCGCGCTGCATCGAAGGTCAAGGAGCTGGTGATCGTCGAGGGTGCTTCGCACTATGAGTTGTACGACCAGCCAGGCCCAGTGGGCCAGGCGTTGGCCAGGCTGGTGCCCTTCTTCCAGGCCAATCTCTGATCCGAGGCCACACCATGACCAAAGTCCTGATCCTGGGCGCCAGCGGCCAGATTGCCCGATGGGCTGTCCAGATGCTGGGCGAACAAAAGGATGTCGAGCAGACCCTGCTGGTGCGCGACCCCGAGAAGCTGAGCGGCCACGAGCCGGCCAACGCCAAGGTTGTCATCGGCGATGTGATGGACAGGAAACTCCTGGCTCAGATCATGCAAGGTCATGACGTGGTCTATGCCAATCTGGCCGGAGAAGTGGACACGCAGACCGAGCGCATCCTCGCCGCCATGCAGTCCAAGGGCGTCAAGCGACTGATCTTTGTGAACTCTCTGGGCATTTATGACGAAGTGCCGGGCAAGTTCGGCGAGTGGAACCGCCGCGAGATCGGCCAGTACCTGCCACCGTATCGCAAGTCGGCCGACCTGATCGAAGCCTCCGACACCGACTACACCATCCTGCGCGCTGCTTGGTTGCAGGATGAAGACGAGGTGGACTACGAGGTCACCGCCAGAAACGAGCCTTTCAAGGGCACCGAGGTCTCGCGCAAGAGCGTAGCCGCACTGGTCGCCGATCTGGTGCGGCATCCCGAACGGCTGGTGCGAGCGAATGTGGGCGTGAGCAAGCCAAACACCGAAGGCGACAAGCCCGCCTTCGTTTGAGCCACCCATGGTCTCAGCCTGGCACCACCCGTGCCAGGGTCGACTCCTAGACATCCCGATTTCTCTCTACCGATGACTGACACCCTGTTCCAGCCCTTTGCCTTCGCCAATGGCCTCACGCCGCGCAATCGCGTGGTGATGGCCCCCATGACCACCTGGTCGGCCAATCCGGACGGGACCATCTCCGAGCAGGAGCTGGCCTATTACCGCGCCCGCGTACAGGGCGTGGGCCTGGTGCTCACGGGTTGCACCCATGTGCAGCCCAGCGGCATCGGCTTCACCGATGAATTCGCGGCCTATGACGACCGCTTCATCCCCAGCCTGCGCAAACTGGCCCAGGCCGCAAAAAGCGGCGGTGCGCCAGCCGTGCTGCAAATCTTCCATGCCGGCAACAAGGCCGTGCCCAGCCTGATCCCGAAGGGTGAGCTGGTCAGCGCGAGCAGCCTAGCTGCGCCCAAGGGACCGTTCAATGACGGCAAGCTCGCCAGCCGGGCCCTGAGCCATGAAGAAATCCTGGCCGTGATCCGCGATTTCGGCGAAGCCACACGCCGCGCCATCGAGGCGGGCTTCGACGGCGTGGAGCTGCATGGCGCCCACGGGTTTCTGATCCAGAACTTCCTTTCGCCCCTGTTCAATCAACGCACGGACTCATGGGGTGGCTCATTGGAGAGCCGCATGCGCTTTCCCCTCGAAGTGGTTCGCGAGGTACGCCGCGTGATCGCCGCCCATGCCAAGCGTCCATTCCTGCTGGGCTACCGTATTTCTCCCGAGGAGCCTGGCGAAGGCGCGCTGCGCATCGGCGGTGCATTGGCGCTGGTAGACAAATTGATCGAGGAAGGCCGGATCGACTATCTGCACGCCTCGCTCTACGACCTGCTGACGGGCAAGCCGCAGAACACTGGCTTGGAGGACGCGAGCGGCAAGACGACCGCCGAGCAGTTCATCGAGCGCGTGGCCGGGCGAGTGCCGCTGCTGGCTGCGGGCCAAATCCGCACACCTGACCAAGCGCGCCGCGCATTGGCTCTTGGACTGCCTTTGGTGGCCGTGGGCAAGGGACTGGTGATGAACGCACAGTGGGTGGAGCTGGCAAATGCCGGACGTGATCACGAGATCGACACGGCATTGGATATGTCAGGAGAGGCTGGAGACCTTCAGGTGCCGGACAAGCTGTGGTCTGCGATCTCGGCGACGCCCGGCTGGTTCCCGATACGCGATAAAGCAGAGGATCTGGCCGAAGCATGAGCTCGCTCTGGAGCAGACATTCGTTTTGACAATATGGGTGTCTGCTTCTGGCCGAGAGCACCATTTCGTGCTGGCAGCCGATAGCGGCCTGTCGAGCAATTTCCTGAGAACAGGTCGAATGACTGCTGTCAGGGCGCGTACCGAACTCAAGCTGTCGGCCACAACCTGCCATTCGGCACTTTTGCGGGAAGCGGACATAGGCGTATAGCGATGCAGCAGTTTTAGAACTTCTTTCGCTGCGTTTCTGGAAGAAACGCTGTGGCGAAGCCAAGGAGCGGCAGAAATGAGGTCACGCCATAGACCCACACAATGCCGTGTACGTCTGCCAACTCACCCAGTCCGGCTGCGCCAATTCCACCGACGCCGAACATCAACCCAAACATCAGTCCAGATACCAGTCCCACGCGACCGGGTACGGCCTCCTGTGCGTAGACCACCAGAGCGGCAAAGGCAGATGACATTACCAAGCCTATGACAATGGCGAGGATGGCTGTCCCGGCAAGACCGACATAAGGCAGCGCAAGAGCGAACGGGGCGACGCCAATAAACGAAATCCAGATGACAGCCTTGCGGCCAATGCGGTCTCCAACAGGTCCGCCTACGAAGGTTCCTGCGGCCACAGCTGCGAGGAACATGAAGAGAAACAGCTGACTCGTCTGCACGCTGAGCTGAAAGCGCTCGATCAGATAGAACGTGAAGTAATTGGTGAATGATGCGATGTAGACGAACTTCGCAAACATCAGCACACAGATAACGGAAATCGCACGTATCACGCCAGCGCGGCCCAGCCCCTCGCCATGGCCTTTCGACAGGACCTTGGCTTTAGCGTTTCCGTGATGACGTACCCAGATTGTGAGGCGATACAGAACGAAGATCGCTACCAGTGCGACCACCATGAACCACGCTACCGCTGGCTGACCATGCGGGATAACAATGACCGCAGTCAGCAAGGGGCCGATGGCGGAGCCGGTGTTACCACCTACCTGAAAAGTGGATTGCGCTGTTCCAAACTTGCCACCCGACGCCAGCCTTGCAATCCGCGAGGCCTCTGGGTGAAAAGTAGCAGAGCCGACGCCCACCACCGCTGCCGCAGCCAACAGCATCTCGTAGCTGCTGGCCGCAGCCAGGAGCGCGATTCCGATGAAGGTCATCCCCATGCCCGAAGGAAGCAGGTATGGCTTGGGATGCTTGTCTGTGTACAGGCCGATCCAGGGCTGGAGCAGCGAAGCCGTGACTTGATAGACCAGCGCGATGATTCCGATCTGCCCAAAGCTCAAGGAGAAGCTCTGTTTGAGCATGGGAAAGATCGAAGGCAGCATGGCCTGGATCATGTCGTTGAGAAGGTGGGCAAAGGCAGCGCCCCCGACGATAGGGAGAAGGAATCCCTGTGGCTTGGCGTCGGGCACCGCGATGCAAGGTGCTTCCGATGTGGAGAGAGTGGCAGTTCTGACGGTCATGGAATTACAGAGGCAAGTGCGTTGGACCTGAGCCGTTGGACGGCTGAACTTGGAGATTACGTCCTTGCCGATTGGCTGTCGCACGCTCATCTGCCAATACCTGTAGAGTTTCTGCCATGGCAACGCATCCATCCCATAAACACAAGCAGTACGACAGCCTGGCCTGGCCGGTCGTCGTCATGGAGAGCAGGTGGCCGGTCGGTATGTCCACGGGTTGGCATTCCCACCCCAAAGGCCAGCTTCTCTACGCTACAGAGGGCGTTATGGTGGTGCACACCGACGCGGGGTCTTGGATCGTCCCTCCCAATCGCGCGCTCTGGATAACCACGGGCCTGCGGCATACCGTCACGATGGCCGGCGACGTGCTTATGCGCACGGCGTACATCGATGTCGCGAAGGTAACGACCTTGCCGCATGAGAGCAGCGTCATCAACGTCTCACCCCTGCTGCGCGAACTGCTCGTGGAGGCGGTCCGCATTGCGTTCCACACCGAGCCGAAAGGCCGCGACGCACGGCTTCTGGAATTGCTCATTGATGAGATTCGCGTCTCAACGACCCTTCCGCTTCATCTGCCAATGCCCAAGGATGAGCGGCTTCGCAGCATCTGCGACCAACTTAGCGCAACCCCCTCAGATTCGTCGAATGCCGCGGAATGGGCAGCGTCAATCCATGTGGGAGAGCGAACATTGCACCGGCTATTCGCCAAGGAGACTGGCATGACGTTCGCTCAGTGGCGTGAGCAGGCTAGGCTGCTTCACGCGCTGCGCGGGATTGCTGCAGGTAACAAGGTCATCGAAGTAGCGCTCGACTGCGGCTACGGCAGTGCCAGCGCGTTTGCTGCAATGTTCCGTCGACATTTCGGGGTCTCGCCCTCCAGCTTCTATCAATAGCAAGGCCAAGCTGCGAAGCCCTCAATTTGGCGCGCCCTTTTTAACTGACTGCAATTGATGTGTGCGAACGGCGGCTCTGTGCCGAACAGCGACAGTCGCCGTTCGGCCACTAGCGGTCATTTGGTCATTGAACTTTTGTACTAACCAAAGACTGAGTTCAAAAATTTTAGGATTGTCTTAAGGCGGCAACAGCTAATTTGCCTGTTGAACTGCAAGCTCATACAGTATTAGGCGAACTAAACATGCTTGTTGTATGTCTTCTTAAAACTAGTTAGTCCGCTTTAATTTCTGTCCATTTAAGCCTATGAATATTCAAACACCATTTACCTTCTCAAGTGTTTATTCGCTGGGTTTTTGGGGTTTGTTAGTGCTGCGCCTGCGTAGGTTTTGCCAGTTTCAAGCCTTTTTAGGCTCTAGTCGTTTCACAGTAAGCACTAGTAGCTATGGTTTTCGTAGTTTTGCGGAGCCTCGGTGGCGCGGTGCTTTTCCGTGGGTTACGCCCATCGCCAAGTCTGGGGGTTCTCTTTTGGCCTTTTGGTCTAACCCATCGGTCTTGTCGATCCGCCGATGGCAGTCGACTTGCCTCAGTCGTTATAACTCGCATGGCGCAAGTTCCAACTCCTCCTGACCAGTCGGAGTTCATGGAACCCGAATTGACTCCGATCGTTGAAAGTACTGGCGAAGGACTAGTCGGGACGCTGATTGGGTTCAGCTTTTGGTTTATTGTGCTGAGTTTTGTACTGACGATTGTCACGTTGGGCAAGGCTCTCCCTCTTTTATTTTTCTCGATCTTTGCGGTTCTACCAATCTCCATGCTAGGGTGCTCAGCGCTCTGCTGGCGCGTTTTCCACGCCTCGTTGAGAAGACCGTCTGTCCAAGTTGAGGCCGTTGTCGGTAGTCAATGGGCCAGGTTGGTTGGGTTACTTGCGCTCATCCCGGCTGTTGTTTTGTTGGCGCTGTCTGGCGGAATTCTGACTTTCGCATGGCACAAGCTCTAACTAGTCATTGCAACCGACCGCCTTCGGCATCGAATGAATTGCGAATGTCTGTAATGGGTCGTCACCACCAGTTCGCAGCTTACGGGAGCTGCCGTTCACCTTGTCTGGCGCACTACGATCCAGCCAATTTCCGCTTTGAGGTGCACAGCGCACGTCTGGCCAGATAGCAGGTCAACGTCTTGTATTGGCGGCAGCGGTCACAGGCTTGCCAAATCTCAGAGGCTACAACCAGCCTGAAGCTACCTGCCGGGCGATCATCCTCACCGGCCGCTTGCGACCATCTTGGAACGACCCATTGTGGAGGTTCGTTTTCAGTAGTCCTCAATGAATGGAAGGCAGCCTGAACTGGTTGAGCAGTACCTCTTCAACCTCTTTCGGATCCAGCTGCCTTTTCTCAGCACGTCCATCTGTGATCGTCTTAAGCATGTCGCCCAGCAAAATGTTACGACCACTGCTGTGATGTTGCACAACTACTAGCTTCTGCACAAAGATCGCTTCAGGGTGCGTGGAATTGAGATAGTTGGCGGGAACGAAGTCGATCCATTCCTGAGGTGAAAGATCAAAGCCGTATTGGTTGGCCCACTCACCATCTACTTGAGCTTTGAGCAGGTATTCACCGCGCTCGTCACGGGTGAGCAGAAAGGTGTCACTGTCCTGCTCAATATTTATATCCAGAAGCTCCAGATCCATTGGTGCTCGGATGCCGTAGCTGCCGAAACCCAGATCGCACAGCCAGCGCCGACCTTCGACCTCGGCAATCACGGCCATGTGGGTCCTAGGTCTGCGTGCCGGATAAAACATGGGCCGCGCGGCGACGAACTGGTAGGGAATGCCCAGAGCTTGTAACGCCATTGCAAACAGTCCGTTGACCTCATAGCAGTAGCCGCCTCGGCCTTGCTGGAGAATTTTGTCGGCGATATCTTCAGGTATCAACGAGACGACTTTGCCGGCTTGAACATCCAGATTTTCAAATGGAACCGTAAATAGCTGCTGGCGCATCAACGAGTGCAGGGTGGTTGTGTCACCAGCGAAATTGCCTGTGTAGCCAATGCGTTGTAAGTAGGTGGGCAGATCGAAATTGCTGGCATGCATGAAAAATCCTTGGTGAAATTGCATCCAGAAAGATAGAGCATGAATCGCACTATCTGTATAAGCAGAATGATTGAAAATCTACCTGTACAGATTGAGTGAAACGTCCATGCAAAACGCAGTGGTTCTCGCCGCCCCTTCATTGCCGCACTATCTCCGAATTGCCGAGGCGCTGCGCCAAACACTGGCATCTGGTGCGTTACGTCCCGGCGACCGCTTGATTTCCGCACGCAAGTTGGCGCAGCGGGAGCAGGTTAGTCTGCCCACGGCACTGGAGGCGCTGCGTTGCCTTGAGGCGAAGGGGCTGATTGTTGCTCGACCACGTTCTGGCTACTTTGTGCCTCAAGTGAGCAATAGCGCCTTGTGCCTGTTACCTAGAACGAACTCTCGGCCGGCTTCGCGCCCTTTGCCTGTGACTATGGCAGGCTTGGCACGCTCCTTGTTCAGTAGTGCTGACACGCGATTGATGCCACTGGGCGCTGCGCTACCTGATCCCACCTGGCTGCCAACTACGACATTGCAGCGCGCATTGCAGACTGTGGGGCGTCGATTGCAGGGGCATGGGCAGACCTACAGCATGCCGCCAGGGCGAGCAGAGCTACGTGCCCAGATTGCGGCACGGGCTTCCCAATGGGGCGGGCAGTTTGGCCCGGAAGATGTCGTGGTGACTGCTGGCGCAACGCAAGCCGTGCGACTGGCGTTGCGTGCAGTCTGCAAGCCTGGCGACGTAGTGGCGATTGAGCGCCCGGCTTATTTCGGCACATTGTTGTTGCTGGAAGACCTGGGTCTGAAAGCTCTAGAAATCTCCACTGACCCGCACTATGGCATGGTGCCAGATGCGATGGCAGCAGCTCTGGCAAAGCACAAACCTAAAGCGGTGTTGGCTTCGCCCACTGTACAGAACCCGCTAGGAGCCTGCATGCCGGTAGAGCACAAACGTGCACTGGTGGCCTTGTTGGAGCAAGCCGGCGTACCTTTGATTGAGGACGACGTATATGGAGATCTCGCAGGAGAATCTTTGCGTCCACCTGCCTGTAAAGCCTTCGATAGCAGCGGCAACGTGCTGTATTGCAGCTCTGTCTCTAAAACATTGGCACCGGGCTGGCGCATTGGCTGGATTGCGCCTGGACGTTTTCACGAACAAGTGCTGAAAGCGCGGCTGGCTGGGGACTGGGCAGGCGTGCCGCTGTTGGAGGCGGCTTTGAGCGAGATATTGGCGAGTGGTGACTATGACAGGCATTTACGGCGCTTGAAATCTCGCATTCATGCCGCGGTTCAGGCCGTCATGGCGCGGGTGGAGGCTAGCTTTCCCGCAGGTGTCAGAGTGACAACTCCCAGCCAAGGTTTTTTGCTTTGGGTGGAGCTGCCGCTCCAGATCCATGCGATGGAGGTATACCGACGTGCGTTGGCGTTGGGCATAGGCGTCAGCCCCGGTCAACTGTTTACGCCGCAGGCTGATCTGCCCAACTATCTTCGTCTAAATTGTGCCAACGATCCCACACCTCGGCTTTTGGGGGCTGTTGGGCAGATTGGGGAGATATGCTGTGAGCTGATGCGGCAGGCTCAAAGCATTGATTGAGTCTGTGATGTCTTAGCTCTATGACTCACCGTTTACAGCCTTTCTCCATGAGGATTTGGATAACGCGTTTGCTCCAGCAGATGCAGACTAGCTTTGTGAGCTACTAAAGGAGTTCCAGCTCCTGATGGCTTAAGCCAAGCACAGGCGACATCGCTCCACATTTGAGTAGTACTTGAGCTTGGAGTCAAATTTAAACGACTGCTCCTGGCCGAAAGTACCAGTTTGGCCCAGCGCCGCATTGCAGCCGTTGAAGACGGCCACCCGGCCGCAGTTTCCGGTGTGGCCGTCAGCGGCAACATCAAATCTCCGTCTGTTCAGAGATCTCGAGGGCATCGTCGACCTCAATGCCCAAGTACCTCACTGTCGACTCCAGCTTAGAGTGGCCGAGCAGTAACTGCACAGCGCTCAGGTTCTTGGTGCGGCGGTAGATCAGTGCCGCCTTGGTCCTGCGCATCGCAGTGTGTCCCGTACTCCATGCGGTCCAGGCCTAGCTCGTCAACCCAGTGACCGAGGATTCGGGCGTACTGCCGTGGCCCTAGATGTGGAGGTTTGTGTAGTCTGCTCGGAAGCAAGAAGTCCTCTGATTTCAGCCCAGCTAGCTTGATCCAGGCTTGCAAGGCGTCACGGGCAGCCTGCGTGATCTCAAACTGCACTGGACGCTGAGTCTTGTGCTGCATGACGACCGCGCGCGATGCCACCTGGTCGCCGTGGCATACATCCCAAACCTTGAGGGCGACGAGGTCGCATCCTCGCAGCTTGCTATCGATGCCTAAGTTGAAGAGAGCAAGCTCGCGCACCCGGCCTTCCATCTGGAGCCTTACGCGCAGCGCCCAGATGTCCTTGAGCTTGAACGGAGCCTTCTGCCCGACGATCTTGCCCTTGTTCCACGGCTCGCGATAAGCGGTATTACCTGTAGATCCCATGATGGTCTCCCATCGAGTTGAGGGGCACACAGGATGCGCGGGCTTCGACTCGCCTGAGCGACTAGTGATGCTTGGCTGCCATAGCCTTATGACTGTCAGCTTCCTGGCATAGCCATGAACTCAACATCTCGGTCAAAAGCAGCCTTTGGGACAGGTTAAAGTATTGTTGATTCGACGGTTTCCATGTGCCCGAACTGGCTGATGAAAACATTGGTAAATGCGGCCTCGTTAGATAGCTACAGTCAGAAAGCAAGCCTTGATTTCTATTCGGCCAATAGCTGCCCACGAATGGCAGAAGTACCGTGATATTCGCCTGCGCGCTTTAAAGGATTCTCCCGACGCCTTCGGCAGTACTTGGGAGCGTGAAATCTTATTGACCGACGAAAGCTGGTCCATACGCATTGCTGCGGCTGCAAAATCACCCAGTAACGAGGTGTTTTTCGCAGTCAGTGGCGAACAGGCTCACGGATTGATATGGGCTCAGATTTCTGAAAAGGAATCAGATGTTGCTTGTCTGTACCAGATGTGGGTCGATCCTGCAGCCCGCGGTTTGGGTGTTGGACGTTCCTTGCTCACGGAAGCGCTTACATGGGCAAGAAAGAATGGTGCGCGACACGTTCAATTGGGCGTAACCGTCGCTGACTCCCCAGCCTTTAAGTTATATACGTCACAAGGCTTTCTCTCTGTCGGAAATGCTGAGCCTTTACGTGAAGGCTCGGGTCTTATGGCACAAACCATGGTGCTGGAACTGGGCGCTAGCGCATGACTGCTTAGGGTCGCAAGCTCCTGTTCGCACGACGTGACAGCGGACATCCAGCAACCATCGGCCAGCACTTGATGGTCACTGTCCGCAGTTCCCCTGAAACATGTCGTTGGACAGTCGCCAGCGTCGATGCTCGGATGGCTGTTATGGAGCGGTAACCGAAAGGTTGCGATGCGGCAACGAGCAGCAGCAATCGCTGCACAACAGACACCTGTTGACGAAGCACGAACAACAGCAATGGGTCGACTACTGGCCGACGCGAACGACCGCTAACGGGTACCTCAGGTTTGTGGCGCTGCCCCATTAAGTCTGCCATTCGGCGACAGACCGTTCACAGCCTGCAGCAGCCCGCTACGCAAAGGTGGCGACCGACGGCTTCTGGTAAATCTGCGACAGTCGCAGATCGCCCCATCGCAGACCTTCGCGTGCTGTCGCCTCAGGTCTGCTTGGCAGAACTTGCTAACAGAGAGGACGCACAAGCCTGCACTGAACCAGACAAGGTCTGGCCGCAAGGATCTAGAAAATACTTGAGCGGGGCTTGAAACCGGAAGCGTGCGGCAGCTGCCGCTCCTGGATACCGACAGCTCAGCTCGAAGCCTTGGCCAGTTGCTGCAGCTCAAGTTGTCTGGCAGCGCTGGCTTCGAGGTTTGCACGTTCTTCATCCAGATAGCGATAAATGCTTTTGAGGTCCGCGATTTTCTGTCTGATCTCCGCCATCTTCTTTTCAATGAGCTTGGCGCCGTCAGCACAATCGATCGTCTTGTTCCGCTGTGCATCCAGAATCTGGCCTATTTCCCCCAGCGAAAAACCCATGCTTTGCGCGCGCTGGATGAAGTTCAGATCCTGCAGAGTTTGCGCAGTGTAGACGCGATAGTTGTTGGTTCGTCGCGTCGGCGAGATCAGGCCGATTTGCTCGTAGTAACGCAAAGTATGGCGGCTGGCGCCGCTGCGGGTCTCAAGTTCGCCGATTCTCATGAAAATACCGCTTGACTATAGAGTTAGGTCGACACTCTACATTTGATTTCTCACCCAACCAAGGAGCAGGAGAATGAGCGTGGAGTGCTTTGTCACGGGAGGGACCGGCTTCATCGGTCAACATTTGCTGGCGAACCTGAGTGCCAAGGGTCACACCGTCCGGGTGTTGATGCGTCGCCCCGAGCGACTGGCTGCACTGCGAGAGCAAGTCGACAATCTGGGAGGGACTGCAACCCGGATATTTGCCATTGCTGGCGACCTGGAGCGGGACAACCTCGGGCTGAGCCCTGCCGACCAGGCAGTGCTAAAGCAGTCAAGAGTCGTATTCCACCTGGGTGCCCACTTCGCTTGGGGGCTTTCATTGGAGCATTCTCGTGCGGTCAATGTAGAAGGGGCAAAGCGCGTGGCGCTGTTGGCGGCTGGGCAAAAAAGCCGCTTGGTGATGATCGGCGGCTACATGCTGAAGAATCATGAACATCTGCTGCGCATCGGAATTGATCCTCGCCATCCGGAGCTGACGAATTGGCCTGCCGTCTACAGGCGCGTCGGTGCTTACGAGGCGAGCAAGCTGGAGGCGCACTTTGCGACTCTGCAGCTCATGTCCGCCAAGGGCGGGGAAGCTACCGTAGTTCACCCCGCAACGGTTTGTGGCCACAGCCGCACGGGACATATCCTTGACGGTCAGCCGCTGGTGACGCTGATACGCAATCTTGCGCAGGGAAAGCTGGCTGCAGTGCCCGGTACCGCCGAGCATTGGCTGCCACTGGTCACCGTGGATTACCTGGTCGAGTTGGTGGCAGCTTGTGCTTTCGATCCTGCCATGGTGGGCAAGGAACTGCTGGCGCTTGATGACCAAAGCCCCAACTTGCGGGAGCTCCTGGGACAGGTGGCACAACCCATGGGCCTGCAGCCTCCCAGGCATCACATTTCCCTGCGATTGCTGAAGTTGCTGCTGAGTATTCCTCCCATCGCACGCCTCTTGAATACGAACGCTGAAGCCTTGGACTTTATCCAGACCACTCGCTTTGATACGGCAGCAGTCGAGCAATTTGCCAACAGGCATGGAATAGCCAAACCGGATATACGCCAGTCTTTGCAGCACACTGCAATGTTCGTCAACTCATATTGGGTCGCCAAGCACAGGGCTGCCTGACTTATTCCTTGGGGCTCCAAACAACGTCAAGATCCAAGGCGGTCGTACGCAGCAGGACAGCGCGGTCTCGGGCATGGCGCAGATGTGCGCTTGCAAATGTCCGCAAGGGTCTGCTGCACTATTTCGACACACGCAAAAGCAGTCATCCAGAGGATGTCGGACATGGCAACAGATCGCATGGCCGCTCTGGGATGGAATCGGTATTCAAGGCCGGCCGACAAGACGGCTACCGGCAAGAGAGGTCATCGCCGCGGCAAATGGGACGCACACTCACGACAAGGTGGATGCACATTCACGACAGCGGCCATACAGCGTAATTTCATGGCTATCGACCAGAAAACCAGGTGGTGCCAAGCCCGCCAGGTCGCCGGGACAAGCATGTACATCGAAAACCCGCTGACAGACGGTGCACTGGAAATGGTGGTGGTGGCCGTGGTGAGCTACCTCATACATGGGCGTGCGCTCAGGCAAGTGGACCTCATGAAGAAAACCCTCTTCAGCCATCGCTTTGAGAGCCCGGTACACGGTCGCAATCCCCAGCCCAGGTAGCGTTGCCTGCGCCAGCTCCAGCACCTCCTGTGGCGCAAGCGGCCTGCCGGCCTTCGTCATGGCCTGCTCAATAGCCGCGCGCTGCTTCGTGGATCGTTGCTTGGAGGGGGTCATTGTGGCGAGGCTATGTCATGGAAGCGAGGGAGGCAATATTGTGCCCTGGCTCGCCTCTTGACCGGCCCCTACAGGTACTTGAGCCAGGTGATGTCGCGTCGACGCTGCTTGAGTGCAGCAAACCAGCGAACGGCGGGATACAAGGCCACGGCCAGCAGCGCCGAGATCACCCATAGCCAAAGAAAACTGCTCAGCCCGAACAGTTGTCCCTGGTTGGTCCCCCAGACCGCCATTGCACCCAGATACATGAACTTGAGCACGTACAGATGCAGCACATAAAAGAACATGGGCGCGGCGCCCAGCGTGGCCAGAAGCTGCAGCCAGCGGCGGCCTGTGGCTTTCTCGAACGCTGTGAGCAGCAGCAATCCGATGCCGAGCGTCAATAGCAGGAACAACAGTGAAGGCGGATACTTGGTGACGTTGAACCAGGACATGACCGTCCGCAGCGCATCCGCACCGGCCAGCCAAGGTGCATCGCCATACACGTTCAGCGTGCGCAGCAGAGCAAAGCCCAGCAGGCAGCTCACGCCTGCAACGAGCAGATGGTGCCTGCGCTGCGTCGCGTCACAGGCTTTGCCAAACCACGGTCCAATGCCGTAGCCCAGGGCGATCACGCCAATCCAGGGCAGCACAGGATAGGACGTGCGCAGTTGCAAGCCCGCCAGCTCCAGCCAACCACGGTCATGCAGGATTGCCCAGGGGATATGCATCACGTGATCCGGCGGGAAATGCAGGCTATCGAACAGGTTGTGCCCTGCTACCAGCACCAGGCCCAACAGCAGCAAAGCCTTGCGTGGCAGCCACACCAGCACCGACAGCGCCAGCATGGAAAGACCAATGGCCCAGATCACTTGCAGGAAGATCCTGGCGGGGGGAAATTGAAAAGTCCAGGCGAAGTTGACTACCGTCACCTCCAGCAGCACCAAGAACAGGCCGCGCCGCCACAGGAAGCCCGACGCGGCACTCGCCTGACCCGCCTCGGCATGGCGGCTGGCATACAGATAGGCCCCCAAGCCTGTCAGAAACACAAACACTGGCGCACACAGATGGGCCAGCATGCGCGGAAAGAACAGGCCGGGCGGAGTCTCCGCCACCACCATCGGGTCCGGTACTTGCAGATGCAGGTAAAAGGTTTCACGGACATGGTCAAGCAGCATGAACAGCATGACAAGACCACGCAGCGCATCGATCGATTGCAGACGGCCAGCACTCGCTAGCGAAGACGGAGAAGGTGACAAGCTGTTTGCTCTATTGATATTGAATTATCACTATCATATCAATTCTATGCTTACCCGCACGTGGTTCCAGCTCTTCCCTTCAAGCAAGCAAACCATGTGCCCAAGAACGCAGGAGCACATGCACGCTGCCTTCCCTGAAAAATCTACCGTGACCTCCCGCCCCACCCTCTGCTGCCCTGCAATCGTCGCTGCCCTCCTCCTGGCCGGTGGCCAAGCCTTCGCTATTGGACAGGAAGAGGCCAAAGGCTTTGCCGAGGGCAGTTCTCTCATCATGCAAAACCGCATGCTTTCAGAGCAACTCGACTATCAAAATGGCAGCAGCTTTCGCGCCGCAAGTGGGCAAAGAGGCCAAACCCTTGCTCGCGAATCGGCCTACGGGCTCATGCTCAATTACGAATCAGGCTACACACGGGGCCTTGTTGGAGTGGGGCTTGATGCGCATGCCTATGGTGCCCTCAATCTAGGCACCGAAGCGAACCATGCACGCGCAACACCTCGCTACGTGGCCAGGGATGGACAAGGGATTGCCGATCGTTTTGGGCGCGCCGGCGCTGCGCTGAAAATTCGAATGTCAGCCACCGAGCTGAAGGTGGGCGAGATGCGGACCAGGTCCCCGCTCTTCAGTTCGTCCGATACTCGATTGCTGCCTGAAAGCAATCGAGGCTGGCAAATCATCAGCACGGACATCCCTGCGCTCACACTGCAAGCCGGACGCTTTACCGGCTGGGCTGACCGCAACGCCCGCAAGAACGGCGCCGATCTGCAGGCCAACTACTCGGGCGTGACCGGCAGCTCCTTCAGCTTTATAGGCGGTACATGGGTCACGCCCATCACCAACCTCACGCTCAGCAGCTACTACGGGCAATACGCGGACAACTGGAACACCGCGTATTTGGGAAGTTTCTACAAGCTTCCTCTGCCAGATAAGCGTTCACTGTCGTTCAATCTGAATATCTATCGCAGCACCGACACCGGCAGGGCAAAGTCAGGCGTCATCGACACCACCACCTGGAGCTTGATGAGCAGCTACGCCATAGGTGCCCACAAATTCGGTCTCGGCCACCAGAAGGTCAGCGGGAACAACCCGTTTGACTATGTGAATCGCGGCTCCATCTGGCTGGAAAACGCGATGCAGCTGTCCGACTTCAACGGTCCGCGCGAAGCCTCGTGGCAGCTCAGGTACGACGTGGACCTGAGCTCCATTGCAACCCCTGGATTGAGCGCAGGCGTGGCCTACACCAGAGGCTCCGGTATCGACAACAGCCGTCTCAACGCAGTGTATGCCAGCTACCTCGGCTATTCGGCAGCCAACGGCAAACACTGGGAGCGAGACATTCAGGTTCGATACACGGTGCAACATGGGGCGGCAAAGAACCTGAGCTTGCAGTTGCGCTACGGAGTGCATCGAACGAATAAAGCGCAAGGTGAAGCCAATATGAATCAGCTTCGACTACAAGCGGAGCTTCCATTCAAGATCCTGTAAACCTGAACGAACTGCCTGATGGGCTGCAATCAGTGATTCATGGCGGCCCCGTCTTCTTCCGATACCGGGCATGAAGCGGCCGATGGGGAAAGTTCAAGGCCGACCGCTTTCGGGGGCATGGGTGAAATGGAGGCCCCGGCCACAGGCTGTCGCCGAAGGCATGCGAAACTGACGCTCAGCACAGGTATCGAGTATCGGATGGCAGTGAGGAGGGACATGCAACCGAAGGGGTCGCGAGCGATCTTCATCCGAAATGAGAGAAGATGATCCACCCACGCTTGGGAATGACGATCAGGCCAGACTCATGCCCAGTTGCATAAAAGGAGCCGGGTTCTCTCAACGCCTCATTGATACCGCGCTCCATTTCGGAGGGAATATCCGAGCACCCCTCGTTCATACCGGTCAGCCAGCCGTTTCGAACCACTTCGTCCTTCGGCTCGATGTAGGGTGTTTCCTTCCAGTCACTGTATTCACGACCTTTATGCCGCCTGGCCTGCTTGGCGTCTCTTAAAGCATCAAGCCCATTCGTGCGAATGCGCTCCAGCGATGGCCCATCCATTTTGTAGATAGCTGCTCCGCAACCTTCTCTCAATCCGCCACTGTCTTCTATAAACAGTAGCTCTTCAACCTCAATCGCCTGAGGCAGGTAGCCTTCGTACCAGTAGCTGTTGAGGCCTGCACAGCCTCGGGTTGCAAGCAGGAGCGCAGCCACAATTGAAAGTGCCATCAAACTGAGCTTCATTGCGCCTCTCATATCGCCCTAGGGTAACCTTTCAGTCAAGCCGACCCGCATTCTGCAGTTGGCTTATCTGGCACATCAGACACTCCATGTCCCTCTCCTTGTACCTGGCCGATCATGCCAACCTCCAGACGCCTTGCAGTGATATATCGCCGGTCACCTTCAATGACGACGGCTGCTACTGGTTCCTTTACCGCTACTTTGAATCAGCAAACCTCGAACGCCACAAAGGCGAGTTGATTGATCTTTACGGTGGCGGTGTCATCGAAGGGTATCAGCTGCATCGCCTTCGCACCGAGCTTGAGCAAGCAATGCAGGATGTCGCGCATAAGCCCGATTCCTGGCTGGTTCTCGTTGGCTGGCAGGGCGGGAGCGTTTGCGTCGAGACTGAAAACTGGCGCAAAGTCGAAAAGCTCGAAGTGCTTCACGCCATCACTTCGCTCCTCGCACTCATACAGTCAAGCTCCCCTGCGCGAAAGCTTGTCTGCGATGGCGACTGAAGTGGCCAGGCTTCGCGCATCATGGCGCCATAGCCGCCCATCATGCCGTTGACGAACAGGCCCACGAGCGCTCCGGCCCGGAGCATGGCCACGGAATCCGACTGCTGAGAGTAGAGCACCGCCATGATGACCGAACCCGGCAGTAAGATCAGGAAGCCTGCGGCCTATGCAGTTCACCTCGAAGACTTGCTCAGGCTCAAGCCCAGTCATCTGTGCGCATTTACCTGTGCGCATTTATCTGTGCACATTTCGTGGCTCGGTGGTGTCAGCCACCCTAAGGAGGATCTGCACCCCCCTGTTTTCATGCACCAATCCATCACAACCTATTGATTGCATTGAATTGGATTGGATTGAATTTCCAGAAAACGAGGTTTTGCAGAGGCCCCCTCATGCTTATTTCACCAGTTCACGCCAGCTAATGCGTCTACCCAGCGGCTTGGGTGAAGCGTAGGGAATGTCAATGTCCAAAGGCTTGTCCCTGTTGCCCGTCGTCGATATGTGATCGGTTGCCTTGCCATCGCCGGTGGTAGTGGTGGCATGTCCCGAGATCGTTGAGCCATCCACAATGATCGATACATCGCCCTTGCCATCCGGCCCTTGGATCACGGCCTGGCCAGTGTTGAAGTTCAGGTAATTGATCCAGCCATAGCCGCCTGCCAGGCACACATCGGGTGAAGGCACATTGCTGGCGATGACCAGGGTTGTGTTGGCTAAGCGCATGTCGATATTCACGCGCTCACCTGAGTCGGGCAAATCTACGTACCAGCCCTTGGCATCATCCTTGCAGTCCGTCGAACTGCCCAAGCACCTTATCGTGCGCGTGCGCTGGCCGCCCGCTCCGGTACTGGGCTCCAGCAGCATCTGATTGAGCCGGCTGCGCAGCGACTCCCCCGACATGCCATCCATGCTGTCATCGAAGCCATAGACGCTTTGCGTACTCTTGTCTGCAAGATCGTATGAACCAAACAGCCTGCCGGTTCCCACCAGGATGCGCGGCCTCTCGGTCGCCGCAGACGTGGGCACCAGTTCCATACGCGTGGTAATGGGCTGAGGCTTGCTGCGTTCGTCAACGAGTTGAACGACCTTCTTCGCGCCCTTGGCTGAGCCGTCCTTATTGAACTCGAAGCGCCAGACATTGCCTTCCAGATCGCCGCCATACAGCAGCTGCGTAGTGTTGTCGGTGGCCGGGTTGCGCACGAAGTTGTTGATCTCCCTCAGGCCGCTGCCTGCCGTGGCAATCGTGTTGATGATGCTGCCGTCGTTGGCATCAAGCACATAGAGATACCCCTTGTTATCCGAATTGTTGTAGCCCGAGGTCAGGAACACTGCCCAGCGGCCGTCAGGCAGCTTGGACACCAGTGGCCGCCCAAAGCTATGGCCCATGGTGGAGATGCTCGTGCTGTTGACTTCCCATAGCGGCTTGGGATCCTGCGGGTTGGTGATATCCAGCGCATAGTAGCCCTTGCCGCCCTTGTTGAATCCGCCCACCAGGATGGTTTTCCAGGTGCCGCCGGCCTGGATGTCGGCCGTCACCGCAGAGCCGTCCACAAAGTAGCGGTGACCGCCTTCATAGCTGACGCTGGCCAGTCTGGGCAGCTCCGGCATCACGGTCGTCGGCACAAAGGCCCAGGCCTCGCGTGCAGCCGTCTGCACCTGCTTGCTGCCTTCGATGCCGGAAGCACGCGGGTCCACCTCGGCATAGAAGGCATGCAGCATGCCATCGTTACCGCCCACATACACCATCGGCGTGCGGCCGCGCTGGGCCAGCCGAAAGGCGCTATGGCCTGCATCCCGGTACTTGCGCAGTGGCTCCCCCACATACAGCGGCTGCGAGCCGATGATGTCGCCCAGCCTGCTCTCCCGCGTACGGTACAGCCTTCCATTCTGGTCCTTGGTGAAGCCCTCCTTGCTCTGGTCGCCACGGATGAAGTTCACCAGATTCTGGCCCACGGCCGCCTCCTTTTGCGCTTTCGACATCTGCTCGTACTGCGCCAGGCGGCTCGAGGCGTTTGTGCCGTCAAAGTTGCTTTGCAGGCTGCCCAACTCGCTCCATGTGAAAAGCTTTCGCGTCTTGCTGCCGTCCATGAAGTAGATCGTGCGGGGGTCGCTGGCCTGATCACGGGCATCGAGCCTGGCCCGTGCCGACCAGCCATCAATCTGTGTGCGCTGGCCCGATTGCGGATCGATCTTGTAGGCCAGCAGGTCGCCAGACCATCGGCCGGTCTTGTAAGTGGCGCCGTAGGCGTAGTGGCTGTCGGCACTTACCAGCGCAGAGGACACCGCCACGCCGGCCCCCGAACCCGTGGCTGCGCGGATGTCTGTAAACACCTCGCTCAGGCCGGCCTCGATGGCTTTGGGATCATTGGCGCTGAAGTACAGGCCCCGGCCATTCACGGCGGTATGCCAGAAATCATCGATGGATTGCCGTTGATCGTAGTTCGTCGTGCCCTCAATGGGCCAGATCGGCCAGGTCTTCTTGCCCGTGCGCAGGTCGGCAAAATCGCCCCCACCATTCTTGTAGTTCTTGTCGTACTTGAGGTTCCCCGAAACGCCCATGCCAATCACATAGGTGCTCATGTGCTGCCAAGCAGCCTTGTCGTCCTCCGCTCCGTTACCTGCGGGCTTCACCACATTGTCGCTGTCAGGGCGAAGGTCGGTCGCATAGTAGTACTGGGCCACGTCGGCCAGCGAGTTGGTGCTTCCTCCTGTGGCGGCTTGCATATCCAATTCTTCGCAGGGCAACTTGCCACAGGCCGTGTGGGTAGGGGGAAGCTGTGTCCATGGGGGCGTTCCTGGCTGCGGCCGCCCTCCCGGGGGTTGTTCAAGCGGAAGCAGCGCCGCCCATTCCGCAGGTGCATAGCATCTTGGAGGGGACTCCAGGTCACCGCTGATGTCAATTGGGATACCATCCGTCGTTTTCGTCTCGACCGTGCCGGTCATCACCTTTTTGTCGGACCAATAGCTGCCCGCGTAGGTCTTCTGCCTGCCCAAGACTTCCACGCAGGCCGGCGCAGAGCAATTGACGGGTTCATCGGCCACGATTTCGCTTGTGGACTGGCCCACGCCTGAGCAGTCCGTCACCTTTTTCGTGCTCGCGTTGTAGCCTGGGATACAGGCTTCCCCCTGGAGCACTGTGACGGTGTGGGGGCCGTCCTTGATGCACTGGATTTCGACACCATTGGCAGCCTTGCTCTTGCTGGCCTCGCAAGCCGCAAAGTCCGCTTCGGACTGCAAGTAGCTCAGTCCGCTGCCTGCCCCTTCATCGACCTTGCTGCAACTGCTGGTGGTCCAGCCATTGGCTTGCGTTGGATTCCCGCCCCCATCCAGCGAGGATTCGCAGGTGCCGTAGGCCATGTCCGTGGCTTCGGATTTGTCTATACAGTCGGTAACTTGCTTGAAGCCTATCGATGATTCCGAGCAGGAAGGCACGGATTTGCGTGTCTCGGTCTCGGTGGTGCATATGGTCTGCGTCCAACCATTGGCCGCCGAGGCGGCGCTGGCAGCGCACTGATTCGTTGCAACGTCAGCCGGATCGGGGGCATCAACAGTGCACCAGCTGACAATACAGCCATTTTCTGCCGTGGCGGCCTGTGGTGTGCAGGTGCCAGGTTCCTTGGCACGGCTCGCCGGCGGCTCAATGCCCTCCTTGCCTGGCGCTGGCTTGCACGATGGCGGGTCTGGGACTTTGCCCTTGTCTGCGCACTCGCGGCCGACCCAGCCATTGCTTGCCGAGGGAGCCTCATCCGAGCAGGTCTGCGCAGGCCACCAGATACTGCTTTTTTTCTCACAGGACAGACCTGCAGAATCACTTGTCTGGCAGGCGGAGGAGTCCTTCTGAACCGCACCGCTCCAAGTGCTCGGCAAGGGCGTGCATTCATGGAAATATCCGTCCTTATTCTCGCCGGATGTGCAAGACTTCGGAGGAACAGGCTCGCTCTCAGGGTCCCCACGGCTCCCGCACTGGGTATTCATGCGCCCCGGTTCATCGCCCAAGGGACCCGGGGTACAGAGTGGAGTCCACTCCTGGCCAGAAGACTTCTTGCATTCGTAATACAGGTTGTCGCTGGATGCATCCAGCACGGGGGTCGTCGTAATCTGGCAGCTATTGTCCGTGACCGATGCGTACTGCTCTTTTCCGCAATTGGTCGTCTTGAATCCATTGTCCTTGCTGGGCGACTCCCATTTGCATTCGTCGGCTGTGACGAATTTCTCCTCCTTGTGCTCCGTATTGCAATTGGAGAACTGCACCATTGAAAGAGAATCGCTGCCATGGCCTGGCGATGCAGCCAGGATTTTGTCCCGCAGGTCCGGGTGAATGGTCCTGCAAGAGGCAACAGGCCCGGAATAAGGTGCGACCGAGGTAGTACCTTCACATTGGATGAGCCCCCATCCAGGCACATACTGGCCATTTCTGCCACAAAAATCCTTTGCGCTGACGGGTACGGACAAGGTTTCGCACTCGACCTTGAAGAATCCGTCCATACCGGAAGAGCAGGACTGGACCACGCTCCCCTGGTCGCTGCCCTCCAGCCTGCAGCCGCCTGGAAATTGATCGCATACCGCTTTGTCCGTGGTCTTGAGGTCCTGCTCACCCACGGCAGGGTTCTTGTACCAGTAGAAATAGCGCTTTTGCAGGGTCTGTATGGCCAGGGCCGAAGCCCAGGGCGTTTGTGTTTCCGTACTCCAGGTGCTTGTCAACTTCCAGCGGTATTGCGTCTTGGAGACATAGTCCCAAGTAAGCAATTGCCTGTAGCGCTTGCGGGTGACGCTGTGTGTACCTTGCGAATACCAGTAGGACTGGACGCGCTTGGGCCATTCCAGTTGCTCCGTCATGTCGCTGATTTTTCTGAAGTGCTCTCGCAGCGTCCTCGTGCTTTTCTTCATCCAGCGAAGAGTGGCAGTGCGCCAGGTTTTCTTGAGAACGTCTTTCTTGACGATCTTTTTGTAGGTGGTCTCGGTCTTGGTGCCCCCGCCTGGCGTCGTCACCTTCCAGCCCAGGCTGCACGACATCGAGCCATAGCTGACGCTGGCATCGTGTACGTCTTTGGTGCCGTTGACCGAGCCATCGAAAATAGGCCGCGGGCGCAGCCCATCGGCATCGGTCAGCGATTCTGGCGGGCCGTCCTGCTGGCCTACCAGGGTTTTGCCATCGATCTTCACAGGCCCTGCGCTCTCTTGCCCGATGTTCCAGTACCCATCAGTGGTAACAATGGCGTAGTGGCGCTGGCAGGCCGACACCACGGGGTCGACGAAGGGCGTCATGCTGGCATTGATGCTGTCGCTTTGGCCTGCATAGTAGCGACCGACGCGAGCCAGCGCCTCGCGGGCGGGTGAGGAGCCGCCGGTCTTGATCGTCTGTATGGCCTCGAGCCACTGCTGTTTGCCGTCTTTGTTGAAGTCAGCGACCGGTAGAAACTTGCTGTGGGGCCCGACACCGGGATTGGCCACGGTCAGAAAGCCGATGCGAAAATTGTCGTTCAGTGTGGAAAAAGCCAGGCTGACCGACGACTTGGCCATATTGATGCGCGTGCGGTAATAGCTATACCAGTTGGCGAAATTTTGCCTCTGGGCGGCTGGTATGGCTCTGCGTGTCCAAAATCCGTCTGGGCCACCGTTCCCCCGCCCCCAGATGTTGATGCTCTCCTCGTTGACGCGCAGTGTGCCGTCATCCACGCGCATTGAGTAATAGTCCAAACTGCTGCTGATCTTGTTGCAAACACCGACCTTTTCGGACGGATCCTCAAAGTGAGGCTCCGGTCTTGTTCCGGCAGCGTAGTAATTACGCCATTCAAAGAAATAGGCTGGCTGGGCGGGATCTTCAATATACGCCCTGCGGCGGGTGTCGTTGTCGTAGGCCTGAAAGTTCCTGGACAGGTCTACCGTGCCCAGAGACTGGTCGTAGCCGTCCTTCCAGGCGTTCTCAAACCTAGGCGCGTCCATATCCCGGCCATCAGGCCTCTTGGGCAGCACATAAGTGGTTTGCGGGTTGTAGTACAGCGTATTGCACAGCGCGCTTTTGTAGCCGACGGGAAAGTAGGTGGTGCCGTCTGGCTCCCAGTCGTCGGGCATGTGGGTCCACTGCATGGAGTCAGAGGTGTCCAGAAGCAGCATCACGTTCGGCTTGTTCTGATCGGCCATGATGCCCAGCGGCGTGTCCGATATCTGCACGACATCCTGGGCCGGGGCGTCGGCCACGGCCATGCGGCCAGCGAAGACCAGCATGCCCAAACTGATGACCCCTGCCAGCGACGCCGCTACGAATGGCCGCAGCCTATATGTCAGTTTCTGGTGCATCTCGAACCTCCCTTTTCCAATCTCGGGTAGCCCGAGAGCCTGTCTTTCTGTTGGTCTGTCTGCCGGCCTGTCTGTTGGTCTGCATTCATGCCGAGCTGTCCAAGGTCTGCGTTTTGCCGCCAGCCATGAGCACCCACGGTCAATACACGGTCATCTGCACCAGGCTTAGGGTGCTGCGCGGGCCCGTGGCCCGTGCCGTGATGCGGTACATGGGGCGGGCGTTGCAAGAGGAAGCACTGCCTGCCGTCTCTGAGGGGCCTGGACAATCCAGCTCCTGCGGCAGCACGCAGCTTTGGCCAGCCGCATCCCAGCGGCCAGCGTCCCTGCACAGCCGGTGAATGAGAAATTCCACCTTGTTGCCCAGGCCATCGTCTTCGGTGACCAGCTTGGCCTGGCTCCAGTCCAGCGGCGCCCCGGGGTCATGGCTGGCGAAGTAGCCACTGTCGGCGTCGGCCTCCAGCGTCGCACTGCCAGCGGAATACAGCGCATCAAGCTGGGCCATGCCTCTCTCCAGCCCCAAGTCGGCACCCGATGTGGCTCCTTGCTTGAGCGCAAGGCTGCCTGCCATGCCGGCGCCCTGAGTGGAGGTGCGCACCACGGCCAGGCCGGTGAGCGTCATCACCAGTAGCACGATCAATGCGACCAGAAGGATGACGCCGCGTTGCGGGTCCTGCCTGGGGGGCCTGGGGCGATGTGTGGGTGAATGCACGGCTTTCATAGCTGCTGACCCCATAGCGTGTTGCGCAGCGGGACAATGCTTTCGTACACCCGGTAGCGGTAGTGCATCCACTCATCCCCGTCTCCCATGCTGAATTGCTTGGTGCCGTTGGCCCAGCGGGGGGCTGAGTTGGTGACTTTGTCTTTTTCGTAGTGCGGAATACGCATCAATACGGCGATACGCACAGCAAGAATCTGCTCCCACCTGGTTGCATCGGGAGAAAGCGAGGCGGTCCATTCGGCTTCTTCATCGATCGCGCCATTGGCGTTGGCGTCATAGCCGTATTCGGCCTGAAGTTGCAATATGTCATGGGCCACGGCGACCTTGTCCGTCTCGGTTTCGTCGAGATGGTTGTAGCGGGTCAGTTGCTTCTTCTCGTCCACGCTCCAGACGGTAAGGGTCGGCTCCGGCCCCAGGCTGTAGAGCATGCCTTCGCCCAGACTGCTTTTGCTCGAATCCAGGAGGCTGGTGTAAGCGCCATCATTGCGCGTGGCCTCGACCTCCTGGCCTTGGTAAAAATCCTGGTAGGAGCCGGTCTTTCGATGGACTTTGTTTTTGTTGGCGGCTGCCGTCGCGGATGTCGGGTCGGCCCCGGCGGTCACTTCCATCAGCAGGCAGTTGTCGGTGAAGCTGTCGCTGGTGCCCAGGATCACATCGCCGGCCTGGAAGCCCGCGTTCGATCTCTCCATCTTGAACTCACCGCCACTGCTGCCCACATAGCGGGCGCCAGCAAACATATTGCTGGAAGAGCCCGTCAGCACCCAGATTCTCCCGTCTGCTATGCGCACAGGTAGCAGCGGGAAGTCGAAAGCGGCCGTACTGCGTCCGCTGTTGTACGCTTTCACTGAGCAGTTGAGATAGCGGGCGTCGATGCTTGCAAACCCCAGCCCTGCCGAGCGGATATCGCGTTCAATGGCGAACAATGCCATGGAGCCTGCCGTCTGCGCTTCACTGATCGAGACGATGGTGCGCCGCCGCCCTTCGGACGTGGCATACAACTGGTAGATGGCCAGCATGCTGGCCAGACCTATGGCCAACCCCACCATGATTTCGATCAGGGAAAAACCGAGGGATCGACCCATCGCCGGTGGCCTTGCGCATGGGCGCTTGCGTTTGTACATTGGCATGCCCTAGTGCACGAAAGCCTGGATCTGGTAGTTGCGCACGGCCGGGTCATTGGGCCCTTGCCAGCACAGCGTGACAGTGATCCGGTTGTCGTGCGCCGCATCAATCCTGACTTGCTGCATGGCAGCCGTGGCGCCAGGCAGGCCATGCACGTTGGGTTGCTCACCCCGTGCGGCTTTGAGCACGCCTTTGAACGTGGAGTCTCCTGCGCTACTGCCGCTGAAGTCGCACATCTCGCCATCGGGCTGGTGCTGGAACGCTGTAAGCGAGCTCGCCAGATTTTCTGGCGAGCTGCGGCTCACTTTGAGTTCGATCAGCCGCACGATCTGCGCAGCGAACATGCCCGCCTCCGTGCGGTACTGCGCATGGCCGGCCCAGGTCGCAGACTTCATGGTCAGCCCGGCAATTCCGAGGATGCCAGTCATGACGATGACGATGGATACAAGTGACTCGATCAGCACAATGCCGTGCTGGTTGCGACCCTGTCTTGCGCCTGTACTGGCGGGCGAAGTCAGCATTTGCGGTTATCTCCGTTGTTTGAAATGCCTGGATCGCACAAACGAACCTGTCCGCCAAGCGATATGACGACATGCAGGCAGCGGGGACCCCGGGGATAGCAGGTGTCCGCTGCGGGGCCCAGGAATTTGACGATCTGGTTGACGGAGGCCGCACCCTGGCCATCGAACTGCACGACGGCCTCGTTGGCCGCCACGCGCAGTCCCGTGGTTCGTGCCTCCTGCGGATCTTTGCTGTCAACCCATTCCGTTCCCTCGAGCGTGCTCCAGTCGACTCCCTGCGGGCCACCACCAGCCAGCATTACCCAGCCGAGGCCATTCACACTGGCAGTGGGCTGTGAAGCGCGGGGATCATCGGTCAGCAGGAGACGTACCTCGGCATTGCGACGTACGGCCTCGGCGCGCGCCAGTTGTGCGCCGCTGTAATAGGTCTGTGCCGCCGCGCGGATGCGAGCGTCGGTCAGGTAGGCGCTGGCGCTGGGCAGCGTCATCAGCATGAAGAAGACTGTGAGACCCAGGCCCACGAGCATCTCGACAAGGGTGAAGCCCTGTACGGCGCGGCGCATCAGCAACTTCCATCCCTGCGTGAAGACCAGCAATTTGCTTCAGGCTTCGTCCAGCCAGTAGGCGTTGCGGCAGTCTTGCGCACGCCCTTGGTGTCAAGGGTGAAGACAAAACCACCCATGCTGCCCTTGCCTGTGGCGGTGACCTTGGGGGGTGTTTCGTCCAGGGAGCAGGTGTACTTGAAGTGGCTGGTTTCCGCAGGCAAAGGCGCGATCGAGTCCGCCTCGCAGGCACCGGTGTACTTGCGGTAATCCTGGAAATACTGCTCCAGCTTGGCCCCCATGTCCGCAAGAGGCACCAGGCCATCGACGATGCGTCCGCGTTTGAGGTAGTCGCTATAGCTAGGCACGGCGATTGCCATCAGGATGCCCATCATGGCTATGACGATCAGAAGTTCGATCAGTGTGAAGCCTCTCACACACTCACTCTTATGCATTGATACTCAGACTCAGTTTTTATTTAATTCAGGGCGCGAATTTAGGCGGAAACCCAGAAAAACTCCCACAGCAAAATTTCAAAATAAGACTATTCTTATAGAAACCAAGGAGTCCTGTGCGTAAAGTGCATTCATCAATCCGAGTTCCATGGATTAATCATGGGAAATATTGTTGGCGCCGGAATTAACAACCCCATCATTATCATGATTTCTATTGTCTATTCCTTTCCCATTCATGAATATTTCCCCAAGCGCCTACTTCCGGTTGATCCGCATCATTTGAGTCGATATCGTTTTCGTTGGCGTTTTTCTCTATTTTCTTCCGGTTTCTGCGAATTCTAGCCAAAACCAACCACAACAACAAAAATACAAAAGCCATAATTAATGAGTACCACGACCAATCCACAACTGGCTCAAACCGCATTAACTTCAATACGGAAACAACTGCACCCAATAGAATCAAGAAATACATACCACCTCCCCCTGCCGAACATGTGAAATATGCAGATTTCAGTCAAATGACATTCAATTCAATGCAATCTCTTGATCGGCGGCAATCCATTGCGTTAGCTGCGCATGCAAGCCAAAGCACAGAAACGAACAGCAATTGCCAAAGCCAAGAAGATCATTCCCATTCAGTTCTCACAATCAGCCAATGACTCACCTCTCTTGCAAGGATGAACAGCCATAGAAATCAATGCCCCTGCAGTAGTCTTGAGCATCTGAAAACCAGGTAGGAGTGCCTGCTTTTTACTGAAATGGCAAATCTTGCCGCTCATGACTAATAGTGATCCAGCTTTGCGCTTCAATCACCTGCTTAGCACCTGCACTACACCTCAGATCCCGCCAGGAATTATCAATGATGAGCTTCAGGAAAAAAGTATATGCATCCTGCTTATTGATTTACCGTACAGATTTTCGTGAACGTCCTGAAAATGGAACCGATGCGCTCCATTGGAGAGATCACTCCTGAGCAACAGGAAATTTCCTCAGTTCCCTATATATCCACGAGATCCACACAACAGCCTCTCTGGGAAATCAACCATCGACCATCAGAAAAACCATGGAAAAATGCAGTAAGAAAAACAGCTATTCAGGCGTTTGGAATCCTCCGCAGCAATCCACTTCTGCCTCACGCCTGCGTACGCAGTCATGGTCCGCGCTTGAATATAGACTGGAGGAAACCTCACTTCCGCAGATTGATAGCATCAAGATCCTTCATTCCAGTGAAGGGTGCGGATGGGGCGATTTAGCGGCAGCGATTACTCAGGAGTCCCCGCACACCATTGAGCACCGACCTATCTCCAGCATATGGATTGCGATGGTGCTGACTCCAGCAGACATTCAGCGCAATGCACAGGGGGAAAAATTTGCAGGCTTGCTTGAGCCTCAGTCGCTGGTCATAACTCCGCCCGGTGAGGCCGTTGTAGATACGATAGGCAACCATCCTCGCACGTTGCATTTCTTCCTGAAGGATAGTGTGCTCAGAGAAGTGGCCGAGGACATATTGGACTTAGGAAAGGTGGAATTTCACTACAAGGCTTCGTTCGGCGCCACCGACCCCATATTGTCGCAACTGATGCGTGCGACCAAACAGATGCTTTTGGAGGGTCTATATCAGGACTGGCGCGGCGAGTACCTCGCACGCGCCATTGGCAGCCACATCCTCCAGCGGCATTGTGTACTTGATGGCAAGGAACCCCCTCATGCCGACGTACGGCTGTCAGCGTCTCAACTCAGAAAAGTGGACGAATATATGCATTCCCACTTGGAGCGGCCTTTCACATTCGGAGAATTGGCCGCATATGTCGGCTTGAGCCGTACCGTACTGTTCCAGCGATTCACCCGGACCTTGCATCTAACGCCCAACCAATATCGACAGAATCTGCGGGTTGCACAGGCCAAGGCGCTCATTAAAAATGGCGAAATGACGCTCTCCGAGATTGCCAGTGCTTGTGGGTTTTCTGACCAAACCCACATGAATCGCACCTTCCGACAGCAACTGGGGGTGACCCCTGGTCAGTATCGCAGGGACATCGAATAGGGCTCCTCGACAGCAAAGAGTTCGCCATGAACAAGCCAGTTTTCAGATTCCGGTTCGGCGGTGTTCTCCCAGCCTGAGTGGAACCATCAGCGAGAGCACATGAGAGTCTTGCGCCCCCATATTGAAGCTTGTATCTGGCAGGGAGGAGGACATGGGACGCCTGGGGAACGTCGACTCCGGGCAGAAGAATACCGGGATGGCATTGGCCCTGCGGTCGCCGAATGACCGCCACCATGCTCGATTTGGCCGCAGACAGCTGCTCTTTCGTCCATTCACTTGTGACCCCGAAATCAGGCGCAGGACGATCTGGCGCTCATATCGAATGTCTGCTCCAGGAGTTCATGACGCCCGCAGCCTTTCGGCCATGAGCTGGCCTGAAGGGTCTGAAACGAATGATCTCCGATCCATCCAGTGTGAACTTGCTCGGGGCCTAATGAACCCACAGCACCTCGAACTGCTGTCGGAGCGGCGCGACCTGTACCGACACCTCATCGCCTTCACACTTACCCAGCACAGCCCTGCCCAAGGGGGCTTTGCTGCTGATGACCTGGATGAGTTCAGCGCCGTTGAGCAACTTCATGTTCCCCCCATCCGGGCCGAGAAAGATCTGTTGTTGCTTGTCGTCTGAATCCACCAGGCAGATCAGTGCGCCGAGCTGTATACCTTGGCTGGCGTTGTAGGGCTGCGGGCGGAACTGGCGCCAATTGGCCATCGCTTGGCGGATGGCTTCCGCGCGACGGGCTTGGCCTGCAGCCAGGTAGGCAGCTTCGAGACCCAATGTGTCGTATTTGTTTTCGGCAATATTCTCCTCATGAGTCGCCGTTTCATGGGCGACCCTCGCCGCCTGCTCGACTTGCAGAAGGTCCTCGGCCAGCCGTTTCAGCACCTGCTGCTGCAACAACAATTTATCCATAACAAAAGGTAGGCATCTCGAACAAGTTGGAGGCCTTGATTATGAGGGCCCCCTCCCCCTTTCGAGGCTTCCATTGGCTACAGGTCAATGGGCTTCCTGCACCTGCACCACATCTGCACCTGGCAGTTACCCAGCAGTTGCCAGACTGAGCTCCCACGGACTGCATTGAACAAATACACTGCTTGTCACCCTGCTTCGGGCGATAACGGCCTCCAAGGCCTTGCTTCAAGCAGATTCCGGATATCGACTTCAAATGCTACCCACTAGAACTACCAAGGAGACCCCGTGAACCGTCGACAGATACTTGCTTCCATCGCCGCCGTAGGCACGCTCACCACCATGGCAACCGTCCACGCGGAAACTGCTTTTCCGCAAAAGCCCATTACTTTTGTCGTTCCGTATCTGGCTGGTGGAACAACCGATCTCGTGGCACGAGTCGTGGGCGAGCACATGGCACGCACGCTGGGTCAACCGGTGGTGATCGAGAACAAGCCTGGCGCCGGGGGCAATATCGGCATGGATGCAGTGGCCAAGTCCAAGCCCGACGGCTACACGATCGGTTTCGGAGCCATCTCCACCAATGCGCTCAACCCGCACATCTACAAATCGATGGCATTTGATCCCCACAAGGACTTCACTGCAGTTTCCATGCTGGGCTACTCCACCATCGTGCTGGAAGTGGGCAAGAGCTTCCCGGCAAACAACGTGCAGGAGCTCATCGCCTACATCAAAGCGAACCCAGGCTTTCAGTACGGTACGGCCGGCGCCGGAACCAGCATGCACCTGGCTGGCGTGATGTTTGCGCAAATGACAGGCCTGGATACTGTCCATGTGCCCTATAAAGGCAGCGTACCGGGTATTACCGACATGCTTGGCGGCCACCTGCCCGCCATGTTTGATAACCTGCCCGCTTCCCTGCCACACATTCAGGCAGGCAAGCTCAAAGCACTGGCCGTGGCTGGTAGCGAGCGCAGTCCATCGTTACCCAATGTGCCGACAATCGCGGAGAGCGGACTCAAAGGCTACGCAGTCGACCCATGGTTCGGGGTATATGGCCCAGCCAAGCTCGACCCCGCCATCACAGCCAAACTCAATACTGCCATCAACCAGGCCCTGAGCGATCCGGCCGTCAAGGACAAACTGGTGCAGGCCGGGTTCACCCCCAAGGGATCTGCGGCACCAGCCTTCGAAGCGCTGACACAGTCCGAATACAAACGACTGGGCGAGGTGGCACGCAAGGCCCAGATGCAGGTCAACTGACGACGCAGCCTCCAGACGCCTGGCAATAGAGAGTCGAAGCCGGGCCCCTTAGCACCTCGACACGCTCCAAAGCATAAGGTGTTTCCGCAAAGCAGCTGAAATACCCAGCAGGATGAATGCGCAGACCATCCAGGTAGGACTTGCCTTCCGCGAGGAGGCCGCGCATGAACAAGTTGTTGGCACTGGTCTGCTCCTCTTCCGAGCGCACACCCGAGGTGCAGCGCAAGGCGTCAGAGAAGGTCTGAATGCCTTGCCCGTCCATTGGGTCGCGAGTGACACGAATACCGCCTGCGTGGCCTTGCGCAGGTCGGTGTCGGTGTCGGTCTCGGTCTGGTGCCGGTAGCCGTCCACTTGGCAGTCCAGCACACTTTATGGGACTGGTGGCGGCTTCATGCTCGGCTTGCACCGGCACCCGCACCTAACCCAAGGTGAGATCGTGCCCTGTTGCAGCACCTAGCATCACTACGGGCGTGCCACCGTCATTGCAGGCAGAAGCGATTGCCAGAGAGGGGACGCGTCGAGCCAAGCAGCCGACCCCGAGGACGAAGTTGCCGCTCAAGACAGGGGACGCTCCAAAAACTGGTGTGGCCGGCGAAAGCCGCTCAAGCAGTGGTCCGTGATCGGCTGCGTACTCCGGTCAAACTGACCGCGTGTGCCGGTGTGGCTGACCAGGCTGCTGGTCGTGACCGACTGAGTTCGGCTAGAAGTTGTGGTCCGGTCGGTAGCCGTGAACGGCAGGTCTAGGCTGATCTGCAGTCGCTCAACTTAAGGATGCCAATGACTGCTAGTAACCAAAGCAGTAACTGGACGGTCATGAATTTCGAGTGACCTCTTTTACCTTGATCGAACTGGTGCTCTCGACCAAAAGGTGTCTTAGATAGGACTTAAGCGATGGGCCCCGTTTTAGCACGATACAACTGCTCCAGCTCAGTCAGTCCTTGGGCTCAATTGACCACTTGTACACAACCAAGTTCTTGGCGCGCCTTGTCGACGTTCAAAGTTACCAGCCCTTCCATCTGAAGGCTTGAACGCATCACCCATAGATACTAGAGCCTAAACGGCGACTTCTGCCCGACGACCTTGCTCTTGTTCCATGGCTCGCGATGAGCACGATTTCGAGTTGATCTTTGCACTTTGCAAGTGCACAGGACCCTAGTTGGTGCACCGCAAGTGACACTTGGCGCCTAGCTTCCCTATCTTGACAGCGCAAAACAGACTCTCAGATTGGCACCAAACTTGCTTACGTAACATTCAATTAGTTGCCCGGGTTAACCCCGAAGCTAGATTTCCGCCTTGGCGGATATTCTTCAGGCACTTAATTAATTGGTCGTTTAATTTATTAGTACTGGTGGGCTAGCAGAAGCTGGCACATCAGATGGGTGTCTGTCCTCATCTGGAGAGTGAAATGCACAAATGGTCTCAACTGATGTCCCTGGCAAGCCTGCTTGCGGTTACCGCCGCAGCCACTGCGCAAGAGACGGTAAAAATTGGCGTGATCGAACCGTTAACCGGATCAGTTGCGTACAACGGCCTAGCATCCGTCAATGGTGCCAAGCTAGCCGTAGCACAGCGCAACGCCGCAGGCGGTGTGCTGGGTCGAAAGGTCGAGCTTGTCATTGAAGATGGCCAGTGCCGCCCTGCCAATTCGGTCAATGCGGCCGAAAAGCTGTTACAGCGCGACAAAGTTGTGGCGCTGCAAGGGGCTTTCTGCAGCTCAGCCACTGCAGCGGTGATGCCCGTCGCTGAGAAGTACAAAGTTCCCTTTGTCTCAGGCGTTTCTTCTAAAGCTGACCTGACAGAAAAAGGTATGCAGTACTTCTTCCGTTCGGCAGAAACTGATCGGCTCATGTCCAAGACCTTTAGCAAGATCCTGGCAAACAAGCTCCAGCTAAAGAAGGTGGCTTATATCGGCGTAAATGACGACTGGGGTCGTGGCGGCGTTGAGGACTTCTCCAAGGACTTGGAGTCCTTGGGCGTTAAAACGGTCATGAAGGAATACTTTGACCATGGCGTGACCGATTTCTACACATTGCTTACAAAGCTTCGTGCAAGTAAAGCAGATGGAGTGTTTGTTGCAGCAGAGACGCAAGACGGCTCCATCCTTGTCAAGCAGTTCAAAGAATTTGGCATTAACTCCAAAATTTTTGGCGTTGGTTCATGGGCAACGTCGGACTTCATCGGTCTCACTGGAGATGCGTCAGAAGGTATCTATGCCGCAGTGCCCTATGCATCAAGTCTCACAAATGAGCGGAACAAAGCCTTTGTAGAGCAATACAGCAAAGCCTACAAAGAAAAACCAGGCAAGTACGGCGCGGCTGGATACAACGCTATGAACATCATGTTGGATGCCGTAGCACGTGCAGGCAAGGCAGAGCCTGAAGCTATTCGCAATGCGCTTCGCAAGACCGACTATGCCGCACCAAATGGCCGCTACCGTTTTACCGAAAAGGGCGAGGCTTACGGCTTTGATGTAGTACTGGTGCAAATCAACCAGCGCGAGCCGCAGGTGGTTGCCCAGTCCGCGACCGAGAAGCCATAAGAGTACAAGACTGATACAGGATTCGGACGATGGAACTACTTCTGCAGTACCTCGCCAACGGCCTAGTGACGGGTTCGTTCTATGCGCTCTCAGCGCTTGGATTGACTCTGATCCTTGGACTGATGCGAGTGGTTAATTTTGCCCATGGCGAGTTGTATATGCTCGGCGGTGTCATGGGGTGGTGGGCAACTACCAGGTTGGGGCTCGACTTCTTCAGCGGTCTTGCTCTGGTGGCTGTCGTGATGGGTATCTTTGGCTGGTTGATTGATCGCTTTTTGATTGAGCGTATTCGCAACCAAGGCGAAGAACCCGGCATTCTGTTAACGATTGGACTCTCGATATTCTTGGCCAACACCGCTCTGCTGACAGTGGGGACCGCGCCTTTGAAGGTCGAAGCACCAATCTCAGCTGGACCAATGTTCTTCGGTCCTGTGGTCCTGACAAAACTGCGAGTCTTTGCAGTGCTTGTCTGCGCAGTGATGATTGTTATGGCGTGGTTGGTCATCCACAAAACACGTCTAGGACGAGCCATGCGCGCCACCTTCCAAGATCCCATGGCGGCACAGCTTGTGGGGGTGCGCACTGCGAATGTCTATGCGGCCACATTCGCTATGGGAACTGTGATTGCATCCATGGCAGGCATGCTGCTTGGATCAATTTATTCAGCTCAAGTCGCTGTTGGCGGCCTAGTCAGCATGAAGGCATTTGTGGTGGTGATCCTGGGAGGCATGGGTAGCTTTGCCGGAGCCATTGCTGGTGGTCTTCTACTGGGTGTAGTAGAGGCCTTGTGGGGCGGTTACGTGGCAACCGGATGGGTCGATATCGTCGGCTTTGCTATGGTGATTCTGACTCTTGTTTTCCGGCCATATGGGCTATTTTCCAAAAGATCGGAGCGCGCATGAAACTCGAGAAGCACTGTCTTTTTGCCCTAATGGCGCTGGCTGCTTTATTGCCTCTAATGGTGAGCGATCAGTACTTGCTGCATATCGCCATCATGGTGCTGTTTTATGCCGTATTGGCGAGTAGCCTCAACCTAGTGGTTGGCTATGTGGGTGAGTTCTCGCTAGGTCACACTGCCTTTTTGGGAACCGGAGCCTACGCTGCGGCCATACTCTCAACACAGTACGGTTGGCCCATCTGGGCCACCATCCCTACAGCAGGTCTATTGGCAGCACTAGTGGGCGTAATCATCGGAGGCATCACCCTACGTTTACAGGGTCCGTTCTTCGTTATCGTGACGCTATCGTTCGCCGAAGTACTGCGCCTCGTCGCTGACAACTGGATTGCCCTGACCAACGGCCCCATGGGTATTGCAGGCATTCCCCAACCCAGTTGGTTAGGAGACAGCGGTAACCTGGCAGCCAAGCAGTTTTACTACGGCATAGCCTGGACTTTGCTAGCGATTACGCTTTACCTCAGTTTCCGCTTCGTGTATTCCAATGCTGGCCGTGCTGCGGTAGCTGTGCGTGAAAACCGATATGTGGCGCAATCTATCGGCATTCGGCCACTGAGCTATTCCATGATGGCTCTGGTGCTCGGTGCGCTCCTTTCCGGAATGGCCGGAGGCTTTTACGCACACTACATCTCTTTCGTTGGACCTGAAGTATTCCGATTTGCCTTCATGGTAAGCATGATCATCATGGTGCTTGTTGGAGGAAAAGGAACGCTCGTCGGCCCCCTGATCGGTGCGTTATTGGTCACCTTCCTGGAAGAGTACTTGCGTGAAGCTAAGGAACTGCGTCTCTCCATCTTTGGCCTCGTAGTGATCGCCATTGTGCTGTTCCTACCCCGTGGCCTGATGAGTTTTGTTATTCAATGGCGCGAGTCACGACAAGCAAACGCTCTTAAGGCTCAAGCATCATTAAAAGCAGAAGGGAGAACCGCATGAGCGCAATCCAGGCACAGAGTTCATCACACTCCTTGCAGGTGCGTGGGCTAGGTAAATCCTTCGGTGGTATCCACGCAGTCAAAGACATTAGCTTCGATGTCAATCCAGGAGAGATCGTCGGTTTGATTGGCCCTAACGGAGCAGGCAAAACCACCTGCTTCAACCTGATAACGGGCTTTTACACCCCTAGCTCGGGACAAGTGAAATTTTCGGGCAACGACGTTACCGGCCGGAAGCCTTATCACATGGCTCGCATGGGCATTGTTCGCAGCTTTCAGAAGACAAATATTCTCAAATCTCTTACCGTATTTGAGAACGTCCTGACCGGTCACTACCTGGAGGCCCATCAGTCGCTATGGCGTACGTTCTTTCCCAACCGTGCGGTTCGTGCAACCGAATCCGCCGTAAAGGAAAGCGCGGAACACATCGTTCACACCATGGGCCTAACTCATCGCATGCACACACCAGCATCGGTACTGTCGTGCGGCGAGCTCAGACTTCTAGAAGTGGCGCTCGCGCTCGCGGCTAAACCCGAAATTCTCATGCTGGATGAACCTGCAGCGGGCCTCAATAGCCAAGAGGCTCGCCAGTTCGGTGAGATTCTTAAAACTCTACGAGGCACCCTGGTTCAGTCCATTCTGATTGTGGAGCACAACATGAGTTTGGTGATGGGTGTCTCAGACCGTGTCGTTGTCATGCATTTCGGTGAAAAGCTGATTGAAGGAACACCTGCACAAGTTCAAGCCGACAGCCGAGTGGTTGAAGCCTACCTAGGCGGTGGAGGAAAGAAAGCATGAATGCAATTAGCAAGCATGAAATGCATGCAAGCGCACAGGGCAAAGCCTCTGGTAAGCCCATTCTTGAGCTGAGCGATCTGTATGTCAGCTATGGAAAGACGGCTGCACTGCATGGAGTGAACCTAAGCATTTTTCCAGGTGAAGTCGTTGCACTGATTGGTGCAAACGGCGCCGGTAAGACCACCACTTTGCGAGCTATTTCAGGTCTACTCAAACCAACACGCGGTGAAATTTTCTTCCAAGGGAAAAGCATCGCTGGCCTAGCAGCTGACCGCGTAGTTGGACAAGGTATCGCGCAATCTCCAGAGGAACGCCATGTATGGCCCAGCATGACAGTGGACGAAAACCTGTCCATGGGGGCCTATCTATGCAAGTCCAAGTCTGAAATTGAGCGACGCATGGGCCTGGTCTATGAGCGCTTTCCTCGCCTCAAAGAACGACACAAGCAACTTGCCGGCACATTAAGCGGTGGCGAGCAGCAAATGTTGGCTATTGGTCGCGCGTTGATGTCGGAGCCACGTCTTTTGTTATTGGACGAACCTAGCCTTGGTTTGAGTCCTCGCATGGCTGAAGAAGTATTCGAGTTCGTACGTGAAATCAACGCCCATGGCGTCACCGTGATGCTGGTGGAGCAGAACGTACACAACGCTTTGTCAGTCGCGACACGTGCTTATGTCTACGAAACAGGCCGTGTCGTGGCAGACCGCAATGCAGCTGGTCTGCTCGAGGACCCTGAGATCCTTAGCGCTTATCTCGGCGGCTAAGCAACTTCTAGGGGGCACCCATATGCATCTTTTATTTATTCAAAAATTAATTAATTAATCGATCAATCAACTAGGGCAGCAGCGCTGCCCGGATCTAGGAGTCACAAAAATGAGTAAATCACTGCGAGTGGGCATCGTCGGCGGCGGTATTGGAGGCGTAGCTCTGGCGCGCTCACTTCGGTTGTCTGGCATCGACGCATACGTTTTTGAGCGCGCGAATGCATTTGGAGAAATTGGCGCAGGCGTTCAGATGACGCCTAATGCAGCCAAGGTTTTACGAGCACTTGGACTTGGCGAAGAACTGGCACGTATCGGTTTCTTACCCAATGCCATGGTTGGACGCAACTGGGACGATGCCCGAGAACTGTTTCACACGCCCTTGCGCGAGGTGTGCCCAAGTTTGTTTGGCGCAGACTTTTGGCATGTGCATCGAGCAGATTTGCATGCCATCTTGTGCGAAGGCATCCCTGCAGATCGCGTGCGCTTTAACGTCTCATGCACTGGAATTACCCAGCTCAAAGACAAAGCCGTAGCGCATTTCAGCGATGGCACTCAATTTGAAGCCGACCTAATCGTTGGTGCGGATGGCATTCACTCTGTAGTGCGAGACTCTCTGTGGGGTAAGACACCTTCGCAGTACACCGGACATATGTGCTGGCGCGCAGTAGTTCCTGTAGAGCAGCACCCTCTGCCTTTTGTGAGCCCGGACGCCTCTTTCTGGATGGGCCCCAAAGCACATATCGTCACCTACTACGTCAAAGGTGGCGCCGCAGTCAACATCGTTGCAGTCAACGAAAGCGCGAACTGGGTCACAGAGTCGTGGACCGAGCCCAGCACCCGAGAAGAGTTGTTAGCTGCATTTGAAGGCTGGCACGACAACATCCTCCACCTCTTTGAGAAGACCGACGCTCAACAAATCTTCAAGTGGGGATTGTTTGATCGCGATCCTATGACCCAGTGGTCAAAGGGCAATGTGACGCTTCTGGGCGACGCGGCCCACCCCATGCTGCCTTTTCTCTCGCAGGGTGCGGCTATGGCCATTGAGGATGCCTATGTGCTTGCTGCAGCACTCTCACATTTCAGCTCAGACCTGAATGAAGCGCTCAATGCTTACGAAGCTGAGCGTCGTCCACGCACCGCTCGCGTGCAACTAGAAGCACGTGAACGTGGTCGCACCTATCACCTTTCCACTCCTGAAGAGAAGAGAAAGCGGGACGAGGACTTCCAGAACGCCCAGACCAAGGATCCCAATGCCGTGGGTATCAAAGCCGAATGGGTCTATTCCTACGACGCAACCGCCTGCGTTGAACGCTTTAGCGAAAGCACCAAGGTCGCTACGGCTTGAACTCAGGAGACAAGATGACAACGAAAACCTCATTCCGCATCGGACAAATCGTTCCCAGCTCCAACACCACAATGGAGACTGAGATCCCTTCCATGTTACGCCTGCGTGAACAAGTGCGCCCCGAGCGTTTTACCTTTCACTCTGCTCGCATGCGAATGAAGCATGTCAACAAGGACGAGCTTGCGGCCATGGATGCAGAAAGCGATCGCTGTGCCTTGGAACTCAGTGATGCTCGTGTTGATGTACTGGGCTACGCTTGCTTAGTTGCCATCATGGCCATGGGTCATGGATACCACCGATCGTCACAGTCGCGCCTCAGCAAGGCAACTGCGAGTAATCAGGGGGCAGCTCCGGTAATCACCAGCGCAGGGGCCTTGGTGGATGCTCTAAAGGTCATGGGGGTCAAACGTATTGCGTTGGTAGCACCATACATGGTGCCCCTAACCAAATTGGTCATTGACTACATTGAGCACGAAGGCTTTGAGGTCAGTGACTGGAGAGCACTTGAGATTGCAGACAACTTGGAAGTTGGTCGTCACGACCCCTCTAAACTGCCTGCCATCGTTTCTGGCATGAAGACTGACGATGTCGATGCGATCGTGCTATCCGCCTGCGTACAAATGCCCTCGCTCGCAGCGATTGCTCAAGTAGAAGCCGCGACAGGTAAGCCGGTGGTGACAGCAGCCGTGGCGACCACCTACGCGATGCTAAGCGAGCTCGGCCTAGAACAAGTAGTCCCCGGAGCTGGTGCGCTGCTATCGGGGGCCTACTCAACGAAGAAGGCTTTCTAATGAACGACAGCACCTTTCTCTACGGCGCGCAGGTGCGGGCCAATGACATACGTCAACACTACCTCCGCTATGGCGGTAACAAAGACCAACGTGCCGAGCGCGATGCGGTCATCATCATCCCCGGCATTACCAGTCCCGCGGTTACATGGGGCTTTGTTGCCGAGCGCTTTGGACGCCAATATGACACATACGTACTCGATGTACGCGGTAGAGGCCTAAGTGAGGCATCCGGTGCACTGGATTACAGCCTGGATGCCCAAGCTGCTGACCTCAATGCGTTCGCGTCGGCACTAGGTCTGTCCAAATATGCCTTCGTCGGCCATTCGATGGGAGGGCGCGTTGCCATTCGAGCAGCGTCCCATCACCCCATCGGTCTTACACGTGTAGTAGCCGTCGACCCCCCCGTCTCAGGCCCGGGTCGTCGAGCATATCCAGCCAATCTAGCTTGGTACATCGACTCAATCCGCATGGCGTGCAAAGGAATCAGCCTTGAGCAAATGCGCGAGTTCTGTCCCTCATGGAGTGATGAGCAGTTGCGATTGCGCGCACAGTGGTTGCACACCTGCGACGAGCGCGCCATTGTCGCCAGCTTTAATGCCTTCCAAATGGACGACATTCACGCGGATCTTCCACACATTGCAGTACCGCTAATGCTGATGAGTGCAGAACGAGGCGATGTAATTCGCGAAGAAGAGGTATCCGAAATCCGGGCGCTGGTGCCAAGCCTGCACGAAAAGCGCGTCAGTAATGCTGGTCACATGATCCCCTGGGATAACGAGGAAGGTTTTTATCAAGCCTTCGGTAACTTTCTCGGCCAAGCGCTGGAGTAACGAAATCATTTAATACGGAGATTGCCATGGCCATCAGCGACACCGAACTTATCCGCGCCTGGACACAAGTACTAAACCTCTCCAAGCTCAAACGCGGCGATGCCGTCACTGTGCTGACGAGCGACCACACTCACCCTCAAACCCTACGCTGTGCGATCACTTCGGCCACTATGCTGGGTGCCTGCGTAAGCCAGCTCAACTTGCCACCGGTCAATGGCGAGAAGTCACTCAGCCGCGATACCCTTGCCTATCTTGGCACGACGCCACTCACGGGCAATCGTGCAGCGATTGCTGCACTGAAGGCCAGCGATCTGGTGCTTGATTTGATGACACTGCTGTTTTCTCCTGAGCAGCATGAGATCCTGGCGTCAGGCACAAAAATCCTGCTTGCAGTAGAACCTCCCGAGGTCTTGGCACGCTTAGTTCCCACACTTGAAGACTATGAACGCGTACAAGCTGGTGTAGCGCTACTCAAAGGCAGGCGTGAGATGCTTGTCACTTCTCCTTCAGGAACTGATCTTCACTTGCCACTTGGCGAATACCCGGTAACCGCAGAGTATGGATTCGTTGATCAGCCCGGCCGTTGGGATCACTGGCCTAGCGGCTTCGCCTTTACCTGGCCGAATGAGGGTGGCGCGCAAGGCCGCATTGTCTTGACCAAAGGCGATGTTTTGCTTCCCATGAAAAGCTATGTAGGCGAGCCCATCACGCTCACAGTGGAGAACGGCTTTGTGACTAGCATCGATGGCGATGCCGAAGCCGAATTGCTTCGCGAATACATCGAGTCTTTCGATGATCCAGAAGCTTATGCAATTTCACATGTGGGCTGGGGTCTGCAAAAGCGTGCTTTTTGGTCAACGCTAGGCCTCTATGATCGCGAGGCTACTCTGGGCATGGATGCTCGAGCGGTTAGCGGCAACTTCCTTTTTTCCCTTGGTCCTAACAACGAAGCTGGGGGCAGCCGAACTACTGCTTGCCACATCGATATCCCAATGCGGCACTGCAATGTTTTTGTCGATGGGCTGCAAGTCGTGAATGACGGCCAAGTCGTGGAGTCACTGATGAAGCCTACAAAATCTGCTTCCGCACTGGAGGTTACCCATGCTTGACGAGTCTCACGTCTATTCACGTCAAGGCTTCGGTGCGGGCTTGGGCATTCAAGCCCCCATCGGTCTTCTAATCGTGGACTTTGTAAATGGATTTGCTGATCCTGGAACTTTCGGCGGCGGCAACATTCCTGAGGCCATTGATCGCTCCGTAGAGCTACTTTCGACTGCCCGTGAGCATGCATGGCCCGTAGCACATAGCCGCATTGTCTACGCTGATAACGATAGCGACGCCAATATCTTCAGTACAAAAGTGCCAGGCATGTTGGGATTGAAAGAGCACTCACCCGCCAGTGCTATTGTCGATGTTCTTGCACCTGCACCTGGTGAGTTGGTCGTGCGAAAAACTGTTCCTTCAGCATTCTTCGGCACCAACCTCGCCCCTTGGCTCACGCAACATGGCGTATGCACCTTGCTGGTGGCCGGCTGCGTCACCAGCGGCTGCGTGCGCGCCAGCGTGGTAGACGCCATGTGTTGGGGATTTCGCCCCGTCGTAATTGAAGACTGCGTGGGCGATCGTGCGATCGGTCCGCATGAGGCCAGTCTGTTTGACATGCGTCAAAAGTATGCCGATGTCATCAGCCTAGAAGCTCTGCATGCCCAACTTGTCACGCTTAAACGCTGAAGTCTAAATTTAGGGGACCACTGCTGCATAAAGTGGACGAGCAGCAACATCTCAACAGGAAACGGTGGTCGACCTTTGCGCCCTTCTGGAGCGTAGGGAGCAATCAATGCCACCAACTCCCTCCAGGGCACTACCTGCTACATCTGCTCAAGGAATTCGCGTTTGCGAATCTTCTTGGTGGAGAGGTTCGGGGTGAGATCAGTTTGTTTCATGGGCCGGGATGTTGCCGCACCTGGCACGCATGTGCAAGCACATGCGTTGGAGATTTATGCAGAGGTTCCCTAATTCGCCAGGAATCCGCCAACCACGAAGCGCGTCACTTGATCAATGAGCGCTTCGGTGTCGTCCGGGTCATAAAGCCCTTTCGGTGTCATTTCCTCCATTCGATGGGTATCTGAAAATGCGTAGAGATAAGTGCCAACCATCAATGTAACGCGCCAGTACGCATCCAACTCCGTAAGCTGTGGCAGGGCCAATCGAAAGGCCTCCACATAGCGTTGAGTAGATGAGCCGTAAGCGTCGGTACGTACTTTGTATGAAATCTCCGGCGGCTCTGTATGCATGCGAGCTTGCAGCCTCAAAAACGATCGTCCCTGCAGAGTCCCACGCAAGGCCAATGTAGGGGAAAGAAAGGCATGCACAATTTCTCTAACAGTAGGCTTGCCCCTGCATAGCAAAGCTTCAAGCAACTCGGTGCGTTGCTGCGAGATAAGCTGCCCACGGCGCAGAAAAGTCTCTTCGAACAATCCGTATTTAGAACCAAAGTAATAGCTGATCAAAGCCTGCGTGACATTTGTCGCTGCCGCGATCTCCCGCAAGGAGGTTCCTGCATAGCCCAGTTCCGCGAACTGCGCCTCTGCTGCATCCATGATCTCATCGCGAACCGCACTAATTCCCTCGGGCCGCCCTGGCTTTCTTTGCTTGACCCGCTTGCTAGGAGCGTGGCCGATGACATCTATTTTTTTCATTTAATTAATCGATTGACCAATAATGAAGTATATGTGTAGCGCACTGTACGTGTAAGGCCGGTACACAGTGTTTTTATAAGTACATCGACAACCATTTCCTGGGTATCCACCGACCTAAAAGAAGCCGACCAGGATATGGCTAACACCGACCCGCATTTGTGGCGTCTCTAGGCAGGGACCGTGGCAATGGAAAAGTCTGAGAATATTGCGAGGTGACTGACTCTATACCTGCACATGTAAGCAACGCAGGTGTCACGATGTTACGGAGCCCCTGCAGGTGCAGCAGGCATCGCTAACAACTGCTCAAACAACACCGTTGAGTCGCAAGTCTATGTATGCACACTCAGACAGTGGACGCCCTGCAACCTATTGCCCCGCTCCCCTCCCAAGGCTCATTTGAAACTTGACGTTGGATAGTCGCTAGGTAGATGCTTGGACGACTGATATGGGATCGTGACCGATAGTTCACGATGCTGCATCGACCAGCGGCAACCGCTACAAGGCAGACCTAAGACGATGGCTGGCGAGCGACTGCAATGGGTTGTGGATTCAACCGATGGATGCAACACATTCGTTAAACATCTCAGCTGGGGTTCTGTACCCCAAGGTCTTCCTGGGCCGCTCGTTTAATTTTCTCGCAATCGCATCCAATTCATCTTGTGAGTAGCCAGAGATGTCGATGCCCTTGGGCAGGTACTGTCTGAGTAGCCCATTGGTGTTCTCGTTCGTTCCGCGCTGCCATGGGTTTTGTGGATCGCAGAAGTAGACCTGGATGTCGGTGGCCACAGTGAATCGTTTGTGCCCCGCCATTTCCGATCCCCGGTCCCAGGTCAAGGAACGATAGAGCTCTTGCGGCAAGGTCTGCGCATGCCTGGCCAGCGCCGCCGCCACGGTGTACGAGTCCTTGTCCACTAGCTTGACCAACATTACGTAGCGGGTGTGGCGCTCTACTAGCGTTGCCACCTGGCTGTAGGCATCGCCAAACAACAGATCGCCCTCCCAATGGCCCGGCACTGCTCGATCCTCTATGCAGGCTGGGCGTTCGCTGATGGGCACGGCGTCAACGATCCGGCCATGGATGGGTGTTTTCTGGGTGTAGTGGCGTGAGCGACGCATCCCCCGGGTGCGCCGCAAGTGCTCCAGAAGCTCCTTCTTCAAGGCCCCGCGTGTTTGGACGAAGAGCGTGCGGTAGATGGCTTCGTGAGACACCTGCAAATCCTTTTCGCCGGGGTAAGTGCGTTGGAGCCACCCCGCTATTTGCTCGGGCGACCACTGACTCTGTAATTTAACCGCCACGATGTGAGCCAATGCAGGATTGCTGGCCAACTTGCATGTCTTGGGGCGGCGTGCTCGCGTCCAGGCTGCCTCATCCGCTTTGGCTGCTCGATAGCCAGTCTTACCTCCATTGCGCAGGAGCTCGCGGCTGATGGTCGACGCAGCTCGTTTTAAGCGGCCGGCAACGCAGCGGATAGATTCACCTGCGGCCAACGCCCTGGAGATTTCTTCTCGCTCAGACATGGTCAATGCCCAGCGAGACCGACGCCTCACTGGTGGCCGGATGCCACCTGTCGCACTCAAGATGGTGTGAATGGACGAGTGTGGTCGGTCAAACAGCTTGCCGATCTCGTGCAAGGTATCGCCAGCTTTCCAGCGATCCCACATCAGGGCTTTCTGAGCTTCGGTGTAGTAAATCCGCGGTCTTTGCTTCATGCCAACACCCCTTGCGCCAGTGGCAGTCATTGTGTTGCATTGACCAGTTGAATCCACAGTCGTTTGCTGCCGGTGGTTAGTACAAGCAGGTCGGTCCTCGCATATCGGAATGATGGTCAATTAAGGCCAGCGACCGCAATCGGCTGCCATACGCCCGTAGCGTTGAACAATCCAGGGAAGGCGGCTCTCAACCAAGGCCACTTCTCTTCTTTTGACTCCAAACAATGAGTTGCGCAAAGCTATGCAAAAGCGATTAGCGCACCTCCTGCATTGCTCGGTAGGCCACCTCAAAGCGGGGGTCCAGCATGGCACCTACATTGCAGCGCGACCAAGGCGATGTCTGGCTCGGGTCGAGGCTGAAAACATGGCCCGGAGCCATGGTGACTTTGTGGGCGAGCAAACGCTCGGCTAGACGCACGGCATCGGGATTGCCGGGAAACGTGGCCCAGAGGTATAGCGACTGAGGGTTACGCGCGAACACCTCGCACTCGTGCATCTCCAACCAATCCAGCGCCTGCTCCGTTGCCTTGCCCAAACGTTGGCGCAATCGCACGAGATGCCGCTCGTAATGGCCTTCGCGCAGCATCACATCGACCATGCGCTCGCAGTATTCGGATCCGCTCACATGGATCAGTGATCGCAAATCTGCCAGGTCGCTGGCTAAAGCATCGCTGCAGGCGATGAATCCCACGCGAAGGGCTGCAGAAAACGACTTGGAAAAACTGCCTATATAGATCGTGCGTTCCAGCTGATCCAGCGTGGACAAACGCACTGACGAAGTCGGTTTGAAATCGGCCAATGGGTCGTTCTCTACCAGCAAGAGGTTATGCCGTTCAGCAAGTTGCAGGACGCGGTAAGCCTTGGCAGCGCTGATGTCCGAGCCAGTGGGGTTGTGCGCCAGAGACTGGGTAAAGAACAAGCGCGGGCGCTCGGTCAACAGCAACTGTTCCAAAGCCTGGACATCAGGTCCATCGGCTTGCCTGGGGACTCCCAACACGCGCGCCCCTGCCAGCTTGAGCTTGCCAAACAGCAAATAGTAGCCAGGATCGTCTACCAGCACCGTCGCGCCGGGCGGGACGAAGTAGCGAATCACCAGATCCATGGCTTCATTCGCACCTTGGGTCAGGACCAGTTGCTGAGGTGTGACACCCAGGCCGAACACACCCAGCTTGCGTACCAGGCTATCGCGCAGCGGCGCATAGCCAAAGCGGCTGCCATAGCGAAACAGGGACCCCAGTCCGGTTCGCACCACTTTCTGGTGATAGCGATCCATGCGCATATCTGCCAGCCACTCTATCGGCGGAAATCCATCGCCAACCGCGACAGCGTCTGGCTGGGTCTTGAGTTGCTCGCGCATCAACCAGACCACATCCATCGCACGATTGAGCTGCCCTGCGTCTTCATCCTGAACCGCATGGCGTGCCTGCGGCTGAACATAAAAGCCAGCGCCGCGCCGGGACTCCACCAAGCCGCGCGAGACCAGAAGATCAAAGGCTGCCACCACGGTGTTTTTGGCGTAACTGTGCAAATGCGCCAGCTCACGCAAGGACGGCAGCTTGTCCCCTGCTCGATACACGCCATCGGTTATTTGCTGCCCTATCAAATCAGCTAAACGCTCTGCAATAGGGGCCTGACGCTTGCTACCACCCGCCATTCAAGTCTCCTGGATCGTGAGTTGCCAGTATGTATGCAGATGGGTCCAATGTTGCATCGCGGCAGTACTGTTCTTGCAAACTGTACCTGTATTAAAAGGTACAGTTTGAATAAATTCTCGGCCAACCGTCCCCTTGTATTGATATCCAGATTTGGATCTGTAGGAGTTTTCATGGCCGTCGATTCGCGTCTTCCCAATTTCCGAGCTCTCACCCCCGCACAGCGCTGGGAGCATGTCGCCACCGCGTGCAATCTCAGCGCCGAAGAACGCAATCTACTGACCCAGGCAGGCGCCCTGCCCGCCGCCTTGGCTGACGGCATGATCGAGAATGTGGTGGGCACGTTCGAGCTACCCATGGGTGTCGCAGGCAACTTCCGCATCAACGGCCGCGATGTGCTGATTCCGCTCGCAGTGGAAGAGCCTTCCATCATTGCTGCTGCATCGTATATGGCCAAGCTGGCCCGTGAAGACGGGGGCTTTGAAACATCGAGCACCTTGCCGCTGATGCGTGCGCAGGTGCAAATCGTCGGCATCAGCGACCCCTATGGTGCAAGGCTGGCATTGTTCAAGGCCCGCGATGAAATCCTCGCGCAAGCCAATAGCCGAGACAAGGTGCTGATCAGCCTGGGCGGCGGCTGCAAGGACATCGAAATCCATGTCTTCCCCGATTCTCCACGCGGCCCCATGGTCGTGATGCACTTGATCGTGGACGTGCGCGATGCCATGGGTGCCAACACCGTGAACACCATGGCTGAATCGGTCTCGCCACTGGTGGAAAAGATTACCGGTGGTTCGGTGCGCCTGCGCATTCTCTCGAACCTGGCAGATCTGCGCCTGGCCCGTGCTCGTGTACGCCTGACACCGCAAACCTTGGCCACCAAAGAGCGCAGCGGCGAAGCAATTATTGAAGGCGTGCTCGACGCCTACACTTTCGCCGCCATTGACCCCTACCGCGCCGCCACCCACAACAAGGGCATCATGAACGGCATCGACCCCGTCATCGTCGCTACTGGCAACGATTGGCGCGCAGTGGAAGCCGGTGCCCATGCCTATGCCAGCCGCAACGGCCAATACACCTCGCTGACGCACTGGGAAAAAGACAATGCCGGCGCTTTGGTGGGAACCATCGAGCTGCCCATGCCCGTGGGCTTGGTGGGTGGTGCCACCAAGACCCATCCGCTGGCGCGTCTGGCGCTCAAGATCATGGAGGTGAAGTCTGCCCAGGAACTGGGCGAGATTGCCGCCGCCGTGGGTCTGGCCCAGAACCTGGGTGCCTTGCGCGCGCTAGCCACCGAAGGCATTCAGCGCGGCCATATGGCACTTCACGCTCGCAATATTGCGCTGGTCGCAGGTGCCGTGGGTGAAGAAGTAGAGATCGTCGCCAAGCGCCTGGCTGCCGAGCATGACGTGCGCACCGATCGCGCACTGGAAGTGCTGCAAGAAATTCGCGCCCAGCGCTAAGCATCCTCAGCCTCGCCAGGCACATCCGGGCGAGGCTTTTTTTACCCAAAACGGGAACAACAACAAGCAAGGAGACAAGGCTATGAGTTCCGACAAGCAAGCCTCGCACTGGCAACTCGCTGAGGTCTGGGGTGATACCGTCGACCTCAAGCACCTGAGCTGGTCCATCCTGATTGGCATCGGCATCAGCGTGCTCGGATTTTTTGCAGCCAGCCGTTGGCTGAGCTCGGTGGTCGAGTCCAAACAGCTGGCTCATGCCTACGCCATGCTCGCTGGCCTGGCAGGCTGTGTGCTGGCTGGCGTTATTTGCGCCCGCATCTTCCCACCCAAACGTGTGGTGACCGAAGAAGACATCTCCAGCAACCCCGAGTGGCGCGCCGAGGTGCTGCGTGAGCTGGAGCAGCAGCCCGGTGGTCTGGGTTCGGTGTCTGACCTGCCCCCAGTCGTGGTGCAGGAGCTCAAGGAACTCAAGCTCTACGAGCTTTTCGTCACGCCCCAGGCCTCCCAAAGCCGTGATGGCCAATAACCCAAGGAGTACACGGCATGGATCCTCAACTCATTGAACAAATCGGCGTCGCTGCGGGCATGGGCCTGATCGGCGCCATCGTCTTTGCTGCAATCGGACTGGTTTCCGGCACCGACGAAACAACGACACTGGCACCACTCACTCTGCTTGTCGTTTTGCTCGGCGTTCCGCCTGCAGGCGTCTTTACCTTCTTTCTGGCTGGTGCCGTTGCCAAGCACATGACCCACGCCGTTCCGACAGCGCTGCTGGGCATTCCCGGAGATACACTCGCCACGCCTTTGCTACAGGATGCAGACTTGCTGCGCAAACTTGGCGTGCCGCATATTGCCTTGCGCAAAATGGTCTCGGGCGCCATTGTCGCGGCCTTTGTCGCCGTGCCGCTGGCGGTGCTGTTTGCCGTGATGCTGGCGCCGTTCGGCTCAACCATTACCAAGACTGCACCCTGGATTTTTCTGGCCGCAGCCGTGCTGATTGCTTATTTCTCCAAAGGCCGCTGGGGTGCAATTGCTTTGCTCGTGCCTTTTGTGGTGGTGATTCTGGCTCTGCAGGCACTGACTGCCAAGTACGACACCAAGCTCAGCATCAGCTACTTCCTGGGTATCGCCATTGGACCTCTGGTCGCAGATCTCTTTACCGTCATGGCGCCCGCAGGCCGCAAGAGCATGTTGCGCGACAAGGTTCGCCAGTTCAACCTGGCTCCCGATGTCAAGGGTTGGTCGGGCTACTTCCCCAACCCTCTCAAGGTGCTGGATCGCACCCAGACACGTTGGACATTGACAACTGCCGCCATTTCCAGCGCAACCTTTGTATTCAGCCCTGTGGCCATGACCGTGGTGCTGGGCGAGTTGGTGGGCTCTCGCATCAAACACGCTTATCACCGCCTGACCACGGTGCTCAGCGCTCGTAACGGCGTGACGGAAGCCACCTACATTGCTGAAGCGCTGATCCCGCTGATCGCCTTCGGTTTGCCCTTGAGTCCTGTGGCTGCCGGCCCTGCTGCACCATTGTTCAATGCACCTCCACGCTTTACGGTGGATGCTGCTACGGGCCAGACCCACAATCTGCACAACCTGCTGAGCCACTGGGAGTTTCTGGGCTACGGCATGTTGTCGGTGTTGCTTGCCGCTGTGGTGTCCTATCCGTTTGCAATGAACTACGCGCGCCGTGCTGCAATGTTTGTCTCGCGCAAAGTCAGCCACGAAGCCATCATTGCCACCTTTGTCGGCCTGATCATCGTGATCAGCGTCTGGGAAGGCGGTCTGCTGGGTCTGCTGGTGATCTTGACCATGGGCCTCATGGGTGGCCTGCTCTCACGCACCTTCGGCTTTAACACCGGCGTGCAGTTCATGGGCTATTACACAGCCGTGCTCAGCGTTCCTGCGCTGCTCAAGCTGTTCTGAAAGCGAGGGCAGCAATGTCGAATGCATCAGAGCGCCGGGTCAAGATCGTGGAAGTCGGGCCACGCGACGGCCTGCAAAACGAAAAGCTGCCTGTGCCATTGAATGCCAAGGTCGAGCTGATCAACCAGCTCAGCGGCGCAGGCCTGCGCTTTATCGAGGCGGCTTCGTTTGTGTCGCCCAAATGGGTGCCGCAAATGGCCGGTAGCGCCGAAGTGATGGCCTTGATCGACCGTAGCCCTGGAGTTCGTTACAGCGCACTGACGCCCAACCTGCAAGGGCTGGAAGCTGCTCTGACTGCTCGCTGTGACGAGGTGGCGGTCTTTGGTGCGGCTTCGGAGACCTTCTCGCAACGCAATATCAATTGCAGCATTGCGCAGAGTCTGGATCGCTTCAGGCCTGTGGTGCAGAAGGCGCTGGAGGCTGGCGTCCCTGTGCGTGGCTATGTGTCCTGCGTGTTGGGTTGCCCCTATGAAGGCGATGTTGCTGCAGAGGCCGTCTTGCAGGTTGCGCAAGAGCTTTTGGCCATGGGGTGCCATGAGATTTCTCTGGGCGATACGATTGGCCGCGGCTCGCCCGAGTCCACACGCAAGCTGCTGGAAGTCTGCCTCAGGGACCTTCCCAGCGCGCGCCTGGCGGGCCATTTTCACGATACCTATGGTATGGCTGAAGCCAATGTCTGCGCTTCTCTGGAGATGGGACTGCGCATTTTCGACAGCTCTGTGGCGGGCTTGGGCGGCTGCCCCTATGCTCAAGGAGCATCAGGCAATCTGGCTACCGAAAAGCTGATCCATGCCTTGCATGCCATGGGCTATGAGACCGGCGTAGATATGTCCAGGGTTCAAGCCGCAGGTCGCTATATCCGACAAGTGCTGGGCGATTTGCATGACCAGCAAGAGGTGCCGCACTGAAACCTGCGCTTCTACATGAGCACCAGCGCAAAAAGGCCTTGAGATCTCAAGGCCTTTTTATTCGAAGGCGTCAAAGCCCGCAGTCAGAGCAAATCCCGACTTCTACACGCAAGTCTGCCATGCGCTGCAGCAGTCGCTGACGTCTCTGAGATGAGCTGCCTCAACCCACCAGAGAGAAGCTTCTGGCTGTCTTGCACCTCAGTTATTGCGATGACTGGCTCATGCTCGTCAGCAGAGTCGATTGTGGTGCGCTTCCAGCGCCAGCCAACTCACCTCCCCTCTTGCTGAGGGACAGTAAAACTAAGCGTCGCGGTATAGCGTACATCGTTGTATTTCTTACCGCCCACAGTAACCACTGCATCATTGACACGAGCCGATACCTCCAGCACATACAGGCCAGGAAAAGACGGCGTGAAGCTCACCGTACCGTCCTTTGACGGGGTCAGTGAACGGCGCCACCCTTCCCCCGTTTCGATATTCACCTGACTGGCTGCGACGGGCCGCCCCTTGAACATCAATCGAAAGGTGTTTCCGTCAGGGAGGGTAGGAACCAGCTCCAAGTCGTTCCTGGCCTGAATGTCCTGGCGACCGTAGCGAGCTTGATAGTAGGTAAGAACTCCATCATCAAGCCCGGTTGCAGAGAAGCGCAGATCGCTGATGGGCCTTGTAACAGCGATATGGTTGATCGCAGTCTGAATTGGCAATGATTTGCCATCAGCTTGCATTGCCTTGGGCTCCAGCAACGCAGGCAACTTGTCTAATGGCTTGTGTAACTCTCCTACGTAGGCTCGGACCTCCGCCCCGTCGGGCTGCACCCAGAGATACTCCGCTTGTGCCTGTGCTGGGCACCATAGGCCACTGATTAGCAGGCACAAGGCCATTCGATGAAATACAGGAAGCAATTGCACTCAGCGATCCTCATCTTGAAGGTTGTATTCAATCCGCTCGGCGTCTTGGTGCCTTTTGGATTTCTCCCTGTTCGACAATGGCCTGCAGTCCAGGCCCTGCGTCGAATAGCACATAACAAAGGCTGGGCAGGTTGATTGCCGGTCAGCGCGGAGTTTCTATCCGCCTTGCCCAGAATCAGTGGAGGTCCATCATGGCGAGCTCCACGACAGCGAAGTACCGACGTTCAACTTTGAATATCGGCACTCAGAAGTCATAACGCATTCCTACATTTACGCTGCGCGGAGCACCCCAGGTGTAGAACAAGCCTGCTGCGGTAAAGTTGGTGAGCCCGGCCATGTACTTCTTGTCCAGTGCATTGTTCACGTTCAGGCTGAACGACAGGTGCTTATCGACCTGATAGCGCGCCATCAGGTCCAGCACCGCATAACCTCTCTGCGACAAAGTGGCAGCGCTATTGCTCATCGAGGTCTTGCCCTGCCAGCGTGTGGCCGCTCCCACAGTCAGTCCCCGCAACGAGCCTTGGTCAAAGCGATAGGTCGTGCCGAGCTTGAACTGGTACTTGGGATATTGACTGGCGCTGGTGAGCGAGCTGCTTTGCTGCACCAGACTGCCCTGCGCTTGCCAGCCGCGCGCGAGTTCGCCCGCCAACTCCAGCTCCCAGCCACGCCGCGTTGCAGACGAGACCGCACGGTAGGCCGTAGTGCCCGCAGGAGTGAGATCACCGCTTTCCTCTGCGGTGTTTTTCGTCTTCATCCAGAAATGAGCGATGCTGGCGTTCAAGCGCTTGTCGAAAAATTCGGCCTTGGCGCCGACCTCATAAGTGTTGCCCTCCTCCGGTGCCAGCGTTGAACCCCGCGCATCCTGAGCCGTCTGCGGCTGGAAAATGTTGGCATAGCTTGCGTACAGCGACACGTTCGGCTGCACCTCGTAGACCAACCCAGCGTACGGGGTGATCACGCCGTTCTCCTTCATGTCATAGTTCCACCAGTAGGGTGTGATGTCACGCTCTTCAAACCGTGTGACGCGTAAGCCCGTGATCAACTGCAGAGGATCAGCCACCCGGAAGCGTCCCGCAGCATAGGCATAACGCTGCTTCTGACTGAATTTGTTGTTGCCGTAGTTCAAGACACTGAAATCAGGCTGAGGCAGCGCAGCGCCCCCCTGTGCCATGTTGATGCCGAGATTGCCAAGCGGCACCAGGTTCAACGCATTCAGCGGCAATTGCACATTGCTGTGAAAGCGCGATACGCCTGCGCCGGCCAGAATTTCATGCGAGCGGCCCAACAGCTCGAATGACCCCTTCACATCCAGATTGACGCTCCAGTTATCGGTCTCCATGTTGCGCCACCGGCCAAAGCTTGCGCGGTCCTGGTCGTAGAAGTAGCCAGCCTTCATATCGTCCATGGATACGTTCTGATGTGAGAACTTGAGCGTGGCTGTCCAGTCATCCGCCAGACGTTGCTCCAGACTGCCGAAGATATTGAGACCCTTTTGGGAATATCCGCCCCAGGGGGCACCGGTGTTGAAAGAGCGCGGCATCCACGCCACCTCGCCACCTGTTCGCGTGTAGCGCTGGATCGGCTGCGTAGTGCCGATACCTTGTGCATCGCGTTCGCGATAAGTCATACCGAGGTTGAGGAGTGTGCTGGGAGTGAGGTCCGCTTCGAGTGCCCCGAACAGCATCTTGCTGCTGCTCTTTTCATGGTCGCGGAATCCCCCTGCATCCATGGCAGAAGCGACCAGACGCCCCCGTACCGTGCCCGCCTCGTTCAATGGACCGCTCACATCGGCCTGTGTTCGATAAGTGTCCCAGCTCCCCGCATTGGCACGCACGCTGGCCTGAAATTCGCGGGTCGGGCGCTTACGGATCATGTTCACCGTGGCGCCATAGTCGCCCTTGCCGACAACCAGACCGGATGAACCCTTGAGGACTTCGATCCGGTCGATCTCAGCCATATCGTCGAGCGAAAACATGGTGCTGGTCAGGTAATACCAGCCGCTGCTCAGCTGTGCCATGCCATCGGTCTGCAGGTTTACCTTTGCCCCACGCGCTTGAAAGTCAGTGGCATTGTTCTGCCTGTAGACGGCGATGCCAGGTGTCTGCTCCATCACATCGGTCAGCGTCTCCAGCTTGAAGTCATCCATGCGCTGACGCGTCATGACGGTCACGGATTGAGGTGTCTCGCGTAGCGAGAGATTCAGGCCCGTTGCCGTCCGGCTGGGACCCGTCTGGGTGTAGCTGCCCGTGCCCTCGGTAACGCCGTCCCTCTCAAGCTGTGCAGTCACCGTGACTGTGGCCAGCGATGCGGAATCATCGTTTGACGCGATGGCCTTGATGATCAGACCACCCCCTTGAGTCACGGCGACCAAACCGCTTCCAGCCAGCATCTGCTCTACAGCCTGCTTCAGCGTGAGTGCTCCATGGACGGGGCGCGCGGTCTTGCCGACAACCAACGCGGGAGCAAACCCGATCGAGGTGCCAGAGGCTGCTGCCAGCTCGTTGAGTGCGCTCCCCAATGGCTGGGAAGTGATCGAGAAACTGATGCTTTTTGCACTATCAGCAGCGGATTGCGCCTTCGCAATCACCGGGGAGAGGACTGCCAGGGCTGCGGCCAAAGCAAGAGGAGCGGGCTGGAAATGAGGCTGCGTGAAGCGCATGGAGAGGGATTCCGAACGTCGAGTAATGAATGAAAATGAAACTCACTACTCTTTAAGACGCATCAGATCACCAGAACTACACCCCTAGTCCGAAAAAATTCAAAATGGCCGCATTGAGCATGAAGTGCTCAATGCGCACTGACGATTTCGGTCTTCCCCGATGACATGCCGACCAGCTTCACAGGCAGGATCTGGCTCAGCATGCGCGCAAACTCCCCTGGTCTATCAATCTGGTAGCTGCCGCCGATGGTCAGAGCGGCAACCGCAGGGTCGCGGATCTCCAGGCCCGTAGGCCCGTAGTGCTCCAGCTCCAGCAATGCATCAGCCAGTGAGGTGTTATCAAAACGCACCAAGCCCTTGCGCCAAAGGGCGACACTGCCGGGAGAAACGCTGGCTACCTGGCCTAACACCCCACTGGATGACACCCTCAGGCCTTGTCCTGCCAGCAACTCGACAGGCAGATCAGCCTTCGCGCTGGCGGTGCTGTAGGAACTGGCGACACGTACATGACCCTTCTCCACCGAAACATTGACAGCCCCGGCATCGGCCCCCTGGTTGCGATAGCGAACGGAAAACCGTGTCCCGAGTACCGTGACACGCGCAGGCCCAGCGAGAACATGAAATGGCTTCTTGGGATCGGCCGCAACCGAGAACATGATTTGTCCATCAGCAATCCGCACTTCTCTGCGGTCGCGGTACATGGTTACCTGAGCCTGGGTGTCGGTGTCCATGGCGAGCTCGGTGCCATCTGGCAAGGTGACATGCCTTTGCTGCCCCTTCTGCGCAACATAGCTGCTCTCGAATGTCGGCTGCAGCATCCATTGATGCCATCCAATCCCTGCCGCAAAGACCGCAGCACAACAGGCAGCGACCAAGGCAGAGCGCGGCTGCACCCAGCTCAACAAAGCGCCTGTGCGCGCCCATCCCTCCATCGCTTTCGGCTTCGCAGGCTCCCCGCCAGGCTGCGCAAAAGATCCACCACTGGCGATGGCCTCGCGTTTGAACGAGGAACGCGCTTTTGCAACCACGTCGGAAGGAGCAGAACGCAGCACCGCCACGTCTTGCGTCAGACGACGAAACGCCGTGTCATGCGCAGCATCCTCAGCCAACCACTGACGCAGGGCTTCATGCTCGCTCTCGCTCAAGCCTTGCTCCCAACGCGAGTGCCATTCAACGGCCGCCACATCCACCGGATTCTGTCGACTGAAAAAATCCGCAAGCTCGCGCGCTTCCGCAGCCTCGTCAAAGGAGGCCGGCACATTGCGCTGGGATGCAAAAGAGTGACTCATCTTAGGGATACGGATGCACGGGGCGGGGCAGAAATTCACCCTCGGCGAAACAGCTACGCAAAACGCACGCGAATTTGCGATCACTCGACATTATCAAGTTCCATTCTGCGCGCAGCACATGCAAGTTTTCCGCGGCTGATGTACTGATTCACCATGCTCAGCGACACTCCCAGACGCTCTGCAATCTCCTTGTTGGGCAACTCATCGAAGATGTACATGCAGAAGGCATCGCGACACCGAGGCGGCAGCCCCTCGATAGTGTCAAGATACGCTTGAATGCTCTGAGACGATGCATAGGCATGCTCGGGCTGCAGATGCAGAGGACTCGCAGGCTGATCCCGCTCCTCCAAAGAATCGATATTTTGATGCTGGCGCACCTCGGCCCGTCTATCCATATCGATTTTGGCGCGCAAGGCCACCTGCCTCAGCAATGCACCTGGCTCAAGAATGACCTGCCCCTTCTGCTGCATGGAAAGCACACGGGCATAGCTTTCCTGCGCCAGGTCAGCCGCAGTATCGCGGTCTCTCACTTTGCGCATGCAGAAATTCAGCAGGTCTCTGTAGTAGCGGGTCAGCACGATCCAAAAAGCCAGTAGCAATGAGTGAGGTCGAACGTGCGCGGCGGTAAGACAGCCCTGGATCCCTGGCGCAAAGAGTTGCGATCAACTACACGGCAAAATTATAGATTGATAATGCGACTTATTCTCAACCAAAGCATCCAGTGCGATGCGAACAACGGATACTGGTCGGTCGTGCCCCCTGTTCGGCTCAATGTCGACCGGCATACCTGATGGGTACCGACAGCAAACCGCCTCAAGCCGCCGTTCGAAAATCTGCGGTGGCCGGCTGCTTCTGGCCGAGAGCCGCCAGTTATCTAAAGCAGCTCTCGACCCACGAAGCTCAATCGCTCTCACGCTTTTGTCACCCTTGGGGGTGCAATATGCTCTCCAGACGAGCGCGCATCCAGCGATGCCATGGACTGCTCAGATGCCGGTGCTGAAAATACACGTTCAAGGTGTATGACGGCACCTCAAAAGGTGCTTTGAAGATCGCAATTGCTGCCGATGCCTCCAACTGCAGTGCCGCCAGGCGGGGCAGCGTGATGAGCAAATCTGAATTTGCAACGATAAAAGGCGCGGCCATGACACTGGGCAGCTCTATCGCAATCTCGCGAGTCCACCCGCCCTTGCTCAAAGCTGAGTCTATGACGCCTTTCTCCTCCTGCCAGGGTTTCACGACCACATGGCGTTCCGCGAGATATTGCGCCATGGAGAGCCTCTTGCCGATGCGAGGATGACCTCTGCGTGCAACGACGACATAGGCATCGGTATGTCCCTGCAAGACCTCCACGCCTTCTTGCGCAGGGCTGAATTCATCCGAAAAACCCATGACGAAATGGGCTCCTTCTTGCACCAGGTCGCTGTAGGCATCCCGATGACGCGAATGGACCACTCGCAGGCGTACATGAGGAGCCGCACGCTCAATCCTGGAGATCAACGCAGGCATCAAAGCAAAGGTGGTGAAGTCGGTCGCAGCAAAAGTGAAAGACTGAGTGCTGCTGCCAGGCGCAAACGTTGCCGGGTCGCCCAGCTGGTCCGAAAGCGTATGCAGTGCCAGCGTAATTCCCTCCGCCATCTCGGTGGCTCGCGGTGTGGGCTGCATGCTGCTGCCTGTGCGAAAAAACAGCTCATCACCCAATCCCTCCCGCAGTCGGGCCAGGGCATGGCTGCACGCAGAAGGGCTGATGGCCAGCTCATCGGCTGCAGCAACGACACTGCGGTGGCGAAACAGTGCGTCAAAGACCAGCAGCAGATTGAGATCGAGACGGCGCAAAGCAAAGTGCATGACATGCAGTATGCAATGAAAACAATGCACTACATGCAGTGTCCATTCCAATTAGCATCATGAAATTGATGATTTATGAGCCTTGAAATGACCTCCGCCATGACACCAGATCTCACGTTCCGCCATGCCCAAGCAGAAGATGCCGATCGCTGCTATGCCATCGAAGCCGGTGCCTATGAGGGTGATGAAGCCGCAACGCTTGCCAAGATCACCAAGCGTATTCGTGAATATCCGCTTGGCTTCCTGATCATGGAGCGCGATGGACAGATCATTGGATTCATCAACAGTGGCTGCGCCTACGAGGTGCGCATGTCTGACGAGGAGTTCAAGGAGCTGGTCGGGCATGACGCTGCCGCACCTAACGTGGTCATCATGTCCGTGGTGATCGATCCGGCTTTCCAAGGCCGAGGCTACGCCGCCACCATGATGCATACCTTTGTCGAGCAGATGCGCGCCGAGGACAAGAAAACCATCCACCTGATGTGCAAGGAGCGGCATGTGGGGCTGTACTCTCGCCTGGGATTCCAGTACCAGCGTCCTTCGGACTCAGACCACGGTGGCATGGCCTGGCACGAAATGGTCATGGTCCTGTGAACTGCACGAACTTCGAGGGCTCAAAGCCTTGGCCAATGATTGCTTCTGGCCGATCTAAGGCTGTCGCTGATCGACCCATATTGGCCAGTGGCTAATTGAATCAATTGGCTGACGCCCGCCTGGTAGCAACCAATTAGAAATACCATGGTTGGACTGTTCCATCCAAAAGCCTAGTGACTGTGCTTTACTCCCGCGTTCTTTGCTGGGGAAATTTATGCACTGATCTATACCTGTGCAGCTGAACATAATGGACCTACCTGCCGATTTTCCCGAGTTTTTCCTGCCCAGCTGTACATTGCGACGGATTCATCGTGATGACGTCCAGGCGATTTTTTCCGGGCTTTCCAATCCGCAGGTGATTGCCCACTACGGCGTGTCTTACGACAGCCTTGAAGCGACGGACGAGCAGATGCGCTGGTACGACGCGTTGCTGGAGGAGCATCGGGGCATTTGGTGGGGCGTCACCCTCCCGGGGAGGGATGAACTTATTGGCGCCTGTGGTTTCAACGATTGGTCTCACTCCGATCGCAGCCTGGATATCGGCTATTGGCTGATGCCAGAACACTGGGGACGAGGGCTGATGCAGGAGTGTCTTCCCGCCATCCTCCGCTTCGCTCTGTCCTCACTCGGCGTACACCGCATCCACGCAGATGTTGAACCTGAGAACCCCGCCAGCACTCGTTTGTTGAAGCGCATCGGTTTCGTGTTCGAGGGAACCCTGCGAGATGTGGAATATAAGGACGGTCGCTTCCTCAGCCTGCACCAGTACAGCTTGCTGACCACTGATCCGGCGGGGCGAGCTTTGCAGGAAGACAACACTCCTATCCTTCGCCCATCCCGCGCGTCTGATGCGCAGGCGCTCAGTGCTTTGGCTCATCGCAGCAAAGCCCATTGGGGATACCCCGAAACCTGGATGGAGGCATGGGAGGCCGCGCTGACTTTCCAACCTGAGCAAATGACCGGTCAGTACGCGGTGCTGGTCGCAGCGGATGGGCAACTATTAGGCTTTTATGGTCTTGAGAGCCGCGAGGAAGGCTGGCAGTTGGAACATTGCTGGGTCGACCCACAGTCCATTGGAAGTGGTCATGGACGGCACCTGGTGGAGCATGCGCTGTCTGTAGTGCGCGGACTAGGCGTGAACACTCTGGCGGTGGAGTCGGACCCGTCGGCTCGGGGCTTCTACGAGAGACTGGGTGCACAGCATGTGCGCGATATGCCGCGCCCGATATGTGGTGAGCCCCGATATTTGCCAATACTTGAGTGGGAGTTCAATCACTACCCTCTAGAAAAATAGTGACCGCCGTTCACTTTGCTGTTGGCAGCCATGGCCAGTACCGCTCTTCCTGAACGACGGTTATGGGTCGATTGCTGGCCGACACGCAGGACCGCTGTAGGTACCCTCGGTTTATCGCACTGCCCCATCAAGTCTGCCATCCAGCGACAGACCGCTCACGCAGCCATAAGCAGCCCCTTGCAGGAACTGCTCCAGGGATCGCTCCCGGCCGGTAGCAGCCCGCCACCGAAGGCTGCTCACTACCCAGAGGAGACAGTCACCCTTCAGCCGCAAAGCGGTCCATCGCTTGCCCAAGCCCATGGCTTTCAGTGATGCAGAAGGTTCCATTAAATGAAAAACATGGGCGACGGTAACGAGCAAAACTATCCATAGATGCTGCCGGTTTTGGGATACTGTTGCTCTAGGGCTTGTTGTGTTTGCACTCCGCCATTCGGCCTAGTTCAGGCTTTAAGATGAACTTATGGCATTTGATATTTACGCAGGAACTTTCGTTCGCTTCTATACCCGAGAATGGGAAAACGTCATTCAAGCTCAAGCCCGAATGGACGGCAATGAATACAGGATGATTTATGCAGGGGAAGATCAAGGCCCTCCTCGCAAAGAAGATGTTCTAGCGGCTGTAGATGCATGGAAAAGCGGTATCAATACCGCACTCGAACCCCATGGCCTGGGCCCTATCGAGTGGTCCGAAGAAGACACTCAACCGTACTATACAAACCGTCCATCTTGGGAAGGCTACTCGGCCATTCAACAGTGGGCAGCTCATTTGGAGAGGCCGAACCTCTCCGTCCCCTATCTTCTTCCTGAAAGCTACGCGAGTGGAACAGCCATGGCAAGCATCCTAGAAGACGATAAAAACCTCCATTTCAGGTCAGTTCTTCAAGGTGGTGTCTGGCTTCCTGGTGATTTCGAGTTCCTCTTTAAGTTCCCTGCGCTCACGGATGGTGAAATCATGATTGGTTCAACGGGTCGACTTCTTCGAGAACTCAACGAGCTCAAAGGTCGACCTCTGATATGGGATAAAGAGCTCTCGCTCTCTTTCGATAGAAAGAAGGATTCGATTGCCTTTCAGGAGGCCGCTGAATGGGCATTGCCAATCTTCACGAGTGTTATCGAGCGTGGACATGCTGCAAAAGTCCCCTTCATTCTGTCTTTCTAGAGATGCACCCTAACAATTCATTCGGGTTTCTCGCAGATCAGCGTTTGAACATTTCTGAGCCTGAATATCTTTCAATGTCTCACCAGGAGTTTGAAAACGTCTGGCAACAAGTGAGGGCATTTAGCGAATGCGCCCAATTAACATAAAAGCATCAGCTCCCAGCCTGACTGGTCGTTCAACGCGGACGCCACGGCAGGCCATGCCTTGGGCATTCTCATGGCCTGCCGCAGTATCCTCCGCACTTCGTGCTTCGGCGCCGGTTAACTAGGGCGTTAGACCTTGCAATGACTCTCTCAGAACTCGAAGACGGACTGCGATCAGCTCAGCTGTTCTCGGCGTGTGGCCAATTTCGCAGTGAGCCAGGCGCTATACGGCTCCAGTTGGCTATTGGCTGGGATTGGCTGCCAACCAGTCGTGACCAGCCAGACCCTATTCACGGCCTTAAGCAGCTAGATCAACTAGATGCAGCCGGCCTCGGAGCCGAGCGCCGGGCTGCCGAGCTATCTCTTGTAAAAGCCGTATTGGTGGGACAGCGATCGGTCGAAAGCTATCCGGTGCTTATCGAGGGTCCGGAGGACTACGCACAAGCTGCTCTTGCCGGCGCTCAATTCTCCGCACGCATGGCGGCCCGCGAGCTACTGCTAGAGCAGCCCGGCTTCTGGGTCAAGGTGGTGACGTTTTACATCGCCGGGTTCTGGCCATGCGGCATTCTTCCAAATCAAGATTTGGTTATTTACTAGGCCAGATCTAATAATTCATTCAAACCGAAGCCGCTTTGCGGCTCGGCTTGATTAAGGCGTTGAATGTCTGCTTCTTGATTTCATCAGCGACGGCTCATGGCCGACTGATGATGCCCCGCCCCGTTGACTGCCTGTCATAAACCAGATGCTCAAGGCGCAGCGCCGAAGGTCGGCTTTGCGGCGCTGCGCTCACAAGTAGCCAGGCCCGGCTTCGGCCAGCAGCAGTCCTTGGAGGCGTTCCAGCAAGCGACTGCTTCTGGCTGTATGAGCAGTCTGTCGCCAAATGACAGACTTGATGGGGCCGCGCCACAAACCTGAGGTACCCGTTAGCGGTCGTTCGCGTCGGCCAGCAATCGACCCATTGCAGCCACATTGCGATTCCCGACTAAGGAAGGTCTGCGCAATGCGCTCTGAGATGTGCTGATGCTGGGCGGCCAAACAGATTCGCTGCGACGTTTCGTCCGCAAGCCATCGCAGCGCTGTCTGAAGCCGGTTCTCCTACTCTTTGGCCGTGTACAGGCGCACTCATGCCTGCGCTCCTATCAAACGCCCTCGCACCATCCACAAGTTCGAAAATGCGAACAGGGTGTGCAACTGCGCGGTGTTCTTGGCTAGGCCGCAGTAGTGCACCTTCACGTGGCCGAACTGGCGCTTGATCACACGGAACGGGTGTTCGACCTTGGCCCGGATGCTGGCCTTGAGGCGTTCGAGTTGGTCGGTCAGACTGTCGACCGGGTGAGTCTTGTCCAGCAGCTTGCGCTTGCCTGGGTGCATGGCGATGTTCCAGCGCACGCCATGGCCTCGTACTTTGCTGCTGCCCACCGCAATAAGCGCACCGTGTGTGTAGACGTGTCCGAGCAGGGCGTGGCATGACGATGCGCATCGCTACAGGACGCAGACGTGCATCGGCACGCTGGAGCGCTGACCATGCCGACATCACAGCGCTTGCGGGGGCAGCTGCCCCTGACCAACTCGGAGACACCCGCACGTTGGCCGATCCGGCGGTGGTCGAGCGACTGGTGAAGGATCGCCTCAATACATAGGATTCCGTGCAGAGCTACTGCCTGGAGTAAGAGCGGGGGCTGCCCCCTGCCCCTACCTCATCAAATCCGAGCCAAGCTCACTGCCGGGGCGTCCGGACATAGCTGCGCCACGAACTGTTCGCGAAGCCAGTGGCGAGGCGCGTCGCGCTTGACGCAGACGCGGTGTTGGCGCAAAGCCCAGGGCTCATCCAGTGCTGCAATTACGGTGTGCGCTTCGTCCTGGGGCGTGACTGCCGAGCGCGGCAAGATAGCCAGTCCTGCTCCAGAGGCCACGAGTGCTGCAATTGCCCCAAACCCTGTTACCTGTACGCGCACATCAAGACGGCCGCCAAGCAGCACCGCCTGATTGGTCAGATAGGTATGCAGTGCAGTCCCGGTCTGAAGACTGATGAAGGGGTGATTCAGGCAATCGGAAAAACGTAGTGAGCGGTGCTGGGAAAAAGCATGGCGACGCGGCAACAGCACGACGAAATAATCTTCCCGGTAGGGGTAGAAAAAAAGCTGCGGATGGTCGGTATCCACAGCCACGATCCCCACATCGGCTCGCCCCTCGGCCACAGCCGGAATGATGTCAGTGCCCATGCGCTCCTGCAGATGAATGCGAACGTCGGGATAGCTAGCCAAAAAGGCCGCAAGATCCTGAGGCAAGAATGAGTGCAGGACATTGTTGTTCGCCAGCACCGTGAGCCGGCCGCTCAAGCCTTGGGCGAAGGGAGCCAGGTCACCCTCCATCTGCACGAGACCAGCCACGCATCGCTGCACATGCTCAAGCATGATTTCTCCGGCGGCGGTTGGTACGACCCCACGTGCGTGGCGGACAAAAAGCGCCGTGCCCAACGCCTCTTCAAGCGCTTTGATCCGGAGGCTGGCCGACGAGGGGGAGAGATGGCATCGGGCAGCGCCACGCGACACATTCCCTTCCTGGCAAATCGCATGGAACACTCTCAAATCAGTCAGTTCGTAGCGCATTGTCTTTTTGCTGCTGTGAAATCCCGAGTGTGGCTCCATTAAGGAAAATGACAAAGCATTTGTAAAAGACAAAACCATGATTTGAGAAATCTCGCTTGTTGGGACTGAGCACTCTTTGAATACTTCAGCTTTGATTTACTCAAGGAGACAAACAATGGTTTTGCACGCTACGCTGCGACGTCGGGTGCTGTGGGGCCTATTGGGCGCGACGCTCAGCCCATCGGTGCTGGCTGCTCCAACATCGGCATCCGGCTACCCCCAACGCCCCGTGACCTTCATTTCCCCCTTCCAAGCAGGTGGCGCCACTGATTTGATGGCGCGTGTGCTGGCTCAAAAGCTCGGAGCAGCTTTGGGGCAGCCGTTCGTGGTGGAAAACCGAGTCGGCGCTACCGGCCTCATCGGGGAAACCGCCGTCATGCGTGCCAAACCCGACGGCTACACCATCCTCATCGCCAGCAACAGCAGCCACGTGATTGCGCCACTGCTACAGGCCAAGCGGCCATTCCATCCGGTGAATGACTTTGAGCCGATCAGCATGCTCAGCAGCTATCCCTTGGCATTGACAGTGGCGGCGGGGTCGCCCTTCAAGTCTGTCGCCGATCTGCTTGCGCAAGCCAAAACACAGCCTGGCACGCTCAACTTCGGCAGTGTGGGACAAGGCAGTGTCATTCACCTCGTGAGCGAGCAGTTCGCGCAGCAGGGGCAGGTCAAGCTCACACACATTCCGTACAAGGGCACTCCCGCGTTGACCACGGCACTCCTGTCTGGAGAGATTGGAATGCGGTTTGACAGCGTGGGGTCCACTAAGCTGCTGGTGGAGGCCGGCCGTGCAAAGGTATTGGCTGTCTCCGGCCCTACACGGTCTGCGCTGATGCCCCAGGTTCCCACGTTGCGCGAGGCTGGGGTCAGTGGCGTAGACGCCCTTGTATGGGTAGGAGCCTTTGCCCCTAAAGGTACACCACAGCCGATCGTGGACCTACTGCGCGAAAAGATGCAATCCCTGCTTCGCAATGATCCAGAAGTCAAGCGCGTGCTAGCCGGCAACGGAATGGACCCCATCGGTTCGCAAAGTACCGAGTTCGCAAAGGCCATAGCGGACGAGTCCAACCGCTGGTCCCAGCTGCTGACCCGGATCGACCTGCAACTCAATTGATCAGGAAAATTTTCAGATATGCCCATACTTGACAACGCGGCTCGCAATGATTTGCTGCAACCGGGACTTGGCGGAGCCTTTGTACGCGAGGGCTTTGGCACTGCTCCGCCTTTTACGCCGACCGGCAATGCCCTGGCCGGCATGCGCATGGGGGTCAAGGATATATTCCTTGTGCAGGGTCAACGCATGGGGGGTGGAACGCCGGCCTGGGGAGCGCAGCAACCTATCGCCCAAGAAAGTGCACCAGCAGTGCAACTGTGCCTGGAAGCAGGCGCGCACTGGATCGGAAAGACAGTCACGGACGAGCTGGCCTACAGCCTTGCAGGTATCAATCATCACTATGGCATGCCCTACAACGCTGGTGCGCCGGGGCGACTACCTGGAGGTTCATCATCTGGCTCGGCTGCTGCCGTGTCCGCTGGTGACGTGGACTTCGCGCTCGGCACCGACGCCGGTGGTTCCTGCCGGTTGCCAGCCAGCTATTGCGGTATTTGGGGAATCCGGACGACGCAAGGGCGCTTGCCGGGTGGGGGATTCAAACTGGCACCCAGCTTCGATACCGTCGGCTGGTTTGCCAAGTCCGGCGAAGACATGGCACGCATTCATGCCGTGATTGACAATGAGGCTGTACACGAGGCCCAGCCTGACCTTCAGATACTCCTGTTTGAAGACGCCCTGCATGTGTGTGACCCTGACGTTCGCACCATGTTCATGGACGATTTGCAGCGACTCGGCCTGAATGGGCAGTGGTTACCTGCCGGCGAACTTCCTCTTGCCCACTGGGCGCAAGCCCACCGTATCCTGGCAGGAGCGGAAACTTGGAGCATCCACGGCGATTGGGTGACAGCACATGGCGCAGCATTGGGGGCCGATGTCCGCGCCCGGTTCGGGTTCGCTTCGCAAGCCGCTCAAGAAGACCTGGCGGTGTGGCAAGCCCTCCGAGATGCCGCTACCCGTATGCTCGACAAGCTGTTTGCTGATACGGGGGCATTCGTGCTGCTACCTACTGTTCCAGGGCCAGCGCCCATGCGCGATACCGCAGCTCATGAATTGCAACGCATGCGAGAAATGGCGCAGCAGTTGCTTTGCATCGCAGGACTGGCAGGGCTTCCGCAGGTGAGCTTTCCGTGGCGCAACGTGGATGGAGCACCGGTAGGCATGTCCGTCATTGGCCCTCGCGATGCAGATGCCCAGGTGTTGGCTGCAGCCATTGATTGCCACAAGCGCATGACGACCGATATTCCTGCAGCGGCTAAAGACGCTATTCGTTGACGGGGTTGAATGTGCTTCGGTACTGCTGAGGAGTAACGCCCACGCAGCGCACAAAAGCTCTGCGCATGCGTTCTGAATCCACAAAGCCGTATTCAAACGCAATGGTTTTCAGGGGCGTGGCGCTGCACTCCAGCATGGATCGGTCGGCATCCGCCCGTGCCCGCTCCACAAACTCCCAAGGCGTTATTTGAAGCTCTTTCCTAACGCGTACCTCAGGTTTGTGGTGCGGCCAGAAATCGACCCAAAGCAGTCGCTAGCAAGATCACCAGCCAGTGTCTGCTCTGGGCGGGAGCGGTCACTCGACACCAGGCAATCTGGACGAAGTCTGGCCGCAAGTTTGCATGCCGGTTAGCCTGTGACTCAACACCGAACACAAGCCTGAGCTTCACCGAGAGCCACCATCGCATCAGTGAGCTGGGCCATGTATTGCGACATCGCTCGGCCATCACCTGATTGCATACCCACGAATGCACCGTCGAAGCCTGCGACACCGAAGAATGCCAATGCATTCGCCAACTCATCAGCGACCTTCTCGCCCTTGTCGTTAAAGGACATCCGAATCATGTGTCGCATGTAGTCGAGACCCTCTTTACGGATCTCGGCGATCGTTTGCATTGCTTCGGGAGCATCTGTGGCCTCGCTGCTCATAACCAGCAGCAGCAGCAGACGAAGAAAGTCCTCTCGATGCACAAAGACTTCACCCGTCTTGTGCAGGTACCAACCAAGTCGCTCACGTGGCGTTCCACCTTCCGGGGGCGGCTGATGAGCATCGCGCATCGCAGCGAAGAACTCCCTCGCGCCACGCGCCATCACTTCGGACAGCAGACCCGCCTTTGACTCGAAATGGTGATAGATCGCGCTCTTGGGAATACCGCTTTCCTGCACTAGTGCGGACATCGATGTGCCGGCATAGCCACGGGTAGCCATCACCTTGGCTGCCGCATCGAGTATCTCCTGACGCGAACGTTGTCCGCGCCGATTTCCATTGCTTTTGCTCTCTTCCATATGTGCAGTGTATGTGTCTGGCGACTTCACATGCAGCACTCGGCAGCAGCAATTGCCTTCGGTGTACCTGCCGTCCACCTCAAATCATGTGGGCTCTTAATACGTTCACACATCAAATTCATACATGAAAACCCTTACTAGTTTTCACTAATCACAAGTTATGGACCAATCGGTACATTCTTGTTTTGTACCGATTGGTCCAATTTAATCCATGTCAAAGCATGCTTGATCTGAGCTTTATGACTGGCACCAACGGTTGCGAACTCAGGAGACAAGCTAAATGACCACCAAGACCTACGACGCAGACGTTGCCATCGTCGGCTATGGCCCGACAGGGCTGATCGGCGCGCTAACCCTCGCCAACAAAGGCGTATCTGTGATTGCGCTGGAGCGTGAGCAAGACATCTACCAACGAGCCCGTGCTGTGACGGTCAATGACTGGACGATGCGCATCTTCCAGGACCTGGGAATTGATGAGCGCATCGAGAAAGTCATAGATCCACAGCGCGCGCTTCGCTGGATCACCTATGACGGCACGGAAATCATGCGAGTGGAGCACCCACCGAGCACCTTGGGTCGCAAGCCGCGCTTCTACAACATCTACCAACCCACCATGGAGGCTGAACTGCGCCGCTGCGGCGATGCCTACGGGGAGCGCCTACAGGTCCGGTACGGCGCTGAAGTCATCGCTATCGAGCAAGACTCTGACGGCGTGACGCTGACCAGCCGTGACAAAGCAACCGGCAAGCTGAGTTCCGTGCGGGCACGCTACGCGATTGCCGCCGACGGGGGCTCCAGCCCCTGCCGTGGGATGCTCGGGATAGATCTGCTGGGTGACACCAATGACGTGACGTGGGTGGTCATCGACTGCCGCGTCAAGCGCTGGTGGCCTGACCGTGACTTTCTGACTTTCTGGTCTGACAAAAACCGCCCTGTGGTCGATATCGCGCTCTCGGCTGGCAATCACCGCTGGGAAATTCCTCTCACGCCAGGCGAGACACCGGCCGACTACCCATCCAGTGCAGAGGTCTGGCCACTGCTCAAGGCCTTGGGCGTGACGGAAGACGATGTCGAGATTCACCAGCACGCGTTCTACAAGCACCATGTACGCATGGCCGACACGTGGCGCAAGGACCGCGTCTTCCTGGCCGGTGATGCAGCTCACTTGATGCCTCCATGGGCAGGCGCTGGCATGCAAACAGGCATGCGTGATACTTTTAATTTGGGTTGGAAGATGGCCCGCGTCATCAAGGGCGAGTTGCCCGACAACTGGCTCGACACCTATGAAACGGAACGCCGCCCCAATGCGGTCTTCTACACCAATCTGGCCGTAGCTCTGGGACGGGTAATCAAGCAGGAGGCTAGTGCCGAGGAAATCGAAGCCCTCCATGCAGTACCCACCGAGACAGTAACGCCCTACGAACCGCCTTTGATCGCACCGCCTGCACTGGAAGCAGGATGGATACGCGGCGCCACAGGCGATGCCAGCATCGTCGGCCGAATGATTCCTCAGCCCATCGCGGGAGACACTTTCGGAAAGATGGCCCGTCTCGACACCTTGCTGGGTGATGGCTTCGTCTTGCTGGGCGTCGATACGAATCCAGCTGACTTGCTGACCCCAGAAGAAAAAGCCGGCTGGGACGCACTCAATGCTCGATACCTCACGGTTCGCCCCAAAACCGCTTACACGCACGGTTCTGATGAGCTGGTGGATCTCGACAACGTATTGCTGCCTTGGCTACAGCGCTACGGAGTCAAAACCATCGCCATACGCCCAGACAAGTTCGTAGCGGCAGCCGATACCAGTGGCCTCGCTGTGCCCGCCTGAACACCTCCCGTAGTTCTGTAAGGAGACTCCAATGAGTAGCGTGAATCAACTTGCCTATGTGGGCATTGAGGCCAGTGACCTTGCCGACTGGGAGCGCTTCGGCGTCGACCTGCTGGGTATGCAGCTGGGCTCCAGGAGCTCTGACTCCCTGCAATTGCGCATGGATGACAAAGTCTATCGATGGTTGATACAGAAGGGCCCCGCGGACGATCTGTCGCTCACCGGTTTTGAGTGCGGCAACGATGCAGACCTCGATGCCATCGTTGCACGCCTGCAAGCCGCAGGTCACCAAGTGCAGCAAGGGGATGCAGCCCTTGCAGAGCAGCGCCAAGTCCAGCGCATCTTTGTAACGGCAGACCCACTCGGGAATCGTGTGGAGCTGGTCACGGGATTCGCAACCGCAAGCACACCCTTCGTCTCCAAAACGCTGAAATCCAGCTTTGTGACGGGCTTCGGCGGCGCGGGCCATCAGGTACTCATGGAGCGAGGCATAGATCGCCAGCAGTTGATGCACTGGTATGGGCTGCTCGGCTTCAAACTGACCGATGTGATCGACGAGAAGCTGGCTCCCAACTTCATTGCCAGCGTGGCGTTCATGCACTGCAATGGTCGCCATCACACCTTGGCCCTGGCAAATATGCCGTTTCCCAAGCGCATTCACCACTTCATGGTCGAAGTGTCCTCCATGGATGACGTGGGCCATGCCTATGACCGCTGCATGGACGACCGAAGGCAGTTCGAGATGACGCTAGGCGTGCACCCCAACGATCAGATGTTCAGCTTCTATGTCCGTACCCCTTCGGGCTTCAACGTGGAGTTCGGCTGGGGTGGCTTGGTCATTGATGAGCAGACCTGGCAGGTCCAGCACCTGGATCACCTCAGTAGCTGGGGACACCGCCACCCCAAGGCTGTAGCTGAGTTGCTGCAAGCCTGAGCCTCGACTTCATTTCATTTATCCCAAAGTCCCAAGGAGATACCAATGTCTATCACGCAAGCCAGCACTAGCCGTACCGTCAAAACTCGCGACTGGAACCTGCAATATTACGAAGCCGGTGAAGGTCATCCCGTCATACTGCTGCATGGCAGCGGTCCGGGCGCCACCGGTTGGAGCAACTTCTCCGGCAACATTGAGACGCTGGCGCGCCAGTTCCGCGTGCTCGCGGTTGATATGCCCGGCTGGGGCCTGTCCGATGCGTGCACGGTGGACCGCCTCGACCATGTGGATGCAGCTATCCAGTTCATGGATGCACTCGGTATCGAGAAGGCGGCCTTTGTCGGCAACTCCATGGGTGGTCAGACTTCTCTGCGTCTGGCAACCGAGTATCCGGAGCGCATCAGCCACCTCGTCACCATGGGGCCGCCCGTGGGCAAGATGCCTTCGCTGTTCGGAGCCGGCGACGGCCCCTCCGAAGGTCTGAAGGTTCTGATCCAGGCTTACCAGGACGCGTCACCAGAGAACATGCGCCGTCTGGTTGAAATCATGACGTTCGACAAAGCGCGCTTTGCCACTCCCGAATTGACGAAAGCACGCTCCGATGCGGCGCTGGCCCGCCCGGAACATCTGAAGAACTACGTTGCTGGACTGCCCCAGGGTGCACCGCTGCCCAAGTGGGTGGACCGCTCCAAACTGCCGCAGATCCAGATCCCCACGCTGCTGATTCACGGCCGTGACGACCGCGTCGTTTCATATGAAAGCTCTCTGTTCTTGCTCGCCTGCATCCCCAATAGCCGACTGGTACTACTCAATCGCTGCGGCCACTGGGCAATGATCGAACACGCCGAGGAATTCAACCGCCTGGTTGCAGACTTCATCGCCAGCAACTAAGCACTTGCATAGGCCTGCTGCGCCGACGTGGTCGCGACAGGCCCTGGACTTGCTTACTGAAATTTCATGAATGGAGAACAGCATGAAACTGAAGACTCTCCTGGGCGCCAGCTTGCTGGTGGCAGCCTGGGCTGGCGGAGCATTCGCACAGACGCGACTTGTGACCCTTGGCACCCAGGGTGGACCTCTGCCATCCACCGCTCGGTCGCAGCCAGCCAATGCACTGATGGTGGGCGACAAGGTATATGTCATTGATGCGGGTGACGGCGTCCTGCGACAGCTGTATGCGGCAGGCATAGATCTGCGCAAGGTCAGGCAGATCTTCATCACCCATGACCATGACGATCACAACGCTGGCTGGGGCTCATTGCTGGGCGTGCAGTGGGATCTCGGGATCTGGCCGGTGGACGTCTACGCACCGAGTGCGAAGTCCATGATGAATGGCTTTCTTCAGTATTTCTCGGTCAACGCACGCATTCGCCAAGCAGACTCAAAAAGCGGAAAACTCCCTCCCGAGAAAGCATTTCATGCGCATGACATCCAAGGCAATGGCCTGGTCTTCAAAGATGACTTGATCAGCGTTACGGCCCAGGAGAACTGTCACTACAAGGTAGACCCGGCTGCTGACGCCAAACGCGGCAAACAAGATCGCTCCTATGCGTTGCGCATCCAGACGCCCGACAAGACTATCGTTTTCAGCGGTGACACAGGCCAATGTCCTGCGCTGACTGCCTTCGCCAAGGACGCCGACCTGCTTGTGCATGAGGTCATAGACCTGCCTCTGACTCGCGAGATGATGCGACGCCAGCATGTACCCGATGCAGTAGCGGACGGCATGATGCGCCACATGACCGAGGAGCACACGGTACCGGAAGACATCGGCTTGCTCGCGAAGGCCGCCGGCGTCAAGAAAGTCATCCTGACACATCTGGTCCCCGGCGGCGATGAGCCAGATTCGCGATACACCGACGGCGTTCGCAAGCACTTCAGTGGACCTGTCGAAGTGGCACGCGATCTCATGGTCTTCGAATAGAGGCCCCCCAGAGTAAACAGCACTTCACCACCGGCTGCACCAGGTCTGTGGTGTGGTCGGCCGACTGCGGCCGAAGGCAAAGAGCCTTGCTCCTTACCCGATCACAGCTCCCCCCATATGACTGCCCCATCAACAAACCTTCATGCTGCTGCCCTGGCCATACGAGAGGCTCGCAGCTCCCGCTGCCCGATTGCCAGGGTATCCGAAACCTTTGGCATTACCGGGCTCGACGCTGCCTACCAAGTGGCTCAACTCAATACACAGGCTTGCCTGGAAGATCCAGCCCGCCGAGTCATTGGCCTCAAGGTTGGACTCACCAGCAAAGCTGTACAACAGCAGCTGGGAGTGGATCAACCCGACTTCGGAGTGCTGTTCAACGACATGGAATACATGAATGGCGACACCATTCCCATGAGTCGACTCATCCAGCCCAAGGTGGAGGCCGAGGTTGCCTTTGTCGTCGGCAAGGATTTAGGCAGCCATGCGCCCTCCTGGGCCGAGTTCCTCAACGCCCTGGCTTATGCCTTGCCAGCCCTGGAGATCGTGGACAGCGTGATCCAGGACTGGAAGATCACCCTGGTGGATACCGTAGCCGATAACGCATCTTCGGGTCTCTATGTGCTGGGCGAACAGCCTGTCAGCATCGGCGCACTGGACACCTCAGCCCTTGGCATGCAGATGAGCATCAACGGCAGAACCGTTTCGGTCGGCACGGGCGCCGCCTGCCTGGGCCACCCTCTGCGCGCAGCCTACTGGCTGGCCTGCACCATGGCCGAGCGCGGCCATCCCTTGCGCGCTGGCCAACTCATTCTGTCCGGTGCCTTGGGACCCATGGTAGCTCTCAGCAACGGCGACTTGGTCCAGGCACATCTGGGCAGCCTGGGCAGCGTCGGCTGCCGCCTGGCCTGACGACCCCTCTCCTACAAGGACACCCATGAGCAAGAAACTCAAGGCCGCCATCATCGGCAGCGGCAATATCGGCACGGATCTGATGATCAAGATCCTGCGCCATGGCAAAAACATCGAGATGGGCGCCATGGTCGGCATCGATCCCCACTCCGACGGCCTGGCCCGCGCCTCCCGCATGGGCGTGGCCACCACCCACGAGGGCGTGGAAGGCCTCACACGCATGCCCGGGTTCGCCGACATCGACTTTGTGTTCGATGCCACCAGCGCGGGCGCACATGTGAAGAACGACGCCTTTTTGCGCAGCCTCAAGCCCGGCATCCGCATGATCGACCTGACGCCGGCAGCCATCGGCCCGTACTGCATTCCCGTGGTCAACGGCGACATGCATCTGGAT
>NZ_AHIL01000058.1 GCF_000241525.1 Comamonas testosteroni ATCC 11996
CCTGGTATTTCGGTCTCAAAGGCCGCAGAGTTGTTGCAACAGACAGACCGGCTTATCAAAACAGTGCCCGAGGTTCAGCGTGTGTTCGGCAAGGCAGGACGAGCAGATACTGCGACCGATCCTGCGCCGCTGGAGATGTTCGAGACCACCATCCAGTTCAAGCCACGTGAGCAATGGCGTCCTGGCATGACCTCGGAGAAGCTGGTTGAAGAACTGGACCGGGTGGTCAAGGTTCCGGGTCTATCAAACGTATGGGTGCCCCCGATCCGCAACCGCATCGACATGCTGGCCACCGGCATCAAGAGTCCCGTCGGCATCAAGGTCGCCGGACCAGACCTCGCCACCATCGACAAGCTCGCGGCACAGATTGAATCCGCCGTGCGCGCAGTGCCTGGTGTTTCTTCCGCGTTGGCCGAACGCTTGACAGGGGGCCGGTACATTGACGTAGATGTGGACCGACAAGCCGCTGCACGGTTCGGACTTTCTGTGGCAGACGTGCAGGCGGTCATATCTACAGCCATCGGTGGTGAGAATGTCGGAGAAGTCATTCAGGGTCGAGAGCGCTTTCCGGTGAACGTCCGCTACCCGCGCGAAATCCGCGATTCACTGGAACGCCTGCGCAAGCTGCCTTTCGTGACAGACAAGGGTGCCACCGTGCTCCTGCATGACGTCGCCAAGATCGTCATCGCAGAAGGCCCACCCATGATCCGCAGTGAAAACGCACGGCTCTCGGGCTGGGTCTATGTCGATGTACGTGGCCGGGACTTGCGCTCCGTCGTCCATGACATGCAAGCCATTGTTGCCAAGCAGGTGGCCATGCCTGCCGGCTATGCCCTGTCGTGGTCTGGCCAGTTCGAGTATTTGGAGCGGGCCACGGAACGCCTGAAAGTCGTCGTACCACTCACTCTGG
>NZ_AHIL01000057.1 GCF_000241525.1 Comamonas testosteroni ATCC 11996
AAGTGGTACTCCCGAGACTGGATCGAGCAAAACCCGCGAGCAAGTTATCAACGAAATGCGTAATGAAACAACAGCTGAACGGGATGCTCGCATGCAATCAACTGCGAACTAAACACGCTGAGTGTGAAGCCCCCTCGCTTTCCTGTGTGACATAAAAGCAGAGGTTGGTGAAACTTTTAACAAAATACGCGACCGGCGGTCTTCGGCTCAACGATTCGTGCAAACGATAGTGGTTGTAAAAATGCTGCCAGCCCTCGTTCCTAGACCGGACTTCCTGTACGGATCCATAGACATCGCAGTCGAGCACCTCCGTTCGGCAGGACCTGTTGAAGCGTTCGACGTAAGCGTTCTGGATCGGCGTGCCTCGCTGAATGTGGCGAAGGTTCCTACCCTTGCTCTGCGCCCATCGCTTTACTGCGTGGGCAAGGAACTCTGGCCCTTAGTCCATCAGCATCAGCATCATGGCCATGATCACCATGGGCACAACCACGACGACAACTCAGATCATGGCGACCTTAACTTGCGTTCAGCCTATCTTCACGTCCTTGCGGATGCCGCTACTTCGGTGCTAGCCATCGTTGCTTTGCTGGGTGGAATACACTGGGGTTTTGGTTGGCTGGACCCCTTGATGGGCATCGTCGGTGCGGCTCTAGTCGCCATTTGGGCGTGGGGTCTGTTGTGTGATAGCAGTCGAGTCTTGCTGGATGCCGAGATGGATGCACCAGTGGCCGAAGAAATTCGAGAATCCATCGCCGAAGGTCCATATCGGGCTGTCATCACGGACCTGCACGTTTGGCGGGTGGGCAAAGGGAAATATGCCGCCGTCATTGCCGTAGAAGGAAACTCTGAAGTCACCCCTGACTACATCCGCCAACTTGTCACTATTCATGAGGAGTTAGCGCATGTTTCAGTGGAAGTGAATCCACTGAACTCATCAACGGCACTCATATAAGCATTTGCTTGGCCGCTGCTTTCGCCGGAAGCAGACTCTCGTGACTTTTCATTGAGCGGCAGCTTTCTGCCTCAGTGGAAGCGTTACGCAAATTCAGTCAGTATGAGCAATACTGGTCTGGCCGTGCGTCAAACAATTTCGCAGCGTCCACAAAGATTGTGGGAGATACCTTCCACATATAATTTCTGAACTATGACACGCCGTCTGGCCATGTTCTTCGTGATGCTGAGCGTCTTCTGGCAAGCCCTTGCTGTGGCTGGCCAGATGCCTGTCTTCGCGTCACATGAAGCGCTTGAGCATGCGGCGATGCATCTTCAAGAGGAAGGCCACCACCACCATGATGATGGTGCCGTGGAGCTCGATGACTCCTCTGACTCCAAACTGCACATGATGGCCAATGGGATGCCATCTGCAGCGGTTGAAGCTTTCACCTTGAGTGTTCCGGTGCCCGACTGGGTAAGCTCTCCACTCTGCCCGGTCGTCGATTCCATGCTCCCCCATCCGATCCTGGAAGGTCTTCGACGGCCTCCCAGACTCACAGCCTAGCTCTCTTTAGGTCGGCTTCATCCGTCTGAAGCCATCCCTTCGTTCGTGCATGTCAGATCTGTCGCAGTACCTCGCGACGGTATTGCTATGTACCCAGAGCATTTAGAGGCTTTGTGAACCCCAAAATTAAATGGAGGCTCTGCATTCTTGCAGGGCTGACGTTGGCGTGCACGTCGTACGCACAGCCAATGGAAAGCGTTGCTGCGCCAAAATCGAGCAGCAACATTCAAAAAACAACCTTGGCGACTGCCGTTGAGGCGGCCTGGAGCCGCGCCGTTGCCTCTGCTGAGGCTGCAGGCATTTCTCGGCAGGCAGCCGCAGAAAAGCAAGCATCAAGTGCTCTTTGGGCTGCACCTCCCTCAGTGGAGTTGAGCCACCGCAATGACCGCCTGCAAAGCAACAATGGCGCTCGCGAGACTGAAGTAGCTTTGGCGGTGCCGCTCTGGCTTCCCGGCCAGAAAAGCGCCAAGCAACAAGCCGCAGATTCGTTGTCATCTCTATCTCAGTTGTCTGAAACTGAGGGAAAACTGCGTGTTGCAGAGGTTGTCCGTGAGTTGCATTGGCAGATTGCTGAGTTGCAGGCCAGCCAATCTTTGTCAAAGCAGCAGACCAGCACTTTTGCGGCCATCGCATCAGACGTGGATAAACGTGTGAAAGCCGGTGATCTGGCAAGAGCAGATGCCTTGGCAGCCAAGGGGGAGCTTTTAAGCGCACAAGCAACTCAGTCACAGGCTGAAACCCAGCTTGAAGCAGCAAAGCGCCAGTGGACAGCCCTGACAGGATTGGCCCAAACACCTGACGCTACGTTTGCGAGTGCTGAAAGCCCATCTCCTCGCCAGTTGGCTGAGCATCCCGAACTGTTGCGTGCAGAACAGCAAGTAGACCTGGCACGTAAGCGTTTGGATTTGGTTGCCAAATCGAATCGCAGTGCTCCAGAGCTGATCACCAAGTTCAGGCAAGACATTCCAGGCCATGGTCAGGGTTCCGCCTACAGCCTGGGCCTTGCTGTGCGTATTCCGTTCGGCACAGACGATAGAAATGCACCCTTGCAAGCTGCCGCCTTGACCGAGCTGGACATAGCTCAGCGCAAGGAACAGGTGCTTCGTGCTCAGTTGTCTGCTCGCATGGAAAGCGCCAAGGCTGCAGCAGCGGCAAGTCAGTTGCAGTTGCAGACCGAGCGTGAAAAAGCCGCGTTGCTTAACGAACGAGCCAAGCTGATTCGTGCCGCCTTCAATGCAGGCGAGACATCGCTCCCAGAGCTTCTGCGCGCAGCCAGTGCCGCAGCTCAAGCCGACTACAGCGCTGCTCGGCAGGAGGCTGCATTTGGCCTCGCACGTGCACGTCTTCAACAAGCCTACGGACAACTGCCATGAATTCTCCGTTTTCAACTCCTTGCGCCGTGAAGCGCTTGCTCTTACTGGGTGGCTTCGCCCTTACTACAGGGATCGCCTTGGCATCCCCTGGTGCACACGGTCCCAATGGAGAGCATTTGGACGCAGCACCTACGGCAGGAGCCACTTCTTCTGCACCCAGGTTCGAGGCTAAGTCCGAAGACTACGAGCTGGTTGGTCGCCTGCAGGGCGGTGAGTTTTCGATGTTCATTAATCGATTCGCTACGAATGAACCCGTGGATCAAGCCAAGGTGGAAGTCGAGCTGGGTCAACTGAAAGCCCCTGCGCCTTATCACTCGGACCAGGGCGACTATGCCGTGGCTGACGAGAAGTTCTTGGCAGAACTCGGCAAGAAAGGGTCACACGCGCTGGTGATCACGATTCTGGATGGCAAAGAGTCTGACCTGCTGGACGGCACTTTGGAAGTCGGGGCGACCCAAGCTGCAGCTGAGGCCACCCATGCTCATGGAGATGAAAACGCTTTGCTGTTTGGCGCATTGGCAATTGCGGCATTGGCCGCAGTGGGTGGATTGGGATGGCTCTTGGGCCGTGGCTCTAACAGCAAGGTAGCAAAGGGAGGCGCCCAATGAAACGCATCGTCATCATGTCTGCGGTCTTGGCCGTCACCATGGCTCAAGCCTCTCCGGGCGCTCATGGCCCCAACGGAGAGCATCTGGATACCGCCTCGGCCGCTCCATCGGCAGCAGGTTTGAGTCGTCTGCCTGATGGCAGCGTCAATGTGCCCATGTTGTCCCAGCGTCGATTGGCAATTCGCACGGAAATTGCCCTGATGTCCGAAGCAAGCGCAACCACCGAACTGCCAGCCAAAGTCATCGCGGACCCCAATGCAAGCGGCCTGGTTCAGACGGTTGTGGGCGGAAAGATTGAGGCCGGATCCCAAGGCTTGCCGTTTGCTGGCAAGACTGTACGTAAAGGGGAGGTCCTGGCGGTCGTAGCCCATCACGCAGATCCACTTGCCTTGTCAGGACAGCGTGCCCAGTTGGCCGAGCTCAGAGGTGCCCGCGAAATTGCGCAAAAGCGTGTGGAGCGACTCAAAGGGCTTGAAGGCACTGTCCCACGCAAAGAGATTGAAGCGGCTCAGACAGAGTTTGCAAGCCTGAGGGCGCGTGAAAGCGCAATCGGTGGCGGACTTGCTGCCAAGGAAAACGTTGTCGCACCGGTTTCGGGTGTCATCGCCAGCGCCAATGTGGTGCTCGGTCAGGTTGTCGAATCCAAGGATGTCTTGTTTGAGATTACCGATCCAGCCAAGGTCATGGTGGAGGCCACAACGGCCGATCCTGCTCTAGCAGCCAACATCAGTGCAGCAACGATCAAAGCGACGCCGGGAGTCCGTTTGGAGCTCATTGGTGCTGGTCGAAGCTTGCGTGACGGTGTGTTGCCATTGACCTTCAAGGCGGTTGCGTCCGATGGCACTCAACAGCTACCGATTGCTATTGGCCAACCTGTCACCGTGATTGCCAACTCCAAGCAAAGTGTCAAAGGCTTTGTTCTTCCCGCACAGGCGATTACTCGCAACCCTGCCAATGAGCCTGTCGTCTGGATCAAGTCAGGTGCAGAGCGCTATATCCCTCAGCCCGTGCAGTACCAAGCGTTGGATGCGAACCGGATCGTCGTTACCAAGGGGCTTGGCGATGAAAACCGGGTCGTGGTTCAAGGTGCGGCGCTGATCGCACAAATCCGCTGAACTGTGAGGTGACACATGTTCAACTGGATTGTTCGTAACAGCCTGCATAACCGGCTGTTTGTGCTGGCGTTCGCTGCGATATTGATGGTCTACGGGATCATCACAGCGGTCAAAACGCCTGTTGATGTCTTCCCGGACCTCAACAAACCTCTAATCACTGTTCTGACCGAAGCCGGGGGCATGGCCCCTGAAGAAGTCGAGCAGTTGGTGACTTTCCCCATTGAAACAGCATTGAATGGCATGCCGGGGGTCACTCGCGTGCGCTCCATGTCCGGGGTCGGTTTGTCGATTCTCTATGCCGAGTTTGACTGGGGAACTGACATCTACCGCAATCGCCAGTTGGTGGCGGAGCGGCTTGCGCTCGTACGCGAGCGACTTCCCGCTGATGTGGTGCCGGTGATGGGCCCTGTGTCTTCCATCATGGGTGAGGTCATGCTGCTGGCCTTGCCCTTGAATGTGGGCGAAAAAGGCGCATCGGCCGCAACACCCATGCAGGCACGGGAGTATGCAGACTTTGTGCTGCGTCCTCGCTTGTTGGCTGTCCAAGGTGTTTCGCAAGTCATTCCCATCGGGGGTGAAGTACGTCAATTGCGTGTCGAGCCTGACACCGCCAGGATGGCTCAGTTCGGCGTCACCCTTTCTCAGCTGGAAGCGGCTCTCAAGGGGTTTGCAGGCAACGCAGGCGGCGGTTTCATAGACCTCAATAGCAGGGAATATCTGATCCGCCACATTGGGCGTACCAACAAGGTCGAGGACCTGCAGTCCGCTGCAGTGGCCTGGCGAGATGGCCGTCCAATCCGCCTGGAGCAGGTTGCCAATGTCCGGTTTGCTCCGGCCATGAAGCGCGGTGACGGTGGTTACAACGGCTCTCCTGCGGTCATCGTCAGCGTTCAGAAGCAACCTGAAGCCGATACCGTTCGCGTGACGCGTGACATCGAGCAAGCGCTTCGTGAACTAAGCAAGGGCCGTCCTGAAGGCATCAACGAACCAAGAGCCTTGTTCCGACAGGCGGATTTCATTGAAGCCTCCATTGGCAACGTGACAGAGGCACTGCGTGATGGAGCCATCATGGTCGCCATCGTTCTGTTTGCCTTCTTGCTCTCAGCCAGAACCACTCTGATCTCACTGGTCGCGATCCCACTGTCGCTGGCTGCCACGGCGCTGGTATTTCACTGGCTGGGACAATCCATCAATGTGATGACCTTGGGCGGACTTGCCATTGCCATTGGCGAGTTGGTTGACGATGCGGTGGTGGACGTAGAAAACATTCTGCGCAGACTCAAGCAAAACCGGGAGCAGGAGCACCCGATGCCGACGCTTGAGGTTGTGCGCAAAGCCAGCGTGGAGGTTCGCTCCGGCATCGTTTATGCCACGGCCATCGTGGTGCTGGTGTTCGTGCCGCTGTTTGCTCTGCCAGGGGTCGAAGGCCGCTTGTTCTCGCCGCTGGGCATCGCCTACATCATCTCCATTCTGGCTTCCATGCTGGTGTCGATGACGGTGACGCCGGTACTGTGTTCCTACCTCCTGCCGAGAATGAAGCGCATTGATCATGGGGACAGCCCCATCGTCAGACGCCTCAAGCAATGGGATGAAAAGCTGCTGGCTTGGTCTTTCCCAAGAAGCAAAGCGCTGATGGCTACGGCCTTGGCTGCAGTAGTGATTGCACTGGCCAGCGTTCCCTTCTTCCCGAGAGCGTTCCTGCCAGCCTTCAATGAAGGCTCGCTGGTTCTGGGCATGGTGTTCAATCCGGGGACGTCATTGGCAGAAGCCAATCGAATGGGCTCCTTGGCTGAGACCTTGATCATGGAGGTGCCCGAGGTCACCCAGGTTGGGCGCAGAACAGGCCGGGCTGAGCTGGACGAGCACGCGGAAGGGGTTCACTCTGCAGAGATCGACGTTGATCTGAAGCGCAGCGAGCGTGATCGTGAAGCCGTGATGGCCGATATTCGCGCAAAGCTGTCTGTGCTGCCCGCACAAGTTGCTGTGGGCCAGCCGATTTCTCACCGCCTGGATCACTTGCTGTCCGGTGTTCGCGCTCAGATCGCCCTGAAAATTTCTGGTGACGATACCGACACGCTGCGTGGTTTGGCCGAGCAGATGCGCCAAAGTCTTTCAAGCATCCCTGGCCTGGTTGACCTGACCGTCGAGAAGCAAGTGCTGATTCCTCAGATTACTGTGCGTCTTGACCATCAGAAAGCCGCCCAGGTGGGGTTGGCTCCCGGGGAGGCTATTCGTGTGCTGCAAGCGCTGACGGATGGTGCTCATGGTGCACAGATCGTGGATGGCCCTCGTCGCTACGAACTGGTGTTGCGTTTGCCCGATGAAGGTCGCAGCCCGCAAGACCTGGCTCGAACCCTGATCGACACGCCGGCTGGCAGGATTCCTGTCTCAGCGATTGCGACGGTCTCCGAGACGGATGGACCCAACCAGATTGGCCGGGAAAACGGTCGTCGTCGCATCGTGGTCTATGCCAACACGGACGGTTCAGACATGAGTCGTATCGTGCGTGACATTCGTGCGGCGATAGATCGCACCCAGTTACCGACAGGCAACTCCATCTCTCTGGAGGGGCAGTTCCAGGCTCAGGAGCAGGCTGCGCAAAAGATTGCGTGGCTATCGCTGATGTCTCTGGCTTTGGTGTTCCTGGTGCTTTACACACGCTACCGCTCCACGACGCTGGCCTTGATCATCATGGCCAATATCCCGTTGGCTCTGGTGGGCAGTGTGATTGCAATGTGGCTTTCGGGAATCACGCTCTCCGTGGCCTCCATGGTGGGCTTCATTACCTTGACAGGCATTGCAGTTCGCAATGGCATCCTCAAGGTGAGCCACTACATCAACCTCTGCAAGTTTGAAGGGGAGCAGTTCGGCCAGTCCATGGTTGTCCGCGGCTCACTGGAGCGCCTGACACCTGTGCTGATGACTGCGCTGGTAGCTGCGTTTGCCCTGACGCCTTTGCTGCTGTCTGCCGATGCTGCTGGCAAGGAAATCTTGCATCCAGTTGCGGTGGTCATCTTCGGTGGTTTGGTGAGCTCCACGCTCCTAGATACGTTGTTGACTCCACTGATGTACCTGGCATTTGGTCGAACGGCCACCGAAAAGCTTCTGGCTTCAAATCCAGAAGCCGAAGGCACGCCTGAGCAGCAAGAAGCGTTTTAAAGCAATTACGGGCTTTGAGGCGCAGCCCTTGATGCGCCTCGCTTTAGCTAGGAATAGTTATGAAAAAACTGCTGTCTGCAGCTGTCCTGGGCCTTTCTCTGATCAGCATGAACGCCATCGCGCATGGCACTGCCAAGCCTCAGCACGGCGGCATTGTCCAATCGGCCAGCGATCTGTCCTTTGAACTGGTTCCACAAGCCAATGGTGCTGCCATCTACGTAATCGATCACGACGATCCTGCTGACGTGAGCAAGATGGGCGGAAAACTGACCGTGCTCAATGGTGCGGAAAAGTCTGAAGCCGACATCAAGCCTGCCGGTGGCAACAAACTTGAAGCAACAGGTATCAAGGTTGCCAAGGGCAGCAAAGTTGTTGCAGCAATCACCGGCGTTGAAGGCCAAACTGTCACCGTGCGTTTTTCGGTCAAGTAATACCCAGCTCGACAAAGCATAGGTAAGACGAGGTAGCTATGAATGTTCTGGCAAACCGTGGAGTTGTGGCCGCACTGAGCGCAGCAGTTCTGTTTGGTGCAGGTACCCCAGCAGTCAAGATGCTGCTGGAGCATGCCAGTCCCTGGTTGATGGCAGGCATTCTCTACCTCGGCTCTGGTATCGGCCTGCTGATCTACAGGCTGATTACGAAAGCTCCTGCAGTCGCCCTGAAGCGGCATGAAATGGGGTGGTTGGCTGCAGCCGTCATAGCAGGCGGCATGATGGGGCCGCTGCTTTTGATGACAGGCTTGTCTGGGATGGCTGCGACCGACGCATCTTTGCTGCTCAACGCCGAGGGCGTACTGACTGCCGTTCTCGCGTGGTTTGTGTTCAAAGAAAACTTTGATCGCCGCATCGCCTTGGGGATGGTGGCAATCGTCGCTGGTGCAGTCGTGCTCAGTTGGCCGAGTCAAACAAGCACTGCCAGTCTTTGGCCCACGCTTGCAGTGCTCGGTGCCTGTCTGTCCTGGGCCATTGATAACAACCTGACCCGTAAGGTGTCGATTGCGGATGCCTCCTTCATTGCCATGATGAAGGGCCTGGCTGCCGGCGCTACCAATTTGCTGTTGGCTCTGGCAACTGGTGCAGTCTGGCCGTCACCAGGAGTCGTGGCTTTGGGGGCGGTGATTGGCTTCCTGAGCTATGGCACGAGCTTGGTCTTGTTCGTGATCGCCTTGCGCTATCTGGGTACAGCTCGCACAGGGGCGTATTTCTCCATCGCGCCGTTTTTTGGAGCCGTGCTGGCCATTGCTTTCTTGGGAGAGCCTGCATCGCCTCGATTGCTCGTTGCTGGCGTTTTGATGGGTATCGGGGTCTGGCTACACCTTACTGAAACCCATCAGCACGAGCACACCCATGAGTTGCTAGAACATAGTCATGAACATGAACATGATGAGCATCATCAGCATGTCCACGCGGACGGGTCGATGCCAACGGGTAAGCATGCACATTTGCACACTCATGAGCCTACGACGCACAACCATGAGCATTTCCCAGATTTCCATCATCAGCACGAACACAAACACTGATGTGCAGATTCAGCGTGCCGACACGCGTGAACCGCACTCGCCTTACGATGTCAATGATCTAGTTGATAGATGACAAGGCCAACAACTGAAGCTGCTGCGACGATGACTGGCCCTGGGAGCTTTGTTTGAAGTTTCCACTGAGTTACTGTAGAAATGATAGAAATTGCAGCGGCGATCCCGTCTGTAATTGATCGCTGTTAATTTCCACGCAAAACTGACCCGCCGAGGGTGCGGATAAAAACTTGGACTGGTTTTATGCGGCTAGGCCAAGTTTGTGCCGGTATTCCACAGGACTTAAACGTCCCAGAGATACCTTGATACGTTTTTCGTTGTACCAACGAATGTACGCATCGACAGCTTCGATGAACTGCTCAATCGTCGTTGATTGCCAGTTGCCGGGATAGAACAACTCTATTTTCAGCCTTCCAAAGAAGCCTTCGCATGCAGCATTGTCTGGCGAGCACCCTTTGCGAGACATCGAGCGAATCAGCTTTGCATCATGGATCCTCGAGAGCCAGCCCGGCCAGCGGTAGTGAGCTCCACGATCAGAATGAATCACAGGGCGGCTCTCACTGCCTTGAGCAGCATCAATGGCCGCATCCAGCATTGTGTTGACGAGATTTGCGTTGGGATGAGTCCCAATCGACCAGCTCACCACCAGCCCGTCAAAGCAATCAATGACTGGCGACAGGTAAACCTTGCCAGCAGGGATTTGGAATTCAGTAATGTCTGTGAGCCACTTCTCATTGGGCGCAGCAGCATGGAAGTCTCGATTGATGAGGTTTTGCGGGGCAGCACCTATCTCTCCAAGGTAGGAGTTATATCTGCGGCGTTTGGGCTTGGCCACGATCAACCCCTCCTGCTTCATCAGCCGACGAACCACCTTCTCTGAGATGCCCGTGCACTCCTTGAGCAGAGATGCCTGTACCCTGCGGTACCCATAGCAACGGTAGTTGTTGTCGAAGATCTCTGTGATGCTTCGGCGTACATCCAAGTATTTGTCAGCCAGCTTCAGCCGGGCACGATGGTAAAAGTACGAGCTTCTAGCAAGGCCAACAAGAGAAAGCAGTTCTGGCAATTCATACTGACCGCGCAACGCTTCAACCAGCACAGCCTTATCTTTGTTTGCCAGGCTATGCAGATCAATGCCAGCCCCATTTTTTAAGATTTCATGGGCCTGTTTGAGAAGCTCCCGCT
>NZ_AHIL01000056.1 GCF_000241525.1 Comamonas testosteroni ATCC 11996
GGGAAATTGCTTTCACCGTAAGAAAGGCGGCCCTGCTTCATGGCGGCTTCAGTCTCTGCCTTGACTTGAGCTCGGGTTTTCTGGCTTTCAAAGTGCTGCGGATGCACGATCACGCCTTGTTCATTGTTGGCTGGATGCTCGTAGGCTGCAGAGGCCATTCCAGGAAGAGCCAGGGTGACAACGGCAGCAACGCTTGCGAGTACGGAGGAAATGGAGATGCGGTTTTGAGACATGGTTGGCTCCTAAGACAGTTGATGAACACATCTCCTGGACCTTGATCAAGGTGAGGAGAAGATGGGTTGATCTTAGGAGTCGGAGCCCAACAAAATCAGGTCTGTCCGGTGACATTGTTGTCAGCTTTTTCGCGGCAGCTCTTACCCCAAATCTGCATACCAATAAACCCAAAGCGAAAAGCGAAGACCAACGTAGTTGACGTACACAGCGTGCTCCAGTGCATGTGCAGACAGATACTTGACATTCACATCATGTGAAGGATGAAACTTTAGCCACAAGCTTTAAAGGAGTACGTAATGGCTATTTTTCGCATCAATGACATGAAATGTGGTGCCTGTGCCGCGCGGATTCAGCGCTCCATTTTGGCGATCGATGATGAAGCAAAGATCGGAGTGAATGCGCGAGATAAAACGGTGCAAGTCTCTGGCGATCTGAGCGACGCCGACTACATGTTGGCCATCCAGACCGCTGGATACACTCCAGAATTATTGGCGTTAGCCGAAGCCGAGCAGGCAAATGCTGAGAAGCCGCAGACGAAATGCTGCGGCTCAACTTCAGCAAAGACATCTTGCTGCGGATAGTGTCTTCTTGCTTTCAAGAAAAGCCTGTTTTCTGATCTGCTTAGGAAGTCGGCTGCGGAGTGGGGAATTTCAAGGTGAAGCGAGTTCGTCCATCGGCTGAAGTGGCGGTAATGGAGCCTCCATGAGCTTCGGCAATTGCTCGGGTGATGGCCAAACCCAATCCGCTACCGTCTGAGTCCGGATGAGCCCTGGAAGGGTCAGCTCGGTAGAAGCGGTCAAATAACCTGGGCAGGACTTTGGGATCAATGTCCTGCCCTGTATTTTCCACAGTGACAAGTGTCCAGGAAGCTGCGGTCTCAATGTCGATGGTGACCATGCCTGCATGCGGCGTGTAGCGCAAAGCATTAGATAGCAAATTACTCACAGCACGATGGAACATCAGTCGATCACCATCAACGAGTCCATCGCCTTTTAACTTCAAATGAATTTGCTTTTCTTCAGCGACAGCCTCGTAGAACTCCAGCAATGCATACGATTCTTGCTGTGCCGAAAATTGCTCCTTGCGCGGCAGGCTTACGCCCCGTTCAGTTTTGGCCAGAAAAAGCATGTCTGACACCATACGAGCCAAACGCTGAAACTCTTCGGCATTAGAGGCAAGAATGTCTCGGTATGTCGCGGCGTCACGCTTGGATGCCAGCACAACCTGAGTCTGCGTCAACAGGTTGCTGATGGGCGTGCGTAGTTCATGGGCCAGATCAGACGCGAAATCTGTCAGTCGCTGAAAATCGTCCTGCAACCGATCCAGCATGCGATTGAGCTCATGCGCCAAATCGGCCATTTCTACGGGTACAGCCTGGACCGGCATGCGTTCACTCATCTTCTGTCCCGTCACAACGGCCGCACGTGATTTCATCTCTCGCAGCGGTGCCAGCCCTTGTCGAGCGGCGAGCCAAGACAGAAGTGAGCACAGCAAAATTGCTGCGATCACATAAATGGCAAAGCTTGTGCGAATTCCGTTGAGGAATTGAATGTGATGCTTGGTGTCTGCTGCGATCAGTACCTTTAATGGTGACGGTGCGTAGGCCGGTAGCGTCTCAAAGCTCAAGATGTGGAATTCTGCGTCTGCATGCCGCCACACCCCAAACGATCCTTCCTTGTCGATAGAAGCCGAGTTGCGATCCGGCACTGCAAAGCCGGATGCGGGCGATTGAAATACGGTTTCTCCTTGGGCATCTTTCACCTGGACTTGAAGATCCTCGTGATAGTTCAGTGCCTCATTTAAACGCCAACGAGCATCATCGACCGACTTCGTGTTCTGGAGAATTTTCTCGATCAAATGGCGCTTGTCCTGAAGCGTCATTCGGTCCAATTCCACGAAATGCTCTTCTGTAACGACTAGGAATAGGCCGCCTAAACCTAGCACTACGGCTGCCGCAACAACCGTGAAACAGAGGGCCAAGCGACTCGTTAAAGAAAGCTTTACCTTGCGAGTGAGACGCTGCACCTATTCCTCCTCGGGGACATCAAGCACATAGCCCATTCCCCGTACGGTCTGGATCAGTTTGATCGAGTGGCCTTCGTCAATTTTGGCTCGCAGACGGCGCATGGCCACCTCAATGACGTTGGTGTCGCTGTCGAAATTCATGTCCCATACCTGCGATGCGATCAATGAACGTGGCAGCACTTCACCATGTCGGCGCATCAGCAACTCTAAGAGTCCGAACTCTTTGGCTGTGAGGTCAACACGTTTGCCATTGCGAGATACGCGACGACGCAGCAGGTCTAGCTCGAGATCTGCAACAGTCAGAGTAGTACCTTCGTTGGCCGGATGTCCACGTCTAAGAATGATGCGAACTCTGGCGAGTAGTTCTGCGAAAGAAAACGGCTTTACCAGGTAATCATCAGCGCCGAGCTCTAGTCCTTTGACACGGTCCTCGACATGGTCCCGTGCAGTAAGAAACAGGACCGGCATATGTAGTCCTCGATCACGCAAAGACTGGAGCACCTGCCAACCATTGAGGCCCGGCAGCATAACATCCAAGATCACCAAGGAGTACTCCCCTTGCAAAGCCAGATGTAAGCCGTCTGAGCCATTTGGGACGAGGTCAGCAATGTAGCCAGCCTCGGTCAATCCCTGGCGCAGGTACTCACCTGTTTTAGGCTCATCTTCAACAATCAAAATCCTCATGTACTCGCTCCGCTGCAGTGGACGATCAAGAGTGTGCCGAGTTTGAAGCCCTCTGACATGAAGATAAGAAAAATGTAATGTTCCTGAAATCCTGGCGATAGAAAGGCCAACACTGCCTCGTTGTTCCTTCCTGGGAAGTCATCAAGCGTGGCTAGCAGAGTGAACCTTTTGACTGCATCGAAGGCATTTCTGGATAGAAGCCCTCCGTCGCACCAAACATGACGCGAGCATTACATGAATGTAATGAATGAGTCACTCCTCCGAAATTCAGCACGCCCTAGCATACTGAACATATCGAGCGCTCATTGCATCAGGCAAGCGTCGCCGAAAACGAATTTCTTGGAAGCTCTGGAGGATTTCACCTTATGCCGCGTCATTCGCCATTTTTTGTCACTCCCACTCAAGGGTTCTCTCGTCGGCGCTTCGTTCAGGGGCTGGCCGCAGGAGGCGTTCTGGCGGGCCTGTCAACGCAGTCGCTCATGGCATTCGCACAGCAGAGCTCCACAGTCCGCGGGGCCGCTCCGGTGCTGAAGGGTAACGAGTTCGATTTGGTGATCGCCGAGTCCGCCGTGAACTTTACGGGCAAGCCAGGGATGGCGACAACGATCAATGGATCGCTTCCTGCACCAACCCTGCGCTGGCGAGAGGGGGAGACGGTGACGATTCGCGTCACGAACAAGCTGCGCGAGGCCACTTCTATTCATTGGCACGGCATTATCTTGCCCTACCAGATGGACGGAGTTCCAGGCATCAGCTTTGCGGGCATTCCTCCTGGAGAGACGTTTACCTACCGTTTCAAGGTTCAGCAAAGCGGTTCCTACTGGTATCACTCACATTCAGGCATGCAGGAACTCACCGGCATGTATGGAGCGATCATCATTGATCCCGCAGGACCTGAGACTATCCGTGCAGATCGTGATCATGTCGTGCTCTTCTCTGACTGGACTGACGAAGACCCCATGCGCGTTTTCGCAAAGCTCAAGGTTCAGGGCGACTACTACAATTACAACCAGCCCACGGTCTTTGATTTCTTCCGTGATGCATCGCGTGATGGCGTGTCAGCGGCATTAGACAAGCGCAAGATGTGGAACGAGATGCGCATGAATCCAACGGATTTAGCCGACCTCTCTTCTGCGACCCTGACCTACCTCGCAAATGGCGTCACACCTGCAGGCAATTGGACTGCTCTTTTCCGTCCGGGCGAGCGTGTCCGGCTGCGCATGGTCAACGGCGCGGGCAATACCTTCTATGACGTACGTATACCGGGCCTGAAGCTCACGGTGGTTCATGTTGACGGTGTCGACGTAGAGCCTGTGACTGTCGATGAATTCCGATTCGGCCCTGGCGAAACCATAGACGTGATTGTCGAGCCACGTGATGACGCCTATACGATTTTTGCCCAGTCGATGGACCGAACAGGCTACGCACGCGCTACGTTAGCAGTGCGCGAAGGCCTGCAGGCTCCAGTCCCCGCACTCGATCCCGTCGAATGGCTGGGTATGAGCGACATGATGGGCGCCATGAGCCATGGCAGTTCTGGAGCCGACATGGAC
>NZ_AHIL01000055.1 GCF_000241525.1 Comamonas testosteroni ATCC 11996
CAACTGCTGCCAAGGCCGCTGCCCCCCAAGAAGGCTGCAACTACTGCCAAGGCCGCTGCGCCCAAGAAGGCTGCAACTGCTGCCAAGGCCGCTGCCCCCAAGAAGGCTGCAACTGCTGCCAAGGCTGCCGCTCCTGCAAAGGCTGCACCCAAGAAGGCTGCAACCGCTGCCAAGGCCGCCGCTCCCAAGAAGGCTGCAGCAGCACCCGCTCCTGCCGCAGTGACCGAAACCGCTGCACCCGTGGCACAGACCCGCCTGGCACCTCAAGCCGCCTGGCCCTTCCCCACAGGTAACAAGCCCTGATCGGTTCGCTGACCTGCACGCCATAAAAAAGCCCGAGCTCTCCTGCGAGAGCCGGGCTTTTTACATGCACCGCGATCAGTACCCTCAGGGCACTGACATCGCATCAGGGCTGGAAGTCCAGCTGATAGTTCTGCGGGCCGCGTTGCGCAATCTTCAGCGCCCCCAAGCGGTTGCCCAGTTCGGCGCAACGCACCAGGTCCCAACCACGCTCCAGACCAAACAGGAAGGCACCGCGCCAGGCATCGCCGCAACCCGTGGGGTCGACCACGGCAGCGGGCTTGACCGGAGCAACCAGTGTCTTCTCACCCTGCTGCCAGACTTCGCAGCCTTCGGCACCCAGGGTCACGACCAGACCGCGCACCTTGCGCGAGATCTCGTCAAAGCTCAGGCCCGTGCGCTCGCTGAGCATCTTGCCTTCATAGTCATTCACCGCCACCCAGTCGGCCTGCTCGATAAAGGCCTTGAGTTCATCGCCGTTGAACATGGGCAGGCCCTGACCCGGATCGAACACAAAAGGAATGCCTGCAGCCTTGAACTGGGCGGCGTGCTCGATCATGGCCTGGCGGCCATCGGGAGCAATGATGCCGACCTTGACCTCGGCAGCCATGTCGGCAGTGATGCGGTTCTCATGCGCCTGCATCATGGCGCCTGGATGGAAGGCAGTGATCTGGTTGTTGTCATGATCGGTCATGATCATGCACTGCGCCGTATGCGTGCTCTGCAGCTGACCCACATGACGGGTCTCAATACCCAGCTCCTTGAAGCGCTGCACATAATCCGCACCATCGCTGCCCACCATGGCCATGGGCTGCGCATCGCCGCCGAGCAGCTTCAGGCTATAGGCAATATTGCCGGCACAGCCACCAAAGTCGCGGCGCAGCGTGGGCACCAGAAACGATACATTCAGTATGTGCAGCTGGTCGGGAAGAATCTGGTCTACGAAACGACCTTCAAAGGTCATGATGTTGTCGAATGCCAGCGACCCGCAGATCAAAGCGGCCATGGTGCGTTCTCTTTCAGAAATGAATGAAGGGGGGCTTGCGCCAACAAGGATGTACAACGGGCGTTTCTACTGACGAGACACCTTGCCTGATCCGCATTGGCACAAGCCGTATTAGGGGTAAAAAACCAGTGCCCGGTAACCCGCCACGGCAGCGCCAAGATCCTGCACTTGCACAGGCACGTTGACGCTCCACTCCTGACGGGCTTGCAGCTGCTGCGGGGCACCCAGAGGCTTCAGGTCGATGACCCGGCGCAGCAAAGGCCTGTCCTGTGCATCGGTCAGGGTCAGCTCGGCCATGGGCATGGCCACCGGCACATCGGAGCGATTCTCCAGGGTCAGGCTCCACTGGTACTGACGGGCATCGGCAAGCTGCTTGAAGCCCGAGCCACTGATCACCACATCGGCAATCGCGCGGCGGGCCTGCAGCTCGCAACCCGCCAGACTGCAGGCCTTGGCCAGCACGGGAGCCAGCGCCGGATATTGCGCAGCCAGCACATCACGCTGCTGCCAGGCATGCTGTCCGACGACACCGGCAACAGCCACCAGCGAGCCCAGCACCAGCGCCACACGCATTCCTGCCGAGTGCCAGAACGCCTGCCGGCGGGCCTCGCGCACAAAGCCCGGCTCATCGCCTGCAATGGCAACAGCCTCATCCTGATCCGAATCCGTGACAGCCTGCGCCCGGTCCCTGGCAGGTTGTATATCGCCGATATCGGCGTGCAGCAGCGCCTCTTTGGAGACGGCCTTGGCCTCATCCTCGAGGTCCTGCGCGGCCTCGGGCATCAGGGCCTCGCTTGGCGGCGGCGATACCAGCAGCTCCGGCTCCAGCGCCGGCTCGGCGGGCACGGGAATATCACTGGTTTCCAGCCTGTCTTCCGGCTCCCTCACCTCGGGATGAGGTTCATGCTGAGCAGGCTCTGCATCCTCTTCAGTCAGAGGACGCGCCTGATCGACAAACGAGGACTGTCCATCCGCCATCCCGGGCATGGCCCCGAAAGGCTCTGGCTCGGAAGCCACATCGGCAGGCTTTGCTGGCGGCGTGGCTGCTCCGGTCTGAGCAACAGTCGCTGCCGCGACTACCGAATCCGAAGCCGATTTCTGCGGTGCCTCAGCCTTCTGCGCATCGAAGGCGGGAGCGGCCAGCGCAGAATCTGCGGCCTCCTGCTGCGGCCAAGCCGGCGCCCGTTCGCCAGCCTGCGTCGGCTGCGCCTCCTGCACGGGCGGCTTCTGCGGCGCATCAGCAGCTTCCGGCTGCAGCAGCTCATCGGGCACGGACTGCAAATCCTGCGAGGCATCAAAGACGCTTTGGCACATCCCGCAGCGCACCCAGCCCTGCGAGATGCGCAGCTGGTCGGCAACCACTTTGAAGCGGGTTCCACAGGAGGGGCAACGGGTGACTTGGCTCATCAAGATGTCATTGTAGGCAGCAACCACCCGCACACCTGCTGGCGGCGGGTCTGTCTCGCAATCAGGCCGCGCGCTGGGCGGTCATGAGAATCCAGCCGTCCTCGCTATCGGCCACCTCAAGCTTGAGATAAGGCGCATAGGCCTCTTTCAGCTCATCGGCCTGGCGCTCCAGAATGCCGGCCAGCACCAGATTGCCGCCAGCTTGCACACGGCCGCACAGCAGCGGAGCCAGCACCTTGAGCGGCGTGGCCAGAATATTGGCCAGCACGGTCCGGTACTCGCCGCCAGCCGCATCGGGCAGACCGGCCTTGATCTCCACATGGTTGGCGCTGCTGTTGTAGTTGGTCGATTCCACGGCTGCGGGATCGATATCCACCGCATCCACATCGGTCGCGCCGAACTTGGCGGCACCAATGGCCAAAATGCCCGAGCCACAGCCATAGTCCAGCGTGCGCCCCAGGGAGCCCTCGGGCTGGCGTGCAATCCAGCGCAGACACATGCGAGTAGTGGGGTGGGTGCCGGTACCAAAAGCCAGACCAGGGTCCAGACGGATGCTGACCTTGGCCTGCTCGGGCAGTTCATGCCAGGTGGGCACGATCCAGAACTCGGGCGTGATATCCACGGGCTCGAACTGCGACTGCGTCAGGCGCACCCAGTCCTGCTCGGGAACGGGCTTGAGGGCGAGAATCTTGCAGCCTTCAAAAAAGTCCTGCGGCAGCAGCAGATCACGCGCTTCGGTGGCCGCAGCTTCGTCGGGATAGAGGGCGATCACGCGGCTGCGGTTCCAGCCTTCCTTCGGTGCGGGCATGCCGGGCTCGCCGAACAGCGCCTGCTCGGCCTCGGTCTGCGCATCGGCATCTTCTACGGACACGCTCAATGCATCGAGTGCATCCAGCGCTTCGCTAATGGTTTCGACCCGATCTTCGGGGCACAGCAGGCTCAGCTCGAACATGGCCATCCTTTCTAGCAACTGCGTCATCCATGCCAGCTCAGGCCTGATGGAGAGAACGCAGTTGTACTTTCCTGAAAAACGAAAATGCTGGCCTCCGTTGCCAGAGGCCAGCATGGGAACTCAGAGCAGCAAGGCTCCTGATCTCATCGCTTGTTGGGCGTGCGATGCGTCAGCCACTCTTCCAGATAGTGGATGTTGGTGCCGCCTTCCATGAACTTGGAGTCGACCATCAGATCCTGGTGCAGCGGAATATTGGTCTTGATGCCTTCCACCACGGTCTCCAGCAAGGCCGTGCGCATGCGGGCCATGGCCTGCTCGCGGGTATCGCCATAGGCAATGATCTTGCCGATCATGGAGTCATAGTTGGGCGGCACGAAGTAATTGTTGTACACATGGGTGTCAACACGTACGCCAGGACCTCCGGGAGCATGCCACATGGAGATGCGACCTGGCGAAGGGATGAACTTGTACGGATCTTCGGCGTTCACACGGCACTCGATGGCGTGCCCCTTGAACTCGACCTGGCGCTGGGTGAAAGGCAGCTTCTCGCCGGCAGCGATCATGATCTGGGTGCGCACGATGTCGATGCCCGTGATCAGCTCGGTGATGGGATGCTCCACCTGCACGCGGGTGTTCATCTCGATGAAGTAGAACTCGCCGTTCTCGTACAGGAACTCGAAGGTACCCGCACCGCGATAGCCGATCTTCTTGCAGGCCGCAGCGCAGCGCTCGCCGATCTTCTCGATCAGACGGCGGGGGATGCCGGGAGCCGGCGCTTCCTCGATCACCTTCTGGTGACGACGCTGCATGGAGCAGTCGCGCTCGCCCAGATACACGGCACTCTTGTGCGTATCGGCCAGCACCTGGATCTCCACGTGACGTGGGTTCTGCAGGTACTTTTCCATGTAGACGGCAGGATTGCCGAAAGCAGCGCCGGCTTCAGCCTTGGTCATCTGCACGGCATTGATCAGCGCAGCTTCGGTGTGCACCACACGCATGCCGCGACCGCCGCCACCGCCCGAGGCCTTGATGATCACGGGGTAGCCGATGGTCTTTGCAATGCGCTTGATGAGTGCGGGATCGTCGGGCAACTCGCCGTCCGAGCCGGGCACGCAAGGCACGCCGGCCTTGATCATGGCTTGCTTGGCCGAAACCTTGTCACCCATGGTGCGGATGTTCTCGGGCGTCGGGCCGATAAAGGTGAAGCCGCTCTTTTCCACGCGCTCGGCAAAGTCGGCGTTCTCCGACAGGAAGCCGTAGCCGGGGTGGATGGCTTCCGCATCGGTCACCTCGGCAGCCGAGATGATGGCCGGCATGTTGAGGTAGGACAGTGGGGAAGGAGCCGGACCGATACACACGGCCTCATCGGCCAGCTTGACGTACTTGGCATCACGGTCGGCTTCGGAGTACACCATCACCGCCTTGATACCCAGCTCACGGCAAGCGCGCTGGATGCGCAGGGCGATCTCGCCCCGGTTGGCAACCAAAATTTTCTTAAACATGAAGTTCCTCGCAGCTTGGTGCCTGTGCCGCAGCACAGACCACTGCCAATGACTCAGTCGCGCAGCCAGTGGCTAGCGCACCTCGGCGCTGCAATGCGAACTGCATGCAACGCCTCATGATCTATCACTCGATCACGAACAGAGGCTGGCCGTATTCCACAGCCTGGCCGTTTTCACCCAGAACGCGAACAATGGTGCCGGTCTTGTCGGCTTCGATCTCGTTGAGGATCTTCATGGCTTCGACGATGCAGATGGTGTCGCCTTCCTTGACCTGGCTGCCCACATCCACAAAGGCCTTGGCGCCAGGGCTGGAGGCACGGTAGAAGGTACCGACCATGGGCGACTTGACCACATGCCCTTCTACAGCAGCAGGGGCAGCGGCCGCCACGGGAGCAGCGGCAACGGGAGCGGCAGCCAAGGGGGCAGCCATCACAGGAGCCGCCTGCACGGGGGCAGCAACGTATTGGTGGACCACACCTTCGCTCTTGACGATACGGACCTTGCCCTCTGCTTCGGTGATCTCCAGTTCCGACACATTCGATTCGGACACCAGATCAATAAGGGTCTTGAGTTTTCGCAAATCCATGGGAGCTCCAGCGACGTAATTCTAAACAGGGCGCGAATTTACCTCAAATTCGGCCTTCTGCGTGCATTGGCAGATATTTTTCACTAACGTCGCCATGGAATTTAGTTACCTACACTTTTCTGACGACAAGAGCAATGTTCATTCGCTCTATTTACTCCAATCTGTCAGATCTTCGCTGGAAAGCTCGCCTATTTTACGTTGCCGCACTTGTCCCTTGGCATCAAAAAGAACCGTGAATGGCAAGCCCCCCTGCAAGTTGCCCAGGCTTCTGCTCAGCCCCAATCCCCCTTGCATGGCGATGGCTACCGGGAATTGCACGGGCTGGCGCTGCAAAAAACGCATCACTGCTTCGGATTTGTCGACCGCCAACCCCACGACCTGAATGCCTTTTGCGCCCTGCTGCACCGCAAATTCGCTGAGCATGGGCAGCTCCTTGACACAGGGCGGGCACCAGGTGGCCCAGAAGTTCACCAGCAGGGGACGGCCCTGTAAACCAGCCATGGCAAAAGGCATGCCATCGGGGGTTTCAAACGTCTGACTCCACAGCTGTGCCTCGACGCCAGGCCCCATGGCCTGTGGCTGGCTGCGCCACCAGGCCACACCGGCGCCGGCCCCGGCCGCCACTGCGGCCACCGCGCCGGTCAGCCACAGACGGCGCGAGCCATTGGTCGACTTGTTCTCAGGGGTGTTTTCACTCATCTCAGCTCTCCTGCAGCAGCTTGCGCAAGGCTTTGGCGTCGCCACGCGGGCTTTGGCCACGGCTGTCGGGCTTCATGGCACCGCGCATATCATCATGGTCGTAGACCAGCAGATGCACGCCCACGGTTTCATTGATCGGCTTGCACAGTGCATGAATGGAAAGCGCCTCGACCGGCTTGCCCTGAAAGCCCGTGACCGTGCTCGGCTCGTATTGCACATGATTGTTGATGAGCGCTATTTCGGCAGACTTGGGGTCATCACAGAACAGCTGCAGATAGATATCCGACAGCCGCGTGGCCGTACCGCGCCAGACCGCCCCAGCCAGATGCGGACGAAACTCCTGCAGCCTGTCCATCCAGAGCAGGGCCAGCTCGCGCAGTGCCTGCAACTCCTGCGGCTGGGTGTCGCCGCAGAACAGCTCTATATATTCACGCACCGCTTCTTCAAGCTGATCGTTGTCGGGCAGCGCCGTGCGGCCGGGCAGGCCAAGCTGACGCACGGCTCGCTGCTTGGCAGGACCCCATTCGAGGCCCTCCTCCACCACCAGGCGGGCCGCTGTCTGAGCGATTTCAGCAGTCACGTTATCCAAACTCATAGCGCTATTTCATCACGCCCGCAGCAGCAGGCGCGGCGGGTCATGCACGCATTGTGACCCAGATGAATGACCGCGCTTTGACCTGGACCGTACAGACCAAGCTTTTGATAGCTGCTAGCACCCGCTTCGTATCGAACCGAAAGTGAAAACACATTTAAATCCATATAAATCATGCGCAACCAGCTATCAATTTGATAAGAAAGGTTACCGCCAGCACCCAGGCGGGCCATGGCTTGCCTCCAGGTCATGCAGGCAAACGTAGAATCCCCGGCCATGCACATACATATTCTGGGCATTTGCGGCACCTTCATGGGGGGCCTGGCCGCCCTGGCACGAGAAGCCGGTCACAAGGTGACGGGCTGTGATTCCGGCGTTTACCCGCCGATGAGCGATCAGCTGCGCCAACTGGGCATCGAACTGATCGAGGGCTATGGCGCTGACCAGATTGCGCTCAAGCCCGATATGTATGTGGTCGGCAACGTCGTCAGCCGCAAACGTCTGCCCGACGGATCGCCCAAATTCCCGCTGATGGAAGCGATTCTGGACACCGGCGCCGCCTATACCAGCGGCCCGCAATGGCTGGCCGAACATGTGCTGCGCGGTCGCCATGTGCTGGCCGTGGCCGGCACCCACGGCAAGACCACCACCACATCCATGCTGACCTGGGTGCTGGAGTGCGCGGGTCTGCAACCCGGTTTCCTGGTCGGCGGCGTGCCGCTGGACTTTGGCGTCTCCGCCCGCCTCGGTGCGGCCCAGCGTCCCGTCGCGGGCCCTGGCCCCGTCGGTGACGAACCCGTGTTTGTGATCGAGGCCGATGAGTACGACACCGCCTTCTTCGACAAACGCAGCAAGTTTGTGCACTACCGCCCCCGCACGGCCGTGCTCAACAACCTGGAATTCGATCACGCCGACATCTTTGACGATCTGGCTGCCATCGAGCGCCAGTTCCACCACCTGATACGCACCGTGCCTTCAACCGGCCGCGTGGTGAGCAATGGCCTGGAAGAAAGCCTGACCCGCGTGCTGGCCCAGGGCTGCTGGAGCGAAGTGCGCAGCTTCGGCTCGGCTGTCAGCGATTTCAGCGCCGATGGCGATCCCAGCGACTTTGCCGTGCTGCACCGCGGAAAACAGGTAGCGCAACTGCGCTGGAGCCTGACTGGCGTGCACAACCAGCTCAATGCATTGGCCGCCATCGCTGCCGCCGACCATCTGGGCGTCAGTGCCGAGGCGGCTTGCGAAGCCCTGTCGCGCTTTCAGAATGTCAAGCGTCGCATGGAGCTGCGCGGCACCGTGAACGGCATCGAGGTCTATGACGACTTCGCCCACCACCCCACAGCCATCCGCACCACCCTGGACGGCCTGCGCCGCAAGCTCGGGGCAGAGGCCCGCATCCTGGCAGTGTTCGAGCCTCGCAGCAACACCATGAAGCTGGGCACCATGAAGAGCCAGTTACCCTGGTCGCTGGAAAGCGCCGATCTGGTCTTCTGCCACACTGCTGGCCTCGACTGGGATGCCGCCGAAGCACTGGAATCCATGGGCGTAGGCGCCGGCCAGCGCGCTCAGGTAGCGGGTGATATCGAGACCCTGATAGCGCAGATCAGTGCCGTCGTCCAACCTGGTGACCATATCGTCTGCATGAGCAACGGCGGCTTTGGCGGCATCCACGCCAAGCTGCTGCAAGCGCTGAAATAAGCCTCGAACACAAGCAAATGCCCGCTCAACGCGGGCATTTTCATCAGCGATCTTCAAAACTGGCATGCCTCCACATAGGGACAGCAAGCAAGAGCCGTCTCGCAGCTAGGCTGTCGCCCCCTCCTCGAAGCAGAGAGGGGGAAGCCGCAAAGCGGCTCAGGGGTGTCAATAACTAATCGACATCGCCGGCACATCCACCCGGATCAAGGGCTTGGACAGCACAGCATGCGCTGCCAGGGCATAGCTGTTGCGCCAGTCTTCGTTGTCAAACAGCTCGGGGCGATTGCGCGCCTCACGTGCAACCACCACCAGCTTGTCAGCCAGCAGCACCTTGCCCGTGGCCCGCAAAGGCTCGCATTCGAGCGAGACAAACTGCTGATCCAGCCAACGTCGGCCCTCATCCGAACTTATGGGGGGCAGCGACTGGGTATCGACCCGGTATTCACGGTCGCCATCCAAAACCACGATTACTTCACTACGCATAAATCTCCTCTGACCTGGTGACTCTTGCACCATTCGTTGTCGTGGCCACAGCTTAATGGTGACCGCGGTGCTGAAGATGCTGCAAGCTGACGGTTTGCAAACAGCTGCGGCAAACAATGCAGGCCTCAAGGGCTTGCATCAAGCATCACAGTGGTTACGGGAACATAGGCTGCAAAGCCATGCAAAATAATTAAATTTCATAGCATCATCTGCACGCTTTGCATGAATATAAGGTCAAAACAGTGTTTTTCAAGTGCCATTACGGTCTCGTAACCCGCCAGTTATCGACATGGTGCGCCCTATCTTGAAAACACGATGACAAGACTCACATAGTAGGCAGCTCTTTGACGAATGCCAGTTTGCAAGGCCGTTGCAATGCCTTCAGGAACCATCACCATGACCGCTGAAAACATCTACCAAGAAATACGCGAGCATCTGCTGCAGCTGGAGGCCGAACTGCAAGTCCAGAAGCTCTGGTCTGCTGTTGCCCCGGACCCCAAGGCACTGGAGTCCACCACGCCCTTCATGTACGACACGCTCAAGCTGCACGAGTGGCTGCAATGGGTGTTCATCCCGCGCCTGCGCGCCGTGATCGAGGCCAAGGGTAGCCTCCCCCACCAAAGCCACGTCTATCCGCTGGCCGATCACGAGTGGCAGCAGCGCACCGACTTTGACAAGCAACATCTGCTGCGCCTTCTCAATCGCATCGATGCCACGCTCAACGGCTGCGATATGACGCCGGAGCCTGCACCAGACACCAAGCACTGAGCCGGCAGACAACCCGCTCCATCTGGAAAAGCAAACAGGCCACAGGGAACACTCCCTGTGGCCTTCGTCGTTCATGCCCGCCCTGTCGATCAGGCCAGCACTTCAGCTTCCTGCTTGCTGGCGAGCGCAGCAGCGCGGCGCTGGCTCACGGCCTGCGACAGCTCTTGCAGCGTTGCCAGGGAATCATCCCAGCCCAGGCAGGCATCGGTAATGCTCTGGCCATAGGTCAGATCGCCCACTTCGTCCTTGCCGGGCGTGAACTTCTGTGCACCGCCGACCAGGTGGCCTTCGATCATCACGCCGAACACGCTGCTGGAGCCGCCGGCGATCTGAGCTGCAATATCACGGGCCACATCCTTCTGGCGCTCATGCTGCTTGTTGCTGTTGGCGTGACTGCAGTCCACCATCAGCGAAGGTGTGAGGCCTGCTGCCTCCAGATCCCGGCAGGCGGCCGCCACATGTGCGGAATCGTAGTTGGGGGTCTTGCCGCCGCGCAGAATCACGTGGCAGTCCTGGTTGCCTCCCGTGTGCACGATGGCGACCTGACCGTTCTTGTGCACCGACAGGAAGTGGTGACCGCGGCTGGCCGACTGAATCGCGTCTGTGGCAATGCGGATATTGCCGTCCGTGCCGTTCTTGAAGCCAATCGGCGCCGAAATGCCCGAGGCCAGTTCGCGGTGCACCTGGCTTTCCGTGGTGCGGGCACCGATGGCGCCCCAGCTGATCAGATCACCGATGTACTGGGGCGAGATCACATCCAGAAATTCGCTGGCCGCAGGCACACCCAGACGGTTGATGTCGATCAGGAGCTGGCGCGCAATTCGCAGGCCTTCGTCGATGCGATAGCTCTGATCCAGGTAGGGATCATTGATCAGTCCCTTCCAGCCCACGGTGGTGCGGGGCTTCTCGAAATAGACGCGCATCACCACTTCCAGCGTGTCCTTGTACTGCTCGCGCACGACCGCCAGGCGGCCGGCGTAGTCCAGGGCAGCGGCCGGATCGTGAATGGAACAAGGGCCGACGATGACCAGCAGGCGGTCATCTTGCGCACGCATGATGTTGTGGATGCTGCGGCGAGTGTCGCTGATCAGCGTCTCCACGGCAGTGCCGCGAATGGGGAAGAAGCGAATGAGGTGCTCTGGAGGGGGTAACACTGTGATTTCCTTGATGCGTGCGTCGTCGGTCTGGCCTGTCTTGGGAGAGCCGGCGCGATACCAGGAATCAGTGGCGGAAGTGTTCAGAGCAGTCATGGCAATCTTTCGTGAGGTGTTTGATCGTTGAAAACCGGGGGTGCTGAAACGTAGGGGTGAAAAAAAACCGCCGGGCTTTGCAGCTTCGGCGGTTCTTTGGGAGGTGTTTGCAGGGTGCGCGCGTTTACCTCTCAGCCGCCGGGGGCGAGAACCAAAAGTAAAAGAAATAGGCGCGTTGCGTTTGCATGTCTTTCAATGTAGCACAGCTCTTTTGCATTGCAACATCTGTGGCCGGCGCGGCAGTTCTGTCAAAAACAGGTTCTCCCTCTGACATGGCGTATTTTTCATAGTTTTCTTTCGCGCAAGTTTTTTGCATTTTTTCTATTTTTTTTGAATTTTATTGATGCAAATTTCTAAAAAACCAGATTGAATGCAATTTTTCAGCGAATCGACAATATTCGCGCTCAAACACAAAAACACCCTTGAAAGACCCTGCTGGCAGGCGATTGCCGCACTCGGAAACGACAAGACCCCGGTCTGCCATGCAGAGCGGGGTCTTGCTTTGGGTGGGAAAACCCGCCGGGGGTTTCCGTCAGGCCGTGCCGCCGACCGTCAGGCCGTCGATGCGCAGCGTGGGCTGGCCCACGCCCACGGGCACGCTCTGGCCTTCCTTGCCGCAGGTGCCTACGCCCGAGTCCAGGCGCATGTCGTTGCCTATCATGCTGATGTGCTTGAGCGACTCCGGGCCGCTGCCGATGATGGTCGCGCCCTTGACGGGGTACTGGATCTTGCCGTTTTCCACCCAGTAGGCTTCGCTGGCAGAGAACACGAACTTGCCGCTGGTGATGTCCACCTGGCCGCCACCGAAGTTGGTGGCGTACAGGCCCTTCTTGATGGAGCCGATGATCTCCTGCGGATCCTTGTCGCCGCCCAGCATATAAGTGTTGGTCATGCGCGGCATGGGAATGTGGGCATAGCTTTCGCGACGGCCATTACCTGTGGGCTTGACGCCCATCAGGCGCGCATTCATCGAGTCCTGGATATAGCCCTTGAGAATACCGTCCTCGATCAGCACATTGCTCTGGCTGACATGGCCTTCGTCGTCGACGTTCAGAGAGCCACGACGATCGGCAATCGTGCCGTCGTCCAGCACGGTCACGCCCTTGGCGGCCACGCGCTGACCGATGCGGCCGCTGAAGGCACTGGAGCCCTTGCGGTTGAAGTCACCTTCCAGTCCATGACCCACGGCCTCGTGGAACAGCACGCCGGGCCAGCCCGAGCCCAGCACCACGGTCATCACGCCGGCCGGAGCAGGGCGCGATTCGAGGTTGACCAGGGCTGCATGCACAGCCTCGTCCACGTACTGGCTGATCTGCTCGTCGCTGAAATAGGCCAGACCGAAGCGACCGCCACCGCCCGAAGAGCCGACTTCACGGCGGCCCTTTTGCTCGGCGATCACCGTCACAGACAGGCGCACCAGCGGGCGCACGTCGGCCGCCAGCGTGCCGTCCGCACGGGCTACCAGCACCACATCGTATTCACTGGCAAGGCCTGCCATGACCTGCACCACGCGCGGGTCCTTGGCGCGGGCCAGCTTTTCCACCTTGCCCAGCAGCTCGACCTTGGCCGTGCTGTCCAGCGTGCTGATGGGGTCCAGCTCGGGATAGAGCGAACGGCTTTGTGCAATCTTCTGCGCACCCGCCTTGACGCGGCGCGTCTGGGTGGCGCTGGAGATGGAGCGCACGGTACGTGCGGCATCCAGCAGCGAGGCTTCGGAAATGTCGTCGGAATAGGCAAAAGCCGTCTTCTCGCCGCTAACCGCCCGAACGCCTACTCCCTGATCGATGGAGAAGGAGCCGGTCTTGACGATGCCTTCTTCCAGACTCCAGCCCTCGGCGCGGGTGTACTGGAAGTAGAGATCGGCGTCATCCACCTGGTGCGAGCGAATTTCGGCAAGCGCACGCGCAAGATGGGTTTCGTCCAGGCCGAAGGGCTCAAGCAGCAACTGACGGGCCGTGGCCAAGCGTTCGATGGTGGGTTCGCGGGAAATCATGAGAGCATTGTAGAGATAGCTGCAAGCCCTGACTTGTCTCGGGCTGCGCATAAAAAAGAGCGGAATGCTGCCCCACCAGGCTGAACAACATTCCGCTCCATTCACTTAGCTTCGCACTTGCCGGGTTCCGCCCTGCCCGCTTTGCATGACAGAACCCCACCTGGGTCTTTGCCGCTCCCGCTTGATCGGTCTTCTGACCCCCCAGAACCGTTTGTAAACGCTGTTTACAGTCCAGGCAAGACCTTGGACGGAACTACTGACATTTTTCAACGATCTAAGCCCGCCGCCTCGGCACATAACTTCACATAAAACCATCACTCAAGGCTTGCAAGGTATAGGACTGAAGCTCTCCTTTTAAGAGCACTCAATCCCTATCACGGGTCTTCACGCATGGGGAATATGCCCATCACCGCCGGGGAGTTGCCGCTGGGCCCGCGACACCGACATCAGCACGCCCAGCGCCAGGCCCAGCGTGACCATGGCCGTGCCGCCATAGCTGATGAAAGGCAGAGGCACGCCCACCACCGGCAGAATGCCGCTGACCATGCCCATGTTCACGAACGCATAGGTGAAGAAGATCATGGCCACGGCCGCTGCCATCAGTCGGCCGAACAGCGAGTTGGCATTCATGGAAATGGCCAGCCCCCGCCAGACCAGCAGCAGAAAGCCGACGATGATGAAGAGATTGCCTATGAGGCCGAATTCCTCGGAATAGGCGGCAAAGATGAAGTCGGTGGTGCGCTCTGGAATGAATTCCAGGTGAGTCTGCGTGCCCGCCATGAACCCCTTGCCCCAGACACCGCCCGAACCGATGGCGATCATGCCCTGAATGATGTGAAAGCCCTTGCCCAGCGGGTCGCGCGTGGGGTCCAGCAAGGTGCAGACGCGTGTACGCTGATAGTCATGCAAAAAATACCAGCTCACGCCATCGGCGCAGAGCTGGGGTTCAAACCAGACGATGAGGAAAATGCCGACCAAGGCCAGCAGCACGGGCGGCACGATGAGCTTCCAGGGCAGGCCGGCAAAAAAGATCACGGACAGGCCCGCAGCCATCACCAGCAGCGAGGTGCCCAGATCGGGCTGCTTCATGATCAGGCCCACGGGCACCATCAGCAGCACAAAGGCGATGACAAAGTCCGATGCGCGCAGATTGCCCTCGCGGCGCTGGAACCACCAGGCCAGCATCAGCGGCGTGGCGATCTTCAAAAGCTCGGAGGGCTGAATCACCACTCCCACATTCACCCAGCGCGTGGCCCCCTTCTTGGTGATGCCGAACAGCGCCACCGCCACCAGCAACACCACGCCCAGGGTGTAGAGCGGCACGGCCACCTTCATCAGTTGCTGGGGGGATATCTGGGCCAGCACGAACAGCAGGCCCGCCGCAATCAGCATATTGCGACCGTGGTCCACAAAGCGCGTGCCGTGATCGAAACCTGCCGAGTACATGGCCAGCAGCCCCGCACCCGCCAACATGGCGATAAAGAGAAGCAGCAGGAAATCAAAGCCGCGAAACAGCGGAACAATGCGTTGCAGCAGCGAGGGCTTATCGAATTCGATGGCGGACATGGGCCGCAATTATCGTGGGAGCCGACCGCCGTGCAGCTTGCAGGGTTGAGCTTTGCTGACGACTCAAGTCGGCCCACGCTCATTCCTCCCCGCCATAGGCCTTCTCCCCTGATAGTCTTGGAGCAAACCGTCCACAATGGCCGAGACAGAAGTGTTTTTTACCAGAGGAGATTGCCGCTATGACGACCACCCACCTGCTGTATCTGCATGGCTTTCGCTCCTCCCCTCAGTCCAGCAAGGCACGCATCATGGCGGACTACGTGGGCGCCAGGCATTCCAAGGTACGCTGGTGGTGTCCTCAGCTGCCGCCCTCGCCGCGCGAAGCGGCGGCCGTGATCGCCGAGGGCATCGCCAACTGGCCACGCCAGAACATGGCCGTCATGGGCTCGTCGCTGGGCGGCTATTACGCCAGTTGGGTGGCCCAGCTGGCGCGCTGCAAGAGCGTGATGATCAACCCTGCCGTCAACCCGGCCCGCGACCTGGAAAAATACATTGGCGAGCAGTCCAGCTGGCATGACCCCGAGGAAAAGTTCTTCTTTCGCCCCGAATACATTGAGGAATTGCGCCAGCTCGACACCCGCACCATGACGCCGGCAGCACCCGAGATGGTGCTGATCGCCCAGGGCGACGAGGTGCTGGACTGGAACGAGATGAGCGAGCGCTATCCTCACGCCCTGCAATTGGTGCAAGAAGGCGGCGACCACGCCCTGAGCAACTTTGCCGAATATCTGGACCGGATCGACGAATTTCTGGCCTTGGCCTGATCCCCCTCGGCGGACTCCATGCGCCGACCCGGGGAACGGCTGTATTGCTGCAACGAGCCCCCTGTTCGCGGCCCTGACCGCGCGGGGGGCTGCGTCTGATGTTGACCGATCTCAAGCATGAACTGAATCACTTCTGAGCACCGAATGTTCGGCTCGTGGGAAAATGCGCGGTTATGCACGCACTGTTTGAAGAAGCCGGCAAATTTCTGGCCGGGCGCATCCTCTCCGAAGCCGAATCCTCTGCCCAAGTCGAGCTGGACTCGGGCAAGCGGGTCAAGGTCAAGGCCGCCAATATCCTGCTCAAGTTCGAGAAGCCGGCTCCTGCCGAGTTGGTCGCTCAGGGCCAGGCCCAGGCCGCCGAGATCGATCTGGATCTGGCCTGGGAATTTGCCCCCGAGGAAGAGTTCGGCTTTGCCGACCTGGCGCGTGACTATTTTTCCGAATCCGCGACGCTGGCCCAGCAGGCCGGTGCGCTGTTCTGCCTGTACGACGCACCGCACTATTTCCGTCGTGCGGGCAAGGGCCGCTTCAAGAAGGCCCCTGCGGAAATCCTGCAGCAAGCCCTTGCCGCCATCGAGAAGAAAAAACAGATTCAGGCACAGATCGACGCCTGGGCCGAGGAGCTGGGCCGCGGCGAGTGCCCGCAGGCGATCCGCGAGCAGCTCTACAAGATTCTGTTCAAGCCCGACAAGAACGCCCCCGAATACAAGGCCGTGGTCGATGCCAGCCGCACCACCAAGCTGGCCCCGCTGGAGCTGCTGCACCGCGCAGGCGCTATTGACTCGTCCTACCAGTTCCACTGGAAGCGCTTCCTGTTCGACAACTTCCCCAAAGGCACGGGCTTCCCCGCCGTGCAGGCGCCTCAGCCACCAGCCGACCTGCCCGTGGCCGATGTAAAGGCCTTCTCCATCGACGACTCGGCCACCACTGAAATCGACGATGCGCTATCCGTCACCGGCCTGGGTACGGGCACCGTCACCGTGGGCATACACATTGCCGCTCCCGGTCTGGCCATCACACCCGGCGGCGAGCTGGACAAGCTGGGCCGCGCCCGCCTGTCCACCGTCTACATGCCCGGCTACAAGATCACCATGCTGCCCGACGACGTGGTGCATATCTATACGCTGGACGAGGGCCGCTCCAACCCCGCCGTTTCGCTGTATGTGCAGATCAACGAAGAGACGCTGGAGACCATCTCCAGCGAAACCCGTCTCGAACGCGTGCCCGTGGAAGTCAACTTCCGCTACGACAAGCTCGATCACATCGTCACCGAGGAATGGCTGACCGACTCCTCAATCGAGGTTGAAAATACGCCTGATTCATTGCTGGGCAAGCGCAAGGAGCTCACCTTTTTGCAGCGCTGGTCCAAGTTCCTCAAGGCCAATCGCGAAGTGGTGCGCGGCAAGCCCGAGAACTTCAACCGTCCGGACTACAACTTCCGTCTCGTCGGCAACGACGGCGCCGAGCCCAACGGCAGCGAGCAGGTGCAGATCACCGTGCGCAAGCGCGGCGCGCCGCTGGACCTGATCGTGGCCGAGGCAGCCATCGTAGCCAACAGCACCTGGGGACTGATGCTGGCCGAGCACGGTGTGCCCGGCATCTACCGCAGCCAGGCCAGCCTGGCACCCGGCGTCAAGGTGCGCATGAGCACCAAGGCTTTGCCGCACGCCGGCATCGGCGTGAAAGCCTACTCCTGGGCCACCTCCCCGCTGCGCCGCTATGTGGATCTGGTCAATCAGTGGCAGATCATTGCCTGCGCCCGCCACGGCAAGACGGCCGCCCTGGCAGCGCCCTTCAAGCCCAAAGATGCCGAGCTGTTCGGCATCATCAGCAGCTTTGACGGTGCCTACAGCGCCTACAACGGCTATCAGGCCGGCATGGAGCGCTTCTGGACGCTCAAGTATCTGGAGCAGAACGGCATTACCGAGCTAACGGCCAGCGTCTTCAAGGAAGGCCCCAACGGATCCTTCCTGGTGCGAGCCGACAATCTGCCGCTGGTGCTGCCCGTGCTGGGTGCGCAGAACCTGCCGCGCGGCGCCCATGTGCGCGTCAAGCTGGGTGAAATCGACGAGATCTCGCTGGACATCTCGGGCACGCTGATCGAGCGCCTGGATGCAGGAGCCGAAGCCGGGAGCGACGGCGAGGACAGCGCCGAAGACGATGACGACACCGTGGCCGGCCCCATCTCCATTGCAGTGGACATGAACGACGCCGATCCCGCTGCAGACCAGCCAAAGTCCTGACCTCCAAACCTCATCGCCCTGACGCTGCCGTGAAACTGCCCACCTCTCTTCGACGACTGAGTACGCTGCAGCTGGCGCTGGGCGTGTCCATCGCCGTCCATGCCGTGTTGCTGACCATCCGTTTCGTGGACCCGGAACGCTTTGAGCGCGTTTTTCAGGACACTCCGCTGGAAGTGATTCTGGTCAACGCCCGCGCCAACGAGACGCCGGACAAGGCCCAGGCCATTGCCCAGACCTCGCTGGCCGGCGGCGGCGATGCCGACCAGGGCCGCTCCACCAGCCCCATGCCCTACTCGGCCCTGACGGCGGTGGGCGATGATTTCGAGGAAAAACAGCGTCAGCTCGATGCCATGCAGGAACAGCAGAACCAGTTGCTGACCCAGCTGCGCCAGCAAGTGGCCGCGCTGCCCCCCATAGACCCGCGCCTGAGTGCCGACAACAAGGCCCTGGAGGCCCAGGAAGAAAAGCGCTTGCAGCTCATCAAGCTGCTGGCCGAGATTGAAAAGCGCATCAACGCGGAAAACGCCCGCCCAAAGAAGCGCTATATCAGCCCCGCCACCAAGGAGGCCGTGTATGCGGTCTACTACGATGCGCTGCGCCGCAAGGTGGAGGACAAGGGCACGGAAAATTTCCCCGAGAACAAGGGCAAGAAGCTGTATGGCGAGTTGGTCATGATCCTGACTGTGAATCATGACGGCCGCGTACTTTCCACCGAAGTTGTGCAGGGTTCGGGTAACCGCATGCTCGATACCCGTGCCGAGGCCATCGCCCGGGCCGCCGGCCCCTACGGCCACTTCGGCCCGGCCATGCGTACCAAGGCCGATCAGATTGCCGTCGTCTCGCGCTTCAGGTTCACACGCGAGCAGACACTGGAAACAGACATAAGGTGACCCCCTGTGCTGCCTTCGGCGCCTTCCCCCGCTCTCGCATCGCTTCGCTTGAGGGCGGGGAACGCAGCCAGCGCAGCGGGACGGCCCTTGCGCGGCTGCCTTGGCTCAGGCTTGGCTGGTTTCGCAGGCTACTGCCCCAACGCATACCCAACTCTGCTCAGCGATTTCCTTCAGCCTTTTTATGACAAATACGCTTGATGCCTACTGCGTCATGGGCAACCCCGTTGCCCATAGCCGCTCCCCCTGGATTCATGCCCGCTTTGCCGAGCTGACCGGCCAGCCCCTCAGCTACGACCGCGCCCTGGTACCGCTCGATGGCTTTGCCGACTTTGTGCGCGACTTTGCCGCGCGCGGCGGCAAGGGCTGCAATGTGACCGTTCCCTTCAAGCTGCAGGCTGCCGAGCTAGCCACCAGCGCCAGCGAGCGCGTGCGCCTGGCCGGTGCCGCCAACACTCTGGTATTCAGCGCCGACGGCATTCATGCAGATAACACCGATGGCCTTGGCATCGTGGCCGACATCACCCGCAATGCCGGCGTGCCCATCACCGGGCGCGATGTGCTGCTGCTGGGTGCGGGTGGCGCTGCAGCCGGCTCACTTGGCTCGCTGATCGAGCAACAGCCGCACCGCATCGTCGTCACCAACCGCACACAGGCCAAGGCGGTGGCGCTGATTGAGCAGCACGCGGCCATTGCCGCACTACATAAAGTAGAACTGGTAACACTGGAAAGACAAGTGCTTGAGACCGATTTGGCCCAAAATTTCGATATCGTCATCAACGCCACGGCCAGCAGCCTGGCAGGTGCCGATGTACCAGCCCCCTCATCGGTGCTGCACGCACGCAGTCTGGCCTACGACATGATGTATGGACCCGCCGCCCAGAATTTTCTGAACTGGGCCAGCAGCCATGGCGCACTGGCGCGTGATGGCCTGGGCATGCTGGTGGAGCAGGCCGCCGAGTCCTTTGCGCTCTGGCGCGGCGTACGTCCGCCGTCGACACAGGTGCTGGCCGAGCTGCGTGCACTGCTGCTGACCGAAGCGGCCCACTGAGGCGGGCAGATCATGAAAGCTCTGGGCCGACTGTTGCTGCTGATACTCTGCTCGGCCTTGCTGCTGCAATTGTTTTTTGTGGCACGCATCGCAGTCATGGCCTGGCTGGACCCGGAGTCCACCAGCTATCAGCGCTCCGAAGCCTGGCAGCTTGTGCACAGCAGCGAGGGCCTGCGCTGGCGCCAGCAATGGGTGGACTACGACCAGATCTCCGGCAGCCTCAAGCGCGCGGTGATTGCCTCCGAGGACGCCGGCTTCATGGACCACCACGGCGTGGAATGGAATGCCGTTCAGAGGGCATGGCAGCGCAACGCACAAGCCGAGGCCAGGGCCATGCAGGCAGAAAAAGCCGGAAGCAACAGCAAGCCAGCCAAGGTCTATGGCGGCTCCACCATCACCCAGCAGCTGGCCAAGAACCTGCTGCTGTCGGGCGAACGCAATTTTCTGCGCAAGGGGCAGGAGCTGGTGCTGGCGCAATTGCTGGAGCTGATGCTGAGCAAGCAGCGCATTCTGGAGATCTACCTCAACAATGTGGAATGGGGCCAGGGCGTGTTCGGCGCCGAGGCCGCCGCCCGGCATTACTTCCACAAGAGTGCCGCCCAGCTCAATGCGGCTGAGGCAGCACGACTTGCCGCCATGCTTCCGGCGCCCAAGCGCTTCGAGAAAATGCCGCAATCGCGCTATCTGGCGCAGCGCAGCCGCACGATTGCGCGCTATATACCGATGGTGACGCCCCCCTGAGGCGCTTCGCCTGGGCGGCCCCGCGCCCTCCCCCGAGGAAGCGGCTCTTGCTTGCCGCCACCCGTATGGAGCGTGAAGGTTTTGTACGTGGATAATCGACAGCCATGCGAATTCTAGGAATCGACCCCGGCCTGCAGACCACGGGCTTTGGCGTCATCGACATGGAAGGCCAGCGCCTGTCCTATGTGGCCAGCGGCACCATACGCACCAACAAGATGGAGCTCGGCGACCTGCCGGGTCGCCTCAAGGTGCTGTTTGACGGCATCTCCGAGGTCGCTGCGCGCTACCAGCCTGAGGTAGCCTCCGTGGAAATCGTTTTCGTCAACGTCAACCCGCAGTCCACGCTGCTGCTGGGCCAGGCACGCGGTGCGGCGCTGACGGCCCTGGTCAACGCCAATCTCGCGGTTTCCGAATACACCGCCCTGCAGATGAAAAAAGCCGTGGTCGGTCATGGTCGCGCAGCCAAGAGCCAGATTCAGGAAATGGTCAAACGACTGCTGCAACTGCCTGGACTGCCTGGTACCGATGCCGCCGACGCGCTGGGACTGGCCATCACCCATGCCCATGCGGCTGCAGCCATGGGACTGATGGCCAAGTCCACCGATCTGCGCCGCAAGCAACATGCCATGTACCGGGGCGGACGGGTCTATTGAGCCAGTGCGGACCTGAGCCTGATCCACTGCGCGATCCAGGGAAACACATCGGATTGCGCATTGCCGGACATCAGCAACCGACTGTGGCTGTAGTCCTCCGCAAAGCCTGCGGCCTTGCTGCATAGCAGAAACTCCACATCAGGCCCTCCGAAGGCCCTGGCAAGGGCTTCACAGCCCCGCCAGGGAGCGATCACACGGTCCGCAGATCCTGCCAGTGCCAGAACGGGAATCCGAACCTGGGCCAGGCTGCTCGGATAATCCATGCCGTCCTTCCCGACAAAGCTGCGGCACAGGTTCCAATGGCACCACTGCCGCATCAGGCGAGCGCTTTCCCTCTCGGGACCCACCATTGAGCTTGCGGTCAGCCATTGCCTACGGCCTATCCAGGCCCTGTACCCGTGGATTGCGATCCGCGCTGAAAAGGTTGCAGCTGCATGGGTCGTCTGGGCGGCCAGCAACACGAGACCGGCCAGATGCGCCTGCGCACGCTCGGGCTGGCGCCCTGCCCAGATGGCTGCTGCAATGCCCCCACCACTATGCCCGATGAATACCATGGGCCGACCTTGCTCCTGGCGGAGAATCTCTTGAAGAGCGCTGTCAACGTCCTGCTCGGCCACAGTTTCCAGGTCGTAATCGTGGCTGACTGACTGATTCAGCCCATGTCCTCGCCAATCGAAAAGCCAGACGCCAAAACCCTGCGCAGCGAGGAATCGACCCAGCCTCTGGCATGAGGAGGCGCTGGAAAACGTGCCGTGCGTCACGACCACCACCGCCCCCCGCGCGGGGCCGATACGTGTCAGCACGATGGAATGCCCATCCCCGGTCGTCACATCGACTCTTCGCATATAAGGTCAACCCTCCGTGATCCACTCCCGGTCTGTATTGCAGTGCGTCCGGAGAATGTTCGGCCAGATTCTGGAGATGGTCAATTGCATGACCCAAAATGAGCCTGCTTTAAAGGACTCCTTCCCATACAAAAAAGCCGCGGCATGCCGCGGCTTTTCGAGAGGTGTCACGGTTTAGTAATTGCCCAGCACCATGGAGGCGATCACGCCTGTGGCAATGGCCACCAGCAGATAGTCGCCGCCGTTCTGAATCCAGTGATAGCCACGCGGCGGTGCCGACAGACGGTGACCACGCCAGTCATTCACCACATAGTGCTGGCTGCGGTATTGGGGCGGCACGCGACTGCCCTTGTACCAGTTATGGTCGGGACCACCGCCACGACGACCATTGTCGTGACGATCGGCATGTCGGTCGTCGCGCTTGTCATAGCGCTGCTCATGCCGGCCACGATCATCATGGCGACCGCCATGGCGCATGTCCTGCTGTCCATGACCATTGCCCCGGCCGGGGGGCGGTCCGGGCTGCGCCTGGACGGCCAGACTGCCCAGACCCAGGCATGCGGCAATGGAAGCAGAAAGAATGCGGGTAGTCAAACGGGACATGGGTACTCCTTTGTCGAATCGTTTCGGTCAACAAGGTGTGCGGCCAGTCATGGCGGTCGCAGCGACTCCATCTTTACCCAATTTCGGCACCGCAAGAAGTGAGCAACTGCCGATTTACCACTTTTTGCGCACTGTTTACAGAACAGAAACCCATGAAGCGCCGAGCCGGATTTGGCAAGCCGCTATCAATATTCACTAGCTCTCAGATGATGCGCCCGACAAACATCACGGCAAAAAAGGCCAGACCGGCGATCACCGTCCACTTGAACAGCAAGAAGCCCAGGCGCTTGTAGTGCGCCTTGCCGGTGCCCAGGTAGAAGGCAAAGCTCAGTGCCGAAGCCAGAATCAGCAAGGCGGCCAGCCAGCGAAAGATCAGCATGGAGGTCTCGCTCACCAGGCCTGGGCAGGCATGGCAAAGCCCTGAGGAGCCTGGCGCTCGCTCTCGAAGGTCACCATCTCCCAGGTCTCGGGCTGAGCGATCATGGCGCGCAGCAGCTTGTTGTTGAGGCCGTGCCCCGAGCGAAAGGCGCTGTAGGCACCGAGAATGGGCTTGCCGATCAGATACAGGTCGCCGATTGCATCGAGTATCTTGTGCTTGGCAAACTCGTCGTCATAGCGCAGGCCGTCGCTGTTCAGGACCTTGTAGTCGTCCATGACGATGGCGTTGTCCAGCCCGCCGCCCAGTGCCAGGCCATTGTTGCGCAGCATTTCCACGTCCTTGGTGAAGCCGAAGGTGCGTGCACGGGCGATATCGCGTGTGTAGTTGTCCAGGCCCATGTCGAACTCCACGCACTGCCCCGTAGAGTCCACTGCGGGGTGAGCGAAGTCGATCTCGAAGCGCAGCTTGAAGCCGTGGTAGGGATCGAAGCGTGCCCATTTGAGGTTCTGGCCTTCACCTTCGCGCACCTCGATCGGGCTCTTGATGCGGATGAAGCGCTTGGGAGCCCTCTGCAATTCGATTCCTGCGCTTTGCAGCAGAAAAACGAACGAGGACGAGGAACCATCGAGAATCGGCACTTCTTCGGCAGTGATGTCCACATAGAGGTTGTCGATTCCCAGACCGGCGATGGCCGACATCAGGTGCTCTACCGTATGCACCTTGGCGCCGCCGCTGCCAATGGTGGAGGCCATGCGCGTATCGGTCACTGCCTCGGCGGAAATGGGGATATCCACAGGCTCGGGCAAGTCCACGCGACGAAACACGATGCCGGTATCAGGCTGGGCAGGGCGCAGCGTCAACTCGACACGCTGGCCGCTGTGCAGGCCCACGCCTACGGCACGGGAAATGGTCTTGATGGTACGTTGCTGAAGCATGCTGGTATTTTAAATGGGACAACCCCGAGCCGGCTTACACCGACCCAGGGTTGTCTTAATCGCTGCGATACAGCGAACTGATGGGCCTTCAGTCCTTAACGAACCAAAGGCCTTTGCAGCTGACCTCTCAAATACTGGCGAGCACCAACTCAGAGATGCCGAGCAAGGGCCGCCCCCGCAGCGATGGCGTCGTCCCCCTCCTGCGAAGCGAGAGAGGGGGAAGCGGCGCAGCCGCTCAGGGGGTGTCGGGCTGTCAGTCCGCCTGCTTGCGCAGGAAGGCCGGGATCTCCACATCATCCATGCCGCCAGATGCCAGAGCGCTCACACGCTCCGAAGCCTGGGTGCGGTTGGTGCGCCAGACGCTGGGCACATTGGTGTTGGCCGTGCCGTATTCCATGCCGCCCAGGGGAGGCAGGCCCACGGCCACGTTGTCGGTACCAGTACGCAGACCGCCCTGCACCACCTGGATGTTCTGGCGACGCACATTGGGACGCGACAGGCCGGTGGCCACCACGGTCACGCGGATCTCGTCGCCCAGCGAGTCATCGTAGGCTGCGCCATAGATCACATGCGCATCGGGAGACGCGTAGGCGTTGATGGTGGACATGGCCAGACGCGACTCGGACAGCTTCAGGCTGCCCTTGGCGGCGGTCACCAGCACCAGCACGCCCTTGGCGCCGGACAGATCGATGCCTTCCAGCAGCGGGCAGGCCACGGCCTGCTCGGCGGCGATGCGGGCACGATCGGGACCAGCAGCCTTGGCCGTGCCCATCATGGCCTTGCCTGGCTCGCCCATCACGGTGCGCACGTCTTCGAAGTCGACGTTCACATGGCCGTACTCGTTGATGATTTCGGCAATGCCGCCCACGGCGTTCTTCAGAACGTCGTTGGCATGGGCAAAAGCCTCGTCCTGGGAGATATCGTCGCCCAGCACATCGAGCAGCTTTTCGTTGAGCACAACGATCAGCGAGTCCACATTCGCTTCCAGCTCGGCCAGGCCGGCGTCAGCGTTCTGCATGCGGCGACCACCTTCCCACTCGAAAGGCTTGGTCACCACACCCACCGTCAGAATGCCCATTTCCTTGGCCACTCGTGCGATCACAGGCGATGCACCGGTACCCGTACCACCACCCATGCCTGCCGTAATGAAGAGCATGTGCGCGCCTTCGATGGCAGCGCGAATATCTTCCACAGCAGCTTCCGCAGCATCGCGACCCTTGTCGGGCTTGCTGCCGGCACCCAGGCCGCTGCCACCCAGATGGATGGTGCGGTGAGCGCGGCTGCGCAACAGAGCTTGAGCATCGGTATTGGCCGTAATGAATTCGACGCCCTGGACGCTGCGTTCGATCATGTGGTCGACGGCATTGCCGCCGCCGCCGCCGACGCCGATCACCTTGATCTGCGTGCCTTGGTTGAATTCTTCGGTTTCAATCATGTCGATAGGCATGGTGGTGCTCCTGTTCTCTGTTGGTGGTTGGTCGCTGCTGTGGAAAAGAAATTTCGAACTCTTGAGGTCTTCGCGGTCTTCGTCGTCGATACCGCGAAAAATCCATCTGTGGTGGTCCGGTGATGAACATGCGATAAGTGCTCATATCAGAAGTTCCCCACGATGAAGTCTTTGAACCGGCCAAAAGCGGTCTTCATGGAACCGCTCTTCTGGGCCACCTTGTAGCCACGCAGACGTGCCAGGCGTGCTTCATCGAGCAGGCCCATCACCGTGGCGGCACGGGGCTGGGCGACCATGTCGGCCAGCGCACCGGAATATTTGGGAAGCCCGCGACGCACGGGCTTGAGGAAGATGTCTTCGCCCAACTCGATCATCCCGGGCATGACGGCGCTACCGCCCGTGAGCACGATGCCCGAGGACAGTACTTCTTCGTAGCCCGATTCTCGGATGACCTGCTGCACCAGCGAGAAGATCTCTTCCACGCGGGGCTCGATCACGCCGGCCAGGGCCTGCTTGCTGATCATGCGCGGGCTGCGGTCGCCCAGGCCCGGCACTTCGACCTGGGCATCGGGATCGGCCAGCAACTGCTTGGCATAGCCGCTCTCGACCTTGATGTCCTCGGCATCCTTGGTGGGGGTACGCAGGGCCATGGCGATGTCGCTGGTGATCAGGTCACCGGCAATCGGGATCACGGCCGTGTGGCGAATCGCACCGCCGGTGAAGATGGCCACATCGGTCGCGCCCGCGCCGATATCCACCACGGCCACTCCCAGCTCGCGCTCGTCGTCGGTCAGCACGGCCTGGGCCGATGCCAGCGGGTTGAGCAGCAACTGCTCGACTTCCAGGCCGCAGCGGCGCACGCATTTGATGATGTTCTCGGCCGCGCTCTGGGCGCCGGTCACGATATGGATCTTGGCTTCAAGGCGAATGCCGCTCATGCCGATGGGCTCGCGCACCTCGTGGCCGTCGATGACAAACTCCTGCGCCTCGACCAGCAGCAGACGCTGGTCGGACGAGATATTGATGGCCTTGGCGGTTTCCATCACGCGGGCCATATCGGTGGACGAGACTTCCTTGTCCTTGATGGCCACCATGCCGCTGGAATTCAGGCCGCGGATATGACTGCCCGTAATGCCGGTGCACACTCGCTGAATCTTGCAATCCGCCATCAGCTCGGCCTCTTTGAGCGCCTGCTGGATGCTTTGCACGGTCGCATCGATGTTCACGACCACGCCGCGCTTCAAGCCGTTGCTGGGGGCTACGCCCAACCCTGCCAGCTTGAGCTCGCCATTGGACATGACCTCGGCCACCACCGCCATGACCTTGGCCGTGCCGATATCCAGCCCAACAATCACATCCTTGTATTCTCTTGCCATATCAGCTTCCGCCCCCGGTAGGTTCTGTCTTGTCTTTGTGTGCGCCTTGCATGTCTGTTCCCCTGCTCCCGCTCATCGTCTGGCCCTGGCAGCAGTTGCCGGCGCGGAGGTTCCAGTGGTCACGCCCTTGAGTCGCAAGGCATAGCCGTCTTCGTAACGCAGGTCTGCAGACTCCAGTGCCGCAGCCGAGCGCTTGTATTGAGAGGTGATCTGAGGCAGCGTGCGCACAAAGCGCTGCACGCGCTGCAATATGTCTTCGGTGGTGCCGCCGCCCAGTTCCAGCAGCGCATCGTTGTCCAGCACCAGCGTCCAACTGCCACGCGCATCCAGAGTCAGGCTGTCCAGTGCCACATCGAGCGGCTTCAAGGCCGGCTCCAGCGCTCGATACATCTGCAGAACACGCGGGGCCGAGCCCTCGGGGCCTTGCAGACGGGGCAGACCTTCGCGGTCCAGTTCGCCCAGATTGGCTTCGAACACTTCACCGGCCTTGTTGACCAGACCGGTACCGGTCTCGGCCCCCCAGAAGGCCTCGGCCACATGCTCCTTGAGCGCAACGCGCAAGCCGTTCGGATACTCGCGGCGCACCTGCGCCTCCTGCACCCAGGGCACTTGCTCGAATGCGTGCTGAGCCGCCTTCAGGTCCACCGTGAAGAAGTTGCCTTTGAGCACTGGCGCCACATTGGCACGCAGCGTCACGGCGTTGTTATGCACCAGCTCGCCTTCCACCACGATGCGGCCGATATTGAAGGCCGGAGTTCGCATCAACCACCACCCCACAGCCATCACGCACGCCGTCAAGCAGCCCATGAACATCACCGTGGCAGTGATGTTCATGAGCTTGACGTCGAACGGGACGACGGCTGTGGGGTGGTTGCGGTTCATGGCAGCTCCGCTTCTCCATCCAGCGTGCTCATGGCCAGAATGCCAAGGCACAGGTTTTCGTAGCTCACGCCGGAGGCGCGCGCAGCCATGGGGACGAGAGAATGCCCCGTCATGCCTGGAGAGGTATTGATCTCCAGCAAGAAAGGCTTGCGGTCGCTGGCGCGAATCATGATGTCGGCACGCGCCCAGCCACGACAGCCCAGGGTGCGGAAGGCTTTTTCCACAATGCGCTGGATCTCGGCCTCCTCGGCAGCCGGCAGGCCGCTAGGGCAGTGGTACTGTGTGGTATCTGTGAAGTACTTGTTCTGGTAGTCGTAGTTGCCTTCGGGCGCAACGATTCGGATCACGGGCAGCGCAGCGGCCTTGGCTCCCGTGCCCAGCACGGGGCAGGTGGTCTCGTCACCGGCAATGAACTGCTCGCACAGCACTTCTGCGTCGTATTGGGCCGCCAGCTCGTAGGCCTTGGCGCATTCGTCGGCATTCATCACCTTGGTCAGGCCGATGCTGGATCCGTCGCGTGCGGGCTTGACGATCATGGGAGCGCCCAGGGCCTGCAATGCGTCACGGGTGGCTTCGGCCGAATCGACCATGCGCCAGTCCGGCGTTGGCAGGCCTTCAAAGCGCCAGATGCGCTTGGTCATGATCTTGTCCATGGCGATGCTGGAAGCCATCACGCCCGAACCCGTATAGGGGATGTCCAGCAACTCCAGCGCGCCCTGCACCGTGCCGTCCTCGCCGTAGCGGCCATGCAGCGCGATGAAGCAGCGATCAAAGCCTTGCACCTTGAGCTGGTCCAGGCCCTGCTCGGCAGGGTCGAACTTGTGGGCATCGACACCCTTGGACTGCAATGCGGCCAGCACGCCAGTGCCGGACATCAGCGAGACCTCGCGCTCGGACGAGCGACCGCCCATAAGCACGGCGACCTTGCCCAGTGACTTCACGTCGATATTTGTACCAAACATGCTCATTGCGCGCTCCCTGCGGGCGCAGCCAGCTCTTGTTTCTGAAGCATTTCAACCAATTTTCCAGGCACGGCGCCAATCGACCCGGCCCCCATGCACAGCAATACATCGCCCGCTTGCGCATTGGCAGCGATGGCTGCCGGCATATCGGCAATGTTTTCCACAAATACAGGCTCGACCTTGCCTGCCACACGCAAGGCGCGAGCCAGGGATCGACCGTCGGCAGCCACGATGGGGGCCTCACCCGCGGCATAGACCTCGGCCAGCAGCACGGAATCGGCGCTGCCGATGACCTTCACGAAGTCCTCGAAACAGTCGCGCGTGCGGCTGTAGCGGTGCGGCTGGAAGGCCAGCACCAGGCGCTGGCCCGGGAAGGCACCGCGTGCCGCAGCCAGCGTGGCAGCCATTTCCACGGGGTGATGACCATAGTCGTCGATGACGGTGAAGGTGCCGCCATTGGCAGCCGGCAGCTCGCCATAACGCTGGAAGCGCCGTCCCACACCCTTGAAGCCTTCCAAGGCGCGCAGCAGCGCCTCGTCGGAGATCTCGAGCTCCATGGCCACCGCCACGGCAGACAGGGCGTTGAGCACGTTGTGCTCGCCTGGCAGGCTCAGCACGACCTCCAGATCGGGGTAGCTCTGGCCGTTCTGGCGGCGCACGGTAAAGCGCATGCGGCCGGCTTCGGCACGCACGTTCACGGCGCGCACCTGGGCATCTTCGGCAAAGCCGTAGGTCGTGACAGGGCGCGCCAGCTTGGGCAGGATCTCGCGCACGGCAGGGCTGTCGACGCAGAGAATGGCACGCCCGTAAAACGGCATGCGATGCAAGAAGTCGACAAAAGCCTGCTTGAGACGGCCGAAGTCATGGCCGTAGGTTTCCATGTGATCGGCGTCGATATTGGTGACGACGGCCATCACAGGCAGCAGGTTCAGGAAGGAGGCGTCGGACTCGTCAGCCTCGACCACGATGTAGTCGCCCTGACCCAGCTTGGCATTCGCGCCTGCGCTGTTGAGCTTGCCGCCGATCACGAAGGTGGGGTCCAGACCGGCCTCGGCCAGCACACTGGTCACCAGGCTGGTGGTGGTGGTCTTGCCATGCGCGCCGGCAATGGCGATGCCCTGCTTGAAACGCATCAGCTCGGCGAGCATCAGTGCACGAGGAACCACAGGAATCTTTTTCTCGCGCGCAGCCAGGACCTCGGGGTTGTCGCCCTGCACGGCCGTGGATGTCACCACGGCATCGCTGCCAACAACGTTCTCGGCCGCGTGACCGACAAAGGTCTTGATGCCCAGGCCCGCCAGGCGGCGCAGCGTGGCGCTGTCAGCCAAATCCGAGCCTGAAATGGCGTAACCCAGGTTGTGCAGAACCTCTGCAATACCGCTCATGCCGGCGCCGCCAATACCGACAAAGTGAATGTGATGAATGGCGTGTTTCATGCTGCCAACTCCTCACAAGCGGCGACCACCTTCGCGGTGGCATCAGTCTTTTGCATTTTCTTCGCGAGTTCAGCGCGCTCCAACAGCGTCGCACGCTGCATATTTTGTAGCATTTCCGCCAACCCTTGGGCGCTCAAAGTACTTTGAGGCTGTAACCAACCGCCACCGGCATCCACCAGGAAGCGGGCATTGCTGGTCTGGTGGTCATCCACCGCAGCCGGGAAGGGCACATAGACCGCTGCCGCCCCTACAGCGGCGATCTCGGTCACGGTGCTGGCACCGGCACGGCAGACGACGAGATCGGCATCCGCAAAGGCCTTGGCCGTGTCGTCGATGAAAGGGGTCAGCTCGGCCTGTACGCCAGCAGCCTGATAGTTGGCGCGCAGCGCATCGATCTGGGCCGTGCCGCTTTGGTGCAGCACCACGGGGCGTTGCTCGGCGGGTATCAGGGCCAGAGCCTGGGGCACGATCTCATTGAGCGCCCTGGCTCCCAGACTGCCGCCCACCACCAGCAGCTTGAGCGGGCCGCTACGGCCAGCAAAGCGCTGGGCAGGCTCGGCCTGCTCCAGAAACGCTTGACGCAGCGGATTGCCCACCCACTCCCCCTTGGCAAATACCTTGGGAAAAGCCGTGAACACGCGCTTGGCCACCTTGGCCACAACCTTGTTGGCCATGCCAGCCACGGAGTTCTGCTCGTGCAGAACCACGGGCACACCCGAAGCGGCAGCCATCAGGCCACCGGGCACGGTGAGGTAACCGCCCAGACCGATGACCACATCGGGCTGCACGCGCTTCATCACGGCACGCGCCTGCGAGAAGGCCTTCGCCAGCCTGAACGGCAGTTGCACCAGGGTCTTGAGCCCCTTGCCGCGCACGCCGCCAAATTCGATGAGCTCCAGTGCGAAGCCCTGGGGCGGCACGATGCGCGACTCCATGGAGCCGGGCGCGCCCAACCAGTGCACATTCCAGCCGCGCGAGCGCAGCTCCTGTGCCACGGCCAGACCGGGGAAGATATGACCGCCGGTACCACCGGCCATCACCAGTGCCGTGCGCGGCTTGTTTGGCTTGATGAGCAGGCTCATGCGTGGCCTCCCTTCATCAGCAGCTTGTTTTCGTAGTCGACTCGGAGCACCACAGCTATCGCAATCAAATTCATCAAAATAGCCGAACCGCCAAAGCTCATTAACGGCAAAGTCAGGCCTTTGGTTGGCAAGGCGCCCAGATTCACACCCATGTTGATAAAGGCCTGGAAGCCCATCCAGATCGCCACGCCCTCGGCCACCAGCCCGGCAAAGACACGGTCCAGCGCGATGGCCTGACGGCCGATCAGCATGATGCGGCGGGTCAACCAGAAGAAGACGGCAGCAATCAGCAGCAGGCCGACCAGACCAAATTCTTCGCCGATCACGGCCAGCAGAAAGTCGGTATGCGCCTCAGGCAGCCAGTGCAGCTTTTCCACGCTGCGGCCCAGGCCCACGCCAAAGATCTCGCCCCGCCCGATGGCAATCAGCGCATGCGAGAGCTGGTAGCCCTTGCCCAGCGCATGCTTCTCATCCCAGGGATCGAGGTAGGCAAAAATACGTTCACGGCGCCACTCCGATGTGGCGATGATCATGCCGAAGGCCAGCACCACCAGCAGCGCGATGATGAAGAACATGCGCGCGTTCACGCCACCCAGGAACAGAATGCCCATGGAGATCACGACGATCACCATGAAGGCCCCCATGTCGGGCTCGGCCAGCAGCAGCACGCCCACCACGACCACGGCCAGGCCCATGGGCAGCACGGCGCGGAAGAAGCGCTCCTTGACCTCCATCTTGCGCACCATGTAGTCGGCCGCGTAGATCAGGATGGAGAACTTGGCCAGCTCGGAAGGCTGGAAGTTCATGATGCCCAGCGACAGCCAACGACGCGCGCCGTTGACCACCGTGCCCACATGCGGGATCAGCACCGCCACCAGCAACACGATGGAGATCAGAAACAGCTTGCGCGCCACCTTCTCCCAGACATTCATGGGCACCTGGAAGGCCAGCAGCGCAGCCACAAAGGCCATGCCTATCGACATGGTGTGGCGCAGCAGAAAGTGATAGGGCTCGATCTTGCCGAAGCGCGGGTTGTCGGGCATCGCAATCGATGCCGAATACACCATGACCAGACTCCAGGACAGCAAGGCGATGACCACCCAGATCAATGCCTGATCCAGCCCCAGTACGCTTGCCGGAGTACGAGTAGGACGGTCGTACAGCGGCCCGCCCACGCGCACTGGCAGCACGTCGATGGGCTTGTCCCCGACCGTGCGGAACCACGAGCGCATGCGACCGGAGAGGCTGGTCAGGAAGGCGGCTGTCATGCGCCGTCCTCCAGTTGCTGGCCGGCTTCAAGCGCCAGCTCGCGCACCGCTTCCACAAACTGGTGGGCGCGGTCCGCATAGTCCTTGAACATGTCCATGCTCGCGCAGGCGGGCGAGAGCAGCACCGCGTCATTGGCATGGGCCAGGCGTGCAGCCTGCTGCACGGCGTCCTGCATGCTTGCGGCATCGATCAGGCTCACGCCGGTGTCGCCCAGTGCCTCGCGAATCAGCGGCGCATCCTGGCCGATCAGCACGGCCGCGCGCACATAGCGCGAGACGGGCGCGGCCAGCGGGGCGAAGTCCTGGCCCTTGCCCAGCCCCCCCAGAATCACCACGATGCGGTGGTCCGGCCCCAGGCCCATGAGGGCGGCCACGGTGGCGCCCACATTCGTGCCCTTGCTGTCGTCAAAGTATTCGACATCGCCCACCCGACCCACGGGCTGCACGCGGTGCGGCTCGCCCCGGTATTCGCGCAGACCGTAGAGCAGCGGTGCCAGCGTGCATCCCGCGCCGGTCGCCAGCGCCAGGGCCGACAGCGCATTGATGGCGTTATGGCGGCCGCGGATGCGCAGCGCATCGGCGGGCATCAGGCGCACGATGTGCAGATCGTCGACGTTCTTGCCCTTGCTGGTTTCGTCGGCCTCATGGGCGCGCACCAGCCATGTCATGCCGTTGACCACCTCCAGACCGAAGTCGCCGGGGCGGCGCGGCATGTCGCCGCCAAAGGTGACATGGGCACGCTGGAACGTCTTGCCGCGCTTGCCGGGCACCGCCACGGGTGCGGGCAGCATGGCCATGACGACGGGGTCTTCGCGGTTGAGGACCATCAGAGCCTGCTCGCCGAAGACATGGGCCTTGGCATCGGCATAGGCCTGCATGCCGCCATGCCAGTCCAGATGGTCCTGGGTGATATTGAGCACCGTGGCTGCCGTGGGCTCGAAGCCGCGGCAGTCGTCGAGCTGAAAGCTGGACAGCTCCAGCACCCAGGCCTGGGGCAGAGTCTCGGCATCGATGCGCCCGGACAGGGTGTCGAGCAGCGTGGGACCGATATTGCCGGCCACGCCCACGCTCAATCCGCCATGCTCCAGCAGTTGACCGGTCAGCGAGGTGACCGTGGTCTTGCCATTGGTGCCGGTGATGCCCAGCACCTTGGGCGCATAGCCATGAGCCTCGCGCAGGCCCTTGAGCGCAAAGGCAAACAGGTCCAGCTCGCCCCCCGTGGGCAGGCCGATGCTGCGCGCAGCATTGAAGACCGGCGCCACGCTGGCCGGGCTCAGGCCCGGCGAACGATAGACGGAGCTCAGGCTCTGGCCGTCGACCAGAGCCGCCGTGAATTCGCCTGCGACAAAGCGCGCACCGGGCAGCTCGGTCTGCAGCGCGGACAGATAGGGAGGGGCTTCACGCGTGTCGGCCACCGTGACCTCGGCTCCGGCACGCACGCACCAGCGGGCCATGGCAATGCCCGAGATGCCCAGGCCCAGAATCAGCACGCGCTGCCCCTGCAAGTGCTGCGCCGCGCCTTGCGGCCAATGCACGGGGACGGGCGGCAGCTCCACCACCTCCTGCTGCTCGGCTTCGGGCTGCGGCTCGGCGGCAGTCACTTCGGCGTCGGCCGCGTCGGAGATGCTGGGGTCGGCAAAGATCTGTGCCACAAAGGCGGCCGCGTCCCTGGCTGCCGTCAAGGTGGAGATATCGGGCACCGGCTCGGCATCCAAGGTCTTGGCGATGATGACAGACGCTTCTATTTCAGGAGCGTCTTGCGCTTGCTCCTGAATCACTTCAGACATGTTTTCATCTGAAGCGCTTTGCAGATCAACGGAAGATGCTTGCGTTTGCATAGCACCCGATTCCACTTCCGGCAGCAGAACCTGATCATCGAGCTTGAGGTCTTCGTCTTGCATGGCGATTACCTCAGCTTCAGGGTGGACAGGCCCAGCAGGCACAGCAGCATGGTGATGATCCAGAAGCGGATCACGACCTGGGTCTCTTTCCAGCCGCTCTTTTCAAAGTGGTGGTGCAGCGGCGCCATCTTCAGCAGGCGGCGACCCTCTCCATAGCGCTTCTTGGTGTACTTGAAGTAAGTCACCTGCAGCATCACCGAAATGGCTTCCGCCACAAAGATGCCGCCCATCACGGCCAGCACGATTTCCTGGCGCACGATCACGGCAATCGTGCCCAGAGCGGCGCCCAGCGCCAGCGCGCCCACATCGCCCATGAAGACCTGGGCGGGGTGCGCGTTGAACCAGAGAAAGGCCAGACCGGCACCCGCCATGGCGCCGCAGAACACCATCAGCTCGCCCGTGCCGGGGATGCTGGGAAACAGCAGATAGCGCGCATAGGTGGCGTTGCCGGTCACATAGGCGAAGATGCCCAGCGCCGTGCCCACCATGATGACGGGCATGATGGCCAGACCGTCGAGGCCATCGGTCAGGTTCACGGCATTGCTGGCGCCCACGATGACCAGATAGGTCATGACGATGAAGCCCAGAACGCCCAGCGGGTAGCTGACTTCCTTGAAGAAGGGCACCATCAGGCCGGCCTTGGGCGGCAGGTCCATGGAAAAGCCCGACTGCACCCAGGAGACGAACAGCGCAAACACCTCGGCATTGCTGTTCTCGGAGATGCAGAACACCAGATACAGGGCGGCCAGCAGACCAATGACGGACTGCCAGAAATACTTCTCGCCCGAGCGCATGCCCTCGGGGTCCTTGTTGACGACCTTGCGCCAGTCGTCCACCCAGCCAATCGCACCGAAGCCCAGCGTGACCAGCAGCACGATCCAGACAAAGCGGTTGGACAGGTCAAACCACAGCAGGGTGGACACGGCAATCGAGAACAGAATCAGCACACCGCCCATGGTGGGCGTGCCGCTTTTGACCAGATGGGTCTCCATGCCGTAGCCACGCACGGGCTGACCGATCTTGAGTGCGGTCAGCATGCGAATCGCCCTGGGGCCGACGATCAGGCCGATCAGCAAGGCGGTGACGGCAGCCAGCACGGCGCGCAGCGTCAGGTACTGGAAGACGCGCAGGAAGCCGAACTCCGGCGAGATACCCTGCAGCCATTGAGCCAGCATCAGCAGCATGCGGCCTCCCCGCAGTTGCCCTGCTTCTTGTCTGCGCAGGCCTCAATGCTCTGCACCACTTGCTCCATCTTCATGAACCGCGAACCCTTGACCAAAACACTACCTACTTTGGGTAAAACTGCGCACACCGCCTGCTGAAGGGCGGCCATGCTATCAAAATACTGAGCACCACTGCCAAAGGCAGAGGCAGCAAACGCGCTCTGGTCACCCAGAGCAAAGAAATGGGCAATACCTGCCTGCTGCGCCAGCGCGCCGGCCTCGGCATGGAACTGCGGGCCGTTATCGCCCACCTCCCCCATATCGCCCAGCACCAGCAACTGCGGTGCGGGCAGCTCGGCCAGCACAGCAATGGCAGCAGCCACAGAATCGGGATTGGCGTTATAGGTGTCGTCGACCACCGTAACGCCTTGACCATTGATCTGCACGGCCAGCGCACGCGAGCGGCCGGTCACGGGCTCGAAGCCGGACAGCCCCTTCGCAATGGCCGCCAGAGACACACCAGCGGCATGGGCACAGGCAGCCGCGGCCAGTGCGTTGCGCACATTGTGGCGGCCGGCAATATGCAGCTGCACCGCAGCCACGCCCTGCGGCGTATTCAGTGCAAAGCTCCAGGCTCCATTGGCCCAGACCACATCGCCAGCAAAAACCTGGGCCCCATCAGCGGCCTCGCCGAACATCAGATTTGGGCGACCGGCGCTCAGCTCCGTCCACAGCGGTGTGTATTCATCTCCTGCAGGGAAGATGGCCACCCCGTCACGGGGCAGAAAGCTCAGCACCGAACCGTTTTCACGCGCAACGGCTTCCACCGTGCCCATGAACTCCTGGTGTTCGCGCTGGGCGTTGTTGACCAGGGCCACCGTGGGCTGGCCGATGGCAGCCAGCTCGGCAATCTCGCCGGGGTGGTTCATGCCCATCTCCAGCACCGCAATGCGATGTGCGCCGCTCATGCGCAGCAGGTTCAGCGGCATGCCGATGGAGTTGTTGAAATTGCCGCGCGTGGCCAGTGCTGCCTCGCCCTGCCCGCCCACGTGCGCACGCAGGATGGACGCGATCATCTGCGTGACCGTGGTCTTGCCATTGCTGCCGGTCACGGCAATCAAGGGTAGATCGAACTGTGCACGCCATGCTCGTGCCAACGCGCCCAATGCCAGCAGCGTATCTGGCACTTCGATTCCGGCCATGCCTGCGGCTTCCAGCCCATGGCTGGCAATGGCCGCCACAGCACCGGCGGCCTGCGCTTGCGGCAGAAAATCATGGGCGTCAAAACGCTCGCCCTTCAGGGCCACGAACAAGTCCCCGTGCTGCAACGTGCGCGTATCGGTGTGCACGCGTGCCAGCTCCAGCTGGCCGTTGCCGACCAGGCGGGCTTGGGGGATATGCGTCTGGATCAGCTCCAGCGCTTTTACCAGGGTCATCATGACCGAATCTTTCCTTCGCGGGCTGCGAGCGCCTTGTGCGCCTCAGCCATGTCGGAGAACGGATGGCGCACGCCCTTCGTCTCCTGATAGTCCTCATGTCCCTTGCCGGCAATCAGCACCACATCGCGCGCATCGGCACGGGCAATGGCTTGGGCAATGGCCGCCGCGCGGTCGGCCTGAACATGCAATGTCTCGCCCGCCTGCATGCCGGCCAGAATCTGGTCGATGATGCTTTCGGGCACCTCACTGCGCGGGTTGTCGCTGGTGACGAAAACGCCGTCAGCATTCGCCTGTGCGGCCTGCCCCATCAGCGGGCGCTTGCTGTTGTCCCTGTCACCACCGCAGCCAAACACGCACCACAGCTTGCCCTGGCGCTGGCGCGCTGCAGGCTGCAAGGCGCGCAGGGCTTTTTCCAGCGCATCGGGGGTATGGGCATAGTCCACGGCCACCAGAGGCAGGCCAGGCTTGACGATCTGCTGCATGCGACCGGGCACGGGCTCCAGATCTGCACAGGCCTGCACGGCCTGCTCCAGCGTCAGTCCCAGGCAGCGCAGCGTGGCCAGCACCCCCAGCAGATTGGAGACGTTGTACTGGCCGACCAGACGCGTATTCATGCGCAGGCTGTGACCGGCTTCCAGCACGGTAAAGCTCAGGCCTTCGTCGCCCAGTCCGATGTCCTTGGCCTGCAGTCGCGCAGGTCCTTGAATGGAAACACTCCAGACATCCATCGCACGGCCCTGCAGCCTGGCCCAGAGCCTGGCGCCGTGTGCGTCATCGATATTGACCACAGCCGCCGGCAGGCCGGGCCAGTCGAACAACTGGGCCTTGGCCTGCCAGTAGGCATCCATGCTGCCGTGGTAGTCCAGATGGTCCTGCGTGAAATTGGTGAACAGGGCCACGCGAATCTTGCTGCCGTCCAGGCGATGCTCGACGATGCCGATGGACGATGCCTCGATGGCGCAGGCCGCGAGGCCCTGGTCGGCGTAGCTGCGGAACACGCGCTGCAGCAGCACCGGGTCCGGGGTGGTCATGCCCGTCGACTCCAGCGCAGGCGGTACGCCCACACCCAGGGTGCCCACCAGCGCACAGCCGGTGCGCGCGTTCAGCGTCACTTTAGAGAGCGCATGCGCCAGCCACCAGGCGGTGGTGGTCTTGCCATTGGTGCCGGTCACGGCCAGCACGTCGAGCTCGCCGCTGGGATGTGCAAACCATTGGTCGGCAATCAGTCCCGTCGCGGCCTTCAGACCCTTGAGAGCTGCAATACGGCCACCGCTCAGATCGAAGGCCTGCAGGCCTTCGGCCTCCACCAGCACGGCAGCGGCGCCCTGCTCCAGTGCCTTGCCCACATAGGCTCGGCCATCAGTGGCAGCTCCGGGCCAGGCGACAAAGGCATCGCCTGCCTTGACCTTGCGACTATCGGTCTGCAGGTCACCCTGCACGCGGCTGCGCAGCCAGGCAACGGCCTCGGCTGCATTGTTCAGGATTTGAATGGGGGTGCTCATAGCACAGGCTCCTCAGCGGGTGCAGCCACGATCTGAGGCTTGACTTCCTTGTCGGGCTGAACGCCCATGAAACGCAATGTCTGCTGGACCACGTCCGCAAACACCGGGCCGGCCACCGTGCCGCCGTAGTAGGAACCTGTCGTAGGCTCGTCCACCATCACGGCAACGATGATGCGCGGCTTGTCGATGGGAGCAATGCCCGTGAACCAGGCGCGGTACTTGCCCGCGGCATAGCTCTTGCCCACCTGCTTGCGGGCAGTGCCCGACTTGCCGCCAATGGTGTAGCCCTCGGCCTGGGCCTTCTGGCCGGTACCGCCTGGGCCGGCAGCAAGACGCAGCATGTGCAGCACCGCCTCGGCGTTTTCCTTGGAGATCACACGCACGCCCACGGGAGGCTCGCTTGTTTTCAGAATCGTCGAGGGAATGACGTTGCCGTCGTTGGAGAACACGGTGTAGGAACGTGCCATCTGGAACAGGGAGGCCGACAGGCCATAGCCATAGGACATGGTGGCCTGCTCGATAGGCTTCCAGGTCTTCCAGGCACGCAGACGACCCGAGACCGCGCCCGGGAACTGGATCTGAGGCTTCTGGCCGAAGCCCAGCGCACTGAAGTACTCCCACATTTCCTGGGCTGAGAGCTTTTGCGCCACCTTGGTTGCGCCCACGTTGCTGGACTTCTGGATCACACCCTCCACCGTCAGCGCGCCGTAGTTGTGCGTGTCGGTGATGGTGGAGCCCGTCACCGTGTAGCGGCCCGGTGCGGTATCGATGATGGTGCTCGGCTTGACACGCTTGAGCTCCAGGGCGGCGGCCACCGTGATGGGCTTCATGGTCGAACCCGGCTCGAAGGTGTCGGTCAGCGCGCGATTGCGCAGCTGCTCGCCCGTCAGGTTCTTGCGGTGGCCGGGGTCATAGCTGGGATAGTTCGCCAGGGCCAGCAACTCGCCGGTGTGCGCATCCATGACCACCACGCTGCCTGCCTTGGCCTTGAAGGTCTCGACCTGCTGCTTGAGTTTCTGGTAGGCGTAGTACTGGACCTTGCTGTCAATGGACAGCTGAATATCCTGACCGTCCTGAGGCGGCACTTCATCGCCCACGCCCTCCACCACGCGGCCCAGACGATCCTTGATCACACGACGCGAACCAGCCTTGCCGGCTAGTTCCTTGTCGAACGCCAACTCCATGCCCTCCTGACCATGGTCTTCCACATTGGTGAAACCCACGATATGCGCCGCAGACTCCCCTTCGGGGTACTGGCGCTTGTATTCCTTGCGGTTGTAGATGCCCTTGATATTGAGCGCCACGATCTTCTGGCCCACGTCCCAGTCCAGCTGACGCTTGACCCAGACAAAGGTCTTGTCCTCGACATCCAGCTTCTCCATCAGGGAGCGCAGCGGCATGTCCATGAGGCGTGCCACCTCCTTGAGCTTTTGCTGGACTTCAGGATCCTTCAGATCCACGTCCTCGGGAATAGCCCAGATACTGGCCGCTGGCACGCTGGACGCAAGAATCAGGCCGTTGCGATCCAGCAAACGGCCACGATTGGCTGGCAGCTCCAGAGTACGCGCAAAGCGCACAAGACCCTGACGCTTGAAGAAGTCGTTGCCGAAGACCTGCACATAGGCTGCACGCGCACCCAGGCCCACAAAACCCAGCGCCAGCGCAGCCACAATGAACTTGCTGCGCCACAGCGGTGTTTTCGAAGCCAGCAAAGGGCTGGTGGTATAGAGCACGCTGCGTGTCATTGCGCAGTTCCTGCAGCCGTTTCATGCACGTACTGCGTAATCGCCTGAGAAGCCTGCTTCATCTGCAGCTTTTCTCGCGCCACTGTCTCGATGCGCTGAGGCGTGGCCTGGGCGCGTTTTTCCACCTGCAGGCGCAGCTGATCCGTCGCCAGCCGACGCGCCTCTGCCTCGGCGCGGTCCAGCTCGGTGAACAGGCGGCGCGACTCATACTGGGTATGCACCAGAAAAATGGCGCTGGTCATGACCGCCAGCAGCAGCAGCAGGTTTATGCGCAGCATGGCAGCCCTCCCGCAACCGTGCTTGCAGCGGCATGGCGATACATCATGCAGGCACCTCGGTGCGCTCTGCGACGCGCATCACGGCAGAGCGCGAGCGCGGATTGGCATCCACCTCGGCAGCACTGGGCTTGATGCGCTCCAGCGCCTTCAGACGCATGGGCGTGGGAGGCGCAAACGGTGCACGGCGGTCGTAGACCTCCTTGGAATGCTTGGCAATGAACTGCTTGACGATGCGATCTTCCAGCGAGTGGAAGCTGATCACGGCCAGACGGCCGCCGGGGGCCAGCACGCGCAGACTGGCTTCTAGCGCTTGCTCAAGCTCCTGAAGTTCGGCATTGATGAAAATCCGAAGAGCCTGGAAGGTCCGTGTTGCCGGGTTCTGCCCAGCCTCGCGGGTCTTGACCGCGCCAGCCACGAGTTGGGCCAGCTCGGCAGTGGTGCGTAATGGGCCCTGGCTTTCGCGCCGAGCAACAATCGCCTTTGCAATGGGGCCAGCAAACCGTTCTTCGCCGTAGTCACGTATCACCTCCGCAATCTGCTGCACTTCCGCATCTTCGAGCCACTCGGCCACGCTCTGACCACGCGTGGTGTCCATGCGCATGTCGAGGGGGCCGTCAAAGCGGAAGCTGAAGCCCCGGTCCGGGTTGTCGATCTGGGGCGAACTCACCCCCAGGTCCATCAACACCCCTTGCACACTGCCTTCGGGCAGTTCGCCCAGATGGCGAAATCCTTCATGCCGAATCGAAAAACGCGCATCGGTGATGCGCGCCGCCTCAGCAATTGCGTCCGGGTCTTTGTCGAACGCGATCAAGCGCCCGTCCGGCCCCAGCCTTTGCAAAATGAGCCGGGAATGACCACCTCGACCGAACGTCGCATCGACCCACTGGCCGGCGGGCGGCTCGGCGGCACCACCCAGCAGGGCGTCCACGGCCTCATCCAGCAAGACGGTGATATGTTGCAACGGCTGATTCACAAGCACTTCCTACAAAACAAAATCCTGGAAAGCCGCCGGCATCGGTTGCTGGCGCGCTTCCGCTTCGCGCATTTCATAAGTGGCCTTGTCCCAGACCTCGAAATGCGCCCCCATGCCCAGCATCAAGACCTCTTTGGTCAGACCTGTGGCCTCACGCAACTCGGGCGAAATCAGCAGCCGACCGGTTGCATCCATCTCCGCATCCATGGCATTGCCCAGAAAAATCCGCTTCCACCACTGAGCCGTGATCGGCAGTTGCGCGACGCGTTCGCGAAACTGCAGCCACTCGGGGCGCGGAAACAGCAACAGACAGCCATCGGGATGCTTGGTGAAAGTGACCTGCCCCTCAGCCAAGGACAAAAGGGCGTCACGATGCCGGGTCGGCACTGAGAGCCGCCCCTTTCCATCGAGATTCAGCGAAGACGCCCCTTGAAACACGGCAAGTTACTCCGGTCATCTGGAGCCGCTCGTTCCCCAAAAATGGGCACGAGGGCAGCTTTCACCACTTAATTGCACTTTTTTGCACTGTATCAGCAATTCAAGGTGAATCCAAACCCGAATGAACAATTATTTGCAATGAAATCAAGCACTTAGAGAGAAAAAGAAAAGCCTTATTCTGAAAATATCTTTCCTTTACAAGCACTTAGCAAAGTCAATGCAAGTGGACTCTCATTAGGAGGCGTCAATTGCAACCATTCAATTCAATGGAAAGAACTGATTTAAGTCTCGACCTTCTCCTACAAATGCAAACTGCCCGCACAGGCGGGCAGCTCGCTTCAAGCGCTCGGTTCTTCAAAGAATGAAGCGCGACAGATCCTCATCCTTGCTCAGCACCTGCAGGCGCTGATCCACATAGGCAGCATCGATCACCACGGTCTGACCCGAAAGCTTGGCCGCATCGAAGCTGACCTCGTCAAGCAGACGCTCCATCACTGTGGACAGACGCCGTGCACCGATGTTTTCGGTACTCTCGTTGACGTCAAAGGCAATCGTTGCCAGACGCGTGATGCCCTCTGGCTTGAACTCCAGGGTCACGCCTTCGGTCGCCAGCAGCGCCTGATATTGCTTGACCAGGGAGGCGTGAGTCTGCATCAGAATCGCCTCGAAGTCCTGTACCGACAGAGATTCCAGTTCCACGCGAATGGGAAAGCGCCCCTGCAGCTCGGGAATCAGATCGCTTGGCTTGGACAGATGGAAAGCGCCCGAAGCGATGAACAGAATGTGATCGGTCTTGACCACCCCATACTTGGTCGAGACGCTGGTGCCCTCGACCAGGGGCAGCAGGTCGCGCTGCACGCCCTGGCGCGAGACGTCAGAGCCGCTGGTTTCCTGGCGCGTCGCCACCTTGTCGATTTCGTCGATGAAGACAATGCCGTTTTGCTCGGCATTGGCAATGGCGCGGGTCTTGACGTCTTCCTCGTTGACCATCTTTGCTGCTTCCTCATCGGTCAACAGCTTCAGGGCCTCGGCGATCTTGAGCTTGCGCGTCTTGCGCTTTTCCTGGCCCATATGGCTGAACATGCCGCGCAGCTGCTCGGCCATCTCTTCCATGCCCTGGGGGCCCATGATCTGCACCTGAGGCATCTGCTCGGCGATGTCGATCTCGATCTCCTTGTCGTCAAGCTGACCTTCGCGCAACTTCTTGCGGAAAACCTGACGCGCCGTGTTGTCCGCCGGTACTTCGCCGGTGCGGGCCTGCGGGATCAGTACATCGAGAATGCGCTCCTCGGCAGCATCTTCGGCGCGGGCGCGCATCTTCTTCATGTCCGACTCGCGCGTCTGCTTGACGGCAACTTCGGCCAGATCGCGGATGATGGCGTCCACATCCTTGCCCACATAGCCCACTTCGGTGAACTTGGTCGCCTCGACCTTGATGAAGGGAGCATCGGCGAGTTTTGCCAGGCGACGCGCTATCTCCGTCTTGCCCACGCCCGTGGGACCGATCATCAGAATGTTCTTCGGTGTGATTTCCTGGCGCAGGCCTTCGGGCACCTGCTGGCGGCGCCAGCGATTGCGCAATGCAATCGACACCGCGCGCTTGGCACCATGCTGGCCAACGATGTGCTTGTCAAGCTCGGAGACGATCTCCTGGGGAGTCATGGCAGAAGACATGTGAATTCTCAGTCAAATATGCCTCTGGCGCTTATCCATAAAGCGCCAGCAGCTATCAATTCGGATAGACGAGCGCTTACAGCGTCTCGATCGTGTGATTCATATTGGTGTAGATGCACAGCTCGCCGGCAATCGCCAGGGATTTGCGCACCACATCTTCGGCCGACAGCTCGGTGTTGTTGAGCAAGGCCTTGGCTGCGGAATGCGCATAGGCGCCGCCGGAGCCGATGGCCACAATGCCCTGCTCGGGCTCCAGAACGTCGCCATTGCCGGTAATGATTAGCGAGGTCGTCGCATCGGCTACTGCCAGCATGGCTTCGAGCTTGCGCAGCACACGGTCGGTGCGCCACTCCTTGGTCAGCTCGATCGCGGCGCGGGTCAGGTTGCCCTGGTGTTTTTCCAGCTTGGCCTCGAAGCGCTCGAACAGCGTGAAGGCATCTGCGGTTGCCCCCGCAAAGCCCGCCAGCACCTTGCCGTGATAGAGCTTGCGCACCTTGCGCGCCGTGCCCTTGATGACGATATTGCCCAATGTGACCTGACCATCACCGCCGATGGCGACTTGCACGCCCTCGGGAGTCTGGCGGCGCACGCTCAAAATGGTGGTGCCGTGAAACTGTTCCATCTAGCGCAGATGGGGGCAGGCAAGATCGACCTCAAGGGGCCCAGAAAAATTAAATTTGCAGCGCTTGCTGTGGATATCGCCTCAAACGGCCAGACTCCCCACCACAGACGCAGCCCCTTAGGGGAGGCAGCATGGCCACTTCGGGAGCTAGTCCCGTCTTGGAATCACCTGAGCATGTTCCTGAATGCCAACAACATTGAAGAACACCGCCAGCAACTGGTGCAACTGACTGAATTGCAACACGTGACCCAGCTCCTGCATCTGCGCAGCCCAGTTCAGCACCGAGCCTGCGGCAGCAAAGTCCATGCGCACCAGGCGCGAGCAGTCAATGGCAATGGCTTCGCCAAGCTTGGCCTTTTCCTGAACCTCGGCAAGCCAGGGCAGTGCATCGCCGTCGATCACGCCTTGCAGCGCAAAACGCGGCTGATGCTCCTTCCAGAGCATGCCGGGCTGAATCGTCTCCGGCCCCAAGAGCCGGCTATCTTGGGCACGCAGGTTCTGCGCCTGCCCTTCGTTCGCATACGCGCACAGCGGATCTTCCCATGAGGGTGGCGACAGCTCGTAGGTCACGCAATAGTCCAGCGCCGTCAGCTCAAATTCGTCCTGCAGATGCATCAGGCGCTGCATGGCCAGACGCAAATACCACCAGTCCTGATCGACGGCGCGATCACCGGAAGGGGTGTGCTTGCTGAGAACCGCCAGCAATCTCTCGTGACCGGCAAAAACCAGTGATCCTTTTTCGTCGGCCCAGCGCTGCGCCATATCCAGCAGCGGCTTCTTCACGCCGGGGTCGAGGCTTTCCAGAACGCTCCAGTCCATGACCGAGCTGCCGGCGCTGCGCGCCTTGCTGGCCAGCAGCGCCTTGAAACCAGGCTCATCCAAACGCACAGGAGCCTGCCAGCGAAAGCCGGTCTGCACTGCTGCGGCATCCGGCGCGGTTTCGCTAAGCCTGCCCGCCTGCTGCGGCATCACAAACCATTGCGGGGCCGAACGACCGAAGCGCGCCACAAAGTCCATGGCAGCGTCTTCAAACTGAGCTTGCATGCCTGCTGCGCGATACATGTCCAGCAGTGCCAGCCATACCTGCAACTGTGCCGGCGTATCCTGAGCACGCTCGGCAATCAATGCCTTGAGACTGGTCTCGGCTGCGACGCTGTCACCGCTGGCAAAGACAATCGCAGCATCCTCCAGCGCGGCATCATGCTCGAAGCGCGCAAAGGACGGCGGAACCATATTGATATCGGTGGGAGCAGAGACCTCGGTTGTGGCAAATGCCGGCGAAAAGTCTGTCTCGCCCCGCAGGCCCGGCAAAGCAACAGGATTGCCCTGCCGACCCGATTGCGGCAGTTCCAGATCGCTTGGCAACACATCCTGAAGCAGAGGCAGTGTGCTGATCGAAAGCGGCTGGCTTTTAAATACCGAAGGCATGCTGCCACCGCCCTCGGGCAGTTGCAGCGGCATGGTGGCGGCATCAGCAGCCAGCTTTCCGCGCCACCATTGCTGGGCCATCTGCGCTTCGATCTCGTCGATCTTCTTGATGGTTTCTGCGCGCTCGCCCGGCACGGAGCTTTGGGCAGTCTGCAAAAAAGAGGAAGGCGCTAGCGGGGTCGGCGTCTCGAGTGGAGCCCTGGCAGTCACTGCCATCTTGGACAACTGAGCCTGACGCAGCTTGCGCAACTGGTCAAACTCGCGCTTTCGCACAAAGTCGTTCTGGCGCTTGCGCTCCAGCATCTCCTTGAGCGCCTGCTTGCTGTACTGGCTTTCTTCGCTTTCCTGGTTGAGATTTTCCAAATCGGACCAATTCACGGTCGGGTGGCGCACAAAACGCACCACCTTGGACAGCAACCCTCCCGACTTGTTTTCTTCTTTTGCCATGGTCCTCTACTTTGCTGCCTGCAGCCCCATCAACGCCTGACGCAGATCAATCGCCGTACATCTTCTGCTTGAGCTCACGGCGCTGCTGGGCTTCCAGCGACAGTGTAGCCGTGGGGCGAGCCAACAGGCGTCCCACACCGATGGGCTCGCCGGTTTCGTCGCAGTAGCCGTAGTCACCAGCATCAATGCGGGCAATGGACTGGTCGATCTTCTTGAGCAGCTTGCGCTCGCGGTCACGGGTGCGCAGCTCGAGAGCGTGCTCTTCCTCGATGGTGGCACGATCGGCAGGGTCGGGCACCACGACGGTGTCTTCACGCAGGTTTTCCGCAGTCTCGCCCGCATTCACATGCATATCGTTCTTGAGCGCGACCAGCTTGCGACGGAAATAGGCCAGCTGGGCGTCGTTCATGTAATCGTCATCAGACATGGCCAGCACTTCAGCATCGGTCAGCTCCTCTACCGACTTGGTCTTCCAGGCGTTGGCCAGCTTGGGATCTTTCTTGGGCACAGCTTGCTTTGTGTTGGTCATTGCTTTCGTATCTCTCATGGTTGCCGCTGCCTTGGCTGCCGAAGCTGCCAGGGGCGGAACATCTGTTTCAGGCTGCCGCGCTGGAGGCGATGCAGAACGCTTGGATCTGGACGATTTGGAAGATTCTCCCGCTGCTGCAGGTACCAGCACCGGGTTGTCCAACGCGGCGTCCACCAAAGAGGTCTCGACGCTGCGGGGGTGCACAGCCGCTGCCGCAGCTTTGGCTGCAGCCTTGGGCAGATTACTTTTCACAGCGGTCACGTCCTGTCTCCTTACAGTACAGAGCCCTTGCAGGGCCGGATTGCTCCAACACCCTCTTTAGGGCCGGCATTGTAGCCACGCCAGTCGCCCCAGCCCGGCTCCGTTGCACATACCCCACAATTTGCAACAAAGCCTGCGCCTGTTTCGGTCAGTTTGCGAGAAATAACAGACAAACAAAACGGCCTGCTTGGCAGGCCGTCAGTCATTGTCAGCAAACCGTTAGCTTTCGCCGAAACAGCTCCCGAACCCAGGGTTTACACCAGACATTGGTCCAGTCCCTGGCGAAGAATATCCTGCGGCAGATCGATACCGATGAAGACCATTTTGCTGACTCGCTTTTCATCGGCTTCCCACTCGGGGCCCAGATCGCTGCCCATGAGCTGGTGCACGCCCTGAAAGATGACCTTGCGGCTGGTGCCCTTCATGTCGAGCACGCCCTTGTAGCGCAGCATCTTGGGGCCGTAGATATTGACGATGGCGCCCAGGAAGTCCTCCAGCTTGGCCGGATCGAACGCGCGATCGGCCCGGTAGACAAAGCTCTTCACATCATCGTCGTGATGATGGTGATGCGGGTGATTGCAGTACTCGCCATGCTCGTGGTCATGGTGGTCGTGGCCACAATGCTCGTCGTGCTGGTGTCCATGGTCGTGATCGTGCTCGCATTGACCATGGTCATGGTCGCAAGCGCTGTGGTCGTGATGATCGTGGCCGTGATCATCTTCCTTGAGGAAATCGGGGTCGATGTCCAGCTTGGCGTTCAGGTTGAAGCCACGCAGATCGAACACTTCACTCAGGGGCACATCGCCAAAATGAACGGCACGGATGGGCGCGCGCGGGTTCATGTGCTTGAGGCGATGGATCAGCGCCTCCTTTTCTGCTTCCGTCACCAGATCTGTCTTGGACAGGAACATCTGGTCGGCAAAGCCCACCTGGCGGCGCGCTTCCTGGCGATCGTCAAGCTGCTGGTTGGCATGCTTGGCATCCACCAATGTGATGATGGAGTCGATCAGATAGGTCTCGGCGATCTCGTCATCCATGAAGAAGGTCTGGGCCACGGGGCCAGGGTCTGCCAGGCCGGTGGTCTCGATCACGATACGGTCGAAGTCCACCTGTCCCTTGCGGCGCTTGGCGGCCAGCAACTGCAAAGCCTCGCGCAGGTCTTCGCGGATGGTGCAGCAGATGCAGCCGTTGCTCATCTGCAGAATCTGTTCTTTGGATTCGGTCTTGAGAATATCGGTGTCGATGTTCTCCTCGCCGAACTCGTTCTCGATCACGGCAATCTTCATGCCGTGGGATTCGTGCAGCACGCGCTTGAGCAGCGTGGTCTTGCCCGAGCCCAGAAAGCCCGTGAGGATGGTGACTGGAATGAGAGCCATGCGTTGAAACCTCTTGCTGCGGCCAGCCGCCACATGCGGCTGTCCAAAAAAACACGGGCGGCGCATCCCTATGCGCGCTCCGGTGATAACAGCTGGGGAGTGTAGCGGCGCTTTCAAGCGCTCATGGGCAGCAGGGACGGCAGAAATTTCAGCCAAAAAATCACATCCGTCATATACCCAACAATCACTTCAAGCTATCAAATCAGGACTCTTCGTCTTGCTCTTTGTCGTCCGGCTTGCGCAATGGACCGGACGTCTCGCCGACACTGCTGCGCTGCGCACGCGGGTGGGCTTTTTCATAAGCCTGGGCCAGATGCTGGAAATCCAGCCGCGTATATATCTGCGTGGTGGCAATGCTGGAATGCCCGAGCAGCTCCTGCACGGCACGCAGATCGCCACTGGACTGCAGCATATGACTGGCAAAGGAGTGACGCAGCACATGCGGGTGCACGCCAGTCGCAAGCCCTGCCTGCTGGCCTCGCTGCTTGAGACGTGACCAGACTGACTGGGCGCCGAGCCGCTCGCCCCGACGGCCGACGAACAAGGCCGCTTCATCCTGTGCCTTGAGCTGTGCGGCCCCGACCAGCGCGCTGCTGCGCAGCGCCAGCCAGCGCTGCAAGGCCAGAATCGCCATGCGCCCCACTGGCACAATGCGGCGCTTGCCGCCCTTGCCCTGAACATGGGCATCACCCGACTCCAGGTCGACCCAGCCTCTGCCTTCATACCGGCTCTGCTGGCCGGGCCGCAGATCCAGCCCCACCAGCTCGGCCACACGCAGGCCGCTGCTGTAGAGCAGCTCGGTCATGGCGACGTCACGCGCCTCTATCCACGGATCGGCCTCGGGGTTCTGAAAACTGGCCAATTGCACGGCGTCGTCCACCGCCAGAGCCTTGGGAAGAGGCTTGGCAGCCTTGGGGCCGCGCACGCCCTCCACGGGGTTGAAAGGCACCAGTTCCCGCTGGGCCGCCCAGCGAAAAAAGCTGCGCCAGCCCGAAAGAATCAGTGCGATGCCGCGTGCGCTGCGGCCGGCGCCATGCATTTGCGCAGCAAAGCGGCGGATATGTGCGGGCTGCAGCGCCAAGAGCTCCTGGTCTGCCGCCTGCGCAAAGCTCTGCAGCTTGATCAGGTCCAGTGCATACAGGGTATGCGTGCGCTCGGCCAGGCGCTTTTGCACACGCACATGCTCCAGATAGCTGTGGACAACTTCCGGAAGCTGCGCGTACTGCTCCTCAAAAGAGGGCTGCTCGCGCTCTTGCATCGGTATCTACACCCTTTTGCAGCCTCAGCCGTGCGCCAGCGTCAGCGCAGGAGCGCGCATGCGCGAGAGCGAGGCACTGGCCAGCTCGGAGATGCGTGAAAGGAATTCAAGGCCCATGGTGGCATCGAAACGCAGCGGGTCAGGCGAGCCCAGCACCAGCATGCCAAAGGCGTTGGAAGTGCTGTCCATGGCACCGTCATGCAGGGTCAGCAGCGCCACCGACTGCACCGCATTGGGGTTGGGCAGCCAGGTCACGGGCTCGAAACCCATATTGGGGCCGCAGAACGGCATGGTCAGAGACGAGGCAAAGGCCTTGGCATCATCGCTCACTCCCATGGTGTAGACGGTGCCGCTGTGCGCGCCCGCCACATTCCACAGACGCAGCGCGACCTGGGGGACATCAAACGTGTGCTGCAGGCTGGCGGTGAGCGCATGGGGCAGCTCGCGCAGGTCCTGTACCTTGACCAGGGCATGGGTCCACTGGTGAATCTTGTTGGCGATGGAGGCGTTCTCGCTGCCATGGCGCACCATGTCCATGATGCGATGCTCCAGACCCTTGATCTTTTCGCGCAGCATCTCGGCCTGACGCTCCTGCAGGCTGACGGCACGTGGGCCGTGGCCGCTGATCAAACGCACGCCCGTCAGCATCTCGGCGTGGCGCTCGAAGAAATCGGGATTTTCCTGGAGGTAGTCGGCAATCGACTCTTCGGTCATGGCGGTATCGGTCAAGCTGTTCATAAGGTATCAGGTATGTCGATCTGGCCTTCAAAAACAAATTCGGCAGGGCCTGTCATGCGCACGCGATCCTGCGCACCACCAGCCCATTCAATGGTCAGCAGACCGCCGCGGGTATGCACATCGACGCGCTGGTCGAGCAGTCCCCAGCCGATGCCGGCCACCACGGCGGCACAAGCCCCCGTGCCGCAGGCCAGGGTCTCGCCGGCACCGCGTTCATAGACGCGCAAGCGGACCTCACCACGGTTGAGGATCTGCATGAAGCCGGCGTTCACACGCTGAGGAAAACGGGCATGGTTCTCGATCAACGGGCCGTGCAACTCCACCAAAGCGGCATTCACATCGTCCACCAGTTGCACCGCATGCGGGTTGCCCATGGAAACGGGCGCCATCCAGACTGTAGCGGGCTGCAAAGGTGTATCAATCGTCAGAGGCCATTTTTGCGTTGACCCCAAGGCTTCTGGCTCCAGACCGTCGGTCGTGAAGGGCACCTTGGCCGGATCCAGCTGAGGCGCGCCCATATCGACCGTGACGCGGCCGTTGCCATGAATTTCGGGGGCGATGACGCCCGAGAGGGTCTGTACGCGGATCACGCTCTTGTCGGTCAGACCCTTGTCATGCACATAGCGCGCAAAACAGCGTGCGCCGTTTCCGCACTGCTCGACCTCGCCACCATCGGCGTTGTGGATGACATATTCAAAGTCCACGTCCTCTGCGGGTGCAGGGCGCACCGTCAGGATCTGGTCGGCACCCACGCCAAAGTGACGATCGGCCAGGTAGCGGTACTGGGCGGCGCTCAAGCCCAGACGAGCCTGGGTTTCGTCGAGCACGACAAAGTCGTTGCCCGCGCCTTGCATCTTGGTAAAGCGAATCTGCATGATGCCGCACATTATCGCGCCGGGCGCAGGATCTGCGCCATGCCATGGGATCAGCGATACAGCTTTTGCAACAACTCCATGAGCTGCACCTGCTCGGCAGCACTCAGATGCGCGATGGCACGGGTCTCGCTGCTCTTGAGCTCGGGCTCGGCCGTATCCACCAGCTCGCACCCCGCCGCGGTCAGGTACAGGCCCGTGGCGCGGCCGTCTCGCGGGTGCGGACGCCGCTCCAGAAAGCCGCGTTTGCCCAACGCATCGATCATGCCCACCATATTCGGCGGCAGCACGGCCAGTTGCTGACAGAGCTGACGCGAGGTGATGCCCGGGTTGCTGCCCACCAGAGAGAGCACGGAGAATTCGACGATCTTGAGGTCAAAACGCTCCATGCAGCGCATGAAGACCCCCACCAGAGCCAGCGAGGCGCGCCTGGCGTTGTAGCCCAGCAGGGATTCCAGAAAGCTGGCATTGACCTGATCGACGGCAAAAACCCCGGCACTGTCCCTGGGCTCCTGCCCCGAGCCCGGGACGCCCGAGCCGGCCTCTGTGGAGCGCGTGCCGCGCAAAGAGCGTGCAGGTTTGGAATCTGGTTCAGCAGTCTTGTGAGCGAGCATTGGCGATGTCAACTTCGAAGGCAAAAGAGCAATCCAGGAGCGCGATAAAAAGACTGCAATTGTGCCGGTATTGCTCGCATCTTGCAGCCATTTAGATCAATGCGCAGAGGTGAAAAGCTGGTTGCCGTGTACGACGGAAGCCTGCGCCCACTGCGCCTTCATCAGATTCAGACGCCAGTCCATTTCGGGCAGTATGCGCTGCTGCACCTGCTTGCAGGGGCCTCGCCAGCGCTCCCTATCGCCCCCCGCTGTGGCCGCAATACGAGCCCACGCCCAGCCCAGCAGCACCACGGCCACGCAGCGCAGATAGTCGTCGGCCACGCGCCAGGCCAGGGTGTCATCTTCCTTGCAGGCCTGCGCCAGCACCGTGGTGAAGTAGCGCAGCTGGGCCAGGCAGCGCAGCACTTCTGCATCCAGCGCCCGCCCAGCATCCAGGCTGTTGCGCAAAGTCAGCAGCCATTGCCCCATGGCCTGACCACCGTCGGGCAGCACCTTGCGCACCAGCAGGTCGATGGCCTGAATTTCATTCGTGCCTTCGTAAATCATGGCCACGCGCGAATCACGCACGATCTGCTCTATGCCCCACTCGCGGATATAGCCGTGGCCGCCAAATACCTGCAGGCAGGCGCTTGAGCCCTCGAATGCCTGCTGGGTCCAGGCCGCCTTGAGCACGGGCGTGATCACGCTGCACCACTGCTGGGCCTGATCACGCTCACGTGCGCTTTCGGCATGTCGCGCCATATCGAGATAGATACCGGTCTGGTAGGCCAGCACACGCCCGCCATCCACCCAGGCGCGCTGCAAATCGAGCGTGCGGCGAATGGCCGGATGCTCGATGATCAAATCTGCTGCATCGCCAGCGCCACGCGAAGCAGGCACCGCCCCTGGCGCGCGCATCTGGCGGCGTTCCAGCGCATAGGCATGGGCCTTCTGCCATGCCGCGTCCAGCAGCCCTATGCCCTGGAGCGCCACATGCAGGCGCGCGGCATTCATCATCACAAACATGGCGTTCAGGCCCGCTCCGGGCTGGCCTATCAACCAGCCTGCAGCCCCATCAAAGCGCATCACGCAGGTAGGGCTGCCATGCAGGCCCATTTTTTCCTCGATGCGCTCACAGACCACTCGGTTGCGCTCGCCATCTGGCAATAGCTTGGGCACAAGAAACAGCGACAGGCCCTTGGGCCCTGCAGGGGCCCCGGGCAGACGCGCCAGCACCAGATGCACGATGTTCTCGCTCAGATCATGCTCGCCGCCCGAAATGAAAATCTTGCTGCCACTGACCTCGAAGCGCTCGCCCAGCCCGGATTCGCCCACCGGCACGGCCTGCGTGCGCACCTGCCCCAGGTCGCTGCCCGCATGGGCCTCCGTCAGGCACATGGTCGCCAGCCATTCGCCGCTGGCCACCTTGGACAGATAGGCTGCCTTAAGCGCATCGCTGCCATGGTGCTTGAGGCACTCATAGGCACCATGCAGCAGGCCCGGAGCCATGGTCCAGCCATGGTTGGCAGCGCTCAGCCATTCATACAGCACGCCTTCCAGCACCCAGGGCAGCCCCTGGCCGCCATCCTCCTCGGCACAGGCCAGAGCAGGCCAGCCCGCCTGCCAGAAGTCCTGATATGCCTGGGCAAATCCAGGCGGCGTGGTGACTTTGCCCGCTGCAAACTGCACGCCGACCTCATCGCCTTCACGCGACAGCGGCGCCACCACCTCGCCCACCCATTTGCCGGACTCCTCCAGCACCTGCTGCATCAGCCCCCGGTCCGTTGCCGCATGCGCCGGCAGGCGCTGCAATTGCTCATCGGCCTTGAGCACATCGAAAAGAAGAAACGCGTTATCGGCACTGGCGGGCAAATAGGACATACAAAACCGGCTGCCAAGCAGCAAATAAAAATCTCTAAAGGCTGCCCCATTCATGCCGACGCGCGGCCCAAGCCTGGGATGCCAAGCAAGGGCCGCCCCGCAGCGAGGGCATCGTCCCCTCCCGCGCAGCGAGAGAGGGGGAAGCCGCAAAGCGGCTCATGGGAGTGATCAGGTATCAGCCGTAAACCCGATCTGCTTGACCAGCGGCCCCCAGCGCTCAAATTCGGCCTGCTGCGAGCGGGCCATCTCCTCGGGCGTGGAGCTGGTGGCAATCAGGCCGACCACACCCACGCTTTCCTTGAGAGCGTCGCTCTTGAGCGCTGCCGTGATGGCCGCATGGGCGCGTGCACGCACATCGGCGGGCGTCTTGGCATTGGCATAGAAGCCAAACCATTCCTCGGCCGTCAGATCGGCAAAGCCCTGCTCGGCAAAGGTGGGCACATTGGGCAGATAGGGGTTGCGCTGCGGGCCGCTGGTGGCCAACACGCGCAGCTTGCCGGCCTTGTAGTAACTCAGGAAGTCGCCGCTGGGACCCATCACGGCAGCAATCTGGCCACCGGCCAGGTCTGACACGGCAGGCGCCGTGCCGCGATAAGGCACATGGCTGAGCTTGATGCCCGAACGCAGGCTGAGCAGGGAGCCGATCAGATGCGGCTGGGTACCCGCACCTGGGCTGCCGAAGCTGGCCTTGTCGGGGTTGTTCTTGCACCAGGCCAGGAAGTCCTTGAGCGTCTTGACCTCGGCCGGCACGGCGGGGCCGACAGCCAGCCCGTGGTGCATGATGGCTCCGATGGAAATCGGCTCGAAATCCTTGGCCTGATAGGTCAGCTTGCTATAGATGTGGGGATAGATGGAGAAGGCCGAGACCTGGGACAGCACGATGACCGAGCCATCGCCCACGGAGTTGCGCAGATTCTCCAGCGCGATGCGGCCACCGGCACCGGGCTTGTTTTCCACCACGCCCATGTTCTTGGAGTAGCTGGTGCCGCCGATCTTTTCGGCCACGCGGCGCGCCACCGAGTCACCGGCACTGCCTGCGGGAAAGCCGTAAAGAATGCGCACCTGCTCCAGCGGCCCGCTGCCCTGGGCATGGGCACTGCGGCCGGCGATGCCGCCGAATGCGGCCAGCGCTGCGCCAGCGCCCAGGCCTTTGACGAAATTGCGACGATCTTGCATGGTTTGTCTCCTTTATTGTTCGATCGCTATGTGCAGGCTTGAGCCTGTCTGAAAAATCCCGACCCGAATGCTATTCGATACCGAGGGCCATCAGGAATCGCCCGTAAAACCGATCTGCTTGACCAGAGGACCCCAGCGCTCGAACTCGGCCTGCTGCGAACGGGCCATCTCCTCGGGCGTGGAGCTGGTAGCAATCAGGCCCACCACGCCCAGGCTTTCCTTGAGTGCATCGCTCTTGAGCGCTGTCGTGATGGCCGCATGGGCGCGTGCACGCACGTCGGCCGGTGTCCTGGCATTGGCGTAGAAGCCAAACCACTCTTCAGCGGTCAGGTCGGCAAATCCCTGCTCGGCAAAAGTGGGCACATTGGGCAGATAGGGGTTGCGCTGCGGTCCGCTGGTGGCCAGCACGCGCAGCTTGCCGGCCTTGTAATAGCTCAGATAGTCGCCGCAAGGCCCCATGATGGCCGCGATCTGGCCGCCCACGACGTCCGAGACACCGGGTGCCATGCCACGATAGGGCGCATGGCTGAGTCTGACGCCGGAGCGCAGGCTGAGCAGCGCCCCCAGCAGATGCGGCTGACTGCCGGCACCGGGGCTGCCGAAGCTGGCCTTGTCGGGGTTGTTCTTGCACCAGGCCAGAAAATCCTTGAGCGTCCTGACCTCGGCCGGCACGGCGGGGCCGACGGCCAGACCGTGGTGCATGATGGCTCCGATGGAGATCGGCTCGAAATCCTTGGCCTGATAGGTCAGCTTGCTGTAGATATGGGGATAGATGGAGAAGGCCGAGACTTGGGACAGCGCAATCACCGAGCCGTCCCCCACGGCATTGCGCAGATTCTCCAGCGCAATGCGGCCACCGGCACCGGGCTTGTTCTCCACCACGCCCATATTCCTCGTGTAGCTGCTGCCACCCATCTTCTCGGCCACACGGCGGGCCACCGAGTCACCAGCGCTGCCTGCCGGAAAGCCGTACAGAATGCGCACCTGCTCCAGCGTTCCACCTCCCTGGGCATAAGCACTGCGACCGGCGATGCCGCCGAATGCGGCCAGCGCTGCGCCAGCGCCCAGTCCTTTGACAAAATTGCGACGACCTTGCATGACTTGTCTCCTGCTTGAAATACGGACTCTTCGGTCCTGTGGAATCAATACCTGTCTCAATCTTTGGCACTGAGCTGGCTCTGACACTCTCCAAGCCAGAGACATCGAGCAAGGACAGCCCCGCAGCGATGGTGTCGTCCCCCTTGGGGGAAGGCGCAAAGTGCCTCAGGGGGTAACACTTACCGAGGAGCCATGCGCAGCGCACCATCCAGACGAATCACCTCGCCATTGAGATGATCGTTGTGCACGATATGCACAGCCAGATCGGCAAACTCCGAAGGCTTGCCCAGGCGCGAAGGAAAGGGGATGGATGCCGCCAGCGACTGCTGCACGGGCTCGGGCAACTCCTTCATCAACGGTGTGGCGAACAAGCCTGGCGCCACGGTGCAGACACGAATGCCGTGCTGGGCCAGATCACGTGCCATGGGCAGCGTCATGCCAACCAGGCCGCCCTTGGATGCGCTGTAAGCCTGCTGCCCTACCTGGCCATCAAAGGCCGCCACCGAGGCGGTGTAGAGAATCACGCCACGCGCGCCATCCTCCAGCGCTGCCAGCTTGGCGCAGCGTGCAGCAAACAGTCGCGTCATGTTGTAGCTGCCGACAAGGTTGACGCGAATCACGCGCTCAAAGTCTTCCAGCGGAGCGGGCTCGCCGTCGCGGCCGATCACGCGCTTGGCGGTACCGATGCCGGCCACATTCATGAGAATGCGCGCATCGCCTCCCCATTGCTCGCGAACGGCATCCAGCGCCGCCGTGACGCTGGCCGCATCGCAGATATCGCACTCCAGCGCCAGTCCGCCGATCTCGGCAGCCACCACCTTGGCTTTGTCGAGCTGGCGATCGAGCACGGCAACCCTGGCCCCTGCGGCAGCCAGCGCACGCGCCGTGGCTTCACCCAGGCCCGAGGCCCCCCCGGTCACTATGGCAATCTGATCCTGAACTTGCATATCACTATCCTTTTAAAAGCTGCTTGTGCTTTCTGTTATCGGGCTCAAGCCTGTTCTGGCTCAGAGATTGGGCTTGAGGATCAAGGCCAGCGTTTCGTCGTACAGGCCTGCCACCACATCGGCACGGTGCTGGAGCACGGCACGCTGGTTGATGGAGCCCTTGTCCGTGACTTCGCCCAGGTCCAGCGATGGCGGCTTGATCGCAGCCACCGCACGCGCAATGCGGGTGGCACTGCCGGTTGCCGTCTGCGCCAGCTGGTTCAGAACCGTCTGCAGATGCTGCTGCACGGGCTCGCTGTGCATGATCTGCTCCATCGTCGCTCCCGCTGCCAGGCCGCTTAAGGCCGCACAGGCCGGGGTCCCGAAAACGATGGCACCGACCTCCTTGCGGTCCAGGCCCGTCAGCACCACGTCCTGGATATAGGGCGCGCCTGCGTGAATGATCCTCGCCCGCAGCGGCCCCACATTGACGAATGTGCCCGTGGCCAGCTTGAAGTCTTCTGCAATGCGGCCATCGAAGCGCAGACCCTGGTTTCGATCCTGCGGGTCGCGCCATTGCACGGCGTCGCCGGTGCGGAAATATCCGTCCTCGTCAAACGCCTCGTGCGTGGCTTCGGGCGCGCGCCAGTAGCCGGGCGTGACGTTCGGTCCGCGGTAGCGCACCTCCAGCTTGCCGTCCACAGGCGCCAGCTTGAGCTCCAGACCCGGCACCGGTACGCCCAGGTCCCCGGAACGCACGTCGGGACGGTTGATGAACAGGGCGGATGGCGAGGACTCGGTCATGCCTAGGCCCGTGCCCATCACGATGCGCTCGCCACACTCTGCCTCCTGGGTGCGATGCAGGCTATCCCAGACGGGCTGCGCCAAAGAGGCTCCGGCGTAAAAGAACATCTTGACGCGCTTGAGCAGGCTGCTGCGCAACTGCGCATCGCTCTCCATGGCGCGGGCGATGTATTCGAAGCCCGTGGGTACATTGAAGTAAACGGTGGGAGAAATCTCGCGCAGATTGCGCAGCGTCTCGGCAATGCCCGCCGCCGTCGGCTTGCCTTCGTCGATGTAGACCGTGCCGCCGTGGTAGAGCGCAAGGCCGATGTTCTTGTTGCCTCCGAAAGTGTGATTCCAGGGCAGCCAGTCCACCAGCACGGGTGGGCCTTTGACCATATCGGGCATGGTCTGGGCAATCTGCTGCTGGTTGGCACACCACATTCCGTGGGTGTTGATCACGGCCTTGGGCAGCTTGGTCGATCCCGAGGTGAAAAGGAACTTGGTGATGGTGTCGGGCCCGGTGGCCTGCATGGCAGCATCCACCTCAGCTGTGGGCGCGGTCTCCAGCAGATCAGCAAACAAGGTGCAGGTCTGGGCGTCGACGGCCGGCTTGCGGTAGACCACCTCACAGCCCTTGGGCAGCACGGCGCGTACCGCCTTGTCATAGCGCGCGGCATCGGCGGCAAAGATCAGGCCTGGCGTGAGCGTGTCGACCACATGGCGCAGCTTGGCGTAATCGGTGCTGACCAGCGAATAGGCCGTGGAGACCGAGCAATAGGGCACGCCTGCATACAGGCAGCCCATGGCCAGCATGGCATGGTCCAGGTCGTTTTCGCTGAGGATGATGACAGGGCGCTCTGCCGAGAGCTTTCTGTCCAGCAAGGACTGCGCGATGCTGCGCGCCGCGGCCAGCGTCTGGGCATAGCTGATGCGTTGCCAGTCTCCTGTGCTGCCGTCTGCCAATCGCTGCCGCTGGGCGATGAAGGTCTGCTGCGGCGTGGTCTGCGCCCAGTGCACCAGCCTGTCCGTCATGCGCGCTGCGTGCTCTGCCAGCGCCTGGTCGGAGCGCACGTAGAAAGTACCCTCGCCTGCTTCCCTGACCTGGATGCTGCGCACGCCGAACTCCAGCTCGCGGTAGCGGGGCATGTCCCCCTCTACTACCTGGCCGAGGGCCTGCATGGCTGTGTTTGTCTCCTGCATTGTCTTTGTCTCCACAGCGTTGTTCTTTGAGGTTGCTTTCAGTCCTTGCTGACCTTGGCGGCCCGCCCGGACAGGAATTCCTGCAACCGGAACTTGGCTTCTGGCGCGCTCTGCGCCACGGCGGCCATCAGAGCTTCTGTCATAAGCCCCTGATCGGCGGGCTGATCGGCAATCCGGGGCAACGCGTGCATCAGAGCGTAGTTGGTCATGGGCGCGTTTTCGGCAATGCGCAGCGCCAGCTCCACGGCCTTGTCCAACGCATGTCCTTCGGGTACCAGATATTGCGACAGACCAATTCGCTCACCCTCTTCAGCCTTGTACACACGGCCCGTAAACATCATGTCGGCCATGCGTGCGGCTCCGATCAGGCGCGGGATGCGCACCGAGCCGCCGCCGCCCACGAAAATGCCACGCGAACCTTCGGGCAAGGCATAGAAGGTGCTGCTGTCGGCCACACGGATATGGCAGGCGCTGGCCAGCTCCAGGCCGCCGCCCACCACTGCACCATGCAAGGCGGCGACTACGGGCACCGCGCCAAACTGCACCTGACGCAGCGCCTCGTGCCACATGCGCGAGTGCAGAACGCCCTGGGCAGCATCGCGCTCGCTGAGCTCGCTCAGATCCAGGCCGGCGCAGAAATGCGGTCCATCGCCATCCACCACGGCCGCGCGCACGCTGGCGGGCAGATTCATGAACACATCGCGCAGACCCAGCACCAGCCCATCGGACAAGGCGTTGCGCTTGGCGGCACGCATCAGACGAATAACGGCAACCTGCTCGGCTTCACCACGGAACTCAATTGCAATTTCTTTATGAGTCATAACCATTCCTTTTGCATCATTATTGTTATTTAAAATAACTAAATGCAAGACATCCCAGGCTGTTTGCTCTCAGTGCTTTCCCCGATTCGCGCAGCATGAGTGCACAACTAGTCCGGGTGTGACATTCACGAACGCGGCGACTTCGCATAATGTGACCTCATGACATCACCCCGCCAGCCCCGTCCCAGCCAGTTGCTTCAGCCCCAGCGCGCGCCAGTTCCCGCGCGAGATGCTTCCACGCTTTTGTTGCTGCGCGACTGCGCCGACGGCAATGGTTTTGAAGTGCTGATGACAAGGCGTGCCGATCAAGGCATCTTTGCCAATGCCTATGTTTTCCCCGGCGGTGGCCAGGAAGATGAAGATGCAGCCCCCGCCAGTCATGCGCTGGCGCGCGTGCGTCCCAGCATGATCGCCGAGGCGGGAGATGAACGCATTACCCAGGCTCTGGCAGGCATTCGCGAGACTTTTGAGGAGCTGGGCATCCTGCTGGCCTATGACCAGGCCGGCCAACCCGTTCCACCGGCCCAGGTTCAGCAACTGGACCGCAAGGCATCGCTGTATGAGCAATGCCGTGCGCGCGGCTGGACGCTGGCCGTGGACCAGCTCTGGTATCTGGCCCACTGGACCGCACCACTGGACCTGCCCAAGCGCTTTAACGTGCCGTTCTTTGTGGCCCGCATGCCCGAGGGGCAAACGGCAGTGGCCGATGAAACCGAGCAGTTCGAGCCCACCTGGATCTCTCCGCAGGATGCGATCGCGCGCTTTGAAGAGAAAAAGCTGTTCATCCTCTTTCCCACCCAGCGTACATTGCAGCGCATCGCTCACCTGCCCGATGCTCAGGCCGTGATCCACACCCTGCTCAGCGAAAAGCCGCTGTGGCAGGCCTGCCCCCGTGGCGGCCACCTCAAAGGCAAAGACACACGCCATACCGAAACCGATATGGCCTATGGCGAGCTGGAGATGGTGCTGCCTGACGGCCACGGCATTCACCATCTGGACTGGCAGCCTGAAAAGGCCGTGCCGCTGCGCAAGAACCTGCTGCGCCTGACGGCCCCCAACTCCGGCATGATGACCGGCCCCGGAACCAACAGCTATCTGGTCGGCGATGCGCATACCGGCTATATCGCCATCGATCCCGGCCCGGACGATGCTGATCATCTGCAGCGCCTGCACGATGCAGCCGGCGGCGATATCCGTTTCATCGTCTGCACCCATTCCCACCCCGATCACTCGCCGGGTGCCGCGCCGCTGCAGGCCATGGTCCTGCTCTCCGGCCACGCCAGGCCGCCCATCATGGGCCTGCCTTCGGCACCCACGGCACGCGCCAACAGCCGCTTCAGACCCGAGGTGACGCTACAGGACGGAGAGCGCATCACACTTAGCGGACAAGGCACAGAGGGCGAGATCACGCATACGCTGCAAGCCATCTTCACGCCCGGCCACGCGGCCAACCACCTGTGCTTTGTGCTGGAGGAGGACGCACTGCTATTCAGCGGCGATCACATCCTCAATGGCAGCACCACCGTCATCAGCCCGCCGGACGGCAACATGATCGATTACCTCGATTCGCTGGACCGGCTGCATGCCATGTGTCTGGAGCACGACATTCGCTACATCCTGCCCGCCCATGGCTATGTGCTGGGCTTTGCGCGTCATCAGATCACCCGCCTCAAGTCCCACCGCCTGGCGCGCGAGGCCAAGGTGCATCAGGCCATGCGCACCAAGCCGGACGGCAGCATTCAGGACTGGGTGGCGATTGCCTATGCCGACACGCCGCAGGCCCTGTGGCCCGTGGCCCAGCAATCGCTGCTGGCGCATGTGGAACGCATCCAGAAGCTCTGCCTGGGCCGATAGCGCGCCGCGACCGCCGCGCTAGACCTGTGGACAACTAGGACATGGCCGGAGCATTAAGCTCTCGCCATGTCTGAATCCCTGCCTGAACAAGAAAGCATCCGCCTGGCCAAGCGCCTGGCGGAGCAAGAACAATGCTCGCGCCGCGAGGCCGAGCTCCATATCGTCGCGGGCAATGTCCAGGTGGATGGCAAAGTGGTGCAAGTGCCCGAAACCCGTGTGCGCCCCGACCAGGTAGTGATCCTGCGCAAGGATGCCAAGCCTGAAGCCATTCCGCCTGTCACCATCCTCATGAACAAGCCTGCGGGCATGACCCAGGGCCCGGCCTATGGCCGCGTGCGCAGCGCGCATTCGCTGCTGAGCGAAGACACCAAGGCCAAGCTGGACACGCCCATGCCCCAGCTGGTGCTCGATCATCACTTCAGGAATCTGGAGTCGTTTCTGACGATTCCGCTGCCTGCCAGCGGCCTTATCGTCTACACCCAGGACAAGCGCGTGGCACGCAAGCTGACCGAGGAAGGCATGTGGCTGGAGCAGGAAATCATCGTCGGCGTGGAGGGCCAGATCATTGAAGATGGCCTGGAGATCCTGTACGAAGGTCTGCCCATTCCCGGCGGTAACGGCCATCGCCGCATGCCCCCCTGCCATGTGAGCTGGCAAAGCGACAACCACCTGCGCTTCGCTCTCAAGGGCATTGCACCCGAAGAGATCGAGAAGATGTGCGCCGCCATCGGCCTGACGGTGGTCAGCATGCGCCGGCTGCGCCTTGGCCGCGTCTCTCTGGCCAAAGTGCCCGAGGGACAGTGGCGCTATCTGATGCCCTGGGAAAGGTTCTGAGCGGATCGACCTTCGCGCGCCTCGAACCGGACTCGGCTGCGGCGCGCTCCGGTCCGCTCAATCCGCCTTGAAGCCCGTCGCTGCCACCGCCTTGCCCCATTTGACGGTATCGGCAGCAATGATGTCGGCAAACTGCTGCGCGCTGGTGCCCGTGACCCTGAAGCCGGCCTCCTGCAGCCGCGCCCTGCCGTCTCTCGATTGCAGGACCCTGAGCAGATCGGCATTGAGCTTGCTCACCACCTCCGCAGGTGTCCTTGCTGGCGCCACGATGCCGAACCAGGAGCTGAACTCCAGGCTGCCAAAGCCCTGCTCCTTCATGGTCGGCAGCTCGGGCAACTGCTCCACGCGCGCGCTGCCCGTGCTTCCCAGGGCCACCAGCTTGCCGGCACGCACCTGCGGGATCGCCATGCCGGAGGAAGCGAACACGCCCTGCACATCGCCGCTGAAAATGCCGCTCAAGGCATCCGAAGTGCTCTTGTAGTGCACCACCTCGGGTTTGGACTGCACGGCATCGCCAAACATATAGGCCCCGAAATGCCCCGGCGTGCCCGCTCCGAAAGTGGCCATGAACAAGCCGTTTTGCAGCCGGGTCCAGGCCACGAAGTCCCTGACATTGCGCGCCTTGACCTTTTCGGGATTGACCAGCAGCACGAAGTCGGAGCTCACCACCTGGCTGACGGGAACGAAATCCTTGCGCGGCTGGTAGGCAAGCCGTTGGTAGGTATTGGGCGCGATGCTGAGCTGTCCGGTCTCGGCCAGCATGATGGTGTAGCCGTCGGCCGGTGCACGCGCCGCCTCGCTGGCTGCGATCAGGCCGGCGGCACCGGGCTTGTTGTCCACCACCACGCCCACGCCACCCCAGGCTTCAGAGAGCTTCTGAGCCAGCAGCCGGGCCACTACATCGGGTCCCGTGCCTGCTGGAAATCCCACAATCATGCGCACCGTCTTGCTCGGATAAGCCGTCTGGGCCTGCGCGACTCCTACGGCTGCGCCGCCGCCAGCCAACAGCGCCAGGGCCATCAGCCGACGTCGCCAGGTGCGTGCTAAAGCGGGTCCGGGCAGGTTCCGGGCTTGCAGTACTTTCATGTTTTGTCTCCTTGTTGCGATGCTGTTTCACAGCACTTCGAAAAACCGCATGACGACCTGCTCCGGAAAGCGCGCCCCCGCGCCCACGAACAGGCGCTGCCCTAGCCAGGCAAAGCGCTTGGAGGCCGTTTCAAAGCGGGGTGCACAGCGAAAGTAGATCGCCGAGGGATCGACGGTCTCGCCGCGGCGCAGGCGCTGCATCAGCTCGGCCGGCCCGGTTCGCAATGCCTGGTTGCTCACATAGATCAGATCGCCACCGTCGGTTTCGATGACGTAGCGCGCGTCCAGCTCGGCAACTTCCTCACTGACCAGCAGCTGGAAGTCGGCCCCGCCCGGCAGCACACGCGCCGACCAGTCCTCTCCCTGCACCTGCCCGCCGACGATGGGAATCACACGCCGCAAGCCGCGCGTTGTCGCGCCCACCTCCTGCGCCGGCCCCACCTGTACGCGAAATTCGGCAAAGTGGCGCAGCCCTGGAGCGGCAATCTGGAAATCATGGTTTGGCGACAGCATGGCTCTCCTTGCGATGTCCAAGCACAGGAACATGAGCGTAAGCACTGTTGAAGATTTCTCTGTCCCCCAAGAAGATGACAGCCCACACCAAGACACACTGATGAGAACCTGGACGCTCCCTTCGACGACTGACGCCATGCCGGCCAGTGATATGGCCCAAGCCAGCGGCATGGCCCAGGCCAGCATCTTGCTGGCCGGTCTGGTGGAGCATCTGGGGCAGAGCCGTTTTGCCCAGGCCGCACTGGAGCAGCTGAGCGCCATCGCGCCCACGGCCTCGCTGTCGGTGTATCGCATCGGCAACTGCCGGCCGCGGCTGTTTCTCTCGGCCTCCCAGGGCGTTGCGGACACCACACGCCAGTGCTGGAGCGCCTATCTCTCGGGACCCCAGCACGAGGACAGAAGCTGGGGCCAGGAATGGCCCGGGCATATGCGCACGCCAGGCGCCCGCAATCTGGTCCATGTGCAGGCCAACGAGGTCACGCCCTTGCATCGCCAGTGCGTGTATGACGCGCATGGCGTGGCAGAGCGCATCTCGATTGCCGAGCCCGGTGCCGATGGCTCGGTGTTTGCCGTCAACCTCTATCGCCATGCGCACCAGAAACCCTTTGCTGACCGGCATCTGAGCGACTTCGCGGACCTGTCCAGCGCCCTGATGGCTCTGACGCACAAGCACCTGGCGCTGACGGTGGACATGGCTGGCGGCGATGAGAGGTGGCCGGCTCGACTGCGGGAGCTGGCACCGGGTCTGACGGCGCGCGAACTCGAGGTCTGCCTGCGCCTGCTGCGCGGCATGACCCAGGACGGCATTGCTGCCGATCTCGGGTTGAGCGCAGCCACCGTGAAGACCTATCGCAACCGCGCCTTTGCGCGGCTCGATATCCACCACCGCCATCAGCTGTTCGCGCTGATGGTGGAGTGAATGCAGTGGATTCGCCGGACTGTGTCCGGCCGAGAAAGAAAGTGTGAAGTGCGCCGATAAGCCGGATTCTGTGCACAACGGTTGCCCGCCATGTGACCGCCATTAATCTTGGCCATCAGTCGCCTGATGGCTCGGTGCTACCTACCCGCACACTCCGGGGGCCCCGTCAACGTGTGCCTACTTGGTATTGCTGCGCGTAGAGATTGCCCGTTTCACCCTGGTTGGTCTGCCTTGCGGCACTCCTGCCAGACTCGTCTCTGTTGCTCTGATCCTCACCTCACGGTGGACAGCTGTTAGCTGCTACGCCGCCCTATGCAGTCCGGACGTTCCTCCAGTACGGTCTTTCGACCCAACGCAAGCGTTGGCCTTTCGGCTAGTACCAGCGGCGGTCTGGCGCACTTCACGGCGCGCATTATCCCGCGTTCAGAAAGAACTTGCACAGAACTCGCGCCTGAACTGCTCGGGCGGCAGGCCTGACTCGCGCTGGAACATGGCAATAAAGGCCGAAGGCGTGCTGTAACCCAGGTCGTAGGCGATGCGCTGCACGGTATGACCGGCCTCCAGCGCGTCGATCGCCTGCAGATAACGCATGCGCTGGCGCCATTCCCCCAGACTCATGCCCAGCTCTCGCTGGCAGTGGCGCGCCAGGGTTCGTTCCGTCATGTGCACGGTCTCGGCCCATTCGGCCAGACTGCGGTGGTCGTCGGGGCGCGACTGCATGGCATCCAGCACCTGCACCAGAGCAGGATGCCGGGCCACGGGCAGAAAGCTCAACTCCAGCGGCGTGGCTCGCAACTGGTCATGCACCACCCGGGCCAGCCGCAGGTCTGCATCAGTCACCGGGACCTGCACGCCCCTGGCGCCGAAGTCCGCCAGCACGGCTTTGACAATCGGCCCCAGGCGCATGCAGCCCGCCGTCTGCGGCAGATCCGCACACAGATCGGGGGCCAGATAGACGGAGCGGTACTGCACCGCATGCTGCAGATAACAGCTGTGCACCACGCCCGGCGGAATCCACACCCCGTGCTGCGGCGGGCACAGGATATGACCCGTGGGCACATCCATGCTCAGGCTGCCGTGGGCCGCATAGTTCAGATGCCCCCAGCGGTGGCTGTGCGGCGGAGCCTCGCTGTGTTCGCCGAACTCGTCATAGCGGAAGTAATAGCTGCCAGGCACCTTGTCGGTGTCCAGTATCTGTACGGCATGGCGCTTGGCGACCGGACCGGGAGTCGGGGCAGAGACGGGCATGGGTTCGTCCGGCTTGAGTTATGAAATGTCTGAAATCAGCAATGCGCTTCAAATACGTCAAGCGCATCATAAGCACCTCAAGGAGTTTCATATGGGTGCATACCTATTACCACTGGGCGCGGTGCTGATCTGGTCGGTCAACACCGTGGTCAGCAAGCTGGCCGCAGACAGCATCAGCGCGGCCGAGATCGGGTTCTTCCGCTGGCTGGTGGCCGCCGTGCTTTTCACGCCCTTCGTTCTGCCCTCGATCTGGCGCCAGCGCGCCGACATCAGGCCCCTGCTGCCACGGATCGTCGTGCTGGGCGTGCTGGGCATGGTCATCTACCAAAGCCTGGCCTATTACGCCGCCCACTTCACCACGGCCACGCACATGGGCATCATCGGCTCTCTCACGCCCATGCTGGTGCTGGCCCTGGCCGTGTTCATGCTGGGCCAGCCGCTCACGCATGGCGGCATCTGGGGCTCACTGCTGGCAATTGTGGGAGTCGCGCTGGTGGTTTCCTCGGGCCGGCTCAGCCATCTGGCCTCCGAGGGCCTGAACCTGGGCGACGCCATGATGTTCCTGGCCATGCTGGCCTATGCGGTCTACAACATCCTGCTCAAGCGCTGGCCCATGCCGCGCCTGGCCACGGTGCAGCTGCTGTATCTGCAGGTGCTGGTTGCCGTGGTCGTGCAGTTCCCGCTCTATATCTTCTCGTCCAAGACAGGGCTTGACGCCAGCAACCTGCCGCTGGTGGGCTACGCCGGCATCATGGCCTCCATCGCCGCACCGCTGCTGTGGATGAAGGCGGTGCAGACGCTGGGGCCCGGGCGATCGAGCATGTTCTTCAATCTGATCCCGGTCTTCACCGCCCTGATCGCGGCATTCGCCCTGAACGAGCCCCTGGCGGCCTACCACGCCGTGGGCGGCGTCATGACGATTGCCGGCCTGCTGCTGGCCGAGCTGTGGAAGGCCCCGCTGCGCGCACGACCTGCCTTGGCCTGCGGTGCTAAAGCAGCAGATTGAGAATCGCGTAGCTCATCAGCGACAGCAGACTCACCACGAACACCAGCATGACCCAGGGGCCCCAGCGCTGCTCGCGCCAGGAAAAACCGACCAGCAGGCCTACGCAGCAGGCCCCCAGCAGCATCAAAATTGTGTTGAACGTGAGCAAGAACAGTCCTCCCTCAAACAGACTTCGTTCCATTGTTCCCGATTGCAGGCCCCAGGGGAAACACCATCGCCCCTAGGCTTGACCTGAATCAAGCACAAGCCTTGCAGGCCCGGGCCATCAGCCTGCCCGGTGCCGCCAGCGGCCGCGCGCAGACCCTAGGGTTTTCCCGCGCTTTATCGGTGCACGCCTGCCTCATGCCGGTGCACAGCCCGCACCACCTCTGCTCATAAGAATTTGCATTCAGGGCCGCTCAGAATTTCTTGTTGGACAGCCCCTCGCTGCCTTTCGATACTGCCGCCACAGGAACACCGGCCCGCGCCGCATCCCCATGTTCCAAGACACACAGGAGCGCCAGCAAAAGCGCCCCATGTGCCCGCTGCACTTTCGCATACAGGAGACTCCCCATGAGCAGCCCGGCTTCCGCCACCCACCCTCTTGCCGGCCATGCCGGTGCGCACGCGCACCCCGACATGGACGCCACCTACCGCAAGATCACCTGGCGCCTGATCCCCTTTCTGGTCTTTCTCTTTGTCCTGGCCTGGATAGACCGCGTCAACGTCGGCTTCGCCAAGCTGCAGATGCTGCAGGACCTGCAGTTCAGCGAGGCCGTCTACGGCCTGGGTGCCGGCATCTTCTTCATCGGCTATTTCCTGTTCGAAGTGCCCAGCAACCTGCTGCTGGAGAAGATCGGCGCACGCAAGACGCTGGCGCGCATCACCATCCTCTGGGGCGCGGCCTCCATGGCCATGGCCTATGTGACCACGCCCACCATGTTCTATGTGCTGCGCTTCATCCTGGGGGTGGTCGAGGCGGGCTTCTTCCCCGGCGTGGTGCTGTATCTGACCTACTGGTTCCCGGCCCGCCACCGCGCGCGCATCAACGGCTTGTTCATGACCTCGTTCGCCATCGCCGGCGCCGTGGGCGGCCCGATCGCGGGCGCCATCATGAACGGCATGCAGGACGTGGGCCATCTGGCCAACTGGCAATGGCTGTTCATCCTTGAAGGCATTCCCTCGGTGATCGCCGGCTTCTTCGTGCTGGCCTGGCTGCCCGAGAAGCCCGAGAACGCCAAGTGGCTGAGCGCCGCCGAGCAGCGCGCCGTCACCGCCGCCGTCGCCCAGGAGAGCCAGCAAGGCCACAAGCAGCACTCCTTCGCCGATGCCTGCCGCAACTACCGTGTCTGGCTGTGCGCCGCCGTGTACTTCTGCATCGTCAGCGGCAACGCCACGATCGCCTTCTGGTCACCGTCCATCATCAAGGAGATCGGCATCCAGAACAATCTGCAGATCGGTCTGATCTCGGCCATTCCCTTTCTCGCCGGCACGCTGGCCATGGTCTGGAACGGCATGCATTCGGACAAGACCGGCGAGCGCCGCATGCACAGCGCCATCCCCGCGCTGATCGCTGCCACAGGCCTGATCCTGACAGGCATGTTCCTGCACAACGCCGTGCTGGCCCTGTGCGCGCTGACGCTGGCCTCCGTCGGCATCCTCGCCGCCTTCCCCGTGTTCTGGTCCATTCCCTCGGCCTTTCTGGCCGGCACGGCGGCCGCTGGCGGCATCGCCCTCATCAACTCCATCGGCAACCTGGCCGGCTTTGTGGCGCCCTACATGATCGGCGCGCTCAAGACCAGCACCGGCTCGCTGTCCTCGGGGCTGTACTTCGTGGCCGCGCTGGAGTTCCTCGCCGCCTTCCTGGTCGTGCTCTTCGTCAAGAAGCAGTGATCGCCTGACGCTGCCCGCGCAGCGCCGCTTTGCGGGGCCCACGGCCCCGCCTTCCCCTTTTTGAGCTTTCCGCCATGCAACTGCAATTCACCACCCCCGAAGGCCAGACCCTGGCCCCCATCTTCGACACCCTGATCGTCGCCGGCTGGGCCGGACGCGACCATGCGGCCATCGAGCACCATATCGAGGAGCTGGCCGCGCTCGGCATTCCGCGCCCCAGCGCCGTGCCGCTGTACTACCGCATCGCCAGCAACCAGCTGAGCCAGAGCAGCCTGCTACAGGTGCTGGGCCCGGACTCCTCGGGCGAGGCCGAGGTCTTCGTCTTCAGCCATGACGGCGAGATGTTCGTGAGCCTGGCCTCGGACCACACCGACCGCAAGCTCGAAGCCTATAGCGTGGCCTTCTCCAAGCAGGCCTGCATCAAGCCCGTGGCCACCCAGGCCTGGCGCTTTGCCGATGTGGCCGGCCACTGGGATGAGCTGGTCCTGCGCTCGTGGATCGTGGAGGACGGCCGCGAAGTGCTGTACCAGGAAGGCACGCTGGCCAGCCTGCGCACGCCCCAGGACCTGATCGCAGGCTACACCGGCGGCCAGAGCCAGCTGCCCGAAGGCAGCGGCATGACCTGCGGCACCATGGCCGCCATCGGCGGCATACGCCCTGCCACGCAGTTCGCCATGGAGCTGTACGACCCGCGCAGCCAGCGCAGCATCCGCCACCGCTACCGCAGCGAGCTGCTGGACATCGTCGCCTGAACACGGAGCTACCCATGACTTCAGTCTCTCCCCGCCTGGACCAGGTCTCCGAGCGCCTGACCCAAGGCCAGAGCAGCGCCGTGCAACTGGCCGAGCAGGCCCTGGAGCGCGCCGCCCAAGGCGAAGGCCCGCGCGTGTTCACGCGCGTGCTGCGCGAGCAGGCCCTGGCCGAAGCCCGCGCCAGCGACGTGCTGCGCGCAGCCGGCCTGGCACGCTCGCCCCTCGAAGGCCTGCCCATCTCGGTCAAGGATCTGTTCGACATCGCCGGCCACCCCACGCTGGGCGGCTCCAGGCTGCTGGCCGATGCCGCACCCGCCACGCAGACGGCCGAAGTCGTGCAGCGTCTGCGCCGCGCGGGCGCGGTCATCGTGGGCACGACCAATATGACCGAGTTCGCCTACTCGGGCCTGGGGCTGAATCCGCACTACGGCACGCCGCGCAATCCCTGGCAGCGTGATATCGACGGCGGCCGCATTCCCGGCGGCTCGTCCTCGGGCGCGGCCATTTCGGTGACCGACGGCATGGCGCTGGCCGCCATCGGCTCGGACACCGGTGGCTCGGTGCGTATTCCCTCGGCGCTGTGCGGCCTGACCGGCTTCAAGCCCACGGCGCGGCGCGTTTCCATGCAGGGCGTACTGCCGCTGTCTGCCAACCTCGACTCCATCGGACCGCTGGCGCCCAGCGTGCGCTGCTGCGCCGCGCTGGACGCGGTGCTGTCGGGCCAATCGCATGGTGAGCTGCGCGCGGCCTCGCTGCAGGGCCTGCGCCTGCTGGCGCCCACGAATGTGGTGCTGGACGGCATGGACAGCGCCGTGGCCGCTGCCTGGCAGCGTGCGCTGTCGCTGCTGTACGCGGCCGGCGTGCAGATCACCGAGGCCGTGGTGCAGCCGTTTTCCGAGCTTGCGCAGATCAATTCCAAGGGCGGCTTCACCGCCGCCGAGGCCTGGGCCTGGCACCGCAGCCATATCGACGGTGCCGGGCGCCTCGCCGAATACGATCCGCGCGTGGGCACACGCATTCTGCGCGGCAAGGACATCAGTGCGGCCGACTATATCGAGCTGCTGGCACTCCGCCAGCAGTGGATTGCCCGCGTCCAGGCGCAGATGGCCGATCACGACCTGATGCTCATGCCCACGGTGCCCGTGATCGCGCCGAAGATTGCCGAGTTGCAGGCCAGCGACGAAGCCTATTTCGCGGCCAACGGGCTGATGCTGCGCAATCCCACGCTGATCAACTTCCTCGACGGCTGCGCGGTGTCTCTACCCTGCCACCGCGCGGGTGAAGCGCCCGTGGGCCTGAGCCTGGCCGGCACGGCCGGTCAGGACCAACGCCTGCTGTCGGTGGCATTGGCCGTAGAGGACTTGCTGGCCTGGGCCTGATTGCGGAGCAAAAAAACAGGAGCTGCAAGCGCTTGACTGCAATCGATTTCAGATAGAAAACACTCTGAAATCGATATGTATCAGGCGCTAGCAGCTCCTTTTTTATTCAGTATAGAAGCCCACCCTAATGCACGGCAGGCATTGGCGCCCGCACCATCTGTGCCTGCTCCTGCGCTCTATGCATCTCCTGCCAGACGGGTGCCCGGCAGCCGCGCCACGGCCTGGCCATGGTTCAGAGCAAACGCCGTGGCCACCTCTTCGGCGGCGCGCACCACGGTTTCGGCCAGCGGGTTCTGGTGATCGTTGCGCCAGCAGGCCACCAGCGGCAGCGAGGGGAACTCGCGATCCACGCGCAGCAGGCGCAGACGCTGCTCGGCCAGCTCGCGCTGGATGATGGCCGGCGGCACAGCCGCCACGCCCAGACCGTCGCAGACCACGCGGATCATGGTCGCCACCGAGGCAATGCAGTTCATGTGCGGCGTGGCGTTACCTTCGGCGCTGAACAGCTGCTCGATCACCGCATACGGCTCGGAGCCGCGTGCAAAGCTCATGATGGGAAAAGCCGCCAGCTCGGCCAGGCTCAGGGTCTCGTCGCCTATGCCCAGCTTGGGGCTGCCCACCCAGGCCATGGCGAACTCGCCCAGCGACAGATTGGCAATGGCGCCGCCGGATACAGGCTTGGCCTGCAGCGAGACATCGAGCTGACCCTTGAGCAATTGCTCCGACATGTGGATGGTGGTGTCGCAGGCAATCTCCACCTGCAGCCTCGGATAGCGCTGCTGCAGCAGCGCGAGAAAGTCGGGGAACCAGCTGTGCACGATAGATTCGATGGCGCCGATGCGGATCACGCCCGCATAGGCCTGCTTGTCCAGCATGTCCTCGCGCATCTCGCGCATCAGCCTGAGCATGCGCTCGGCATGCACCAGGGCCTTGGCGCCGTCGGCCGTGAGCGTGACCTCGCGCACGCCACGGTCGAACAGGCGCACGCCGAACTCCTGCTCCAGCGTCGCGATGCGGCTGGAGACGGCGGCCTGTGTGGTGAACAGCCGCTCGGCCGTCATGCGGAAGTTGCGCAGCTCGGCCAGCAGCACAAAGGTTTCCAGAAACCGTAGATTCATGGGCCGATGTTAATCATCGCCCGGGGCCTTGCCCACTTTTCGGGTCATATCGATATAGCCCATTCGCACAACGCTTGCGTGCACAATGCTCTGTGTCTGCGCAGACCGCCTGCGCTGCGATCCACTGTCCCACCATCCCTTATTCGCGGAGGTCCGATGAGAGCTGACAACATTCTGCAAACGATTGGCGACACGCCCGTCATTCACATCAACCGTCTGTTCGGCAGCAATACCAACGTCTGGATCAAGTCCGAGCGCAGCAACCCCGGCGGCTCCATCAAGGATCGTATTGCGCTGTCCATGGTGGAAGACGCCGAGAAATCCGGTGCACTCAAGCCCGGTGGCGTCATCATCGAGCCCACCAGCGGCAACACCGGCGTGGGCCTGGCCCTGGTCGCGGCCGTCAAGGGCTACAAGCTGATCCTGGTCATGCCCGAGAGCATGAGCATCGAGCGCCGCCGCCTGATGCTGGCCTATGGCGCATCCTTTGACCTGACCCCCAAGGAAAAAGGCATGAAGGGCGCCATCGCCCGCGCCCAGGAACTGGCCGCCCAGACGCCCGGCTCCTGGATTCCCCAGCAGTTCGAAAACCCCGCCAACGTGGCCGTGCATGAGGCCACCACGGCCCAGGAAATCCTGCGCGACTTCCCCGACGGCATCGATGCCTTCATCACCGGCGTGGGCACGGGCGGTCACCTGTCCGGCGTGGCCAAGGTGCTCAAGGCCAAGTTTCCCAACCTCAAGGTCTATGCGGTGGAGCCCGCGGCATCGCCCGTGATCTCCGGCGGTCAGCCCGCGCCCCACCCGATCCAGGGTATTGGCGCCGGCTTTGTGCCCAAGAATCTGGACGTCAGCCTGCTCGACGGCGTGATTCAGGTGGAGGCCGAGCCCGCACGCGAATACGCGCGCCGCGCCGCTCGCGAGGAAGGCCTGCTGGTCGGCATCTCCTCGGGCGCCACGCTGGCCGCCATTGCCCAGAAGCTGCCCGAGCTGCCGCCCAGCGCCAGGGTGCTGGGCTTTGCCTACGACACGGGCGAGCGCTATCTGTCGGTGGAAGGTTTCCTGCCCAACGCCTGATCGCGCCGCGCGCTTTCCTGCCACGCCGCACAAGATGCGGCGTTTTTCATGCCCGTCGCGCACCTTGCGCCTAGCCCGAGTTCGCCGCCCGGTCATCGGCCCATGCCAATGGCCCATGGGACAAGCGGTCATCGAGTCCGCTTGACACCAAACCAGGGCACTCCCATACCATGGGGACAAGATATGCCACAAGCATGACACGGGAGTATTTCCATCTTGTTCCGATTTTTTGAAAAACAGGTAGCCCCTTATCCCGGCCAGGAGCCCAAGGTTCCGCCCAAGGGATTCTTTGCCTTTGTCTGGGCCTGCACGCAAGGCATGCGCGGCTGGATTGGTCTGATGACCCTTACCTCGGCACTGCTGGCAGCTTATGAAGCAGTGCTTTTCGCCATCATGGGCCGCGTGGTGGACTGGCTGGGCACGGTCTCGCCCGCCAATTTCTGGGCCGAACAGCAGGCCACGGTGCTGGGCATTGCCGCCATCTTGCTGGGCAGCGTGGCGCTGCTGGCCCTGCACACTACCGTGATGCACCAGGTGCTGGCCATCAACTTCCCGATGCGGCTGCGCTGGGTGTTCCACAAGCTGATGCTGGGCCAGAGCATGTCCTTCTATGCGGACGAGTTTGCCGGCCGCATCACCACCAAGATCATGCAGACCGCGCTGTCGGTGCGTGAAGTGGTGTTCATGGTGGTGGACGTGTTTGTGGGCGTGGGCGTCTACATGATCGGCATTCTGATTCTGGCGGCCAGCTTCGAGTGGCGGCTGATGATTCCGTTTGCGCTGTGGTTCGTCGCCTATGCCGGCGCCTGCTTCTATTTCGTGCCGCGCCTGGGCCAGATCGGCAAGGAGCAGGCCGATGCGCGCTCCATGATGACGGGCCGCGTCACCGATGCCTATACCAATATCGCCACCGTCAAGCTGTTTGCCCACACACGCCGCGAAGCCGAATATGCGCGCAATGCCATGGAGGCCTTCAAGGCCACGGGCTATGCGCAAATGCGTCTGGTCAGCCTGTTCGAGATCACCAACCACCTGATGATTGCCCTGCTGCTGCTGGGCAGCGGCGGAACGGCGCTCTATCTGTGGACGCAGGCTCAGGCCTCCGCCGGGGTGGTGGCTGCCGTGATTGCCATGGCGCTGCGACTGATGGGCTACTCGCACTGGGTGATGTGGCAGATGACGGGCCTGTTCGAGAACGTGGGCACCATCCAGGACGGCATCACCACGCTGACCAAGCCGCGCACCATCGTCGACGCACCCGACGCCAAGCCGCTGCAGGTCACGCGAGGAGCGATTGCCTTCGAGGATGTGAGCTTTGGCTACAAGGCGGACGGCAAAAAGGTGCTGGACCATCTGAACCTGCACATCCGTCCCGGCGAGCGCATCGGCCTGATCGGACGCTCGGGCGCGGGCAAGTCCACGCTGGTCAATCTGCTGCTGCGCTTTCACGAGCCGCAAAGCGGGCGCATCACCATCGACGGCCAGGACATCCGCAGCGTGACGCAGGACAGCCTGCGCAGCGCCATCGGCATGGTGACGCAGGACACCTCGCTGCTGCACCGCTCCATGCGCGACAACATCCTCTACGGTCGCCCCGACGCCAGCGAAGCCGACATGCATGCCGCTGCCGACAAGGCAGAGGCTTCTGACTTCATCGCCACGCTGACCGACCTCAAGGGCCGCAGCGGCTATGACGCTCAGGTCGGCGAGCGCGGCGTCAAGCTCTCGGGCGGCCAGCGCCAGCGCGTGGCAATTGCACGCGTGATGCTCAAGGACGCTCCGATTTTGCTGCTCGACGAAGCCACCAGCGCGCTGGACAGCGAGGTGGAAGCCGCCATCCAGGAAAGCCTGGACTCGCTGATGGACGGCAAGACCGTGATCGCCATTGCCCACCGCCTGTCCACCATCGCGGCCATGGATCGCCTGATCGTCATGAACGAAGGCCATATCGTGGAAGAAGGCACGCACCAGCAACTGCTGCAGCGTGGCGGCATCTACGCCAAGCTCTGGGCGCACCAGAGCGGCGGCTTTCTGGCCGAACAGGACGAAGCCGTGCAATAGGCCAGTGTTGTCGTGCGCTCAGGCCACCATCGCCGGCAGCGCCTGGCGCACGGGCGCACGGGCGCACGGGCGCACGCCGCTCATTGCATGAGTGCGCCAGAGATCACAAAGGGGCGCGTTGAATTGGTTGCTGGACAGGTTCACCGCACATTCGATGCTCGGTTTGCTGGAACATGTACTACACACCGCTCCGTTCAAGAGCTGCCAGATGGCTTTGTGTCGTTCACACGACGGCATTGAAAGAGGCAAGCCGATGACGGGCACTGATAATGCAAGACAGCAAGAGGTCAATGCAATGAGCCCCACCTACGGCAAACTGAAACCCATCGATTACGCACAAGCCTCAATGACTTTTGCAATCAAGGATGGCTCGACATCCGAGATCCCGAACCCAGAGGCAACAGAGCTGATCAGTGCGGAGCGCTTCAGCGAATTCATCAACCACCTCTACGATGCGGCTTCTTTGCCGGAGGCCTGGGTTCCCTGCCTGGAGGTAATTCGCACACATATGCGCAGCAATTTTGCGGTGCTGATCATCCGCCAGACCGAGGGGGACAATATCGGTTTGGTGGTCACCGCATCCGGAGGGCTCGAGGGCTTGCTTACGCACGATGTCTACAGCGAGCACAGTCCATTCCTTGGCATGCCCAAGGAGCAATTCAAGACCATTCCCGACCTGATGTCCGAGAGCGAATGGCGCAGCAGCGTCTATTACAAGGACTGGTGCCGTGTGCACAATATTTTCCATGTAATGGCTGCCGATATCGTGACCACCGATGGCAGTGTCTACGGCCTGCGGATCACGCGCCCCGAATCAGAACCGGCCTTCAGCCAGCGGGATCTGGATCTGGGGCGCATGATCATGCCGCATATCCGCCGTGCGCTGAACATGCATCTGGCGCTGCACCATGATCGCCAGGTCATGTCGCTGTACAGCACTGTCACGGCTCGCTTGATGGTGGGTGTCGTCATCCTGGACCAGAATGGCCAAGTGCTGGAAAGCAATCCTGCGGCCAAAGGCATTCTCGATGCTCAGGATGGACTCAGGATCTCCGGCGGCATGCTGGAGGCTGAATATGCCAGCGACAACCGAAAGCTCCAGCGACTGGTCAAGGATGCCTTGCTGTCCTCCCTGGCATCGGCGTCCGTCATGACCGAAGGCATCTCGATTGCCCGTCCTTCGGGTCAGCTCAATTGGGGGCTTGTCGTCCAGAGCATTTCCTCGGGTGACAACGCAGAGGCCAAGAGCCGTCCCTGCGTCGCGGTGTTCATGCGCAACACCGATGACAAGGCCGATCCGTCAGCGCACCTGGCCCAGCAGCTGTTTCAGCTCACATCTTCGGAGACCGCGCTGGTGATCCAGCTGACCCATGGCCTGACGCTGGAGGAAGCAGCCAAAGCGCTGGGCATTCGCCTCAATACTGCAAGAGCTCACCTGCGCTCCATCTTCTCCAAGACCGGCGCCCGCCGTCAAAGCGAGCTGGTACGCTTCTTTCTCAATAGCGCTGCCTGGCTGGGAAGCAAGAGCGGCTCCTGATCCTCGCGCGGCAACCGCGTCCCAGACATTGGGCGGTCCGTCCTCATCGCCCTGAAACCGCGGGACAGGCAGGGATCCTCAGCGGTCTGCGGGTCGCCAGGGCGCTGCCGCAAAGGCCTCGGTCACCCATTGCTTGAACGCCTTCATGGCGCCCGTGTTGTACTGCCCCGATGGGCGCACCAGGTAGATGCCTCCGGCTTCCCCCAATGTCCATTGCGGCAATATACGGACCAGCTCTCCAGCATGGATGGAAGGCATGAGGTGCCAGTCACTGCCGGCGATGATGCCCACACCTTTGATTGCAGCATGCAGCAAAGCTTCGTTGTCGTTGCTGAGGATGGAGCCGCTGACCCGCACCGATTCGGCAACACTGGCGACCTTCTTTCCTGCCGGCTGAACCAGCCGCCATTGCGGAAAATCCAGCAAGCCGGTGTAGCCCAGGCAGTTGTGACGGACGAGATCTGCAGGCCTGTCTGGCGCTTCATGGCGCTCGAGATAGCTCGAGGATGCACACAGAAGGCGGTACTGATCGCACAGCCGCGTGGCCACCAGCCGGCTGTCCGACAGATGGCCGATGCGTATGGCGGCATCAAAACGCTCTCCCACGATGTCCACGATGCGGTCGCTGTACTCCACCTCGAGCACGACCTCCGGATAGGCCAGGGAAAAATCTGCCAGCATGGGACTGATCCAGCGCCGCCCCATCGAAGCGGGTATGGACAGGCGCAGGCGTCCTTGCGTTTCCTGAGCACCCTGCGCCGCTTCCTGCTCCGCCTCCCGAATCAGGTCGCTGGCCTGACGCACCTTCTCGACCAGCCGCAGGCCTTCACTGGTGAAATGCAGCTGACGCGTGGTGCGCTCCACCAGCCGCACGCCCAGTCTTCGCTCGAGAGCCTGCATGCGCTTGGAAAGCACCGAAGGATGACGCCCGAGAGACCGTCCCGCAGCGGCAAATGAACCCTGCTCTGCCAGTGCGAGCAACGTGGCGAGCTCATCCGTGCGCTGACTGTCGAGTATGTCCATGGTGTCTGTGGCGATTCAGGGAGTGAGGATGATCGATCCTTGCGAGCGTCCTTGCTCCAGGTCTGCGTGCGCCAGGGCTGCGTCCTTGAGCGCGTAGCTTTTCCATATGCGAGGCGTGAGTATGCCGGCTGCGATGGCATCCAGCACGTCCTGCGCACGGCTCTGATACTCCTCTGTCGTTGCCGTATGCGCGGCCAGAGACGGACGGGTCAGAAACAGCGAGCCCTTGGCATTGAGCACGCCTACCTCGACGGCAGGCGGCAGGCCCGATGTGGCACCAAACGACACCATCAGCCCTCTGGGTCGCAGGCAGTCCAGCGAAGCGAAGAAAGTGTCTTTTCCGATGGAATCGTAGACCACATCCACCTTTTGGCCCTGCGTGGCCTGCAGCACCTGGGATGGCAGCGACTGCGCCTCGAAGACAAACACATGGTCGCAGCCTGCCGCCTTGGCGCGTTCCACGCTGGCGGGCTTGGAGACGACGCCCAGAACCTGGGCGCCCAGATGCTTTGCCCACGCGCACATCAGTTGCCCCAGAGCCCCCGCAGCGCCATAGATCAGCACGCGGCTGCCCTGCTTCACCTGGCCGGTGGTCTTGAGCAGGTACTGGGCCGTGATGCCCTTGAACAGGACCGACGCCGCAGCTTCGTCCCCCAGTGCGTCCGGAAGCCTGATCAGGCGATCAGCCGGAAACAGGCGCGCACTGGCATACGCGCCCAAGGGACCGGTGGCGTAGCCGACCCGATCTCCTGACTTCAGACCCGACACCCCCGAGCCCACTGCGGCCACGATACCCGCGCCCTCCAGGCCCAAACCCGAAGGCAATGCAATCGGGACCATGCCCTTGCGCTGATTGACATCCAGAGGATTGACACCGATGGCGGTCTGCTCGAGCAGAACCTCGCCCGGCCCTGGCAACGGCAGATCCAGCTCTTCGAGCTGCATCACTTCGGGTGCACCTGAGCTGTAGATTCGAATGGCGAGGGCCATGGCTTTTCCTTGCGAATGATGAAGCAGCCATCGTATTCGTGCCATCTACGTGCATCAACATGAGCGCATGCACATAATAAGTGCATGTGGTGCAGCAATATCCGCCTCAAACCCTGAGCTTGTTCCGAAGTCTCGAAGCAGAGTGCCACTGTCACGCCGCCTGTTGCGAGACAGGATAGCCAGTCAGCTGAAACGAAATCAGACGCCTGAAGCGAAAGAAGTTTTACAAGAAAGCTTGATCGATGAGCATAGAACTCCCCAAACACGCACAGCAGCAGGCCATTGCCTCCATAGAACGCTATTTCCGCGAAAACATGGACGAGCCCATAGGCAATATGCAATCCGGTGCCCTGCTGAATTTCTTTCTCGCGGAAATAGGCCCCAGCATCTACAACCGTGCCGTGGCCGATGTGCAGGAGAGCCTGCAGGCCCGGCTGCAGGAGCTGGACTATGAAGTGGGCAAGGAAGAATTCAGCTACTGGACGGCCAAGCGCACAGGCAAGCGCTGAAATGATTCCTTCCAGACGCCTGCAAGCAGCTTTGCAGCCAGGTCAGCCGGCTCCGACTGCGGCGGCGTTGGAGAAACTGGCTCATGCCCTCAGGGATGAAGGCATGAGCCAGGCCGCGCTCTACCGCCTGTTCCAGGCCGAGCATGCACGCAGCGACCTCGACGAACTGCGCCTGGAGGCGCTGGCCGAGACCATGGATCTGGTCTGGGGTGGCGGCTGGGCCAAGGGCCATGCATTGTTCGAACAAGAGCTGTCGCAAGCACGGCTGGATAGCGAATAAGACAGCGCCTGCACCCGCCAGTCGGCCCGTCTGGCATACCATCGCCGCATGCGTCTTCTCCATACCTCCGACTGGCATCTGGGCCAGCACTTCATGGGCCGCAGCCGCCAGACCGAGCATCAGGCCCTGATCGACTGGTTGCTCACCCAGGTCCAGACCCATTGCGTGGATGCCGTGCTGATCGCCGGCGACATCTTCGACACCGGAGCCCCGCCCAGCTATGCGCGCGAGCTGTACAACCAGCTCATCGTGCGCCTGCACGACGCAGGCGCGGCCTTGCTGATACTGGCGGGCAATCATGACTCGGTCAGCGTGCTCGATGAAAGCCGCGAGCTGCTGACCTACCTGGGCGCCCAGGTGGTCAGCTCGACCGGCGACGAAGCCCGGCATGTGGTCACGTTGCCGCAGCGCGGCACGGCGCGCAGGCCGGGCTGCATCGTCTGCGCCCTGCCCTTCATCCGCCCGCGTGATGTGCAGCAAAGCCAGGCCGGGCAAAGCGCACAGGACAAGCAGCAGACACTGCAAACCGCGATAGCTGCCACCTACCAGCGCGTATATGCCGCAGCCCTGCAGCAGCAACAGGCGATGCAGGCCAGCCAGGGCGAACTGCTGCCCATCATTGCCACCGGCCATCTGACCACGGTGGGCGCCAGCAGCAATGAATCGGTACGTGAAATCTATGTGGGCGCACTGGAGGCTTTTCCGACCAATGCTTTCCCGCCAGCCTGCTATATCGCCCTTGGCCATATCCACAAGCCACAGCTCGTCGGCGGGCTCGATCACATTCGCTACAGCGGCTCTCCCATCGCCCTGGGCTTTGACGAAGCCAGGCAGACCAAGCAGGTACTGCTGGTGGATCTGAATGCCGACGGACTGCAGACCGTCACCGCCCTGCCCGTGCCGGTGTTCCAGCCCATGGCCTCCATCGCCGGCACTCTGGCGCAGATGTCTGCCTTGCTGGAATCTGCCTCGGCCCTGGCACAAGCCGATCGGCCGGTCTGGCTGGAGGTGACGGTGCAGGAAGACGACTACCTGTCCGACCTCACGGCGCGCGTGCAGGCCATGGCCGAGTCACTGCCCGTGGAGATTCTGCGCATCAAGCGCCAGCGCGGCCAGGCTGCGGCACTGCTGTCCGGCGAGGCCCGCGAGTCACTGGATGAACTCACTCCGCTCGATGTGTTTGCGCGTCGACTGGCCCAGGAGAGCCTGGAGCCGCCGCTGCAATCGGCGCTGACCGAGCGCTATCAACAGGTGCTGCACGGCCTCCACGACGAGCAAGGAGCAGCGGCATGAGAATTCTCAAACTGCGCCTGAAGAATCTGAACTCGCTCAAGGGCGAGTGGAGCGTGGACTTCACCGTCGCCCCCTTTGCCGACAACGGCCTGTTTGCCATCACCGGAGCCACGGGCGCGGGCAAGTCCACGCTGCTCGATGCCATCTGCCTTGCTCTCTACCACCAGACGCCACGCCTCGACACCATCAGCGGCAGCAACGACATCATGACGCGCCACACCGGCGAGTGCGAAGCCGAGGTGGAGTTCGAAGTCAAGGGCGTGGCCTACCGCGCCTTCTGGAGTCAGCGCCGCGCGCGCGGCAAGCCCGACGCAGCCCTGCAAGCGCCCAGGGTGGAGCTGGCACTGGTGGCGGACGGCAGCATACTCACCACCCACGTCAAGGACAAAACCCGGCGCATCGCCGAGATCACCGGGCTGGACTTTGCGCGCTTTACCAAGTCCATGCTGTTGGCCCAGGGCGGCTTTGCCGCCTTCTTGCAGGCCACGGCCAATGAGCGTGCCGAGCTGCTCGAAGAGCTGACCGGCACCGATATCTACGGCCGCATCTCGCAGTCCGTGTTCGAGAGAGCGCGCGACGCCCGCCAGGCCCTGGAAAAGCAACAGGCCCAGGCACAGGGCATGCAGTTGCTGGATGCAGGCACGCGCGAGCAGCTGCAATCCCAGGCGGCACTGCTGCAAACCGGCTTGACGGATCTGCAGGCACGCCACCAGCAGCTGCAAACCGTACAACGCTGGCAGGCGCAAACCATGCAGGCCATGCAGGCAGTGCAAGAGGCTCGCAGTGAACAAGAGAAAGCCCGGCAAGCGCTGAATGATGCCGCGCACGATTTACTGCGCCTGCAGGCCCACGGACCTGCGCAGGCAATCCAGCCCATGCACCATCGCTGGCAACTGGCACAAGACCAGCAAAGCGAACAGGCCGCGCGATTGCAGCAACTGCACACCCTGCGGCTGCAAGCCCAAAGCGCGCAATGGCACCAACACCAACAGGCCCGGCAATTGGCTGACGCGCAGCGGCAGCAGTCAAGGCTGCAGCTGGAGTCTGCACAGAATCAGCAGGCTGATCTGGCCGCATGGCTGCAGGTCCATGCCAGCCACGCCCTGCTGGGCGAGAACCTCAGCGGCTGGCGCGAGCAGCTGCAGCAAGGCCAGCAACTGCAGCAGCAAGCCGCTCAGACAAAAGCGCAGGCAATGCAGTTGCAGCAGGTCGCCCTGCAGCTGCAGCAGCAAGCCGAGGCACAGACACAGCAAGGCACGCAGTCGACACGGCAAGCCGCCCTGGCGCTGCAACAGCAACAGGCCGCTGAACAAGACCTGCAGCAGCAGCTGGCCATGCATGGCAGTCTGCCTCAGCTGCGCAGCCACTGGCAAAACGCACAGCGCCAACTGCATCACTGGCAGCTGTTGCAGGAGCATGCGGCGCTGCGCCAGCCCCTGGACGTGCAGCAGCAGCGCAATGCGCAGGCGCTGAGCTCCGTTGAAGCCCGCATTCAGCAGCAGCTTGAACAGCGCGATGACTTGCGTGCGCAGTACAAGGCGCTCAAGGACAAGGTGGCCGACAAGCAAACCCTGCTTGACCAGGAGCGCCTCATCCAAAGCCTTCAAGAGCACCGCGCCGCGCTGCAGCCCGGCGAAGCCTGCCCGCTGTGCGGATCGCACGAGCACCCAGCCATCACCGAATACGCCACGCTGGATGTATCGGCCACTGCCGCTGCGCTGCAGCAAGCACATAGCGAACTCGAGTTGCTGCAGCGCCAGGGCGAGCAGCTGAACACCGCGCTGGCCACTGCCCAGGGTCAGCGGCACCAGCAGCAGGAGCAGCACCAGGTCATTGCCCAGCAGATCGAGAAATGGCTGGCACGCTGGGCTGACTTGCGCGCGCAGAGCGCAGTGCCGCTGGATGAGGCCGCATGGCAACAGCCCGATGCACTGCGCACCGCTTGCGCTGAAGCCGGGCAGCAGATTGCGCAGCTGCAGCAGAGCCTGGCCGATGCCGAGGCCGCCGAACGTCAGCTGCAACAGGCCAAGGACGCCTGCCAGGCGGCTGTGCAACACCAGCGGCAGATCGAGCATGCACAGGCCAGCACCCAGCAGGCTCTGCAGAACAATCTGACGCAGCAGCAGCAGACCGACCAGGCACTGCAAGCCTTGATACAGCAGGCCGGCGACCTGCAAAATCGCTTGCAGCTTGCTCTGCAAACGACAGGCTACGCATTGCCCGACAGCGCGGACACCGCTCACTGGCTGGCTGCACGACAGCAGGAATGGCAGCAATGGCAGCGCCAGCAACAGGCAATGCAAGAGCTGACCCAGCAGATCGACCTGCTGCAACGCCAGGTCGTGCAGGCCGCAGAGGATGCCGAGCACTGGCAGCAACGCAGCCAGGCCCTGCCCGATCTGCCCGCCGAAGCCACCGCCTGTACAGCGCCACCCGCCGCCACGCTGCAGGACTGCAGAGTTCTGCTCGAGCAGACTGCGCAGCAACTGGCCACGCTGCAAGGTCAGGAAAGCCAGGCACAAGCCACGCTCGAGCAGTTGCAGCAATCCACTCAGCAGACCCTGCTCGAATGGCAGCAGGCGCTGCAGGCCAGCCCGTTCTCCGACGAAGCGCAGTACAGCGCAGCCCTGCTGTCCGATGCCGAACAGCAAGGTCTGCAGGCACTGAGCGACCAGCTTCAGGGCGCGGCACAACGCGCGGCCACCTTGCAGGCCGACGCCAGCCAGCGCCTGGCCGAGCTGCAGGCCCAGGCGCTCAGCGCCGAAGCGCCCGAGAGCATCAGCGATCAGATCACGCAACTGGAGGCCGAACGCACCCAGCAGGCCGAACAACTGGGCGCACACCGCGCCCGCCTCAAAGATGACGATGACCGCCGCGCTGGCCAGCAGGCCTTGCTGGCCCAGATTGCCGAGCAGGAAAAAGACAGCGACCTGTGGCAGCGGCTGGACAGCCTGATCGGCTCCGCCAAGGGCGACAAGTTCCGCAAATTTGCACAGGGGCTGACGCTAGACCATCTGCTGCATCTGGCCAACCGGCACCTGGAGCGCCTGCACGGTCGCTATCTGCTGCGGCGCAAGCCCACGGGCGAGCTGGAGCTGGACATCGTGGACGGCTGGCAGGGCGATGTGGCGCGCGACACGCGCACGCTCTCCGGCGGCGAGGCCTTTCTCGTCAGCCTGGCACTGGCACTGGCACTGTCCGATCTGGTCAGCAGCAAGACCTCGATCGATTCGCTATTCCTGGACGAAGGCTTCGGCACGCTGGACGGCGACACGCTGGAGATGGCCCTGGCCGCGCTAGACGCACTCAACGCCAGCGGCAAGATGATTGGCGTCATCAGCCATGTGGAAGCCCTCAAGGAGCGCATTCCGGCGCAGATCCGCGTGGAAAAAGCGGCCGGAATCGGCTACTCCAGACTGGTGATCTAAAGCCTGGTTCAGGTGCCGGGCGGAGGTGGCGGCATCATGCCCGGGCGCGGAGGCCGCATGCCGCCGGGCCGCCCCGGGCCTCCAGGCCCACCTGGGCCGCCCGGCGGCATGGAGCCCTTGACCTGGCAGAGCTTGTCGGCACTGTCGCTGCGCACCACCACGGTCTTCGATGCCAGCATCACCCCGCCCAGGTTCTGCACATCGAAGACATAAGGCGTCTTGTCCGGCTCCTGCCCGACCACGTTGTCCACATCCAGGCGGGTATCGGGCTGGCCCTTGTCCTTGTAGAGTGGCGCCTGCGCAAAGATTTCGCTGTTGAGCGCATCGCTGAACAACAGCTGGCTGGTCAGCCACGATGCAGCGCTGTCCGCCGGGTCGTAGCTGCCTTGCAGAATGCGAAAGTGCACATGCACGGCACGGCCTCGATACCAGCCGGGGTAGCAGCTGTCGAAGCGCGCCACGCCATTGCCGTCGGTGCGCTGATAGCCGCGAAAGAACTGCTTGTTCACATCGGCGGCATCGTTGTTGCACATGCGGTGAATCTGGCCCGAGTAACCGCCCGTGTGATTGGTATGCCAGATCTCCACAATCGTGCCCGCCACCGGCTCACAGCGCTCGTTGACCACGCGAATCTGCATATGCAGCGGCAGGCCATTCCATCCATCGCTGACATCCATGCGCTCAGGCGACAACGTATGACAGGGGCCTATGGTGGCCTCGCAGGTCAGGCGGCAACCGCCCGCCAGCCCGGCGGCAGCAAATGGATTGATGCCGCGCACGGCAGCGGTGATGGCCTTGGTACCGCCGCTGAGCCAGGGAGCAGCGGCTTTCGCCGCGCTGGCCGCGGCCGGCGCTGCTGCCGCACCGATTGCAGCGGGCGCGGCACGACCGGGCAATGGCATGAAGGGCAGTGCCCCCAGCAGGGCTGCGGATTGCCGCAGCCAGCTTCTGCGCGAGGTTGTGCACGCGGCTGGTACAAGCGTTTCTGATGAGGAGTGCAGCTGGGTCATGGGCGATAAGGACTCGTCTGTGAATCGCACCATGCTAGCGCCGCAGCCGCCTACGCAGCCAGCGGCTGCCGCATCTTTACCGATGCTATACAAAAATGCTCTCCATGCCTTTTCTGTAAAGCGTCATACGCTACGGTTTCTGATAGTTTCACCGATCAGGCGCCAAGGTCACCCAGCCCGCGCCAAGCCGGCCCAAAGGCTTTGGCTTACCATCCAGACCCTTGCTTGATAGGTACAAGCCATGATCCGGATCGCAGAACTCAAACTCCCTCTCTCGGCGGTTGAATACCATCCCGAGAACCACACCGAATACCAGCCCACGGACAAGCTCACGCAGCTTGCGGCCGAGCGTCTGGGGATTCCATCCTCCGCCATTGCCAAGCTGCATGTGCACAAGCGCAGCTTCGATGCGCGCAAGGCGGAACTGCTGGCCGTCTACATCGTCGACATCACGTTGGCCGACGAAAGCCAGGAGGCCGCGCTGCTGACGCAGTTTGCCGACCATCCCCATGTCAATCCCACGCCCGACATGAGCTGGAAGCCCGTGGGCCAGGCCCCGGCGGATATGAACGAGCGCCCCGTGGTCGTGGGCTTTGGCCCCTGCGGCATGTTTGCCGGGCTGGTGCTGGCCCAGATGGGCTTCAAGCCCATCGTGCTGGAACGCGGCAAGACCGTGCGCGAGCGCACCAAGGACACCTGGCGGCTGTGGCGCAAGCGCGAGCTGACGCCCGAGTCCAATGTGCAGTACGGCGAAGGCGGCGCCGGCACCTTCTCCGACGGCAAGCTCTACAGCCAGATCAAGGACCCGCGCCATCTGGGCCGCAAGGTGCTCACCGAGTTCGTGACCTATGGTGCGCCGCCCGAAATTCTCTATGCGGCTCACCCCCACATCGGCACTTTCAAGCTGGTCAAGCTGGTCGAAGGCATTCGCGAGGAAATCGTGCGCCTGGGCGGCGAAATCCGCTTCGAGCAGCGCGTGACCGACGTACAGATCGAAGAAGTCGACGGCCAGCGCCAGCTGGTCGGCCTGCAGGTGCTCGACCAGGCCACGGGCCAAAGCTATGCGCTGCCCACCCACCATGCCGTGATGGCTCTGGGCCACAGCTCGCGCGACACTTTTGCCATGTTCTACGAGCGCGGCGTGGCCATGGAGGCCAAGCCCTTCTCTGTGGGCTTTCGCATCGAACATCCGCAAAGCGTGATCGACCGCGCCCGCTGGGGCAAGGATGCCGGCCACCCGCTGCTGGGCGCTGCCGACTACAAGCTGGTGCACCATGCCAAAAACGGCCGCGCCGTCTATAGCTTTTGCATGTGCCCGGGCGGCACCGTGGTGGCAGCGACCAGCGAACCCGGGCGCGTCGTCACCAACGGCATGAGCCAGTATTCACGCGCCGAGCGCAATGCCAATGCCGGCATGGTCTGCGCCATCAGCCCCGAGGACTACCCGCAGGATGCCGAGAGCTTTGCCTGGGCCTTCGACGGCAAGACCTTCGGCGTCGAAAAGCTGCAAAAGGGTGAACATCACCCGCTCTCCGGCATTGTGCTGCAGCGCCAGCTGGAATCCCAAGCCTATGTGCTCGGGGGCCAGAACTACAGCGCGCCCGGCCAGCTCGTTGGCGACTTTGTGACTGGCAAGCCATCCACCGAATTTGGCGAAGTTCAGCCCTCCTACAAGCCCGGCATCAGCCTCGGCGATCTGCACCAGGCCCTGCCCGCCTATGCGATCGAAGCCATGCGCGAGGCCCTGCCCGCCTTTGGCAAGAAGATTCGCGGCTACGACATGAAGGATGCAGTGCTGACCGGTGTGGAAACCCGCACCTCGTCCCCCGTCAAGATCGGCCGCGGAGCAGACTTCCAGAGCGACAACACGCGCGGCCTGTACCCAGCTGGCGAAGGTGCCAGCTACGCGGGCGGTATTCTGTCGGCCGGTGTGGACGGCATCAAGGTCGGCGAAGCCGTGGCGGCGGCGATTCTCGGAGTCGAAGTCCCCTCCTCGGGCGCCCGCGGCTCGGGCGGAGCCCTGTAAGCCACGCGGCTTGCCTCTCGTTGCTCCCCAGGTATGTCAGCCCCCGGCTGGCTGCCTTTGAGGGGCGTGAGCACACCGGAGGTCATGGCTCTTACAAGTTTTTGGACGCTGACTGACAGTGCACCAGGCTTGGCATCGGTACGCTGAGGGCTTCATCGCACGCCAAGCGTCACCATGAAACCTCTGCCTCTGCGACTCGCACCTGCTTCTGCAGCCCTGGGACTGGCCTGCTGGCTGGCTGCCGCCAGTGCCGGCGCACAAACCAGTGATCTAGCTGCTGCGGCAGACACTGCCGCCGACAAGCCCTCTGCACTGTCGGGCTGGATGTTTGGCTACGCGCCCCTGGACTGGCATTTCTCCGATGCCAAAAAGGAAAACGATTTCGAGCCTGACGAACAAAAGCATGCCTATGTCTGGCTGATCCAGGCCGAGAAGGAGCTGGACGAACGCCATATCGCAGGCTTTGCCTATTTCAGGAATTCATTCGGTCAGCCCAGCCAGTACGCCTATTACGGCTGGCGCTTCAGGCCGTTTGACAGCACACCGGGCCTGTTCTTCAAGGTCACGGGCGGCATCATTCACGGCTACAAGTTTCCGTACAACAAGAAGATCCCGTTCAACAACCGGCATGGCTGGGGCATCACGGCCATTCCGGCCGTGGGCTATGACTTCAATCGGAACTGGGGAGCCCAGATCAATGTGCTGGGCAATGCCGGCGTGATGTTCCAGCTCAACTACACGGTTCGCTAAGCTGCTGGGAACGACCTGTCAGGCTCCACGCAGCCTGGCAAAGTCGGGCGCACGCTTTTCCAGAAAGGCCGCAATGCCCTCGCGGGACTCCTCGCTGCCCTGGGCCTCGACCATATGGTCGGCCTCCAGCGCCAGCTGCTGCTCCAGGCTGTGGCTGTGAGCTACCCGGCACAGTGCCTTGATACGCGCAGTCGCGACCTCCGGCCCCTGGGCCAGTTGCTGGGCCAGCTCCAGCGCCTGGGCCAAGGCCTGGCCCGGCTCCGTCAAACGGTTGATGCAGCCATACGCATGCATGCGCTCGCCGCTGATGCGCTCGCCCGTCAGGCAAAGCTCGGTCAGCAACTGGCGGGACATGAACTCGGCCAGAAACGACGTCGCCCCACCGTCGGGGGTGAGGCCGACCTTCACATAGGCCACCGAGAAAACCGCCGACCTTGCCGCCACCAGCATGTCGCAAGCCATGGCCAGAGACAGGCCCGCACCCGCAGCAGCGCCCTCCACCGCCGCGATCACGGGCTTGGGGCAGTCGCGTATGGCACGCATCAGATGGTTGAGATCCTCGAGCCTGAGACGGCGTTCGGCCAGCGGCATCTCGCGCCGCGTCGCCAGCTGGTTCAGATCGCCGCCAGCGCAGAAATGACCACCCTCGCCCGTGAGGATCACGGCGGCCACCGAGGCATCGGTGCCGGCCGCACGCAGCGCTTCCATGACCGCGTGGTAATACTCGGGCGACAGCGCATTGCGCGCGGCCTGATTGTTGTTGGAGAGAACAAGAACAGCGCCTTCGCGGCGGGTGACAAGAGCAGGATTCACGGCAAACCTCCTGCATCCGACTCTAGCGATGCCGGCATGGCCCGCCTAGCGGGCTTGTGCCATCTCTTGTCACCTAGCGGACGCCCTCAGCGGCGCGGCCCCCAATGACCACCGCCATGATGCCAGCCGCCAGGGCCATGGTTCCAGCCCCCGTCATGCCAGCCGTAGCCGGGACGTGGCGGCATGGCCCAGCGACCGGGACGCCAGTTGTAGCGTCCGCCGCCCCAGCCCCAGGAGCCGCCGATCCAGACATAGGCCGGCGAGGGAGCCACCGGAATCACCTCGTTGATCAGGGGAGGCGGGGCCATGGGTGCATAGACGTCGCCCGCGACCACCTCGGTTCCATAAGCCGGATAGGCCGGGGCCACCACACAGCCCGTAAGCAGGGCCGCCGAGCCGCCCAGCAGCAAGGCCGGCAGCAGACGGCGGGTCATGGTTTGAGAGATGAAGGACATCACAACTCCTGAAAGTCCGGGGGACATGTAGATGCTCCTACAACGCAAAAGCCCCTGCCAGTTGTTGACAGGGGCTTGTGAAGCAGCGGTAAAGACCGGCTACTGCCGTTTACACATGTGTACGCTTATCGGGCGTTTTGCAGTGCAGCAATGCGCTGCTCGATGGGCGGGTGGGTGGAGAACAGCTGGCCGATGCCGCCGGCAATACCCATGGCAGCTACGCTCTTGGGCAGCTCGCCCGGATGCATGCCGCCCAGACGGGCCAGCGCATTCATCATGGGCTGCTTGCGACCCATGAGCTGTGCGGCACCCGCGTCGGCACGGAACTCGCGCTGGCGCGAGAACCAGGCCACGATCATGGCGGCGACAAAGCCCAGCAAGATATCCAGCACCACGGTGGTGATCATGTAGCCAATGCCGGGGCCGGAGCTTTGCTCGTCGTTGCGGCGCAGGAAGGAGTCGACCGCATAGCCGATCACACGCGAGAGGAAGACCACAAAGGTGTTCATCACGCCCTGGATCAGCGTCATGGTCACCATGTCGCCATTGGCGATGTGGGCCACTTCGTGACCGATCACGGCCTCGACCTCTTCACGCGTCATGCCTTCGAGCAGCCCTGTGGACACGGCCACCAGGGCCGAGTTCTTGAAGGCGCCGGTCGCAAAGGCGTTGGGCTCGCCTTCATAGATGCCGACCTCTGGCATGCCGATACCGGCCTTCTCGGCAAAGCCGCGCACGGTATTGACGATCCATGCCTCATCGGCGTTGCGCGGCTCGTTGATGACCTGCACGCCCGATGTCCACTTGGCCATGGGTTTGGAGATCAGCAGCGAGATGATGGCGCCGCCAAAGCCCATGATGAAGGCAAAGCCCAGCAGGGCGCCCAGATTGAGGCCGTTGGCAGTGAGGTAGCGGTTGACGCCCAGCAAGCTGGCGACGATGCCCAATACCGCCACCACGGCGATATTGGTCAATAGAAATAAGGCAATACGTTTCATCGAGGGTGTACTCCACACAGGGGACAAAATGGCCAGAACCCCTGAGGCACCGCCTGTGCAGGACGAATGCGCATCAAGCCAGTTCTCTTTCTGGCAGTACCCGTTGTTGTGTTGTTTGTGCGGTACGTGGGGCTCGGAAAACTAGAGAGTCATCATAGAAGGAAAAGTTCTGGTTCTGCAGGCACCAGTCCGGGATTCCCAATATGGGAATTGGTAGATAGGGCTTGCTGGCCAGATTACAAGACTGGGTCCGCAACTGATCGTCCAGCCAGCCGTCGGCCTCGGCCGGCGATGCCAGGCGCGGCGCCTGCTCCAGCGGCACGCAGATCACATGTGCGGTGATGGCCTTGCGCGGCTGAACCAGCTTTTCCAGCAGGGCATGGCCTATGGGAAGGAAGCGCGCCTGCTGCCATAGCGCACGCCGGGCCACGAACAGCTCCTGCCAGCGCTTGTCGCGCAGCGCATCGCACAGTGCCTGAGGCGCCAGCAGCAGGCCGCCGTTTTCGTCCAACACCGTGATCGAGTCGCGCAATCGCCCGCGCTGCGCCCCCACGCCCTGGCGCGCTATCTCGGCCGCCTGCAGCGCGTTGAGCCGTTGCTTGAGCAGCGGCCAGTGCAGCCAGATCAGGCCGTTGAAGAAGTCGTGCAGATTGTCGCGCGTGGGAATGCTGCGCTGGCTGTGGATAAATGCCTCATAGGCCTGACCGGCAGGCAGCTGCAGCTGATCGACGAACTGCCAGCCCGGCAGCAGTCCGTGAGCGGCAGCCACCTCCTGCAAGGCCCGGGCCACGCCGACACCGCCCTGCACCCGGTCATGCACCTGACGGCCCAGCACCTGCAGCGAGGCCAGCCAGGGCGCCTGCCAGTCAATGGCCCAATCCGCTGACTGCATCAAGGCAGCACCTCGTCCTGATGCCCACGCAGATCGCGCACCGCCACGCGGGCCGTGCCTTCGTCGCGCAGCTCGAACACCTGGGTCGCGGCCATGAGCTTGGTCAGCGAGGCATAGCCATAGTTGCGTGCATCAAACGACAGCTTGTTGCCGATATGCGTACCCACCGCAGCCACACGCGCCCAGCCGGCCTCGTCCTGGGTGGCCTTGACGGCATCGCGCAGCATGGCAATGAGCTGCCTGTCTTCCTTGAGCATGTGCGAAGGCACGCGCAGCGTGGTGCAGGCGGGTGCGGCCACACCGGTGCCGCCAGCCACCCGGCCATTGCCGGCGTTGGGGTTCGATCCCTGCGGCTGGCTTGCCGCGGGAACGGCACGCGGCACGGCTTCGGCCTCCAGAGCCTCGCGGCGTTCGCTGCGGCTGACAATGCCGTCGCCCAGCTCCTTGAGCGCATCGAAATACAGAAAGCGCGAGCAGGCATTGACGAAAGCCCTGGGCGTCTGCTCCGCCCCGAATCCATAGACAGCAGCGCCCTTGGCGCGCAAATGCATGACCAGCGGGGTGAAGTCGGCATCCGAGGAGACGATGCCGAAGGCATCGGGCTTTTCGGTATAGAGCAGCTCCATGGCATCCACCGTCATGGCCATATCGGTCGCGTTCTTGCCCTTGGAGTAATCGAACTGCTGCATGGGCCGCACGGCATATTCGAGCAGCTTGCTCTGCCAGCCATGCAGACCGGCCTTGGTCCAGTTGCCATAGGCACGGCGGATATTGATCAGGCCGAAGGTGGACAGCTCGGTCAATATCTCGTCAATCATCTCTGCGGGCGCGTTGTCCGCATCGATCAGCAAGGCAATCTTGGGCTGGACATCGTTGGGCATGCAATCTCCTGAGCGCTGTTTGGCCAAGCCTAACCGAGGCCATGCTCAAAGCCAAATTAAAAAAGGAGCAGCTTGCGCAACTCCTTTATTGATTTCAGACCGAAAACACCTGTGATTCAAGTGAACACAGGCGCTTGCAGCTACTGTTTTTAATCCAGCATCTTCCAGGGCAGGGCTTCGCCAAAGCGCAGAGGCTTGAGCTGCGCCCCTTCGCCGTATTCAAAGCTCACTGGTGGCGTCCAGCTTTCCTTGACCAGGGTGATGGTGTCGGTGTTGCGGGGCAGGCCGTAGAAGTCGGCTCCGTTGAAGGACGCAAAGGCTTCGAGCTTGTCCAGGGCGCCGACGCCGTCGAACACCTCGGCATACATCTCGATGGCGGCGTGGGCGCTGTAGCAGCCGGCGCAGCCGGTCGCGGCTTCCTTCAGATGAGCGGCGTGAGGAGCGCTGTCCGTGCCCAGGAAGAACTTGCGGCTGCCGCTGGTGGCGGCCTGCACCAGTGCCAGGCGATGGGTTTCGCGCTTCAGAACCGGAAGGCAATAGAAGTGCGGACGCACGCCGCCCAGGAAGATGGCGTTGCGGTTGAACAGCAAATGCTGGGGCGTGATGGTCGCAGCCAGGAAATCATCGGCTGCGGCCACGTACTCGGCGGCTTCCTTGGTCGTCACATGCTCCATGACGATCTTGAGCTCGGGGAAATCCTGGCGCAGAGGCTTGAGCTGCTGCTCGATGAACACGGCTTCGCGGTCGAAAAGGTCGATGCTCTGGTCGGTCACTTCACCGTGCACCAGCAGCACCAGGCCTTCGCGCTGCATGGCCTGCAGCGTCGGGTAGATCTTGCGCAGATCGGTCACGCCATGGTCGGAGTTGGTCGTGGCACCTGCGGGATAAAGCTTGCAGGCCACCACGCCGGCCGCCTTGGCTCGCACGATTTCCTGAGGCCCCAGGTTGTCTGTCAGATACAGCGTCATCAGCGGCTGGAACTGGCTGCCTGCAGGCACGGCCGACAGAATGCGGGCGCGGTAGTCCTGCGCCATCTCTGCCGTGGTGACCGGGGGCTTGAGGTTGGGCATGATGATGGCACGGCCCATCTGGCGGGCAGTGTGCGGCACCACGCAGCGCATGGCATCGCCATCGCGCACATGCAAGTGCCAGTCATCGGGGCGGGTAATCGTGATGGTCTGAGTCATGGCCGACATTGTCCCATCTTCGCTGTCGACAGGCCCGCACTCAAACCCATTCGTGCCCTGCCCCGGACCTGCGCACAGCGCAGTCATGGGTCCACCTCTTGGGTATTTCCCAGGCATTTCTCTGGCATTTGGCGCTGAAATCCTCAAAAATGAAGCCAAGGAGGAGGTCTCATGTCTGTTCCTCAAGCTCTCGCCGGCACACCATTGCGCACCGACTTTCTCAGCGCCAGCGACGCTGCCCGGCTGGTCGCGCGCATCGGCATCACCCAGGTGCTACGCCTGATCAGCCAAGCCCTGGAGGCCGACTTCGGCCGCTGGCAGGACTTCGACAAAAGCGCGCGCACAGCCGCCCATTCCGCCAGCGGCGTGATCGAGCTGATGCCGGTGGCCGATGCGCGGGACTACGCCTTCAAATACGTCAACGGCCACCCGCACAATCCGCGTCTGGGACTGCCTACGGTGATGGCCTTCGGCGCGCTGGCCGATGTCGCCACCGGCATGCCGCGCTTTGTCAGCGAGCTGACGCTGACCACGGCCTTGCGCACTGCCGCCACATCCGCCATGGCCGCGCGCCATCTGGCGCGCGCCGGCAACCGCAGCATGGCACTGATCGGCAATGGCTCGCAAAGTGAATTTCAGGCTCTGGCCTTCATGGAGCTGCTGGGCGTGCGCGAGCTGCGCCTGTTCGACATCGACCCGGCCGCCTCGCAAAAGCTGCTGCGCAACCTGCAGCCGTTTCTGCCCGGCTTCTCTGCCACGGCCATCGTCTGCACCAGCGTGCGGGACGCAGTGGCCGGCACCGACATCGTGACCACCGCCACCGCCGACAAGACCCGCGCCACCATCATCCCCGGCCACCTGCTGGAGCCCGGCATGCATATCAATGCGGTGGGCGGAGATTGCCCCGGCAAGACTGAGTTCGATGCCAGCGCCCTGCAGCGCGCGCAGGTCTTTGTCGAGTACGAGCCGCAGACGCGCATCGAGGGCGAGCTGCAGCAAATGCCGACCGACTTTGCCGTGACCGAGCTGTGGCGCGTGCTGCAGAAGCTGGCGCCGGGCCGGACATCGGACGCCCAGATCACCTTGTTCGACTCCGTGGGCTTCGCACTGGAGGACTACTCGGCGCTGCGCACCATGCACAGCCTGGCGCAAGGCGCGGGCCTGCTGTCTCAGATCGAGCTGGTGCCGGAGCTCGCCGACCCCAAGGATCTGTTTGCCATGGTGAGGCAGGCATCGAATCCCCAGATCATCAATCTTGCGGCCCGTAAGACGGCCTGAAGCGGAGCGGCTCATGGCATACACATCGTCCACACTGATCGGTCTGCCCACCGATATCGGTGCCTCGCGCCTTGGCGCGGCCATGGGGCCCGATGCCCTGCGTGTGGCCCAGCTCGGGCCAGCCCTTGAACGGCTGGGCGTGCAGGTCAGCGATCTGGGCAATCTGAGCGGCCCCGCCAACCCGCGTGGCGCGCGCGATGCCCAGGGTCTGCGCAATCTGGCCGAATGCCTGAGCTGGAACCGGATCGCCCATGACGCGGTACTGCAGGTGCTGCAGCAAAACCGGCTGCCCATACTGCTGGGTGGCGACCATACGCTTGCCACAGGCTCCATCAGCGCCGTGGCCCGCCATTGTCGCGCCACGGGCAAGCAGCTGCGCGTGCTCTGGCTGGATGCTCACTCGGACTGCAACACCCCCGAAAGCTCGCCCACGGGCAATCTGCACGGCATGCCGGTGTCAAGCCTCTGCGGACTGGGGCCGACGGAGCTGGCCTCGCTGTCGGGCACGACTCCCGCTCTGCCCGCCTCATCGTTCTGTCAGATTGGCCTGCGCAGCGTGGACGAGAGCGAAAAGCACATGATCCGAGAGCTGGGGCTGGAGGTCTACGACATGCGGGCCATCGACGAGCTGGGAATGCGTGAAGTGATGCGCAGGGCACTGCTCACCTTGCTGGGACGCAACGACAGGGACATCCACCTGCATCTGAGCTTTGATGTGGACTTTCTCGATCCTGACATTGCTCCCGGCACCGGCACGCCGGTACGCGGCGGCCCCACCTATCGCGAGGCCCAGCTGTGCATGGAAATGATTGCCGATACCGGCCGTCTTGCCTCACTGGACATTGTGGAGCTCAACCCGGCGCTGGACCTGCGCAACCAGACGGCGGAGCTGGTGGTGGACCTGGTGCAAAGCCTGTTCGGCCAGAGCACGCTGATGCGCCCCGCGCCGCAAGCGGCACCCCGCTGAGGCCGGCACAGCACGCGCCACAGGCGGATCAGCCGCCGGCCGCCTGGCGCAGGGCTTCGAGGTCGTGGATGGTCACGCGCCCGTAGGCCGCTTTGATCACGCCCATCTGCTCCAGCGTGCGCAACTCCTTGTTCACGGTCTGGCGCGAGACCGCCACCATGGCCGCCAGATCGCCCTGCGAGATGCGCAGGCTCACGGCCTGCCCGCCTTCGACGGCCTTGCCGTGGATCAGCGCCAGCCGCGCCAGCGCATCGGCCACATGGTTGGCGGTATGGCCCAGAGCCCGGCGCTGCTGGGTGGCGATCTGCTCATGCAGGCGCTCCAGTACCAGCATGCAGACATCGCGCCACAGCGCCGGATGCGCATCCAGCACGGTCATGAACGCCCCTCCCGGCAGGTGCACGAGCACCGTGCCCTCCTGCACCACGAAGTGATAGACGAAGCAGGTGTTGCCCAGCATGCGCACCAGGCTCACGATCTCTCCGGGGCCGTGCAGCGACAGCACGAAGCGCACGCCCGCCGCATCCACGCCCTCCACCGCCAGACGCCCCGAAGCCACCACCAGCACCTCGCGGCGCGATCGCTCGCCGACCATGAGAGGCGTTCGCTTGTCATAGCGCCTCAGCCGCGCCACGGCCACCACTTCGTCCAGCACGTCATCCGGCCAGTGCCTCATCAGCGGGCACAGCCTCAGGGCACGCCGTATCAGCGCCACGGAATTGTCTGCGGGGTGGTGTTTGCGAGGCATGGATCTGTGTGCGCGGGAAACAGGCTCCGGGTTAGTCCCGGGCTCGAGTGCCGCCAATTGTCAAAGCGTTGACAGAGTGCCAACCGCACTGGTTCGGATAGTAGCAGTCACACCGCAGCGCAAGGCTGTGCGCCCGTGCAAAAGCACAAACACAGGAGACATATCGTGAAGCACAAGCAACGGCTGGCCGCCGCAGGCTGGGCCATATTCGGCAGTGCCGCCTGGGCGCAGAGCAGCGTGGAGATCTTCGGCGTCATGGACGTCCATCTCAACAGCGCCCGATCGGGGGCCACGCGGCTGACACGCCTGGAGGACGGCGGCAGCGCCGCCTCGCGCATAGGCCTTCGCGGCGTCGAGGAGCTGGGCGGCGGCTGGCGCGCCCGCTTCCTGCTCGAGGCAGGCGTCACTCCGGACACCGGCATGGGCACCATTCCCGGTCCTTCCCTGGCCTTCACCCGCCAGTCCTTCATCGGCCTGAGCGCACCCTGGGGCCACGTCGATATGGGCCGCATGTACACGCCCATGTTCAGTGCCCTGTTCCGCGCCGATCCGTTCGGCATGAATTCGCTGTTCTCTCCCACCAACCTCGGCTATAGCACCGACGGCCAGCCGCTCCTGAAGGCCTTTGCAGCGCGCGGCAGCAATCTCGTGCGCTACCGCCTTCCCGAGGGCCAGCCCTGGGTGCTGGACCTGGCCTACTCCTTCGGCGAGGTGCCCTCGCCCAACAGCAACAACGCCCGGCTCTACGGCGGCACCGTGGGCTGGAACCAGAAGCCCTTCTTCATGGCCTACAGCGTCCAGAACTCCACAGAAGGCAGCGCTGCAGCGCCCGTGGCCACGCCGCGCACCAGCCGCTACCAGACGCTGGTGGCCAGCTGGGAGGCCATGCCTCAGCTGCGCCTGAGCGGCAGCTACAGCCGCGCCAGCGTGAACCAGGCCGGTACGGGCGACGCCCGCCTCCTGCAGCTGGGCACGGAGTGGAGCGCGACCTTCACCTCCAGGGCGCTGCTGTCGGTGGCACGCCGCAAGGTCGACGGCTCCCAACGCCGCCAGACCGCCTGGACCCTGGGCTACGACCACTACCTGAGCAAGCGCACCACGCTGTACGCGCGCTGGCTGCAACTGAGCAACGCGGGCGGCTCCTCGGTATCCATCGCCAATGTGCCCGTGGTGGCTGATAGCGGCAACGGCGTGCGTTCGCTGGCACTGGGCGTTCGCCACAACTTCTGACAGAGGAACTTCATGCAACCATCAATGGACTTCGATTTCGCCGGGCTGGATGCCCTGTTCTCGCCACGCTCCATCGCCGTCGTCGGCGCCACCGACTCGCCGCAGCGCATAGGCGGCATTCCTCTCGACTACCTGCTGCGCTTCGGCTACGCGGGCCGCCTGCATGCCGTGAACCCACGCGCAGACACGGTGCAGGGCCTGTCCGCCCACGCGCGGCTGACCGACATCCCCGAGCCCGTGGATCTGGCCATCGTGGCCGTGCCCCAGGCCCATGTGACTGCGGTACTCGAGGACGCGGCTGCGGCCCGCGTGCGCTCCATGGTGCTGTTCTCGTCGGGCTTTGCCGAGACCGGCGCTGAAGGCGCGGAGGCTCAGCAGGCCCTGCAGGAACGCGCCCGCGCAGCCGGCATACGTCTCATAGGCCCCAACTGCCTGGGCTTCATGCGCCCCGGCCACCAGACCTATGCCACCTTCTCGCCCGCCCCCAATGCAGGCCGCGTCAAACCCGGGCGCATAGGCCTGGTCAGTCAGTCCGGGGCCTTTGGAGCCTATGCCTACAGCATGGCGCGCGAGCGCGGTCTGGGCCTGTCCCTGTGGGCGACCACGGGCAACGAAGCCGACGTGCAGCTGGCCGACGGCCTGGCCTGGCTGGCCCGCGATCCGGAGACCGATGTCATCATGGCCTACATGGAGGGCTGCCGCGACGGCGAGCGCCTGCGCGCGGCCCTGGCGCTGGCGCGCGAGCGCGGCAAGCCCGTGATCATGTTCAAGGTGGGCACCAGCGAGCTGGGCGCGGCTGCGGCCGCCTCGCATACGGCATCGCTGGCCGGCAACGATGCCGTCTATGACGCCGTGTTCCGCCAGTACGGCGTGCTGCGCGCACACACCATCAGCGACTTCTTCGCGCTGGCGGCCAGCGCCTCCATCGCGCCGATTCCGCGCAACCGCTCCCTGGGCCTGCTCACCGTCTCTGGCGGCGTGGGAGCCATGATGGCCGACGACGCCAGCGCCGCCGGTCTCGACGTGCAGCCCCTGTCCGAGGCCGCACAGCGCCAGTTGCTCGAATGGGTGCCGTTTGCCGCGCCACGCAACCCCGTGGACATCACGGGCCAGGTCACCAACGACGTCACCCTGCTCGAGCGCAGCGCCGAGCTGATGATGCACGACCGGAACTTCGCGAGCTGGCTGGGATTTTTCGCCGCGGGCGGCCTGTCCGACGCGTTCTGGGCCGTGCTGCGCTGCCTGGTGGAAAAGCTGCGCGCCGCCCACCCCGACACGCTGCTGGCCATCTGCACGCTGTGCTCCGACGCGCGCCGCGCCGAGATGGAAGCCCTGGGCTGCCTGGTGTTCTCGGACCCCAGCGCGGCCATACGCTGCATAGGCGCCCTGGCCTCGCTGGCCGATGCGCCGCGCGCCGCGCCGCTGCCGTCGGCTTGCCCGGCCCAGCCCGCGCTGCAGCTGCCCGCGGGCAGCCTGTCCGAAGCCCGCAGCATGGAACTGCTGGCCAAGGCCGGCATGCCCGTGGTGCCCCACCAGCTGGTGCGCACCCAGCAGCAGGCGGCGCAGGCCGTGCAGGCCCTGGGCGGCACCATTGCGCTGAAGGTGGCCAGCGCCGACATCGCGCACAAGTCCGAGGTCGGCGGCGTGGCGCTGAACCTGCGCACGGCCATGGATGCGGGCGCCGCCTTCGAGCGCATTCTCGCCAGTGCGCGCCAGGCACGACCCGAAGCGCAGCTGGACGGAGCGCTGGCCGCGCGCATGGTGCACGGCGGCGTCGAATGCATTGCCGGCGTGCACCGCGATCCGGTGTTCGGCCCGGTGCTGATGTTCGGCCTGGGCGGCATCCACGTCGAAATCCTGCGCGACGTGTCGCTGCGCGCACTGCCCATCACCAGGGACGATGCCCTGGCCATGGTGCAGGAGCTGCGCACCTTCCCCATCCTGGCCGGCGCGCGCGGCAAGCCGCCCGCGGACCTGCAGGCGCTGGCCGATGCGCTGGTGGCCCTGGCCGACTTTGCCCAGCGCTGCGGCGACACCCTGTCCAGCGCCGAGATCAACCCGCTGATCGCCCTGCCCCGGGAGCAGGGCGGCTGCGTGGCGGTCGATGCGCTGGTGATAGGCGCCGACCGCTGCACAGTCCCAGCCCGCTGAGCGCGGCCCGCATGTCCTCTGCCCCAACCCAAGGATTCGCATGAAGACCCATCACACCCAAGCCCCGGCCGCTGGCGGCCGCAACGACGGCGCCATGCAGGGCCTGCCTGCAGGCAGCTGCGCAGCCGGTTCCACCACCGGCAACACAGGCCTGTCCCGGCGCAGCTGCCTGCTGCATCTGGCGGGCCTGGCTCCCGCACTTGCTCCCGTATTCGCCCTGGCTCCGGCCGCCGCACGCGCCCAGGGCAGCTACCCCAGCCGGCCCGTGCGCATCATCGTGCAGTTCGCGGCCGGCGGCTCCTCCGACATCCTCGCGCGCACCCTGGGCGACGGCCTGTCCAAGCGCCTGGGCCAGCCCGTCATCGTGGAAAACCGCAGCGGCGCGGGCGGCATCATTGGCACGGACTACGTGGTCAAGAGCGCTGCCGACGGCTACACCCTGCTGCTGACCGTGCCCGGCCCCATCGCCGCCAACCTGGTGCTGTACAAGAAGCTGCCCTACGACCCGCGCACCGACCTGCGCATGGTCTCGGACGTGGCCGGCCAGCGCACCGTCATGGCCGTGCACTCCTCCGTGCCTGCCAGGACCTTTGCCGAGCTGATCGAGCTGGTGCGCAAGGCGCCCGGCGACTACGCCATGGGCTCCTGGGGCGCGGGCACGCAGCCGCACCAGATACAGGCCTTCATGGAGCGCAAGTACGGCGTCAAGGTACTTCACGCCGCCTACAAGGGCGAAAGCCCCATGGTCTCCGACCTCATCAGCGGCATGATCCAGATGACCTCGGCCTCCATCTCCACGCTCAAGCCCTATATCGAGTCCGGCCGGCTGCGCGCCCTGGCCGTGCCCGGCACCAGCCGCGCCACCGCCCTGCCCGACGTCCCCACCTTTGCCGAACAGGGCTTCAGGGACGACGTCTACACCTTCATGGCGCCCACCTCGCTGATGGCTCCGGCCAAGACGCCCGACGCCATCGTCGAGCGCATAGGCCGCGAAGTGGCCGTGGTGGTCCGACAGCCCGAGATGCTGCGCCGCCTGCAGGAAATGGGGGCCGACCCCATAGGCAACACGCCCGCCCAGGCCGCCAGCGACTACCAGTCCTACCTGCCCGTCGCCATTGCGCTGACCCAGTCCACCGGCGTGCAGCCGAACTGAAGCCCCGCACTCTTTCCCCGAACGCCTTCCTGTTCCTTTTGCAAAGGTAGATTCCATGACACAGTCCACCACGACCCTGCAGCAGACGCGCCAGGCCCTGGCCCGCTCCATAGGCCAGGCCGCCTTCGTCTACGGCTACCCGCTCACCGAGACCTACCGCACCTGCGCCCTGCAGACCGCCGAGCAGGCGCGGCTGCGCCCCGGCAGCTCGGCCGGCTCGGATGTGCGCGCGCCCATGAACACGCTGCACCATGCGCCGCGCCCCTCCACCCACGAGGACCGCGACGTGGTCACTCCGGCCAACGACCTGCTGTATTCCATGGCCTGGCTGAACCTGGAAGGCGGCCCCATGCTGCTGACCATTCCGTCCTCGGCCCGCCATCCGGGGCGCTACTTCGTGCTGCCGCTGTACGACGCCTATACCGAGAACTTCGAGAACCTGGGTCCGCGCAACTGCAATCCCGAAGGCGAGACCGTGGTCCTGCTCGGCCCCGGCGGCCAGGTGCCGGCATCGATGTCCCATCTGCGCGCGGTGCACTGCCCCACCCACCTGGTCTGGCTGATAGGCCGCATCCTCGCAGGCGACGAGAGCGACTGGCCCGCAGCGCGCGCTCTGCAGTCGGAGATACGCCTGGAGCCCGCGCCCGGCACCGTGCCCCAAGGACGCCCCGCTGCCATCGAGCACTGGTGCGGCGATCCCGTGGACGCCATGGCCGCAGCCTTCGAGAACGGCGAGCCCGCGCAGCAGGTGGCGCCGCGCTTTTTCACCAATCTCTGCCAGGCGCTGGCCGAGGCCCCCGGCCGCATCGAGGACCGCGGCCTGCTCGCCTGGCTGGGCCAGGCCGGCCTGGTGCCCGGCGTGCCTTTTTCCTGGGAGGCGCTGGACGATCCCACGCGCGCCGGCCTCATCGAAGGCTTTGCCGACGGCGTGCAGACCGTGGCGGCCATGGGCAGCAACCGCCGTCCCCGGCCGTGGACCATGACGACCAATACCGGCCGCTACGGCAGCCACTTCCTGATCCGCGCCCGCACCGCCTACCTGGGCCTGGGCGCACTGGCCACCACCGAGGCCATCTACTCCGCCTCGCACTACGACACCGACCTCGAGCCGCTCAACGGCCAGCAGCGCTATGTGATGCGCTTCGAAGCGGGCGACCTGCCTCCGGCCGATGCCTTCTGGTCCGTGACGCTGTATGACAGCGACCGCTTTCTCTACCCCAACGACATCCGCCGCCACGCCATCGGCGACCGCACGCCAGACCTTCAGTTCGGCGCCGACGGCAGCCTGGAGATCGGGATAGGCCACGAGCGCCCTGACAACAGCACTGCCAACTGGCTGCCCGCCCCCTCCGGCCGCTTCTATCTGATACTGCGCATGTACTACCCGCGCGACGGCGTGCAGAGCTGGCGCATTCCCGCCCTGCAGGTACAGGCGGTGCACGCATGACAGCCATCACCGCCACCTCAACGGCCGCCGAACTGCAGGCCCTGGCCGAGCAAGCCGTGACCTGGGCCTACCCGCTCTACGAGATGCGCCGCATGCGCGCGGCCACCTCGCCCCGGCGCACCGAGGCGGGCCTGGCCGCGCCCGAAGGCATGCGCTGGTGCAACCTGTTCGCCCACGCGCGCCAGCTGCTGCGCGCCGGCACCAGCCGCGTGGTCACACCCAACAACGACACGCTCTACACCAATGCCTGGCTGGACCTGGGCGCAGGACCGCTGGTCATCGACGTGCCCGACACCGCGGGGCGCTACTACGTGCTGGGCCTGCTGGACTTCTACACCAATCCCTTCGCCCACATAGGCCCACGCCTGACCGGCACCCAGGCGCGCTCCTTCCTGGTTACGCCGCCGGGCTGGAGTGGCGCGCTGCCCGCGGGCTTCGATGCGCCCGGCGCCCACATCCAGGCGCCCACGCGCTGGCTCTGGATCATAGGCCGCATCCTGGTGGACGGCCCCCGGGACCTGGCGGCCGTGCATGCGCTGCAGGACGGCTTCAGCATGGCCCCGCTGGCCGACTGGCTGGCCGGCCAGGCGGCAGTCGCGCCCGCACCCCACGCCTTTGCGCCGGACTGCGACCCCCAGGCCCCGGCCACGGCAGCCCACTTCGCTGCCCAGGTCAACGCCGCGCTGCGGGAGAATCCGCCGCCCGCGGCGCAGCGCGAACTGGTGGAGCGCTTTGCAGCCGTGGGCCTGGGCAGCGGCTGCACCGGGCCGCACGAGGAGCAGGCCCCGGTCCTGCAACAGGCACTGGACGCCGTGCTGCCGCAGCTGCGCAGCGCACAGTCCGGCACGAGCCAGGCCTCGGGCTGGATCATGCCGCCGCTGGTGATGGACAGCTTCGGCGACGACTACGCCACCCGCGCCCAGGTAGCGCTCAAGTACATAGGCATGCTGGACGGGCGCGAAGCCGTCTACCCCATGGCCTGGACCGATGCCCGGGGCCAGCCCCTGGACGGCGGCTCGCGCTACTGCCTGCGCTTCGCACCCGGGGCCCTGCCGCCCGTGGACGCGTTCTGGTCCATCACCCTGTACGACGCGCGCAGCTACATGCTGGTGGACAACCCGCTGGACCGCTACGCCATAGGCGACCGCAGCACGGGCCTTCGCCGCGACGCCGACGGCGGCCTGAGCCTGCACATACAGCACGCCGCGCCGCACAGTGAAACCGCGCGCGCCAACTGGCTGCCCGCGCCCGAAGGCCGCTTCTACCTCTGCCTGCGCGCCTACCTGCCGCGCACCGACATGCTGAACGGGCGCTACGCACTGCCGCCGCTGCAGCGCCTGAACGATGAACAGGAGACCTGACATGGACAGCAAAGACGACGACAAGCCCTTCCTGCTCGTGGGCACGGGCAGCGAAACCGTGGCCCCTGGCCTGCACATGCTGCGCGGCCAGGGCCAGTCCTTCGTGGCCGAGACGGACGCCGGCCTGGTGGTCGTGGACGCCGGACCCGGCGGCTCCGTCACCCAGGGCATGATCGACAGCCTGCGCGCGCTCAGCGACGCCCCCGTGCATGCGCTGTGCTACAGCCACGGCCACATCGGCTACAACGCCGGCGTGCCTCAGTGGCTGGAGCATGCGCGCCAGCGCGGCGAGCCCGCGCCCCGCCTCATCGCCCACCGCAACGTGCTGCGCCGCCACGCACGCTACCGCGAGACCGAGGCCCTGCAGCACCGCATGGCCGAAGTGCAGTTCAACCGCTCACCCGGCTTCTTCGAGCGCCGGCTGGCCATGCACGAACCCACCGAGACCTTTGACCAGCGCCTGGTCATAGGCAGCGGCGAGCAGCGCATCGAACTGCTGTGGGCTCCGTCCGAGACCGACGACGCCATCGCCCTGTGGAGCCCCGCGCAGCGCGTGATCTACGGCGGCGCGGCGCTGCTGGACTCCATTCCCAACATCGGCACGCCGTTTCGCACGCTGCGCGACACCGTGCGCTGGGCCGGAACGCTCGAAGCCCTGGCCGCGCTTGATCCGCGCATCGCCGTGCGCGAATTCGGCCCCCTGATCGAGGGCGAGGCCGAAGTGCAGAAGGTGCTCACCCACACGGCCCGCGCGCTGCGCTGGCTGCGCGCCGAAGTGGTCAGCCTCATGAACCAGGGTCTGGGCGAGCAGCAGGTGCTGGCCCGGATGCACTACCCCGAGGAGCTGTTCGGCGTGCCCTGGATGAAACCCACCTATGGCGACCCCAGCTACATCGTGCGCGACATCTACCGCTCGGAAAACGGCTGGTGGGACCGCAATCCCACCACCCTGCACCCCGAGCCGCCCGAAGCCGTGGGCGCCGCCGTGGCCCGGGCCATCACCGACAAGCCAGCCGTCATCGCCAGCGCCCAGGCCCTGGCCGACGCCGGCCAGTGGCAACTGGCCCTGCACGTCATCGACCTGCTGGCCACCGCCCATGGCGACGCGCCCGAACTCGCCCAGGCGCGTGCCCTCAAGGCCGCCTGGCTGCGCGAGCGCGCGGCCCAGGTCGCCAGCTATGTATCGCGCAATCTCTACAAAGTCAGCGCCGACATGATCGAGCAAGGCACGCAGGGCCGCTTCGGCATCCGCTAGCCCTCCCGCTAGCCAGTCCCATCCAGGAGACATCCATGCACCCTCAACCGTACCACCTGCGCCGCTGCCTGGCCCTCGCCGCAGCGCTGGCCTCCGCCACCTGCGGCACCGCCCATGCGCAAGGCACCGCCGGCTACCCCAGCCGGCCCGTGACCCTGATCGTGCCCACGGCGGCGGCCGGCGGCACCGACACCATTGCCCGCCTGTTCGCCGACGCGCTGGGCAAGGCCATGAAGCAGCCCTTCGTGGTGGACAATCGCCCCGGCGCCAACGGCATCATCGGCGTCGATTCCGTGGCCAAGGCCCCGGCCGACGGCTACCGCCTGCTGTTCACCTACGCGGCCACCATGGCGGTCAACCCCAGCCTCTACCGCAAGCTGCCCTACGACCCGCTCAGGGACTTCGTCCCCATCGCCCAGATCGGGCGCGGCGGCAACCTGCTGCTGGTCAGAAAGGACCTGCCCGTCAAAACGCTGCAGGAATTCGTGAGCTATGCCAAGGCTCATCCCGACACGCTCAACTACTGCTCCTGGGGCCTGGGCTCGGGCGGCCACCTGACCATGGAAAGCCTGAAGAAGCAGGCCGGCATCACCATGACCCACATCCCCTACAAGGGCTCCAGCCCCTGCGTGCAGGACATCATGGGCGGGCAGGTGGATGCGGGCTTCGGCGACACCTCCTCCACCGTGGAACTGGTCAAGGCCGGCCGCGTGAAGGCGCTGGCCCACAGCAGCTCGGGGCGGCTGCCGTCCCTGCCCGAGGTGCCCTCCATGACCGAGGCCGGCTACCCATTCAAGAACTACTCGTGGTACGGCATCTTCGCGCCGGCCAAGACCCCGCCGGCCATCGTCGCGCGGCTCAACGAGCAGGTGCTGCGCGCGCTGCGCGACCCGGCCCTGATCCAGCGCATGCGCGAACTCAACTTCTCGGACCTGCCGCTGACCACGCCCGAGCAATTCACCCAGACCCTGCGCCAGGACCTGGACGACTGGAGCCAGCTGGTCAAGGAAACCGGCGTGCAGCTCGACTAGCGCGCGCCAGCCAGGCCGCGCCTGATGCAGACAAATTCACATTAAAAATAGGAGCTGTCATCGCTCACCAGTCAATAAATCTGAATACTTTCATGTCTATATTTGTTGATTGACAAGCGATGTCAGCTCATCTTTTTTTCAAACCTTCTCATGACCGGAGCATGAAAAAAGGCGCTCACGAGGAGCGCCTTGGGCCCAGAGGGCAGCAGCATCAATGCTGCAGGATCTTGTTGAGGAATTCCTTGGTTCGCGGCTGGCGGTTTTCGGGATGGCCGAAGAACTCTTCCTTGCTGCAGTCTTCCAGAATCTTGCCGCCCACGTCCATGAAGATCACACGGCTGGCCACCTTGCGCGCAAATCCCATTTCGTGGGTCACGCACATCATGGTCATGCCTTCGTTGGCCAGGCCCATCATCACGTCCAGCACTTCGCCGACCATTTCGGGATCCAGTGCCGAAGTGGGTTCGTCGAACAGCATGACGATGGGATCCATCGACAGAGCGCGCGCAATGGCCACGCGCTGCTGCTGACCACCGGAGAGCTGGCCGGGGAACTTGTCCTTGTGAGCGGTCAGGCCCACGCGGTCCAGCATCTTGAGGCCACGGGTCTTGGCGTCGGCAGCACTGCGGCCCAGCACCTTCATCTGTGCGATGGTCAGGTTCTCTGTCACCGACAGGTGGGGGAACAGCTCAAAGTGCTGGAACACCATGCCCACGCGGCTGCGCAGCTTGGGCAGATTGGTCTTAGGATCGTGCACTGCCGTGCCGTCCACAAAGATCTCGCCCTTCTGGAAAGGCTCCAGCGCATTGATGGTCTTGATCAGCGTGGACTTGCCGGAGCCCGAAGGGCCGCACACCACCACCACCTCGCCCTTGTTGATATTGGTGGAGCAATCGGACAGCACCTGAAAGCTGCCGTACCACTTGGAAACGTTCTTGAGTTCAATCATTTTTCACTCCGACTTTTGTCAGTGATCCATCGCAGCGCCTGCAACGGGCTCGGTCAGGCCAGGGACGGCCAGCAAGGGCCGCCCCGCAGCCGAGGCCGTCGTCCCCCTTGAGGGGGAGGGCGCGAAGCGACTCAGGGGGTGTTTCATCGAATAATGGCAATCTTCTTGTGCAGACGCTTGACGAACCAAGACAGTGCAAAGCAGATCACAAAATAGGTCACGGCAGCCGCCAGATAGGATTCGATGGGTCGGCCGAAGTTCTTGCCGGCGATTTCGAAGCCCTTGAGCATGTCGTAGGCACCGATCGCATAGACCAGCGAGGTATCCTGAAACAGGATGATGGTCTGGGTCAGCAGAACGGGCAGCATGTTGCGGAAGGCCTGAGGCAGCACCACCAGACGCATGTTCTGACCATAGGTCATGCCCAGCGCCTGGCCGGCAAACACCTGTCCACGTGGAATGGACTGAATGCCGGCACGCATGATTTCAGAGAAATATGCTGCTTCGAACGCCACAAAGGTGATGATGGCCGAAGTCTCCGCACCGATGGGCTTGCCGATCAGCATGGGCATCAGCAGGAAGAACCACAGAATCACCATCACCAGCGGGATGGAGCGCATGCCGTTGACATAGATGGTGGCAGGCAGGTCCAGCCACTTCTTGCCCGACAGGCGCATCAGCGCCAGCAAGGTGCCGAAGAAGATGCCGCCCAGCGTGGCGATCACGGTCAGGGACACGCTGAAATACAGCCCCTTCAGCACAAAGTTGCTGAACAGGTCCCACGAGAAAAACGACCAGTCGAGGTTGAGATTCATATCAGTGGCCTCCACCGCTGGCTGCAATCAGGCCGGGAACGCGAGAACGCTTCTCGATGAAGGCCATGATGCGGTTGATGATGAAGGCAGAAATCACATACAGACCTGTCACAGCCATATAAATTTCGACGCCACGGGCTGTCTCTTCCTGGGCCTGCATGGCGAACATGGTCAGTTCGGCCACGGACACCGCAAACGCCACGGACGAGTTCTTGAACACGTTCATGGCCTCGCTGGTCAGCGGCGGAATGATGATGCGAAACGCCATCGGCAGCAGCACATAGCGGTAGGTCTGGAAGGTCGTGAACCCCACGGCCATGCCGGCATACCGCTGGCCCCGCGGCAAAGCCTGAATACCGGAGCGCACCTGCTCGGCAATACGGGCAGAGGTGAAGAAACCGATCGCAAACACCACCAGCACAAAGCCCGGCAGGGACTTCATTGCAGGGAAAATGGCCGGAACCACGTGGTACCAGATGAACACCTGGACCAGCAACGGAATATTGCGGAACAACTCCACCCAGGCATTGCCCAGGCGCACTATCCACGGACGATCGGGCAAGGTACGCAAGGTACCAATGACTGCGCCCAGCACCAGAGCGATGACCAGCGACAGCAATGCCACCGACACGGTCCAGCCCCAGGCCGACATCATCCAATCCAGATAGGTGATGTCACCGTTCTTGCCAAAACAACTCTGCCCGACCTCTTGGGTAATGGTGTCCTGACAGAACACCTGCCAATCCCAACTCATACGAGCACCTCTTTCATTCTTGGTTTATGAGGGCAAACGCTCACACCGGCCCTCGCAACAAAAAAGCCCCTTCTAACCGCTTGGCAGAAGGGGCGGTACACCTATAGGCGGGATTACTTGACTTCGTAAGCTTCCATGGGCTTGTCGTTGGGGTGAGCCCACGCATCCTTGGTCGCTGCCGACAGTGGCAGACCCACCTTCACGTTGTTGGGAGGAATGGGCTGCAGGAACCACTTGTCGTACAGCTTGGTCAGAGAACCATCCTTGATCTGACGCACGATGGATTCGTCCACAGCCTTCTTGAAGGCGGGATCGTCCTTGCGCATCATGCAGGCGATGGGTTCCACCGACAGCACTTCACCCACGATCTTGTAATCGTTGGGAGCCTTGGACTTGGAGATATTGGCGGCCAGGATGGAGCCGTCCATGATGAAGGCATCGGCGCGGCCGGTTTCCAGCATCAGGAAGCTGTCGGCGTGGTCCTTGCCCATGACTTCCTTGAAGGTCAGGCCGTCAGCGCGCTTGTTCTTGCGCAGGGTCTGCACGGAAGTCGTACCCGTCGTGGTCACGATGGTCTTGCCGTTCAGGTCCTTGATGCCGGTGATGCCGGAGTTGGCACGGGTGGCAATGCGCACTTCTTCCACATAGGTGGTGAAGGCGAAGGCTGCATCCTTCTGACGAGCCGTGTTGTTGGTGGTGGAGCCGCACTCGATGTCCACGGTGCCGTTCTGCACCAGAGGAATACGGTTTTGCGAGGTCACGGGCTGGTACTTCACTTCCAGCGCGGTCAGGCCCAGTTGCTTCTGGATGTCCTTGAGAATGCGCTCACCCATTTCGGTATGGAAGCCTACATATTTGCCATTGCCCAGCGTATAGCCCAGGCCGGACGATTCACGCACGCCCAGAGTGACGCTGCCGGAGGACTTGATCTTGGCCAGGGTGTCATTGGCCTGGGCAAACACGGTGCCAGTTGCCAGTGCGGTTACGGCGATGGCCAACAAATGCTTCTTCATACGGATCTCCTATTGGTAAGGACCAAAAACGCTTGCCACTCCTTAACGCATCGCCCTTTGTGAGGGTGGACAGGTTGCGTTAACAAATGTACTGCACACATTGTGCAGTCATGAAGATGGCTGAAATGCAATCATTTCTAAGACTTTTCCCGTAGGTGATTCAGGAACGCAACCACCTACTCACAGCCTCAATCTTGTGTTGCAAAGCAGCACCTCTTTTTGTGCAAGCTGCGAACTCTAATGCTTTCGTGATTTCACAAGCCAATGCCGATGGCAAAAATCCTTATGCGCAACTTGCATATTCAGTATTAACCCGATGCATAACATTAGGGTTTTCACCAGTAAAACACCTGAAATCACGACAAGCTGGTCACACAAGCAAAAAAAGGGCCAATTGGCCCTTTTGGAAGAAAAGCAACACTCGATCAGGTTACACAGCCTTGACCTCGCCACCCGCAATCTCGCCCTGCTCCTTGAGGAAGTTCCAGAGCGCAGCCGCTCCTCCCTGCGGGGCATCACCCGTGGGTTTTTCCCGATAGGCCCGCACTTCCATGTCCATCTGAAAACCAGTCACACCTTCCGGCACTGCACGCACCAGTCGACCGGACTCCAGATCGCCGCGAACTGCGCTGTAGGGCAGAAAGGCCACGCCATGACCTTCCAGCGCCATGGCCTTGAGGCCTTCGGCCATATCGGTTTCATAGACGCGCTCCAGGTGCACGGCCTCGGCCGCCTCCTTGAGGATCAGCTCCGTCACCCGCCCCAGATAGGCACCAGCGGCATAGCCCAGGTATGGCAGCGGCTGACCCTGACGGCCGGGCAGGACAAAGATGGGGTTGCCGTTCTCGTCCGGCTTGGAGTAGGGAGCCAGCACCTCATGCCCCAGGCTCACCATCTCATAGCGCGAAGGGTCCAGCTGGAAGGGCTGGGAAGAGTGGTAGTAGGCAATCAGCAGATCGCAGCCACCTTCCACGAGGCGCATCACCGCATCGTGCACATTGAGTGCGAACAGACGGCTGCGGAAGGGGCCGAACTTCTCGTGCACGGCCGAAACCCAGTTCGGGAAGAACGTGAACGCCAAAGTATGCGGAACGGCAAAGCCCACCATGCCCTTGCCCGCACTGACGTGGGCACGCAACATGGTTCGGGTGCTCTGCAAGGACTGCAGTATCTCCAGCGCCTGCTCGTACATGGTCTTGCCTGCTGGCGTCAGGCGCGTCGGATACGAGCTTCTGTCGACCAGATCGGTTCCCGCCCAGGCCTCCAGCGCCTGGATACGGCGCGAGAACGCAGGCTGCGTAACGTGGCGCAGCTGGGCCGAGCGGCTGAAACTGCGGGTTTCAGCAAGGCTGACAAAATCTTCAAGCCATTTGGTTTCCATAGACTCTCATTATCCGCTGCCCTGCACCAAAGCTGTGCAACGGAGGTAATCCTTGTTGGCTAGTCAACGGGACCAATCACAGACTCGACGATGAGCCATGCCTTGGTCGCCAGATCCTAGGGTAATGCCTGCCGCCGGACGTAAGCCCTGCGACATAGATACCTTGATAATATTTGTTCACATCTATCCGGTGTGTCTACTCGCTCCAAGCCATCCCGGCGCACAACGCCGTGAAGGTCAAGGAACAACATAAGGACTTACGCAAACAAGAATGCAACAACGGCCTGCCTCCTGAGGCAATCGTCTTGCCTGAACCCGTTTTGCGTAAGTCGTGAACATAAGGGCATTCTCATCGAGTGCGCGCGGATCACGCCATTCAGGCGAGCTGCCCTGACTCCTGTGTGTTTTTCTGACTTTCCGCGTTCATGTCCTCCACTCCTCCCGAGACCGATGGTGCAGCCGATACCGGCGCGCGCCCGGACGAGCCTCGCTCCCTGCGCATTGAAGACTGGCTGACCGTGATCATCATGGCCGCTCTGGCCCTGATCACGTTTGCCAATGTGCTGGTGCGCTACTTCACCAACTCCTCATTCGCCTGGACGGAGGAAATCTCCGTCTTTCTGATGATTTTGCTGGCCCTGGTCGCAGGCTCTGCCGCCGTGGCGCGCAATCAGCATATCCGCATCGAGTTCTTCTCGGACAGCGGCTCCGTCCAGCGCCGCAAGGCTCTGGCCCGGTTTGGCTCTCTGATGGTGGCGCTGCTGTTTGCCATCATCGCCGTGCTCAGCGTGCGCGTGGTCTGGGACGACTTCCGTTTCGAGGAGACCTCGCCCGGCATTGGCGTACCGCAGTGGTGGTATTCGATCTGGCTGCCCGTGGTATCGGCACTGATCACGCTGCGCGCCATCGGCCTGTTCATCCGCCAGGGCAGGCCCGGTGCCTTCCCTGACGTGCCCGTGGAAAAAGACCACAGCAAGGAGATCGCATGATCGCCACCTTGCTGTTTGTGGCCTTTCTGGGCCTGATGTTCATCGGCGTGCCCATAGGTGCGGCCCTCGGTCTGGCCGGTGCTGCGGCGATCGCCCTTGCCAATGCCGATACGCAGTGGTTCGGCCTGCTGGCCGTGCCGCAGAATTTCTATGCCGGGCTGGGCAAATATCCGCTGCTGGCCATTCCCATGTTCGTGCTGGTGGGCTCCATCTTCGACCGCTCGGGCGTTGCCCTGCGCCTGGTGAACTTTGCCGTGGCCATCGTGGGCCGCGGCCCCGGCATGCTGCCGCTGGTGGCGATTGCTGTGGCCATGTTCCTGGGCGGTATCTCCGGCTCCGGGCCGGCCAATGCAGCGGCTGTGGGCGGCGTGATGATTGCCGCCATGAGCCGCGCCGGCTATCCCAAGAGCTTCTCGGCCAGCGTGGTCGGAGCGGCCGCAGCGACGGACATCCTGATTCCGCCTTCGGTGGCTTTCATCATCTACTCGGTGCTGGTGCCAGGCGCTTCGGTGCCGGCCCTGTTCGCGGCCGGCATGATTCCCGGCGTGCTGGCCGGTATCGCGCTCATCATTCCCGCCGTGTGGATGTCGCGCAAGCACAAGATGGGCGCGCTCGAAGCCTCCATGCCGCGCCCGCCGTTCTGGAAGAGCCTGCGCGAGGCCTCCTGGGGTCTGGCAGCTCCGGTGCTGATTCTGGGCGGCATGCGCATGGGCTGGTTCACCCCCACCGAAGCCGCCGTGGTCGCCGTGTTCTACGGGCTGTTCGTCGGCATGGTGATTCACCGCACCATCGGCGTGCGCGACCTCTTTCCGATTCTGCGCGAAGCGGGGGAGCTGTCGGCAGTGATCCTGCTGGTGGTGTCGCTGGCCGGCATTTTTGCCTTCTCGCTGTCCACCCTGGGCGTGATCGATCCGGTGGCCAATGCCATCGTGAATTCCGGTCTCGGCGAATACGGCGTGCTGGGCCTTTTGATTCTGCTGCTGATCACCGTGGGCATGTTCCTGGACGGAATCTCCATCTTCCTGATCTTTGTGCCGCTGCTGCTGCCCATCATGAATCACTACCAGTGGGATCCCGTCTGGTTTGGCGTGATCCTCACGCTCAAGGTGGCACTGGGCCAGTTCACGCCGCCGCTGGCCGTGAACCTGATGGTCAGCTGCCGCATTGCGGGCGTGCGCATGGAGTCCACCGTGCGCTGGGTGGGCTGGATGCTGCTGTCCATGTTCGCCGTGATGATTCTGGTCATTGCCTTCCCGCAGCTCGCACTGTGGCTGCCCGCAAAGATGGGGTACTAGCACCCCTGAGCGGCTTTGCCGCTTCCCCTCTCTCTTCGGGAGGGGACGACACCAGCGCGGCGGGGCGGCCCTTGCGCGGTGTCTGCTGAGATGGGCCGTGCTTATTCAATGTGCAATGCATCTAACAAGCAAAGCATTTTTTCGTTTCTAAAAGGGAGACAAACCAAATGAAACTTCGTACCTTCCTCGCATCCGCCGTGGCCACCGCCGCCGCACTGGCTTTTGCATCGCCCATGGCTATGGCCCAGGCCAAGTACAAGAGCGAATACCGCATGTCCCTGGTGCTGGGCACGGCCTTCCCCTGGGGCAAGGGCGGCGAGCTTTGGGCCGACAAGGTGCGCGAGCGCACCCAGGGCCGCATCAACATCAAGCTCTACCCCGGCACCTCGCTGGTGCAGGGCGACCAGACGCGTGAGTTCTCCGCGCTGCGCCAGGGCGTGATTGACATGGCCGTGGGCTCGACCATCAACTGGTCGCCCCAGGTCAAGTCGCTGAACCTGTTCTCCATGCCCTTTCTCTTCCCCAACTTCAAGGCCGTGGATGCCGTGACCCAGGGCGAAGTGGGCCAGGAAATCTTCAAGACCCTGGAAAAAGGAGGCGTGGTGCCTCTGGCCTGGGGTGAGAACGGCTACCGCGAAATCTCCAACTCCAAGCACGCCATCAAGACGCCTGCCGACCTCAAGGGCATGAAGATCCGCGTCGTGGGCTCGCCCCTGTTCCTGGACACCTTCACGGCCCTGGGCGCCAACCCCACGCAGATGAGCTGGGCCGATGCCCAGCCAGCCATGGCCAGCGGCGCCGTGGACGGCCAGGAGAACCCCATCGGCGTGTACATGGCGGCCAAGCTGCAGTCCGTGGGCCAGAAGCATCTGACCATGTGGGGCTACATGAACGATCCGCTGATCTTCGTCGTCAACAAGGACGTGTGGGCCAGCTGGACACCGGCTGACCAAGCCATCGTCAAGCAAGCCGCGCTGGATGCCGCCAAGGAAGAAATCGCCATCGCTCGCAAGGGCCTGGTCGAGGCAGACAAGCCCCTGCTCAAGGACCTGACCGGCCTGGGCGTGACCGTGACCACGCCTAACGCTGCCGAGCGCGAAGCCTTTGTCAAGGCCACGCGCCCCGTCTACGACAAGTGGAAGAGCCAGATCGGCGCACCGCTGGTCGACAAGGCCGAAAAGGCCATTGCAGCCAGCCAGAAATAAGCTCCCCCTGAGCCGCTACGCCTAGGCGGCCCCGCGGCTTCCCCCTCTCTCTTCGGGAGGGGGACGACACCCTCGCTGCGGGGCGGCCCTTGCTTGGTGTCACTGGTTTGGTCCGCGCCAGCTTCATGGCGCCGCAGATAGTAAAAATCCCCGCCAGAGCGATCTGCGCGGGGATTTCTTATTGCTACGTATATCGAAGCTGATAGCGCTTATTACCAAATGGTTTCAATAAAGAAGTTATCTGAAATACCTAAGAATTAAGCGCAGGCAGCTTTCAATTCAATAGCACTCAGATCGGCGAAACCAAGGGCTTGCCATCCAGATGGCAGCGCATATTGGCGATGAAGCGGTCCACCGAGTTCTGCACCGCCTCGGGCGACCAGCCGCCCACATGGGGCGTCAGCACCACGGCGTCCAGATCGATGAGCTGCTGCGGCGGCAGCGGCTCGCTTTCGTAGACATCCAGCCCGGCACCGGCCAGACGGCCTGCGCGCACGGCTTCGGCCAGCGCCTCGGTATCGACCACCGAGCCGCGCGCGATATTTACCAGCACGCCTTTCTCGCCCAATGCCTCGAGCACCTCGGCATTGATCAGATGGCGGGTGCCAGCGCCTCCGGGCGTGGCCACCAGCAGCACATCGGCCCAGGCAGCCAGCGCCAGCAGATCGTCAAAGTAGCGGTAGTCAACGCCCTCGCGCGGCTTGCGGTTGTGATAGCCGACGGGCATGTCGAAGGCGGCCGCGCGCCTGGCGATCTTGGCGCCGATTTGGCCCAGCCCCACGATGCCCAGGCGCTTGCCCGAGACATTGGCCGGCAGCGGCAGGGCCGAGCGCCAGATGCCGGCACGCGTGGCCTTGTCCAGCTTGACGATGCCGCGCACCGCAGCGATCAGCAGACCCATGGCGTGGTCAGCCACGCAGTCGTCGTTGGTGCCCACGCCGTTGCCGACGGCAATCCCGTGCGCCTTGGCATAGGCCACATCGATGTTCTCGTAGCCCGCGCCCATGGCGCAGACCAGCGAAAGCCCGGGCATGCGCTGCATCTGCGCGGCCGACAGGCCCGTCGCGCCAATCGTGCACACACATTGCACGCGCGCGCCGTGGGCGGCGATTGCGGCCTCGGCCTGATCGGCCTCGGGCGCATAGATCACATCAAAGTCGGCAAAGGTCTGCTCCATCTGCTGCAGATGGGCGGGGACCTGGAGATTCAGAACTAGCAGGGCAGGCTTCATGGCGGGAACGCGGCGCTTTCATGGAAAACGCCTATTTTGAGCAGGCTGCGCCAGCCCTGCCCGCGCATGGTCAAAGCCTGCCCGATCCGCGGGTCACAGATCCAGCACCAGGCGGCCGGACCTGGCACGCGAGCAGCAAGGCAGGAACTGGTCGTTGGCCGCCTGCTCGTCTTCTGTCAGATACATATCGCGGTGATCAGGCTGGCCCGAGATGACGCGCGTCAGGCAGGTGCCGCAGACGCCCTGTTCGCACGAGGTCTGAACGCAGACGCCGATGGACTCCAGCGCCTGCACCACGGTCTGCGCCGGCGTGACGCGCACCACCTGGCCGCTGCTGGCGACCTCCACCTCGAAGCTTTCGTCGTCGGCCCGGTGCTCCACCTCGGCGGCAAAGAACTCGTAGTGCAGCTGCTCGGCAGGCCAGCCCGCCTCTCGCGCTGTGTCGAGCACGGCGTCCATGAAGCCCTTGGGTCCGCACACATACAGATGCTGACCCTGCTCTCTTTGCTGCAGCAATTCGCTCAAACCCAGCGACGACTTTCCATTCACGTCATCCACATGGATCTGCGCCTTGTCAGCCCATTGCGCAGTCTCGATGGTCTGGGCAAACGCCATGCGCTCGCGCGAGCGGCCGCAGTAGTGCAAGGAGAAATCTGCACCATCACGCGCCAGCTTGCGCGCCATGGCAAGAATCGGCGTGATGCCGATGCCGCCTGCCAGCAGCAAATGCTTGCGGGCCGGCGCATGCAGCTCGAAATGGTTGCGCGGGAGGCTGATGGTGATCTGCTGGCCGGCCTGCAACTGCTCGTGCACAGCGGCCGAGCCACCGCGCGAGGCAGGCTCGCGCAGCACGGCAATCACATAGCGATCCAGCTCTGCCGGATCGTTGCTCAGCGAATACTGGCGCACCAGCCCACCAGGCAGGTGCACATCGATGTGCGCACCCGCACTGAACGGAGCCAGGCTGCTGCCTTCCAGAGCCCGCAACTCCAGGCTGCAGATACCGGCTGCCTGCTCCTGCTTGTGCGCAATGCGCACCTCGAACGTGGTTTCACTCTTCATCTCGGATACTTCTCTTTTGCTTGTGCGGTGCTAGGCCAGCGCCTGCGAGGCTTGCGCGCCGGCCTTGCGCAAGCGCTCGATCACGCGCCGCGCACGATTGGGACCCACATCCACGTGGATATCCACCACGGCGCGTGAGCCAAAGCGTTGCTGGTTGCGGAACTGGGCTTCGATGACCACCTTGTCTTCTTCGAAAGTGGCCGCCGTCTGATCGATCACCAACTGTGTCGTGTCCTGCATCTGCGGATGCGGATTGGTCGCAATCGTCCAGAAGTAATGCGCGCTGGTCTCCGTCTCCGGCGTCACGCCGTGAAAGCCGCGCATATGGAATCCTTCGCGCGCCGGGTTGTCCAGCCTGTCCTGGCCCGCATCCATGGCACCGGTCCAGATACGCACATGCGAGGGGTGGAACTCCACTTCCTGCCAGCGGTCGATGCGGCCCTGAAAAGGCCAGGCCTGTGCATAGGTGGGCGGGGGATCGGAATCCGGCATCCAGCGCACCACCTTCACGCTGTCCCCGTCCTGGCTGACCTTGAGATCCGCGTTCATATGTACCCTGGCGTTGCCGCCGATGGTCTTGAGGTGCACATAGCCCAGATGGCTCAGATCCAGCAGGTTGTCGTGGATCAGCTGATACGGTGCGTCGTAGTGATAGACGCCACCGCCAAAACGATATTGCGGGTCGCTGTGCACGGCATAGGCAGGCGGCTCCGTGTCCGGCACGGAGTCCGGTGTCGCGCCCATCCATATCCAGAGAATCTGGTCGCGCTCGCGCAGCTCGAAGGACTTCACGCAGGCCTTGGCTGGAATCCTTTCCTGGCCCGGTATTTCGAGGCACTGCCCCTCATGGCTGAAGAGCAGGCCATGGTAGCCGCAGCGCAGACCCGCAGCTTCCACCGTGCCGCAGGACAGCGGCAACTCGCGGTGGCAGCAGCGATCCTCAAGCGCAGCGACCCGGCCATCTGCCGTGCGGAACAGGACCACCGGCTGACCCAGCAAGGTGCGCGCCACCGGCTGGTCCTTCAGTTCCCAGGCAAAGCCCGCTACATACCATTGATCCAGCGGAAAGGCCGGAGCAGTTGCGCTCATGGTTTGAGAAATCTGGTTCATCGAAGTCTCCCTGCTCAATGAGCGGCCACTGTTTCGGACGTGACGCGACTGTGCGCGACCTGCGGACCGGCAATGCGGTGCATGGACACGATGACGGCAGCCAGGACAAACGCCACGCCATAACCCAGGTACAGCTGATCGGGCGACCAGGACGCATCCAGCAGGCCGCCGGCCACCAGCGGCGACACAATCGCACCGATGCGGCCGATACCGATGCCCCAGCCCACACCGGTGGCGCGCACATCGCTGCCGTAGACCACTGGCGCAATCGCATAGAGGCCGGCCACGCAGGCATTCACGAACACGCCGATCAGGAAGGCCAGCGTGTACGACATCCACAGCGCACCGGAGCTGCCAACCAGAAAGCACAGCAGCACTGCCGTCACCAGCATGAAGACTGCCAGCGCACGGTGAATCGCAAAGCGCGCCGCCAGCAGGCCCAGCAAGGTCGCGCCCAGAATGCCGCCCAGGCTCAGCAGCACGCCCGTGGTCACGCCCTGCTCAGGCGTCAGGCCCGAGGCCGCCAGCAGCTTGGGAGTCCAGCTCATCACGAAATAGAAGCCGAACATCACCGAGAAGAAGGACAGCCAGACCAGCACCGTGGGGCGCAGCAGCTTGGGAGACAGCAGCTGCAAAGGCCCCATGCGCTTGCTTTCACCGCTGCCTGCCACCACGGCCTGAGGCAGGGAGCCCAGTGCGGGCAGGCCCATCTTGCGGATCAGTGCATTGAGACGCTGCAGCGCATTGGCGGGCCGCTTGACCAGCAGAAAGTCCATGGACTCCGGCAAGGCAAACCAGGCCAGAACCAGCACCGCCAGCGTGGAGAAGCCGCCGAACATGAAGACGGAACGCCAGCCATGGTGGGCCAGCAGCCAGACCGCGATACTGCCGCCAATGGTCGCGCCCAGCGCGTAGCCGGTCGATTGCAGCGTGACCGCCAGACTGCGCCAGCGCAGCGAGGCATATTCGCTGGCAATCACGTTGCTGCACGCCAGAATGCCGCCCACGCCCAGGCCCGTGATCACGCGCAGCACCGCCAGCTGCGTCGGCGTCTGGCTCCAGGCTGAAGCCAGCATGCCCAGCCCTGACACTGCAAGGCACAGCAGTATCAGGGGACGACGCCCCAGCTTGTCGGCCATGGGCGCCAGCAGCAGCGAACCTGCGGCCATGCCGAAGAGGCCGGCACTGAGCAAAAAACCCAGCTCCGAGCCGCTGAGCTTCCAGTGCCCGGACACCGCCGAAGCCGTGAAGGCCATCACCAGCACGTCAAAACCATCGATCATGTTCAGGGCCATGCATACCGCGATGACCGACCATTGGAAGGTCGTCATGGGCCGCTGGTCCAGATGCGCGCGCAAATCCTGTTCCATCGTTGTCTCCTTGTTTTTTATCATTCATTCAGCATACTGAATCACATTCAGTTTACTGAATGAACTCTTGATCCAGCACAAGTAAATTCCCTAGTCGTGCCGGTTCACCGCCTGTTCACCGCCGACTCTGGCCAGCGTGATCGTGGTGAAGCCGCCGCGCCAGAACGGGCTGCTAGCCGTTGATCGCCGCTTGCTCGCCGGCTTCAGTGCTGTCGTGCAACTGCACGAACTTGCGCAGCAGACGCTTGAACTCCGCCTGCTCCTCGGGCTCCAGCGCGGAAAGCATGCGCTGCTGCAGCTCGTAGACATTGGGCACGAACGCGGCCAGCATGGCTTCGCCCTCGGTGGTCAGACTCAAACGGCGCTGACGCCTTGGCAGCAGCTCGCGATGAATCCAGCCCTTGCTTTCCAGACGCGCAGCGATATCGGCTGTGGTCGAGTTGTCCAGCGCGACAAGACGCGCCAGCGTCACCTGGTCGATGCCCGGAGACTCCTGCAGCATGCGCAGGATGGCGTATTGAACCGGCGTCACATCGGGTCCCAGCACTTCTCGAAACAGCAGCGCAGCAATCTGCTGGGCTCGTCGAATCAGATGACCTGGCTGGTCGTAGAGATCCAGGGAAAGCGGGTTGGGTGTGGTGGGCGATTCCATGCAGCAGCGTAGCAAGGGCAGCGCTGACTATGGACAGCGCTGACTCCGATTCGGGGAGCTGCAAGATTACTCCATCTACAGACATGATCTGCCCCTACCTGCCGCCGCTCAAGCCAGCGCTGCAACGCGCGACTCGTTTTTCTCTTCGTCGATCAGGCGCTCGATGATCTTGCGCGACTGCACACCGCCGGCATCGATATTGAGCTTGAGCAGCTGACGCTGCGGATAGTCCTCAAGATTGCGCTGCTGCAACTCCAGCATCTCCAGGTCTTCGCTGAAGATCTTGTGCTGGCCCTGCTTGATGGCCGCCGTCACCGATGCATCGCCGGGGTTGAACTTGCGCGCCATGCCCCAGAAGTACCACATGCTGCCATCGGTCTCCGGAGTGATGAAGTCCACCACCATGCTGTAGACCTTGTGCTCGTCCGCGGCGTCATAGCCGCCCTTGCCGGCATGCGCCACACCGACTTCGATCAGCACATGGCTGGGAGGGGTGAAACGGCAGACCTGCCAGCGGTCCACAGGCACGTCATCGGCCAGGCCATTGCTGCGCAATGCCATCTTCCAGAACGGAGGCGCCTCGATGTTCTCCATGAAGCGGCTGGTGACCACTTCGCTGTCGCCTATGACCTCGGTCTTGCAGGGCGTCTCGTCGATCTCGGCCTGACCAATGCTGCTGGCATGCACATAGGTCTCATGGGTCAGGTCCATGAGGTTGTCGATCATCAGGCGATAGTCGGCCTTGATGTGAAACAGCCCGCCGTCATAGGCCCACTCGGGGTTGTCATGCCATTGCAGATCCGGGATCAGCGCTGCATCGGCCGCATCCTTGTCACCCGGCCAGACCCAGACAAAGCCGTAACGCTCCTCCACCGGGTAGCTCTTGATGGCAGGAAAGCCGCGCACGCGCTGGCCGGGCATGGCAACCGTCTTGCCGTCGCAGCCCATCTCCAGCCCGTGATAGCCGCAGACCAGCTTACCTTCGCAGACGCGGCCCAGCGATAGCGGCGCTCCGCGGTGCGGGCAGAAGTCTTCGACGGCGGCCATCTTGCCTTCCAGGGCGCGGTAGAAAACCATGCGCTCACCACAGATCTGGCGCCCCAGCGGCTTGTCCGTGACTTCGGCCGCCGTGGCAGCGACGTACCAGGTGTTGCGAGGATAGGTAGGCTGTGCTTGCTTGCTCATCGTGGAGTCTCCTTGTATTTATCGATCGGGGTCGGGTCCGGGCACCGCCTGCTGCGCCACGGACCGGCATCAGCGACTGGCGCGAATCAGTTGCGCACCGGGCACACGCGTGGTCTCGGGCGAGCGCATGGCTTCGCGCAGATTGCGCCGCGCAATGCGCGAGTGCTCTTTCATCAGCGCCTCGGCACGCGCGCCTTCGCGGTGCTCGATGGCGTCTATCACTTCGCGGTGCTGCTCCTGCGCCAGGACCAGGCTGCGCAGCGCACGCGGCGACTCGGAGTCGGCCACCACAAAGCCCGAGGGGGAGGCAAAGGGCAGGCGCTTGACCCGTTCCAGCTCGCGCTGCATGAAGCTGCTGCCCGACATCTCCAGCAAGATGTCGTGAAATTCGGAGTTCAAGGCCACATAGGCTGAAAACGCCTCGTCGCCCCAGTTCTGGGCATCCAGCACACGGTCGATGGCATCCAGACAGCGTGCGGCTCTCGCCAGCAGGGCTTCATCGACCCCGCGCTCGGCCGCCATGCGCGCAGCCAGACCTTCCAGCGTACCGCGCAGCTCGATGGCGTCCGACACATCGGCTTCGGACAGCACGCGCACCTTGTAGCCGCGCCCGCCGGACGTGGCCTCCAGCATGCCCTCCTGCTCAAGCCGCATCAGCGCTGCACGTATGGGAGTGCGGGAGATGCCCAGACGCTCGGCCAGCACCAGCTCGGAGATGCGCTCTCCGGCCGCCATCTCGCCGGCAAGAATCATTTCGCGCAGCTGCAGCTGCGCCTTCACGACCTGGGAATGGTTTTCTTCCGCTGCAGCAGCGGTGGCAATGGAGGGTGGCATGTCTCGCGGGGCATTTAGTTCTTGGTAGACGGAAGAAATGTATACATAAAAATCAAAAAACAGCGAATTAATTGCAAATTAGAGGGTAAACACCTATCAACATGTATACATAAAAGCAAGACGGCCAAAAAAAGCCACCCGAAGGTGGCTTGTCGAACGTCTGGCGAAAGGTGACCGCACTCAGGCGGGTATCTCCGATGACTCCGCCTGGTTGAGCTGCATATTCCACATGCTGGAGTAACGCCCGCCAGCGGCCAGCAGCTCCTCGTGCGTGCCGCGCTCGATGATTCGGCCGCTGTCCATGACCAGGATTTCATGCGCTTCGACCACGGTGGACAGGCGGTGGGCAATGACCAGAGAGGTCTTGCCCTGCGCCGCGCTGCGCAGCTCGTTCTGGATGGCGCGCTCGTTGGCGCTGTCCAGTGCCGAAGTCGCTTCGTCGAAGATCAGAATCGGCGGGTTCTTGAGCAGGGTGCGCGCAATCGCCACACGCTGCTTTTCACCGCCCGAGAGCTTGAGGCCGCGCTCGCCCACTCGCGTGGCATAGCCCTGGGGCGTGCGCTCGATGAAGTCATGGATGCGCGCAGCCTTGGCCGCTGCAACCACCTGTTCCTGCGTGGCGCCCGGTTGCCCATAGGCAATGTTGTAGGCCACCGTGTCGTTGAACAGCACCGTGTCTTGCGGAACGATGCCCACACAGTGCCGCACACTGCTCTGAGTCACCGTGCGGATGTCCTGTCCGGCAATGCGCACATGGCCGCCCTGCACGTCATAGAAGCGAAACAGCAGACGTGCCAGCGTGCTCTTGCCCGAACCCGAGGGACCGACCACTGCCACGGTCTTGCCCGCAGGAATGGTGAAGCTCACATCGTGCAGGATGGGGCGCGCGCTATCGTAGGCGAACTGCACGTTTTCAAAGCGCACTTCGGGCGGCGGATTGTCGATCTGCAAGGGCTGAGCGCCAGGCGCATCGGCCACTTCGCGCTCCTTGTCCATGAGCGTGAACATGCGGTTCAGGTCAGTCAGGCTCTGCTTGATCTCGCGGTAGATCACGCCCAGGAAATTCAGCGGAATGTAGAGCTGAATCATGAAGGCATTGATCATGACCAGATCGCCCAGCGTCAGCCTGCCGTCGACCACGCCCTGCGTGGCCCGCCACAGAATGGCCACCAGCGCGGCACCGATGATGAGCTGCTGGCCGCAGTTGAGCATGGACAGCGTGGTCTGGCTCTTGAGCCGCACGCGGCGCAGGTTCTCGAGGTTCTCGTCATAGCGCGCTGACTCGAACTGCTCGTTGTTGAAGTACTTGACGGTCTCGTAGTTCAGCAACGAGTCAATGGCCTTGGTATGGGCCGCCGACTCCTGGGCATTGGCCTCTTTTCTGAAGCGGGTGCGCCATTCCGTCACGGTGACCGTGAAGCCGATATAGAACACCAGCGCGGCCAACGTGATGACGGCAAACCAGATGTCGAAACGCACGGCCAGAATGCCCAGCACCAGCGCCATTTCAATCAGCGTGGGCAAGATGGAGTAGAGCGAATACGAGATCAGCGACTCGGTGCTGCGCACGCCGCGCTCGATGTCGCGCGTCATGCCACCGGTCTGGCGCTCCAGATGAAAACGCAGGCTCAGGGCATGCAGATGCTCGAAGGTCGACAGCGCGATCGAGCGCGATGCCCCTTGCGTGGCCTTGGAAAAGACCAGATCCCGCAGCTCGGTGAACATGGTGGAGGAAAAGCGCAGCAATCCATAGGCCGCCAGCAGACCCACGGGGACCACCAGCACGGCCTGTGCCTGCCCAGGCTTGATATCCAGCGCATCGACCAAGTGCTTGAGCAAGATGGGCACGCCCACATTGGCCAGCTTGGCGCAGATCATGAACGCCAGCGCCGCCAGCGCATGCCATTTGTAGCGCCAGATATAGGGAAAGAGGCGACGCAGCGTGGCGCCGTCTGACTGGTTTGCCGCTACTGCGGCTTCTTCTGGGGTTGCAGGTAACTGTGAACGCATTGTGGGGCTGTGTCGCCCTGCAGGCAGTCGGAGCCGCGGTAGAGGGCGTCTATTTCTATGACGGGAATCTGGGTACCCACGAATTCTGCCTGTCCCGTCACTTTTGCGCTCACCCAGACCAAGGTGAAGGGCTGCAGCAGCTGTCTGTCATACGGGCCGGCACCGCAGGCCTTGAAGAAGCTTGCCTCGCGCGGCCAGGACAGAAAGCCCTGCTCGCTGAACTCGGCATGCAGCACAACCATGCAATCGCGCTGCTCACTGACCGACTCTATGGTACGCAGCCCGCCAGCCCAGCAGACACGCGCATTCAGTGCTCCGGCCTGCAAGGCCTGAGCGGGCGTCATTGACGTGAAAGGCCCGGCCAGCGCTGCCGCGCCGGTCAAGGGTTCCGGATGGCAAGAGGGCTGCACAGCCTGTACAAGTGGCTTGAGCGACGTTGCAGATGTCACATCATCTCTACCCGATACTGGGGCTTTTACCGGATGGCTGCTGCAAGCCGACAGCAGCACACTCAGACCCACACCCATCCACCACAAACACCGTCCCATAGTTACTCCCTACTTACTTGCCCGAACCGTCGTTAGTGGCTTTCTCTGGCCAACATGGTAGAAACCCGATGTTGAGGGACAATTCAATCTTTCCATTCGTGTCACAGATTTCCATGCCCCCCCGTTCGCCCGACCTTCCCAGCGTTGCCCTGCCCGCCGACAAGGAACTGGTTCTCAAAGTCGTGCCCATGCCTGCCGATGTCAATGCCAATGGCGACATCTTCGGTGGCTGGGTGATGGCTCAGGTGGATCTGGCCGGCTCGGTGCTGCCTCAGCGCATCAGCCACACCCGCATGGTGACCGTGGCCGTCAACGAATTCATCTTCAAACAGCCCGTGCGTGTGGGCGACATTCTGTCCTTTTATGCCGGCGTGCAGCATGTGGGTCGCACCTCGGTCGCCGTGGATGTGGAAGTCTTTGCCGAGCGCTTTTCCGACCAGGGCAAATATGTCAAGGTGACCGAGGCCCGCCTGACCTATGTGGCCATAGACGCCACCGGCAAGCCCCAGTCTCTGCCTGATACAGAGCAGACACGCGCCTGGCGCGAGAAACTCCAGGCTCAGGCCGCCGCCGCCAAGAGCTGACATTGTTCAGGCATAAAAAAAGCGACCTCTGAAGGTCGCTTTTTTCATGGGCTGTGCGCAGAGATTCAGACGACTGCAGCGCTACCCGTCGTTTCATTGCTGCTGGCCACAGCCGCCTGGCTGCTGGTGCTGCCGGCACCGCTCTTGCTCCAGGCGGAAGCGGAGGCATTGCTGGAACTGCTGGTGCCGGAACGGGTTCCCGCTTCGATCTGCCCCGTCAACTCGCCACCCTCTTCGATCACCACCTTGCCATAGCGGATCGTGCCGCTGACCTTGCCGGAGCCATAGATCACCAGCTTTTCGCGCACTGTGAGAGTGCCGTCGAACTTGCCGTGGATTTCTGCAATATCGATCTCGGCCGTACCGTGAAACGCACCCTGCTCGGCAATCTTGATGACGCGGGAGTTCATGGTCGCCTCAACCGTTCCTTCCACGACCAAGGTGTCGCAGTCCGTAATTTCCACGCCCTTGAGCTTGATGTTCGGGCCGACGGTCAGCTTGCTGCCACCGTTTTCCTCTGCAAGAGGCGCGGTGGGAGCTGCAGTCGAAGCCGCACGCATGGTGCCGGATGGTGCCGTGCCAAGGCCCGCGTTACTCAGAGAGCTGGCGCCAGATGTCGCAGCGGTATTCGCTGTCGAAAGCCCGGTGACGGAACTGCGTGAAGGAAAGTTATCGTTATCGCGTTTGCCGAAGAACGGGTTTTGCACAGCCATGGCAGGAATCTCCTAGTCAGAAAGTGCCATCCTATGCAGCATAAGTAGCAACATTTACCGTCATCTCGCAATAACGGTAAGCAAAGCTTTCACAAGTTTCAGTTACTTGCATGCATTGCCTGATCTCACACAATGAAAGATTTGGCTGCATCCGGGCAAGCGTTCACTTGCCTGTCTTTGAAGCACTTTTTGCTGCCAGTCCATATTTCACTGGCGCTCTACGCGCTCGTTTCAGAGATCGTCAAGAGACGATATAGGCCGCTGTGCCGGTAGACAGCAGCTCGCCATCCATCGACAGAAACTCCATCTGGGTATTCGCCACCCGCGAGCCCAGGCGCAGAACTCTGGCAGTGAGCAGAAATTCCTTGCCGATGCCGGGGCGCATGTAGTCCACACGCAGATCGATTGTGCCCAGCCGGGAAAAACGATGCAGTCTTTGCGCGGGCGTATCGTCCATATGCTTGGCCGCAATGGCAGCCATCACAGCCAGCCCGCCCATGGAATCGAGGCCTGCGCTGATCACGCCGCCATGAATGCGCTGGTAGGCCGAATGTCCGATCAGATCAGGTCGCATGGCGATATGCCCCTGCACCAGCGTGGGCGTGATCTCGCCGATCTTGAGCCCTATGGTCTGGTTGAAGGCCACGCGCGTTTCAAAGATCTCGCGCAAGCCGGAGATGAACTCCGGCTCGAACTGCACGGACTCGGCAGCATCCTGCGCTGAACTGCGGGACGGTACGGACCTGGATGTCATAGGCAACCTTGAAAAACGGTCAAAGAAAAATCGCCCTGCAACGGGCGATTCTCAGATCGGCACGGCCGCAAGCCGGCGAAGCTGGTCTGGATTCGGCACATGCCGAAATCCGGATGGCGCTTTGGGCAAAACCGCCACCCATCGCTGCGCTCGCCTTGCTGCCGCAATGTCTGACTTCAGCACTGGCTGAAGTCAGGGTGGCGTTTTTCCATGAAGGCCGTCAGTGCTTCCTTGGCAGCGGGCTCGCGCAGCATGCGGGCGAAGACTGCGCCTTCTTCCACGATACGCTCGCCCACTGCCTTGGCCTGGCCGCCCTTCATCAGGCGCTTGGTCTCGATCAGCGAGGACAAGGGCTTGCGCGCCAGCTTCCTGGCCTGGGCCTGTGCCACGGCATTGCATTCGCTGGGAGGCACCACGCGGTTGATCAGGCCCACTTCCAGCGCGGCTTCTGCCATGAAGGGCTCACCCAGCAGCAGTGCCTCGGCGGCGCGGTGGTAGCCCAGCATCTGGGGCAGAAGCAGGCTGGATGCCGCTTCGGGGCATACGCCCAGGTTGATGAAGGGCAGCGAGAAAGCGGCGTTATCGCCGGCATAGACCAGATCGCAGTGCAGCAGCAGCGTGGTGCCGATACCCACGGCCGGACCGCAGACCGCAGCAATCAGCGGCTTGGGAAAGGCCGAGACTTCCTGCAGGAAACGCCACACGGGTGCATCGGCCCCCATGGTATCGGGGGTGGAGGCCTGCTTCAGGAAGTCCGCAATATCGTTGCCTGCGCTGAAGATGGCGATGTCGCCCTGAAACACCACCACACGCACGCCTGCGTCGACCTTGGCGGCAGCCAATGCGTCTGCCATCTGGCGGTACATGGCCTCGGTGAAGGAGTTCTTCTTCGCCGCACGGTTGAAGGTGATGGTGCACACGCCCTCTTCGGTGTGCACCAGGATGTCCTGGCTATCCTGGGTATTGCTCATGATCTTGCCTTGTGAATGATGTGAACAGCTTGCCGGTTTCGGCGCGCTATTCCTTGTAGTAAACAATCTGGTGGCTGGTCGCCAGCATCTGGCCGGACTGGCTCCACAGCTGGGCCGTCTGGTCAAAAAATCCGTTGCGGAACTCCTGCCCGCGCGCCTGCGCCAGCAGCAATCCGTCGCCCGCCTCGGCCAGTTCCTCGCGTCCGGCATGGAAGTAGACCGTGATGGACACCGTGCCCGCCGGCACGCGCCTGGAGCGACGCAGCCACGCCCGCGGAAAGAACACGTCGGAGACCGCAGCCAGCGACGCGAAATCCAGCGGACGCGGCGGATTGTCTCTCACCCAGAGCCGCGTCAGACTGTCGCGCTCGGCTCCGTCCTCCTCACGCGGCAGGATGCCGTCCACAAATCGCATCTCATAGCGTGTCAGCCACTCGGAGGCCTTGAACAACGGCGGCACGCGCTCCACCTCGGCAGCAGCCCGGACCTCGGGCATGGGCATATCGCTGACGCTCCAGGTCTGACGGCGCACCGCGGTCACGGCTGTGGCCGTGGTCACGATCTGCGGCTGGCCTTCGGCATCGGGCTGGGTGAGGGTCAGCAGCCAGTGCTGGGTGGAGCGGTTGGTACGCACCGGCCTGGCCTCGATCTCGAAAGCGCCCGGCCCCACGGCTGCCGCATAGTTGACAGTGATGGACAGCGGATCGCCCAGGCACTGCGGATGTTGCTGAATGGCCTGCACCAGGCTGGCCGCCGTGATGCCGCCATATGGGCCGACCATATTCCAGTAATCGGGCGAGGCCGTTCCCTGGTACTGATTGGGCACTCCCGTAGCGCTCAGCGCCACGGCACGATCAAAGGGGTGGAGGTCTGTGCTCATGATTGGCAGTGTTGCCCAAGGGCGGGAATGAAAGCCGTCAAACAGGTGACTCATGCGGCCCGAACAAGGGTTTGCCTGGGCCGCGGTCACCGTCGCGCCAGCTCTGCAGCAAAGGCAGCAGGGGCTGCCACAGTAGCTCGCGCATCTCTTCCTTGAAATACCCCAGATGGCCTATGCGTCCGGCCGGAGCCAGACCCGGGTCCACACGCTCCAGCGTGCTGGGCGCACTTTTGTACCAGCCCACCAGCGCTTGTGCGCTGGCCAGCGACATCATTTCGTCGTCCTCGAAATACAGTGCATGCAAGGGGTAGTGGGCCGCTGCATAGGCCTCGGCTGCCCAGCGCCCCTCCGCCCCCATGGCATACAGAGGATTCAGACACCAGCGACGCCATTGCCAGATCACGCCTGCCGGCAAATCGCCCACAATGCCCAGCTTGCGTCCGGGAAACGCGCCGTACAAGGCGGTGACCAGCGGGGCGACACCCCACCAGAACAGCCGGATCATGCGCCGGGTGGGCGCCGCGTTGTCGCGCCAGTAGCCGCTGCCGCTGCCCACGGAAAGCAAGCCGTTGATGGGCAGGGGGATGGAGGCCAGGCCCGGCAGTTGCGAGCCCACGCTATGACCGATCCAGATCAGCGGCTGCTCGGGAAACTGCTGCTTGAGATGTGCTGCCACCAGCTCGCAGTCCTTGGCCCAGTCCAGCAAGTCGGCCCTGGCGTCGCGCAGCGGCACCTGCAGCGACAGGCCATGACCACGGTAGTCGAAGGTGGTGACGCCATAGCCCTGCTCCGCGAGCCAGCGGGCAAAGGCCTGGTAATAGCTTTGCTGCACGCCCATGGCGCCAGCCACCACCACCTGCGCCAGCGGCGCTGCCGCCCGGGGCTGACACTGGCGCAGCGCCAGATGGGCCGAGCCCACGGAGATGGGCAAAGCCATCTCCGTCCATTGCACGGCGGCTTGCAGCGGAGCCGACACAGAGGCTTGCGACTGGGCGGTATGCATGGCGGCTGCGGCGTTCAGACGCGCTCGAAGATGCCTGCCGCGCCCTGACCCATGCCCACGCACATGGTCACCATGCCGTACTTGAGTTGCTTGCGCTGCAGCGCATGCACCACGGTGGCGGCACGGATGGCACCGGTTGCTCCCAGGGGATGGCCCAGTGCAATCGCACCGCCCATGGGGTTGACCTTGCTCTGGTCCAGACCCAGGGTGTTGATGACGGCCAGGGACTGGGCCGCAAAGGCCTCGTTGAGCTCGTACCAGTCGATATCGTCCTGCTTGAGACCCGCGTAGCGCAGCGCGGCGGGAATGGCCTCGATGGGGCCAATGCCCATGATGGCAGGCGGCACGCCCTTGCTGGCATAGCTGACAAAGCGCGCCAGCGGCGTCAGGCCAAAGCGCTTGACGGCATCGCCGCTGGCAATGATCAACGCGCCGGCACCGTCGCTGGTCTGCGAGCTATTGCCCGCAGTGACCGTGCCGCGCGCCGCAAACACGGTGCGCAGCTTGGCCAGGCCTTCCAGGCTGGTATCGGGGCGCGGGCCTTCGTCCAGACTCACAGTGCGCGTGCTGGCTACGGTTTCGCCTGTGGCGATGTTCAGAGTACGGTCGGTGACTTCGATCGGCGTGATCTCGGCAGCGAACTCGCCGGCCTGCTGCGCGGCGATCGCGCGGCGGTGCGATTCGAGTGCAAACGCATCCTGCGCCTCGCGCGAGACCTTCCACTGCTGGGCCACCTTCTCTGCCGTCAGGCCCATGCCGTAGGCAATGCCCACATCGCCATCGCGCTCGAAGATGCTGGGCGAGAGGCTTGGCGCATTGCCCATCATGGGCACCATGCTCATGCTCTCCACGCCGGCAGCAACCATCACATCGGCTTCACCGACGCGGATACGGTCCGCCGCCATGGCCACGGCCGACAGACCGGAGGCGCAGAAACGGTTGACGGTGATGCCGCCGATGCTGGTGGGCAGTCCCGCCAGCACGGCACCGATGCGCGCCACGTTCAGGCCCTGCTGGGCTTCGGGAATCGCGCAACCGCAGACGATGTCCTCAATCGCCTTGGGATCCAGGCCAGGCACCTGGGCCAGCGCCGCCTTGAGCGTGGTGGCCAGCAGATCGTCGGGACGGTAGTTGCGGAAAAAGCCCTTGTGCGAGCGCCCGATGGGAGTGCGCGTGGCCGCAACGATATAGGCGTCTTGTACTTGTTTCATGACCAAATTCCTTGGTTGTCTCTTAGCTCTTTAACCTGTGTGCAAGGCTTCAATTGCTTCGCGGCGCATACCAGCAGCCCGAGAGCAAGGGCCGCCCCGCAGCGTTGCTGGCGTCCCCCTTCCCGCAAAGCGAGAGAAGGGGGCAGGCGCGCAGCGACTCAGGGGGATGCTCATCTCAAATCAGTTGCGAACCGGCTTGCCGGTGTTCAACATGCCCAGGATTCGTTCATGGGTCTTGGGGTGGGCAATCAGATGACAGAAAGCCTTGCGCTCCAGGCTCATCAGATAGGCCTCATCCACCAGCGTGCCGGCATCGACATCGCCGCCGCAGACCACATTGGCGATCAGGCCCGCAATATGCTGGTCGAACTCGCTGATGAAGCCGCCGTCGCGCATATTGACCAGCGAGCCCTTGATCGTGGCCTGGCCGCTGCGGCCCGCCACGGGGAAGCTGCGCTTGTGCGGTGCACGCCAGCCGCCGGCCGCCATTGCCTTGGCCTCGTTGATGGCGACAAACAGCACCTCGTCCTTGTGGGCCACGACGATGTCGCTGTCCAGCAGATAGCCGAGCTTGCGCGACTCCAGCGCGCTGGTGCCCACCTTGGCCATGGCCGCAGCCGTGAAACCTTCGGTCAGGAAGGGCAGCAAATCCTTGCCGGTGCTGGTGGCGGCATTTTCGGCAGCGCGGCGGGCGATATAGGTCAGGCCGCCGGCGCCGGGCACCAGACCCACGCCGACCTCCACCAGGCCGATATAGCTTTCCATATGGGCCACGCGACGCGCCGAGTACACCGCCATCTCGCAGCCGCCGCCCAGCGCCAGCCCGTGGATGGCAGACACCACGGGCACCTGTGCATAACGCAGGCGCAGCATCAGATTCTGCAGCTCCTGCTCGATGCTCTCGATGGCGTCCGCTCCACCGATCACAAAGGCAGGCATGGTGGCCTCCAGGTCAGCGCCCACGCTGAAGGGCGCATCGCCGGACCAGATGACCATGCCGTCGAAGTCGCTCTCGGCCGTATCCACCGCCTCCATCAGACCTTCCATGACTTCGGGGCTGATGGCGTGCATCTTGTTCTTGATGCTGGCGATCAAGATCTTGCCGTCCAGCGTCCAGGTGCGCAGCGCCCTGGTTTCGGCAATCGTCGTGCCAGCCGTCTGCCAGTCGGGCAGATCGGTTTCACCCAGCAGCTTTTCAGGGAACAGCTGACGCTCGTATACGGGCAGCACACGGCGCGGCACGAACTTGTTCTGCGCAGGGCTCCACGAGCCATTGCCGGTGTGCACTCCGCCGGCATCGGCCACCGGACCTTCGAAGACCCATTGAGGCAGCGGAGCCTTGCACAGCGCCTTGCCGGCGTCGATGTCCTCCTGGACCATCCTGGCCACCTCCAGCCAGCCGGCTTCCTGCCACAGCTCGAAGGGGCCCTGCTTCATGCCAAAGCCCCAGCGCATGGCCTGGTCCACATCGCGTGCGCAGTCGGCAATGGATTGCAGATGCACAGCGGCATAGTGGAAGCTGTTGCGCAAAATGGCCCAGAGGAACTGGCCTTCCTTGCCCTCGGCATTGCGCAGCAGCTTCAGGCGCTCTGCAGCGGGCTTCTTGAGCATGCGGCCGTACACCTCATCGGCCTTGCCGCCTGCGGGAATGTAGTCCTCGCTGTCGAGCTCGAACTGGAAGATGTCACGGCCGACCTTCTTGTAGAAGCCCTTCTTGGTCTTCTGGCCCAGGTTGCCCAGCTCGATCAGCTTGGCCAGCACGGGCGGCGTGCCGAAGCTGCCGTAGAAGGGATCGGTCTCCAGGCTCAGATTGTCCTGCAGCGTCTTGACGACATGGGCCATGGTGTCCAGGCCCACCACGTCCGCAGTGCGAAAGGTGCCCGAGGAGGCACGGCCCAGCTTCTTGCCCGTGAGGTCGTCCACCACGTCGAAGGACAGGCCGAAGTTCTCGACCTCCTTCATCGTGGCCAGCATGCCGGCGATGCCGATGCGGTTGGCGATGAAGTTGGGCGTGTCGTGCGCACGCACCACGCCCTTACCCAGCGTGCTGGTGACAAAGGCTTCTAGCTGGTCCAGCACCTCGGCCTGTGTGGTGGGCGTGTTGATCAGCTCCACCAGCTGCATATAGCGCGGCGGGTTGAAGAAGTGGATGCCGCAAAAGCGCGGCTTGATGGCGTCGGGCAAGGCCTCGGACAGCTTGGTGATCGACAGGCCCGAGGTATTGGACGCCAGCAGAGCATGCTTGGCGACAAAGGGCGCGATCTTGTGATACAGGTCCAGCTTCCAGTCCATGCGCTCGGCGATGGCCTCGATCACCAGATCGCAGCCCTTGAGCAGCTTCATATGCTCTTCGTAGTTGGCCGGCTGGATCAGCTCCACATCGTCGGCCACGCCGATCGGCGATGGCTTGAGCTTTTTCAGATTGGCAATGGCACGCTCTGCAATGCCGCTCTTGGAGCCTTCCTTGGCCGGCAGGTCAAACAAAATGACCGGCACCTTGACGTTGACCAGATGGGCGGCGATCTGCGCACCCATCACGCCCGCGCCCAGCACGGCGACTTTTTTCACATTGAATCGGGACATGAGCAATGTTCCATTGAGGGCCAGCTGCCGCACCATCGGCGTCAGCGCTGGCTGTTTGAGTCTTGATATTTACTGAACGCGGATCCAGGTCTGGGTACGCCAGAAAGGACCGATGGAGCCACGCACTTCCAGCTTCTGGCCTGCGTCGATGGGCGTCAGGCGCACGGTATAGGTCTTGCCGTTTTCGGGATCGAGAATCCTGCCGCCCTCCCAGACTTCCTTGCCTTCGGCCTTTTTGACGCCGCTGATCAGCGTCATGCCAACCACGGGCTTGTCCTTGAGCTCATCCTTGCACTCGGTGCACAGCGCATTCGGATCCGCGCCCTTGCGCAGCAGGGCCTCGACCTTGCCCGTGACCACGCCGCCGGCCTCGGTGATCTTCACCTGCGCCTTGGGCGTGTTTTCCTTTTCATCCATGCTGCGCCAGGTGCCGACGGGCGACATCTGCGCCCAGGCGGCCGACATGCTGCCCGCTATCAATACAAGAGCTGCTACCGATTTAATCTTCTTCATTTCCGAGTCCTTTATATTCAAAACAACGGATGAATAGGCGCATGAAGCTACTTTTTCAATAGCAATACAGCATGCACCTGCACAGCATCAGGCCAGGGCCGCGTCGCTGTCCATCAGCGACTGGCTGCCGGCGCGCGCGGTGCGCATCAGCGTCGCCGTCTCGGGGAACAGCTTGGCGAAATAAAAGCGCGCGGTCTGCAGCTTGCCCTGGTAGAAGGGATCTGCATTGCCGGCCGCGATCTCGCGCAGCGCCACCTGGGCCATGCGGGCAAACAGATAGCCGAAGACCAGATGGCCGGCCACACGCAGATAGTCCACGGCGGCTGCGCCGACTTCGTCGGGGTTCTGCATTCCCTTGAAACCGATCTCGGTGGTGAACTTGGTCATCTGCTCGCCCAGCACGGCAATGGGTGTGATGAACTCGCTCATCTTCTCGTTGACGCCTTCTTCCTCCACCAGCTGGGCGATCAGCTTGCCGAACTTCTTGAGCGTCGCGCCCTGGTTGCCCAGGATCTTGCGGCCCAGCAGATCCAGCGCCTGGATGCCGTTCGTGCCTTCATAGATCATGTTGATGCGCGCATCGCGCACAAACTGCTCCATGCCCCATTCCTTGATGAAGCCGTGGCCTCCGAAGACCTGCTGGCTCAGCGTCGTCGCCGTCCAGCCGTTGTCGGTGATGAAGGCCTTGACGATGGGCGTCAGCAATGCCACCAGCTCGCCGCTGTCCTTGCGCACCTTCTCGTCGGGGTGGTGCAGCTCCTTGTCCAGCAGCAGGCCGCAGAAGGTGGACAGCGCGCGGCCGCCTTCGGCATAGGCCTTGGCCGTGAGCAGCATGCGGCGCACATCGGGGTGGACGATGATGGGGTCGGCCGGCTTGTCCTTGGCCTTCACGCCCGACAGGCTGCGCATCTGCAGGCGATCCTTGGCATAGGCCAGCGCATTCTGGTAGGCCACTTCGGTCAGCCCCAGCGACTGGTTGCCCACGCCCAGACGGGCCGCGTTCATCATCACGAACATGGCCTGCAGACCCTTGTTGGGCTCGCCCACCAGGGTGCCGATGGCACCGTCGATATTGATCTGGGCCGTGGCATTGCCGTGAATGCCCATCTTGTGCTCCAGCGCACCGCAGAAAATCGGGTTGCGCTCGCCCAGCGTTCCATCGGCATTGACCTTGAACTTGGGCACGACGAACAGGCTGATGCCCTTGGAGCCGACGGGTGCATCGGGCAGACGCGCCAGTACCAGGTGCACGATGTTGCTGGTGAAGTCATGCTCGCCGGCCGAGATGAAGATCTTGTTGCCGGTGACACGATAGCTGCCGTCCGCCAGCGGCTCGGCCTTGGTGCGCAGCAGGCCCAGGTCGGTGCCGCAGTGCGGCTCGGTCAGGCACATGGTGCCGGTCCACTCGCCGCTGGTCAGCTTGCCCAGATAGGTCTTCTTCTGCTCGGGCGTGCCGTAGGCATGCAGAGCCTCATAGGCGCCATGGGACAGACCGGGATACATGGTCCAGGCTTGATTGGCGCTATTGAGCATTTCATACAGCGCCGAATTGAGCACGAACGGCAGACCCTGGCCGCCATACTCCGGATCGCAGGACAGTGCCGGCCAGCCGCCTTCGATGAACTGCGCATACGCCTGCTTGAAGCCCTTGGGCGTGGTGACCTCGTGGGTCTCCTTGTTCAGCGTGCAGCCCTCTTCATCGCCGGAGATATTCAAGGGAAACGCGATATTGGCCGCAAACTTTCCCGCCTCCTCGACCACCGCATTGATGGTGTCGGCATCGACCTCCGCGTACTTGGGAATCTGCTGATAGGTCTCGGTGACCTTGAAGACCTCGTGCATGAGGAATTGCATGTCACGCAGTGGCGGGTTGTAGCTGGGCATTTGTCGTCTCCTGTAATGGTTGCGCGTTGAACGGTTTGCTTTTGGGGTTGGAACTGACGCGGGTTGTGAGTGGCGTCAGGCGGCTGGCGGCTCGCTGGCATAGCGCGCCAGAATGTTGTTGAAGCCTGCATGAGCCCGCTCTATCGAGCCGTCGCTATGCAGAAAGCGTGCCTCGTAATGCAGGGCAAGAATCAGACCGTGAATTTCAAACAGCAACTGGCTGGCATCGGCATCGGCACGCAGATCGCCACATTCCTGGCTTTGCACGATGGTGCGGCGCATGGCAGCCAGCCATGTGCTGACGGACTCGACCAGCGCATCGCGCACCGGGCCCGTGCGGTCATCGAACTCCACCGCTCCACTGATATAGATGCAGCCGGAGTCGATCTCCATGGAAGTGCGCTTCATCCAGTTGCCAAACAGCTCGCGCAGACGCGGAATGCCGCGCGGCGCCTCGATGGCGGGGTAGAAGACTTCCTGCTCGAAACGGTCGTGGTACTCGTGCACCACGGAAATCTGCAATTCCTCGCGCGAGCCGAAATGGGCAAACACACCTGATTTGCTCATGCCCGTGAGCTCGGCAATCGCGCCAATGGACAGGCCTTCAAGGCCGATATGCGTGGCAAGATTGAGCGCTGCCTCGACAATCGTGGCCTTGGTCTGCTGACCTTTTGCGAGCGATCTGCCCGCAGACCTGGTTGCAGCAGCCCCTTCCACGGCCTTACTGGGGCTAACCGCAGCTTGCGCCTGGGCGTGCAGCTTGCGAGACTTTGCACTCGTCTTAGTGCTCGCAGCCCCCCTGCGGCCTGTCGGATGCGCCACATCCCGACCTGCGGGCGAAGTTGAAGAACGGGAAACGGAAGACGAGGCCATGAAACTCTCAATAAAACGAACGTTCGTTCTATTTTGCACAGTTTCCGGCCGGTTTTGAATCCATCAAGGGTAAATACTTAGCCATCCCTGCCAGGACTTTTGCCGGCTCAGTTGCCTCGATACGCAATAAAAAACGCCGCCAGTCCTGAGACTGCGGCGTTCCGAAAGAGTGCCCGACGAGCGACTCAGACCACGACCATCATGGCCAGGCTGGCATCCAGGTGCTCGGTGGGCAGGCGGCGAAAGCCCGAGCGGGCATAGCGCTGCAGACGTCCCAGCGCAAACGAGGTCAGCACACTGGCAGCCACCGATGCTTCGGCCGTCGGTGCAGCAGAGCCCATGGCGCCAGCGGCAGGGCGCAGGCATTGGCGCAAGGTGGACTCGATGCGGTCAAAGAACTGATTCATGCGGGTCTGCAGACGCTCATGCTCAAAAACAATGGCGTCGCCGACCATCACGCGCACCATGCCGGGGTTTTTTTCGCCAAACTGCAGCAGCAATGCCACCACGCGGTTGGCATTGCGCACGCTCGTGACCGGATCATGCGCTGCCTCGGGCACATCGCGGCCCACGATTTGCTGCACCAGCGTGAAGACGGACTGCTCGATGAACTCGATCAGGCCCTCGAACATCTGGGCCTTGCTGGCGAAGTGGCGGTACAGGGCCGCCTCGCTCACGCTCAGATGGGCAGCCAGGGCCGCCGTGGTAATGCGGTCGGCACCCGGCTTTTCCAGCATGGAGGCCAATGCCTGCAGGATTTGCTCGCGGCGTTCGCCGGGCTTGGGACGCTTGCGCGCAGGAGCCATGGCGGGAGCGGCAGGACTGTCCTCCGCGGGATTTTCAATATTGGAAACAGGCGACAGGACTTCAGACTCAGACATAGGCGACTCAGTATTTATTAGCAATTTTCTCACAGCCAGTTGCACTGTTAAGCACACGACTATCCTTACCGGCAGGTGCCAGGTGCGTCAAACCAACCTTAATACACAGCAGGCTTGCGGTCTCCACCCCGAACTTTCACCCCCGCTCTCACCAACACGCAAGCGTAACCGAGAAATTAACCTTTGAGAGCTTCAGATACCTCATGACTGCCTTCTGAAACTGATTGAACCGGAATTTCAAGTCTTACTAATAGACCTTTACCGAAACTTCCATCTGAAAAACTCAGTACACCTTGATGCAATTGCGTTATTTCATCGGCAATTGCCAGGCCCAGACCGGTTCCTTCTTCAATCACTCCCTGGGCGCGATAGAAACGCTGGGTAATCTGGCTGCGCTCTTCCTCGGGCACGCCGGGGCCGTCATCGTCAACCTCGACAAAAGCCCATTGCTGCACACCTGCCATCTGCAGCAAGGTGGCATCGTCCGTGCCCACGGGCCGGGGGCGCAGACCGCAGCGCAAGGTGACGCTGCCGCCGCGGGGCGTGTACTTGATGGCGTTTTCCACCAGGTTGGAAACCAGTTCGCGCAGCAACCAGCTATGGCCCCAGACTGATGCAGGCTCGACCTCGAGACCAAAGTCCAGATGCTTGATCGAGGCCCTATCGATAAAGGTCTCGAGCATGCTTTCGCAGAGCTCCTTGAGATCCACCTCCTGCAGCGGCTGCACCTCGGCATTGCGCGCATCGGCACGCGACAGGGCCAGCAACTGACGCGCCAGCTGGGAAGTGCGCCGGGTTGCATCGCGCAGCTGCTCGATCTGCTCCACCGTGAGCACGACCTGCGCCGGCTCACCCGTACGCTTGGCCAGGCGCCTGGCCTCCTGTCCGCTCAGGGCCCAGGCTTCCACCTGGGTCTGCAGGGCCGCCAGCGGCGTGCGCAACTGGTGGGCTGCATCGGCGACGAAACGGCGCTGGCCTTCAGCCTGGGCATTGACCAGGGAGAACAGGCGATTGAGCGAGCGCACCAGAGGCCGCACCTCGGCTGGCGAGGTCTGCTCGTCAATCGGGCTCAGATCGCGCGGCGAGCGGCGCTCCACCGCCTGCGTCAGCTTGTGCAGCGGCTTGAAGGCCCGGCTCACCGACCAGTAAATGGCCACGGCCGCGCCCGCAATCAGCAGCAGATTGGGCAGCAGCACATGCATCAGCAACTGGCGCACCCATTGCTGGCGCACATCGCTGCTGTCGGCCAGCATGACGACCATCTCGCCAGCGCCATAGGTTTCGGCCTTGAGCACGGCAACGCGATAGGTCACGCCGTCGTGCTCCTGGCTATGGAATTCCGCTGTGCCGGTCGCAGGCACATCGAAGTTGATCCAGGTATCGCCTGCCACCACATTGCCCTGCAGATCGCCCACGGCATAGCCTGCTTCATCGCCCTGATTGCGCAAAAAGTCTTCGACGCTTGGCGTCAGCGACACCAGCGGCGGCGTGCCGTCCGCAATCGAGGGCGCGAGCACCGAATCGGCCAGGGCCGGCAGCAAGCGCAACAAACGCTGGTCATGCTGGGTGGAGGCCTCATCTGCGGCGCTGTAGCTGAACCAGCCCCCCATGGCCGCCAACAGCATCAGCGGCACCAAAAGCAGAACCAACAGCCGAAAACGCAGATTGGCGGTCATTAATGCTTATTCAATGAGAACTCGGAGTATTCAATTTTTATAGCTGCAAGCGCCTTATTAATAACCAGTTCAGATATATAAATAACTAAACTCCATATCAATCAAGCGCTAACAGCTATCAAATCGAGCATCAAACGGATTCAGGCATCAACTCCAGCCGATAACCGAAACCGCGAATGGAGCGCAGGGCCACGCCATGTGGCTCCAGTTTGCTGCGCAGGCGGGACACATAAACTTCCACGGCATTCGGCGTGATTTCACGGTCCCAACCGGTCAGGGCCTGCAGCAACTTTTCCTTGCTGGCGGGTTTGGGGGCATTGAGCAGCAGATACTCCAGCACCGTCCATTCACGTGGCCCCAGGTCGATGGGGAGCAGCTTGCCTTCAGTTTCGCCCTCCTGCGGCAGCTGGCGTGCGCCGGCGCGACGGCCCGCCGTATCCAGCTCAATGCAGCCAAAGTTCAGGACAGCCGAAGTTGCTGCCTGGGAGCGGCGCATCAGCGCACGCAGGCGCGCCAGCAACTCGGGCAGCTCGAACGGCTTGACCATATAGTCGTCAGCGCCCCAGTCCAGGCCCTGCACCCGGTCCTGCAGCGCATCGCGCGCCGTGAGGATCAACACCGGCATGGCCTTGCTTTCCACATCGCTGCTGCGCAGGCGACGCGTCAGCTCCAGGCCGTTGATGCCCGGCAGGCCGATATCGATCACCGCCACATCGAACGCCTCCTGGGCCAGTACCTCCAGCGCGCGCTCGGCACTGCCCACCCAGTCCACCGCATAACCGGCATCGGAAAGACCCAGCTTGATACCGCTGGCCACCATCACATCATCTTCCACCAGAAGCAAACGCATAAAGTCCTACCTCGCTCAAAAACAAAAGCCGCCCAAAGGCGGCTTGCGGCGGAGTCCTGAGCGCGACTCCACCCGGGAAAGCCCTGCGGCGATGTTAACGCCATATGTGAAAAGTCACTCGACAAGAGCAACCACATGTCAGGGCCAGACAGGCTCATCAATGGCTGCGAATCATCGTGCCATATGCCTGGTCCGTCAAAATTTCCAGCAGCATGGAATGCGGCACGCGTCCATCGATGATGTGCACCGCATTCACGCCCGCCTTGGCAGCATCCAGGGCGCCCGAAATCTTGGGCAGCATGCCGCCGGAAATCGTACCGTCGGCAAACAGCGCATCAATCTCGCGCGCCGTCAGATCCGTCAGCAGATTGCCGGCCTTGTCCAGAACGCCCGGAGTGTTGGTTAAAAGCACCAACTTTTCAGCTTGCAACACTGTTGCGAGTTTGCTTGCAACCACGTCGGCGTTGATGTTGTAGCTTTCGTTCTCCTCACCAAAACCGATAGGGCTGATCACTGGAATGAAAGCATCGTCCTGCAGCGCCTTCACCACACTGGGGTCGATGGCAACGATATCGCCCACCTGACCCACATCGTGCTCGATGCTCGGATCCTTGTTATCCAGCATCTTGAGTTTCTTGGCACGAATCAAGCCGCCATCTCGCCCCGTCAGGCCCACGGCCTTGCCGCCGGCCTGATGAATCAGACCCACGATGTCCTGCTGCACCTCGCCAGCCAGCACCCACTCCACCACTTCCATGGTCTCTTCATCCGTGACACGCATGCCCTGAATGAATTCACCCTTCTTGCCAAGACGACCCAGCGCCGCTTCAATCTGAGGCCCACCACCATGAACCACCACAGGGTTAATCCCCACCAGCTTGAGCAACACCACATCTTCCGCAAAGTCCGCCTGCAGGGCAGGATCGGTCATGGCGTTGCCGCCATACTTGATGACCATAGTCTTGCCATGGAACTTGCGGATGTAGGGCAGCGCTTGCGCGAGGATTTCAGCTTTGTCGCGGGGGGCGATTAGGGTGGTGGTATCAGTCATTTAATCGGGCCCGCAACCGCAGGACACTATAGATTCAAAAACCAAAGGCTGCTCTTGCAGCCTTCGTCGTTCGGCATAGATTTTGCCGCAATATACGCATTACATTGTCAGCAGTTTGCGAGTTTTCGCACTTCCCTGACGTGCCTGTTCCGATTCGTCAGGAGCGACATAGCCACTGACCAATTGCAACAGCTCTGCATGGATCGTCGCGTCATCTCCCAACTTGGCAGCACCTCGCAAGACCAGCAAATGCGGCAACAACTCATTCCAGAACAGGAATTTCTCATGTGCCTTCATGATACGAGTATGTTCAGTGGTCTCGGGATTGTCGCCAATAAGCAACTCCTCGTAGAGCTTCTCACCAGGCCTCAATCCCACCACCTGAATCTCGATATCTCCCGACGCATGAGACTCATCCTTGACGGTCAAACCGGACAACTGAATCATCCTTCTAGCTAGATCAATGATTTTCACGGGTTTGCCCATGTCGAGCACAAACACGTCGCCGCCATTGCCCATGGCACCAGCCTGCAATACCAGCTGGGCAGCCTCTGGAATCGTCATGAAATAGCGGGTCACGCCAGCGTGCGTGACCGTCAGCGGCCCTCCGTTACGTAGCTGACTACGAAACAACGGTACCACGCTGCCGCTGCTGCCCAACACATTGCCGAAGCGCACCATGCAAAAACAAGTGCGATTCTCTGTAGGCTTGCCCACAGACTCCTCATCAATAGGCGCGAAGTCCACGCTCGATGCCTCCGCCATGGCCTGCAACACCAGCTCCGCCATACGCTTGCTGGCCCCCATGACATTGGTAGGCCGCACCGCCTTGTCAGTCGAGATGAGCACAAAGCGCTCTACGCTGCACTCCATGGCCACGCGCGCCACATTGAGCGTGCCGAAGACATTGTTCAGAATGCCTTCGGCCGGGTTCTCCTGCACCAGAGGAACATGCTTATAAGCCGCGGCGTGATACACCGTGTGAGGTTTGCAATCCGCAAAAATGGCGCGCAGGCGACGCAGGTTCCGGATACTTCCCAGTCGCGGCAGCAACTGCACGGACAGGCCATGCTCCTTGCACAGCAGTTCCAGATTGTGGTGGATTGCGTAGAGCCCATATTCATTGTGCTCCACCAGCACCAGTGCCTGCGGACGCTCCAGAATGATCTGACGGCATAGCTCGCTGCCAATGCTGCCACCGGCCCCCGTCACCAGCACCACCTTGCCGGCCAGGTTCTTGGCCAACAGTTGCGGATCGGGTGCCACCGGATCGCGGCCCAGCAGATCCTCGATGTCCAGTTCCTGGAAATCAGCCACCGTTACCTTACCCGAGGCAAGATCCATCATGCCAGGCAGAGAGCGCACATGTACGGGCAGCAGTTGCAACTGGTCGATGATCTCCCGACGTCGCAAGCGGTTCAGGGAGGGAATGGCCAGCAAGATATCGGATATCTTGTGCTTTCCGATGAACTCAGCAACATCCACAGGAGCAATGATCGGGACGCCGTTGATGGTTCGTCCGATCTTGCCCGGATCGTCATCGACGAAGCCGCGCACCGAGAACTCGCGCATCACATCCAGCGCCGATGCCGTCTGAACCCCCGCCTCGCCCGCACCGTAGATCAGCAGGTGCTTTTTGGGGGTCGACTCACGCTCGGAATCATTCACCTCGGATAGCCAGTAGCGCGCCACAATACGCCAGCCCCCGGCCAATAGCAGGAACAGGATCGGCTGGATCAAGCCGATGCTGCGCGGCACCCCATTCCAGCGCATCCAAAGCAAAATCGCAAAAAAGAAAATGCCGTAAATGAGCACGGAGGTAGCAGTGGCCACGACCGCTGGCATACCGGCATAGCGGAAGATCGCGCGGTACAGACCCATCCGCACGAAGATCGGCACAAACAGCACGATCGCCAATCCATAGACATAGCCCTGGTCCGACACCGGTGCTCCGACCTGATCAATGCGGAGGTAGAACGCCAGCCAGACAGCCAAGACTGCCATGGATACATCCACCCCCAAAACCACCACTTGCTTCAACAAGCGTGGCAGCCTCAATAGGTGGTCGGCCAATGCATTCAACGACATGCTATTTCCATAACTGCATTGATCGCATCGCAGGTCTGTTGAATCTCCGCCTCTGTCAAAGTTGGATGGACTAGAAACATCAAGCTGGAGTCGCCCAACTCTTTTGCGGAAGGTAAACGCTCTGCTGGTCTCCAGCCCGTGGAGTCGAAAGCCTTCTCCAGGTAGACCTCTGAGCATGAGCCTTGGTAGCAAGGAACGCCTAAAGCATTGATCTCCAAGACAATGCGGTCCCTGCTCCAACCTTCGGCAAGCTGATTGGGGTCCACATATGCATAGCACTTGTAATGCGCGTGGCCGATAGTTTCAGGAATTTCAGGCACTCGTAATGCCGAAGATTTGCGGCATGCAGCAAGAATGCTCAGCGCATTTCGCGTACGCAATGCAGTCCACTCCGGCATGCGCTTGAGTTGAATACGGCCTATTACAGCCTGCATCTCCAACATGCGCCAATTTGTGCCAAAGCTCTCATGCAGCCAGCGGAAACCCGGTGCATGTTCACGCTCATACACAGCCGCATAACTCTTACCATGATCCTTGAAGCTCCACATGGCGCGCCACAGGGCTTCGTCATTGGTCGTTACCATGCCGCCCTCGCCACCCGTGGTCATGATCTTGTCCTGACAAAAGCTCCAGGCTCCCACATGGCCGATGCTTCCCACGCTACGCCCTTTGTACCGAGCGCCATGCGCCTGGGCACAGTCTTCGATGACCTTCAGCCCATTTTGCTCGGCCAGCTCCATGATCGGGTCCATGTCGCAGGGCCAGCCAGCCAAATGCACGCAAATGACAGCTCGGGTTCGTGGCGTCAGCGCCTTGGCAATGGTCGCGGCAGAAATATTGCCACTATCGAGATCCACATCAGCGAACACCGGAGTTGCCCCAGCATTCACTACGCATGAAATGCTGGCAATGAAAGTACGTGGCGTCACCACCACTTCATCGCCCGGGCCAATGCCCAAAGCCTTAAGCGCCACATCCAGTGCCAAAGTGCCATTGGCCAAGGCCACTGCATGGCTTGTTTCTGTCCATGCCGCGAACTCTTTTTCAAATGCACGGCACTCTTGGCCTGTCCAATAGTTCACCTTGTTGGACAACAGCACCTGCTGAACAGCATTGGCCTCTTCAGTAGTGAAGCTAGGCCAGGGAGAGAAATGAGTATTCAACATTTTTGAATCCAGATCCGTTCTGTGTCTCAAGAACTACTTATTTCAATACTTGCTTCTGCAATGGTTTTGCTGGATTTCCAACAACAACTTCTCCGGCGGGCACACTCTTGGTAACGACAGCCCCCATGCCAACAACAGCACCCCGACCGATTACCAGAGGTTTATCTGGTACGCCTTGTTTGATAACTGCCCCAGTCCCAATGTATGCGTGATCTTCGATCACAATATTTCCATTGCACATCACGCCTGGCGCAAAGGTGACAAAGTCACCAATTACACAATCGTGCGCAACATAACTGTAAATATTTGCATGAAAATGCCGGCCAATACGAATATTGCTAGTCAACGTAACAAAGGGGCTCAGAATGGCCCCCTCTCCGACCGATATTTCGTCCATACAAACCACATTGGCTGCTTGTACTGCCCAAGACCTCACCCCATCTTTTTCCAAGTTATGGGCCAATTTTTCACGTATCGCACTATTGGCAATGGCTAAAACCGCATAGCGATTTCCAGCAGGCTCATTCAAAAATTGAGAATAATTCAGTAAACGCGCCCCATTTATCAATGCAGGCCCAGGCGCATCATCCACAAAAACCAAGCGATCCGTGGGAATTCCCGCCGTTACTAATAAATGACGTGCTAGTGGCATTACCTCACGTCCATAGCCGCTAGCACCATATACCGCATATAAATCTTGTGAATTCGTCATTAAATATTCCTTTAATTTTTAGAGATTTTATTTTTATATTTTCGCTTGCAATTAAAAATACTACAGCTTCTTGCTGCCTGTGAACTTACTCATTGTTGCTTCCCCCGCCGCACTGATGCCATCGCGCACCAGCACCTTTTTCACGGTCAACCACAAAATCTTGATGTCCAACCACAGGCTCTGATGATCCACATACCACACGTCCAACTCGAATTTTTCTTCCCAACTGATGGCATTGCGTCCATTGACCTGGGCCCAACCTGTCACTCCAGGACGCGCCTCGTGACGGCGAGCTTGCTCAGGCGTGTATAGCGGCATATATTCCATAAGCAATGGACGTGGCCCCACCAAGCTCATATCACCTTTCAACACATTCCATAGTTCCGGTAGCTCATCCAAGCTTGTAGATCTTAAAAAACGACCAAAAGACGTTAGTCGCGCCGCATCAGGCAACAACTGCCCGTCCGGTCCACGCTCATCCGTCATAGTGCGGAGCTTAACCATCTCAAAAGGTTTGCCATGCAGCCCTGGACGCAATTGGCGGAAAAATACCGGGCTACCCAGCTTACGGCGAATGACCGCAACAAGAATGAAAAATGGCAGAGCCAGAATAATTAATCCCAACAAAGCGAAAGAAAAATCAAAAATACGCTTCATAATTATATGGAATGACTTCATCACATTTGTCGATATTACTTAGCAATAGCTTTAACCATTATTTCAGCAATCTTCAGCGCATATATTCATCCTGCTTCCTCCAACACGACCAAGGTAATTAAATTCCCTGAAATAACCTAATGGGACTGCTCCCATCAGCGCATAATATAGAAGCAGAGCATTGCACAGTTACACCTGCATGAAACGATAATAAATTAATCTAGTACCACAATTGAAAAAATAGATGCTCATTCAACCATTCCATCCTTTGGTTTATGACCGAGCAGCAAGTCAACTAACCGTCGATTGACTTTTCTCACATCAAAACGCTCCTCTGCGATCCGACGACTGGCCTGCCCCATTGTGGCAATTAATTCAGGCTGTGCTATGAACAACTGCATTTTTTCAGCCAAAGCCTCCACATCACGAGGAGGTACGAGAAAACCGTTGACACCATCCATCACCGTTTGACGGCAACCCGGCACATCGGTGGTAATCACTGCACGCCCCATGGCCATAGCCTCTTGTGTGCTCACCGGAACCCCCTCGCGATAGGAAGGCAGTACGTACACGCTAGTTTGCGCCATCCACGGCATCACCGGCGTATGTCCATGCCACTCTAGGGTACCTTCGCCCACCCAAGCCTGTACATCAGCCTCAGTGATCGAACCGGGGTTATCGTCCAGTCCGCCCAGCAGGATGAAGCGCGTTTGCGGGTACTTTTGCTTGACGATACGTGCCGCGGCGGCATATTGCGCCACGCCCTTTTCTCGCAACAGGCGGGCCACAAGCATGAAGGTGGGCGGCTGCTGCACTGGCGGAGCAGGCACCCAATGTTCCAGGTCCACGCCAATGCCACCAAGCAGAAACCCTTTGCTGGCAGGTAACACACCTGAAGCAACCAACTCCGCTTGATCGTCGGAATTCAAAAATATCACCCGCTCGGCACGAGACATCCCCAATTTGTACAACCACAGCACCAGTCGCTTCAATAAGCGACGCTTGAATGAAAAAGCTCCATCATCGGTCGGCGTAAAGACAAAGCCCAAACCCTCCACCATGGCGAAGCGCTGCGGAACGCCCGCCCACCAAGCTGCCAACGTGCCAAAAATCACTGGTTTAATAAAATAACCCAAAGACATATCTGGCTTCAAACGTCGCAACAATTTTGCCATATGCCACGTGTTGACCGCATCACGCAACGGGTTCATGCCGGTGCGAGCCATAGGGCAATCAATTGGCATCGCCCCCAGTGCCTGAACAGCGAAACGCGTGCTTTCGTCAAAGTTTGGTGCCAAGGCAAATACTTGTACTCCCTGGGAGTGCAACAAACGTATTAGTGGGGCGCGGAAACTAGTTAGTGAAGGAGCGTGGGAAGTTATCAGGACAATGGTTCGCATTACTTTAATAAAGAATTATTAATAGGGTGCAGCTAAAGTTTCTATTCCAAAGACACGATATGCAAAAAAATTTACTAAGATTTTCATTTACCTAAAAACCAAAAATCTACTTGCGACACATGTAACATGACTAATTTCTTAACTCATGAAAATTTTCACGTGCTTTTATGTCTAATGCATTTTTATCGAACTACGGGTATAGCGTCTTTAACAAACCTTGAAGTAAGCCTATCCTACTCTAAAAATATCAGTAGTAGTATCCTGAGACTGACTTTCTATCAAAAATGATTTTTCAGTTTAATCAAATATGCCTCACATACCAAGGCATTGCTTTCCCTATGCCCTCCAATATCTTATACTCAGGCGCATAGCCTAAATTGGCAACGGCCTTGCTTATATCCGCTTGCGAATGACGCACATCTCCAGCACGAAATTCGCGATAAATAGGTTCTTTCCCATAAGGCTTACCACCATCTTCCAATGCGACTCGCAAAGCGTGAAATAAATCATTCAATGTGGTACGGTCTCCAACTGCAACGTTATAGACTTCATTTTTTTCATCATCGCCGGCAGTTGCTGCAAGCAAGTTCGCTTGCACTGCATTTTCAACAAAACAAAAATCGCGGCTAGTTTCCCCATCACCATTGATGAATAGCTCATCGCCCTGAATCATGGCCGCCGCCCACTTTGGAATAACAGCCGCATAAGCGCCATTTGGGTCTTGGCGTTGACCGAACACATTGAAATAACGCAACCCTATGGACTTAAAGCCATAGGTTCGCGCAAATACGTCTGCATACAGTTCGTTCACATATTTTGTTACAGCATAGGGCGACAATGGCTTACCAATGTGCTCCTCCACCTTGGGCAAGGCTGGATGATCGCCGTATGTTGAACTGCTGGCTGCATAAGTAAAGCTTTGTACCTTGGCATCACGTGCGGCAACCAGCATGTTTAAAAAACCGCCTATGTTGGTGTCATTGGTCGTAATGGGGTCGTTGATGGATCGAGGAACAGATCCCAGTGCAGCTTGGTGCAATACATAATTCACACCAAAGCACGCTTTCTGGCAATCAGTCAAGTTACGAATATCACCTTCGATAAACGCAAAATTCTGCCATTGCTGCGCAGAAACCAAGCTCCGCACTTCATCAAGATTTCGCTGATGCCCCGTAGCAAAGTTATCTAATCCCACTACTCGCTGGTTGAGTTTTAACAAATGCTCTAAGAGGTTAGAGCCTATGAAACCTGCGACACCAGTGACCAGCCAAGTGGCTTGATTTTCAAATAAGTGTCTTCTTAATTCAGCGTATTTACTCATTTTACAACCTGATATCCGATTCGTCAGCAGTTAGAATATACTTCAAATCATAGAGAACGTGCACATCCTTACCCAGCCTACGAATACCATTGCCGCCCATCTTGGCAAACTGCTTATGCGCGACAGCCAGAACAATGGCATCATATTCATTAAATTTTAATTGATCTTCTTGAGTAGCAACATCAATACCATACTCATGCCGTGCTTCTTCGATACTGACCCATGGATCAAAGCAGTCCACCGCAATTCCGTATTCCTTAAGCTCATTAATAATATCTACCACACGCGTATTACGCAGATCTGGACAGTTCTCTTTGAAGGTTAACCCCAGCACTAATACCTTGGAGCCATTCACCTGAATGCATTTTTTCAACATCCCTTTTACCAGCTGACTAACCACATACTTTCCCATGCCATCATTTAAGCGTCGACCAGCAAGGATAATCTCTGGGTGATAGCCAACAGATTGGGCTTTATGGGTCAGATAATATGGATCGACGCCTATACAGTGTCCACCCACCAATCCCGGGCGGAAGGGCAAGAAGTTCCACTTCGTCCCAGCGGCCTTCAGCACTTCTTCAGTGTCAATGCCCAATTTATTGAAAATAAGTGCCAGCTCGTTAATTAAGCCAATATTCACGTCACGCTGCGTATTTTCAATTACTTTTGCTGCTTCAGCGACCTTAATAGAACTAGCCTTGTGTGTACCCGCCACAATGATAGAGCGATACAATGCATCAACAAAATTGGCAATTTCTGGCGTCGACCCTGAAGTCACCTTTAAAATGCTCGTAACACGATGTTCTTTATCGCCCGGATTGATGCGCTCCGGACTATAGCCAGCGAAAAAATCCTGGTTAAATTTCAAGCCAGAAAATTTTTCAAGAACAGGTACGCAATCTTCCTCTGTGGCACCAGGATAAACTGTAGACTCATAGATTACCACCCCTCCTTTCTTCAGAACCTTACCTATCGTTTCACTGGCTTTGATGAGTGGTGTTAAATCTGGCTGCTTGTGTGTATTAATTGGAGTGGGAACAGTAACGATAAAAACATTGCACTTGGACAATTCATCGAGTTCGCTACTATAAGAAAGCAATGTCGCTTGCGCCAGCTCCTCGTCTTCAACTTCCAAGGTGTGGTCATGCCCAGACGCCAATTCTTCCAAGCGGTCTTTATTAATATCAAAACCAAGTGTCGGGTATTTTTTACCAAACTCAACCGCCAAAGGAAGACCCACATAACCAAGCCCAATAACAGCCAGCTTTACATTTTCAAATTTTTCCATGATTCTCTCTAATATAAAATATCCAAAATTATCTCAATAATACTCTTTCAGCCACGCCTGAAACATCAAAACATCCCACAAATGATGTTGCCAATTTCGTTCACCGCTAACATGCTCGGTCCATTTCTGCCGAATAGGCACGGGGTTGAAATAGCCCTCCTGACGCAGTCGTGACTCGCTAAGCAAATCCTCCGCCCAGTCGCGCAGCGGCCCACGCAGCCATTCGTCAATGGGCACGCCAAACCCCATCTTGGGGCGCTCGATCATTTCTTTGGGCACATGTCGGTACAGCACCTCACGCAGCGCCCATTTACCAACACGGCCGCGCAGCTTGAGTTGCTGGGGCAGTTGCCATGCAAACTCCACCACGCGATGATCGAGAAAAGGCACACGCGTCTCCAGGGACACACCCATGGCGGCGCGGTCTACCTTGGACAAAATATCGTCGGGCAGATAGGTGACGGCATCCAGCACCATCATGCGCTGCACCTCGTCTAGTCCTGCCAGAGACAAAGGATTTCCGCGCAAGTGGGTAAAGGGCTCGGTAGCACCCTGCACCAAGCCATCGGGCTTCCAGTGGGTAACCAAGTCCAGATAGAGCTCATCCACGCTGCGAGCATTGAGCAATGCAGCGCCCTTATGCAGTTTGTCACCCATATTGGACCGGCGCAGCGCGCCAGGCAGCAGTGGTTGCACCGGCTTGCACAAGGTATTCCACGATGTAGGTGATAGTGCCTGGATTCCTGCCGCACCCAAGCGACGCAACGGCTGCGGCAGGCGCTCCAGCTTACGCCACAAATTGCGTGTGAATGCATAGCGGCTGTAGCCTGCAAACAGCTCATCGCCCGCATCGCCCGAAAGAGACACCGTCACCTGCTGACGGGCCAACTGGCTGACCAAGAAGGTGGGTATCTGCGACGAATCTGAAAATGGCTCGCTGTATAACTGCGGCAGTTTTGGGATGACATCCAACGCCTGCTGGGGCGTAACGTACAGCTCTGTGTGGTCTGTCCCCAAATGATGCGCCACCGCCTTGGCGTGCAAAGCTTCGTTGTAGCCTTCTTCGTTAAAGCCAATGGTGAACGTCTTGACTGGCCGCTGACTTTGCGCCTGCATCAGCGCCACCACGGTGGATGAATCAACGCCACCCGACAGGAACGCGCCCAGCGGCACATCGGCCATCATTTGCTGGCGCACGGCGTCTTTGAGCAACGCCTCCAGTGCATCCACCGCTTCGACCTCCGTGCCCGCAAAAGGCGTAGCAGCACCCTGCAGCGCCACCTGAGGTAGCGACCAATATGCTTCTCTCTTTGGCTCACGCTGAGCCAGCGACACAGTCAGCAAGCAGCCCGGCTGCAGCTTGTAAATATCCCGGTAAATGGAATGCGGGGCAGCAATGGCGTTGTGGCGCATGTACAGCGCCAACGCATCGCGGTTGATATCGGCTGCAAACGCCGGGTGCGCCTTGATTGCTGCCAAATCTGAGCCAAACAGTAGGCAGGCATCTGCGCCCGCCCCCTGCCAGCCATAGTACAGCGGTTTTTCCCCCAGGCGGTCACGCGCCAGGGTCAAACTGCGCTCCCTTTTATCCCACACGGCAATGGCAAACATACCAACGCAGCGCTCAATGGTGGCGCGCAAGCCCCAGGCGCTAAAGCCGGCCAGTAGCGTTTCAGTATCCGAATGTCCACGCCACCCAGTATTGCCCCCCTCAGTGTCTAACTGTCTGCGCAAATCCAGGTGGTTGTAGATTTCACCATTGAAGGCCATCACATAGCGCCCACAAGCCGACCGCATAGGTTGCGCGCCGGCGGGCGATAACTCCACAATCGCGAGCCGCCGATGGCCCAGCGCAATCCCACTTATCGCGTCATGCCAATATCCGGCACTATCAGGCCCCCGATGCACGATGGTAGCCGCCATGCGCTCCAGCAGACCTGGCGCTACCTCATCACGCGCCCACTGGCCTTCGGTTAAAAAACCCACAAAACCGCACATCTGAAATACCTTTTATTTGTTATCGCTGTCGTTATCGATCAGAGGGCCAAGCTTCTACAAACCATCGCCCCGCGCCACGCGCTCGTAAAACGCTTCGTACAAACGCGCTACGTGGCCTATCTCGTAACGGGCTGCGACGCGCACACGCGCTTGTTCGCCAAGGACAGTCTTCTGCTCAGGCGGATAGCTCAAAACATCCACCAATCCCCGTGCCAAACCAACCATATCGCCCGCAGCCACCACGCACCCGGTGTCGCCCACGATCTCAGCGCTATCACCCACATCCGTCACCACACAGGGGACGCCGCAGGCCATAGCCTCGCCCAGCACATTGGGGAAGGCCTCGCCGTGCGAGCTGGAGGCCAGCACATCCAGCGAAGCCATCAGGCGTGGCACATCCTCGCGCCGCCCCAGCAGGTGCATGCGCGCCTGCAAGCCCTTGACAGCAATGGCGCTGTTCAACGCGATATTGGCAGCATCCACACCCGTGCCCGCCAATACAAAATGTACATCTGGCATCTGCGCGTGCACCTGAGCGGCGGCTTCAACAAAGCCGCAATGGTTCTTTTGTGAATCAAAGCGCGCAATCAAGCCCACCAAAGGCACATCAGCCGCCAAACCTAATTCAGCGCGCACACTGGCGCGCGCTGCTACGTCTGGCACAAAGCGGCTTAAATCAAAGCCATTGGGGATGACGTGCAATTTGTCTGCCGCATAACCCACCGCCGCATGAACCTCTTTGGCCCGCTGCGAACAAGAAATCATTTGTACTGGCACGCGGTGCGACAGCAAAGCACACGCCTTAACTACCCACAGCGTTGAGCGTTTGTTTTCTGTTTTTGACAGATTGCTGTGGCGAATGCACCAAATCACTTTTCTAAACCCTGCCAGCCGGGCTGCCAGCCCACCCAGCAAATCGGCATGGTACATCCAAGTGTGCACCACCTCAGGCTGCAACTGGCGCAACAACTTGGCCAAGCGCAACACCACCAGCGGGTTAGGTACACCCCGCGACATATCCAAGGAATACACCGGTATATTCAAGGCCTGAATTTTTGGCCCGACTTCGCCGAGGCCAATCAAAGAGATCACCGTGGGCGTAAAGCGGCCGCGGTCTATCTGCTGCAATAGCTTAAGCAGCATGGTTTCTGCACCACCAGTCGCAAGGTTGGTAATAACTAGAACAATATTCACCAATCATCCCTTTGTCACAATTTTCAACTTAACCACCAATATTGCCATTATCAGCATAAAAACAGATAATGAAATTGTTGCAGGAATAAATAGCATAGTTTGTTCGAAAAAATAAAACAAAACTAAAAGCACCGGAATATCTTTTGCCTTACCTAGGCGCTCTAAATCGCCCCATGACATCGATACAATCCGATAAACATAAAATCTAATAAACCCGAATAGCAAACCGCCAACAATCGGTAAAAAATATGCAGAAGCACCTGTGAAATATGGAGGAATAAAACACCCTGGAATATTTGTAACCAAAGAAGTGTTTACGCAAGAAAAAGACTCCTCAGGAGGAATAAATTGATAACTAAG
>NZ_AHIL01000054.1 GCF_000241525.1 Comamonas testosteroni ATCC 11996
AGTGAAAACCCCGTAGTCGAAAGATTGCGGGGTTTTTTATTGGGTGCTTCTAAATGAGGAGCGCCTGCCGCAGGCTGTCAAAGCATTGCAGCTGCAAAAATACCGGAAACCCATAAAAAGAGAGCGCCAGGCGCTCTCTTTTTATTTTTCAATGGCCAACCTGGTTGGTGCACTTCAATAGGGCGCCGCCTGGCCATGCACAAACACCCTCAGCTCCCCGTTCTGGAAGGGGATCCACTGCTCGTTCTGTGTCAGAGGGGCGGTGACGATGATGGCCACCTTGTCCTGGGGGGTGGTTTCGCGGGAGAAGTCCACGCTGAGATCTTCGTCGGACAGCTGTGCCTGGGTGAAGGGATGTCTACGCTCGATATAGCAGAGGTGGGTCGTGGCATGGGCCCAGAGCGCTTCGCCGTTGGAGAGCAGGAAGTTGAACGTGCCGTGGGGTGCGATCTTGGCGGCCAGCTCGCGCAGGGTGTGGGTCAGCTCTTCGATGCTGGGCACGCCTGCATGGGACTTCCACAGCTCCTGCATGATCCAGCAGAAGGCCCGCTCGCTGTCCGTGTTGCCAATGGGCTGGAAGTGGGCATGCAGCTTGGGGGCGAAGTTCTTGAGGTCGCCGTTGTGCGCGAAGACCCAGTTGCGGCCCCAGAGCTCGCGCACGAAGGGGTGGCAGTTCTGCAGGCTGACCACGCCCTGGGTGGCCTTGCGGATATGGGCGATGACGTTGGTGCTCTTGATCGGGTATTCGCGGATGAGCTTGGCGATCTGGGAGTCGACGGCGCGTTCGTGATCGACGAAGTGGCGCAGGCCCTTGTCTTCGAAGAAGGCGATGCCCCAGCCGTCGGTGTGGTCGCCGGTGTTGCCTGCGCGCTGTGTGAAGCCTGAGAAGCTAAAGCGCACATCGGTGGGCGTGTTGCAGTTCATTCCAAGCAGCTGGCACATGGCTTCGTCATATCTTTCAAGCAAAAAAGCTTTATAGCCCAAGAATCTATGGACGATCTCGTCAATGATGGTGCTGTATGGCAGAGATCGTCAACCGCTGCCCAGCCGGCATGAAAAAAGCAGCCGAAGCTGCTTTGCGCAAGAGGGCTGCGGCGATCTATTCGCGGTCTAGCCAGAGCTTGCCGCCAGTGGCCCAGTCGTGACGCTTGATGTCGGTGATGATGATGTCCACCGATTCGGGCGAGCCGCCCAGCACTTCCACGCTGACGCGGGTGATTTCTTCGACCAGCTTGCGCTTTTGTTCGACGGTACGGCCTTCCATCATTTCGACATGGTAGGTGGGCATGTGCAGGTTTCCTTGCTGGCTTGGGGTTGGGGAAAGAGGCCCATCATAAGGCCGGGCGGCTCAAGTGCCGTCCAGGGACGGCCCCGACCGCATGTGGGCTGCTCAGCTTTGCTCCGACCAGAGCTTGCCGCCGGTGGCCCAGTTGTGGCGCGGCACGTCGGTGATGATGATGTCCACGGATTCGGGTGCGCTGCCCAGCACCTCGGTGGTCACGCGGGTGATTTCTTCGGCCAGCTTGCGCTTTTGTTCAACGCTGCGGCCTTCAAACAGTTCAATGCGATAGGTGGGCATCAAGGTCTCCTTGCTGAATGTGGAATGCCCAAGCTGCACGCAGGATCAGGCAGGGGTGGAATCGTTGTCGAGCGGCCGCGCACAGGCGGGGCAGATGCAGGCCTTGCCACGTGCGTCTGCGGGCAGCCTCTGCAGCGCATCCCGGGAAACCGGGGTCTGCATACACCAGCAGCTTTGCGGCGGCAGGCCGGCGCTGATGGCGCACTGGTTGGGCTGGCCGCACAGAGGGCAGCGGCTGGCGTCTATGAGGGGATCGGTGGGCATGGCCGCAGTGTAGAAGCGATAACGCACTGCGAGTGGCGAGGTCAAGAAAAATGCACTCGATGTACTGACATGGAGTGCATTTTCGATAGCTGCCTGCGCTTTTGAATCAATGGATTCAGGTAGAAATACCTTCAAGATCCATTGACATCAAGCGAAAGCTACTCCTTATTCAGGAGCAGCCTTGCCCGGCAATAATCAAGCGCCGGCCTTGACCTTCAGGCGCCAGGCGTGCAGCAGGGGTTCGGTGTAGCCGGAAGGCTGTTCCTTGCCCTTGAACACCAGGTCCAGAGCGGCCTGGTAGGCTGCGCCATCAGGGTTGGCCACCAGGCTCTTGTAGGCGGCGTCGCCGGCGTTCTGCTCGTCCACGATCTTGGCCATGCGGGCATAGCTGTCGCGCACCATGGCTTCGGTGACGATGCCGTGCTGCAGCCAGTTGGCGATGTGCTGGCTGGAGATGCGCAGCGTGGCGCGGTCTTCCATCAGGCCCACGTTGTGGATGTCAGGCACCTTGGAGCAGCCCACGCCCTGGTCGATCCAGCGCACCACATAGCCCAGGATGCCTTGCACGTTGTTGTCCACTTCCTGCTGCTTTTCCGCATCGCTCCAGTTGGGGTTGGTGGACACGGGCACTTGCAGGATGGCGTTGAGCAGCTCATCGCACTCGGCGTCGGCGTTGGGGCTTTCCAGACCCTTTTGCACGTCGGCCACATTGATCTGGTGATAGTGCAGGGCGTGCAGGGTGGCACCGGTGGGCGAGGGCACCCAGGCGGTGTTGGCACCGGCCTTGGGCTGGGCAATCTTCTGCTCCAGCATGGCCTTCATCAGGTCGGGCATGGCCCACATGCCCTTGCCGATCTGGGCGCGGCCGCGCAGGCCCATGTTCAGGCCGACCAGCACGTTGTTCTTTTCATAGGCGGGCAGCCAGGCGCAGGTCTTCATGTCGGCCTTGCGGACCATGGGGCCGGCATACATGGCGGTGTGCATTTCATCGCCGGTGCGGTCCAGGAAGCCGGTGTTGATGAAGGCAACGCGTGCCGGTGCGGCTGCAATGGCGGCCTTCAGATTGGTCGAGGTGCGGCGCTCTTCGTCCATGATGCCGAGCTTGACGGTGTTCTCGGGCAGGCCCAGAACCTGCTCCACGCGGCCGAACAGCTCGTTGGCAAAAGCGGCTTCGGCGGGGCCGTGCATCTTGGGCTTGACGATGTAGACGGAGCCGGTGCGGCTGTTCTTGATGCCGTTGGCACCGTTGCCCTTGATATCGTGGATGGCGATGGCAGTAGTCACCAGCGCGTCCATGATGCCTTCGGGGATTTCCTTGCCTTCGGCGCCCCACAGAATGGCGGGGTTGGTCATCAGGTGACCCACGTTGCGCACGAACATCAGCGAGCGGCCGTGCAGCTTCACGCTCTTGCCGTCGGCACCGGTGTATTCGCGGTCGGGGTTCAGGCCGCGGGTCACGGTCTTGCCGCCCTTTTCAAAGGATTCGGTCAGCGTGCCTTTCAGAATGCCCAGCCAGTTGGCGTAGCCGTTGACCTTGTCTTCGGCATCCACGGCGGCCACGGAGTCTTCCAGATCCAGAATGGTGGACAGGGCGGCTTCGACCACCACGTCGGCCACGCCGGCGGCGTCAGTGCTGCCGATGGGGGTGGACTTGTTGACGATGATGTCGATGTGGATGCCGTTGTTCTTGAGCAGCACCGATTTGGGAGCTGCGGCATCGCCCTGGTAGCCGATGAACTTGGCTTCGTCCTTCAGGCCGGTCTTGCTGCCGTCCTTCAGGGACACGACCAGCTTGCCGCCTTCGACGGCGTAGCCGGTGGAATCCTTGTGCGAGCCCGAGGCCAGGGGCACGGCCTGATCGAGGAAGTTGCGTGCGAACTCGATGACCTTGGCGCCGCGCACGGGGTTGTAGCCCTTGCCCTTCTCGGCGCCGCCTTCTTCGCTGATGGCATCCGTGCCATACAGCGCGTCGTACAGCGAGCCCCAGCGGGCGTTGGCGGCGTTCAGGGCGTAGCGGGCGTTCAGAATGGGTACCACGAGCTGGGGGCCGGCCTGGATGGCCAGCTCGGCATCCACATTCTCGGTCGTGGCCTTGGCGTCCTTGGGGGACTCGACCAGATAGCCGATGGTCGTCAGAAACTTGCGGTAGGCCACCATGTCGGTGATGGGGCCGGGGTTGGCCTTGTGCCAGGTATCGAGCTGCGTCTGCAGACGATCGCGCTCGGCCAGCAGGGCTGCGTTCTTGGGGGCCAGATCGGCCACGATGGCATCGAAGCCCTTCCAGTAGGTGTCCTGGTCAACGCCCGTGCCAGGCAGCACTTGCGTGTTCACAAAGTTGTACAGCTCGGTGGCGACTTGCAGGCCGTGGACTTGGGTGCGATCAGTCATTGGAAACCTCTGGTTGTGATGTCTCTGGATTCAGGAGTCGTTGCCCATCACGGGCAGCATGTGGGGAGACTGTATTTGAATTTTTTGAGTACATAAATAGCCTAAATAGTTCAGAACTCATGATGTTTTTATATGGAGTTCCTGGAATTTATGCGTTTTACGTACCAAAGACGCCAGAGTTCGTCAGTTCTGACCGGGATGCTCGGCGGCTTCGGCGGTGACCGGCTCAGCAATGGATGAATGCGACTTGGAGGATGCAGCGCGAGGCCTCTCCCGAAGCAATAGCTTCAATCGCTTGCCAGGCCTGAGCTTGCGGCAGTTTGGACGGTGTTCTTACGGCCTTATTCTTGAGATTGAAGTAAGTGCGCGCAATCAAATGACAAGGCGTTGTCTGTCATAAGTCGATATCCGCGCTCAGAAATGATTTGTTAATCTTGAAACAAATTGAGCATCTTCCGATATCGGCCAGCCAATCTTTACCAAGGAGCTTCTGATGGCGAATCTGAACGAAAGCCTGCAAGATCTGATGACCCTGGATGGCGCCATGTGCGCGGCAGTGGTGGATTACAACAGCGGCATGCTGCTGGGCAGCATAGGTTCCGGCGTGGACCTGGAGCTGGCTGCCGCCGGCAATACCGAAGTGGTGCGCGCCAAGATGAAGACCATGAAGTCCCTGGGTCTGAACGACAACATCGAAGACATTCTGATCACCCTGGGCAAGCAATATCACATCCTGCGCCCTGCCGAGAAGATCAACGGCATCTTCATCTACTACGTGCTGGACAACGGCCGTGCCAACCTGGCCCTGGCCAGGCGCAAGGTCTCGGACGTGGAGTCCAGGTTCGTCATGTGATTCAGCCGGCCTGAAGACGCGCAACGGGCCTGGAGGCCCGTTCTTGTTTTGCGCGCCGCACCGGACTGATCAGGCCGCGATCAACGGGGCGCGGAACTGGTAGCCCACTTTCTGCTGGGACTGCAGCGGCACGGCCACGGGCGTCGCCTTTTCGATGCGGCGGCGCAGGCGGTAGATGGTGGCGTGCAGGTTGTTGTCGGACTCGGCTGCGCTGGTATGGGTCAGCAGGCTGCGGATATGGTCGCGACTGACGGTTTCGCCCTGGGCCTGCAAAAAGCACTCCATCAGCATCAGGTCGGTGGCGCCCAGCTCCACGTTCTGGCCGTCGGGAGCGGTCAGCAGGCTGCGGCGGCTGTCCAGCTTCCAGGCCGTGGCCGTCCGGGCCGTGGTCATGATGCGCCGGTGGACGGCGCGTACGGCCAGTTCCACCTGCTCGAAGGTCACGGGCTTGGTCAGATACATATCTGCACCGGCGTTGATGACCTCGGCAAACACTTCGGGCCCCAGACGCCCCGAGACGATCAGCACGCCCGCCTGACTGCGCTTGCGGATGATGCGCAGCAGCTCGGTGCCTGCCACCCCGGGCAGCATCAGATCCAGTACATAGAAATCAAAGCGATAGGGGGCGTCGTCGGCCAGCAGGTCGCTGCTGTCGCTGTATGCCGTGACCTCCACACCTTGTCCGCGCAGATGCTGGGCCAGAAATTCGCAGTACTCGGTGTCGTCGTCGACCAGGGCAAGAGTGGCAGGCAGCATGGGCGGCGGACCTCATTCGGCAAGACCTTGGGGAATGACCAGGCGCATGATCGTGCCATGCGGGCTGTGCGGCAGAGCTTGTACTGTACCTTGGTGCAACTGCAAGACCGAATGCACGATGAACAGGCCAAGGCCGGCCCCGGGGCGGCTGTTGCTGTGATGACCGCGCGCGCCTTTTGTGAACAGACGCGGGAGCAGCTCCTCGGAAATGCCGGGGCCCTGGTCCATGACTTCCAGAATCAGCGCCAGAGGTTCGTCGGACTCGGAGATGCGCAGCTGCACCCGGGTATCTGCGGGCGCATAGGCCAGGGCGTTGTTGAGCAGATTGCGAAGCGTCAGCCGCATCAGCGCCGGATGCAGCTGTACGGTGCGTGCCGTGGTCAGCCATTGAACATCGATGCGCGGGCGCAGGTCGGCCGCAATATCGTGCAGCACCAGCTTGATCAAGGTTGGCAGATCGGTTTCGCTGGAGGCGCCGGCCTTGCCGCCTGCAGCCAAAATCGTGCCGGCGGTCAGGGTGTTGTCCAGTGTGCCTATCACCTGCTGCAGCACATGCTCGGCGCGCAGCAAGGCCCTGGCGGCGGGCGCTGCATCGGCCAGATGCAGATCTTCGATGGCCTTGAGCGTGGCCTGCATGGCAGCCGAGGCGTTGTTCAGCGGCTGGCGGATTTCGTGCGACAGCAGCTGCAGCATCTCGTTGTGTTCGCTCAGCATGGCCGTGCGCCAGTTCAGCAGGGTACGCAGCCTGTCGAGCTCGCCCGCGTCCTGGCGGCTGCTGCGCAGTTGCTCGTGCAAGGCCTGCAGCTGCTCGCGCTGGCGTGCAATGACTTCGCCACGCGCATATTCGCGTCCTGTGTCGCTGAGCTGCATCATCACCTCGTGCCGGCCCTGGGCATCGGCGGCTCCCGGCGTGAGCTGTATGCGGCGGTGGCGCTGCGCACCGAAGTCGCCGCTGCGGGTGTCGTCGTACTCCTGGCGCAGACCCCGGGCTGCGGCGGCGAAGCGCTGGCCATGGGTGTGCCAGATGCTGGCAGGCAGCAGACCCCGCAGCGGCTGGCCGATGGGGCTTGCGCCCTCGGGCACATCCAGCCATTGGCACCAGGCGGGAGTGGCCATGAGCAGCAGCCCTTCGGCATTCCAGAGCGCGCAGCCCTGGCCGGAGCGGCCCAGCAGATCGGCCAGTTGGGCGGCAGAAATGGGTGAAAAGCTCATGACGGCAGGCGGCAGCGGATTTGTAAATGTGTTTTGCAAATCATAGGTTTAACGCCTGGCTCTGCCCACCAGCTCATGGCGCTGGCGAATAAGCGATATTCCTGCCTCAGGGAAAACGGTAAATTTTGATATAAACATATATAAACATCAAAGATTCACTGGCAACTTGTGACTTATAAGTAAGATATATCGCAATGAAGTCACATGCGAGACAGGCATGCGGCGCTGATTGATGACTTTTATAGTGATAGCACTCAGCGCTCTTGTTTAAAGAACTTTCGATAAAAACATTTGAGAAATCAAGACTGCTTGTGCGGTATGTGCTCTTGTATTAATAGTGCACGCTACCGCAGCAGGAGACAACACGGACCAGACAGGAGCAGCGGTCATGGACAAACTCAAGGCATTTGAGTCTTTTGTATCGGTAGCGACCAGGGGCAGCTTGACGGCTGCCGCCAAGGCCGAGGGTGTGGCGCCCGCCATCATGGGGCGCCGTCTGGACGCTCTGGAAGAGCACCTGGGCGTCAAGCTCATGGTGCGCACCACGCGCCGCATCTCGCTGACCCATGAAGGCAGCGCCTTCCTGGAGGATTGCCAGCGCCTGCTCTCCGATGTGTGCAATGCCGAGGCCAGCGTGTCGGCCGGCGGTGTCAAGGCCACGGGCCATCTGCGCATTACGGCGCCTGCCGGTTTCGGGCGCCGCCATGTGGCGCCGCTGGTGCCGCGTTTCCGAGACCTGCATCCCGATGTCACCATTTCGCTGAACCTCAGCGATCGCGTGGTCGATCTGGCGGGCGAGGGCTTCGATTGCGCGGTGCGCGTGGGGGATCTGCCGGACTCGGCCCTGGTCAGCGTGCGCATTGCCGACAACCGCCGCCTGTGCGTGGCCACGCCCGGCTATCTGGAGCGCCGCGGCACGCCCAAGCATCCCAGCGAGCTGACCCAGCATGACTGCCTGACGCTGTCGTCCGATGCCTCGCAAACGCGGGGCTGGGCCTTCCGCATCCCGCATCCCGAAAGTGGCACCAGCGAGGTCGTGCACTTCAAGCCGGGTGGCCCGCTGGATTGCTCCGACGGGCAGGTGCTGCACGACTGGTGCCTTGGGGGCTGGGGCATTGCCTGGCGCAGCACCTGGGAGGTGGAGGCCGAGATCGCCGCCGGCCGCCTCGTGCCCGTGCTGGAAGAGTTTGCCGCGCCGCCCAACGGCATCTTCGTGGTCTTCCCCCAGCGCAAGCACATGCCGCTGCGCGTGCGCATGTGGATCGACTACCTTAAGCACCACTACAACCAGCCGGACTTCTTTCGTCTTGGCGTGGATCTCTGAGTAGGCCTGAAACGGTAGACAATGGACCGGTCGCCATGGCCCGATCCGGGCCGCTGAATCCGTCCTTTTTTCTACGATGAAGCCATGACCTTTGAAGCTGTTCTTGCCAGCGCCCATCTGCTGGCAATCCTGACCCTGGTGGTGTTTCTGACCAGCCAGGCCGCCCTGTGCCGTGTGGAGTGGATGAATGCCGCCGTGGTGCAGCGTCTGGCCAGACTGGACATGATTTACGGCATTGCCGCCGTCGTCCTGCTGCTGACCGGTATTGCGCGCCTGCTCTGGGGCGTCAAGGGCATGGGGGCCTATACGGCCTCGCCGCTGTTCCACCTCAAGATGACGCTGTTTGTCATCGCCTTTTTGCTCTCGCTCAAGCCCACGCTGACCTTCCGCCGCTGGAAGAAGACGCTGGATGCGAGCGGCCAGCTGCCGGCGCCCGAGGAGGTCAGGCAGACCCGCAAATGGGTGATGTGGCAGGGCCATGTGGTGCCGGTGATCGCCGTGGTTGCCGTCTTCTGGGCGCGCGGCATGTAATCTGCCCAGACCCTGCAAAAGAAAAAGGCCGCTGCAAAGCGGCCTTTTTCATGCCTGCGGCATTCAGAACGTGCCGCGCAGCTTCAGCATCACATTGCGTGGATCGCCATAGTGGCTGCTGTTGACCAGGTTGCCGATCGAGGTGTAGCAGCGCTTGTCGAACAAATTGTTGAAGTTCAGCGAGGCCTGCCACTGCCTGCTGATCTGTTTGCGCACATAACTGCTCCACAGGGCAGGCCCGGCGCGGTGATGTCCACCGTGCCGATCTTGTGGTTGCAAGCACTCTGGGTGATCACGCCGCCGCCTGGCCTGAAGGCACTCCTGGCGCCGGGCAACGGGTAGGTGCTCCACAGGCGCAGCATGTGCTCGGGCGGGTGGGTATTGAAGTCCAGGCCCTGGTTGTTGATGTCGTGCTCGTAGGTGTTGCGGTTGGGGTTTAGCCGGCAGACAGGTCCCAGCCGCAGCTGAGCTCGCCGCCGAATGTGGTCAAGGTCTGCATTCCGGGCTTAAACGAGAATGACTTCCCTTCGCGCAGTGACTGTGCATGGCCGGCGAAACATACGGATACCGCCCACCGCTCTGAAACCTGTGAACCGGCCCTGGAACAAGGGTGTGGCGCCAGCGATTCGGCAGGACTTGAATCCGGCACGTAAAATCCTTCGATGCTCTCCGTCAAACAGGAATTGCTCGCAGCCCTGGCTGCTGAGCTCGAAACACTCTCGCCCGGCGCCGGCGCACGCGCTGCGTTTGAAAACCCCAAAGTGGCAGCCCATGGCGATTTCGCCTGCACGGCGGCCATGCAGCTGGCCAAGCCTCTGAAGGCCAACCCGCGCGCCCTGGGCGAGCAGCTCAAGACCGCGCTGGAGGCTACCGCCGCTTTCCAGCAGTGGGTAGATGCGATTGAAATCGCGGGCCCGGGCTTTCTCAACATCCGCCTCAAGCCTGCTGCCAAGCAGGAGGTGGTGCGCGAAGTGCTGGCGCAGGCCGAGAAGTTCGGCTACCAGGCAGATCGCGGCGAGAACATCCTCGTCGAGTTCGTTTCCGCCAACCCCACCGGCCCTCTGCATGTGGGCCATGGCCGCCAGGCGGCCATTGGCGATGCGATCAGCAACCTGTATTCCACCCAGGGCTGGAAGGTTCACCGCGAGTTCTATTACAACGACGCGGGCGTGCAGATCGACACCCTGACCAAGAGCACCCAGCTGCGCGCCAAGGGCTTCAAGCCCGGTGACGAATGCTGGCCCACCGACAGCGACAACCCGCTGGCCAAGAATTTCTACAACGGCGACTACATTGCCGACATCGCCAAGGCTTTCCTGGCCAAGGAAACCATCAAGGCCGATGACCGCGAGTTCACCGCCAACGGCGATGTCGAGGATTACGACAACATCCGTCAGTTCGCCGTGGCCTATCTGCGCAACGAACAGGACAAGGACCTGCAGGCGTTCAACCTGAAGTTCGACGAGTACTACCTGGAGTCCAGCCTCTATGAAAACGGTCATGTCGAAGCGACCGTGAACCGCCTGATCGCCAATGGCAAGACCTATGAGCAGGACGGCGCGCTGTGGCTCAGGTCCACCGACTACGGGGACGACAAAGACCGCGTGATGCGCAAGACCGACGGCGGCTACACCTACTTTGTGCCCGATGTGGCCTATCACATCCAGAAGTTCAAGCGCGGCTTCACCAAGGTGGTGAACATTCAGGGCACGGACCACCACGGCACCATTGCCCGTGTGCGTGCCGGCCTGCAGGCTGCCGATGTAGGCATCCCCGAGGGCTACCCCGACTACGTGCTGCACACCATGGTGCGCGTGGTGCGCAACGGCGAAGAGGTCAAGATCAGCAAGCGTGCCGGCTCCTACGTCACGCTGCGCGATCTGATCGAGTGGACCAGCAAGGACGCCGTGCGCTTCTTCCTGCTCTCGCGCAAGCCCGACACCGAGTACACCTTCGACGTGGACCTGGCCGTGGCCCAGAACAACGACAACCCCGTGTACTACGTGCAGTACGCCCATGCGCGCATCCAGTCCGTGCTGCGCGCCTGGCAGGAGGCCGGCGGTGCAGGCCTGGCGGCACTCAAGGATGTGGACCTGTCCGCTCTGGAAGGCCCGCAGGCCCAGGCGCTGATGCTGCTGCTGGCCAAGTACCCCGAGATGCTGACTGCTGCTGCCGAAGGCAATGCACCGCACGACGTGACCTTCTACCTGCGTGATCTGGCCTCCAGCTACCACAGCTACTACGACGCAGAGCGTATCTTGGTGGACGACGAAAAGGTCAAGCTCGCACGCCTGGCCCTGGTCGCTGCCACGGCCCAGGTGTTGCACAATGGCCTGGCGGTGCTGGGTGTGAGCGCACCCGAGCGCATGTAATCCCAGTTTCCTGTCCATCGGCCGCCTTGCCGGCCTTGCCTGTCAGGGGTCGATGGATCTGAGAGTGGAATAACTGAAGCAGAAAGCGTTAAGCGACTGATATGAAGAACCAGCAACGCGGTGGAACCATCCTGGGGCTTATCTTTGGCATGGTCATCGGTCTGGCTGCGGCTCTGGCCGTGGCCATCTATGTGACCAAGGTGCCGGTGCCCTTCCTCAACAAGGGCGGAAACAACACTCAGCGCGATGCGGCTGAGGCCGAGCGCAACAAGAACTGGGACCCCAACGCACCACTGCAGAGCCGCCAGCCTGCACCGCCCCCGGTGACGCCACCAGTTCCTCCGAGCGACGTGACGGTGTCGCCGCCCACGCCTGCGGTTCAACCTACTGCAACCGGCGGGGTCACCACGCCGCCGCCCTCTACGCCGGACAAGCCTGTCAAGCCTGCATCGGGTGATCCGCTGGGTGATCTGGTCAAGGAGCGCTCCGCCGCCGCCGACAAGGCAGAAAAGGCGCGTGCAGACAAGGAAAAGGCGGCTGCGCAGACGGCATCCTCTTCGGACTCTGCATTCAACTACTTTGTGCAGGCCGGCGCTTTCCGTGGCCAGAGCGAAGCGGAAGCGCAGCGTGCCAAGCTGGCCATGCTGGGCTGGGAGTCGCGCATCAGCGAGCGTGAGCAGAACGGCATCACCGTTTTCCGCGTGCGTGTGGGGCCGTTCAGCAAGCGTGACGACGCCGAGCAGCTCAAGGGCAAGCTCGATGGCGCGGGCGTGGACTCGACTCTGGTGCGCGCGGCCAGATAACAAGGCCCTGAGACGCGGAGCGCCTTCTCCTCGGAACGGGGGGGCACCTTAGGTGCGAGGCGGCCCTTGCTTGAGGTTTCAGGCTCGTGCCACTGGTAGTTTTGACAACGCTGAACTTTTTTGGGCCTGTTGGCTCTGATACTGCAGACCTGATACAGGAGTTTGTTTAGATGAAACGTCGCGAATTCTCTCTGGCTGCCTCGGCAGCTGCTGCTGGTGCCCTGAGTCTGGGTGCCTCCTCCAGCTGGGCCCAGGGCGCTGCGCCCAAAGAAGGCAAGGACTACATCAAGCTCGGCAAGCCTGCCAGCGTGAGCGCGCCGGCCGGCAAGGTCGAGGTGGTCGAGTTCTTCTGGTACAGCTGTCCGCATTGCAATGTCTTCGAGCCCCAGTTCGAAGCCTGGGCCAAGAGCCAGCCTGCCGATGTGGTGGTGCGCCGCGTGCCCGTGGCTTTCAATGCCTCTTTCGTGCCTCAGCAGAAGCTCTACTACGCCCTGGAGGGCATGAACCTGCTGCCCCAGCTGCACGCCAAGGTGTTCCGTACCATTCACGTGGATCGCAATCTGCTCAAGACCGACGACGCCATCTTTGACTGGGTCGGCAAGCAGGGCGTGGATCTGGCCAAGTTCAAGGAGGTCTACAACTCCTTCACCGTGGCCAATCAGGCACGCAAGGCCGCTCAGCTGCAAAACGAATATGACGTGGAAGGCGTGCCCGCCATGGGTGTGGCCGGCCGCTACTACACGGACGGCACCAAGGCCGGCAATATGGACAATGTGCTGCGCGTGGTCAATGCGCTGGTTGCCTCCAGTCGCAAGGCCTGAGATCAGGCAGCAGACGCCAGTGACGTTTGACGCCCAACAAGCCCGCCGCCGTGCGGGCTTTTTTGTGGGTGTTTTTTACGCAAGTTGCAAAAAGGGAATGACTACAATGGATGCAAGAAACGTGCCTTCCATGAAAAAAACACTCCTACCTCTTGCGCTGGCCTGCGCCCTGGCAGCAGCGACCGGCATTGTCCATGCCGAAAAGGCCGACAGCGCCAAGCCCATGAATATCGAGGCGGATGCGTTGCGTCATGACGAGCTGCAGCAGACCAGTGTCTTCACTGGCAATGTGGTGATGACCAAGGGCACCATCGTGCTGCGCGGTGCTCAGCTCGATGTGCGGCAGGACGCCGAGGGCTATCAGTACGGTGTGATCAAGGCCGAGGCCGGCAAGCGGGCGTTCTTCCGTCAGAAGCGCGATACGGTGGCCGGTCAGCCCGAGGAGTTCATCGAGGGCGAAGGCGAAGTCATCGAATACGACGGCAAGGCCGATATCGTCAAGTTCATCCGTCGTGGCGAGATGCGCCGCTACCGTGGCGGTCAGCTCAGCGATCAGGTCACGGGCTCCATCATCGTCTACAACAACATCACAGACGTTTATACCGTCGATGGTCAGAAGACCAGCGGTGGCCTGCCCAGCTCCTCCGTGGGGCAGGGCGGTCGTGTGCGCGCCATCATGGCGCCCAAGGACGGAACGCCGGGGGCCCAGCCCAAGCCCGCCACACCTGCCACGCAGCTGCGCCAGAGCATGACGCTGGGTGGCGAGAAAGCCGACGAGAAGAAATGAGCGAGCCGACTTTCTCCAGCAGCCGCAGCGGCGAGTCCGACAGCCGCCTGGAGGCCAAGCATCTGGCCAAGTCCTACGGCAGCCGCAAGGTGGTCAAGGATGTGTCACTGTCCGTGCAAAAAGGCGAGGTGGTCGGTCTGCTCGGCCCCAACGGTGCGGGCAAGACCACATCGTTCTACATGATCGTGGGCCTGGTGCGCAGCGACGGCGGCGAGATCTTCATCGACGGCCAGCCGGTGGGCGGCATGCCGATTCACCAGCGTTCGCGCCTGGGCCTGTCCTACCTGCCCCAGGAAGCCTCTATCTTTCGCAAGCTCAGCGTGGAAGACAATGTGCGCGCCGTGCTGGAGCTGCAAAAAGACGAGCAGGGCAAGACGCTGACGCAGGGCGAGATCGAAAAGCGCCTCACCGGCCTGTTGCAGGAGCTGCGCGTCGAGCATCTGCGCCAGTCGCCCGCGCTGGCGCTGTCCGGTGGTGAGCGCCGTCGCGTGGAAATTGCCCGGGCCCTGGCTACGCAACCGCGCTTCATTTTGCTTGATGAGCCGTTTGCCGGCATCGATCCGATTGCGGTGATCGAGATCCAGCGCATCATCGGCTTCCTCAAGGAACGCGGCATCGGCGTGCTGATTACCGACCACAACGTGCGCGAGACGCTGGGCATCTGCGACCACGCCTTCATCATCAGCGACGGCCATGTGCTGGCCGAAGGCACGCCCGAGGAGATCGTGGAGAACGCCGATGTGCGCCGCGTCTATCTGGGCGAACATTTCAGGATGTGATGACTCCCACGCTCCCTCACTTTGTGTGGTCGCTGCCCCCGGAAGGGACCCTGACCGGCAGCGCCGAGGCTTGCCTTGGGGCAGCCCGGCGGCAAACCCATAGCACTGCGCGCGTTTGCAATGATTGTCTGGGGGCCGCGCCTCGATGAAGCCAGGTCTCTCGCTACGCGTTTCGCAGCATTTGTCGCTTACGCCGCAGTTGCAGCAATCCATTCAGCTGCTGCAGCTCTCCACTCTGGAGCTGGCGCAGGAAGTCGAGCAGATGCTGGTCGACAACCCTTTTCTGGAGCGTGCGGGCGATGAGGCTGAAACTGCGGGAGATGCTCCTGTAGATGTAGCTGCTAGCGCCGGTGAATACAGCACCTCAGATGGCATTCGTGCTGAAAATGAATCATTACAAGCGCAATCAGCTACTGAAACGGTAGCAGAAGCATCAACCCCCGAAACCCCTGAAACGCTGAACTGGGAGGCCGACGGCATGGACGGCCAGGACGGGGAGTGGGGCGGCGAATCCAGCAGCGAGTGGGAGACGCCCTCGGCCAGCAGCTCCACGCGCAACCGCGATGGCGATGACGAAACCGATGCCATCGATCTGGCGCGCGAGCACCAGAGCCTGACCGACTTTCTCCATCGTCAGGCGCTGAGCCTGCATCTGGGTGCGGCGGACATGGCGGCACTGCGCTTTCTCATCGAGTCGCTCAGCGACGATGGCTATCTCGAGGATTCCCTGCAGGAGCTGGCGCAAAGCCTTGCCGGCGACGACCTGGAAGAGCGCGAGGAGCTGGAGCAGCACTTTGTCATTGCTCTGAAGCTGCTGCAAAGCCTGGAGCCCGTGGGCGTGGGCGCGCGTGATCTGGCCGAGTGCCTGCAGCTGCAGCTGCGCGACCTGATCCGCACCGCCGAGGACGAGGGCACGACCGAGGCGCATATGAGCCGGCTGCTGCTGGCGCAATCCATCTGTGCACAGCCCATGGACCTGCTGGCGCGGCGCGATCTGCGCAAGCTCACCAGTCTGTGCGGCGCGCGCGAGGAGCAACTGCGCGAAGCCATGGCCCTGATCGCCAGGCTGGAGCCGCGTCCGGGGCGCCGCTTTGTCGACGTGGAGCGCCATATCGTGGTGCCCGATGTCATCGTGCGCCCGGTGCGGGCCGGCGCCGGCCGGATGGACTTTTCCGTGCAGCTCAACCCCGAGGTCATGCCACGTCTGCGCGTGCACGACATCTATGCCAGCGTGCTGCGTCGCCACAAGAACAGCGACGGTCATGCGGCGCTGCAGCAGCAGCTGCAGGAGGCGCGCTGGTTCATCAAGAACATCCAGCAGCGCTTCGACACCATCTTGCGTGTTTCCGAAGCCATTGTGGAGCGGCAGAAGAACTTCTTTGTGCATGGCGAGCTGGCCATGCGCCCGCTGGTGCTGCGCGATATCGCCGACACCCTGGGCCTGCACGAGTCCACCATCAGCCGCGTGACCACCGCCAAGTACATGGCCACGCCCCAGGGCACGTTCGAGCTCAAGTATTTCTTCGGCTCGGGCCTGGGCACGGAAACCGGCGGCAGTGCCTCCAGCACGGCCGTGCGTGCGCTGATCAAGCAGTTTGTCGATGCCGAAGATGCCAAGAAGCCGCTGTCGGACGCCAAGCTGGCCGACATGCTCAAGGAGCAGGGCATCGAGTGCGCGCGCCGCACCGTCGCCAAATACCGCGAGCAGCTGAAAATTCCCACCACCACGCTGCGCAAGGCTCTGTAAAGCGCCTCAGCCACAAAAAAGCCGCTGATGTATTCAGCGGCTTTTTGTTTAGAGCCATATGTCTTGATGAAGCAAGACCCAAGTGAGGGACAGCAAGCAAAGGCCGCCCTGCAGCGAAGATGTCGTCCCCCTTCCGAAGAGAAAGGGGGAAGGCGCAAAGCGCCTCAGGGGGATCAATCAGTTTGGAACCAACCACCAGATAAACCAGACCAGCACGCCAATCATCAGTCCGAACTTGAGGATCTTGTAGAAGGTCGGATTCCAGTCGCGGAAGGCGCGGCGGTACTTGCCGGCATAGAACGAGATCTTGAACAGCTTGCTGATCATGCCGCGCGGATCGCCCTCGTTGTTGGGCGAGCTGGCGGCGGCCACCACGTTCTTGCCCAGCCAGTGATTGAGCCACTGGGCAAAGCCATTGGTCATGGGGCGTTCCACGTCGCAGAACAGCACGATGCGGTTGCCTTCCGAGCGGTTCTCGGCCCAGTGCATATAGGTCTCGTCGAAGATCACGCCTTCGCCTTCGCGCCAGCTATAGGGCTTGCCGTCGACCTCGATCATGCAGCGGTCGTCGTTGGGGGCCAGCACGGCCAGGTGATAGCGCAGCGAGCCCGCATAGGGGTCGCGGTGCAGATTGAGCTTGGCGCCGGGCGGCAGCTCGGCAAACATGGCGGCCTTGACGCTGGGAATCGACTTCACCAGGGCCGTGGTCCTGGGGCACAGCTCCATGGCCGAAGGGTGGGCATCGCCGTACCACTTGAGGTAGAAGCGCTTCCAGCCGGTCTTGAAGAAGGAGTTGAAGCCTGCGTCATCGTTGTTGGCGGCAGCCTTGATCTGCATGTTCTTTTGCAGATTGACGGCTTCCTCGCGGATCTCGCGCCAATTGGCCTGCAGCGGCGCCAGTTCGGGAAAGGTGCTGGTGGGCAGATAAGGCGTGCGCGGCACCTTGCTGAACATCAGCATGAAGACGTTGAACGGCGCTGTGAACGTGGAGTGGTCAAACAATTGCTTGACCACCTTGTGGCGCACCTTGCCGCGCAGATGCATGTACAGCCCGCAGCCAAAGAAAAGCAGCACCAGTGCCAGAACGATAATTTTTGCCATAAGGGCCAATTTTACCGGGGGCACCCCGGCGGCCACCATGGGGGCAGGTCAAACAGAACCGGGGTAGGGGAATATCAAAAGCTATAGCTGCCGGCGCTTGACGGCCAAGCGCAGCAGCCCGCTTGTTAGATGTTCAAGGCAGAGCCAGCACGGCGCAGTTGCACAGATCCGCGCTCTCGAAGGCCGTTGTGTCGCCTGCTTGGAGCCCCGGCACGGGGAACAGTCGCACCGTCAGCGGCTTGTTGAGGCGAAAAGCCATGGTGCCCGTATCGCGCATGACGGCGGCGATCTGCTCGGCGCTGCTGTCGCCCGGCACAGGCACGGTATCGAGGCCGATGCCGCAGACGCTGCTGTAGGTCAGCAGGGCGCGGATATCGAATTCGTCATTCAGACTAGCCTGGGCCAGGCCTTGGTCCTCGGTCACGGCCAGCATCAGGCCGCTGAAGCCGATCTGCGTCACGCCGCTTACCGATTTGAAGACGCGGGTCAGCAGGGCCGACGCTTCCACCGTGCCGCTGGCGCCGAAATGGGGCACGCCCAGCAACTGGTAGACATCGACCATGGAGGCGCAGGACTTGGACGGCGCAGCCGAGGTGTCCATGCCCGCGATATGCCAGTCCTCGGCCAGTTTCACGCCGTCGGCACAGCGCTGGATGGCAGTGGCATGCTCGTTCAGGGTCTGGCTCAGGCGATCGAATGCGAGCTTGAACCACGCCGCGTGATCGAGTTGCAGGCGCTGCTGCTGCAGCGCCTGCAGTTCAGCCACCATGAGGTCTGGCGTTTCCAGGCCCAGCACCAGGGCGCCGTGGTGCTGTCCGCGGTGGTAGCTGGCCGGGAAATAGGGAATGCCGGGTGCGCAGTTGAAGTTGACCGTGAAGTTGAAATTGCCTTCGCCGCGAGGCGTGATGCGCGCGATTTGCTGAATCGCCTGCACGCTGTGGGCCAGCAAGCCGGTCTGCACAAAGCCATGTTCATCCAGATCGATGTTCACGCAGGCGTTGCACAGGTCGCCATAGGCTGCAATCAGCTGCGGCAGCAGCGCCACCTCCTGCGCATTGCGCGCTTCGCCCACGGCAAAGCGGATGCGGCGTTTGCCGGTGTTGATGGCCTTGAGCGTTTCAGCAATGCACTGCAGGCCGGCGAGGGCGCTGTCTATGCCACGGACGTCCAGATATTCGCCAAACGGGTTGCTCACGATGCGGATGGACTGCACCTGATAGCCCTGGGCCTCGATGGCATCGGCCACGGCATCGCATTGCTGCTTGGCCTGGGTCAGGCCGGCCTGCCACTGTGCCTCATCGGCGCTCAGGTTGACAAAGGCGGTGACGGTGCGCACGCGCACCAGCGGGTTGAAGCTGATATTCATAGCAGTATCCGTAGGCGGGAGAATGGCTGGCGGCCATTTTGCCTCTGAATACGCCGATCACAGCAGGCGCGTGCCCAGCGGCACCTCCTTGTCGGGCACGCACAGGGCCACGGCTCCGGTGGCATCGTGAAAACCGGTCACAAGACATTCGCTCATCAAGGGCCCAATCTGCTTTTTCGGAAAGTTGACCACGGCCACCACCAGCCGTCCTATCAGCTCCTCGGGCTGGTAGTGCTCGGTGATCTGCGCGCTGGACTTGCGCTGGCCCAGCTCGGGACCCAGGTCCAGCAGCAGCTTGTAGGCGGGTTTGCGGGCCTCGGCAAAGACCTCGGCCTGCAGTATGCGGCCCACGCGCAGCTCCACCTTCATAAAGTCGTTCCAGCTGATTTCTTCCATGTCGTCATTGCTCCTTGGTCTGGCATCATGCCTGGGGACCTGCATGCATCTGTAGAGCAACGCTTGTCGTGCGCGGGCACCGGAAAAGGCCTAGCGCGTATGCTTATGCCCTGTAAAGCGCACAACAGGCTCCCGTGAGCGTCCGGCGCCTGCGCCGTTGCTGGCGCGCACTGATTTCTATGAACCAACTGCATTTGTTTCTGCCCTGCGCCGCCGGCGTCGAGGGCTTTCTGGCCGACGAGGTCCACGCCATCACCGGCGCCAGCGGGCAGGATCTGCTCGTGGGCCGGGGCGGCGTCATGCTGCGCGGCATGTGGCGCGATGCCATGCTGCTCAATCTGCACAGCCGTCTGGCTCAGCGCGTGCTGATCGAGCTCTCGCACACCATGTACCGCAGCGAGAACGATCTGTACCGTGCCGCCAGCGAGGTGGCCTGGGAGATCTGGTTTAGCCCCAAGGAAACCTTCAAGATCGAAGTCACGGCCCAGCACAGTCCGCTGACCAGCCTGAACTTTGCGGCACTCAAGGTCAAGGACGCGATTGCCGACCGTTTTCGCGCCAAGCGCAACGGCGTGCGTCCCAGCGTGGAGACCCATCACCCCGATGTGCGCGTGCACCTGCACCTGACGACCGACGGCGCCACCCTCTATATCGACACTTCGGGCGAGGCGCTGTTCAAGCGCGGCTGGCGCGAGGACAAGGGCGATGCCCCGCTCAAGGAAACCCTGGCCGCAGCCATGATTGCGGCCTCGGGCTGGAACCCGCATGGCGACAACCCCCAGCCGCTGTACGACCCCTGCTGCGGCAGCGGCACCCTGGTGATCGAGGCCGCGCAGATCGCGCGCAGGATTCCGGCCGGCATCCTGCGTCGCTTTGCGTTCGAGAAGCTCGTGCCTTTTCAGCGCCATGTCTGGGAAGCCATGCTGGACGAGGCCGAGGCTGCCATCCTGCCCGAGTCTCCCGTGGGCATTTACGGCTCGGACATCGCCTTCCGCATGGTGGACTTTGCCCAGCGCAATGCCGAGCGTGCGGGTGTGTCCGATACCGTCAGCCTGCGCGGCGGTGATGCCTTGCAGCGCATGCCGCCCAGCGAGCAGCCCGGCATGATGATCCTGAACCCCCCCTATGGCGAGCGTATCGCGGCCGCCGGCAGCGCAGGCCGCAATGCGGCCGAGCGCATGGGCCAGGTCGAACGCGCAGGCCGCGAAACCGCGCAGACCGAGGACGGCGGCGAATTCTTCAGTCAGCTGGCCAGCCACTGGAAGAAGAACTACAGCGGCTGGAGCGCCTGGATGCTGACGCCCGACCTCAAGCTGCCCAGCAAGATGCGCCTCAAAGAGTCGCGCCGCACACCCATGTGGAACGGCCCTATCGAGTGCCGTCTGTTCTGCTTTGACATGGTCAAGGGTTCGACCAAGCCCCGCAAGACCGCAGAAGGTGACGCACAGCAATGAAGATCGCCCCCCTGCGCTGGCCGGCCTGCAACGCCGGCTATGACGGCCCGTTGCCGCGCCCCATGATTCTGGACACCAATGTGGTGCTGGACATGCTGATCTTTGACGACCCGGATATCCCGACCATCCGCGAGCTGGTCGCCCGTGGCGACGTGCGCTGGATTGCCGACGAAGCCCAGCGCATCGAGCTGGGTCGCGTGCTGCACTACAGCCAGATTGCGCCGCGCGTCAGCTACTACGGCAAGACGCCCGAAGGCGTGATGGCCGCTTTTGATGCAGCCGTCGAATATGTGTCCGCTGCCCCCAAGATCCGCTTTACCTGCACCGATCCCGACGACCAGCATTTCCTCGATCTGGCCAGCCAGCACAAGGCCTTGCTGGTCAGCAAGGACAGGGCCGTGCTCAAGCAGCGCAAGCGCGTGGCAACGCACTATGGCGCGACGGTTGGCAATGTGGTGGTGATGGAAGAGGAGCCGCTGGCCGCCTAGTGTGGCGCAGCCGGGCGTGCTCTTCTGTATCGACTGGCCGCGCTCCTTGGAGCGCTGCTATATCAGACAGGCTCTTGCGCCTTTTCTTGCCTTCGTTGCCTGGCCGCCGATTCAGTCGAAAAACTGCATGCCTGCATAAGGCCGCAAGCGGCATTGCGCCAGGCGGCTTTGCAGCGAACCGACATGGGCTTCGAGCTGGCGGCCATCCGGGTCCAGAAAGTAGAAGGAAGCGCCTTCGCTGCGGTTGCTCTTCCATTCCTGGACTCCGCATGACCTGGCATGCTCCACAAAGTGCGCGAAGTCCCGTTGGGTAATCGTGAATGCGTAGTGGGTGTAGTCAGAGCTGTGGGCCTGGCTTCGCTGTTCGTCTGACGACAGGCACAGCCGCAGATCGCCGAGTTCCAGATAGGCGCCCATATCCCACTGCGCGCGTGGACGAAACCCCAGCACGCGCACGTAGAAGTCCACGCTGCGCTGCAGGTCTGTTACGGCAAGTGTGAGGTGATTCAATCCGGCAAGCATGGTGGCGGTGGGCGCGAGCAGCACAAGGCGTGGAGTGTGCCATTGCAATGCATCACTTCGTTTTGGGTAGCCAGGGCACGCCGTTGATGTGACTGCCGCCATCGACAAATAGCGTGTTGCCCGTGACATAGCGGCAGTCTTCGCTGGCCAGGAATAGGGCCGCGCCGCCAATGTCCTGCTCGGGGTCGCCCATATGCCCCATGGGGTTCAGACGCAGCATGTCGGCCGCGTTCTCGGGCTGGCTTGCCGCAAATTTTTGATAGGCTTCGGTGGCCGCGCCGGGGCACAGTGCGTTGCAGCAGATGCCAAAGGCCGCCCATTCGCGAGCGGCAGAGCGGGTGAGCGTGCGCAGCGCTTCCTTGGCCATGTTGTAGTCCACCGAATAAGGGTGGGCATTGACGCCGTTGAGCGAGCACATATTGATGACCCGGCCCCAGCGCCGCTCCTGCATGCCGGGGAAGACTGCCTGCATGGCCCAGAGCGCCGATTGCGCACCTATGCGCCAGGCCCAGTCGGAATCGAGATCGCTGAGCGTTTCGACCCTGGCAAAGCCGGGCTGGCTGCCGGGGCGCCGGCCCCAGGCATTGTTGACGAGGATGTCGATGTGGCCGAACTGCGCCAGGGCGGCATCGACCATGCTCTGCACGGCGGCGTGCTCGCTCACATCGGCCACGGCATGTCCCACCTGAACGCCAAATTCGGCGCGGATTTCTGCGGCGACCCCGGCACAGGTTTCGGCATTGATATCGGCCAGCCACAGGCTGGCGCCTTCAGCCGCAAAGCGGCGTGCCACGCCTTTGCCAATGCCGGCACCTGCGCCCGTGATCAGGGCCACGCGGTCTTGCAGTCGGTTCATTGTTCAGTTCTCCTCGTTCCATGGACGAGTCACTGTGCGGCGTTACCAGCGTTGCGACATCGTCGAATCGGACGAGAAATCGGCCCATGAATGTGGCGGCCGAACCACCCATGGCTGGCCCGGATTTGCCCATGCGGATTAGGATTCATGCCGCAGGGACGACCTTGCCGGGCGATGCGATGCATGGCCTGAATTCCTGCCGGGACGGCCTGGCCATTCGATCTTCAAAGAGGTTTTCTATGGCTTGGGTTTATCTGCTGGTGGCCGGCGTTCTGGAAGTGGTCTGGGCCTTCACCATGAAGCAGTCCCATGGTTTCACCAACCTCAAATACAGCGCCATCACCATCGTGGCCATGATCGCCAGCTTCGGTCTGCTGTCGGTGGCCATGCGCTCGCTGCCCCTGGGCACGGCGTATACGATCTGGACCGGTATCGGTGCCGTGGGTGCATTCCTGGTGGGCGTCACGGTGCTGGGCGAGCAGCTCAGCGCCATGCGCGTGGGAGCGGCGGTCCTGATCGTCAGCGGCCTGGTGCTGATGAAGCTTTCGGCCGGGGAATAAAGCACCGCCCGTACGCGCTGAATCAGCGCTCCATGGCGGCTGGCGTCTCCGGTGTCATCGGGCATTTGCTCAGCCACAGTGCCAATCCCTGCCGGTAGGCGGCCGGGTCCATGGCATCGCTGTGGCGGGGGATATGGTAGGCCTTGCCCTCGGCCGCGAGCCGGGCGCAGGCCACCTTGTAGAAATCGGGCGTGGCCTGCAGGCGCGCGATCTGCGCCCATTCGAGCCGCTCTCGCGCACCCCGGTCGTGGATCAGCGTGAAGCCCTGATCGTCCAGCTGCAGGCGGTAGCTGCCCTCCAGGCGCCGCAGGCGGGCCCGCAGGCCTGCGCGCACCAGCTTTTGGTGCAGGCCCTGCAGCGGCGCCTGGCGCATAGCTTGATGCTGACGCAACGCGGCGAGCAGGCGCGCTGAGTAGCGCTTCCACAGCAGGATGCAGAGCACGGTCGAGACCAGCATGGCGATGATTTTTTCGGGGCTCAGCGGCTGGCCCGGCTGAGCGATGGCCAGCAGGCCGCCGCCCAGGCCCAGGCAGAGCAGCAGCGGGGCAAGCCAGCGCTCCTGCCAGCCCGCCATCCGGGCCTGCAGGGCGGCCTGTTGTCGCGCGAGCTGCTGCATCTCGCGCTGCATTGCGGCCTGCAGCCGGCAGTCGGTGTGGGCGGGGGTGATGGTGAACAGCAGTTCCATGGGCGGTGGCGTCCGGTCTTCTAGGGGCCGCCAGTCTACCGGGGCGGGGCGCTGTCCAGCCTTGCCTGACTGGCGGCTGCAGGCCGCTTACCGCAGCCACCGATGGGGGCGAGCGCGCGGGTTAAAGCGCATGGCGCGACAATATCGGGATGACATCCTCCACGACGCCCCTGCATCCCAGCGCAGCTTCGGCCCGCAAGGCCCAGCCCAAACTGACCACGCTGGACAAGACCCGCATTGACGACACACGCATCAAGATCGTGCGCCCGCTGCTGACCCCTGCACTGCTGGAAGAGTGGCTGCCCGTGACCGAAGAGGCGCAGCAACTGGTCGAGTCCAGCCGTGCCGCCATCTCGCGCGTGCTGCATGGCCAGGATGACCGGCTGGTGGTTGTGGTCGGGCCTTGCTCCATTCACGATCACGATCAGGCCATGGATTACGCGCGCCAGCTCAAGGTCCAGGCCGATGCGCTCAAGGACGATCTGCTGATCGTGATGCGGGTCTACTTCGAGAAGCCGCGCACCACCGTGGGCTGGAAGGGCTATATCAATGACCCGTACCGCGACGGCAGCTTTGCCGTCAACGAAGGGCTGGAGCTGGCGCGCCGCCTGCTGCTCGATGTGCTGGCGCTGGGCCTGCCGGCCGGCACCGAATTCCTGGACCTGCTGTCGCCGCAGTTCATCAGCGACCTGGTCAGCTGGGGCGCGATTGGCGCGCGCACCACGGAGAGCCAGAGCCATCGCCAGCTGGCCAGCGGTCTGAGCTGCCCCGTGGGCTTCAAGAACGGCACTGATGGCGGCGTGAAGGTGGCCAGCGATGCCATTTTGGCCGCACAGTCCTCTCATGCTTTCATGGGCATGACCAAGATGGGCCAGAGTGCGATCTTCGAGACACGCGGCAATCAGGACTGCCACATCATCTTGCGCGGCGGCAAGGCTCCCAACTACGACGCGGCCCATGTTCAGGCAGCGTGCGAAGTGCTGGAAAAAGCGGGCCTGCATCCGCAGGTGATGATCGACTTCTCGCATGCCAACAGCAGCAAGCAACATCGCCGCCAGATCGATGTATCAGCGGATGTGGCCCAGCAGATTGCCGGGGGCGACACACGCATCACCGGCGTGATGATCGAAAGCCATATTCATGAAGGCCGTCAGGACATTGTCGACGGGCAGGAGCTGCAATACGGTGTCTCGCTCACCGATGCCTGCATCAGCATGGAGCAGACGACTCCGGTGCTGGAGCAACTGGCTGCCGCTGTGCGCGCACGTCGCCTCAAGGCGGCCTGATGCCGGGAAAACGAAGCTAGATGAACAAGAGGCGCCCAGGCGCCTCTTGTGCTTTTCAAAGGGTAGTCCTTTTGGACATGGGGCGGGGCCGCCCGTGTCTTCAAAGCTCCAGCGTCAGCTTGAGCATGTCCTTGTGCTGTACGCCGCGCTCCCACAGCGGGGTGGTGTAGTTCTGCAAAAAGAAGTCGCGCTCGATATCGGTGACGCGAAACCCCAGGCGTTGATAGAACAGCAACTGGTCGCCAAAGCTACCAGTCCCTACATCCAGCTGCTGCACGCCGCGTTCGCGCATCTCACGGATGGCGCGCTGCAGCAGGGCAGAACCTATGCCCTTGCTCTGCCATGCCGTGGACACGGCCATGTTCATCAGCTCCCATCGGTGAAGGCCGTCGCCCTCGGGGACGAGCACGCATACGCCGATGAGGGCGCCGAGGCCGCTGGGCGTGAACTGGGTCGTCTGGCGCGCTCCGAAGCAGGTGGATCCGGGCAGATAGCGCTTGATGCGCTCGCGTGAGGGGTCGGCCAGCAGCAGCAGATGCCAGGGGGCTTCTGCGGGGTTCATGGTGGTGATATGCCAGGAGTCGGTCGTGCCGGGGCCGGCCAGTGTGGAGCTCATGCGCGCACTCCCTTGCGGCGGAAGGCGGGCGCTGCATATCGGCCGGGCTGGATGTCGGCATTCACTCGATGGGACGAAAGCCCGTCCATCTGCTGCAAACCACAATCTCGCGCCATTTCCACTTTCCACCTGCGGGAGTTGTGAACCCGCCACAAATATTGTCAACAGGCCATAGCGTAGCAGTCGGCGGACAAATTCGGTGACGTACTGGTGAAAAGTACAGCGTTCTGCGGCAATTTTGATGCAGGAATCTCGCAAATATTGATCTGCACAGGCCTTGCAACTGCGTGAGCAAGCACTTCAAGGCAGTGCACTGACGAGCCTGACGCCCTTTGCGCAGGACGGGCTTTGCAAAAACGAAGCTAGTGGTTTATACTTATCAGCAAGGGTTAACCCTTAAGGTTAAACCCGCGAACGACAGTACATGAGATGCGTGCTGTCCATCGCTTGAAGTGCATCTCTTGATTTCATAGAAAGCTCATCATGCGCCAAGCTATCAACTCCCTGATCGAATTCATCCAAGAAGCTCGCGAGTTCCATCTGGATCTGGCCAACCAGTAATCACGCACTGGTTTGAGAAACAGCCGCCGCTCTAGGCGGCTTTTTTTCGTCCCGAAAGAGGTGATCAGGCCGCCAGCAGGCCCTGTTTCTCTATGAAGGCCACCACCTCATCCAGACCTTCCAGTGTCTTGAGGTTGGTCATCACAAAGGGCTTGAGCCCCTTGGGCGTGGTGCGCTGCTTGATGGTGTCGCTGCGCATGATGTCCAGATTGGCGCCCACATGGGGAGCCAGGTCGGTCTTGTTGATGACGAAGAGATCGCTCTTGGTGATGCCGGGACCGCCCTTGCGCGGAATCTTCTCGCCTGCTGCCACGTCGATCACGTAGATGGTCAGATCCGACAGCTCGGGGCTGAAGGTGGCAGCCAGGTTGTCGCCGCCCGATTCGATGAAGACGATGTCGGCATCGGGGAAGTCCTTGAGCATGCGGTCAATGGCTTCCAGGTTGATGGAAGCGTCCTCGCGAATCGCCGTGTGCGGGCAGCCGCCTGTTTCCACACCCATGATGCGCTCGGCGGGCAGGGCGCCGCTGATGGTCAGCAGGCGCTGGTCTTCCTTGGTGTAGATGTCGTTGGTGATAGCGACCAGGTCCCATTTGCCGCGCATGGCCTTGCAGAGCATCTCCAGAATCGTGGTCTTGCCCGAGCCCACGGGCCCGCCTATGCCCACGCGCAGCGGCGGCAGCTTCTTGGTGCGGTTGGGGATATGGTGCAGTGCGGTCGACATGGTGAGTTCTTTCGGGGGTGAGAGGGTTGCGATCAGCGGGCCTTGCCGTAGGCACGCTCCACCTTGGCAATGCGCAGCTCGAAATGCTGGTACCAGGTGGTGTGGCCTTTTTCCTGGGCGATCTGGTGCTCGGCGTTGTGCTTCCATTGACGGATGGCTTCCTCGCTTTCCCAGTAAGACACGGTGATGCCGAAGCCTTCGGCATCGCGGGTGCTTTCAGCGCCCAGATAGCCTGCCTGCTGGCCGGCCAGCTCCACCATGCGCTCGGCCATCTCGCCATAGCCCTGGTCCGTCTGGGTGCGCAGGGAGGTGAAGATGGCGGCGTAGTAGGGTGGCTGGGGCGTGGCGGCAAACAGTACAGACATGGCGGATGGAGGTTCAGCTACGGAAAAGTCGAGAATACTGGTGTTCATGCTGGGCCGAGAGAATGGCCAGCATGGGCGAAAAAGCCTGTCTTGCGTTGTCCGGCAACGCCAGCGCGTATTCGACGGCAGCGGGAATTTCGGAAGTCAGCCGCGCCAAGATGCGCTGGCCGGCGCTCTGGCCCAGGGGCACGGTCTTGATGGCGGCCTGAACCATGTTCTCTGCCCAGCCAAAGGCATAGGCCAGCAGTGCATCACGCGGTGTGGCGCCGGTGCATTGGGCCGCCAGCGAGAAGGCGATGGGGTAGCTGGCATCCTGCGCGCCCAGCCAGTGGACGGAGGCCAGCGGGACTGCTTCGTCGGCGTAGCGGTTTTTCAGCCACTCGGTCAGCGAGCGGCCCATCTGCTCGGTCTGCAGGCGCAGCTCGCTGGTTTCGCGCGTGACTCTTACCCACTGGTTGAGGCTGGCAATGCGCGCCAGATCCGCGCCTTTCCAGGCCGGCATAGCCTGCGCAATCACGGCCATGTCCCCGCGCGACTGGGTCAGATGCAGCTGCTGCACCAGCCAGCCAGCGGCCTCTGATTCCGTTGTGACCAGCGCCGCATTGATGGCCGCTTCAAGCCCTTCCGAATAGGAAAAGCCGCCGATGGGCAGCGCCGGCGAGGCCAGCCACATCAGCTGCAGAAAGCTCTGCGCGCCAAGAGCCAGCAGTGGCTCAGTGGGCGTGGTCATGCGAGTGTCCATGGCCGTGATGATGGTGGCCGTCATTGGTCACATGGCCGCCATAGGCGCCTCCTTCGGGCTCGAAAGGCAGATCGGCCTCGACCACCGTCATATGCATGCTGCGCAGCATATCGGCCAGCACATGGTCGGGTTCGATCTTCAAATGGTCGGGCTGCAGCTCGATCGGCACATGGCGGTTGCCCAGATGGTAGGCCGCGCGCATCAGGTCAAACGGCGTGCCATGCTCAGCACAGGCCGTGATGTGCAGCACTTTTTGCGGTGCGGCCAGCACGCGGATCAGGCTGCCATCTTCGGCCACCAGAACATCGCCGCCGCGCACGGCCTGGCCGCGTGGCAAGAAGACGGCCAGCTCGCGACCCAGGCTGTCGGTAGCGGCAAAGCGGCTCTTCTGACGCACATCCCAGTCCAGCTCCACGGAGGCGGCGCGTTTGAGGATGACGGTGGAAAGGCCCTGGCCCTGGAGCAGCAGTTTGTTGGCAGTCAGCATGGTGAATTCACAATGAAATAAAAGGCCCGGACCAGATTGGCGCGCATGTTGCATGTGCTGCGCATATCAGTGATTTTGATGGTTCGAGCAAGATGACAACTCTTTTGGAAGCTTCGGCAGAAATGGCAGCCCCGACCTCTTTGCATGATGCGCCTGCTGACTGGCAGGGCTGTGGCGCAGCCTATGTGGCGGTGTATGGCACTTTGCGTGCCGGTGGCATCAACGATATTGCCAGGCTCCAGCCGGGCATCGCCTGTGTCGGCAGGACCCAGCTGACCGGAACTTTGCATGACCTGGGCTGGTACCCGGGCCTGAGGCTGCAAGGCACGCAAACCGTGCTGGCCGAGGTCTACCCCATGGACGCAGCGCTGGAGCGGGCCATGGATCGCATCGAAGGCCTGTGGCCCGAAGACCTGGGTGAATACGCCAAGCGCATTCTGACCCTGCCCGTGATGCTGACCCAGGGCGGTCAGCAGTCCATCACCGTGCTGGTGTACGAGGCCATGCCCGCCACCGTGAGCGCTGCGCCGCAGCTCGCCGTCAGTGACTGGCTGGCCTGGTTTGAGGGCAAGGGCATGCAGCATCCGGATACGGAGTTTCAGCTCAACACTGCTCAGAACAGGAAGTAGCGCTGTGCCATGGGCAGGCTGACCGCGGGCTCGCAGGTCAGCAGATCGCCATTGGCGCGCACGGCATAGGTCTGGGCGTCCACCTCCATATGCGGCGCCAGATCGTTGTGGATCATGTGCTGCTTCTTCACATTGCGTATGCCCCTGACCGCCGACAGGGTCTTGTGCAGCCCGAAGCGCTGGCCGATGCCGGCGGCAAGTCCTGCCTGGGAGACAAAGGTCAGTGAAGTTCTGGCAACTGCACCGCCAAAGCTTGCAAACATGGGGCGGTAATGCACGGGCTGAGGCGTGGGAATGGAGGCGTTCGGATCGCCCATGGCCGCCATGGCGATGCTGCCGCCCTTGAGGATGCAAAACGGCTTGACGCCAAAGAAGGCGGGCTTCCAGATCACGATATCGGCCCACTTGCCCACCTCGATGCTGCCCACCTCGTGGCTGATGCCATGGGCAATCGCGGGGTTGATGGTGTATTTGGCGATATAGCGCTTGACGCGGAAGTTGTCGTTGCGCGCGCCGTCTCCACTCAGGGCGCCGCGCTGCAGCTTCATCTTGTGCGCCGTCTGCCAGGTACGCAGAATGACTTCGCCCACGCGACCCATGGCCTGGCTGTCGGAGCTGAACATGCTGATCGCGCCGATATCGTGCAGGATGTCCTCGGCCGCAATCGTTTCCTTGCGGATGCGGCTTTCGGCAAAGGCCAGATCTTCGGCAATGCCGGCGTCCAGGTGGTGGCAGACCATGAGCATGTCCACATGCTCGTCCAGCGTGTTGATGGTGTAGGGGCGCGTGGGGTTGGTGGAGCTGGGCAGCACATTGGCCTCGCCCACCACTTTCAGAATGTCGGGCGCATGGCCTCCCCCCGCGCCTTCGGTGTGGAAGGTGTGAATGGTGCGGCCCTTGAAAGCCGCCACGGTGTCCTCCACAAAGCCGGACTCGTTGAGCGTGTCGGTGTGGATGGCGACCTGAGTGTCGGTGTCTTCGGCCACGTCGAGACAGTTGCTGATGGCGGCCGGCGTGCTGCCCCAGTCCTCGTGCAGCTTCAGGCCGATGGCGCCGGCACTGATCTGCTCGTGCAGGCCGCCTGGCAGGCTGGCATTGCCCTTGCCCAGAAAACCCAGATTCATGGGGAAAGCGTCGGCGGCCTGCAGCATGCGTTCCATATGCCAGGGGCCTGGCGTGCAGGTGGTAGCGAAGGTGCCGGTGGCCGGGCCGGTGCCGCCGCCGATCATGGTGGTCACGCCGCTGGTCAGTGCTTCTTCGATCTGCTGCGGGGCAATGAAATGGATATGGGTGTCGATACCGCCTGCGGTGACGATATTGCCTTCGCAGGAGATGATTTCCGTGCCCGGGCCAATGATGATGTCCACGCCGGGCTGGGTGTCGGGGTTGCCGGCCTTGCCTATGGCCGCAATACGGCCGTCCTTGAGGCCGATGTCGGCCTTGACGATGCCCCAGTGGTCCATGATCAGTGCGTTGGTCAGCACGGTATCGACCGCGCCACCTCCGTCGGGCCCTGTTCCCGTCCCGTTGCGTGTGCGCTGGCTTTGCGCCATGCCGTCGCGGATGGTCTTGCCGCCGCCGAACTTCACTTCCTCACCATAGCCGCCAGCGGCCAGGGTGTAGTCTTTTTCGACCTCGACGATGAGTTCGGTATCGGCCAGGCGCAGGCGGTCACCCACGGTGGGGCCAAAGGTTTCTGCGTAGGCTCGTCGGTCCATGGTGGCCATTGAGGAATCTCCGATTCAGGTATTCAGCGCAGGGACTGCTGCTGGGCTGCCGGTGGCAGGGCGACGGGGCTTGTGCTGAGCAGGTCGCGCAATGTACCCAGTGCCAGGGCCAGCAGCAGTGCGGCGCAGCAGCGGTAGGTAAAACGGCTCCAGTGCGCGGCAGCGCGGCGGAAGAGCCGGTCCACCAAGGCTGCGCAGACAAAGCACCAGAGCAGGGATGAAGTCATGAACCCCGCGAAGAACAGCCCGTAGTCGCTGGCGCCGGGCTGGGTCACTCCCACGGCTCCGAGGGCGCTGCCCATGGCGGCCCAGTAGGCCAGGTTCTGCGGGTTGGTCAGCGACAGGGCCATGCCGCGGCGCAGGGCCTGCTTCTGCGTGGCGGCGGCGGTGGCCGAGGCATCGAGCCGGTGTTCGGTACGCGCGGCCTTCCAGCTGTCCCAGGACAGCCAGAGCAGGTAGGCGGTGCCCGCCAGACCCATCGGCCAGCGCAAGGCGTCGACCTGCATGACCAGACCAATGCCGGCCAGGCCCAGCAAGGCCCAGCTTGCATCGCCCACCAGGGAGCCCAGCTGCACGGCCAGCGCCGGGCGATAGCCGCCGCGCAGACCTTGGCGCACGGTCTCGGCAAACACCGCTCCGGGCGCTGCGTTGAACACCAGGCCCAGGACAAAAGCAGAAGCAAAGAGCATCAGCATGGCAGGTCAGTCCCTGGCCGCTACGGGCAATGGGCCCTGGACCAGACTGCGAAAACCATAGATCTGGCGGTCGCCGCCGATCTCGACCAGCTCCACCGTGCGCTGCTGGCCCGGCTCGAAGCGCACGGCCATGCCACTGGCAATATTCAGGCGCATGCCGTGGGCGGCGGTGCGGTCGAAATCCAGGCCCGCATTGGTTTCGGCGAAGTGGTAGTGCGAGCCGACCTGAATCGGCCGGTCGCTGGCATTGTTCACCACCAGCGTGAGCGTGCGGCGGCCGGGGTTGAGTGCATGGCTGCCCTCGTCAAGAATCAGTTCGCCGGGGATCATCTTTCGCCTCCTTGCGCAAAGGCCTTGTGCTGCGCTGTGCCGGGGTGTTTCATATCAGGCCAGTTTCGTCAGCATGAAAGCGCCGAGTGCAGCGGTGGCGGCACCGCCGAACCGGGCCGCCCATTGGTGGCGCTGCATGACGGCATGACCGAGCACCATGCCAGCGATATGCAGCGTGGCCGAGCCCAGAGCAATGCCCACCAGTGCGCCGACGGCCGCCAGGCCGCTGTCTCCGGCCAGCTCAAAGCCGTGCGCTGCGCCGTGGAAGAAGGCAAACACTGCAGCCAGTGCGGCGGCAACGCCCCAGGGCATTTTTTGCTGGACCAGCACCAGCAGGCCCAGCACCAGCACGGACGCGGCAATCATGGGCTCCACGCCCGGCACCCACAGGCCGGCAAAGCCGGCCACGGCACCCGCCACCAATAGGGCCACAAAGGCCGCAGGTGCACGCCAGGCCGTGCGCGGGCTGGGCATGGTCAGCGCGCTCCAGGCGCCCACGGCCAGCATGGCGGCCAGATGGTCTACACCGGTAAACGGGTGGGCAAAGGCATGGCCCAGGCTGTCGAGAAAGTGGTGATGGCCGCCTGCATCAGAGCCCATATGTGCGAGAGCGGACAGGGGCAGTGCGGTCGCCGCAGCGGCTGTGGTGGCAAGGAGCTTATTGAATTTCATAGCTATCTGCGCTTGATGGATAGGGGTTTGATGGCTGAAAGGCTTGAAGTCTCTGGATGCTGCTTCAGGCGATGGGCTCATGCACGGTGACCAGCTTGGTGCCATCGGGGAAGGTGGCCTCGATCTGGATGTCGGGAATCATCTCGGGGATGCCCTCCATCACATCGGCGCGGGTCAGCACGCTGCGGCCTTCGCTCATGAGCTGGGCCACGGTCCTGCCATCGCGTGCTCCCTCCATCACAAAGGCGCTGATCAGTGCCACGGCCTCGGGGTAGTTGAGCTTGAGGCCACGAGCCATTCGCCGCTCGGCCAGCAGGGCGGCGGTAAAGATCAACAGCTTGTCTTTTTCGCGTGGTGTCAGTTCCATCTTCTTCAATCCCTCAGTCAGCTCGCGCAGTCGGTGGCACCGGCAGAACGCACGCTGGGAGTTTCATGCCCTTTTATGTAGCAAGTGCCATGCCAAAGGCCAGTCTTTATTGCCAGCCTGTAGGCAAGCCGTTGCAGATGTTTTGCACCTTGTTGGTGCTGCCGGCACCCGGTTGTGCACCAGGGTGTATCGGTGAGGCCGCGATGGTGCTTTGTGGTGCATTGGCGAGCCGTAGCGGTGCATTGCATGGCACGAACTTTGCTGTTCTGGTGCATGTACAAAAGACCGTTGAATAGGGGAGGCGCGCAGTGCCTGGGTACCACGGCAAGACTCGCAGTGCTGGTCTTGGGCGGTACGCTGTGGATGGCTTCAGCCGTACAAGCGCAAACAGCCGAGGAAGGCGACAAGGTATTGCCCGAGGTGAGGGTGAATGCCCTGGTCAAAGGCCAGGCGCTGGACGAGTCACAACGCGCGTTTTCCGTCACCGAGTTCAGGCGCGATGAAATTCGCGAGCAGCCCAGACAGGAGGTGGAATCATTGTGGAGCCAGGTACCCGGCATGCATGTCAATCACTACCAGCTCAGCGGTGTGGCCAACGGGCTGGTGCTGCGCGGTTTTGGCGGCGGTGGCCATGGCGGCGATGTGGCGGCCACACTGGATGGCATCCCGCTCAACGAAGCCATGTCGCATGCTGATGGATATTTCGATCTCAATGTGGTGGTGCCGCTGGAGCTGGACAAGGTCAATGTCTATCGCGGTCCCGTGTCGGTGCTGCAGGGCAATTACAACCGAGCAGGGCTGCTGGAGATGCGCACGCGGCGCAGCGGCAGCTATGCGGAGTTCGATGTCAGCGCCGGCTCCCATGGCATGTTCGATGCACAGTCCGCTCTCGGGCGCGAGCTGGAGGGGGGCGATCAGCTCAACCTGGCTACTCAGCATGCACGCGGTGATGGAGCGCGGCCCGCCTCGCGCCATGAGCGCAGCACCCTCAGCGGCACCTGGAAGCACCATGTGCATGAAAAGCTCGATATCTCGCTGTCCGGTCGCTGGCACGAGGCGCGTGGCGACTCGCCCGGCTATCTGACCGAAGCGCAGTGGCGGCAGGACCCACAGGGCAAGGACAGTCGCGTAGTGGGGGATGGTGCCAACAAGCACTTTGGCACGCTGCGCCTGGATGCGCAGTACGCACTGGATGCAGATACCCGGCTGCTGGGTTTTGTCTACGGCACGCAGCAGGATTTTGTGCGCTGGTTCACCCGCCCGCGCAGCTCCACCTGGATGCAGCGCGAGGAGCGCTACGACCGCAGCGTGCTGGGAGCGGGGCTGAATCTCAGTGGCAAGTCGCTTCTGGTGGCGCGCGAGCTGAACTGGATGCTGGGCCTGGAGCAGGTGCGCGAGTCCACGGACTATGGCTACTGGGATGGATTGCTCGACCGCCGGCGCACCGGCCCTGCATTGAGTGATCGCAATACGCGGCTCGACAACACAGCGATCTACGGCCAGGCTGGCTGGCAGCCAACGGCCTGGTTGCAGACCACGGCGGCCCTGCGCTGGGACCACTTTGACGGCCGTTGCCGTCTGCTGGGGGCAGAGGCCGGTGGCGATGAATGCAATCGCATGCAGGGCCGCAGCCATGCCAGCCCCAAGCTGGGAGCACTGGCGCATCTCAATGCCCGCACAGCCGTGCGTGCCAGCTGGTCGCAGGGCTTTGCGCTGCCCAGCGACTTTGCCAAGTACGCGCTGCGCAACAGCGACCTGCATGCGAATATCTTTCGCCAGAGCGAGCTGGGCGTGGAGTGGAAGCCATCGGCCCATTGGCTGATCGATGCCTCGCTCTATCGCATCGGCTCCAGCCATGAAATACGCAACACGGCGCCTGGTGAGTATGAAAACCTGGGCGCGACCGTGCGCAAGGGCGTAGAGCTGCAGCTGCACTGGCTGCCCAGCCGCAACTGGCATGTGGAATGGGCTTATGGCCACAATCGCTCCGAAGTCACGCAGAACGCGGATGCCGCACTGCTGGGCCGGCGCGTGGTGGCCGTGCCCGAGTACACCAGCACCTTGCATGCGCGCTGGATGCCGCGCAGCGATGTCACCTTGCATGGCGTGCTGCGCCATGTGGGGCGTGCGCCCATCAACGCCAGCAATACTGAATGGGCGGGCAGCTATCGCTGGCTGGACCTGGGCCTGCAATACCGCTTGCCCGCAAGCCTGGCGCGCAATGCCAGCCTGAGCCTGTGGCTGCGCAACGCCGCCAACACCCGCTATGCCAGTACCACCACCATGATTGCCGGCCAGCGCCTGGTCGCCCCCGGCGTGCCGCGCAGCGTGCAGCTGGGCCTGCAGTTTTCCTTATGATTTTTCGGAGCTTCCATGTCTGTTTGCAGCACACGTAAAAACATCATCGCGCGCATTCTGTGCACCACGGCTGCTGCCTGGTTGCTATGCGCCCATCCGGCTTCTGCCCATAACGTGTGGCTGGAGCCCGACGCGCAGGGTGGCTATGTCATGCAGTTTGGCGGTCATGAAGGCAGGACCGAAGCCTTCGATCCGGCCAAGCTGCAGCGGGTGCATGCCTATGACCTGCGCGGCCGTGAAGTGCCCAGTGCCGTGCAGAATGTGCAGGGCGGCATCCGCATCAAGCCCGATGCCGGTGCTGCGCTGATCGCAGTGGAGCTCGATAACGGCTATTTCAGCAGTACGGGTGCCGAGGGTGCCATGCTGCCTATGCCCATGGACCAGAACCCCGGTGCGGTTCGCGGCGTTCATGCGCGCAAGTTCCACAAGACCGTGGTGCGCTGGGGTGCCGTCATGCAAAAGCCGCTGGGTCAGATGTTTGAGGTGGTTCCTCTGCAGGGGCAGTCTCCCCATGCCGGTCAGCCGTTCAGGCTGCAGGTGTTGCTGCATGGCAAGCCGCAGCCTGGCGTCAGACTGTCCTGGGGAGAGAATGGCTCTCCCGCGATGACGGACGCGCAGGGTCAGGCGAGCATGACGCCAGTTGTCGGCAGCAATACGTTGCAGGCCATATTGCGTCAGCCGGTGCAGGGCGATCCCAAAACCACCGAGAACAGCTACGAGTATCTGCTGCGCTTTGCCGTGCATTGATGAAGCCGCATTCCGTCAGTTCAAGATCCGTTTCACAGCCTGCCGCCATGACCGATTCCACGCCTGTTGTCCGCCGCACCCGAGAGCAGATTCTGCAAGCCATCCGCGAGGCGGCGATTGCGGAGTTCAGCAGCCATGGTTTCAAGGGCGCATCCACGCAGGCGATCGCAGAAAGAGCGGGTCTGACCAAGCCCCAGCTGCATTACTACATCGAGAGCAAACAGGCCTTGTATGACGAGCTGCTCTATGCGTTGCTGGAGGCCTGGTCGGCGGCATTTGCGTTCGATCCGGCACTCGACGATCCGGCGCAGATCATCGGAAACTATGTGCGGCGCAAGCTGGACTATGCGCTGGACAATCCGGCCCTGTCACGCATCTTCACCAACGAGGTGCTGGGTGGCGGCTTGCGTCTGAACCAATACTGGCCTGTCGCGCTGAGTTCCACGGCGCAGAAGGTGGATCTGATCAACGCCTGGATCGCGCAGGGCCGCATGCGCAGTCTCGATGCGCGCGTGTTGCTCATGCAGATCTGGGGCATGACCCAGCACTATGCGGACTATGCAGTGCAGGCCAGGGTCATGCTGGAGTGCGCCGACGACCAGCCGCTGGATCGCGAGCATATCGCCCGGGAGCTCACCACTTCCGTGCTGCTGAGCTGCGGTCTGGCACCAATTTGAAGACGGTCTGCGCAAGCCTGGTGCAGATGGCAGGGGCGGCAGGCCGCTAGCTCTCCCTGGCGTGTTCTGGCACACCGTTTGCTTAGATTTGACCAGTCGATCAAATCGGATGGTCAATCATGCCCAACACTGCCCCGGATACTCTGGAAACGCCCGTAGAAAAAGGCTTTGAGCTGGTATTGCTGCGTCAGGGATTGCGCTTGCCGGTGGAGCCCGCAGAGCGCATCACCGATGTGCTGCAACTGGCCGGTGTGGCCATAGAGACGGTGTGCGAGCAAGGCATTTGCGGCACTTGCGTCACGCGCTGGACGGCCGGTGATCCCGAGCACCATGACCGCTGCCTGACCGATGAGGAGCGCAGCACGCATGTGGCTTTGTGCTGCGCACGCAATCGCGGCGCGACGCTGACCCTGGATCTTTGAAGGGTCGACATGCGAGTGCTTGTGATCTTTTCTCATCCCGTGGAAACCAGCTATCAGGCCGCATTGCATGCCGAGGTGGTGCAGCAGTTGCGCGGCGCCGGGCATGAGGTCGATGACTGCGACCTGTACGCAGAAGGATTCAATCCCGTGATGTCCCGCGAGGAACGCCTGGGCTATCACGAGGTGCCGCACAACCGGCTGCCGGTACAGCGCTATGTGGACCGCCTGCTGTGGGCCGAGGCCGTGGTCTTCTGCTTCCCGACCTGGTGCTTCGGCCTGCCGGCCATGCTCAAGGGGTTCTTCGACCGCGTGCTGATGCCCGGTGTGGCCTTCGACATCAGCGATCCGCAGAACGTCAGACCGGCACTGACCCATCTCAAGCGCATTGCGGCGGTGGTGACTTACGGGCGTCCGCGCTGGACAGCGCTGTTCATGGGTGATCCACCGCGTAAATGCATCACGCGCTATCTGCGCATCCTCACGGGCGGCAAAGCGCGTATCGACTATCACGCCTGCTACCACATGAACGTGGCAACGCCGTCCCGGCTGCAGTCCTTCAAGGCCCATGTCGGCCGGGCCATGCGCCGCTTTGCCTAGAAGAGCTCTCCATGCCCTCACATCTGACACTTTGCAATGCACGGCTGCCGCGCTGGTTGCTTGCAGCACTGGGGCAGCGCAGCGAGATGCAGCTGTCGCGCCTGGAGATCGCCAACGGGCGCATTGCGGCCATAGCCGCCGAAACTCCAGGCCTGCCGCGCAGCTTCGGCTCCCAGGTCTGGGATCTTCAAGGAGCGCTGGTGCTGCCGACCATGGTGGATGCGCATTTGCATCTGGACAAGGCGTTCACGCTGGAGCGCATGGGGCCGGTGAAGCCGGGCCTGCTGGCCGCGATAGAGGCCATGATGGTGGACAAGCAGAACTGGACTGCGGCCGATGTGCGTCGCCGTGCGGGCCAGGGCCTGCAATGGGCCTATGAAGCCGGTGTTTCGCATGCACGCAGCCATTGCGACTGGTGGGAGCCGGACTCGGTGCCCGTGGCCTGGGAAGTGCTGCGCGAGCTGGCGCAGGAATGGGCGGGGCGCGTGCTGCTTGAGCGCGTCAGCCTGATTCCCCTGCATCTGTATGAGGAACGCAGCATGGCGATGCGTCTGGCCAAGCAGGTGGCGCTCAGTGGCGCGGGCGCCTTGCTCGGCGGCTTTGTCCATTCCACCAACTGGAGCCCGCAGGCCCTGCGCAATCTGCTTGAGGCCGCGCAGCAGCACGGCCTGGACGTGGACCTGCATGTGGATGAGGAACTCAACCCCGCAGCCCAGGGACTGGCCACCACGGCCGCGCTGCTCAAGGAACTGCGCTTCGAAGCCCGCGTGGTCTGCGGCCATACCTGCGCGCTGGCGGCGCAGCCGCTGGAGCAGGCGCTGCGTACGCTGGATGCCGTGGCCGGCACTCCCATCACCATGGTCAGCCTGCCGGTGACGAACCTGCTGCTGCAGGACGCGCAAACCGGTGTCACGCCGCGCCAGCGCGGCCTGACGCTGCTCAAGGAGGCCAGGGCGCGCGGCATACCGCTGATGATCTCCAGCGACAACGTGCAGGACCCTTTCTGTCCGCTGGGCAGTTTCGATCCGCTGGAGGCGCTGACCACCGGCGTGGCGGCAGCGCAGCTGACTTCGGCCTTCGACGAGTGGAGCGACAGCGTCTGTCGCCGCGACTGGCTGGGTCATGGTGTCGGTCGTATGCCGATGCAGCCAGGTTCGGCAGCCGATCTGGTGATCCTTCCTCAGTCCAGCGTCAGCGGCTTTCCATCCCGCAGCCAGCGCCGCGTGGTGATGCGCGAGGGGCGCGTCAGCAACGGCGAGCCGCTGGCTGCCTGGTTCACACCCTGCATTGAACGGAGCGTTGCATGAGCACAGATACCACAGGCATTGCCCAGCCCCTGGCACGTTATGCGGCCTGGCGACGGGCGGGCGATCTGGTGTTCCTGTCGGGCGTGATCGCTGTGGACCCGGGCGCCAATCGCATCGTGCGCGGCTATGCCGACATTCCTGCTGAAGCGGCGGCGCTGATCGGGCGTACCGGTGAATTCAGCACCGACATCAAGGAGGGCCCCATCCTGGCGCAGAGCTGGTGGGTGCTGGACCGCATCCGCCAGACGGTGGAGGCCGCCGGCGGCCAGATGTCGGATGTCTTCAAGCTGGTGCAGTACTTCCGCAATCTGGACCAGTTCCCGCAGTACAGCCGCGTGCGCAAGCTGTTTTTTCCCGGCGAATCACCGGCTTCCACGGTGGTTGAGGTGACGGGCATGTTGCCCACGCCGGACATTCTGATCGAGGTGGAGGCCACGGCCTATCTTCCCTTGCGTTGACCCATTCATCACTCACCCCGGAGAACCCATGCTGCACGGATACACCCCTGCCGACCGCTTTCTGCCCTATCTGAGCTGGACCGAGGTTGCGGCCCTGCCGGACAAGGCCAATACCGTGATCGTGCTGCCTGTGGGCGCCATGGAGCAGCATGGTCCGCATCTGCCCTGCTCGGTGGACGCAACGATTGCGGCGGGCGTGGTCGGCGCCGCCATGGCGCAGCTGCCCGCAGCCGTGCCTGCATTCGCCATGGCCCCCATCGTCTATGGCAAGTCGGAAGAGCACCTGCACTTTCCCGGCACGGTCACCTTGAGCGGCGAAACCCTGCTGGCCACGATCAATGAAATCGGCGAGTCGGTGTATCGCGCAGGCTTTCGAAAGCTGCTGTTCGTCAACGGCCACGGCGGCCAGCCACAGGTGCTGGAGATCGCGGCGCGGGAGCTGCGCCTGCGCCATGGCGACTTCATCGTGGTGCCGAGCTTTACCTGGCGCGTGCCCCATGTCGCAGGCCAGTATCTGTCGAACCTGGAGAAAAAGCTGGCCATGCATGCAGGTCATGCCGAGACCGCGCTGATGCTGGCGCTGGCGCCGCAGACGGTGCACATGGAGCGGGCCGTCATCAACTACCCGCCCGTGTTCCCCTCCAGCCTGCTGTCGCCCGACGGCCGTCCCGCCTGCGCCTGGACCGCACGGGACTTCGGACCCAGCGGCGTGATCGGTGATCCGACCCCCGCAACCGCCGAGCAGGGGCAGGAGATCCTGCAATCCCTGGCCCGCAGCTGGGCCGCCGCCATTGCCGAGCTGCACGAGCTGCAATGGGCCAGCCGCGACGAAGCCACCTGGGGCCGGGCCCAGCATCAGGGGCATGTGGAGCCTGCCCTGGCCTGACGCCTTTTCACGCCTTGCCTGTTTCAAACCTTCGGAGATCCGCCATGATGAAGACTGCCAAACTCCTCAAACCCCTGACCTGCGCGGCCATGCTGGCATGCGGTCTGAGCGGCCTCGGCCATGCCGAGGAAAAATTCGTCTACATGACCAACTGGTATGCCCAGGCCGAGCATGGCGGCTTCTATCAGGCCGTGGCCACAGGGCTGTACAAAAAGCACGGCCTGGATGTCAGCATCAAGATGGGCGGCCCCCAGGTCAATATCACGCAGATGATGGCCGCCGGTCAGGCCGACTGTGTCATGGGCTCCAGCGATCTGCAGATGGTGCAGATGCGCGAGGGCGGTGTTCCCGTGACCACGGTGGCTGCGGTGTTCCAGAAAGATCCGCAGGTGCTGATCGCTCACGAGGATGTGAAGCGGTTCGAGGACCTCAAGGGCAAGACCATTCTGATCGCCGCTTCCGCGCAGCGCGGCTACTGGCCCTGGCTCAAGGCCAAATATGGTTTCACCGACTCCCAGACCCGGCCCTATACCTTCAATATTCAGCCGTTCCTGGTGGACAAGAATTCGGCCCAGCAAGGCTATCTGACTTCCGAGCCCTTTGCGATTCAGAAGGCCGGCGTCAAGGCGAACACGCTGATGTTCAGCGATCAGGGCTTCCCGGCCTATGCCACCACCATCTCCTGCATGGACAAGACGGTCAAGGAGCGCAGCAAGGCGGTGCAGGCCTTTGTCACCGCCTCCATGGAAGGCTGGAAGAGCTATCTGGCCGATCCCGCGCCGGCCAATGCCCTGATCAAGAAAGACAACCCCAACATGACCGATGAACAGCTGGCCTACAGCGTGGGCAAGCTCAAGGAAATGAATATGGTCGCCGGCGGAGATGCCGCCAGGCTGGGCATCGGCGTGATGACCGATGCGCGGGTCAAGGCTAGCTATGACTTCCTGGTCAGCGCCAAGCTGATCGATCCGGCCAAGGTCAAGCAGGCCGATGCCTACAACCTGAGCCTGATTCAAAACATCAAGGTCATGCCCTGAGGGCGTGGGCTGACAGCGGCAGCGAAAGGTGACTATGAGCGGCTCTGAAATTCCCGCAGCAGCAATTCCCGCAGTGGAGGTGCTGTCTGCAGAGAAAACCTATCCCGGCGGCACGCAGGCGTTGCTGCCCGTCGATCTGCGCATCGAAGAGGGCGAATTCGTGACCTTGCTCGGCCCCTCGGGCTGCGGCAAGAGCACCTTGCTCAAGATGGTTGCAGGTCTGCTCGAGCCCAGCGACGGCAGACTGCTGCTTTGGCGCAAGCCGGTGCCGCAGCTGCAGGCCTGCGGCAAGAAGATGGCGTTTGTCTTTCAGCAGCCCACACTCATGCCCTGGTCCAGCGTGCATACCAATGTGCGGCTGCCGCTGGATCTGGCTGGCGTGCCGCGCGCAGAGGCCGATGCGCGCGTCGCGGAGGCACTGCAACTGGTGGGCCTGGCACGCTTTGCCAAGGCCCTGCCGCGCGAGTTGTCCGGAGGCATGCAGATGCGCGTCTCGATTGCCCGCGGCCTGGTGACCGAGCCCGATCTGCTGCTGATGGATGAGCCCTTCGGCGCGCTCGACGAGATCACGCGTCACAAGCTGGACGCGGAGTTGCTGGAGCTTTGGAGCAAGAAGAAGCTGACGGTGATCTTTGTCACCCACTCCATCCACGAGGCCGTCTTTCTGTCCAGCCGGGTGGTGATGATGGCGGCCAGACCGGGACGGGTGGTGGAGGAGTTTCGCATCGATGCCCCCTATCCACGGCCTGCCGACTTCATGCTCGGCCCCGAGTTCGCCCGCCATGCGCAGCAGTTGCAATCGAGCCTGCTGCGCGCCAGTGCCATTGTGGAGGAGAGTCTGTCATGAGCGCCTTGCCCGCTTCCATTCCCGATGATGCGGCCAGGGCCGCCGACAACAGGCCTGCCGCGACCGGCGCGCGTGCGGTGGCTGCCGCCAAGCCCGGCAAGGCGGCCACCCCCTGGCTGCTGCAGCCCAAGGTGCAGCGCGTGCTTTTGCCGGCGCTGGTGGGCCTTGTGCTGCTGCTGGTCTGGCAGGCCCTGGTGACGGGGCTGGAGTTGCCGCCTTATCTGGTGCCTTCGCCGCTGCTGATGCTGCAGACCCTGATAACAGACTGGGCGGCACTCGGCCTGTCCCTGTGGGTCACCGTCAAGATCACCTTGCTGGCCTTTGCCCTGGCCACCGTGGCGGGCGTGCTGATCAGCTTTGTATTCGTGCAGAGCAAGCTGATCGAGACGGCCTTGTTTCCCTATGCCGTGCTGCTGCAGGTGACGCCTATCGTGGCCGTGGCTCCGCTGATCATCATCTGGGTCAAGGACCCGGTGCTGTCCATGGTGATCTGTGCGGCGCTGGTGGCGCTGTTTCCCATCATCAGCAACACCACGCTGGGCCTGCGCAGTGTGGAGCCGGATCTGCTGGCCTACTTCAAGCTCAACCGGGCCACGCGCCTGCAGGTGCTGATGCGCTTGCGCATTCCCAGTGCCTTGCCTTATTTCTTCGGGGGGCTGCGCATCTCCAGCGGCCTGGCACTGATCGGTGCCGTGGTGGCCGAGTTCGTGGCCGGTACCGGCGGGCAGGGGGCAGGTCTTGCCTACCAGATCCTGCAAGCGGGCTTTCAGCTCAACATCCCGCGCATGTTCGCTGCGCTGCTGCTGATTTCGCTGACTGGCGTGGCGCTGTTCGTGCTCATGGCCTGGTGCACACGCCGGGCGCTGGGTGGCTGGCATGCCAGCGAATCCGGTAGCGACTAGCGCTCTAGCCCTTTCTTCATTTCTGCTCCCGTCATGCCCGCAATGTGCGGCATGTGGGCCGACTCATGCCTTGCATTTTTGCGCCACGACCATGAACACCAATCCGATTGCCGAGAACAGCAGCCAGCTGGCCAGCGCCTTGCCTGCGCTGGACTGGATCACCGACTCCCTGAAAGTCTCGCGCCTGTCCCAGGATTTTTCCTGGTTCAGTCCGGTTCTGAAGCAGGCCCTGCAGGGCAAGCGCGGCGACATTGCGGTACGTCCGCGCACCGAGGCCGAGATTGCCCAGGTCGTGGCCCATTGCGCGCGCCGGGGCGTGCCCATCACGCTGCGCGGCAGCGGCACCGGCAACTACGGCCAGAGCACGCCGCTGCACGGCGGCGTGATCCTGGATCTGAGCGGCTACAACAGCCTGTGCTGGGTGCGCGGCAGCGTGGGCCGGGCACAGGCCGGCATACGCCTGGCGGACTTCGACCAGCTGGCGCGCGAGCAGGGGCAGGAGCTGCGCTGGCTGCCGTCCACCTACCGCAGCGCCACCCTGGGCGGTCTGTTTGGCGGTGGTTTCGGCGGCGCCGGCTCCATCACCTACGGGCCGCTCGCCTCTGCGGGCAATGTGCTGGCCGCGCGCGTGATGACGGTAGAGGCCGAGCCGCGCATTCTGGAGCTGCGCGGTGCCGACGCCATGCGCCTGCACCACACCTATGGCACGACCGGCATCGTGCTTGAGCTCGAAGTGGCGCTGGCAGATGCCACGAACTGGACGGAATGCATTGCCACGTTCACGGGCTTTGACGAGGCACTGGGCTTTGCGCAGCAGCTGGGCAATGCTCCGGGGATCCGCAAGAAGGAACTGAGCCTGATGGCGGCTCCGGTGCCGGCCTATTTCACCAGTCTGGCCGAGCATCTGCCCCCGGGCTGCCACGCGGTCATTGCGCTGGTGGCGCCCGAGGCCGAGGAGGCCATGCAGCTGTTGCTGGAGCGTCACGGCGGCACCCTCAGCTACTGCGAGCGCGGGCGCTGGTCTGCGCAGCCGGCTGCGGGCTACAAATCGCTGATCGAGTATTGCTGGAACCATACGACCCTGCATGCGCTGAAGCTGGATCGGGAGCTGACCTATCTGCAGACCGGCTACAACCCCGCAAGGTTTGGCGAGCAGCTCAAGGCCTTGCGCAGCGAGCTCGGTGACGAGGTCCTGTTCCATCTGGAGTTTCTGCGCACCAAGGAGGGACTGTTCAACTGCAGCGGGCTGGAGCTGGTGCGCTTCAGCTCGGCCGAGCGGCTCAACGCGATCATGGATATCTATCGCAAGCATGGCGTGCAGATCAACAATCCTCATGTCTATGTGGTGGAAGACGGCAAGGCCAACAACCAGCTCGATCCCGCGCTGCTGCAGACCAAGGCCGATCTCGATCCCTTGAACCTGCTCAATCCCGGCAAGCTGCGCAGTGCAGCGCTGCCGGCCTGTATCCAGACGGACTGAGGCAGTCATGCACTTCAATAGTGCCGGCAGCCCGGTGCGGTCTGCATCTGGTGCATGGGGCACTGCAATGGTGCTCGCTGACGGCCGTTGCTGAGCGCAGGAAGACGCATTCGGGCCGTGCCTGCCCCAAAAGAGGCAGCGGCGCCGATTCCGGCGGCTTCCTGGCCATGCTGCGAGGGACTGGCACGGTAATTGCACTTCAGGTTCTGCGGTCAATGTGACCGAACAAAACCTCCTGGGAGTGCTGAAATGAATCGTCGCGGAACCCTCACAACACTGGCTGCATCCATGGCTCTGGGCCTGGGATTGACTTCTCAGGTGCTGGCTGCAGACACCATCAAGGTGGGTGTGTTGCACAGCCTCTCGGGCACCATGGCCATCTCCGAGACCGTGCTCAAGGACACGGTGCTGATGGCCATCGACGACATCAATGCCAAGGGCGGCGTGATGGGCAAGAAGCTGGAGCCCGTGGTGGTGGACCCGGCCTCCAACTGGCCGCTGTTTGCCGAAAAGGCCAAGCAGCTGATCACCCAGGACAAGGTGGCCGTGGTCTTCGGTTGCTGGACCAGCGTGTCGCGCAAGTCCGTGCTGCCGGTGTTCGAGCAGAACAACGGCCTGCTGTTCTACCCCGTGCAGTACGAGGGCGAGGAACTCTCCAAGAACGTCTTCTACACCGGTGCCGCGCCCAACCAGCAGGCCATTCCCGCTGTCGAGTACCTGATGAGCAAGGAAGGCGGCGGTGCCAAGCGCTTTGTGCTGCTGGGCACGGACTATGTGTACCCGCGCACCACCAACAAGATTCTGCGTGCCTTCCTCAAGTCCAAGGGCGTGAAGGATTCCGACATCATGGAAACCTACACTCCCTTCGGCCACAGCGACTACCAGACCATCGTGGCCGATGTGAAGAAGTTCTCCACCGGTGGCAAGACCGCCGTGATCTCCACCATCAACGGCGACTCCAATGTGCCCTTCTACAAGGAGCTGGGCAATGCCGGCCTCAAGGCCAAGGATGTACCGGTCGTGGCCTTCAGCGTGGGTGAGGAAGAGCTGCGTGGTGTGGACACCAAGCCTCTGGTCGGTCACCTGGCGGCATGGAACTACTTCATGAGCGTGAAGAACCCGACCAACACGGCCTTCATCAAGCAGTGGGGCGATTACGCCAAGGCCAAGAACATCGCCGGCCACAAGGACAAGCCGCTGACCAACGACCCGATGGAAGCCACCTGGGTCGGCATCCACATGTGGAAGCAGGCCGTGGAGAAAGCCAAGAGCACGGATACCGACAAGGTGATCGCCGCCATGGCCGGCCAGACCTTTACCGCACCCAGCGGCTTCACCCTGAAGATGGACGAGAAGAACCACCATCTGCACAAGCCTGTGATGGTTGGCGAGATCAAGGCAGACGGTCAGTTCAGCGTGGTCTGGAAGACCAAGGGTCCGATCAAGGCCCAGCCCTGGAGCCCGTATATCGAAGGCAACGACAAGAAGAAGGACGAGCCCAACGGCAAGAGCTCCTGATTCGCTCCCGCGGACTGGAGAGGTCTGGTGGGCTCTCCAGTCCTGAAGAGATAGCTGCTTGCGCTTTATTGACAAGGGCTGCAGCGCTAGAAACCTGAAATTCCTATGAACATACTGCGCAAGTCATTGAGGCTGGCATTGTCCGCCGGACTGGGCTCGTTGCTGAGCTTTGCCAGTCACGCACTGACAACCGAGCAGGCCTATGCCATGGCTGCGGCAGACGACTCCGAGCAGCGCGTGCTGGCGATCAATCAGGCCGTGCTGGCGCCGGATGCACAGACCGACGGCGGTCGCCTGTCGGCCTATCTCGGCGCGCTCGCCAACGATGAAGTGCGCGTGTCCCAGGGCAAGGTCTATGTGACGAGCGGCGACGCGGTCACCGACCCGGTGACCGGCCAGGCCGCCCAACTCCCGACGGATGCTGAGGAGGTCGTCAGCAACAATTACCTGCGCTCGGTCATCGACACGGCGCAGGCTGCGCTGGCGTTGGGCAGCAGCGATGTGCAGGCGCGCCGCAAGGCTGCCGAGCAACTGGCCTCCGAGCCTGATGCCGGGCGGCTTCCCCTGATCGAAAAAGCGCTGGCCACTGAACAGGACGGGCAGGTCAGAGCGCTGCTGGAGCGCAGCCAGGCTGCCAGCCTGCTGGGCAGCGACGAGGTGCAGCAGCGTCTGAAGGCGGTGGAGCAGCTGTCGCGCCAGCAGACGCCGGAGACGCAGCTGCTGCTGAACCAGCGCCTGTCCGAAGAGTCCGATCCCGGCGTGCAAAAGGCCATCAAGGCCGCGCTGGCCGGCATTGCCGAAGGCCTGGCCTGGGGCGACAGGCTGGGGGCGATCTTCAGCGGCATCAGCCTGGGCTCGGTGCTGTTGCTGGCGGCGCTGGGTCTGGCCATCACCTACGGCCTGATGGGCGTCATCAACATGGCGCACGGCGAGCTGATCATGATCGGTGCCTATGCGACCTATCTGGTGCAGGTCGCATTCCAGCGCTGGCTGCCCGAGGCCTGGTTTGGCTGGTATCTGGTGGTGGCCGTTCCCGTGGCCTTTCTGGCTTCGGCGCTGGTGGGTGCGGTGCTGGAGCGCGGCGTGATCCGCTTTCTCTACGGCCGCCCGCTGGAGACCCTGCTGGCCACCTTCGGCATCAGCCTGGTGCTGCAGCAGACCGTGCGCAGCCTTTTCGGAGCGCAGAACGTGGGTGTGGAAAACCCCGTCTGGATGAGCGGCGGGATCGCGCTGCTGCCCAATCTGACCCTGCCCTGGAACCGCATCGCCATCATCGTCTTTGCGTTCGCCGTGCTGGCGGGCGTGGCCTTCATGATTGCCAGAACGCGGCTGGGCCTGTTCGTGCGCGGCGTGACACAGAACCGCGCCATGGCTTCCTGTGTGGGCGTCAACACGGCACGCACCGACACCTATGCGTTTGCACTGGGCTCCGGTATCGCCGGTCTTGCCGGCTGCGCCCTGAGCCAGATCGGCAATGTGGGTCCGGATCTGGGGCAGAACTACATCGTGGACAGTTTCCTGGTGGTGGTGCTGGGCGGTGTAGGGCAGCTGGCGGGCACCGTCTATGCGGCTCTGGGACTGGGCGTGCTCAGCAAGCTGCTGGAAGGCTGGACCGGAGCCGTGCTGGCCAAGATCGCCGTGCTGCTGTTCATCGTGGTCTTCATTCAAAAGCGTCCGCAAGGCATCTTTGCCTTGAAGGGCCGCAGTGCGGAAACATGAAACACCCCCTGAGTCGCTTCGCGACCTCCCCCGCTCTCGCATTGCTGCGCGCTGCGGGCAGGGGACGACACCCTCGCTGCGGGGCGGCCCTTGCTCGGTGTCTCGTACCTGGGCCGCGCCAGCTGCGCAGGCCATGTGCCTTGCTCGACTTGAGGGAAAACTGACATGACAACCCAATTCATACCCATCGAACTGCCCAAGCCAGCGCCGCTGCTATCCGCCAAGGGCTGGACGGCATTTCTGCTGGCCCTGACCATGGTCTGCGCCGTGGCTCCCGCACTCAATCTGTGGGTGCCCGAGGGCAGTGCGCTGCACCTTTCCGACTACATGCTGGGCCTGCTGGGCAAGTTCATGTGCTATGCCATCTGCGCGCTGGCGATTGATCTGATCTGGGGCTATACCGGCATCCTGAGCCTGGGCCACGGCCTGTTCTTCGCACTGGGCGGCTATGTGATGGGCATGTACCTGATGCGCGAGGCCGCAGGCCCTGATGCGTTGCCCGCCTTCATGGGCTTTCTGGACTGGAAGGAGCAGCCCTGGCACTGGGCGCTGTCGGGCAGCTTTGCCGCCACCGTGTTGCTGGTGTTTCTGGTGCCGGGCCTGATCGGCGGGCTGTTCGGCTACTTCGCCTTTCGCTCGCGCATCAAGGGCGTGTATTTCTCCATCATCACCCAGGCCCTGACCTACGCGGCCATGCTGCTGTTCTTCCGCAACGAGACCGGTTTTGGCGGCAACAACGGCTTCACGGGCTTCAAGACCCTGCTGGGTTTTTCCGTCAACTCGCAAGCCATGCATGTGCTGCTGTTCGCGCTGTCGGGGCTGGCGCTGCTGGGCTGCTTCCTGTTCTCGCGCTGGCTGATGCGCAGCAAGTACGGCCGCGTGCTGCAGGCCGTACGCGATGCCGAATCGCGCACCATGTTCTGCGGCTACAACCCGCTGCCCTACAAGCTGTCGATCTGGGTCATCTCGGCCATGATGTGCGGCCTGGCGGGCGCGCTGTATGTGCCCCAGGTGGGCATCATCAACCCCAGCGAGATGAGCGTGGGAAACTCCATCGAAATGGCGGTGTGGACGGCCGTGGGCGGACGTGCCTCGCTGGTCGGCCCCATCATCGGCGCGTTTGCCGTCAATGGCGGCAAGAGCTGGCTCACCGTGGCCGCACCCGAGTACTGGCTGTACGTACTGGGTGCGCTGTTCATCGTCGTGACGCTGTTCATGCCGGGAGGACTGATCCGGCTGCCGCAGCAGCTTCGCCAGTGGCGTGAGAAGCGCAAGGCGCAGGCCCCGGTGCCGTTGAACCAGACTGCAGTCGCAGCTGCCAAAACCGCTGCCGAGCCGGCTTCTGCCGATGCCATCGAAGGAGTGCGCGCATGACCCCCGATCTGATGCAGGAAGGCGAGCAGCGCCTGGCCTCCTACCAGCAGCGCGAAGCCGCGCTGCGCACCGAATCCGGCGGTCGCAACGCCAGTCTGGCTCGCCCCGTGGTGGCCGGCGAAGTGGATGTGACCCATGGCCGAATTCTCTATCTCGAAGACGTGCATGTGAGCTTCGACGGCTTCAAGGCCATCAACGGTCTGAGTCTCGATATCGCGCCCGGCGAGCTGCGCTGCATCATCGGTCCCAATGGCGCGGGCAAGACCACGATGATGGACATCATCACCGGCAAGACCCGACCCGACAGCGGCACGGTGTTCTTCGGCTCCACCATCGATCTGCTGCGCTACAAGGAGCCCGAGATCGCGGCCATGGGCATTGGCCGCAAGTTCCAGAAGCCCACGGTGTTCGAGCAGCTCAGCGTGTTCGAGAACCTGGAGCTGGCGCTCAAGACCCACAAGGGCATTGCCTCCTCCATGCTGTTCAAGCTCAACGGCGCGCAGAAGGACCGGATTGCCGAGGTGCTGCACACCATTCATCTGGCAGGCAGCGTAACGCGCCAGGCCGGGCTGCTCAGTCACGGACAGAAGCAGTGGCTGGAGATCGGCATGCTGCTGGTGCAGGAGCCCAAGCTGCTGCTGCTCGACGAGCCTGTGGCCGGCATGACCGACGAGGAAACGGTGCGCACGGCCGAGCTGTTTCTGACGCTCAAGGGCAAGCATTCGCTGATGGTGGTGGAGCACGACATGAGCTTTATCGACACCATCAGCGAGAAGGTCACGGTGCTTTGCGATGGCTCGGTACTGGCTGAGGGAACGCTGGCCGAGGTGCAAGCCGACGAGCGCGTGATCGAGGTGTACCTTGGGAGGTAGCCCCCTGAGGCACTTTGCCTGGGCGGCCCCGCGCCTTCCCCCTCTCTCTACGCGCTTCGCGCTAAGGGAGGGGGACGACTGCTTCGGTGCGCGGCGGCGCTTCCTCGCTGTCTCGTTAATTGGGTAGCGCCAGTTTCAAACGTCATGCGCTCCGCAGATAGTCAAATTAGATAGCTGCTTGCGCTTGCTGTGTAAGCGTTAGAGGTCGAAAATGCTTAAAGTTCAGAACCTGCATCAGTACTACGGCGGCTCGCATATCCTGCGGGACGTGAATTTCACGGCCGAGATCGGCAAGGTCACGGTGCTGCTGGGCCGCAACGGCGTGGGCAAGACCACCTTGCTCAAAAGCCTGATGGGGCTGGTTCCCATCAGAAGCGGCGGCATTGAATGGCAGGGCCGCGATATCGCGCGCAGGACGCCCTATGAGCGCGCGCGCAGCGGCATCGGCTATGTGCCCCAGGGGCGCGAAATCTTCTCGCGCCTGTCGGTGGAAGACAATCTGCGCATGGGTCTGTCCTATTGTTCGGCAGGCACCCGGATTCCGGGCGAGCTGTACGAGCTGTTCCCAGTGCTGAGGCAGATGCTGCACCGCCGTGGCGGCGATCTCTCGGGCGGGCAGCAGCAGCAGCTGGCCATTGCGCGCGCACTGGCGCCGCAGCCCAAGATCCTGATCCTGGATGAGCCCACCGAGGGCATACAGCCCAGCATCATCAAGGACATCGGCCGCGTGATCCGCATGCTGGCCAATCGCGGAGACATGGCCATCCTGCTGTGCGAGCAGTACTACGACTTTGCCGAGGAGCTGGCTGACCACTATGTGGTGATGGAGCGCGGCGAGGTGATCGCATCGGGCCCGGGCAGCGAGATGCAGGAGAAGAATGTGCGCTCACTGGTGGCGATTTGAATATCGGGCGGAGAAAAAAAGGTGCCGCAAGCGGCACCTCAAAGCCTCAGGCCATGCCCGCAGGACAACTCATTTCGTCAATACGCTGCGCCGTGCGCGGCCAGCACCGGATTGCCCTGTATGGCAGTGCTGGCGCGGCCGTCCGCGCCCCGGGGGACTTCGCCCACCAGCGTGGTGCGGTAGAGCTGGCGATCGAACTCCAGCGCAAAGATATCCTGTGGAGCCACATGGGCCGTGGAGCGGTTGTCCCAGAAGGCCAGCGAACCGGGTTCCCACTTGAAGCGCACGGTGAACTCGCTGCTGACGGCGTGCTCCCAGAGCAGCTCCAGCAGCACGCGCGATTCGCGGGTGGAGAGTTCCACGATAGACTTGAGAAAGCCGGGGCTGATGTAGAGCACCTTCTCGCCGGTCTCGGGATGAAGCGTGACCAGCGGGTGTTCGCTGATCAGGGTATTGTCGCGCACCAGATCCAGATATTCCTGCGATGCCGTGGCTCCCTGCGGGGCGCTGAAGCGGTGCTCGCCACGCAGGCCCTGCAAGAAGGCCTGCAGCGGTTTGGAGAGCGCTTCGTAGGCCGCGGCCAGATTGGTCCATTGCGTGTCGCCGCCATAGGGCGGAATCGTCACGCCGCGCAGAATCGATGCGGCAGGCGGGTTGTGGGCAGCCGTCACATCGGCATGCCAGCCGGTCCAGGGGCGCTGTTCGGCCTGGCCGCTGTGGCGGTTGGCCTTGCGGTGCTTGGCAATCGAATACAGCTCGGGAAAGCCTTCGACATGACCGAAGACGGGGTGGCCGGGCGTCAGCTCGCCAAACTGGCGCGAAAAGGCGATCTGCTGCTCGTGGCTGAGGTGCTGGTCGCGAAAGAAGATCACCTTCCAGCGCAGCAATGCCGAGCGGATGGTGTGCACTTCGGCGGCACTCAAGGCCTGCTTCAGATTGACGCCGCTGATCAGCGCGCCGATATGCGCCGACTGCGGCGTGATGCGGATATGCGGAGTGATGTTGCTTGCGGAGCTCAGGCGTTGGTCCAGATGCTGCAGCGGAGCGTGGGGAAGGGGCATGTTCATGGGATTTTTCCTGATGAGAGCGGGGCTTCAGCGGGCCTGGGCAATACGGGAGGCGCTGGGCTGCAGCAGGCCCAGCTCGGTGAGAAGTGCATGGCTGCGTTCGACCTGGGCATGCAGTGCGCGAGCCGTGTCCTGCGGGCCGAGAAACACGGGCTCCCACTGGTTCAGCGCCACAAACTCCTTCCATTCCCGGGTTTCGGAAACCTTGCGCAGCGCGTTCACCCAGTACGTCTGTTGCGCGGCGCTGGCACCGGGTGCCGTCATCACGCCCTGAAACGAATCGCTGACATAGTCGATGCCCTGCTCCTTCCAGGTGGGCGACTGGGCGAACACGCCGTCAAGCCGCTTGTCGGCGGCAATCGCCAGCACGCGCACGCGGCCCGACTGCAGGTAGGGCAGCAGGTTCGGCGTGGTGGCCGAAACCACATCGAGATGGCCGCCCGCCAGCGCCACCATGGATTCGGCGGAGGACTTGTAGGGGACGATGCGCAGCTTCTGGATATTCACACCGCCCTGCTGCAAGGGCTGGGCCACGCCCAGATGGATGTGATTGCCCAAGGTGGTGGCGATGCCGATGGAGTATTTCTCGGGGTCCTTGCGCAGCTGGGCGATCAGGTCCTGGGCATTGCGCAGCGGCGAATCCGCACGCACGACCACCGTGGTGAACTCGCGCAGCAAGGTCACCAGCGGCGTGCCTTTCTGCAGGTGTGCGGGCAGGGCATTCTGCGCCAGGCTGTTGCCGTAGCTGGTGCTCAGCGTCATCAGCGTATGGGCGTCGCCAGGGTGGCGGTGCAGGCTTTCCAGCGCGGCGATCGCATGTGCGCCGGACTTGTTGCTGACCACGAACTGCGGTGCATAGCCATCGCGTGCCAGCAGCTCGGTGAGCTTGCGGGCCGCCTGATCCAGCGCCGCGCCGGCCCCGCTGGGGACAATGAATTCTGTAGCTTTGCTGGGCTTCCAGGCCGAGGCCGCTGCACCGCCGGATTGCGCAGCAGCAGGGCCAGTTGCCAGCGTGCAGCACAGCACCGCCATCGATGTCAGCCATGGGGCCAGAGTGCGATGCAGGCGGGAATGAGTTACGGTACTGGCCGACATGAAAGCTCCTGAAGTCAATCGCCATGCGCTTTGCGGGCTGGCGTGCTGAAGACTGTAGAAGCGCGGCAGCATTGCAACAACGAATGAATTTTCATGAGTTAGTAAGCAAAAGAGCTGAGCTACCCGGGCCTGAGCGGCAGGCCTGCTTGAAGAGGCGAGAAAGACAATGACCTGGCATGCGCAACTGGCGCTGAACTATTCCCTGCAGGCCGGCAAGACCTCGGTGCATTTCACGCACGATGGTCCGCTGCGCATCCTCAAAAGTCTGTATCCCGAGGGGCCGGCCATCTGCCACAACGTGCTGGTGCACCCCCCGGGCGGGCTGGTGGGCGGCGATGTGCTGGACATTGATGTCCATGTCGCAGAAGGTGCGCATGCGCTGGTCACCACGCCCGGTGCCACGCGCTTTTACAAAAGCAACGGCAAGCAGGCCATGCAGCGCACCCGGCTGCGCCTGGACCCCGGAGCAAGGCTGGAGTGGCTGCCGCTGGAGGCGATTGCGTACAACGCCTGCGATGCCGTCAACCACCTGGAGTTCGAGCTTGCCGAGGATGCGCAGCTGCTGACCTGGGATGTGACGGCACTGGGCCTGCCGCTGGCCTCCCAGCCCTATGAGTCCGGCAGGTTCGAGCAGCACATCGAATGGCCGGGCCGGTTCCTGGAGCGCGGCGCGATCAACGCGCAGGATGAGCTGCTGCTCAACGGCGACCTGGGGCTGGCCGGGCATCGCTGCCTGGGCAGTCTGATCTTTGCCAGCGGCTCACCCATTGCGCGTCATCAGCGCGAAGCCTTGCTGGAAGGCACGCAGGAGCTGCTTGCCAAGGCCGCTCCTGCGGTGTTGAGCGGGGTTACTGCGCCCAATGAAAACATGCTGGTTCTGCGCTGTGCATCACCTGTGGTTGAGCCTGTGATGATGCTGTGGAAAACCATGTGGAGTTTCTGGAGAAAAGAGCTCTGGGGTCTGCAGGGGGGAGTGCCGAGAATCTGGTCCATGTGAACCTGTGATTGGCCGGTCTGCGGCTGCTGCAGCCCGGCATCCCTAACAGCTTTGGCGCTGTGGCAGGCCCGGGTTTCAAGGTGCCGATCGGCCGGTGCACCGGGCCAGCTCGGACCGGCTCCAGTCCAGCCGCTCGCGCAAGCGCGCACAGGTGGCGCTGCCGGCTTGCGGGTCGCGTTCCATGCAGCGCTCCTCGAGCATGGCCAGGCTGGCGCGCGTGTAGCGGTATTGCTCCTGCGAGCAATTGCGCGTGCCGGCCTCGGCGCGTGTTCCGCCTTGCGCGCGCGTGCCGGGCGGCACGGCCGTCCAGCCCCGGTTGTGCCAGGGCGAGAAGGAGGCTGAAGGCGTGATCTTTACGTCGCCCACGCGTCCTTCCAGGCCGGGAAATGTGGACAGCATGGCGGCTGCCATCAGGGCCGGGTCGCTCATGCGTCCCAGCGCGGTATCGCAGTCCATGACATCGGGATTCAGGCGAGGCGGCAACAGCCTCAGCACGCCATAGATGCGGGTGGCATCGGTCTCCAGCTCCTTGACGCTGCGCCCGTTGCTGCCCGGCACCAGGCCCATGCCGACCAGTTGGTACTGCGTGTCGCGCAGGGCGGTATCGGGGCCGGCATGGATCTCGACCGCGCCCGAGGCCCGGCCCGCGAACATGAGCAGCCTGAAGGCATCCGTGGAGAACAGCGCCTGCACCTCCAGATGGCAACGGGCCGGGGCGGCGGGGCGCAGCACGCTTGGCAATTCCTTGGTGGCGTCGCCGTGGACCAGCATGGCCGTGCGCGGCAGCATCTCCACGGCTATCCGTGCCTTGCCAAGGTTCACTGTGGCCGCCACGCTGGCGTCAATGGAGCCGGCTGTGGGAAATTGCGCCAGAGCCTTGAAGCCGGGCTGCATCACGGACAGTCTGTCGTTGCTGACGATGCCGCCTGTGGCGATCTCCAGTCGCCCGTCAGCGAAGCGGTAATAGCTGGGCACTTCGTCGGCTTCGGTGTAGCTGCCGTGCCGGGTGGAGACGCGGTAGCGAATCTCGCGCCCGCCCATCTCCATGAAGGGGCGTAGCGTCTCCAGCAGGGCCTGACGCGTGGCGGCATCGTCCTGGCGCAGCGTGATCTCCACGCGTGTGGAGCCATAGCCCAGCAGCTTGTCAAACGCATGGCGCATGACTGCCTGGTTCGGAAAGGTGATGACAGCCCCCACCATGCCCGCCAGAGCCGCCACGCCGCCCAGCAGCAGCGGCCAGGTCGAGCGCTCGTCGGCTTGAACGCGAGTCACGGCGCTCCAGATGGCTTGTGCGCCATGGCCCAGCCAGCTGGTGGCCACGAAGGCAATGAGCGCTGCAGTCGGCGCCCACACAAGAATCAGCAGTATTTGCAACAGGCCCATATGGGCAGTGATTCTAGGCACAACCCATATATGGCCTGGCGGCAGCCGGCCAGGTGCCGCCCGCTTGGTGCCGCCCGCCCGGGACTGCCCGTCCGGGGCTGCCCGCCTGGGACGCTACAGCGCCAGAACGATTCTGGATTCCTGCGTTCTGGCGCGCGAGCAGCAGCTCATCATCTTGGTGCAGGCCGCACGCTCGGCACGGGTCAGCACCATGTCGCGATGATCGATATCGCCTTCGAGCACCGGCACCTCGCAGGAGCCGCACAGGCCTTCGCGGCAGTCACACTCGATATCGAGATTGGCGCTGCGCAGCGCATCGAGCAGGGTCTCATCGTTGCGCACCTGCAGCGTGATGCCGGATTCGCGCAACTCGACTTCAAAGCCGTGCTCCTTGTCCGGGTCCAGCGCGCCCAGGGTGCTGGAGAAATGTTCTACGCGCAGGCTGTCCTCGGGCCAATGCTGGCTGGCCTGGGCCAGTCCGTCGAGCATGCGCTGCGGACCGCAGGCATAGATCTGTGCGCCGGGCCTGACCTGGGCCAGCAGCGCCGGGTAGTCGGCTCGCCGGCCTTCTGCGCCCACATAGATCTGCAGACGCTCGCCATGCCGTGCCTGCAATGCAGTAAGCAGCGCCATGCGCTCGCGCTGGCTGCAGCTGTAGTGAATCTCATAGGGAATGCCCAAGGCCTGGGCGCGGGCCGCCATGGCTGCGATCGGTGTGATGCCTATGCCGCCGGCGACGAGAATCAGCTGCTGCGCGCTTTCGTCGAGCTTGAAGTGGTTGCGAGGGCCGCGCATCTGCACCTTCATGCCGGCCTGCAGCGCACCATGCACCCAGGCCGAGCCTCCACGGCTTTGCTCCTCGCGCAGCACGGCGATCTCGTAGGTATCCGCTTGCTGCGGGTCGCCGCATAGCGAGTACTGGCGCGAGATGCCCGTGTCGCCGCAGTGCAGGTCGATATGCGAGCCCGGCGTCCAGCGCGGCAGCCCGCGCCCGTCCGGCGCCTTCAGGCGCACGCGCAGCACGTCCTGCGCAATCAGCTCGGTGCTTTCCACCAGCATGCTGCGGCTGACGCCGCCTTGCGAGGATTCGCCGATGCGCACGGGCTGCTGCTCAGCCAGCACGGCGGGGTTGGCGCGTTCGGGGTTGCGGTTCACATCCCATTGCACCCACAGATGTTCGGGGCCTCGGAACGAGGTATTGGGCACATAGGTGAAGCGTTGCTCGGCCAGCTGCATATGGGGCAGGCGGCGCGTGAACTCTTCAAGGAAGATCTGCATTTCCATGCGCGCCAGATTCTTGCCCATGCACTGGTGGGAGCCGTAGCCGAAGGTCAGGTGATCGCTGGCATTGTCGCGGTGGATGTCGAACAGGTCGGCATCGACAAAATGCTGCTCGTCGTGGTTGGCCGAAGAGGTGACGATGAGCAGCTTGCTGCCGGCCGGAATGGCCTGGCCGCCGATCACCACATCCTTGGTGGCCAGGCGCCGCCAGGCGGCCACCGAGCCGTTGTGACGCAGGCATTCCTCCACGGCATTGGGGATCAGCGAGGGATCGGCGCAGATCTCCTGCCAGACCTTGGGGTGTTGCAGCAGCAGCTTGACAGCATTGGCCGTGGCGTTGGCCGTGGTCTCGTGCGCGGCGACCAGGCCGGCCATCATCATGGAGTGCAGATAGGAATCGGTGACGACTTCGGGCAGCTCCTTTTGCTTGCGGATGCCGTATTGCATCCAGCCTTCGGCGTCGGGATCGGCACGCATCTTGTCGAGAATCCGGCCCGCGTGCTGCCAGAAATTGCCCACGGCATGGGCTACGGCCACCTGCTCTTCGGCCCGGGGGCGTCCCCAGGTGTTGACGGTGTGGGCGATGCTGTACTGGCGCAGCGTGTCCATATCGTCTGCGGGCACGCCCAGAAAATGCATGGCCACCGTCAGCGGTACTTCCCACAACATCTGATCGACGAGATCGGCACGGCCGTCATCGATGAAGCGGTCCACATATTCGCGGGCCAGCCGGCGCACCATGGGCTCGTGGTGCTTGAGCTCCTCGGGCGTGAAGGGCTGCATCAGCGCGCGGCGGCGCGGCATGTGGGCGGGCTCGTCCTCGTTGACCAGGGTGCGGTTCAGCGCAAAGCCGTAGCTGGCGAGCACGGCATTGGCTTCATCGCCTGTCGGTGTGATCTTCTCCAGTGCGATCGAGGGGCTGAAGGTCAGGTTGTCGCGGAAGATGGCCTTGATGTCGTCGAAGCGCGTGACCACCCAGTAGCCCAGCTGCGGGCTGTAGAACACCGGCTCCTGCTCGCGTGCCCAGCGCACATATTCGGGCGGGTCCTGCTGGTAGCCGTCGGCAAAGGGATCGAAGCTGGCGGCTCCGTGGCTGATGGGGCAGCCCGTAGGGCCGCTCTGGCCGGTGGGCTTGCCGAACTGGCTGTGATCGATGGGGCAACGGCTGGGGGTGGAAACGGTCATGGCTCGCTCGCAAACGCAAAGAGGCAGGAGATGGCTTGCGCCATCGGACGAGAGCGCAGAGGCGGCCTGCCGCCAGCCTCTGCGGCATGGGTCAGCGGGGCAATCAGTCCAGCGTGATGTTCAGATCCTTGATCAGCTTTTGCCAGCGTGTGCTTTCGCTGTGGATCAGCGCCTGGAACTGCTCGGGCGTGTTGCCCACGGGCTCCACGCCAAAGTCGATGAGCTTTTGCTTGACAGCAGGCTCGTTGATGGCGGCGACCACCTGCTTGTTCAGTGCCGTGACGACATTGGCCGGGGTCTTGGCCGGGGCCACCATGCCGACCAGGGCCGCAGCCTGCACGCCGGGCAGGCCCAGCTCGCCGAAGGTGGGCACATCGGGCAGCTGGGGCAGGCGCGTGGCATTGGCCACTGCCAGGGGGCGCACCTTGCCGCCCTTGATGAAGCCAGCGCCGGCGGCCAGGTCCACCATCATCACGGGAATCTGACCGCCTGCCACATCTGCCAGCGCCGGAGCAGCACCGCGATAGGGCGCATGGGCGAGCTTGAGGCCGGCCTCGGACTTCAGCAACTCCATGGCCAGATGATGGGGGCTGCCCGCACCGGCGGAGCCGTAGTTCACGCCCTCGGCACTGGCCTTGGCGGCAGCAATGAACTCCTTGGCGGTCTTGGCCTTCTCGGCGGGGCCGGCCACCAGAATCATGGGAAAGCGACCCATGAGCGTGACGGGCGTCAGATCCTTGCCGGGGTTGTAGCTCAGGCTCTTGTAGAGCACCGGGTTGAAGATCAGCGTGCCGTTGTCGGCCGACAGCACGGTATAGCCGTCAGCCGGTGCGCGTGCGGTCTCCGATGCGCCGATGGCCGTGTTGCCGCCCGGGCGGTTGTCCACGACGATGGGCTGATGGGCCTGCGCGCCCCAGGCCTGGCCTATGGTGCGGGCCAGGAAGTCCGAGCCGCCGCCGGCGGCGTAGGGCACGATCCAGCGCACGCTCTTGCTGGGGTACTTGTCCTGGGCCATGACGGCGCCGGAGGCTGCGGCCAGCCAGAGCATGCTGGTGGCCAGAACCGAGGCGGTGAAGAGGCGTTTTTTCATTGAGGGTGTCTCCTGGGCTGTGGTGTTGTTTGCCTGCGGGTTAACCAAGCTTCACTCCGCCTGCGGTTCCGCTTTAATACGGAAATTGTTTTGCGTAATTTTTATACGCATTGCGTAAATTGAGCCTGAGGGATTTCCATGACTTGAGTCATGAATTTGAATCAGAATGCCGATCCAAGCCCTGCCATCAATCGCTACAGACATGAAAAAAGACAAGAAGACTGCGGACGCCGTGCTGCCGACCACCGCTGCGCAAGCGCCGCGCGCCACAAAGCTGCGCCAGCCTGGTGCCGTCACAGAAGCTGCGGACGGGCGTGAGCGTCGTCAGCGAGTGCAGGCCGCCGAGACCTGTCTGGCCGTGCTCAAGGCCCTGGCGGGACTGGGCGGACGTGCCAGCCTCACGGCGATCGGTGCTGCTGTCGATGAAAGTCCGGCCAAGGTACATCGCTATCTGGCCAGCCTCATGGCCGAAGGTCTGGTGGAGCAGGATCGTGGCGGCACCCAGTACGCGCTCGGACGCGAGGCCATCCATATCGGCCTGGCTGCGATGCGCCAGAACGACCCGGTGCGCATGTCCGAGCCCGCCTTGCAGCATCTGCGCGAGTCCTTGCAGGTCACGAGTTTTGTCGCCGTCATGGGCAATATGGGGCCCACCATCGTGCGTTTCGAGGAGCCCAGCCTGCCCATCACCGTCAATGTGCGCGTGGGCTCGGTCATGTCCATGCTGTGGTCGGCCACGGGGCGGGCATTTTTTGCCTTCATGGAGCCGCAGCCCGAGGTCGAGGCGCTGCTGGCGCGCGAGCTGGAGGCCGCCAGCCCCGAGCATCGCCGTCTGCTGCATGCCAGCAAGCCTCTGGAGCAGCTGCGCAGCGAGATTCGCGCGGCCGGCTGTGCGGCGATCCGGGATCTGAATCTGCCCGGAATCAGCGCCGTGGCTGCGCCCTTGCTCGACTACAACGGCCATGTGGTGGCCGTGCTCTGCGCGCTGGGTGCCAGCGGTGGCTTCGACCCCGATCCGCAGGGCCGCATTGCCCAGGCTGTATGCCAGGAGGCGCGCAGTATCAGCGCTTCGCTGGGCTACCGAGTCTAGGTCTGTGATCAGGCCCCGGTCAGCGCAGCCGGGGCTCCGAGGCGCTGGGACAGCGCACGCGCCTGGGCCTGCAGCTTGCGGGCCGGCAGACCGGCGGGGTCCAGCGTCAGCGTGACCGAAGGGCCGATGGCGGCAATCGCCAGCACCAATTGGCCGAAGCCGTCGAACACCGGCACCGCCAGCGCGCTTACGCCTGAGAGCAACTGGTTTTCGACCACGCTCAGGTGGTTGCTGCGAATGGAGTCCAGTTCCTTGGCAAACGCAGGCTCGTCCAGGCTGTGGCCTTCGGCCTGCAGCAGCGGTGCGATGCGGGCCGGCTCGCCAAAGGCCGCAAAAATCTTGCCCGTGGCGGTATGGCGCAAGGAGGCCGGGGTGCCGTGGCGCATGGCCACATAGACATGGGTCGGGCCTTCCTCGACGCGGATGATGGTCGGCCCCTGGCCGCTCCACATGGATACCGATACGGTGTAGCCCACCTCTTGCGCCAGAGCGGGCAGCTCGGCAATCGCCATGCGCACGGGATCTGCCTGCTGCAGGCTGATGAGACCCATCTGGATGGCCAGCGGCCCCAGGCCGTAATGGCCGCTGACGCGATCTTGCTCCATCAGGCCCAGCTTGCAAAAGCTCACCAGATAGGGGTGGGCCTTGGCTGCCGTCATCTCCGCCTCGCGTGCCAGATCCTTGAGCGCCATGCGCCGGCCCGTGCGCGCCAGCACCTTGAGCAACTGGCCGCCGACTTCCACGCTCTGTATGCCGCGCGGTGCGCGCGTGGGTTCGTCGTCACTGGATTCAAGCATCAAACGGGCGTCGGTCAAAGAAGAGTTGGCATGAGGCATGACGGCATTGTGACGGCGGAAAAGCGGCTGGAAGCCCTGCAGGGTTTTTCACTATGACAAATCGATTGTGCAATGTTGAATTTATAACTAGCATTCAGAAATTCGATAAAGATGAATGCATTTGTTTAAAACAAAGAGATTGCAACGATGAGCACCAAGACCTTTGCCTCCGCCGCCGACCTTGAAGTCAAGAAGGTGAGCTTCGACAAGCTCTCCGAACATGCCTATGCCTACACGGCCGAGGGCGACCCCAACACCGGCATCATCATTGGCGACGACGCCGTGATGGTCATCGACACCCAGGCCACGCCCGTCATGGCCGAGGACGTGATCCGCCGCATTCGCGAGGTCACGGACAAGCCCATCAAATACGTCACGCTGTCGCATTACCACGCGGTGCGCGTGCTGGGTGCCTCGGCCTATGGCGCCGAGCACATCATTGCCAGCCAGGACACCTACGACCTCATCGTCGAGCGCGGCGAGCAGGACAAGGCCAGCGAGATCGGCCGCTTTCCGCGCCTGTTCCAGAACGTCGAGAGCGTGCCCGAGGGCATGACCTGGCCGACCATGACCTTCACCGGCAAGATGACGCTGTGGCTGGGCAAGCTCGAGGTGCAGATCCTGCAGCTGGGCCGCGGCCACACCAAAGGCGATACCGTGGTCTGGCTGCCTCAGGAGAAGGTGCTGTTCAGCGGCGATCTGGTCGAGTTCGATGCCACGCCCTATGCCGGCGATGCCTACTTCCAGGACTGGCCGCAGACGCTGGATGCGATTGCCGCCCTCAAGCCCGAAAAGCTGGTGCCTGGCCGCGGTGCTGCACTGCAGAACGCCGCCGAAGTGCAGGCCGGCCTGGCAGGCACGCGCAACTTCATCAGCGACCTGTGGGCCGAGGTCAAGGCCGGTGCGGATGCCAGGAAGGACCTGCGCAAGGTCTACGAGGCAGCCTTTGCCAAGCTGCAGCCCAAATACGGCCATTGGGTGATCTTCAACCACTGCATGCCCTTCGACGTGACACGCGCCTACGACGAGGCATCGGGCCACGCCGACCCGCGCATCTGGACCGCCGAGCGCGACCGCGAGATGTGGCTGGCGCTGGAAGGCTAGTCGCCTCCTGGGCCGCCCGGCTGGCAGTCTTTTGCGCTTGGCGCGGCGGTCAACGACAAAGCTATCTAAAACAGGAGCTACTTGCGCTTGATTTGCAATGAATTCAAATTGAAAAGATATTGAATTCATTGCTTTACAAGCGGTAGCAGCTATCAAAAAGACAGAGTTTGAATCCGGTCGCCAAGAGCCGGAGGGGCGTTTATTGCCCCAAGAAACAGATCCACGCTTTTCAGGGTTTGCGCACCGATGAACGCCATGTCCACCACCGCCATTTCTCTTGACGCACTGCGCGGCAGCGCCGCCGACATTCAGTCCATCCAGATTCCCTATCGACGTCACGCGGACCAGGATGCCGATGCGCCAGCTCGCCACCCCGTGGTCGTCGTCGGCGCCGGGCCCGTGGGCCTGTCTCTGGCCATCGATCTGGCGCAGCGCGGCCAGCCGGTGGTGGTGCTCGATAACGACTGCAAGCTGTCCACAGGCTCGCGCGCCATCTGCTTTTCCAAGCGCACGCTGGAGATCTGGGACCGCCTGGGCGTGGGCCAGCCCATGGTGGACAAGGGCGTGTCCTGGAATCTGGGCAAGGTGTTTGCCAGGGATCAGTCGCTCTACCAGTTCGACCTGCTGCCCGAGGCCGGCCACGAGCGCCCGGCCTTCATCAATCTGCAGCAGTACTACGCCGAAGCCTATCTGGTCGAGCGCGCCCTGCAGCTGCCGCTGATCGACCTGCGCTGGCACAACAAGGTCACGGCGCTGGCGCCACGCGACGATGGGGCGGAGCTGACAGTGGAAACGCCCGAGGGCGAGTACCGGATCGATGCCCAGTGGGTGCTGGCCTGCGACGGATCGCGCTCTCCCTTGCGCGGCCTGATGGGCCAGGAAAGCCATGGCCGCATCTTCCGCGACCGGTTTCTGATTGCCGATGTGAAGATGCATGCGGATTTCCCGACCGAGCGCTGGTTCTGGTTCGATCCGCCGTTTCATCCAGGCCAGAGCGTGCTGCTGCATCGCCAGCCCGACGATGTCTGGCGCATCGACTTCCAGCTGGGCTGGGAGGCCGATCCCGAGGAGGAGAAAAAGCCCGAGAACATCCTGCCGCGCATCCGCGCATTGCTGGGCAAGGACGCGGATTTCGAGCTCGAATGGGCCAGCGTCTACACCTTTGCCTGCCTGCGCATGGACCGCTTCGTCCACGGCCGCGTGGTCTTTGCGGGCGACAGCGCGCATGGCGTCTCGCCCTTCGGCGCACGCGGCGCCAACAGTGGCGTGCAGGATGCCGAGAACCTGGCCTGGAAGCTCGACCGCGTGCTGCGCGGCCAGGCCGATGCTGCGCTGATCGCGACCTACGGCACCGAGCGCGAGTACGCGGCCGACGAGAACATCCGCAACTCCACACGCGCCACCGACTTCATCACGCCCAAGAGCGAGATCAGCCGCCTGTTTCGCGATGCGGCGCTGGAGCTGGCGCGCGAGCATGAGTTTGCGCGTCGCATCGTCAACAGCGGGCGGCTGTCGGTGCCGGCCACGCTGCAGCATTCGCCGCTCAACACGCCGGACAGCGAGGTCTTCGCAGGCTCGCAACTGCCCGGTGCCGTGCTCAGCGACGCGCCCATGCGCCGCCCCGGCGACAGCCAGACCACATGGCTGCTGCGGGCCCTGGGCCCGGACTTCACGCTGCTGCATTTCGGCTCCACGCCGGCCTGGGCACGCGAGCTTGACGGTGTGCTCAATCTATCCATAGCCGCCGAGGGCGATGTCTGGACCGCGCAAGCCGATCTGCTGGATGTGCAGGGTCTGGCCGCGCAGCGCCTGGATGCGCGCCCCGGCACCTGCTATCTGCTGCGCCCCGACCAGCATGTCTGCGCGCGCTGGCGCCGTCCCGACGAGGCTGGCGTGCGTGCTGCGTTGCAAAGAGCCTCCCCCTGAGTCGCTTCGCGCCTTCCCCCTCTCTCGCTACGCGGGAGGGGGACGACAGCCTCGCTGCGGGGCGGCCCTTGCTAGCTGTCCCTGGTGGAGGCCCACCAAAGGATTCCCCCCATTTTTGTCAGGAGACCGCCATGCTGCTGTCCACACACCCGAATCTGCAAGCCTGCGACGATTTCTATGAAGCCCTTATCGCCACGCATCAGGGCCTGGAAACCGCGCAAAGCCATGCCCTCAATGCCCGCCTGGTGCTGCTGCTGGCCAATCACATCGGCCATCAAGAGACCTTGCTGCATGCGCTCGAACTGGCCCGCGCCAGCGCAGGATTCTCTCCTGCCGGCGCAGACCCGGGCGAGCGCGGCGCCGTGACACCGGTTGCCCCGGTACACGCTGCCGTTTGAGATGCAGCGCGCCGCCGGCCTGGCGGCAGCTGCGCCATCCCCTAAAGGCCCCGTCACCAAAATCTATTCAAGGGGCCAAGAATCAAGGAGACAAGGATGATGCAACGCAAACAGTTTCTGGCCGCACTGGCCTGCTCGACGCTGGCCTGGGCGGCAGGGCCGGCCGCCATGGCACAGGAAAAGCCCCTGGAGTGGGTCATAGGCTACGCCGCAGGCGGGGGCTCCGACGTGGTGGCCCGCGTGATTGCAGAGGCCATGGGCCGCAATCTGGAGCGCCCCATCGTCATCAACAACAAGCCCGGCGCGGGAACCAATATCGCAGCCGAGTACAGCGCGCGCTCGCATGACTTTGGCAACCTGATGTTCACGGCCGACTTCGCCACGCTGGCTGCCAACCCGTTTCTGTTCCGCAAGCTCAACTACAACGCCGAGAAAGACTTCAAGCCCGTGGGCATGCTGGTGCGCTTTCCCATGCTGCTGGTGGTCAACAACGATGTGCCGGTCAGCAATCTGACCGAGTTTGTCGCCTGGGCCAAGCAGCAGAAGACCGGCGTGAGCTGGGGCTCGGCCGGCCTGGGCAGCCCTCATCATCTGGTTGGCGAGCTGTTCCGCGAAGAAGTGGGCCTGGGCAATATGACCCATGTTCCTTATCGCGGTGCGGCGCCCGCAGTGCAGGATGTGATCGGCGGCCAGATTCCCGCCATGTGGGCCGACAGCGCCACCATCATTCCCTTCCTCGGCGAGAAGAAGCTCAAGGCCATAGGCGTGGCCAGCCCGGCCCGCATCGATGTGCTGCCCAAGGTCGCCACCTTGCAGGAGCAAGGCCTCAAGGGCTTCGAGGGCTATGCCTGGCAAGGCATCGTCGTGCCCAAGGGCAGCTCGGCCGAGGTGGTCAAGAAGTTCAGCCAGTCGCTGCAGTTTGCGCTGGCCGACACGCGCACCAAGGCCCGTCTGGCAGCCATGGGGGTCGAGCCCATGCCTGGCAGCTCCGAGCAGATGGAGAAATTTGTCGGCAACGAGCGCAGCAAATGGGGCCGTGTGATCACGGCCAACAACATCAAGCTCGATTGAGATCCGGACTCAGTGGGCCGCAGCCTGGGTGACGGACAGGCCCGGGTGCTGCGGGATATGCGTTTTTGCAGATGCAGCGCCGTGCCAGCCGTGGCAGACTGCGGGCCATGTCCGAGCCCACTCTTCTCGTTGCCGACGATCACCCGCTGTTTCGCGCAGCGCTGATCCAGGTGCTGCACGACCGCTTTCCGCAATTTCGCATTGTGGAGGCGGCCAGCGCCCAGACCCTGGGCGCGGCGATGCAGGATCATCCCGAGATCGAGCTGGTGCTGCTGGACCTGGCCATGCCCGGCGCGCGCGGCTTCTCGTCCCTGCTGCATCTGCGCGGCGAATATGCGCAGGTGCCGGTGATCATCATCTCGTCCAATGACGACCCTCGCATCATCCGCCGCGCCCAGCAGTTCGGCGCGGCAGGCTTTATCTCCAAGTCCGCGGCGGCAGACGATATGAGTGCCGCGATTGACGATGTGCTGAGCGGGGATATCAGCTTTCCCTCCATGGTGGCCGAGCGCTCGGAGGCCGATGCGGCCCTGGCCGCTCGTCTGGCCCAGCTCACGCCCCAGCAGTTTCGCGTGCTGCTGTGCATTGCCGACGGGCTGCTCAACAAGCAGATCGCGCACGAGTTGGGCCTGGCCGAGAACACCGTCAAGGTCCATGTGACGGCAATTCTCAAGAAGCTCGAATGCTATTCACGCACCCAGGCCGCGGTGCTGGTCAAGAGCCTGGAAAACGATCACGAGGTTTGACTGCCCTGGTGGCTCAAAGGCCATCTGTCCTGATAGCTTGCTGCGCTTTGTTGGTAATGGATTGAGGCCTTTTTGACCTCTTTTCTACGCAGCTTGCCGCTGCAAGCCGTCGTCGCAGTTCGATGGCTACAAGTGCGAGAAAAACTCCGGCGTAGCGTCCCAGCGATCGTGCATGCCATCGACATACGTGATGGGAATTCGCGAAAGCTCCTCCTCCGACAGATCTTCCAGGCAACCGATATTGATGCCGTACATCTGGCCTATCGGCGTGTCGTGGCCCACACCAAAGACGCGGATGCCGCAACGTTTGCAGAAGAAATGCTGGTTCTTTTGCGAGCCAAACACATAGAGGGTGAGTTCCTTCTCGCCCGTAATAAGGCGGAAATTTTCGGGGCTGGCGATGGCGGGCCAGAACCGGCTGCGTCTGCAGATGGAGCAGTTGCAGCGATAGCTGGGCTGGCTCAGATCGAGGCCGACTTCAATCTGAACCCGGCTGCAATGGCAGCTGGCACGATAGGACTTCAGCATCTGGCGATCCCCCTGTGTTGAGACGGGCCGCCATCGGGATGTCAGCCCTGCTCGAAGCTTAGATAGTTCAGATGCTCCTGGCTACGCCAGACCGCACACCATGCATTGATATCGCTGCCGTGAGAGAAAAAGATCTCCCAACGATGATCGACTTCGTCCTGAAAACCCTGTCTCGCCGCATTGATGAAGCGATGACAATGGGCTTGGAGCGGGCCTTCTACATCTTGCGCATCGATCAGCCAGAGGAAATCCTCTTGCCAGTCGGCGTCCAACGATACTTCATGCACAGACTTCAGACGCAGCCTGCTGACCACATCGGGCCAATGAGCGAGATCGATTCGGCAGCGCACAGCCAGGCGGTCGTCAATGCCGCTGCCTCCGGCATAAAAGCCCAGCGCATAGTGCAGGTCTTCCTCTGTAGGCAGAAAGCCAATCAGATTGGCGATGAGTGACATGGGCTTGTCCACGCACATGTCTTTGCTGCTGTGTCGATGAGCCAGGCTGTCGTAGTCGCGCATGTCTTCTGCAACCGTCTAATCAAGAGCTGGCATGCAGAGGTGTGCCTCCTCATGCGGCATGGGTTCGTCCTCCCAGGGAGGACAGCACGGCAGGAGCGATCAGCCTGTGCATGGGTTTGACGGGCAGCATGTAGAGGCGGCCCAGTGCGTTCTTGACATGCACGACGGTGGTGACGGTGATGACGGTGTCCAGGGAGCTGATGTCGCTCTTGCGGTGAATGCTGAGCACGACCTTCAGATGCTTGTCGTCGTCACCAATCAGGGCTTCATCAAAGGTGTTCTCGAACACCGTGAAGATGCCGACCCTATCGCCCGGGCCGTAGCTGGCTGCTGGCTTTCCGGGCTTCAGGGCCGACAGGGTGCCCAGGTTCTTGAGCCCCGCCAGGCCGCCGACCAGATTGCGCGCACGCATGCAGATTTCAATCCAGCGCGGCGTTTTGCGCGCGGCAAGAATGAAGTGGTCCAGTGCAGACAGGCCTGTGGCGTCCGAGATGATGCTCCAGGAGTCGTGAAAGCTGGCTCCGGCCAATCGATCTGCGATGCGGCTGCCGGGCGGAACGGCGGATTCAACGGGATGATGGTGCATGCGGTCTGGCCTGAGTGGCGTGAGCTGCGGGCCGGAAATACCGCAGAGGCAGCAGCAGCATATCGAAGAATCCGCCGCTCGGCTTGCGCAGCCACGGCGTGCAGAGGGTCGCTCTTCCTGAATTCATAGCGAGAGTGCGATGCACTGAAAGCGCCGCCGCTGGAAATGACTTTGTTTCTCAGGCGCTGCCGCCATCTCGTCCGCGCAGAAAAGTCTGGCTCATCAGCGCCCGCAGCGCCGGCGGTCTGACCGGCTTGGCCAGAAAGCCCCAGCCGCGTTCGGCAGCCTGGCGGCGCAGGGTGCTGTCGCCTTCGGCGGTCAGCAGGATGACCGGAGGCTGCTGCCCCCAGCGCTCGCAGAGCTGGGCATAGACATCGGGGCCGTAGAGCTGGCCCAGATGCACATCGAGCAGCACCAGTTGCGGAGCATTGCCGGGCGCTGCATAGGCCAGGGCTTCAGGGGCGTTGGCGGCCAGCGGCACATCACAGCCCCAGCGCTCGAGCAGGGCGCAGGTGGCGTCGCGGGTGGCGGGATCGTCCTCTACATACCAGACGGTGCCGCCTTGCAGCGGGCTGTCCACGCGGGCGCTTGGAGACGGCTGCTGCGATACCGGCGTCAATGCTGCAGCTTGCCCCAGTGGAACCTTGACCCAGAAGACGCTTCCCTTGCCCAGGGTGGAGCGCAGGCCGATCTCATGGTCCAGCAATCTGCCCAAGCGCTCCACGATGGCCAGGCCCAGGCCGGTGCCGCGGTCGTCGGCATGGCCTTCGTCGAGGCGGCGGAACTCTTCGAAGATTTCCTTTTGCAGGCTCTGGGGGATGCCCGGCCCCTGGTCATGCACCTCGATGCGCACCTGGTCGCCCTGGCGGCGACAGCCCACGACGATACGGCCCTTGCGCGTGTAGCGGATGGCGTTGGAGACGAAGTTCTGCAGTATGCGACGCAGCAGGGCCTCGTCGCTGCGCACGATCAGCTGGCTGGGCATGCAGTGCAGACTCAGGCCCTCGCTTTCGGCCTGCAGTGCAAAATTGTTGTGCACCACTTCCAGCAAGGAGCTGAGCGCGAAATCGCGCACACGGACTTCGAGCTGGCCCGATTCCATGCGCGAGATATCGAGCAGGCTGGTGAGGATGGCGTCCTGCGAGGCCAGGGCCTTGTCCACCCGCTGGGCCAACTGGCGGCCCGCATCATCGTGCAGATAGGTGGGTAGCAGGCTGGTGAAGATGCGCGCCGCATTCAGCGGCTGCAGCAGGTCATGCACGGCCGAGGCGACAAAGCGGGTCTTGTAGCGATTGGCGCGCTCGGCCTCCTGTTTGGCCTTGGCCAGGTCCCGGGTGCGGTCGGCAATGCGCTTTTCCAGCGTATCGGCCAGATTGCGCAGCTCGCGCGCCGTGTTCTTGTAGCTGGTGATGTCGGCATAGCTGGTGACAAAGCCGCCATCGGGCAGAGGGTTGCCGCGGATCTCCAGCACCGTGCCGTCGCCCTTGGCGCTTTCGTGCAGATGGGGGCTGCCGCTGCGCAGATGTTGGAGCCGGCGCTGAATCGCAGGCTCCACATCGCCCTTGCCCAGCAGGCCGCGCCTGGCGTTGTGGCGTATCAGGGCCTCAATGGGCTGGCCCACATGCATCAGCTCGGGCGGGTAGCGGAACAGCTCCACATAGCGCGAGTTCCAGGCCACCAGCCGCAGCTGCGGGTCCACCACCACCACGCCTTGCGGCAGGTGCTGCAGGCTGCGCGAAAGTCCGGTGTCGGCCTGCTTGGCGGCCTGGACAATGCCGTCCTGCGCGGTGCGCAGCTCCTGCGCATGCTGGTGCAGAACGGTCTCCAGCTCCTTGCGGCTGCGCTGGCGCAGGGCTGCCAGGCGCTGGCGCTGGCGGATGTAGAGCACCAGCAGCGATGCGGCCAGCCACAGGCCGCCAGCGGCCACTGCCGCCCAGTGGCTGGCTGTCTGGCTATGGGCGATGTCGTGCAGCAGGTGCAGCTGCCATTGGCTTTCGGGCAGTTCCATGCGCAGCCAGAGCATGGGGTCGACCAGTGGCGGCTGGCTGAAATGGGCCAGCATGCCGATGCCAGCAGGCTGCCGGCTGGTGCGATAGCCCAGCGGAATCAGGGCCTGGCCCGCGTATTGATGGGTGTCTCGCACTACCTGCTGGTCGCTGCTGGACAGCGGCTCCAGCAGGCGGTAGCGCCATTCGTCGCGGTTGGAGAGAAAGACCACGCCATGCTCGTCCGAGGCGAAGACGATGTCGGGCGACTGGCTCCACTCGCCTTCGAGCTCCTGAAACAGGATCTTGATGGCGATGAGTCCAAGCACCGAACCGTCATCATCATGAATGGCCTGGGAAAGAAAGTAGCCGGGCAGTCCGGTGGTCATGCCTATGCCGTAGAAGCGGCCACTGCCCTGGCTCAGCGCCTGGGTCACATAGGGGCGAAAGCTGTAGTCCTCGCCCACATTGCTGTGCGAGTCGCGCCAGTTGCTGGCGGCCAGGGCCTTGCCGCTTTTGTCGATGAGAGTCAGCGTGGAGGCCTGGCTGGCGCCGTTGGCCTGCTCCAGCTTGTGGTTGAGCCTGTCCACCTCGGTGGCGCTGAGCGGGTGGCTGAGCGCGCTCTTGAGTTCGGCATCGAGCGCCAGCACCTCGGGCAGGGTGCGGTAGCGATCCACGCGCTGCACCATGGCCTGTGCATAGAGCGTGAGCTGGCGCTGCACGCTCTCGCTTTCATCGTGCAAAGAGGTCTGTAGCGCGACGCGACTGGCAGCCCACATGCTCAACAGCATGCCGCTGAGTACGATGACAAGGGTCAGAAAGAGTCGGTTTCGGGCAAGGTTTCGCGCAAGACGCATGACGAGGGCGGGTGATCAAGGAGCCCAGTGTGGCTCTGGAGCAGGTTCAGTGCGGATTTTGACGCCTAGGGATTTCCCTAAGTTGGTGCATGCTCTCCCTAGGAGCGCACCCCGACCTAATACCAATGGGTTATCGGCACAAAAAGGGCGCGGGAGTACAAACGGCAGCAATTCGGCGCACCACGGTGGTGCGCCCGCAATCTTGGAGATGCAGCGTGCACACTCTGCCCACCGAATCTGCTCCGCGCGAGCACTTGCCGTTCTACCGTCAGCTCTACTTCCAGGTGGTGTTCGCCATCATCGTGGGCGTGCTGCTGGGGCATTTCGAGCCCGCCTATGGCGAGGCCATGAAGCCCTTTGGCGATGCCTTCATCAAGCTCATCAAGATGATCATCGCGCCGGTGATCTTCCTGACCATCGTTACCGGCATCGCCAGCATGACGCACCTGAGCGCCGTGGGCCGTGTGTTCGGCAAGGCCATGGCGTATTTCCTGACCTTCTCCACACTGGCGCTGGTCGTGGGTCTGATCGTGGCCAATGTGATGCAGCCCGGCGCCGGCATGCACATCAACCCCGCCGATCTGGACCAGACGGCCGTCAAGGGCTATGTGGCCAAGTCGCACGAGATGACGCTGACCGGCTTCGTGATGGACATCATCCCCAAGACGCTGATCAGTCCGTTCGTGGGTGACAACATCCTGCAGGTGCTGCTGGTGGCCGTGCTGTTCGGTGTGTCCCTGGCCATGGTCGGCGAGGCCGGCAAGCCCGTGCTGAACTTCTTTGAAAGCCTGACCAAGCCCGTGTTCAAGCTGGTCAACATCGTGATGAAGTTCGCTCCCATCGGCGCGTTTGGTGCCATGGCCTTCACCATCGGCAAGTTCGGTCTGGGCTCGCTGGTCAACCTGGCCGAGCTGGTGCTGACCTTCTACATCACCTCGGCCCTGTTCGTGCTGGTGATTTTGGGTGCCGTGGCGCGCTTTTGCGGCTTCTCCGTGCTCAAGCTGATCAAGTACCTCAAGGACGAGCTGCTGCTGGTGCTGGGTACATCGTCTTCCGAATCGGCTCTGCCTTCGCTGATGCACAAGATGGAAAAAGCCGGCTGCAGCAAGTCCGTCGTCGGTCTGGTCGTGCCCACCGGCTACTCCTTCAACCTGGATGGCACCAATATCTACATGACGCTGGCCGCGTTGTTCATTGCCCAGGCGACCGATACCCATCTGACCCTGGGCCACCAGATCGCGCTGCTGCTGGT
>NZ_AHIL01000053.1 GCF_000241525.1 Comamonas testosteroni ATCC 11996
GCGGGCCTGTTTGGTGCTACCGGCAGCGCTGCGCGCATTGCCCATGTGGGCCTGGACAATGCCAGCATCAAGGCATCGGGGGGGGTCTGGAACTCCGCGGGCGCGCTGGCGGGGTGGAACAGCGGCGCTATCCTCCAAAGCTATGCCACGGGCAACGCCACGGCAGAGGGGGGCTCCGGCAACTCCGCGGGAGCGCTGGTGGGGAAAAACCACGGCGGCAACATCAGCCAAAGCTATGCCACAGGCAGCGGCAGCATCAGCATCAGCCAAAGCTATGCCACGGGCAGCGCCACAGCAGAGGGGGGCTCAGGCAACTCCGCGGGCGCTCTGGTGGGGGTGAACATCAACGGCAACATCAGCCAAAGCTATGCCACGGGCAGCGCCACAGCCAAAGATGGCAACGCCAACTTCGCGGGCGCGCTGGCGGGGGAAAACTACGGCAGCATCAGCCAAAGCTACTGGAGCGCGGACCGCAATCCCGGGCAACCAGGGGTGGGAAATAACAGCGGTTTAGATGCCGAATCCCAGGGGCTCACGGATGCCGAGTTCCAAAAAGCCAGCAGCTTTGCGGCCTGGGGCAGCGATATTGATGACCAGGGCGGCACGGGCGCAGCCTGGCGCATTTACGAAGGTCACAGCACGCCGTTGCTGCGCACGTTTTTAAAGCAGGTCACGGTGGACCTGGGAGCATTAGCGAGCAAGACCTACGATGGCACCACAGGCAGCGGCGTAATCGGCGGCTCGGATTACAGCATTGCACCAAGTGTTGTTCTAGGCGGTGCAGGCAGCGACCTCAGCTACCAAAGCAACAATAAGAACGCCGGCAACTACAGCGCAAAAAATGGCGGACTCTTGGTAAGTGGGCTGTATTCAAACCAGCAAGGCTACGACATCAGCTACCAAGGCAGCTTTGAAATCACCCAAGCCTCACTGACCGTGACGGCCGATGCGGCCAGCAAGGTCTATGGCGATGCCGATGACCTGAAGTACACCAGCAGTGGCTTGATCCACGGCGACAGCCTGGGCGGAAGCCTGGGCCGTGCTGCTGGTGAAAACGTGGGCAGCTATGCCATCCACCAGGGCAGCTTGGCCAACAGCAACTACAGCATCAGCTTCAAT
>NZ_AHIL01000052.1 GCF_000241525.1 Comamonas testosteroni ATCC 11996
TCGAGGCGGAGCGGCAACTACGCGGGCGCGCTGGTAGGGTTGAACAGGGGCGCTATCCTCCAAAAGCTCTGCCATAGGCAGCACCACGGCCAAAGATGGCAACTCCTACAACTACGCGGGCGCGCTGGTGGGGTGGAACATCTTCGGCAACATCAGCCAAAGCTATGCCACGGGCAGCGCCACGGCAGAGGGGGGCGGGAGGCTACAGCAAAAACTCCGCGGGCGCGCTGGTGGGGAGAACTTCGACGGCAACATCAGCCAAAGCTATGCCACGGGCAGTGCCACGGCATCGGGGAGCTACGACAACTCCGCGGGCGCGCTGGTGGGGATAAACAGCTACGGCAACATCAGCCAAAGCTATGCCACGGGCAGTGCCACGGCATCGGGGGGGAGCTACGACAACTCCGCGGGCGCGCTGGTGGGGATGAATAACGGCAGCATCAGCCAAAGCTACTGGAACAAAGACCTGGCCACCAATGCGGTGGGCGGCGGCAGCGCCGCTGGTGCAACGGGGCTGACCACGGAGCAAATGTTCCATGCCAGCCACCTTGCGTGGTTTTGCATGGGGCACGGTCTGGGGCAATGCAGGCAACCAAAGCACGCCTTATCTGCTGGGGATGGCAGGCAATCAGGTATTTATCAAGACCGATGTGCCCAGCAGCGTCAGCCATGCCAGCCGCCCGCCGCTGTACACCGCCATTCAGGATGTGCAGCAATTGCAGGCCATACAGAACGATCTGGCAGGCCGCTATGCACTGGTCAACCATATCGATGCCAGCGCCACCGCCGGCTGGAACCTGAATGCCGGCATCTACAACGGCTTTGTGCCCATTGGCAGCAACAGCGACAACACCGACGCCACGCGCTTTACCGGCAGCTTCGACGGCCTGGGCCACAGCATCCGCGATCTGACGGTCAATGTGACTCAGCCGCAGTACCTTGATAGCTCTGGCTACAGCTTCAGCAAC
>NZ_AHIL01000051.1 GCF_000241525.1 Comamonas testosteroni ATCC 11996
GGGTATGGCCGGGATGGCTGGTATGTCGGGGGCAATGGCCGGCATGGATCATGGTGCGATGGCCGGCATGAATCACGGTGGTATGGCGATGGACCATAGTCAGCATGTCAAGCCTGCTGGGAGCTTGGCAGTGCCCAGCACCACCGCACGCCATGCTCGCACTGAATATGGCGCAAGAACAGATATGCGAGTCGATATGGCCCGCACCAATCTTGACGATCCCGGTATCGGTCTGCGCAATAACGGCAGACGGGTGCTGACCTTGGCAGATCTGCATACACCTTCAGGTCCGATGGACTCGCGCGGTCCTGGACGAGAGGTGGAGTTGCACCTGACGGGGAATATGGAGCGATATTCCTGGTCTCTTGATGGATTGGAGTTCGGGCAATCAACGCCTGTTCACTTCCGTCACGGCGAGCGTTTGCGAGTCATCCTGCACAACGACACGATGATGACTCACCCTATGCACTTGCATGGGATGTGGAGTGAACTGGAGAGCCCTGATGGTCGATTCCTCGCCCGTCGACACACCTTGCCAGTACAGCCTGCACAACGCATCAGCTTCTTGGTGACGGCAGATGCTCTGGGGCGCTGGGCATGGCATTGCCACCTGATGTTCCACATGGATGCAGGCATGTTCCGCGAAGTCGTAGTGTCTTGAACAAACCTCACAAGGAAGATCAAAAATGTCCAAAGCACT
>NZ_AHIL01000050.1 GCF_000241525.1 Comamonas testosteroni ATCC 11996
TTCATGTACTCATACGCAGACAGGATTCGTGCAGTTGAGCTTTACATCAAGCTTGGCTTGCGTGCCAGAGCCACGATTCGCCAGTTGGGGTACCCAACCAAGAACGCATTGAAAGGCTGGTATCAGCGCTACCTGAAGCATCAGGATTTGCCAGCAAGCCAAGCTCCAAGAGCACCAAAATATTCTCTGAAGCAAAGGGAGGTGGCGGTTGCTCATTACCTCGCCCATGATCGCTGTATTGCTGCAACGATGAGGGCTTTGGGTTATCCGGGTCGAGGAACGTTGACTGCGTGGGTTCGGCAAGACTGCTCTGACACCTGCAAATCGAGAGTAGGCAGATCTTGGCCGGCTACAAAGCCTGATACTTTGATGTGTGAGGGCGTGGTGCAACTGTGTACCCGTCAATCAACTGCACAGGAGATTGCGGACAAGTTAGGGGTGTGTAGGGGGACCTTGTACAACTGGAAAAATCAGTTGCTTGGCCCTTGTGCCCCTGCCTCGATGAAACACAGTCCAAAGCGATCGCCAGTGTTGGATGAAGCAGCACTCAGGCGCCAAGTTGAATCATTGCGCCAGGATGTTCGGCGGCTGAAGATAG
>NZ_AHIL01000049.1 GCF_000241525.1 Comamonas testosteroni ATCC 11996
ATAGCTGTAGCCATAGCTGCCCAGCGGCTGATTCACATTGACCGTCAGATCGCGGATGCTGTGGCCCAGGCCATCGAAGCTGCCGGTAAAGCGCGTGGCGTCGGTGCTATCGCTGTTGCTGCCAATGGGTACAAAGCCGTTGTAGATGCCGGCATTCAGGTTCCAGCCGGCTGTGGCGCTGGCGTCGATGTCGGCACCCAGGGCGTATTTGCCGCCCAGATTGCTGTCCATGTCTTGCAGGGCGGCCACATCGTTGATCACGGTATAGCCATGGCCGTTGATGCTGAGCAGGCCCGCACCGGCTTGCGCAAAGTTCACGCGGCCATTGATGCTCAGCTGGCTGTCTGCTGCCGGAGCAGTCGCGGCGTTGCCCAGGGTATTGCCATGGTTCAGCGCCAGGCTGCCCGTGCCGCCCACATCCATGGTGGCGTTGATGTTGATGTCGTGGTGGGCATTGAGCGTGAGCTGGTTGGCGTCGTAGCGCACATCGGCATTCACATGGATGCTGCCCTTGTCGCTGCCGGCGGCAACGGTTTGCAGTGTGACATCGGTGCTGGCCAGGTTGGCAACCAGGGTGTCTGCGCCAATGCCGCTGTCTGTCTGGGTAGCTTCGCCGACGCTGATGGTGAAGTCCGTGGGGTCGATCAGCCACTGCCCGGTTTTGCCACTGGCGGCCTGGGTGGTCACGCGGGTGCCGGCCTGGATCTGCACCTGGGCGGCGCTGGTGTCCACAAAGCCACCATTGCCGCCATCGGGGGCGCTGGCGTCCAGCAGGCCTGCCACTTGGGTGCTGCCATGCTGCATATCGGCCAGCAACACAATGCGGCCTTCCTGGTGGGCCAGGGTGCGGGCCTGCACGGCGCCGCTGTTGGAGACCACGCCGGCCGACAGCGCATCGGCGGCGCGGCTGGTCATCAGCACCTGGCCGCCGTCGGCCACGATGAGCTGCTTGTTCTCGATCAGCGTCTTCACGGTGGCCGGGTCTGGCGCCACCTGCAGCCTGCCGCCCACGCCGGTGCTGAGCGTGATGCGATCGCCCGCGGCCAGCACCACGCTGCCCAGCTGGGCGCGGATGATGCCCTCGTTTTTCACGGTGGGGGCCAGCAGGGCCACCAGGCCGCCCTGGCCGCCATCGCCATGGGCGGTGATCTCTCCTTGATTGAGGACGCTACCTGTGCTGCCGTTGCGATGGAACACGGCCTTGCCGGCCATGAAGTCGGCGTCGCTGCTGTGCATGGTGCTGGCCACCAGGCCGCCCACATCCACCCGGCTGCCGGCACCAAACACCACGCCGTTGGGGTTGAGCACCCAGAGCTGGCCATTGGCGCTGAGCTGGCCGTGGATCTGGCTGGCGTCGCCTGCCACCACGCGGTTCAGGGCCACGGAGCTGGTGCCGGGCTGGTTAAAGCGCACGGCAGCCTGGCTGCCGATGTCAAAGCCCTGCCAGTTAATGACGGCACGGTCGCTGCCCTGGTTGATGGTCATCTGCTTGCCGTTTTGGCCGATGCTGGCCTGGCCAGCCGCTACCTGGGCGCCGGTAGGCAATGCATTGGCCGGTGGCGCCTGGGCCCAGGCATTGCCCCCTGCCGCCACCAGGCCCAGCAGCACGCTGACCGAGGCCACGGCCTTGCTGGCCTTGCCCTGGCTCTTGGCGGTTTCGGGGGCGGGCATATAGCGCGTGCCGTCGGCGCTGCGTACAAGGCGGTAGTAGTGGTTCATGCGATGCACCTGCAAAAAAATGGGTTAAAAAACGCTGTGCGCACCTATCCGTATTGCGCTGACAGCGATGGTTCTGTGAGTTCAAGCGATGGGGACTGGGCCGCCCCTTACCTCTTAGAAGCTGCGGCTGAGTACCAACCAGCCCCGGCTGCTGCGCTGGCTGCTGCCGTCGCTGTTGCGCCCCTGGCTGGCAGCAGGGTTGTTGCCCACCGGGGTGGCCACGCTGGCTTGCACCTGCCAGCCACGCCAGTCGCCCTGGCCGCTCCAGCGCAGGCCCAGGCCCCAGCCGGCCAGGTGGTAGCTGTTGGCCATGCCGCTGCCTCCATCCCAGCCCTGCCATGGCTTTTTGTGCTGGCGGATCTGGCCCCAGTCGTAGAACAGCTGGGCCTGCCAGCCCCCGCCCAGGGCACTGCCCAGCTCGCGCTGCAGCTGCAGCTTGAGCAGCAGGCCTTGGTCACCCATGGCCTCGTTGACGGGGTAGGCGCGGATTTGGTCGGGTCCGCCCAGGCTCATGCGCTCGGCGCTGCCCAGGTTTTGATGGGCCCATTGCCCGCTGGCACTGGCTTGCAGCTGCCAGCCCTGGCCCAGCCAGCCCGCCAGGTTTTGCAGGCGGTTGGCCTGCCAGGCCAGCTTGGTGTAATCATCCCGGGTGTTGGGGCCTGCCGCGTCTTGTGTGACTTCTCCGGTGCTGGCCTGCATGCGCAGCCGACCATGCAGCAGCTGCACGCTACCCCAGTTGATGCCGCCGCCGCCCAGGCTGTCGCTGAGGTCGCCGCTGAGCCCTAAGTTCAAGACCTCGTTGCGCTGGCGGCGCACGGCCGTGTCCAGCATGTCGTCGTCGTAGCGGCGGTGCTGCAGGCCCACATGCAGCTGCAGATTGCGGGCCTGCTGACGCAGCAGCGGATAGCTCAGACCCATGCCGGCACTGTAGGCCTGGCCCTTGGCGTCCAGGCTGCTGTAGCTGCCGGCCAGCTTGTAATCCATGGCCGAGCTCCAGACCGCCAGGCGCAGGCCGTCGTAGCCCAGGGGCAGGCTGTAGCGGGCCTGCACGCTGCCCAGGTGGGCCGAGCCCAGCATGCGCAGGCTGAGCTGGTCGCCCCGGCCCGAGAGATTATTGACGGCCAGCCCGCCCGAGAGCTGGCCCTTTCCCGTGGTGCGCAGGCCGTAGTTGCTGAGGGCCATATCGCCCGTGAGCAGGGGCTGGTCTGCGACCTCGATGGCCAGGTCGCTGCTGCCCGTGGCCTGGCCGGCTTGCAGCACGGCCGTGGCCTCCATGCCGGGCAGGTCGTTGGCCAGCAGCAGGCCGCGCTCCAGCTTGACCGCCGACAGGGGCTGGCCTGCTTGCAGCCCTGCTGTGACGGTGCGCAAAACGCGCTGGGCATCGGCGCGCAGCGGAGCACCGGCGGACGATGCGGCAGGCTGCACGCTGGCTTGGCCAAAGCGGCCCTCCAGCACCTGGATGTGCACCACGCCCTGGGTGACATCCTGCGGCGGCGGCCAGACCCGGGCATACCAGCCGGCATCGCGGTAGGCCCGCTCTATGCGGGACACGGCCTGCTCCAGCTCCTGCATGCTCAGCGCATGGCCCTGCAAATCGGCCAGCAAGGCCTGCAGCGCGGGCTCTGGCAGCAGTTGGGCGCCTTCGATGACAAAGCGCTGCACCGTGACGCGAGGGGCATCGGGGTCTGCGGCTTGCTCCTGCGCCGGCTTGGCGCGCAACTGGGGGATGGCACCCGGCGCTTGAAGGCTGCGCTCGGTCTCACGCTGCAGGCTGCCCGCATCGGGAATAGAGACCGGCTGGGACAGCACCGGCGAGAGCCAGCCCAGACACAGCAGGCCCAGCAGTCCGGCGGAGCTGGAGCGTGTGAAGGAGCTGGGAACAGCAGTCTGGCAGGTGGCCAGGGTGAGAGCCTGGAAGGCGACAGGGATTTGTAGGCGCACAGCTAATGACTTGTTACTTTTGAAACGAAGTCGAGTGTGGACGCAAGCCCGCGCACGGGGCAATCACTGAAGCTTGGCATGTTGTGGCAGGTCAAAGCATTCAAACGCGGGGGAGGGTGAAAACCCGAGGCAAGGGCTTCTGGCCGATAGCAGGCGCCTGGAACCAGGCCGGTACGGCATCGAACACGCCGACCGGTGCCAGCCGCAACAGTTCAGACGCTTCTTTCTGAGTCCCCGCCAGCCACTGGTCCACACCCTGCATCTCGATCGGTATCACGCTGCGTTTGTCCTGCTGGTCCGCCGGCAGCCTGGGATCTGGCTTGTGCATGCGACTCATCAGGGAATGTGAGTCGGCATTGATGGTCAGCGTGTTGTAGCTCTGCACCGGCTCACCGGACGCCGGATCCTTCCAGCGATTTCACAACTCGGCCAGCGCACACGGCGCGGCGAAATCCATACTCCATACCACACGTTTTGCCTGCCCCGAGCCCGGCTCATCGATCGCCCAACCAAGGGGACTCAAAATCCCCCGCCGCAAGACGTGGGGGGTCGATTCCGACCCCAGGCATCAAAGATGTAATGCTATATATTTTGAAGACGTTCCGGGAACTGTTCCAGCATGTGTTCCGGTTTTGGAAAAAAATTGTCTGCGCGATGACTCATCTAGCAGGCAATCTTTTTCCAGCTTCCAAAGTTCAAGGCTGTAGATATCCAGGCACCATTGATCATGCTTTGGTAAGCCGCTTATCTAAATGCCGGCGCAGCTCTTTTGAGGCTCTCAAAAGTCGCACCGACACAAAGCCTATCCCTTACCTACTTGTTCTCAACCAGTGCCTCAGAGTTCAGGACTGGCGCAGCTGTTTCGGGCCCTGTGGCTTTGCGCTGAGCCTTCTCAGCCTTCTTTTTCTTTTTCTCGAGCTCCCGCTGCCTTTTTTCGAATTGGTAGTTTGGTTTTGGCATCAGGCGATTCCTTAGTGATTTAAGTTACCCACCATAACCGATGTACCGTCCTGGGGAGTCTTAATTCGCCCGGAAGTGTTTTTTGTTTCGCGTCCAGCTCAGCTCAACGGCTTACAAGCTGTTGCCATGCCCCCGCTCACTGGAACAAAAGCGCCCTCGAACTGAGGGCGCCTCAATGAGCGCATCCTGCCAAGCAGCGCCAGCGACCAGATCACAGAAGAAGCCCACCTTGGATGACTGCTTGCGGTCAACGTAGAGGATGGGCTTGTGTATTTCGGGCCGGGACCGTAGTGTTTCCTCAGCAATAGCCTCAAAGAGGGTGAAGGGCGTTAAGGAAAACCTGTCCCTCTGTTATCGGTCCACTTTCATCTGTTTATCGCCGGACTCTGCTGAGGTTCGTGCATGGCACCATTGGTGCTTTTCGATTGTTTCAAGAGGATCTCGATGCTGATCAATTGCGTGGCCTACGAAAAAGGATCCAAACTGGCAGACATTCCGGTCGCCGATATCAGCGAGTACATTGCAAGACCTAACTGCTTTGTCTGGGTCGCTCTGTCCGATGCGACGTCGACAGAGCTAGAAGAAATGCGTGAAGAGTTCGACCTACATGAGCTTGCTGTAGAGGATGCCCATCATGGGCATCAACGACCCAAGATAGAGGAGTACGGTCAGTCGCTCTTTGCCGTCATGCACCTTCTGGAGCCAGACCCCAATCAACCAGGCCATTTCAACTTGGGTGAGGTGGATGTGTTCATCGGCTCCAACTACGTTCTATCGGTCAGAAATCGCAGCAAACAAGGTTTTCTGGGAGTACGGGATCGCTGCGAGAAAGAACCCGAGCTTCTTAAACACGGCGCGGGATTTGTCTTGTATGCGCTGATGGACGCGGTGGTTGACCGTTACTTTCCGATCCTTGAAGCCCTAGAGGCCGAGCTAGAGGCCGTTGAGCTACAGATCTTCACGCAGCGAGCTGCACGAGAGAGCATCAAGCAGCTTTATGGGCTGAAGCAACGCGTCATGGTTCTCAAACACGCTGTTGCACCATTGCTCGAGGCGGTAAGCAAGCTCTACGGTGGACGTGTGCCACAGGTATGCACTGGATCGCAGGATTACTTCCGTGATGTAGCAGACCACTTGGTCCGCATTAATGGTCTCATCGAGGGAATGCGAGACACCATTTCGACCGCGATGCAGGTCAACTTGGCACTGGTCGCAATCGATGAAAACGAAGTCACCAAACGGCTGGCGGCCTGGGCCAGCATCTTTGCAATATGCACGGCCTTCGTAGGCATCTGGGGAATGAATTTTGAGCATATGCCAGAGCTGAAGTGGCAGTATGGCTACCCTGCGGCACTGTTATTGATTGTCGGCGTTTGCGCCTATATCTACTACCGCTTTCGTCGTGCCGGCTGGCTATAGCACCTGCGGAGATTTTCAGCACATATGCTGTATTGACCAGTTGAACTCACAACCTGATCGCGACTGGCGCAGATCGACCTCAAGCAGGAATCCAATAGCGCTAGTTGCCTTACACAGTTGAGGGAGCCAAGTGCTCAGTCCAGGCATCGGTAAAACTTCCCGAGATCGTCACACCGGTATGACATAAACCGAGAAAGCAGCGCATAAATTGAATTTGGTGGGCTCCGTGCTGTGACTGTGTACAGAGGGCGCAAGGAGTTCGCCGATGAAAGTCATCCTTCAATGGTCGTACAGCATGAGCTGTACGCGACCCTCTACTGGATGCGCAGCATATTGAGATGCTGGAATTGTGCCGCTCGGTGCAAGACATGGCTCAGCATGGCCGACAAAAGAGCGATCTGCTCTGAGACAATCGCGCCATGATCGATGAATCACCGATCCACACAGTCCGCAAGCGTGTTTGCCAAACCCTCCTGAGGCACTGGAAGGCCCATAACAACGCGATCCCAAGCATCATCAAGATGCCGCCGCAAGTGCTGCGGCAGTTGAACATCATCAATTCCTTCGGTACACCCAACGAGCTGTGGGGCATCCCAATTGAAATCGACCCCAACACCACGAGCGTGATGATGGCGGTCGATGGAACGGAGATGTCTTTGGTCGAAGGCTACTAAAGCAGCGCAAGTCATAGCGTTACGGGACATTTTCAAAGAAAAATCTGCATCGGGTGCATCCAAACATCGATCTCGTGGGTAGTACCTGCAGCAACACAAGAAATGTGCTGCTTCAGTGAATCCTTGCAACCGATCCAATTGGAGAATCTCAATGTCGTCCACTCGCTTCGCACCCCGTTTCGCGGCCATGGTTGCCGTTACCTCTACGGCAGCGCTGCTCGCCGCCTGCGGCTCGATGAAGTCTCCGGCCAGCACTTTCTCGCAGGCTTCGCTGCCAGCGCCCATTCAGGTCCCCGCAGGTCACAAGGTAGCCTGGGAAACCGTAGGCAGTGGCGACATCACCTATGAGTGCCGGGACAAGGCCAACGCACCAGGTCAAACCGAATGGGTCTTCGTCGGCCCCGATGCGGTGCTGAAAGATCGTGCGGGCAAGTCCATTGGTCGCTACTACGGCCCTCCCGCAACCTGGGAGGCCAACGACGGCTCCAAGCTTACGGCTACGCAGATTGCAGTCGCTCCTTCTGGCCCCGGCAACTTGCCATACCAATTGGTCAAAGCCAATCCCGCCATGGGTGCCGGCGCTCTGGTAGGCGTTAGCTACATCCAACGCGTAGCGCTCCAAGGAGGCGTCGCACCGGCCGACCAACCTTGCACCTCGACCACCAAAGGCCAAAAAACCATGGTCAAGTACCAGGCCGATTACATCTTCTGGAAACCCACGATGTAAGGCTTTGCAACAGCATGACTAGAATGCATGAAGGATCTATCTCTATTTCCTTCTACCCTTTTATTTGTGCCGCCTGCAGCCGCCCCTAAAGACGACGCTTTCGACCACGACGCTGCGCTACAAGCCTGTGCGCGAGGTAATCGCGAGGCCTTGCGCAGCATCTATGAGCACGAAGCGCGCTACCTGCTGGGCGTGGCTCTCAGAATTGTTCGGGATCGTGCTGCTGCAGAGGATGTTCTGCACGATGCTTTTGTGTCCATCTGGGAGCGCGCATCGAGCTTCGACGCCGGCCGAGGTGCTGGGCGGGGCTGGATCTACAGCATAGTCAGACATGCTGCCCTGAATCGAGTGCGGGACAGTGCTCGCGAGACAGTGCTGGATGAACCGGCGACGACTCACCTCGATGCACAAGCAGCTCTTGCGACGTGGCAGGAAAGCGGCGACGAGCTTGCACGACAGGCAGCGCTTGGCCGTCTGGGGCAATGCCTGGATGGTTTGGAGCCTGCACGCCGCGCCTGCTTGTTGCACGCTTATGTTGACGGCTGCACACACAGCGAAATTGCCGAAAGGGTGCAAGCCCCTTTGGGCACAGTAAAAGCCTGGATTCAGCGCGGACTGCGCGCACTGCGGGAATGCATGCAATGAGCGGCGAAACCCAACAATCACTGCCTCCAGACGACCTGCACACCCAGGCCGGAGAGTATGTATTGGGCACGCTCAATGCAGACCAGCGCCGCTCCATTGAATCCCGCCTGATATCTGAGCCTGCCCTGCGCGCAGCAGTGGATGAATGGGAGCAGCGCCTGTTGCCGCTCACGACCCTGGCCGAGCCGGTCGAGCCGGCGGCCGGCCTATGGCAGCGCATCGCCGCAAGCATTGCACCCAAGACTCACCCCCAAGCCACTCCATCCCGAATACGCTGGTGGCAATGGGACAGCCTCGCTCTTTGGCGCAGCCTGACGGGCGCGGGTTTCGCCGCTGCAGCAGTGCTGGCCGCTGTTCTTGCAGTGCGTGAAGCGTCTCCTCCGGCAGCGCCACGCTATTTCGTCGTGTTGGCCGCACCCCAGAGCCAGTCTCCAGGCTGGTTGGTACAGGCCCAAGTCGAAGGAAGACTGCGCCTGCTCCCGCTGGGCACCGATAGTGTTCCCGCCGAGAAGTCTCTGCAGTTCTGGACCAAAGCCGACGGCTGGAGCGCTCCGGTATCGCTCGGTCTGGTCACGCCGGGCCAGGCCATAGAGGTCCCAGTGGACAAGCTCCCGCCCCTGCAGCCCAACCAACTGTTTGAGCTGACCCTGGAGCCCTACGGCGGATCGCCGAGTGGACGCCCCACCGGCCCCATCCAGTTCATTGGCCGGGCTGTCCAGATCTAGGGTCAGCCCCGCCATGCATGAACTTCACGCCTCTGCTGGCTCAGCTTCCTGTGAACGATTTTCTGCAACAGAATCTTGCATGTACGCGGATGCCAAAGGGGCTCCGCGTAGGCACAGCCCAATCCGGCGCTAGGCCGTGGGAAATCGCTCCGCGTTGTCTTCGAGCGGCATCCGCAGTGCGTTGGTCAGGTAGCTGACTGTTCGATAGAAACCTGCCAGCATCAGGAGTTCCATCAAGGCGTTCTCGGGGAAGGTGGCACTGAGGCTCGCCCAGAGTTGGTCGTCGATATCGCAGTGCAAGTGCAGTGCATCACAGACCCGTATCAGCAGTTTCTCCTCGTCGCTCCAGCAGGCATCTGCTGCCGATCCGAGAACGGTCGAGCGAACCTGATCGTGAGTGAGTTCGGCCAGCTTCGCAAAGCCGGTTACGTGGATCCCCCATTCGTATTCAGAGCGACACAGAGCCGTCGTGCGGTCAATTACGATTTCCCTTTGCCGTATTGTCAAATGACCGCGATCCAACAGACTGCCGGAGAAAAACTTCCTGGCCAGACGAGGATCGCGGGCCAAGGTCGCGAAAAGCCACAGCGGCGGGCGACCCTTCATGGTCTTGTCGATGCGCTCCGCGATATCGGACTCAAAGGGGGGGTGTGCGGGGGCGATGCGTGCTGTCATGTATTGCCTTCCAAATAGTGCAGGTTGGAGCAACCGCCAGCCGGCGCCCCTAACCTGAAGTTCAGGCTATATTGCGCGCTGTATAAAGTAAAGCATACGTATGACACCCGCTATTGACAAACCAGTCCGAGGTTCCAAGTCAGGACGCCCTCTCATGGTCGTCCTGGATTTGCTAGGAAGACGGACTACGCTGCGAATTCTTTGGGAGCTGCAGTCAGGCTCCCTGACGTTTCGCGCTTTGCTGGACGCTTGCGAGACAAACACCCGTCTATTGAACATTCGACTCGGCGAACTGCGCGAGGTGGGCTTGGTGGATCACGCGGAGGGGGGGTACCGGCTCACGGAAGAAGGCAGGAAGCTGGGAAGTGCCCTCAAACCCCTGACTCAGTGGGCTGATCAATGGGGTCATCGGATGCGAGATCAGACCAAAGCCGACGCAGCGGCCCCTGATTCTGCTTACTAACCTGTGGATTCTCCTCAAATTTTATGCAGGTAAAGGAAGGCATCCTCTGCGCATCTAGCACTGAACCTGATCTTTTGGAATTCCGCTTTGGGTCGTTTTCAGTCCTTCATCACTGATAAAGCGATCCGCTATAGCTCCAGCCAACGCCGCCAGTGATACCTGCCGAAGCAGGCACCCTGCTCTAGGCGCGGGCACTCACCTTGTAGCCGTCCACCAGAATGGCCGACGGCTTGGCTGCTGCATCCATCTCCGGCAGTTCTGCAAGGCCTTGAAGCGCTCGAGCGCCGCGTTATGGGTCGCAATGCCATGGTCGGCCGTCGCCTTGACCGCCTCGAATGACAGGCGGTCCAGCTGCATGGCCTGGTCCATCAACTGGCCTTCCTGCACCAGCCCCTGGGTGATCGCGTCCTTCACATTGGCCTGCTCCAGCTCGGCCTGCTTGATGGCGATGTCGCGCGACAGGCCCGAGAGCTTGTCGTGGAACTCACGACGGGCATCGGTCAACTGGCCGACCAGCACCCCGGACGGCAGCGGAAAGCCCAGCTCCTCGGCCGCGCGCATCACCTCATGCTCGCACGCCAGCGCCACCTGGGTTTCGCGGTCACGCGAACGGTCCCAGATGGCTTGCTCTGCTTCGGGCTTCAGCCCGGTGCTGCCCTGAATGCGGGCTGCGATCACGGCTTTGAGGTTGTCGAGCAAGGCCGATGCATAGCCCGGCGCACGTTTGAACTCAAAGGGCGCCGCCTCCAGCAACTGCAACTCGGGTATGTCATCGAGCTTGGCCAGCCAGTCCTCGTGCAGATTCACGCCGCCAAACTGGTGCGTGCTCAGCGCCAAAAACGCCGGCGCGTCCGGCAGGCTCACATTGGACGCATCGGGCGCATCGGGAATGAGCACCTCGCGCATCTGAGGCAAGGCCGGTACTTGGCCAATCACATCAACTCCTTGGACAAACCCAATGATTTCGCTGTTGAAATCGACGCCAACGCAACAGGCGTGATGATTGCGGTCGATGGCAGGGAAATGCCTCTGGTTGAAGGATGCTCGACTTACTCAGTCAGTACCAGGCGATCGGAGCCTCCTGGAGTGGCTGGGCGCCAAGAGCGTGCAGTGTCTAAAGGAAGATCCTTGGGGGCCAGGTAGAAAATAGCGGCGTTCGCACAAGATGCGCTCTTCCAGCCTAATCACGACGCCAGCCAAGGCCTCCAGAAGTGTCATCCCCGCCTGCCCACTGCGGCATGCTGCCAGGACCTTGATACGCTCCACGCCCCCACTCATAGCGCATATCACTGTTTCCCATCGTCCGTTGGGCACCTTGCTCTTGCATGCGCCCGGCATCACGCCCCGGCATCATTGAGCAGCCCGCCAGCGTACTGGCTACTGCTGCAATTAAAAGTAGCGCTTTCATGACAACCCCTTGAGAAGAAGGAGTCTTCAAGACTATTCCTGAGGTGAGTGCCCGCTGTAAATTCTTGTTGAACGGCTACTTTGCTTACCTAATTCATACAACAGTCAGTATTCATGCGCTCTGTTTTTTGAAGCTTCGAAGCCATAAAACTTGGCTGTCTACCAGAGGTAGAGGCTGATCGGCTCTTTCGCGCAGGCTGATGAGTCCTTTGTTTCAGTGAAGGCACTGCGCGACGAATTCGTATGCCCAGACACGTATGCCGAGCGGCTGGACGAAAGGACCGTGCAGTGCCTCAAAGCAAAACCTTGACCCAGCTATTCACCTATCTGTTCTGTGCGCCATAGAAGGCACCATCACCTCCGGTCCAAGGACGCCCATTGTCGTCATACATCCAGCGATCCCGGTCGCCGCTCATATTCATGCCACCCATCGTCTGACTGGAACCCTCGGCAGGCATGGACCCTGAACTACGCCCCGGCATCATTGAGCATCCAGCCAGCGTACCGGCAAGTGCTGCGATTAAAAGTAGCGCCTTCATAGCAACTCCTTAAGAACGTGGAGCCTTGCAGGCTAGTCTTGCCGCGCGCGCCTCATGTAAGTTCTTGTTGAACTTCCTGTTTGCCTACCCAATTAGTGCACCAGCCCGGCTCAAGCAGGCTTTTTTGTTTCTGGAGCGCAATGTTCAAGAGCATGAACATTTACCGCTGTGCCCTAGGTCGTCATGTCGAGCTAAAGGCGTCAGGAAACACTTCTACCGATATAGCCTTCCAATGGCTCTGAGTCGCATTGTCTGACACCCCGATAGTTGTCAGTTCGATCCGAGCTTCGTCAGGTCACTCGCCGTAATTTTCCAGGGCCAGAATTCGGGCAAACTGTTATTTGTAACAACCAATCGCACTTTGCACTTCAGCGACCATTAACCGGCAATGGCTCACTCCCCTGAAAAAACACGCGGACCACCTTTGTGGGGCCCTAAGTCTTCATCGCCTCTTGCCGATGAAACTCAGCATTTCGAACGCTGGCGTAAGCGCACATGGCAGTTGCACGCTTCGGTCCTATTGAGCCATCTATATGCCTTCCTGCTATTCCTCGGCCACTGCTGGGCAGGCTACGTACCGTTGCATGCAGTGCTGCTGTATGGACTCTGGATAGGCGCAGGGATGGCCTTTATCACCTGGGCCTACGCCAGCGGCTGGAGCCAGACTCGGAGTGACCCTGGCTTGTTCTTCTGGCACCAGCTAGTCGCGGTTACAGGGGTGCTGGGCTTACTTGTCGCCGCTCCTCAGGCTGCGTTCCAGGCACTGGTTATGCTTCTGGTCTTCAGTACCGACGGCTTTCTTGCTCCGCGGCGTACCAGTTTCTGGATGACCTGGAGTTGCACGCTCATTGCAATTGCGTTGGCCGTTTATTGGGTAGGGCCACAGATGCGCATGACCACCGATACCCTCATCGGGCAGTTCCTCACTGTCGGTGTCATGCTCGGAGCGGTCGTCCGATGCAGCGTCCTGGTCACCTACTTTCGCAGCATGCAATATCGACTCAGTGCGAGTAATGAAAAACTGGCCGTCGCGCTGAAGCAGATTGAAAACTTGGTGCGCAACGATGACTTGACGGGACTGGCAAACCGCCGAGGGGTCATGGATCGACTGCAGCAATGTATTCATGCAGCTCAACGCAGAGGCGCCTCGTTTTGCATCGCAATGCTTGACATTGACTTCTTCAAACAGGTCAATGACCGTTACGGGCATGAAGGAGGAGATCAAGTGCTTCGAGCTTTTGGACAGCTTCTGTCTTCGCAGATTCGTGCAACCGATTGCGCTGGTCGTTACGGTGGAGAAGAATTTCTTCTGGTGCTCTGTGACACGCAACTGGCCCAGGCAGAAGTGCTGCTCGAAAGAATTCGCGAAAGCACAGAAGCACTCCCGTGGGCACAGTTAGTGCACAAGGATCTGCAAGTGACCTGTACGCTGGGTGCGGCTCAGTATCGACAGGGAGAAACCGCAGAAGCCCTCATCTCGCGCGCTGATGCTGCCATGTATCAAGGCAAGGCAGCTGGACGCAATCGCGTGGTACTCGCCTAGTTCAAATCTTTAGCTAGCCAAGGGCCTGATCCACCAGATAACGTCCTTATGGATGGTCATTCCCGCCCTCTACCCGCAGCTATCAAGAACTTGGCGCTTCTCGATACGATCATGGCCGCCGAGAGCCTGGACGATCGCCGCCTAATACTGATGGTGCCATTGCCAAGGGCAAGCTTCCGCGTCTGAATCCCGATCTAGTTGAAGCGAAGGGAGGCCAAGGCCGCAATGGTCTTGCATTCTTCCCGGACAGCGCCAGCATCGCCGACACCAAGGCCGCGCCCGGAGCCGACGTGCCATGCGAACAAGTGTTCTGAAGATCCACTTCTCGAGTCCTGCCTGCCATGCAACGTGATTTGTCTTTGGAAGAGCGCATGCACCTGACGTTCGCAAATCACCACTGCCTTGCTGGGCTTCTTGCAAGAGCGGGTACTGAGGGCGCTTGAATGTCTACAGCCTGGCATCCATGCCGCTGGAGCTTGATCAATATCTCACTACCGATGCATGTGGCATGCTTGGCACCATTCACATTTTTTAACCGTGGAGGCACTAATGAAGATGAACATGCCATGTATCCGCCCTCATGTGGCTGCTTTTGTGCTGGGAGTTTCAGGTCTTGCGGCGGTGTCCAGTTCCTGGGCATGCACACGACTGGTATTTCAGGGCGCCAACGGCCACGTGATCACTGCACGATCCATGGACTGGAAAAGTGACATCGTCAGCAACCTCTGGGTCCTGCCGCGAGGCATGCAGCGCACCGGCGAAACCGGCCCCAACACCGCGCGCTGGACATCCAAGTACGGCAGCGTCATCACCTCGGGCTATGACATTTCCACCACCGACGGCGTCAACGAGGCCGGCCTGAATGCCAACCTTCTGTGGCTCGTCGAGTCTCAATATCCCTCCTTCGGCGCCAATAGCAAGCCGGGTCTGTCAATCGCTGCCTGGGCTCAATATGTGCTGGACAACTTTGCGACCGTGCAGCAGGCTGTGGCCGCCCTGAGCGAAGAACCATTCACCCTGGTATCCGACACCATGCCGGGAGAAAATCGGCTGACCACCGTGCACCTCTCCATCTCCGATGCCAGCGGTGATAGCGCGATCGTGGAGTACATCGGCGGCAAGCAAGTCATTCATCATGGTCGCCAATACCAGGTCATGACAAACTCGCCGACCTTCGACCAGCAACTGGCGCTCAATACCTATTGGAAGCAGATTGGGGGCACCACCATGCTGCCCGGTACCAACCGTGCTGCAGACCGCTTCGCCCGCGCTTCGTTCTACGTCAACGCCATACCCAAGGATCAAAGCCCGAACAAGGCACTGGCCAGCGTCTTCAGCGTGATCCGCAATGCCTCCGTGCCGTACGGCCTCAATACCCCGGAAGAGCCCAATATCTCCTCCACCCGCTGGCGCACCGTGTTTGATCACGAGCGCAAGCTGTATTTCTTTGAGTCGGCACTGACACCCAACACATTCTGGGTGGACCTGAAGGCACTGGACTTCAGCAAGGAAAAAGGCAAGGTAATGAAGATCGATCTGGGACCGGACCAGAATCACACCTATTCCGGGGATGCAACCAAACAATTCAAAGCGTCGCCGCCATTCAAATTTCAAGGCATCTGAGCACTTCGCCGCGCTTGATCGGCCCCGATCCAAACCCGCACTGAGCGGGTTTTTTCTTTCTGGAGAGCGCGCTGCTTCAGCCCATGCTGCCAGTCGCTCCACCCTGCGTCCAGGCTGGCGCTGCTCTAGCGCAAAAGGAGTACCGACCTCACCCACTTGCAACCAGCGCGCGCCTCCTGACTGACAAGCAAGCAGGAATGCATCAATGGGCGCGTATCCCTAGTCTCATCAGACGATTTTCCTCAGCGGCGCCACTCCAAGAATCCGGCTGATGAGTTGCTCGATCTTCAACGGATGCATCGTCCCTGATGCGCAGATTGGAGTGCATGAGCCTCAAGCCAGACCGAAGAATCTTGATTCGTCTGAATGTTCCGGGACCCTATCGTAAGGAAGTGGCATGTCGTATACGTTGACTGGTTTTGAAGGCAAAGTGGCCGTAGTCACTGGTGCTGGCCGGATGCGCAGCATCGGTCGGCCCATTGCACTGGCATTGGCGCAGGCGGGTTGTGATGTTGTCTTGACGGGCACGGGCCGCGCCCCCGAAACCTATCCGGAAGATGAGCGCGAGGCGCATTGGCGCGATATCGAATCGGTGGCAGATGAAATCCGCCAGCTCGGGCGCCGCGCCCTGCCTGTGGTTTCCGACGTCAGCAACCCAGAGTCCATCGACGCACTGCTTGCACGCACGATTGCAGAATTGGGGCGTGTGGATTTTCTGATCAACAACGCGGGCGCAACCCGCGGCGACGACCGCATCCCGGTGACGGAGCTATCCATCGATACATGGCATCGGGTGATGAATGTCAACCTGAACGGAACCTTCTATATGTCTCGTGCGTTCGCAAAACAAATGGGGGAACAGGGAGACGGCGGCGCCATCATCAATATTTCATCGCTGGCAGCGCAGCTGCTGGCACCCGACACCGGGGCCTACGCCACCACCAAGGTGGCCATCAATGGTCTGAGCACCATCATGGCGCGAGAGCTTGGCCCCAAGAAGATCCGCGTGAATGTCGTGGCTCCAGGCATCGTGGAAACAAGTCGCCTGGATGATGTGCCTCGCGGCAAAGTGTGGGACGACATGATCGCCGGCTACATCTCTCTGGGTCGGGCAGGTACCGGCGAAGACATCGCCCACTTGGTCACATTCCTGTGCAGCGATCAAGGCGAGTGGATCACCGGTCAGAACATCTACGTCGACGGCGGCCATCTGCCAACGCCAAGACGTCCGACATGAATTAACTGCACTCCAAACGTGAGCCACATGAGTGAGCCCTGACAAGCCACTTCAACCGGCAAACAGGCTCGCCACCGAGCGAGCTTTTAACTTCCTGGAGCGCGATGCGCACTGCACCATTAAGCAAATCCCATACCCTTTACAGCCGCTTCGTAACGTACAGAGCGGACCGTCAAGGCCGAGTGGCTTGACGTTCAGATTCAGGAAGCAAGAAAGGCCGCCGTCCGATTCCTTCATGAGCACAGGGAGTGCTGGCACAGGACCCACATCACTCTATCGAGCGTGAATATCACCGACGCGAATGACGACAGGCCCCTGACCTTGATCGTGCTTTGTCGCAGCCAGCCCATGAATTGCTTGCCAATGGGCTCTGTATGCCGCCAGATTCTGCCCCGCTCCAGCAAGTTCCTTGGCTCTCGTCAGGCGCTCAAGCGCATCGCCACTGATAGCTGCCGATCGAGCCTCACCGTTGGTCCTGTACTCAAACACGACCCTGCGCGGGCTCATTTCATACGTTGCACTGGCATCCATTCGATCCATACATGCCTCACTCAATTAATCAGAAGCAGTTTACCCATAGCTCTCAACTATTTAAATTTTACTTTCTGGCGCCCTGTGATCACCACTCAATCTGGTAGGTGCTGCGGCAGCTTCCGCGCATCCATCCCTTCCAGCTTTCAAGAAGGCCAGAGACGAGCACCGCCCTGCAGCCACTGCCCACAAACACCCCGGCCCTTCGCGTGCTTTTCTCATTCGGGGTGCAGAAATAGAAAGCGAGATCCCCGAGCATGCCGCAAAGCATTGCAAACAACTGCCACCCTGTTCCCCTGCATGCAGCCTGTGCGGGCAACTCAGCCGACAGTGCTCGATGCTCTCGCCTCTGCAGCAAGCGTACCAGGCGGCCCACTGAAAGACTGCGATCGGCATTCGACAGCTCCAGACGTCGGTGGAGTGCTTGCCTTCGCATTCAAAGCTGGTTTCAACCTTGCAGGCTGCGTCTCCGCCGTGATAGTGCCGACCTCCAAGGCATGGGCCCAGCCGGTGAATGAGGACCTTTTTGCCTGTTTCCCGAGCTGGAATCAATGATTGCCCAGCCAGGCCACGCTGTTGAGAAAGAGTCTCACCAGTTCGGTCTGACGACGAACACCGGTCTTGGAGAAGATGGAGCGCAAATGGGCACGGGCGGTATTGGGTTTGATACCCAACGCCTCGGCCGCCTCCTCCAAAGACATGCCGTTGCTCAGATGCGTGGCCACTGCTGTCTCTGCAGGAGTCAGATGGAAAAGCTGTTGTGTGAGCTTGACGGGCGGCTCTGCCTTGCCCGTCGTATCGCGCAGAAAAACCGCTACGCTGGGACGCTGCTTGCCTTCGGTCCATTCGTCGGGAGAGATGCTCTGCACCACCACACCCCAGTTGAGTTGACCGGACTGGCGAGTGATGGACATGCCCTCAGTCATGGAGACGCTCTCCAGCTTGGGCGAAAGCAAGGCATCACGGATCAGACGCTGCAGCCGGCGATTGTCATTGGCATAGACCGCCTCGAGCGCACCGTTGTTGACCCGTATTCCATCACCCACGTTCAAAATGGTGGTGGCCGCCGGGTTGGCCTCGATCATTTTCCCCGTCTGATCGAGAATGACCACGCCCATCATCAGCTGCGCGGTGGCACGCCCGTATAGCGAGATGACCTGCCGGTCGCGATGCAGATTCAGCTGCATGTTCAACACCCGCTTGAGGTGCGGCACCAACATGCGCACCATGTCCAGATGTGCTGAATCGAATGCTCCCGCCGCCGCTGGCCGCGTGATGCGCCAACCATAGGAGCAGCCGTTATCGGTCATGACATCCACGGCCAGAATGTGCTCGATGTCCACCCCCTTGCACCAGTCGGTGTAGTAGCGACAGGAATGCCATTCGGCCTCCGTCATCACATCCAGCAGGGTGAGCACCTTGTCCTTGACGATACCGAGAAACGGACTCCATTGCGCATAAGGGTCGTAAGGAATGACTTCGGAGCGACCGCCCGTTGCTGAAATTACCCAGCCCACATTCTCACCATGAGGGTCTCGCACCACGAGCGAGGCGTAGTTGCCATTGGCGCTTGAGCGCAGCAGCTCCAGAAATACCTTCCAGTTCTGCGGGTCCATGGCTGACTCGTACAGCGCAGTAATCAGTTGACTCAGGGCTTCGGCACCGATGACCGATGCCTGCTCCGGCGAAGAAGCTGCCTCAGGCTCCACAGCGTTAGGAACGGGAAAGCCGGCGATGGCCTGAAGAGCATCCGAGCGATAGTTGTAGAAATCAAAAGATGCGTAATCGCTTTTGGGCATTTGCTGTCTCAAAAAATCCGGCCCATCAAATACTGCACAGTTACTCAACTCTGCGCGCGTTCTTCATTGATGCACGCACCCGGAAGTCGGCCCAAGAAATGCCTTGATTTTGCTGAATCCTCAGAAACTGCGCATCGTCAAATCAGACGATAGGAAACCTAGCAAAAAAGCATGTCCCCCGACTATTGCAGACCTGCAATATGAATACCGCTGGCATCGTCATCCGGCGAATACGGCTGAACCCTCGGCTCCTGCTCGGATGCGCTCTGCTCCAAACGCTTTCGGAATTGCTCCGCAGGCAAGGCTGGCGAGCACAGATAGCCCTGAAAGTAGTCGCCTTGTAACTGCTCAATTGCCTGGCATTGCTCCTGTGTTTCCACACCTTCTGCCACAAGCTCCACGCCCAATGCCTGCCCCATGCTGATGATGGCGCCCACAATGGCCTTGTCTCCCGCATCGTGCGGCAGGCCGCGAACAAAACTCTGGTCGATCTTGATCTTGGAGATCGGCAGTTTTTTCAAATAAGCCAAGCTCGAATAGCCGGTACCGAAGTCGTCAATGACCAGACCCACACCCAGTTCTGCGATCTGGTGGACACGCAAAGCCATTTCCTGCGCCTCCTGCAGCAAAATGCTCTCGGTCAACTCCAGCTCCAGCCACTGTGCCGGCAAGCCGCTGGCTTCCAGCACAGATTTGAGGCGATCCACAAAGTCCGGCTGCCTGAACTCCAGCGCGGAGACATTCACCGATACCTTGACGGGCATGTCCATGGCCAGCCAGCGCGCCGCCTCTTGTACTGATTGCTCCAGCACCCAGGCATCCAGCGCAACCACATAGCCGGACTCCTCCGCCAAGGGAATGAAGGCTGCAGGAGAGATCACCCCCAGTTCGGGGTCCGTCCATCGAAGCAAAGCCTCTGCCGCCACGATGCGACCCGAACGGATATGTACCTGTGGCTGAAAGTGCACGGCCATATGCCCCTTGTCAAGCGCCTGGCGCATGGCATGCTCCAGCTTCATGCGCGAGAGCAGACCCGCACTCATTTGCGGCTGATAGAAGCTGAAATTGCCGCGTCCACGCTCCTTGACGCGATACATGGCGATATCGGCCTGGCGAATCAGCTCGTCCAGCGTCAAACCATCTGCCGGAAATTGCGCAGCCCCAATGCTGCACTGAACGGAAAAGCCCAGACCGTCAAGCATGAAGGGCTGGCGCATTTCGTCCAGGATACGGGCGGCCACGGCCGAAGCCCCTTCCCCCGTGCAATCATGCAGATAGAGAACAAATTCATCTCCGCCCTGACGGCACAGCACATCGGCAGGGCGCAGCAGTCCGCTCAGCCGCTGAGCAACCAGCTTGAGCACCCGGTCGCCGAAGTCATGGCCCAGTGAATCGTTGATGATCTTGAAACGGTCCAGATCCAGAAACAGAATGCTGAAAGGCTGCTGTGTGAAGCGCGCAGCAGTGATGGCGGCTTGCACGTGACGGCTCAAACTCAGGCGATTGGGCAGCCCTGTCAACGCATCACTGTAAGCCAGCTGCTCAATCTGCTTTTGTGCACTGCGCTGCATGGTCATGTCGCGCATAAAGCCAATGCTTTGCACTAGACGCCCATAGCCGTCACGCAATGCCACCCAGGACAGCCAGACCGCGCAGCGCTGACCTTCACTCTGCTTGAGCCAAAGATTACCCTCCCAGAAGCTGCCCACATCCCAGCGCGCAGCGGCCAGCTCCAGCAGGTCGGACACAGCCCCCCCCTCGGACTCGAACAGAGTCCAGGCAGCGAGCCCCAGCACCGCCTTGCCATGCAGCAACTGCCCGCCAGCCGGGTTGACCTGAACGATGACACCATTGGCATCGGCAATGAAGATACCGTCCAGGCTGGACTCGAACACTCTTGCAGCCAGACGCAGCTCGGTCGCCGAGCTGGATTCCACCGTGATGTCTCGATACGAGTAGATACGTCCTATTGCCACACCGCGACTGAGCTGAGGCACGGAGCGGCGCTCCAGAACCCTGCCATTGAGCAGTTGCAGTACCTCCGAGGTTTCAGGAGCTGACAGGTCCTGCGCATCCTGCAAAAGAGTGAACTGACTCTCGCTGCTGATGGTCTGCGCTTCCAGGTGGGTAAAGATGGCCGCATCATCTCGCTGCACGAGCAGTGGTTCGGGTAGTTGCCACAGCTCCGCGAAACGGTGGTTGAATGCACGAATGCCGCCGCGCAGATCACAGACCAGCATGCCGTCTGCAGCGGACTCAAGCGTCGCCCGCAACTCAGCAAGCAGCATGTCCAGTTCGCTCTCGTGCCGCAACTGCTCGCTGCGGTCGAGCATGGTGAGCATCAACCAGCGTGGGTTCAGGGCGACGGAGCCCACCCCCATCTCCACAGCTGTCAATGAACCATTGGCTGTACAAATTTCCGTGAGAAATTTCGCACCACCCACCCAGTTTGAGGCATCCTGCCAGAACGCTTTTTGCACCAGAGAGGCGCACAGCACATCCACATACTGCTCCTGCGCCTGCTCGGGCGTGTAGCCTGTGAGTTGCATACTGGCTGCATTGGCATGCACGACACGCAACGTCTGCGCATCCAGCAGCCAGACCGCCTCCTGCAAACCATCGAGCATGGAGGCAAGCAGAGGGTCAATCAAAAAACTCTGCTGCAAAGTCACGCGAGGTCTTTCTCGGCAGCAGGTGCTGCAGAACTATCAAAAAAGTAGCAAAGACGCCTTTGCGGCTGTAAAGCTTCTAACGCATTTCGAGAAAGCTGATTTCGCGTCAACCCTCGGCGAATACCCAAACCCACATATTCAAGCAAATCTACGAACCGCAGTTTCTGCGGCGCCTGAATGTCATAGGTCAGCACCTGCGGCTTGAGCGACTGGCTGGTGTTGACGGACACCACCACGCCCATCCGCCCATCGCTTAGCTCCACCAAAGAGCCCGGCGGATAGACCCCCAAGGTCTGCACGAATGCCTTGAGCACATCGGGCGCATATCGCTGGCGATACTGCCCGTAAAGTGCAGCCATGGCTTCATGAGGCGTCATTTCGTTGCCTTGCAGTGGCAGATTGCACAAGCGCTCAAAATTATTGACCAGCGCCAGGATCTGTCCGGCAATGTCCATATCTGCGGCCAGCAAGCCGAGTGGAAAGCCTGACCCATCGGCCCATTCATGATGCTGGGCGATGGCCGTCGTGACGGAAGGAGGATAGCCCATGGATAGAGCCAATGCCACTGACTCTCCGACATGACGTGCATACACGGTCTCTCGCAGAGGCGTGCGGCCCGTGCCTTGATTCAGTGCGTTGGCCGATGCGGAAATCTCCAGCCCCGGCTTGCCCATGTCATGCAACAGCGCCGCCGTGCCCAGATCCTGCAATACGTCATTGCGCAGGCCCAGCGTCTTGCCCAGCAACAGACTCAGTACGGAGACATTGACACCATGAACGCCAAAGGTGGCGCCCCCCGTATCCGCGAGCAGATGCAAACTCAGATCACGAGCCTGTGCCAGTTTGACGACTTGCTGCGCAACCAGCATATCCGTCGTTGTTCGAGCCTTCTCGGGGTTGACTGGCAACAAGGCCTGCACGTCATCAAATACGGAAACCGCGCCCAGAAACCTGGATTGCAGGCCCAAAATACTGTTGCGCCATGCATGCGCATCGTTCTCGGGGGGGCAAGGAGCGGGTTGAGGGTCTGCAGCCACAGACGCTGCCGCCTCTTCCAGATCACTTCTTGAGAGATCGACCTGAACTGCCTTGAGCTTCAGAGTCCTTAGTGTCTGCAACTGCTCGTCATTGACAATCTTGAAGCTGCTGACGGGAAATGGATGGCGCAACCAGCCAGTCTCCAGATGGACATACATGCCGATACGCAGTTGTCCGATATCAATAGCAACGAAACGATTCACTTTGAGCGCTACACACAAGATAAGACATTATTCCGCAGTTCCATGACTGCTCAACCATGACTAGGGTCTGTTGGGATGCAAACAGCATCAACAAGCCCCTCTTGTGTGACTTATCGGCACCAAAGGCTGGGTTTGTAGACCAGGTCCATCCACAAAGCCCAACTCGCAACACCAATCAGCATCAGACCTGCGACTCTAGTGCCCCACCTGGCCCGCAATGCATTGACATGTGACTGCCCCAATTGCCACAGCCAGGGTCCCGCCAGCAGCCACACTGCGCCGCCGACTGCAAAGGCTGCCATGGACAAAGCACCTTGCCAGGCACCGCCACTCAAGGCTGCCACCAATACCGCCGAATACAGCAAACCACAAGGCATCAGTGCCCAGGCAAAGCCGGCGGCCAGACTGCCGCCCGGCGCAGTGACCAAGGGCTGAACCCTGGCCCAGACGGAACGCCCCGCCCGCTCCAGCCAGGCTGGTTGCCGCGCCTGCACCACCATGGCCAGTCCCCAGGCCATTACCGCCACATGCATCAGCGTCCAAAGTCTCTGCAATGCCGTTGTCTGACTGGTCAGCCAGGCCAGACTTTCCATGGCCACGGCCGCAATCCCGCCCAGCAGGGCATAGGCAGCGATGCGGCCCAGATGAAACAGGCTAGTACGCAGCCACTGGCGTTTCTGCAGGCCGTGCACGGCAATGGGCTGCCCGCCACCGATGGGCTTCGCTGCTGTGACCACACTGCAGGGGGCAGCGCACATCACAAGACAATGGGGCCCACCCACGAGCCCCATGATCAAAGCAGTCCAGACCAGCGAAAACAACATGCGCTAGATGATGCGTGAAAAGCGGGCGCGGTTCCGGTCGGCCTGCAAATATCGGTCAAACAGCATGGCTACTCCGCGCACAAAAAACCAGCCCAGGCCGGTGACCTTGAAGCCCTCGACGGACAGTTCGACCAAGCCGTTGCGCTGCATCTCCGCCAGCGCATCAAGCTCCGCAGCGAAGTACTCGCGGAAATTGATGAGCCAGGCCTGCTCCATGGGTTCATACAGGACGGAGCCCTGGCACATGATGGACATGATGACGGCTCTGCGTACCAGATCGTCACGCGAAAGCGCCAATCCGCGCTGCACGGGCAGCACGCCACCATCGACGGCGTCGTAATACTCTTCAAGAGTCTTGACGTTCTGACTGTAGGTCGCGCCCACCTTGCCGATAGCCGATACGCCCAGTGCAATCAGATCGCAATCAGGCTGGGTGCTGTAGCCCTGAAAGTTGCGATGCAAGCGCCCCTGACGCTTGGCAATGGCCAGAGAGTCGTCAGGCAGTGCAAAGTGGTCCATGCCTACATAGACATAGCCGCCATTCATGAACGCATCGATTGCGCCGGAGAGCATGTTCAGCTTGTCCTGTCCCATGGGCAGGTCTGCCGATTCGATACGCCTTTGCGGTTTGAAACGCTCGGGCAGATGCGCATAGGCATACAGCGCAATGCGATCGGGGCGCAGCTCATTGACCTGTGCCAGCGTGCGCGCAAAAGACTCGGGCGTCTGTCTGGGCAGCCCGTAGATCAGGTCCACATTGATGGAGACAAAGCCCAGGCGGCGCGCCTCGGCCACCAACGCAAAGACTTGCTCGGCGGGCTGCTCGCGGTGCACCGCTTTCTGCACCGCGGGATCAAAGTCCTGCACGCCAAAGCTCAGTCGATTGAACCCCATGTCCTTGAGAGCTCTCAGCCGCTCGTTGCTGACAGTGCGCGGATCGACCTCGATGGAGTACTCGCCCGCCGGATCCAGCTTGAAATGCTCACGCATCAAGACCATCAGTTGCTGCAACTCGGCATCGCTGAAGAAGGTCGGTGTGCCTCCACCCAGATGCAGCTGGCTTACGAGCTGGCCTTTGCCGCAATGCTCGGTATGCATGGCCAGCTCTCGACTCAGGTAGTCCAGATACTCGGCAGCCTTTTCATGATGCTTGGTCACGATCTTGTTGCAGGCGCAGTAATAGCAAAGCGACTCACAGAACGGCACATGCACATAAACGGACAGGGGCAAAGCGCGCGAGCCGGAATGCGTCTTGCGCTGCTTTAGTGCCAGTATGTAGTCGTCTGCACCAAAAGCCTCAACAAAACGGTCGGCTGTTGGGAACGATGTGTAGCGTGGGCCGGGGATATCAAAGCGGCTCAGCAACTCAGGCGTGACTGCGGTCATAACTGGGAGTTAGGGTGCGCCCACACACTGTATGGAGCATATTTCAATGGAAATCAGATCCTGAAAATCATGCCCAAAATAGGCAAAAGCGCATGTTTTTGAACGAATATAGGCAATGTGCCCCAAGGCAATCACCCTGTCCTTGATGAAAATCAAGAGACTTCAAGGCAAGTGCTGCGACAATTTGATCCATCTCATCTTCAACCACGAGGTCAATGACCAGCGCGACTCTCCACTCTGTGCCTGTCTGCGCGGTTGCAAAAAGCCCATGAATCTTCAGACCATCAAAGCATCCTGCTCCAACTGCAATCTGCGTGAACTGTGCATGCCCATGGGCCTGGACGATGAACAAATGGAGCGCATTGACGAGATTGTGGCCACGCGCCGCAAAATCAAGCGCGGCGGGCTGCTGTTTCGCAATGGCGAAGAGTTCACTTCCCTGTATGCCATTCGAACCGGCTTCTTCAAGACCAGCGTGGCCACCGAAGACGGACGCGATCAGGTCACAGGCTTTCAGATGGCGGGCGAAATCATTGGTCTGGACGGCATCGTCAACGACCACCACACTTGCGATGCCGTGGCCCTGGAAGACGCCGAGGTCTGTGTCATGCCGTTTGACAAACTGGAGCAGCTCTCGCGCGAGGTCACGGCCCTGCAGAACCACGTGCACAAGGTCATGAGCCGCGAAATCGTGCGCGAGCATGGCGTGATGCTGCTGCTGGGCAGCATGCGTGCCGAAGAACGCCTGGCGGCCTTTGTGCTGAACCTGGTCCAGCGCCTGTCGGCACGCGGCTTTTCGAAGTCGGAGTTGGTGCTGCGCATGACGCGAGAAGAAATCGGCAGCTATCTGGGCCTCAAGCTGGAAACCGTGAGTCGCACCTTCTCCAAGTTCGCCGAGGAAGGCATCATCGAAGTCAAGCAGCGCCACCTGCGCATTCTGGATACCGAGGCGCTCAAACGCATCGTCAACAGCCAGCAATGCCAGAGCTGAACCGAGTCAGCAGACGCACTCAAGACAAAGCCCGCGGACAGCGGGCTTTTTTGTCTGGGCGAATTACTCGGGCAGAGGCTCGGAAACAATGCCTCCATTGAGATCGCTGACGGAGCGCCCCAGCATCACCGTCATCGCACCTCCGATCAGGGTCACGACCCAGAAGGCAAAAAAAGCGACCGTATAGATGGCCTGGCGCGACCAGTCCAGAGGGGAGCCCAGCCAGTGCACATCCAGCGGGTCCACAAAGGCAAAAACCACCATCTCCATGATTGCCGCCGCCAGAAAGGCCGGCCAGACAATCCACATCCAGCGTCGAGCATCCATCCTGATTCTCCTTGGGCTGTGGGCTTGGTCATATTTTGCACAACAGTGGTGACCATTCATGCAGGACTGCGGGCATGCACCGTGGCGGGAAACCCTGAATCACTCTCTTTTCAGTAGCACCCTGCGCCATCCGAATAACAAAAAACCATTTATTGCTGCATCAACGTTAGACAGAGCATGCGCAGCATGCTCTGATTTTGATATCGGGAACAAAAAAGGCCGCAAAAGCGACCTTGGCGGAGCAAGCGCCGGAGCGCTCAGCGATCCAGCGGATGATCCTTGGCTGGAGTGGCCGCATGATTGCGGCCGGTGACTGCAGGGGCCATGCTTTTTTCACTTTCGCTCAGGCGCTGGTTGATTTCCATGCCATGGCGGTAGTAGTCAGGGTCAATCACGGGATCGGGCCTGCTCAGTGCGATGTATGCGGTGACAAAGCCGGCAATCACCACGATCACAGGGCCGGCGATGATGAGCCAGACATGGGCAAACTTCCACCACGGCTTGCCGTCCTCGGGGTGGATGATCTTGGCCGTTTGCGAGACCTTGGCTTGTGCTGCCGACATGATGAAACCTCTTTCCAAAATTCTGGCCACCCAGGCACATATGGCAAGGTGGCATAGATTGCTGCCGATTGGCAGTGTCCTTGTCCGGCCTCCGTGATGGCTCACGAAGACCGGCAAGACCTGGCATCAACGCGGCACCAGGAACACCGTCTTCTCGGAAATACGCCCTGCTCCGGCAGTCACTGCATCCACATTGAAGTGTACGGGGTGCGAGCCGGGAGCTGCGGAGCCATACGGAATCTGCAGCCGCACCGCAATGCCGCGCGTCTCGGCAGGGCCAACGGTCACTTCCTGCTCGGATGCGACTTCCAGATTCTCCAGGCCCACGGCGCTGATACGGTAGTGCTGCTCGGACTCGGTGGCGTTCATGATCTGCAGACGGTAGACGTTCTCCAGCTTGCCTCCCGCCACGATGCGCGAAAGCGCAGCACGGTCGCGAATCACGTCGACCTTGAGCGGCTCGCGCAGCACCAGACTGGCGATCATGGCGGCGCTCAGGGCCACCAGCACGGCCGAGTAGATCAACACACGGGGGCGGAAAATGCGGCGGATCACCTGCACCTGCTTCCAGGCCTTGGCCACGGCATTCTGAGTGGTCAGCCGGATCAGGCCGCGCGGATACTCCATCTTGTCCATCACGGAGTTGCAGGCATCGATGCACAGACCGCAGCCAATGCACTCGTACTGCAGCCCTTTGCGGATATCGATGCCCACGGGGCAGACCTGAACGCAAAGCTTGCAATCTATGCAGTCCCCCAGACCCTGAGCCTTGTAGTCAACGTCCTTCTTGCGCGGACCACGAGCCTCGCCACGTTCGGCGTCGTAGCTGACGATCATGGTGTCCTTGTCGAACATGGCACTCTGAAAGCGTGCATAGGGACACATGTACTTGCAGACCTGCTCGCGCATATAGCCAGCATTGCCGTAGGTGGCGAAGCCGTAGAACGCCACCCAGAAAATCTGCCAGTTGCCCTGGAAGGCCATCAACTCCACACCCAATTCACGGATGGGCACGAAGTAGCCGACAAAGGTGAAGCCTGTCCAGAGAGACAGAACGATCCAGAGAAACTGCTTGAGCGACTTTTTCCAGATCTTCTCCAAAGTCCAGCCGTTCTTGTCGATACGCATGCGGGCACTGCGATCGCCTTCGACCTTGCTTTCGATCCACATGAAGATCTCGGTGTAGACCGTCTGCGGACAGGAGAAGCCACACCACAGACGCCCGGCCACGGCGGTAAACAGGAACAGCCCCAGCGCGCTGATGATCAGCAGCCCCGTCAGATAGATGAAGTCCTGCGGATACAGCACCAGTCCGAACAGATAGAAGCGCCGGGCTCCCAGATCGAACAACACCATCTGGCGCTCGCCCCACTGCAGCCAGGGCAGGCCGTAGAAGACGATCTGGGTCAGAAACACCATGGCCCAGCGCCACCGTGAGAACACGCCGCTAATAGAGCGTGAGTACACTTTTTGCTCGGAAGCGAACATCGGCACCAACTCAGGCCCGCCCTCGTGAGGCTCAGGCGTGATCGGTATGACTTTTCGGGGCTTTCCCTGATCGCACGGCATCGCAGTTCCTTAATATTTTTGTAATTACTGAAAATTGAAACGCGAAAAAGGCGGTGCCAGAGCACCGCCTTTTAAGAACGCATTACTTCTGGTTTTGCGTATTCGAAAGACTCCAGACATAGGAAGCCAACACGGCAATTTGAGCCTCCGTCAACTTCTCTTTCTGGGCAGGCATCTCATTGTGCTTGCCGTTGTTGACAATGTTGACGATTGCCGCCTCACCCCAGCCATGCAGCCAGATGTCATCGGTCAGGTTAGGCGCTCCCAGTGCAGGGTTGCCCTTGCCGTCCATGCCGTGACAAGCCGCACAGGCCACGAACTTGGACTTGCCTTGCGAAGCCTTGACGGCATCGTGAGGGCTGCCCGAAAGGCTCAGCACATAGTGCGCCACATTGCGCACATCTTCCGCCGAGCCCACGGCTGCCGCCATGGGCGGCATCATGCCGATACGGCCGTTGGTGATGGTCTCCCTGATCTTTTCGGGAGATCCACCATGCAACCAGTCACCGTCCGCCAGATTCGGGAAGGACTTGCTGCCGCGAGCGTCAGAGCCGTGGCATTGGGCACAGTTGTTCATGAACAGACGCTCGCCAATAGCCATGGCCTGAGGGTCCTTGGCCATTTCTTCGGTAGGCATGCTGGTGAACTTGGCATACAGGGGCTCCAGGTCCGCCTTGGCCTTGGCCATTTCCTTGTCGTAGGCGCCGGTCTGGCTCCAGTCCAGCTTGCCGCTGAAGCCACCCAGACCTGGGTAGACCACAAGATAGCCCAGGCTGAAAACCACGGTGATCACGAACAGACCCATCCACCACTTGGGCATGGGGTTGTTGAGTTCACGCAGGTCTTCGTCCCAGACGTGGCCCGTGGTGTTGTCGCCCGAGGGAACGACCTTCTTGCTGGCCACCAGAATCAGCAGCAGCAAGCAGCCAAAGATGCCGATCAGCGTAATCGCCGCGACATACACCGACCAGAAATTGTTAATGAAATCGCTCATGGGATGTTCTCGTTGTGGTGATCAGACTCAGTCTTCCAGGAATGGAACCTGAGCTGCCTCGTCAAAACGGGCCTGGTTGCGGCGGGCATACGCCCACCACCAGATGCCCACGAAACACGCCAGCGATGCCAGCGTGGCCACGATACGCATGGTGGTGATATCCATTTCCAGCCCTTTCTCTCTTACTTGACAGCGCGACCAAGGACCTGCAGATAGGCAATCACTGCCTCCATCTCTGTCTTGTCCTTGACCTCGGCCTGAGCACCGGCGATTTCCGCATCGGTGTACGGGACACCCACCTTGCGCAGCGCGCTCATGCGCGTTGCCACGGCCGTGTCTTCCACCTTGTTGGCTTCCAGCCAGGGGTAGGCAGGCATGTTGGACTCGGGCACCACGTCACGCGGGTTGTTCAGGTGGATGCGATGCCATTCGTCGCTGTACTTGCCGCCCACGCGATGCAGGTCGGGGCCGGTACGCTTGGAACCCCACTGGAAGGGGTGGTCGTACACGAACTCGCCAGCCACCGAGTAGTGGCCGTAGCGCATGGTCTCGGCGCGGAAGGGACGGATCATCTGCGAGTGGCAGTTGTAGCAACCCTCGCGCAGATAGACGTCGCGCCCCATCAGCTGCAACGGCGTGTAGGGCTTGAGACCCGCCACGGCTTCGGTCGTGGACTTCTGGAAGAACAGCGGCACGATTTCCACCAGGCCACCAATGGTCAGCACGAACAGCGTCAGCGCGATCAGCAAAAAGTTGCTGGTCTCGATCTTCTCGTGCGAAAAGCTCTTGGGAGCTGCGTTATTTTGATCAGACATTGCTTTTGCTCCTCAATGCTCAGGCGTGAGCCACCACGGCAGGCACTGCCACCTTGACGGAACGGCCGGCCACTGCGGTCTTCCAGGTGTTCCATGCCATCACCAGCATGCCGCCCAGATACAGCAGACCGCCAGTCACGCGAATCACATAGAAGGGATAGGTCGCCTTCACGCTTTCCACGAAGGTGTAGGTCAGCGTGCCGTCGGGGTTGACAGCGCGCCACATCAGGCCCTGCATCACACCGGCAATCCACATTGCGGCGATGTACAGCACGATGCCGATGGTCGCCATCCAGAAGTGCAGCTCGATTGCGGGCACGGAGTGCATCTTCTCGCGGCCGAACAGACGGGGGATCAGGTAGTACAGAGAGCCCATGGTGATCAGACCCACCCAGCCCAGCGCGCCGGAGTGCACGTGACCCACGGTCCAATCGGTATAGTGGCTCAGCGCGTTCACGGTCTTGATGGCCATCATCGGGCCTTCGAAGGTGGACATGCCGTAGAACGACAGGGACACGATCAGGAAACGCAGGATGGGATCGTCGCGCAGCTTGTGCCAGGCACCCGACAGCGTCATGATGCCGTTGATCATGCCGCCCCAGCTGGGAGCCAGCAGGATCAGCGAGAACACCATGCCCACGGACTGAGTCCAGTCAGGCAAAGCGGTGTAGTGCAGGTGGTGAGGACCCGCCCACATGTACGTGAAGATCAGCGCCCAGAAGTGCACGATCGACAGGCGATACGAGTACACGGGACGACCCGCCTGCTTGGGGATGAAGTAATACATCATGCCCAGGAAGCCGGCGGTCAGGAAGAAGCCCACGGCGTTGTGCCCGTACCACCACTGAACCATCGCATCCTGCACGCCGGCGTAAGCCGAGTAGCTCTTCATCCAGCCGGCGGGGATGGAAATATTGTTGACGATGTGCAGCAGGGCCACGGCCAGGATAAAGGCGCCGAAGAACCAGTTTGCCACATAGATGTGCTTGACCTTGCGGATGCCAATAGTGCCGAAGAACACGATGGCGTAGGACACCCAGGTCACTGCGATCAGCAGGTCCAGAGGCCATTCCAGCTCGGCGTATTCCTTGCCCTGGGTATAACCCAGAGGCAGGCTGATGGCAGCGCCGACGATAACCAGTTGCCAGGCCCAGAAGGTCAGGCTGGCCAGCTTGGGCATGAACAGCTTGGTCTGGCAGGTGCGTTGCACCACGTAGTAGCTGGTCGCGAACAGCGCCGAGCCACCAAAAGCGAAGATCACGGCATTGGTATGCAGCGGACGCAGACGTCCGTAGCTCAGCCAGGGAATGCCGAAGTTGAGTTCCGGCCAGGCCAGCTGGGACGCGATAAACACGCCCACCGCCATACCTACCACCCCCCATACCACAGCCATGATAGAGAACTGTCTTACGACGGTGTCGTCGTAATAGACAGCATTGTTATTTGTTGCTTCCATCGGGCACCTCTTAGATATCTTGCAAAGTGTTCATTGGTTTCTGGTCGGGCTCGTTGAGCCACATCAATCGTCGCGAAGAATGCGCTCGCCTTCTTGTTCCACGCTCTCGAACTGGCCCCGGTACACGGCCCACCACAGGGCAGCCACAATGGCCATGACCAGAACAACCGACAGCGGAATCAATACATACAAAATATCCATCAATGGCCTCCTTGAGTCAGTGGCATGACGGTGCCCCGCGGCGCAAGGTGCGCGGGGGCGGACGCGTTGCTATCTACAGCCTGCAGCGGCAACGCACGTGCAAGACGGGCTGCGTTGGCGACGACCAGCAAGGAGCTCAGCGCCATGCCGAGCCCTGCCAGCCAGGCAGGCATCCAGCCCACAAGGGCCAGAGGAATAGAGATCGCGTTATAGGCTGCTGCCCAGCCCAGGTTCTGGCGCACCACGGACAGGGTCCGTCGGGCCAGCAACAGGCTTTGCAACACTAACTCCAGGCTGTCTCCCAGTACCACGAAGTCTGCTCGCGATTGTGCCAGCGGCACTGCTCTACCAAAAGCAAAAGAGACATGCGCTCCGGCTAAAACTGGGCCGTCATTCAGGCCGTCGCCCACCATGGCAACCTTATGCCCTGCAGCCTGTGCCGCCTGCATGGCTGCCAGCTTGTCCTGCGGTTGGCAATCGCCCTGCGCCTGCTCTATGCCCAGCTTGGCGGCCACGGTTTGCACCGCTGCAGAACGGTCTCCCGAGAGCAGTTGCACCGCCACACCTTCCTGCCTGAGGTCGGCAATGACCTGGGCCGCTTCGGGGCGCACGTCCTCGCTCAGATGGAACTGCGCCAGGGGCAGCCAGCCACTTTTCGATTCCTCGGCCAGCATCACGCTCTGACCCGGCTCATGCGGTGCCAACTCGGGCACGCCGCAATGCGCGGCCGAGCCCAGGCGAAGGTGGCGGCGCAAAGCGGTATTGCTGCGCGCCTGCACCCAGACATCAAGGCCGCTGCCAGCAACTTCCTGTACGGAGTCCAGCAGCCATGCGCTGGCAGGCAGTTCGGCCACCTCGGCTGCCTGCGCCAGGGCCCTGGAAGCGGGATGCATGGACTGACGCGCCAGCAAGGCGGACAGCGCCAGCAGCTCATCCGTGTCCTGACCTTCAGCAGGTGTCAGCGCGCGCAGCACCAGGCCGTCGCGCGTCAGCGTTCCGGTCTTGTCGAACACCAGCGTATCCACAGCGGCCAGCGCCTCCAGCCCCTGCAGATTGCGCACCAGCACGCCGCTGCGCGCCAGGGTGCCAGCCGCCGTCAGCATGGCCACGGGCGTGGCCAGCGAAAGCGCACAGGGGCAGGTGACGATGAGCACCGCCACGGCCACCATCATGGCCTTGCCCGGGTCGGTGGGCCACCACCAGATGGCGGCAGCCAGCGCCGCCAGCAGCACCACGACAAGGAAAGGCCGGGCCACCTTGTCGGCCAGCTGGGCCAGAGTGGGCTTTTGCAGCGAAGCGCTTTCCATCAGATTCACGATCTGCGCAAAGCGGGTGCCCTCACCCACGCTGTCCACCCTCATATCGACAACACTGTCCAGGTTGTAGCTGCCAGCGGTGACGGCATCGCCTTGTGCGCGCAAAACAGGCGTGGATTCGCCAGTCAAAAGCGCCTCATCGGCATGGGTGGTACCGCGCAGAATCCGGCCGTCTGCGGGGAAAGCTTCGCCCGTGAGCACACGCACCACATCACCCACACGCAGGCGGCGCGTGGCCACACGCTCGAACTCGCCCGAGTCGGGCTGCTGACGCAGCACCGAATCCGGCAGCCGGTTCATCACGGCCTCCAATGCACCGGCCGTGCGGTCGCGCAGGCGCAGCTCCAGCCAGCGACCCGTGAGCAGGAAAAAGACAAACATGGTCAGCGAGTCGAAGAAGACTTCGTGACCGAAGGGACCGGAGGGATCGAAAGTGCCCAGCGTGCTGATGACAAAGGTGATCAGCATGCCAATGGCCACGGGCAGGTCCATGCTCACGCGGCGCTGGCTGATGTCCTTGAGCGCGCTCTTGAAGAAGGGGCCGCAGCAAAACAGCACCACAGGCAGAGAAATCACCCAGGAGGCCCAGCGCAGCAAGGTCTCCATCTCCAGCGACAGGTCGCCGGGCCGCGCCGTGTAGGCCGGCCATGCATACATCATCACCTGCATCATGCACAGGCCGGCCACCAGCCAGCGCCACAGGGCACGGCGCGTCTCGGCCTGGCGCAGCTCGCGCGCGAACGCATCGCGCGCGGGCAAGGCCCGATAGCCGGCACGCGATACGGCCTCCATCCATTGCGATGGAAGCACCTGGGCAGGACGCCACTCGACACGGGCTCGGCGCGTTGCGGCACTGACTTCGGCTGCCTGCACTCCGGGGACGGCCCGAAGCGCCTCCTCGATGGTCAGCGCGCACGCAGCACAGTGCATGCCCTCCAAAACCACGAAGGAATCCCACACCGGGGACTCGGTTGCGTTCTCGGAGATTGGGGCCTTGGGGCTCTGGCCGGCGGGGCGACCAAACGAGCTCCATTCTTGCGGATCGTCCAGCAGATGACTGTGCATCTGGGACAAGTTCAGGGAACCGGTGTCAGCAACAGCATGCTCTGCCGCGGAAGGCTGGACAGTAGTGTGTTGGGACATGTTTCAAGCGTAACTACGCCAGATGATACCCACCTTGACATTAATCAACCGTTAACTGCCCAATCGACATATGCTTGTATTTACAACACCTGCAACCTAAGGAGAAAGCTATGTACAACCGCATTTTGATTGCTACCGACGGCACCGAACTCTCGGACAAGGCTGTGCATGCAGGCCTGGATCTGGCCGCTTTGTGCGGCGCCAGCGTGATTGCGCTCAAGGTTGTCTCGCACTATCCGCGCAGCTATCTGGAAGGCAGCGACTTGCTGGACATCAAGGAAGCCAAGCGCGTTGAGGAGCAATGGACCAATCAGGCCCAGACCCTGCTGAACGGCGTCAAAGCCTTTGGCCATGAGCGCAAGGTCAATGTCACGACCGAAATCGCCCACTCCGACCTGGTGGCCGAGTCGATTGTGGAAATGGCCAAAAAGCATGACTGTGACCTGATCGTCATGGCTTCGCACGGTCGCAAGGGCCTGCAGCGCCTGCTGCTGGGCAGCGAAACCCAGCATGTGCTGACGCACTCACCCGTGCCGGTGCTGGTGCTGCGCTGACTGGCTCCCCTTGAGCCGCTTCGCGGCTTCCAATGACGGGACGGACCTCGCCGGGCGCCCCTGGCCGATCTTGCCCCTGATATCCAGTGACACAGGCTGCTCAGGGGTCGCCGTTTGCCACTCACAAATTAAAAGCAGCTTGCGTACAAGCTGCTTTATTTATGGGTCGATTCGATGCTGAATCTGCCTTGCAAGCTGCGTGAACAGCTCACTTTTCAGGAGTCAAGTCAAAAGACAAGCGCCTGAAACGCAGCCAATAGTGCAGCCAAAAACCAACGCTTGGCGTCCAGCTGGAGACACTCGGCAGCAGGTTCAGGAGAACTCCTGCTGATACTGATCGCGCAGCAGCTTCTTCTGAACCTTGCCCATGGTGTTGCGCGGCAGGCTGTCCACCACATAGCAGCGCTTGGGCACCTTGAAGTTGGCCAGCCTGGCCTTGAGCGACTCCAGAATCTTCAGCCCATCGAGCTGCGCACCCTTGCGCGGCACGATGACGGCAACGCCGACCTCGCCAAAGTCCGGGTGCGGCACTCCAACCAGTGCGCTTTCGTCCACGCCAGGCAGATCGTTGATGAAGCCCTCCACCTCGGCCGGATAGACGTTGTAGCCGCCCGAGATGATCAAGTCCTTGCTGCGTCCCACGATGCTGAAATAGCCGCGCTCATCCTGCAGACCCACATCGCCGGTCTTGAACCAGCCGTCGGCCGTGAACTCCTCTGCCGTCTTCTCCGGCATGCGCCAGTAGCCCTTGAAGACATTAGGGCCCTGCACCTCGATATTGCCGATCTCGCCTGCGGGCAGGGCCTTGCCGTCGTCGCCATGAATGCGTACGCCCACGCCAGGCAGGGGAAAGCCCACGGTTGCGCCACGGCGCTCGGCCTCATTGCCATAGCGCGCATCAGCCTGATAGGGGTTGGAGGTCAGCATGATGGTCTCGCTCATGCCATAGCGCTCAAGGATGGTGTGACCGGTACGCGTCTTCCAGGCGCGGAAGGTCTCGATCAGCATGGGGGCCGAGCCCGAGATGAACAGACGCATGTGCGCGGCCATGTCGCGGTCCAGCCGGGCGTCGGCCAGCATGCGCACATAAAGGGTCGGCACCCCCATGAAGACGGTCGCGTCCTTGAAGCGCGCCATGACGGCCTCGGGCTCGAAGCGGGCAAACCAGATCATGGGACTGCCGTTGAGCAGCGCCCCGTGAATGGCGACAAACAGGCCATGCACATGGAAGATGGGCAGCGCGTGAATCAGCACATCGCCTTCCTGCCAGCCCCAGTACACCTTGAGCATGGCCGCATTGCTCAGCAGATTGCCGTGGCTGAGCATGGCGCCCTTGCTGCGCCCCGTGGTGCCGCTGGTGTAGAGAATCGCCGCCAGATCGTCGGCGCGGCGCGCAACGACCTGGTGCTCGTCGCTGTGGTGGGCCGCGCGCTCCAGCAAGCTGCCCGTGCGGTCGGTACCCAGGGTGTAGACATGGCCCACGCCGTGGTTGAATGCAATCTTGGACACCCAGCCGAAACAGCCGGGTGCGCAGACCACCACGGCCGGCTCGGCATTGGTGATGAAGTACTCCATCTCTGCGCTCTGGTAGGCCGTGTTCAGCGGCAGGAACACATGGCCGCTGCGCAGCGTGGCCAGGTAGAGCATCATGGCTTCGACCGACTTTTCCACCTGCACCGCAATGCGGCTGCCCTCGGGCAGATCCAGAGAGGCCAGCAAATTGGCCATGCGTGCACTGCCCTGCTCCAGATCGGCCCAGGTGTAGTAGAGGCTGGAGCCATCGGGCTCGATGGCCTCCACGGCGATTTTCGTCAGATCCGCAGGAAACGCAGCGCGCAGCGCGCTGAAAAGATTGGCTTGAGGCATGTCGGTCATCGTGATGCTGTCGAACTCGGAAACGGTGAAAGCAAAAGGTCCATGGCCATCATAGGCCCGGCCCTGGCCTGGCCGGTGGCGCCAGGCACTGAAAAAACGCACTTCTTCAAATGGGATGCGAGCAAAGGCCGCCCCGCAAGGCAGCCAGCCGGCTCAGGAGTCAATCTTCACATTCGCCGCCTTGACCACATGGGCCCAGCGCTGGATCTCGCTTTGCACCATGGCAGCAAACTGCGGCTGGCTCAGCTGGCCGTAATCGGCGCCGTTCTTGGCCCAGGCAGCCTTGATGTCCTCGGCTGCGCCGATCTTGCGCACCTCGTCCAGCATCTGCTGCTGCACGGCAGCAGGCGTGCCCTTGGGCGCCCATAGCCCATACCAGGTGGTGACGGTGAAGTCCGGCAGGCCGCACTCGGCGGCGCTGGGCACATCGGGGAAGGCGGGGTTGCGCTTGGCGCCCGCCACCATCAAGGCCTTGATGCGGCCGCCCTTGATATGCTGGGCCGATGAGCCCAGGCCGTCGAACAGCATGTCCACATTGCCGGCGATCAGGTCCTGCAGCGCAGGGCCTGCGCCCTTGTAGGGAATATGGGTGATCTGGGTCTTGGTCTGCAGCTTGAACAGCTCACCTGCCAGGTGGTGCGAAGACCCCGGCCCTGCCGAGGCATAGTTGTACTTGCCGGGGTTGGCACGCAGGTCCTGCACAAGAGCCTGCAAGCTGGCATGAGTCACCTTCTTGGGATTGACCACTACGACCTGCGGCACGCTGGCCAGCAGCGCCAGCGGGATGAAGTCGCGCTCCAGATCGTATTCGAGCTTGGGATAGACCGAGGGCGCAATCACATGGTGGGTGCCGCCCATGAAGAAGTTGTAGCCGTCAGGTGCGGCCTTGGCCGCAATGCTGGCACCCAGCGTGCCGCCCGCGCCACCGCGGTTGTCTATCACCAGGGTCTTGCCCGAGGTCTTGGCGAACTGGGCAGAGAACGGTCTGGCAAAGGTGTCGGTGCCGCCACCGGCAGGAAAAGGCACGATCAAATTGACAGGCCTGCTCGGCCACTCCGATGCCTGGGCCATGCCCGTCCAGCCCGATGCCCCAGCCGCCAGCAGCGCCCCCGCCGACCCCAGCAGCGTGCGCCGCTGCAAACCCACGCTCTTTGCCCAAGAATCCTGCATCTATGTCTCCTCTGCGCGCCTGGTCAGCAACATCGCCGCAGCCAGGCTTGTGGTTGGAAGACGCAGCAGCAAAAGCCGGCTCAGGCCGGGCGCAGCGCGAGTCGCGATGCACTCAACCCTTGCACAGCGATTCGATCTCCGAGGAAACGGGAATCTTGCTCTGCGCCAACAGGCTGCGGTGCTTGTCCAGGCGCTTGAGGTCATACAGATAGTTGACCATCAGCCCCATGGATTGCTTGAGCCCCTTGGACGACAGGTCTGCCGCCCAGTTCAGGCGCTCCACGCGCGCACCGTTGCCAAGGTGAAAGCGTGCCACGGCATCCAGCGGACGGCCCTTGGCAGTTTCCCGACCCAGATAGCGCGCGGCGCAAAACATGGCAGCCTGACGCACCACCGACTTTTCCGGCAGCGAGCCGGGGTCGTCCAGCGCAGCCAGCAATTGCGCAGCGCTCACTCCGCCAGCGACTTTTTCCAGAGCTGCCTTTTGCTTGTCGTCCAGCTCCGCCAGCGCTGCATCGCCGTTCTTGCTCAGCCAGCTGCGCAGTCCCGGAATGGGCGACAGCGTGGCGAACTGCTTGAGCTTGGGGAACTCCTGCGTGAGCGTCTCCACCACATGCTTGATCAGCGAATCGCCGAAGCTCACGCCCTTGAGTCCGGTCTGGGTGTTGCTGATGGAATAGAAGATGGCGGTATTGGCCTTGGCCAGATCGGCGGCCGCTGCGGCCTCGTCCAGCAGCGGCGCCATGCTGCCCGCCATCTTGTCCAGCAGCGCCACCTCCACAAAGATCAGCGGCACATTGGGCATGCGCGGGTGAAAGAACCCATAGCAGCGGCGGTCGCTGTCGAGGCGATTTTTCAGATCGGCCCAGCTGCGGATATCGTGCACTGCCTCGTACTTGATCAGCTTCTCCAGCAGCGATGCGGGCGAGTCCCAATTCAGGCTTCTGAGTTCCAGCAAGGCCACATCGAACCAGCTGGAAAACAGATGCTCCAGCTCGGCGTCCAGCGCCACATAGTGCTGCTCGGCCTTGGGCAAGGCCAGCAGTTCGGCACGCATATCGACCAAAAAGCCCATGCCGCCCCTGGGCTGGGCAAAACGCTGCAGCAGCCGCGTGCGCGATGAAACCAGGGCACGGCGCAGACTCATCTCGGCCTCGCCGCGCTCTACATCGCTGCCCGCCTTGTCGTAGCGCTCGCGGGCCGCCTGCAAGGCCTTGGCATCGGGGCCGAACTTTTCGATCGCCAGCAGCCAGAAGTCCTTGCGTGCAGCCAGATCGGCCTTGCCATACCAGTCCATCAGCACCTGCGCGTGACGGCCGCCTTCCACGTCACTGAGCGCGGTATCGGCCACCTGCTGCATGTCCTGCAGCAAGCGACGCAGCTCGCGCGGCGACAGCGCCTCCTCCCCGCGACGCAAGGTGGCCTCCAGGCGTTGCGCCAGCGGGCGATGCTGGCCGTCGCCCTTCTCGCCCTCAGCCCCGCGCACCCACAGCTTGGTTTGCTCAATCCACTCGGCTGCCCACCCCATATGCATCTCCTTGTTCCAGCACCATCATGCTCTCATTGAAGAAGCAGATACCGCAATTGCAGTAACGCTTTCAGCCATTATGTGCAGTTTTTCTGCCTCGCACACCGCACCATAAAAAACGCAGACCGAGGTCTGCGTTTTTCAAAATCTGGCCTTCAGGCCGTGGTTCGCTGAACCGCGTAGGCCTGGCGCTTGCCGCACCACACCCACATGAGCACACCGGCCACGATCATGGGAATGCACAGCCACTGCCCCATGCTCATGCCCAGCGACAGAATACCCAGGAAGTCGTCGGGCTCGCGGAAGTACTCCGCAATGAAGCGGAAGGCCCCATAGCCGATCAGAAATACCGCCGCGACCTGGCCGGGCTTGCGCTCCTTGCGCGCGTACAGCCACAGGATGATGAACAGCAGCAGCCCTTCCATCAGAAACTGATAGATCTGCGAGGGATGACGCGGCAGCATGGAGCCGCTTTGCGGAAACACCATGGCCCAGGGCAGATCGGCACTCGCAAAACGCCCCCAGAGTTCGCCGTTGATGAAGTTGCCGATCCGGCCCGCAGCCAGCCCCGTGGGCACGCAAGGCGCCACAAAATCTGCGACTTCCAGCCAGTTGCGCTTGCGCGAGCGAGCAAACCAGATCATGGAGCCGATGACGCCCAGCAGGCCGCCGTGAAAGCTCATGCCGCCCTGCCAGACGGCAAGAATCTCCAGCGGATGCGAGAGGTAGTAGCCAGGCTTGTAGAACAGGCAGTAGCCGATGCGCCCGCCCACGACCACGCCCAGCACGCCGAGGAAGAGAATGTCCTCCACATCCTTGCGCGCCCAGGCACGCTCGCCCGTCATGTATTTGAATGGAGGGTGGTGCAGTCGGCGCGTGCCCAGAAACAGGAACAGACCAAAGGCCACCAGATAGGTTATGCCATACCAGTGCACGGCCAGCGGGCCAATCTGCACGGCTACAGGATCAATGTGCGGATACATCAGCATGTCAGGCATTGTGCCGCAGGCCGATGACGTTTCTGCAAAACTGCATGCTCCGAGAACGCTGCAAGGCCTCATTCGTCGATTCAAAGACCTCAGAGGCGCCAAGCCGCGGCCTGGATGACTGCGGCATCCGGCACCGGCAGTCCTATGTGAAGCGTCAATGCGGCTTGTCCACCGCCGGGCCCTGCTCGCGCACGGTCTGGCGCACGACCCTGGCGGTCTCATCCATCATGGAGCTCAATCGCTGCGGTGTGCCGCCCAAGACATGCACGCCCATGGTCTGCAGACGCTCCTGTACGGCAGGCTCCTGCAGGGCCGCGTTGGCAGCGCCGTTGAGCCTGGTCACGACGGCCTGCGGCGTTCCTGCCGGAGCAACGATACCGAACCAGGTGATGGCCAGATCGTTGAGCGAAGGGTGACCCAACTCCCTGAACGTGGGCACCTGCGGCAGGGCCGGCAAACGCTCCTGTGCAGCCACGGCGAACGCAACCAGGCGGCCCGCAGCCACATGCGCAGCCGACGAGGGGTACTGATCGCTGAGAACCTGGGTCTCGCCCGACAACGCGCCACTGATCACCGGCCCCTGCCCCTTGTAGGGAATGTGGTGCAGCTTGAGCTTGAGATCGGCATTGAGACGCTCGGCAATCAGATGCCCGATGGAGCCTACTCCGGCCGATCCGATATTGAACTGACCCGGCTTGCTGCGCGCAAGAGTGAGGAACTGGGCGTAGTTCTGCACACCCATATTGGGATGCACGGAGAACACCGACGGAATGGACGCCAGTGCAACCACCGGTACAAAGGCCTTGGCAGGGTCTATGCGTGCCGACTGGGGCAGCATGATCGGATTGACCACCAGCGTGCTGATGGTGCCCAGGCCGATCGTGTAGCCGTCAGGCGCGGCATTGGCCACGGCCTCGGCCCCGATGAAGCCGCTGGCGCCGGAGCGGTTGTCGACCACCACGGGCTGACCCAGCGTCGTGTGCATGGCATCGGCAACCAGTCGCGCCACGATATCGGTGGAGCCTCCGGGTGTGAAAGGAACCACCAGACGCACGGGACGCTGCGGGTAACGCCCTTCTGCAGCCTGCGCCGTCAATGCCCCCAGCAAGGCCAGCAGCCCTGCGGTCTTCGACAAGAAGGAGGGGCGAACAGCGAAAGACATGGAGATCACTTTCTGGCAAGGCAATAAAAACAGCCGCGCGACTTGCATCGAGCGGCTGTGAGATTGTCCGTCAGCATGGGAGTCCGCGCTGACGAAATGACGAAACAAACGTAACGGCGATCGTTCAGTCGTCCAGCAGAGTCAGATCGCGCACGGCGCCGGTGTCGGCGCTGGTCACCAGCTTGGCATAGGCCTTGAGGGCCGCCGAGATCTTGCGGGGACGCGCCTGGGCAGGCTTCCAGCCCTTGGCATTCTGCGCTTCACGGCGGCGCTCCAGCTCTTCGTCGCTGACCAGCATGTTGATGCTTCGGTTGGGAATGTCGATGCGGATGATGTCGCCGTTCTGCACCAGACCGATCGCGCCGCCGGCTGCCGCTTCGGGAGAGCAGTGACCGATGGACAGACCGGAGGTACCGCCCGAGAAGCGGCCATCCGTCAGCAGCGCGCAGGCCTTGCCCAGCCCCTTGGACTTGATGTAGCTGGTGGGATAGAGCATTTCCTGCATGCCGGGGCCGCCCTTGGGGCCTTCGTAGCGCACTATGACCACGTCGCCGGCCTTGACCTTGTCGGCCAGGATGTTGGCAACGGCCTCGTCCTGCGACTCGACCACATGGGCCGGACCTTCGAACACCAGGATCGATTCGTCCACACCTGCGGACTTCACCACGCAGCCGTCCAGCGCAATATTGCCGCGCAGCACGGCCAGGCCGCCTTCCTTGCTGAAAGCGTGCTCGTAGCTGCGGATGCAGCCTTCGGCACGGTCCAGGTCCAGGCTGGGCCAGCGGGTGTTCTGGCTGAACGCCACCTGCGTGGGAATGCCGGCCGGGCCGGCCATGTAGAAGTGACGCACGGACTCGTCCTGCGTGCGCATGATGTCCCACTGCTCCAGCGCATCCTTCATGGTCTTGGCATGCACCGTGGGCACGTCGGTGTGCAGCTTGCCGGCGCGGTCCAGCTCGCCCAGGATGGCCATGATGCCGCCGGCGCGGTGCACGTCTTCGATGTGGTACTTGGGCGTGTTGGGCGCCACCTTGCACAGCTGGGGCACGACGCGCGAGAGGCGGTCGATGTCGGCCATGGTGAAGTCGATACCCGCTTCCTGGGCGATGGCCAGCAGGTGCAGGATGGTATTGGTGGAGCCACCCATGGCGATGTCCAGCGTGATGCAGTTCTCGAACGCCTTGAAGCCCACGGAGCGTGGCAGCACGCTGTCGTTGTCGTTCTCGTAATAGTCGCGGGCCAGCTCGACGATGCGGCGGCCGGCGCGCAGGAACAGCTCTTCGCGGTCCGCATGCGTGGCCACCACGGTGCCGTTGCCAGGCAGGGACAGGCCCAGCGCTTCGGTCAGGCAGTTCATCGAATTGGCGGTGAACATGCCCGAGCAGGAACCGCAGGTCGGACAGGCGGAGCGCTCCACCTCGGCCACTTCGGCGTCGGAATAGCGCTGATCGGCCGCTATCACCATGGCATCCACCAGGTCCAGCTTCTTGAACTCGATGGTCTTGGTTTCGGGGTTGGCCAACTTGGTCTTGCCGGCTTCCATGGGGCCGCCGGAAACAAAGATCACCGGAATGTTCAGGCGCATCGCGGCCATCAGCATGCCGGGGGTGATCTTGTCGCAGTTGGAGATGCACACCAGCGCATCGGCGCAATGGGCATTGACCATGTATTCGACCGAGTCCGCGATCAGGTCGCGACTGGGCAGCGAATACAGCATGCCATCATGGCCCATGGCGATGCCATCGTCCACGGCGATGGTGTTGAACTCCTTGGCCACACCGCCGGCCGCCTCGATCTCGCGCGCGACCAGTTGCCCCAGATCCTTCAGATGCACATGGCCGGGCACGAACTGGGTGAAGGAATTGGCAATCGCAATGATGGGCTTGTCAAAATCGCCATCTTTCATGCCGGTGGCACGCCACAGGGCGCGCGCACCGGCCATGTTGCGGCCGCCAGTGGAGGTTTTGGAACGGTATGCGGGCATGGGGTTCGCTATAAGACGTTATCGGGAAATGATTCTTTGGATTATGGCCCAGCACAGCAAGGCAGCGATGCCTAGCCCATGGCGGGCTGTCAGGCAAAACAATCGCAAGACATCGTCAATCACGATGTCTGATTCGCTGCTCAACGACGTCGCTGGCCCGGTGCCATGGCCTGCTTCTGACGCTCGATACGCTCTTTCTTGCGCTGGTCCATCTTCTCCATGGCCTTGCGCTTGGTATAGCCGGAAGCATCGGCCCAGGCCCACCAGGCGGCAGCCGCGCCATAAATACCCAGAATCGGCCACCAGCTCCAGCCTGCGACAGGCCCGATCTGCGCAAGCTTGAGCAGCGACAACACGATCGCCAAACCTAACAGATACATACATCCCCTTTTTTGCTGATTTTCCAAAACACAGAGTGCACTGGAGAGTACACAACCCAAGCACTACAATGCGCTAAAAGATCAACTTTAACCCCGCACCCTGGGAACTCATGATGAAGCAATTTCTGATCGCTTTCGCCCTTTCCGCCGCTGCCGTGGCCCCTGCCATGGCCGATCAGGCCCTGGCGCAGTCCAAGAACTGCATGGCCTGCCACGCCGTTGACAAGAAGCTGGTTGGTCCCGCATTCAAGGATGTGGCCGCCAAGTATGCAGGCCAAAAGGATGCAGCAGACAAGCTGGCTGCCAAAGTCATCAAGGGCGGCTCCGGCGTGTGGGGCCCCGTGCCCATGCCCGCCAATCCCCAGGTGAACGACGCCGATGCCAAGAAGCTGGTGGCCTGGATTCTGGCGCAGAAGTAAATCGACTGCTTCTCAACGGCGCGAGACAGGGCCGTTCTCAAAAACCGCATGGCTGCCATGCGGTTTTTTTGTTTCTGACGCCCCCGCGACTCAGCACCTCCCCCTGCTCTTGCATCAGCGCTGCGGCGCCAGACGTCCAGACTTCGCTCCGCACCCGTGAGGTCAGCATCTGCAGCACTTGACTGCCACAGCCCGGCTGAAACTCGGCAGCAGTCCGGCAACAACTCGGCAGCAACTCTGCCCATTGCTCGCATGGCGACGAATCGATACCGCAGCGGTTGCGATGTATCGAGTCAGGCAGATGAGCAGCCCGCCTGGCAGCAGACGTGCTATAAAAAAGGCCCCTAAGGGCCTTTTTCTGGATTCACAGCCTGGGCTTGTGAATTACGCATCACGCGAAGCACGCTTGCGATCGTGCTCCTTCAGGTGACGCTTGCGCACGCGCAGGCTGGTGGGGGTGATTTCCAGCAGCTCGTCGTCTTCGATGAATTCCACACCGTATTCCAGCGACAGGTCGATGGGAGGCGTGATCTTGATTGCATCTTCCTTGCCGCTGACGCGGAAGTTGGTCAGCTGCTTGGTACGCGTGGCGTTCACCACCAGGTCGTTGTCGCGGCTGTGGATACCGATGATCATGCCTTCGTACACGGGGTCGCCGGCCTTCACGAACATGCGGCCACGGTCGTCCAGCTTGCCCAGGGCGTAGGTGAAGATTTCACCGTCGTCCATGGAGATCAGCACGCCGTTCTTGCGGCCGCCGATGTCGCCCTTATGGGGTTCGTAGCTGTCGAAGATGTTGGCGATCAGACCGGAACCACGTGTCAGGTTCAGGAATTCGTTGGTGAAACCGATCAGGCCACGGGCAGGAATACGGTATTCCAGACGGACGCGACCGCGGCCATCGGGTTCCATGTTCACCAGCTCGCCCTTGCGCTCGCCCAGTGCCTGCATCACGCCGCCCTGGTGGCCTTCTTCGATGTCGGCAGTCACCAGCTCGATAGGCTCGTGCTTTTCGCCGTCGATCATCTGCATCACGACGCGGGGCTTGGAGACGGCCAGCTCGTAGCCTTCGCGGCGCATTTCTTCCAGCAAAATGGTCAGGTGCAGTTCACCACGGCCGGAGACTTCAAAGATACCGTCTTCGTCGGTTTCCTTGACGCGCAGAGCCACGTTGGAGCGCAGTTCCTTTTGCAGACGGTCCCAGATCTGGCGGCTGGTCACGAACTTGCCTTCACGACCTGCCAGGGGCGAGGTGTTCACGCAGAAGTTCATGGTCAGGGTGGGCTCGTCAATCTTCAGCATGGGCAGAGGCTGGGGATTGACCGGGTCGGTGACGGTCTCGCCGATACCGATGTTTTCGATACCGCTGATCAGCACGATCTCGGAAGGACCGGCTTCGGTGGCCTGCACGCGATCGATACCCTGGAAGGTATGCACCTGGTTGATCTTGCCGCTGTAGCTCTTGCCGTCAGGACCGGCCATCACAGCCACTTGCTGACCGGGCTTGAGCGTGCCCTGGGTGATGCGACCCACGCCGATACGACCCACGAAGGTGGAGTAGTCCAGAGCGGAGACCTGCAGCTGCAGGGGAGCGCTGGCGTCGCCCTGCACGGAAGGCACGTGATCCAGGATGGTGTCGAACAGGGCGGACATGTCCTCACCCCACTTGGCACCGGGCTCGCCCTCTTCCTTGGACGACCAGCCGTTGATGCCGGAGGCGTAGACCACGGGGAAGTCCAGTTGCTCGTCGGTGGCGCCCAGCTTGTCGAACAGGTCGAAAGCGGCGTTGATCACCTTGTCGGGGTTGGCACCGGGCTTGTCCACCTTGTTCACCACCACGATGGGGCGCAGACCCAGGGCCAGAGCCTTCTTGGTCACGAAGCGCGTCTGGGGCATGGGGCCCTCTTGCGCGTCGATCAGCAGCACCACGCCGTCGACCATGGACAGGGCGCGTTCCACTTCGCCGCCGAAGTCCGCGTGACCGGGCGTGTCGAGAATGTTGATGTGGGTGTCCTTCCAGGACACGGCACAGTTCTTGGCCAGAATGGTGATGCCGCGCTCACGTTCGATGGCATGGTTGTCCATCACGGTGTCGACGACTTTTTCGTGCTCGGCAAAAGTGCCGGACTGGCGCAGCAGCTGGTCCACCATGGTGGTCTTACCGTGGTCAACGTGCGCGATGATCGCAATGTTGCGGATTTGTTTGCTCATAATGTTTCCAAAATGCCGCTTGCTTGTGGACGCGGCGTTCCTTCCAAAATTTGTTGAATTTCTAGCGGACTGAGCAGGCGCTCGGGGATCAACTCCCCGCTCGCCACACGGCCTACCCCTAAAAGGGCATGCGGGCGCTCACCATACACCGCCACGGCCGGGGCATCAGCCCAAGACCCTCGACGGCGCAAGCCTGATAGAAAGCGTCCTGCATCCTGTTCACCCAAGGTGACGACGGCATGACGATGCAGCAGGGTATCCACAGGCTGGACCTGCGCGATGCGCTCTTCATCGTTCATGGCTTCCAGCGCCTGCAGCGTCACGCAGCGCGACACTTCAAGACCGCCGGTTTCCACACGGCGCAGAAAACGCAAATGGGCGCCACAGCCCAGGGCCTCGCCCACGTCTTCGCCCAATGTGCGGATGTAAGTGCCCTTGCTGCAGGTCACTCTCATCTTGACGGCCGGATGCCCCTGATCGTCCTGCACCAGCGTCAGATCCAATGCATGAATCGTGACATCGCGTGCGGGGCGCTCCACTTCCACGCCCGCACGGGCGTATTCATAGAGTGCCTTGCCGTCCTTCTTCAGCGCACTGTGCATGGGCGGCACCTGCTTGATGTCGCCCGTGAACTGGGCCTGCACCTGCGCCAGGCGCTCGGGCGTGATGGCTGCCAGATCGACGGCACGCTCCAGCACCACATCGCCCTCGGCATCGGCCGTGGTCGTGGTCTGGCCCAGGCGGGCAATGGCTTCGTAGGTTTTCTCGGCTTCGAGCTGAAGCTGACTGAATTTGGTGGCAGCGCCGAAACACAGCGGCAGCACGCCACTGGCCAGCGGATCAAGCGTGCCTGTATGCCCGGCCTTTTCGGCGCGCAGCAGCCACTTGACCTTCTGCAAGATATCGTTGCTGGACCAGCCCAGCGGTTTATCAAGCAGCAACACCCCATGCACAGGGCGCCGCTGCACCCGGGTGCGAGGGGCGTTCATGTGCTTATTCCTCTTCGGGTCCGCGCGACGCCACAGCCTTGGCGATCAAGGCGTTCATGTCGGCAGCGCGCTCTGTAGTGCGGTCGTAGACGAAATGCAGCGTGGGCACGGTATGAATGTGCAGACGCTTGAACAGGCCGTTGCGCAGAAAGCCTGCGGCCTGATTGAGTGCAGCCAGCGTCACTTCGGGATCGCCGACGAGCACGCTGAAGAACACCTTGGCGTGGGCATAGTCAGGAGTCACCTCCACGCCTTGCAGCGTGACCATGCCGACGCGCGGGTCCTTCAACTCGCGGGCGATCAGCTCCGACAGATCACGCTGGATCTGGTCGGAAACTTTGAAGCTGCGGTTGGGTGCAGCAGATTTGCGTTTGGTTGCCATGAATAAAAAAGGAGCTATTTGCGCTTGCTGCACAAGGAGTTCAAGGCGTTTTCAGCCTCAAACCCTTGCGCAGCAGGCGCTAGCAGCTATTGCTTTTACAGCGTACGAGCGATTTCCTTGATCTCGAAGACTTCCAGCACGTCGCCTTCCTTGATGTCGTTGTAGTTGCGCAGCTTGATACCGCACTCGAAGCCTTCCTTGACTTCCTTGACATCGTCCTTGAGGCGGCGCAGCGACTCGATCTCGCCCGTGTAGATGACCACGTTGTCGCGCAGCAGACGGAAGTGTGCGTTGCGGGTGACGTGACCTTGCGTGATGTACGAGCCGGCAATGGTGCCGATCTTCGTCGCCACGAACACGGTGCGGATCTCGGCCATACCGATGATCTCTTCGCGCTTCTCGGGAGCCAGCATGCCCGACATCGCAGCCTTCACCTCATCCACGGCGTCGTAGATGATGTTGTAGTAGCGCACGTCGACATCGTTGCCTTCAGCGGTCTTGCGGGCCTGAGCATCCGCACGCACGTTGAAGCCGATGATGATGGCCTTGGAAGCCAGAGCCAGGTTGACGTCGGACTCGGAGATACCGCCCACGCCGGAGTACACCAGCTGAACCTTGATCTCGTCGGTCGACAGCTTGAGCAGCGAGGCTGCCAGAGCTTCCTGCGAGCCTTGCATGTCGGCCTTGATGATGATGGGCAGAGTCTGCACATCGCCAGCGGACATTTCGGCGAACATGTTTTCCAGCTTCGCAGCCTGCTGCTTGGCCAGCTTGGTATTGCGGAACTTGCCGGCGCGGTAGGTCGCGATTTCACGGGCACGGCGTTCGTCGCTCAGCACCATGAAGTCGTCACCAGCCATGGGCACTTCGTTCAGACCCTGAATCTCGACAGGGATGGAAGGACCGGCTTCCTTGGTCTGCTTGCCGTCTTCGTCGAGCATGGCTCGCACACGACCATAGGTCTGGCCTGCCAGCACCACGTCGCCGACCTTCAGCGTACCGGACTGCACCAGCACCGTAGCCACGGTACCACGGCCCTTGTCCAGCTGGGCTTCGATCACGATACCCTTGGCAGCAGCTTCCACCGGCGCCTTGAGTTCCAGCACCTCGGCCTGCAGCAGCACTTGCTCCAGCAGCTCGTCGATGCCCTGGCCGGTCTTGGAGGACACGGCCACGAAGGGAGAATCACCGCCGTACTCTTCGGGCAGCACCTCTTCCACGACCAGCTCCTGCTTGACGCGGTCGGGGTTGGCTTCGGGCTTGTCGGCCTTGGTGATGGCCACCACGATGGGAACACCAGCCGCCTTGGCGTGCTTGATGGCTTCCTTGGTCTGGGGCATGACGCCGTCATCGGCAGCAGCCACCAGAATCACGATGTCGGTGGACTTGGCACCGCGAGCACGCATGGCCGTGAAGGCCTCGTGACCGGGAGTGTCCAGGAAGGTGATGATGCCGCGAGGCGTCTTCACATGGTAGGCACCGATGTGCTGCGTGATGCCGCCGGCTTCGCCCGACGCCACCTTGGTGCGGCGGATGTAGTCCAGCAGCGAGGTCTTGCCGTGGTCCACGTGACCCATGACGGTCACCACAGGAGCGCGGGGCAGTTGCTCGGCTTCGGAGTTGGAAACTTCCTCGGCTGTGAAGGCTTCGGGATCGTCCAGCGCAGCCACCTTGGCGGTGTGGCCCATTTCTTCCACCACGATCATGGCGGTGTCCTGGTCCAGCGGCTGGTTGATGGTGACCATCTGGCCCATCTTCATCAGAACCTTGATGACCTCGGATGCCTTGATGGCCATCTTGTGGGCCAGTTCGGCCACGGTGATGGTCTCGGGCACCGAGATCTCCAGCTGACGGAACTCGGGAGCCTGCTGCTGTTGCTGCTCGTGACGGTCATTGCCACGACGGCCACCCCTGGGTCCGCCGCGCCAGTTGGAGCGGCCAGCGACGCCACCGGAGCTGTCGCCACGGGTCTTGATTTCCTTCTTCTTGGCCGCATCGTTGGACCAGCTCGAAGACAGCTTGGCAGACTTGACTTCCTTGCCAGGACGGGCACCGCCGCCGGCGTTGGCTGCACCAGCGCTGCCTGCAGGCTTGTTGCCATCCTTGGCGGCAACAGGCTTCTTGGCATCCGCAGCGACCGGAGCAGCCTTCTTGGGCTCTTCGGGCTTCTTGGCAACCAGCACCTTCTTGGGCGCGGCCATCATGGCACGGATGGCTTCCGCCTCGGCCAGTGCCTTGCGGCGGCGTTCATCCAGATCCTTGGCGCGGCTGGCTTCTTCAGCAGCCTTGGCCTGGGATTCGGCTTCCGCCTTGGCGCGTGCATCGGCCTGGGCCGCAGCACGTGCAGCAGCGCCTGCGGCGTGCTCGCGCTTTTCCTCTTCCTTTGCCGCCTTGGCTTCAGCCACCTTGGCGACTTCAGCGGCTGCATAGGCTGCAGCACGTTCCTCGGCTTCGCGCTCGCGGCGCTCGCGCTCTTCGCGCTCTTGACGTTCCTTGGCCAATTGTTCTTCCTGATGGCTCAACAGCTCGGCCTCGCGGCGAGCATCTTCTTCACGGCGTACCAGCTCTTGACTAGCGGCACGCTCCTGCACAGCCTTAGCCATGCTTTCCGCATTGGCCTGAGCCTCGGCGGGAGTGTCTTCCCGCTTCACGAAAGTGCGCTTCTTGCGCACTTCCACCTGAATCGTACGGGCACGGCCCGATGAATCCGCCTGCTTGATTTCGCTGGTGGACTTCTTGGTCAGCGTGATCTTCTTGGCACCGCTGCCATGGCTTGCCTGCAGGTGAGACAGCAAACGCTGCTTGTCACCTTCGGTCAGCGCATCAGCGGCATTGGCCTTGTCAACCCCGGCGGCCTTGAGCTGCTGCAGCAAGGTATCAGGGGTCGTGTTGCGCTCTTTCGCAAATTCTGCAACCGTATTACTCGACATAAATGCTCTGTACCTCCCTGACCTTACTCTTGCCCATCGGTAAACCAGTGCTCACGCGCCTTCATGATCAAGGCCTTGGCTTCTTCGGCAGTCTGACCGGTGATTTCGGTCAGCTCGTCGATTGCCAGGTCGGCCAGATCGTCACGGGTGTGCACATCAGCTTGCGCCAGCTTGTCCAGCAGTTCGGCACTCATGCCGTCCAGAGACACCAGATCCTCGGATGCCTTGCTCACATTTTCTTCGCGAGCAATTTCCTGACTCAGCAGTGCATCCTTGGCGCGGCTACGCAGCTCGTTCACCGTCTCTTCGTCGAAGGATTCGATTTCGAGCATTTCCTGCAGCGGCACATAGGCCACTTCCTCCAGGGTCTCGAAACCTTCTTCGATCAGGATGTTGGCGATTTCCTCGTCCACATCCAGCTTTTCCATGAACAGCTTGCGCGAGACAGCCGACTCGTCGGCCTGCTTCTGAGCAGACTCGGCAGCGTCCATGATGTTGATCTTCCAGCCTGTCAGCTCGGAGGCCAGACGTACGTTCTGACCGCCGCGACCGATGGCGATGGCCAGATTTTCCTCGTCCACCACCACGTCCATGGCGTGCTTTTCCTCATCCACAACGATGGAAGAGACATTGGCAGGAGCCAGAGCACCGATCACGAACTGTGCGGGGTCTTCGGACCACAGCACGATATCCACACGCTCGCCGGCCAGTTCGTTGGTCACGGCGTTCACACGGGTACCACGCACGCCGACGCAGGTGCCGATGGGATCCACGCGCTTGTCGTGGCTCAGTACGGCGATCTTGGCACGAGAGCCGGCGTCACGGGCGCAGCTCTTGATCTCCAGCAGGCCTTGCTCGATCTCGGGCACTTCATTGCGGAACAATTCCACCATGAATTCGGGGGCCGAGCGCGACAGCAGGATGGGAGCGCCGCGCAAGGTGGCATCGACTTCCATGATCATGGCACGCACTCGGTCGCCATTGCGCAGATTTTCCTTGGGGATCATCTCGCCGCGCTTGAGCCGGCCTTCCACACGGCCGGATTCGACAATGATGTCGCCCTTGTCCATGCGCTTGACGGTACCGGTGAAGATCTTCTCGCCACGGGCCAGGAATTCGTTGAGCAGCATTTCGCGCTCGGCGTCGCGAATCTTCTGCAGGATGACCTGCTTGGCAGCCATGGCACCAATACGGCCAATGGGCAGCGACTCGATCTGCTCTTCAATGAACTCACCAATTTGAATGCCGGGCACGCGGTCTTCCGCATCCATCAGCATTTCTTCGGCGTCGGGGTTCTGCAGACCGGCATCGTCAGACACCACCACCCAGCGGCGGAAGGTGTCGTAGTCGCCGCTTTCGCGATCGATGGACACGCGGATGTCTACTTCACCTTGGTACAGCTTCTTGGTGGCCTGTGCCAGTGCGGATTCCACGGCACCAAAAACCACATCGCGTTCCACGTTCTTTTCACGCGAAATGGCTTCAACCAACATCAACAGTTCGCGATTCATGCGACGACTCTCCTATTTCAATCACACAAAGAGGATTTGCATGCGACCTCTTTGCCCCAAAAGATTCCAACGCTTCAGCTGCCTCATTCAGGCTTGGCTGCGCGTCCTTTGAAATTCACAATCGGTGCCAGACGAGCTTCGCGCAACTCGTCAAGCGTAAAGCCCATGGCGTTCAACGGCGCTGGCTCACGCTTCTTGCTGACGCGCACGCCCGGCTTGGGAGGCGGCTCATCGCTCCAGACGATCTGCCAGCCACCTTCTTCAGTCCGTTCCAGCGTGCCACGAAATTTCTTGCGGTTTGCATTGATCTTGTCGCCACCAGCAGCCCCGATGGGAGCCTTGAGCGTCAGATCCACCTCCGAGCCTTCAAAGCGGATGAAGTCCTGCTCATGGCGCAGCAAACGATCAATGCCTGGAGAAGAGACCTCCAGGCGGGCGTAGTCCGCACCATCGACTTCCAGCGCAAACTGAAGCTGGCGCGTGACTTTTTCGCAGTCTTCCACTGTCACGAACTGCTCGGGCAGCTCAGGCGCACCTTCCTCCGGCGCCTGCCAAGGCAAATCAATCGTGATGCGCAGCAGGCCACCGGCCGAGCGCTCGATTTCAACCAGGTCATAGCCCAGACCTGTCACGGTTTGTTCAACGATTTGCTGTAGTGCCACGTGTATTCAGTTCAATCCCGAAAAATCTGTCAAATCATGGACTTAGCTCTGTCAAAAACAGGTTTCGCCATGAATTGCCCAAAAAAACGGGCGGTATGTACCCGCCCGTTTGGTCGTGAAGCCGTGATTGTAGCCGCAAACCATTGTTTTCGCAAAAAGTGTCTCGCATAAAACAGCGATCAACGCAAGACTTCCTGCAGGTCATCGGCGCGCAACAATCGCTGCAGCAAATCCTGAGCCTCCTGCACATCGGCAGGCCTCGCCGCTGCATCGGCGGGCAGGGATTGCAGCATCCGCGCCAGCACCCCCGTCTGCGGAAGCACAGGTCCCAGGAATCTGGCCTGCTCGCCCTGCGCCACCAAAATGGACGGAAAGGTCTCTATGTCCAGATCGCCAGCGACATCCTCGCGGTCTTCCACATCGAGCCAGACAAAACGCATCTGCGGAAACTGGGCAGCAAGAGCCTCGAAGGGCTGCCGGTACTGTTTACAGGTACCGCACCAGTCTGCACAGAGGCAGACAACCAGCCATGCGTCTGCTTTTGTAATTTCTTGTTTCATTTCACAAACTCTGGGCAGGCCTTCGCACACGCCCCTGCATTGATCCCCGCAATGGTAGCGCCAGATGCCCCCAAGGACTCAAACCCCGGTCATCACCCGACCAGCGCGCATTGAGACCCTTGAAGCTGCCGCACTCTATCCCTATTATTTTCCTGAACCCGGGCGCGGCAATGGCAGCAGCCATAGCAGCTGGCTTGCGCCCTTCTTTCGACAAGAAGATTGGTGACTCCATGGATTACAAGGACTATTACAAGATACTTGGCGTGGACAAAAAGGCCTCCACCGAGGACATCAAGAAGGCCTATCGCAAGCTCGCCCGCAAATACCACCCCGACATCAGCAAGGAAAAAGATGCGGACGCTCGCATGGCCGAGGTCAACGAAGCCAACACCGTACTCTCCGACCCCGAAAAGCGCGCCGCCTACGACGCCATGGGCGACGAGATGCAGTTTGCGCAAAACGCCAGAGCCCAGGGCGGCGGAGGCTTTCGCCCGCCGCCAGACTGGGATCAGCAGGATTTTCACTTCAGCAGCCAGGGCAATGCCGGCAGCGACGCCGATTTCAGCGATTTCTTCTCGCAGATGTTCGGCCAGGCCGCTCGTGCACGGCGCCATCAGGGCCAGCAAGGCGCGAGCAGCACACCCGATATGCGCGGCCAGGACCAGCATGCCAGCATAGAGCTTGATCTGCAGGACAGCTATAGCGGAGCCGTGCGCTCGCTGCATCTGCGTGCCACCGTACTCGACGAACAAGGCATCCCCACCTACAAGGACAAGGAGCTGCAGGTCACCATTCCCAAAGGCGTGCGCGAGGGCCAGATGATTCGCCTTGCCGGCCAGGGCAACCCCGGCCTGGGCAAGGGTGCCCCGGGCGATCTGCTGCTGGAGGTGCACTTTCGCAGCGACCCACGCTGGTGGTCCGAGGGCAAGGATGTCTACCAGCGCGTGCCGCTCGCGCCCTGGGAGGCCGAGCTGGGCGGCCCCGTGCGCTTCAAGACGCTGGCCGGAGAGCTGGAAGTCACCGTGCCTGCCGGCTATCGCTCGGGCCGCAAGCTGCGCCTCAAGGGCAAGGGCCTGCCTGCCGCCACGCCGGGTGATCTGTATCTGGTGCTGGATGTGGTCTTCCCGCCCGCCGCGACGCCCGAGCAAAAGCAGGCCTATGCCGACTTTGCCAAGGCCTTCCCGCAGTTCGATGCCCGCAGCCTGAGTTGAAAGGTTTTCCCATGAGCACCTCCCACTACCCTTTCTACGAACCTGCCGAGCTGCTGGAGCAGGCCGTGCTTGATCTGCACGAGCTGGCGCGCCATTGCTGCACCAGCCCGCAATGGGTGATAGAGCATGTGCAGACAGGCGTCATCAGCTACGACAACGAAGGTCAGCTGCGCGAGATCAGCCACGAGCAATGGCGCTTCAGCAGCCAGACGCTGGTGCGTGCACGCCGCATTGCCCAACTGGAACACAGCTTCGACGCCGACCCTCAGCTCGCCGCCCTGACCACCGATCTCATCGAGGAAGTGCAGCAATTGCGCCGCAAGCTGAAGAATCTGCAGGGATGAGCGAACCAGCGCTCTGAAGCCGTGAAAAGCAAAAAGCCCTCGCACCGAAGTGACGAGGGCTTTTTTGCGGGCCGCACACCAGGGCGCAGCCTGCTGCAGGAATTAGCCGTGGCGCTTGCCGGGCTGCTTCTTGCTGCGAGTGTGCGAACCACGCTCCAGGCTCACGCGCTGGCCACGGCCGGGAGTGGGCAGGGTCACGCCATTGGGTGCCTGGGGACGGGGAGTGGCCTTGCGGTCTGCTTCGGTAACGATCTTATTGCCCATGTCGAATTCTCAATTGGGAGGTTGAAAAGGATCAATTAGGCCACAGCCAGAGAATTCGCGCCAAATAAATACAAACTTTCGAGTGCGGATTCAGTGTTTTTCAGCGAATGCCTGCCTCACGAATCAGTGAATCGACAGCAATTGCAGGTGTTCAACGCCTCAAACCCTTGAAGGGAAAGCGCTGCCCGCCATCACCTTCAGACCGCCGGCGACTCGGCAACGACCCCGGCGGCCTCGACCAGCTGACGCGTATAGGACTGCTGCGGCGCCGTGAGCACCGCCTGCACCCCACCCTGCTCCACGATCTGCCCGTCCTTCATGACCAGCACCTCATGGGCCATGGCGCGAATCACATCCACATCGTGGGTGATGAGCAGATAGGCCAGACCACGCTCCTTTTGCAGCCGCTGCAGCAGGGCCAGCACTTGCTGCTGAATGGTGACGTCGAGCGCACTGGTGGGCTCATCCAGTACCAGCACCTCGGGCTCCATGATGAGAGCTCGTGAAATCGCCAGGCGCTGCCGCTGCCCGCCCGAGAATTCATGCGGATAGCGCTGCAGCAGGCCGGGAAACTGGGCCTCGGTCAGCCCCACCTCTTCCAGCATCTGGAGCACGCGCTCGCGCCGCAGCCCGGCGGCGAGCTCGGGCGCATGAATCTGCAGGCCTTCACCGACGATCTCTTCCACCGTCATGCGCGGCGACAGCGAAGAAAACGGATCCTGAAACACCACCTGGATCTTGCGCCGCAGCGCCAGATTGGCCGCGCTGTTGCGGATGGCCGGCTGCTGCCACGGCCTGCCGGCCACCTGCAGCTCCCCGGCCACCGGCAACAGCCCCAGCACGGCCTGGGCCAGCGTGGATTTTCCCGAGCCCGATTCACCGATCACGCCCAGGGTGCGGCCCGGGCGCAGCAGCATATCCGCGCCCTTGACCGCCACGAATGCGCCTTTTTTGAACCAGCCACGAATGCCGGGCAAGGGTGTGGCATAGCTCACCTGCAGGGCCCGGGTCTGGACCACGGCCGCCTCGCCGGCCGGCTCGAGGCCCTCAACCACATTGCGCACCGGCCGACTGGCCAGCAGCTTGCGGGTATAGGCATGCTGCGGGTTCTGCATGAGATCGGCCACAGCGCCCTGCTCCACGAGACGGCCTTTTTCCATGACCGCCACGCGGTCGGCGAAGCGGCGCACCAGGTTCAGGTCATGCGTGATCATCAGCACGGCCATGCCGGTCTGCCGCTGCAGATCCGCCAGCAGATCCAGGATCTGGCCACGCAGCGTCACATCGAGCGCCGTCGTCGGCTCGTCGGCCAGCAGCAGCCGGGGACGACTGGCCAGGGCCATGGCAATCATGGCGCGCTGACGCTGGCCGCCGCTGAGCTGGTGCGGAAAGCTCTGCGCCCTGCGTCCAGGCTCGGGAATGCCGGTCGTGGCCAGCAGCTCCACCGCCTGCTCCAAGGCCTGGGCACGGCTCAGTGCCTGCTTGAGCTGCAGCACCTCGGCGACCTGCGCGCCCACGGTCATCAGCGGGTTCAGCGCCGTCATCGGCTCCTGAAAGATCATGGCGATATCGCCGCCGCGTATGCCCTGCATCTCGCGCTCCGAAAGCCCCAGCAGATCGCGCCCGTCCAGCAGGGCCCGGCCACCCAGTTGCGCATCGCCCACCAGGCGCAGCAGCGACAGCGCCGTGACCGACTTGCCCGAGCCGGATTCCCCCACCAGTGCCAGCTTTTCACCGGCCGCCAGCTCGAAACTCACATCCTGCACCACGGGCTTGCCAGCAAAAGACACGCTCAGATCATGCACGCTCAGCAGCTGGCTGCGGCTCTCCATCCCGTATTTCTCCTGGCTCATGGCTTGCCTCCCGCGCGCTTTGCTGCATGCGTGCGCGCCTGCTTGCGCGGGTCCAGCGCATCGCGCAGGGCATCCCCCATGAAGGTCAGCAGCAGCAGTGTGATGACCAGCACGCCAAAGGTGGACAGGGATATCCACCAGGCATCGATATTGTTCTTGCCCTGACTCAGCAGCTCGCCCAGGCTGGGCGTGCCCGGGGGAACACCCAGGCCCAGGAAATCCAGCGAGGTCAGCGCCAGGATGGCCCCGCTCATGCGGAATGGCAGAAAAGTGATCACCGGCGTCATGCTGTTGGGCAGGATGTGGCGAAAGATGATGGAGCGATTGCTGGCACCCAGCGCCTGGGCGGATTTCACATAGTCGAGCTGGCGGTTGCGCAGAAACTCGGCGCGCACATAGTCGGCCAGCCCCATCCAGCCAAACAGGCTCAGCAGGATCAGCAGCAGCGAGACACTGGGCGCAAACAGCGCACTGAAGATGATGAGCAGGTAGAGCTCGGGCATGGAGCCCCAGATTTCCGTCAGGCGCTGAAAGGCCAGATCCGTCCTGCCGCCAAAGAAGCCCTGCACCGCCCCCGCCAGCACGCCCAGCAGCACGCCCACGGCCGTCAACGCCAGGCCGAACAGCACGCTGACGCGAAAACCGTAGATGAGCTGCGCCAGCAGATCGCGCCCCCGGTCATCGGTGCCCAGCCAGTTGTCCGCCGACGGTGCAGAAGGGTTGGGAGACTTGGCAAAGTAGTTGATGGTGGACTTGCCATAGCGGTTGAGCGGGAAGATCGCCCAGTTATCGCCCTCACCGAGCTTTTGCCGGATGAAGGGGTCCAGATAGTCGGTAGGCGTATGGAAATCGCCGCCAAACGTGGTTTCCGGGTAATCGTGCAGCAGCGGCAGATAGGTCTGCCCCTCATAGCGCACGATGAGCGGCTTGTCGTTGGACAGCAACTCGGCAAACAGGCTGAGCACCACCAGCACCGAGAAGATCAGCAGGCTGACAAAGCCCAGCCGGTTGGATTTGAAACGCCTCCAGGCCCGACGCCCTGGGGATTCGGATTGGGCAGCAGGCGCCGCCGGCGCGCGCTCTACTCCTGTATTCATAGCTTCTTGCGCTTGCGGGGCATTGGTTTGAGGCTTATCTTGCATAAATCAGTCAAACTTGACCCGGGGGTCCACCCAGACATAGCAAAGATCGCTGATGAGCTTGGTCACCAGGCCGATCAGCGTGAACAGATAAAGCGTGCCCAGCACCACGGGAAAGTCGCGCCGGATCACGCTTTCGTAGCTGAGCAGACCCAGACCGTCGAGCGAGAACAGGGTCTCGATCAGCAGCGCCCCGGCAAAGAAGGCACCGATGAAAGCCGAGGGAAAGCCCGTAACGATGGGAATCAGCGCATTGCGAAACACATGCTTGTAGAGCACCTGGCGCTCGGACAGGCCCTTGGCGCGGGCCGTCAGCACATACTGCTTGCGGATCTCCTCAAGAAACGAGTTCTTGGTCAGCATGGCTGTCACGGCAAAGCTGCCGGCCACCATGGCCGTCACGGGCAGCGCGATATGCCAGAGATAGTCCGCCACCTTGCCCATGGTGCTGAGCTCGTCGAAATTGGCCGATGTCAGCCCGCGCAGCGGAAACCACTGCAGCTGCCCGCCAAAGATGACCAGCAGCGCCACACCCAGCACAAAGCCAGGGATGGCATAGCCGATGAGAATCACAATGGTGGTCGCCAGATCGAAGCGTGAGCCCGCTCGCACGGCCTTGGCCACGCCCAGCGGCACAGCCACCAGATAGCTGATGAAAAACGTCCACAGGCCCAGGCTGATGGAGACCGGCAGCTTTTCCTTGACCAGCGCCCAGACGCTTTTGTTCTGAAAAAAGCTGGTACCCAGATCGAAGCGCGCAAACTGGCCCAGCATCTGCACGAACCGTTCGACCGGCGGCTTGTCAAAGCCGTACAGCGCCTTGATCTCCTCCAGGCGCTTGGGATCCACGCCCTGGCCGCCGCGATAGCTCATGGAAGCGCCTTCGGCTCCATGTCCAGCGCCAGCCTTGGCCTCGGCCAGATACTGCTCCACCGGGCCGCCGGGCACAAACTGGATGACCACAAAGGTCAGCAGCAGCACGCCCAGCAGCGTGGGGATCATCAGCAAAATACGTTTGAGAATATAGGCAAACATCTTCGATCAACCCTTGTTTTCAGCCGCAGCGCCGGGCCGCCCCAAGCAAGGCCAGCCCCCTCGGGGGACAGCAACCCGTGCAACGGTGGAGCGTGGGGGCGACTTCACTTGGCCCACCAGGCATAGACCGCCCATAGCTCGCCCGGCGAATAGGCCGGAATCTGCCCCGGCAGCGCCAGCCTCCAGGCGTCATAGACCATGCGGTGCGTGCCCGAGTAGTACTGCGGGATAAGGTAATGGCCGTGCACGATGATGCGCTCCAGCGCATGGCAGGCGGGCAGCATCTGCTGCTCGGACTTGGCCGCAGCCATCTGGGCGATGATGGCATCCACCGCCTTGCTCTTGAGGCCGACATAGTTCGAGGCTCCCTCCACATCGGCGGCGGCGCTGCCAAACAGCTCGGCATATTCCTGACCCGGGTTGTGCGTACCGGGCACGTTCAGCGTCACGATGTCGAAGTCGTATTTGTCCATGCGCTGCTGATAGAGCGCGTAGTCCACATTGCGCACCTTGAGCGTGATGCCCAGCTTTTCCAGATTGCGCATCCAGCTGCTGACGATCTTGACGCCGCTCTCACTGCTGTCCAGATACTCCAGCACCATGGGCTCGCCGCTGGCGTTGCGCAAGGCTCCGCCCCTGACCGTCCAGCCTGCATCGGCCAGCAGCTTCTGCGCGCGGCGCAGATTGCCGCGCAGGCCGTCGCCCGTATCGGTGCGTGGCGGCTGGGCCATGGGCCCCAGCGTGGCGGGCGGCAGGCTGGTCTTGAAAGGGGTGAGCAGGGCCAGCTCCGCCTCGGTGGGTTCGCCCCGGGTCTCGCACGCCGTGTTGCCGAACAACCCGTGCACGCGCTGGTAGGCGCCGTAGAACATCTGGCGGTTCATCCACTCGTAGTCATAGGCCAGACCCAAGGCCTCGCGCACGCGCACATCCTTGAGCTGCTCGCGGCGCAGGTTCAGGAAAAAGCTCTGAAAACCTGAGGGCAGCTTATTCTCGAATGCGCCCTTGACCAGCTCGCCCGAGGCAAAGCGCCGCCCCGTCAACCGCCTGGCCCAGTCACCCGCGCTATTGATGCGCATGAGATCGAACTCGCCGGCCTTGAGCGCCTCCAGCCGCGCCGTTCCGTCCTTGTAGATCTTGATGGTGATGCGGTCGAAGTTGGCCAGGCCGACACGCACCGGCAAGGCTGCCCCCCAGTAGCCCGCGTCGCGCACATAGCTGATGTCCTTGCCGAACTTGACCGGACCGATCTTGTAGGGCCCGCTGCCGATCGGCGTGTCCATCACCACCTGGTCAAAGGCCTTGGGCTTGCCATCGGCGCCCAGCCCCCAGTCGCGGCTGAACACCGGCAGCAGGGTGCCCACGGTCAGCGGCAGGTCACGATTGGGCTTCTTGAAGCGAAAGCGCACCGTGCGCTCGTCGATCACGTCACAGCCGGCCACCTCGGCAAACAGCGTCTTGTAGCCGGGCGAGACATATTTGCTCAGCAGCGTCTCGTAGCTGTGCTTCACATCCTGAGCCAGCACCGGCTTGCCGTTGTGAAAGCGCGCCTGTTTGCGCAGTTTGAAGGTCGCGGACAGGCCGTCGGCCGCCACCTCCACATCCTCGGCCAGCAGGCCGTAGCCCGTCGCCGTCTCGTCGAGACTGGGAGTCAGCAAGGTCTCGAACAGCATGTCCGCCAGATAGGCGGGCGGCGAGCCCTTGATCGTGAAGGGGTTGTACTTGTCGAAGGTCGAATAGCGCAGATTGCTGACCATGCGCAGCTCGCCGCCCTTGGGCGCTTGAGGGTTCACATAGTCAAAGTGCTTGAAGTCGGCCGCATACTTGGGCTGACCCCAGAGCGCATAGCCATGTGCTGCCAGGGCAGGTGTGGCAACTTGGCTGCTGACAATCAGGGCTGAGCAAATCATCCAATGGCGCATGCGACAATTCTGCCCTACCCCGACTGATTCGCACCCAGTTCGTACAGATACGTTTTCAAAGATGGCGCGTCTGCCACAGATGCAGCCATCATCTCTTTCAATTTTCTTTGGAGAACAACAATGGGTTTTCTCGCCGGTAAAAAGCTGCTGATCACGGGCGTTCTGTCCAACCGTTCCATTGCCTACGGCATTGCCAAGGCCTGCCACGAGCAAGGCGCAGAACTGGCTTTCAGCTATGTGGGTGAACGCTTCAAGGACCGCATTACCGAATTTGCTGCCGACTTCGACTCCAAGCTGGTGTTCGACTGCGACGTGGGCGACGACGCCCAGATCGAAAAGCTGTTCGCCGACCTGGGCGCCACCTGGGGCAAGTTCGACGGCTTTGTGCACTCCATCGGTTTTGCCCCCCGTGAAGCCATTGCCGGCAACTTCCTCGACGGCCTGAGCCGCGAGAACTTCAAGATCGCCCACGATATCAGCGCCTACAGCTTCCCCGCCATGGCCAAGGCGGCCCTGCCTTACCTGAACGACAAGTCCTCGCTGCTGACGCTGTCCTATCTGGGCGCTCTGCGCTCCATCCCCAACTACAACACCATGGGCCTGGCCAAGGCATCGCTGGAAGCTTCCGTGCGCTACCTGGCCGAAGCCGTGGGCCGCACTGCCGACGGCCGCGCCATCCGCGCCAACGGCATCTCCGCCGGCCCCATCAAGACCCTGGCGGCCTCGGGCATCAAGGACTTCGGCAAGCTGCTGGGCCGCGTGGCCGATGCTGCGCCCCTGCGCCGCAACGTGACCATTGAAGACGTGGGCAATGTCGCTGCCTTCCTGCTGTCCGACCTGGCCTCCGGCGTGACCGCCGAGATCACCTATGTGGACGGCGGCTTCAGCCAGACCGCAGGCCTGTCGGCCGACCAGGTCTGAGCCCCAGGCTTTTGACGACACCAGCCCCGCAGGCTTCAGCAGCCGGCGGGGCTTTGTTTTTGGGGACCGCTGCCGAGATCTTGGCCCTTGCCCTACAAGCGCGGCAAGGCACTGACGCTATGGTTCACAGTGTTTTCTCTATGGTTCTGACGAATATTCAAGAGGAGCTTACATGCCATATCGTTTTCTCATCCTGACCGCATCCGCTGCTGCCCTGACGGCGTGCAGCACCCCCGAGCCCCAGCCCGCCCAGGCCATCGCCAGATTGCAGGCCACTTCGGGCAGCAAGGTCAGCGGCGATGTGAAATTCACCCAGAAGAGTGGCCAGCAGGTCGTGATCAATGCCGTGATTCACGGCCTCAAGCCCAATTCCGAGCACGGCTTTCACATCCACGACAAGGGCGACTGCGGCGACAACGGCAATGCCGCTGCCGGCCACTTCAACCCGCTGGGCAATCCGCATGGCAAATATGACTCGACCCAGCACCATATGGGCGATCTGCCAAGCCTGAAGGCCGACTCCAACGGCGTGGCCACCGCCAACGTACAGTCGGCAGACATCACCTTGCTGGCCGGCCCTGGCAATGTCATAGGCCGGGCAGTGATCGTCCATGCCCAGCCCGACGACTACACCACCCAGCCCACGGGCAATGCCGGCGCGCGCATCGCCTGCGCCGTCATCAGCCGCGACTGAAGGCCCTGCCGCTTTGACAAAAGCCGCTGCCTGGCTGCAGCGGCTTTTTCATTGGAATCACCACAATCCCTATAGATAAGCCGCTGATAGCTATGTTCTTTGATATGGGTTCGTACCCGCATCGACAGCACAGGCTCCGCGCTCTAGCATGAGTTGCATCTTTACCGGGAGATAGCCATGCCTGAACCACGGCACCGATCCCTTCGGGAATGCATTCTCTGTCTGGTCTGCGCCTGCCTCTGCATGGGCTTTGCTGCCGTGCGGGCCCAGACCACGGCCCAGCCGCCTTCGCTGATGCTGGCCCAGGTCTGGCGCAGCGGCCTGCCGCTGCAGGACTACTGGGTCAGCGAAAAACTGGACGGCGTACGCGGCTACTGGAACGGCCACCAGCTCGTCAGCCGTGGCGGGCAGCGGATCGCGACGCCAGAGTGGTTTGTTCGGGATTGGCCGGCCACCCCCATGGATGGCGAGCTCTGGGCCGGACGCGGCCGGTTTGCCCATGCCCAGTCCACCACGGCACAGGCCATCCCGGACGATCGGGCCTGGCGCCAGATGAGATTCATGGTGTTTGATCTTCCCGCAGCTCCGGGCAGCTTTGACCAGCGCCTGCCGCTGCTGCAGCGCACCGTCGGGGTCATTTCCCAGGACTGGCTGCAGATGGTGGAGCAGCGCAAGCTGGGCTCGGAAGCCGAGTTGCAGCAATGGCTGCACACGGTCGTCAAAGGCGGCGGCGAGGGCTTGATGCTGCACAAAGGCAGCGCGCCCTATCGCCCGGGCCGCAGCGACGACCTGCTCAAGCTCAAGCCCTTCGATGATGCCGAAGCCCGGATCATAGGCTACAAAAGCGGACGCGGGCAATGGCAGGGCATGACGGGTGCGCTGCTGGTGCAGACCCCGGACGGCAAGCAGTTTTCACTGGGCTCCGGACTGACAGCGCAGATGCGCAAAACCCCGCCTGCGCTCGGCAGCTGGGTCACCTACCGCTACCAGGGCCTGCACGAAAAAAGCGGCCTGCCGCGCTTTGCCCGCTTCTTGCGCGTGCGCAGCGAGCCCGGCTTTCAGCCCGAGCCGGCAGGCCCGTGATTCAGGCGTCCTCGCAGACTGCCCCCCCGCCATGCGTTTGAATCCCGCGACATCAGTGGCTACGGCAGTTGCGCCCCCAGGTCGCGCGCGGCCTGCAATACGTTTTTGACATAGCGCTCGTCATAGCGATGCGCTGGCATGGTCAGCGTCAGGGCAGCGGCCAGCTCGCCGCTGCGGCGGAACACCGGGGCCGAGATGCCGGCGATCTCGCTATGCCTGTCGCCCACCAGCGCTTCGTAGCCATCGGCCCGTACACGCGCATAGTGGCTGCGCTGCTTCTTCACCCAGTCGCCCAGCTCAGGATCGAAAGCGACCAGCACGCGCCCGCCAGCGCCTTTGTCCAGGGGCAGCAGATCGCCGGCACGCGCATGGTCGCGTACCGGATGCGGCGAATCCACGCGGTACAGGCACAGGCGCTCGCGCCCCTGGCGCACATGGTAGGCAGCGCTCTCGCCTGTGGCCTGAACCAGTGCGCGCAGCACCGGCATGACCAGCTTGTCCAGCGAGAAGCTCTGTTCGTAAACCGCATGCAGCCTGGCCACGGCCGAGCCCACCGCATAGCGCCCGTCATCCTGGCGCTGAACCCAGCCGCCATGCTCCAGAGAGGCCAGCAATCGCAGCACCGTGCTCTTGTAAAGGCGCGTGCGCTCGGCCAGCTCGGCCAGGCTCAGCGCGGCATCGCCATCCTGGAATGCGCCTAGCACGCTGAGGGCGCGGTCCACTGCGGCCACACCGCCAGGCGCGGCATTCTCGTCGGCTACGGATTCATTCAGGGATTTACGCGGCATAAAAACTCCTGCCCCTCAGCTTGACAGGGCATCAGGACGCAAGGCAATATTTCAATAGAAAGAATTAAGTTCTATTAGATAGAACGACATTAAAGCATTGTGCCAGCTGCAATGCAAGTATGAAATCCAAGTGAGGCAACCATGTCATTCCCCCACCGCTTCGATCTCCTGATCAGCGAAGTCGGCCCCCGCGACGGCCTGCAGTCGGTCTCGGCCACCATGAGCACGGCCCATAAATACGCCTGGATCGACGCCCTGGTGGCTGCGGGCGTGCAGGAGATCGAGGTCGGCTCCTTTGTCTCGCCCAAGCTGCTGCCGCAGATGGCCGATGCCGCCGAGGTCGTGCGCCACGCCGTCACCCACCCCGGCGTCACCATCATGGCCCTGGTGCCCAACCTCAAGGGAGCCGAAGCCGCCATGCGCGCCGGCGCGCACAAGATCACGCTGCCCGTATCGGCCAGCCCCGCGCACTCCATGGCCAATGTGCGCAAGACGCCTGCACAGATGGTGGAGGAAGTACGCGCCATCGCCAGGCTTCGCGACGAGATGGCCCCTGCCGTGCATATCGAGGCCGGCATCTCCACCGCTTTCGGCTGCACCTTGCAGGGCCTGGTGCCCGAGGACGAGGTGATCGCCCTGGCTGCAGCCTGCGTGGCCGCCGGAGCCGACGAATCGGGGCTGTCGGACACCACAGGCATGGCCAACCCGGCCCAGGTCAAGCGCCTGTTCACTCGCCTGCGCAGCGAACTCGGCGACAGGGCCGGCGCCGCACATATGCACAACACCAGAGGCCTGGGTCTGGCCAACTGCCTGGCCGCCTATGAGGCAGGTGTGCGCACTTTCGACGCTTCCCAGGCCGGGCTGGGCGGCTGCCCCTATGCCCCCGGCGCTTCGGGCAATGTGGTGACCGAAGATCTGGTCTTCATGTTCGAAGCCATGGGACTGCGCACCGGCATTGATATTGAGCGATTGCTTGCAGCGCGAGAAACGCTGGCCGCCGGTCTGCCGGGAGAGGCGCTGTACGGCATGCTGCCACCCGCAGGCCTGCCCAAGGGCTTTGTGCCTCACCGTTACTGATCACGCTTCGGCTCACCGACGAGCCGAGCACCACAAGAGATGAATATGTACTCCTCAACCGAATCCGCCGACACCGGCGCAGCTCCCCTGCCCTATGCCGGCATCCGCGTGGTGGAATTCACCCATATGGTCATGGGCCCCAGCTGCGGCCTGATGCTGGCCGACCTGGGCGCCGAAGTCATCAAGGTCGAGCCCGTGGGCCACGGCCGCAACGGCGATGCCACGCGCAAGCTGCTGGGCTCGGGCTCGGGCTTTTTCCCGCTGTTCAACCGCAACAAGAAAAGCCTGACGCTGGATCTGCAGACCCCCGAAGGCAAGGAAGCCGCGCTGCGGCTGATCGCCACGGCCGATGTGGTGACCGAGAACTTCAAGCCCGGCACCATGACCAAGCTGGGTCTCGACTACGAAAGCCTCAAGCAGCAGTTTCCACGCCTCATCTATGTCAGCCACAAGGGCTTTCTGCCCGGCCCCTACGAGCACCGCACGGCACTTGACGAGGTGGTGCAGATGATGGGGGGCCTGGCCTATATGACAGGCCGGCCCGGCGACCCGCTGCGCGCGGGCACCAGTGTCAACGACATCATGGGCGGCATGTTCGGCGCCATGGGAGCCATGGCAGCCCTGGCCCAGCGCGAAAAGACCGGCAAGGGCCAGGAAGTGCAAAGCGCACTGTTCGAGAACAATGTGTTCCTGATCGCCCAGCACATGATGCAGTACGCGGTGACCGGCAAGCCCGCAGCCCCCATGCCCGCGCGCATCTCGGCCTGGGCGATCTACGACGTGTTCGAAGTCCAGGGCGGCGAGCAGATCTTTCTGGCCGTGGTCAGCGACGGCGCATGGCGCGAGTTCTGCAACGCCTTCGGCCTGGAGCAGCTGCGTGACGATCCGCGCCTTGGCAGCAACAACGACCGCGTGCAGGCCCGCAGCTGGCTGATGCCGCTGCTGCGCGAAACCATGGCCGGATACAGCGCCGCGCATATCGCCCAGGTCTTCGAGGACAAGGGCCTGCCGTTTGCGCCCATCGCCCGCCCGCACGATCTGCTCGAGGACCCGCACCTGAACGCCACCGGAGCGCTGGCCCCCATCACCTTGCCGGACGGCCGCGACAGCAAGACCGTGCTGCTGCCGCTGACCCTGGACGGCAAGCACCTGCAGGTGCGCCTCTCGCCCCCCAGACTGGGCGAGCACAGCCTGGAGATTCTGACGGCGCTGGGCTACAGCCGGGATCAGGCCCAGGCGCTGGCACAGGGCCTGCCCGACTGAGCGGCCCTGCGGGGCCATCGCCCCGCCCGATTTCACGCACCCCAGAACAGGACGCCCAGGCGCGCCCTGCGGGGATTCTTTACCCCAATTTCCAGATTTCAGGAGACAAAACCATGCCACACAGCCCTTCTTCCCGACACCCGAGCCGCCGCCAGGCGATGGCAGCATGCACGCTGATGGTCATGACGCTTGCCGCAGGCAATGCTGCAGCCCAGCCCGGCGAATGGCCCGCCAAGTCGATACGCATGGTCGTGCCCTTCACGCCTGGCGGCGGCACCGACACGGTGACGCGCCAGATCAGCGAGCGCATGGCGACCGCGAATCGCTGGGTCATCGTGGTGGACAACAAGCCCGGTGCGGGCGGCAATATCGGACTTGATGCCGTCGCCAAGGCACCGGCCGACGGCTATACCTTCGGCATGGGACAGACCGCCAATCTGGCCATCAATCCATCGCTGCTGCCCAGCATGCCTTTCAACGCCAAGACCGATCTGCTTGCCGTGGCGCTGGTGGCCTCGCAGCCCGTGGTACTGGTCGTGCCCACCGATTCACCCTGGAAATCGCTGCATGACCTGATCGCCGCAGCCAAGGCCCAGCCCGGAGCCATCAAGCAAGGCCTGGCGTCCACGGGCACCGTCGGCCATCTGGCAGGGGAAATGCTTTCCTACAAGGCCAAGATCGATGTGCTCAACGTGCCCTACAAGGGCGCCGCGCCGGCCGTGACCGATCTGCTGGGCAAGCAGACCCACTATATGTTCGGCACGCCTCAGGCGGTCTACCCCATGATCAAGGGCCAGCGCCTGCGCGCCCTGGCCGTGACCTCGGCCAAGCGTCTTGCCATCCTGCCCCAGGTCCCCACCGTGGCCGAGTCCGGCTTCCCCGGCTTTGAAGCCGTGGACTGGAAGCTGATCGTGGCCCCCAGAAACACGCCCGCCGCGCTGGCGCAGAAGATCAACTCCGCCGTGAACACCGGCTTGCAGGACCCTGCAGTGCTCAAGCAGTTGCAGTCCGAAGGCAGCACACCCATGGGCGGCAGCCTGCAGGATGCCCAGGCCTATTTGCAAAAGGAGCAGGCCAGCTGGGCTGCGCTGATCCGCGACGCGAAAATCACTCTGGAATAGACATCAAAAACAGGAGCTACTTGCGCAACAACTACCTATATTTCAGATTGTTTAATACCTGAAAACAATATAGGTAAAGCGCAAGCAGCTACTATTTTTGATTCATGCAGCGCAGCCCCTCAATGAACAGCACAGCCAGGCTCGCGCCCGCGGCATTGGCCAGCGCATCGAGCCACTCGGCTGACCGCGTGGTGGAGAAGCCGGCCTGCAGCAGCTCGATCACGCCGCCGTAGCCGGCGCACAACAGCACCACGGCCAGTGCTTGCCCGGCTGCCCAGCGCAAGCCGATAGCATGCGCACGCGCCAGCCCCGCGCAGCAGAGCAAAACCGCCAGCACAGCATGCAAGCCGGCATGCACCAGCTTGTCCGTGTGCTCGAAGCCACTCAGAAACGGGAACAGCCTGAGAATCAGCCCACCGCTGCTGCCCGTCTCATTGAGGCAGCCCCAGAGCATGAACAAGGCCCAGCCCAGGCTGGCTGCCGCCAACAGCTTCCACAGAGGCATGGCGCCAGCCGGTTTCAGGAATGAATGCATAGCAGGGATATGAAAAAGCCCGAAGTGCAGGCACTCCGGGCTGATGTGCAAAAGGCCGGGATCGCCCCGACCTTGCAAAAGCCAAGGCTTATGCAGCCTTCCTTGCAGTTTTGGCCGCAGCCTTCACTGCAGGCTTTGCGGTGGACTTGGCTGCGGCCTTTGTTGCCGGTTTTGTTGCCGCCTTTGTGGCAGGCGTCTTGGCAACGGTCGTGGCTCCGGGCGCCGCAGCCGTCTTCTTGACTGCCGTCTTCTTGGCAACGAGCTTCTTGGCAGCGGGCTTCTTCACCGCAGCCGTCTTCTTCACTGCCACAGCCTTGACGCTTTGCTCGGCCACGCAGTCCGCGTAGTAGCGGACTTCGCCGTTTTCGTCTTCCAGCTCCACCAGACCGTGGATATCGGTCTCGAAGCCTGGGCACTCCTTGGCGAATTCGCGCGCGAACACCAGGTAGTCCACGATCTTCTTGTTGAAGACTTCACCGGGAATCAGCAGCGGAATTCCGGGTGGGTAAGGCGTGACCAGACCCACGGTGGTGCGGCCGACCAGGTGGTCGATTTCCACACGCTCGGTCTTGCGCTGCGCGATATGCGCATAGGCATCCGAGGGCTTCATCGCAGGCTTGAGATCCGACAGATACATCTCGGTCGTCAGGCGTGCAATATCGTACTTGGCATACAGCTCGTGCACGTGCTGGCACAGGTCCTTGAGGCCCATGCGCTCGTAGCGGCGATGCTGCTGGCAGAACTCGGGCAGGATGCGCGCCAGCGGCTGGTTGCGGTCGTAGTCGTCCTTGAACTGCTGCAGCGCGGTCAGCATGGTGTTCCAGCGGCCCTTGGTGATGCCGATGGTGAACATGATGAAGAAGGAATACAGGCCGGTCTTCTCGACCACCACGCCATGCTCGGCCAGGTACTTGGTGACGATGGACGCGGGAATGCCGGTGTCGGCAAAGTCGCCGTCCAGGTCCAGGCCGGGCGTGACGATGGTGGACTTGATGGGGTCCAGCATGTTGAAGCCGTCGGCCAGATCGCCAAAGCCGTGCCAGTTGTCGAACTCCTTGCCGTTCTTCTTGGAGCGGGTCTTGGTCGACGCATCCGTGCCGCGGATGATCCAGTCCTGGGCTGTGCCCACGCCTTCTTCGGCCAGGGCTTCAGGGCCCCAGACCTCGAACCACCAGTCGTCGTCGCCGAACTCGTCTTCCACCTTGCGCATGGCACGGCGGAAGTCCAGCGCCTCGACAATCGACTCTTCCACCAGCGCCGTGCCGCCGGGCGGCTCCATCATGGCGGCAGCCACGTCGCAGCTGGCGATGATGCTGTACTGGGGGCTGGTCGAGGTGTGCATCAGATACGCCTCGTTGAACAGCGGGTGATCCAGCTTCTCGGTCTGGCTGTCCTGCACCAGCACATGCGAGGCCTGGCTGATGCCGGCCAGCAGCTTGTGGATGGACTGGGTGGCATAGACCACCGAGTGCATCGGACGCTTGCGCTTCTTGCCCATGGCGTGATAGCTGCCATAGAAGGGGTGGAAGGCAGCGTGGGGCAGCCAGGCTTCATCGAAGTGCAGATTGGCCACATAGCCGTCCAGCATGCTCTTGATGGTCTCGGTGTTGTAGAGCACGCCGTCGTAGGTGGACTGTGTCAGCGTCAGCACGCGAGGCTTGACGACCTTGGCATCCACGCCCTTGAGCAGCGGATTGGCGGCAATCTTGGCCTGAATCGACTCCACGCTGAACTCGCTTTGCGGAATCGGACCGATGATGCCGAAGTGATTGCGCGTGGGCTTGAGAAACACCGGAATCGCACCCGTCATGATGATCGAGTGCAGGATGGACTTGTGGCAGTTGCGATCCACCACCACCACATCGCCGGGTGCCACGGTGTGGTGCCAGACGATCTTGTTGGAGGTCGATGTGCCATTGGTCACAAAGTAGCAGTGATCGGCATTGAAGATGCGCGCGGCATTGCGCTCGGACTCGCCGATGGCGCCGTTGTGGTCCAGCAGCTGGCCCAGCTCTTCCACGGCATTGCAGACGTCGGCGCGCAGCATGTTCTCACCGTAGAACTGGTGATACATCTGGCCCACGGGGCTCTTGAGAAAGGCCACGCCACCCGAGTGACCGGGGCAGTGCCAGCTGTAGGAGCCGTCTTCGGCGTAGTCCAGCAGCGCCTTGAAGAACGGAGGCTGCACGCTCTCCAGATAGCTCTTGGCTTCGCGGATGATGTGCTTGGCCACGAACTCGGGCGTGTCCTCGAACATGTGAATGAAGCCATGCAGCTCACGCAGAATGTCGTTGGGCAGGTGACGGCTGGTCTTGGTCTCGCCGTAGATATAGATGGGCACCTCCTCATTCTTGCGGCGCACTTCACCGATGAAGTCGCGCAGGCTGTGAATGATGGGGTCCCTGTCGCCGCCGAGCTGGAATTCCTCGTCGTCGATCGACAAAATAAAGGCACTGGCCCGGCTTTGCTGCTGGGCGAACTGCGACAGATCGCCATAACTGGTCACGCCCAGGACTTCAAAGCCCTCTTCTTCAATGGCTTGAGCCAGGGCGCGGATGCCCAGTCCCGAGGTGTTCTCGGAACGATAGTCCTCGTCGATGATGACGATGGGAAAGCGAAACTTCATGAACAGCCTCCGTACCAATCAGGCCTAAAAAACGAAACAGCCGCGAAGTGTAAGGAATATCCTTATTGCGGCTTTGAAACAGGCTGTTTTTAACCCAGAATGTGGTGCACTAAATACAGGCCTTAACAGGAGCTCAGGTATGGATCACTCCACCGCGTGGTGGTTGCTTGTCGGTTTGCTGGTCATTGCGGAGCTGTTGACCGGTACTTTCTATCTCCTCATGCTGGCTCTGGGTGCCATTGCCGGAGCGCTTTGCGCTCATTTCGGCCTGGGCACCAGCAGCCAGATCGTCGCTGCGGCCCTGCTGGGCTCCGGTGCCGTCCTCGTCTGCTATCTGCTGCGCAAGCGCAGCCCGCGCAGACAGCCCGCGTCCAGCAATCGCGATGTCAACCTGGATGTGGGCGAAACAGTGGTCATCGAACAGTGGAACACCGACGGCACTGCCCAGGTCCGCTATCGCGGAGCCACCTGGACCGTCATGGGACGCCAGGGCGCCCTGCCCATTCCAGGCCCACATCGCGTGGCCGAAGTCATCGGCAACCGCCTTCTGGTTGACAAGATCTGATCATCGACCGGCCCCGGCATGGTTATGCTGGGCGCTGGAACGCTTCGCTCTCTTTCTTCACACCAACGCCCCACAAGGGCTGGAGACAATATGGATTACGCAGTCCCTCTCGCCATCGCCATCATTGCCGTCATCTTCATCGTCCGCTCGATCAAGGTGGTTCCCCAGCAGCATGCATGGGTCAAGGAGCGTCTGGGCAAATACGCAGGCACGCTTACACCCGGCCTGAACTTTCTGATCCCGTTCGTGGATCGCATCGCCTACAAGCACAGCCTCAAGGAAATTCCCCTGGACGTGCCCAGCCAGGTCTGCATCACGCGCGACAACACGCAGCTGACCGTGGACGGCATTCTCTACTTCCAGGTCACCGACCCCATGCGCGCCAGCTATGGTTCGTCCAACTACATCATGGCCGTCACCCAGCTCGCCCAGACCTCGCTGCGCAGCGTGATCGGCAAGCTGGAGCTGGACAAGACCTTTGAAGAGCGCGACATGATCAATGCCCAGGTCGTCAATGCCATCGACGAGGCTGCGCTGAACTGGGGCGTGAAGGTGCTGCGCTACGAAATCAAGGATCTGACACCGCCCGCTGAAATTCTGCGCGCCATGCAGGCCCAGATCACGGCAGAACGCGAAAAGCGTGCCTTGATCGCCGCTTCCGAAGGTCGACGCCAGGAACAGATCAACATCGCCACTGGCGAGCGCGAAGCTTTCATCGCCCGCTCCGAGGGCGAGAAGCAAGCCGCCATCAACAAGGCGCAAGGTGAAGCTGCCGCCATCACCACCGTGGCCGAAGCCACCGGACAGGCGCTGGAGCGCGTGGCCACAGCCATTCGCCAGCCCGGCGGCGAGCAGGCCGTTCAGCTCAAGGTGGCTGAAAGTGCCGTGGAGGCCTACAGCAAGGTGGCTGCGGACTCCAACACCACTTTGGTCATTCCTGCAAACATGACCGAGGTCTCCGGCCTGATTGCTTCCGCCATGAAGATGGTTCAGGTGGGCAAGAACGCCTGAGCCTGATCGCTTCACGCTGCACGCAGAAAAGAACTTTCTGCACTTTCATTTTGAGGTCGAAATTTCTGGTTAGAATAGCGGCTTCATCACACGGAGCGGTGGATGAGTGGTTTAAGTCGCACGCCTGGAAAGCGTGTGTGGGTTAATAGCCCACCGCGGGTTCGAATCCCGCCTGCTCCGCCAGATTTTAAAATCAAGTCGACCACACTTGGTTTTTTACTTCAGAAATGAAGTATTTTGGGATCGCTGTGGAGCGGTGGATGAGTGGTTTAAGTCGCACGCCTGGAAAGCGTGTGTGGGTTAATAGCCCACCGCGGGTTCGAATCCCGCCTGCTCCGCCAAATGATAAAAGGCCTTGAAGAAATTCAAGGCCTTTTTTCTTTTTGGCGTATTCGACCGTGGATGCAATTTGAATTCACGGTGCAGCATTAGCACCAAGCACATCCAGCCTGGTACCGGCGAGTGCGAGGGACTGCATGGTCTTGCAAGTCAACAAGCGGTCCTGCTGCCGCCCACGCGCAAAAAAAAGAGCCAGGACTAGGTCCTGGCTCTTTCGCCTGCAGCGCCGGATTGCTCCCGGCGGCCTCTCTCGCTTGGCGAGCTCGCGTGAAGCGGGTTGACGGGCGGCAAGCCCTGCAACACTCAACCAGCCGCTGGGCCCCAGCCGCCGCCCAAGGCCTTGAACAGCGTGGCCAGGGCCATCTGCCGCTGCGCGCTGACCTCGATCAGTGCCATCTGCTGCGCATAGTCCGTGCGCTGGGCATCCAGATAGCGCAGATGACTGTCCACCCCGGCGCGATAGCGCAGCTCGGCCAGCTTGAGCGTATTCGCGCTGGTCTGCACCAGGCGCTGGCGGGCAAGCTCCTCGCGCCTCAGCGTCTCCACGGAGGCCAGTGCATCGCTGACCTCACGGAACGCCGTCTGGATGCTGCGCTCGTAGCTGGCAACCGCCATGTCCTTGCGCAGCTGCGCGATTTCCAGATTGGCGCGGTTGCGGCCGCCATCAAAAATCGGCAGGCTCAGCTGCGGCATGAAGGACCAGGAGCGCTGACCGCCGGCGAACAGATCGGAAAGCTCGGAGCTTGCCGAACCATAGGAGCCCGTGAGCGAGATGCGCGGAAAGAACGCGGCCCGCGCCGCGCCAATGCTTGCATTGCGCGCACGCAGCTGATATTCGGCGGCGCGGATATCGGGGCGCCGCTCCAGCAGCTCGGACGGCAGACCGGCTCCAATCTCCTGCACCATGGGTTTGACATTCAAATCCACGACAGCCTGCACCGCGCCATCGCCCACCAGCCAGTCCAGTGCGTTCGCAGTCTGGCGCAGCTCGCGCTCGAAGCGCTCGACTTCGGCGCGCGCCAGCTCAAGCTGTCCTTGCGCCTCCTGCTCATCCAGACGGCTTGCCGTGCCGGTCTTTCTGCGCTCGCTCATCAGCTGCCATTCCTTCTCGCGCGCCTGCAAGGTACGCTGCGCCAGGGTATGGCGCTGCCGTGCGCTGTCCTGCGCCAGCGAGGCCTGAATCACTTCTGCGATCAGACTGATCTGCACGCTGCGCGCAGCCTCTTCGGTGGCCAGATACTCCATGAGCGCGGCCTCGGACAGCGAGCTCACACGGCCGAATAGGTCGAGCTCGAAAGCCATCAGCCCGACACCTGCCTGATAGTTGCTCTGCACCCTGGCCGCTCCTGTGCCGCTCAGGTCGGCAGGCAGGCGCTGGCGGTTGCCGCCGGCCTGTGCCTCCAGACCGGGCAGTTGGTCCGCACGCTGCACGCGATAGGCCGCGCGTGCGGTCTGAACATTGAGCAGCGTCTGACGCAGATCGCGGTTGTTGGCCAGTGCCGTTTCGATACGCGAGCGCAGGCGCTCATCGATCACGAAATCCTTCCAGTGCAAGCTCTGCACCGATGCAGCCGAGGCCGATGATGCCGCGCTCCAGGTGCCGGGAATGGGCGCAGCAGGCCTGTCATAGGTCGGCGCAAAAGAGCAGCCGGAGAGCACTGCGGCAATCAGCGTCAGCGCCGCGGTACGCATGGGGTTTCGCCCGTTCATGCGGGTTCTCCTTCGGAGTCTGTGTTTTTTTCCTCCGGCACTACGCGGCGCTTGCGCCGCAGCGAGAGCACGAAGACAAAGAAGATGGGCACGAACAGCACGCCCAGCAAGGTGGCACTGAGCATGCCGCCGATCACGCCGACGCCGATGGCGGCCTGGCTGGAGGCCCCCGCCCCGGTGGCAAGTGCCAGCGGCACCACCCCGAGGATGAAGGCCAGCGACGTCATCACGATGGGGCGGAAGCGCAAACGGGCTGCCTGCAATGCGGCCTCCGTCAGCGAATGGCCGCGCTCGTGCAGATCCTTGGCGAACTCCACGATCAGGATGGCGTTCTTGGCCGCCAGGCCGATGATGGTGATCAGACCAACCTTGAAATACACGTCGTTCGAGAGTCCCAGCGACGAAGTGGCCAGCACCGATCCCAGCGCGCCTATGGGCACGATCAGCATCACGGCTGCTGGAATGCTCCAGCTTTCGTACAGGGCCACGAGCAGCAGGAACACCACCAAGATCGCCAGTGCGAACAGCTTGGGGGCCTGTGCGCCAGCGGCCTTTTCCTGATAGGACAGCGCCGTCCACTCGTAGCCTATGCCGCGCGGCATCTCGCCCAGAATGCGTTCGAGCTCGGCCATGGCCTCACCCGTGGTGTGGCCGGGCTTGGCGTCGCCCGCGATGCGGAAGGCCGGATAGCCGTTGTAGCGCGAGATCTGCACCGGCCCCTGCTCCCATTCCACACTGGCAAACGAGGCCAGCGGCACCTGCTCTCCCTGGGCATTGGGCACATACAGGCGCAGCAGGGCTTCGGGCGTCATGCGCGCGGCCGTGTCGGCCTGCACCACCACGCGCTGCAGGCGTCCGGCATTCGGAAACTCGTTGATCACGGCCGAGCCATAGGCCGTGGACAGCACGGCACTGATGCTGGCGAAGCTCACGCCCTGGGCCTGGGCCTTGCGCCGGTCTATGTCCAGACGCAGCTGCGGCGCATCTTCGAGGTTCTCCATCATTGCGTAGGCGATCACTGGCGAGGCATTGGCCTTCTTCAGCAACTCGTCGCGCGCGGCAACCAGAGCCTCGCGGCCCAGATTGGCGCGGTCCTGCAGACGCAGCGCAAAGCCGCCGGAATTGCCCAGGCCGTCAATGGGTGGCGGGTCCACCGCCATGGCAGCACCGTCGGACAGACTGCCGAAGCGCTGATTGAAGGCCTGGACCTCGTCCCACGACGCCTGACCCTTGCCGCGCAAGGACCAGTCCTTGAGCGTGACGAAGGCCATGGCCGCGTTCTGCCCCATGCCCGAGAAGCTGTAACCCATGAGGAACTCGGCCTGGGCCGTGGCAGGGCGGCTTTGCACATAGGCTTCCATGTCGCGCACCACGGCCTCGGTGCGTGCTTCGGTCGCACCAGGGGGCAGTTGCACGCTGACGATGTAGTAGCCCATGTCTTCATAAGGCACAAAGGACTCGGGCATGCGCGTGTAGGCAAAGCCCAGCCCGCCCACGATGGCTGCATAGATCAGCATATAGCGGCCTGTGCGCCTGACCAGACGCTGGTTGAGCAGCGAAAAGCGCTCGGTCAGCTTGGCAAAGTGGCGGTTGAACCAACCGAATAGGCCTTTCTTCTCCTCGTGGTGATCCTCGGCAACAGGCTTGAGCAGCGTGGCGCACAGCGCTGGCGTGAATGTCAGCGCCAGCAGGCCCGAGAACAGGATGGAGACCGCCAGCGACAGCGAGAACTGACGGTAGATCACGCCCACCGAGCCGCTCATGAAGGCCAAGGGCAGGAACACGGCCACCAGCACCAGCGTGATGCCGACGATGGCCCCCGAGACCTGCTGCATGGCCTTCACCGTGGCGGCCAGCGGCGAGAGGCCCTCCTCGGCCATGAGACGCTCGACGTTCTCCACCACCACGATGGCATCGTCGACCAGAATGCCGATGGCCAGCACCATGCCGAACATGGTCATCATATTGACCGAGAAGCCCAGCGCATACATCACGGCCAGGGTGCCGGCCAGACACACCGGGACCACGATGGTGGGAATCAGCGTATAGCGCAGGTTCTGCAGAAACAGCCACATCACCAGGAACACCAGCACCACGGCCTCGACCAGGGTCTGGATCACCTTGCCGATGGCGACTTCCACAAAGCGCGAGGTGTCATAGGGCACGGCGTACTGAATATCGTCCGGGAAGTTCTGCGACAGCTCGGCTAGCCTCGCCTTGACCGCCTTGGCGGTCTGCATAGCATTGGCACCAGGTGCCAGTTGCACGGCGGCCGCCACTCCTTTGTGGCCGTCCTCGCGCGAGGCGAAGCTGTAATCGAGCTGGCCGACCTCGAGACGCGCCACATCGGCCAGGTGCACGGCCGAGCCATCGGCCCTGGCCTGCAACACGATCTGACCGAACTCTTCGGGCGAACTCAGCGTTCCCTTGACGGCAATCGTGGCGCTGAGTTCCTGCTCGGACGATCCGGGCTGGCTGCCGAAGCTGCCCGCCGGCACCTGGGCATTCTGCGCGGCAATGGCAGCATTCACGTCCGCCACAGACAGGCCGTAGCCCAGCAGCTTCTGCGGATCGACCCAGACCCGCATGGCGACATCGGCGCCAAAGTACTGCACCTTGCCCACACCGGGCACGCGGCGGATCTCGTTATTGATGTTGCGCACCGCATAGTCGGAGAGGCGGACCTCGTTCTTGCCGCTATCGTCGCCCTTGTAGGTCAGCGAATAGATCAGCAGGAAGTTGGCGCTGGCCTGCTCGACCTGCAGACCCATCTGCATCACCGATGCGGGCAGTCTGGCTTCGGCCTTTTTGATGCGGTTCTGCACCTCGACCTGAGCCAGTGCGGGATCGGTACCAGGCGCGAAGGTGGCCGTGATTTCGGCCAGGCCCGTGGCACCGCTGGACGAGTCGAAGTACAGCAGACCCTTGGTGCCGTTGAGCTCCTCCTCGATGACGCTGGTCACCGACTCCATCACCGTGGTGGCCGATGCCCCCGGATAGGTTGCCGAGATGGAGATCTGCGGCGGAGCCACATTGGGAAACTGCGCCACGGGCAATGCCGGGATTGCCAGCAGGCCGGCAAGCAGGATGAAGATCGCGACCACCCAGGCCAGCTTGGGGCGATCAATAAAAAACCGGGACATTATCTATCCTTGAATAAGGCTTGTCTTTTTGGCATTCAGCGCTTGCAGGACCAGCGCATAGTGCTCATTTCTTTTCCGTAACTTCCGCGTCCTTGACGACGTCGGCGACATTTGCAGCGGCCGCTCTGATCTGCACCTTGGTGCCGGGCACGGCTGCCGCAAGGCCTCCGACCAACACCCTGGCGTTTTCCTTCAGGCCCTCGGTGATATGCCACTCGGATCCGTACATGGCGCCGGTGCCCACCTTCTGGGACTGCACAATGTTGTGCTCGTCGAGCACCAGCACATGGGCCAGCCCATCACTGCCGCGCTGCACCGCACGCTGAGGAACGAGAATGGCCGCGGGATCCTCACCCAGCCCCAAGTTCACACGCACATACATGCCGGGCAACAGCAAGCCATCCTTGTTGGGGAATTCACCACGCAGCGCAAGCTGGCCGGTGCCGCGATCCACCGTCACATCCGAAAACAGCATGCGTCCCTGGCGCTTCTCGTCCAGGCCATCCGCCACCAGCGTCACGGGAGCACTCCTGTGCGACTGCTCCGCCTTCTGCTGTGAACGCAAGCGCGTGGCCAGCGCTGCGGTCTGGCGGAAATCGGCATAAATGGGGTCGAGCTGCTGTATCACAGCCATCGGTGTGGCCTCCCCCTGGCCGACCAGTGCGCCCTCCGTCACCAGCGCACGGCCGATGCGGCCCGCAATCGGGGCCCTCACCGTCGCATAGTCCAGGTTCAGGCGTGCCGCCTCTACTTCGGCATGAGCAGATTGGCGCGTGGCCATGGCACTGTGCAGAGCGGCCTTGGCGCTGTCGAAATCCTGGCGGCTTACGGCTTCCTGCGCCACCAGCGGCTCGTAACGACGCACCACGGACTGAGCCTCGGAAAGCGCTGCCTCGGCTCGCGCCAATTCGCCCCGGGCCCGCGACAGCGCCGCGCGCAGCGGTGCTGGGTCGATGTTGAACAGCACCTCACCGGCCTTCACATCGGAGCCCTCTTTGAAGTTGCGGCTCAGCACGATGCCCGGCACACGCGCACGCACCTCCGCCACACGCACGGGCTCTATGCGCCCGGGCAGTTCAGCGCTGAGGCTCAGCGCCCTGGGCTTGACGGTCACCACATCCACCAGCGGCAATTCCTGAGGCGGGCCGCCCGCTTCCGACTTGATGCAGCCGCCCAACATCATTGCGGCCGCCAATGCGGCCAGGGCCGGCCAGGCACGCACATTCTGGCTTTTCTTCTTCATGGCTTTTGAGTCTTGTCAAATCTTGAAAGAAGCGCATGATGCATGAAAATATTTTTTGAATCAAATTTGATTCATTAAGACCTATATTGATTCATGGCATTTTGATACCAAGTAAAGTTCCTATCCCAAGCTTTTAGGCTCGCCGCTTGAATCAAAATAGGTTCATCCGTATCCGCCCCAACCGGAGCCAGGAATGACGACAGCCCCTCACGACAACACAGCAATCCTCCCCCCCTTGGCCCTGGCCCTGGTCAACCACCCGCGCGCCACGCTTCAGGAACTGGCCAAGGCCATAGGCATCAGCAAGGCCACCCTCTATCGCTTCTGCCCCACGCGCGATCTGCTGATCAAGCGCCTGCTGGAGCAAAGCCTGCGCACGCTGGACGAGGCTCTGGACGAAGCCCGTATCGAGGAAGGCCCGGTGCTCGAAGCACTCAAGCGCCTCAATGCCAAGCATCTTGAACATCGCGAATTCACGCTGTTCCTGACCTATTACTGGAACGAAGTCGAAAAACCCATGGAGGAAAATGCGATCTGGGAACCCAAGGTCGATGCCTTTTTCCTGCGCGGCCAACAGGAAGGCGTGTTCCGCATCGATTTCAGTGCCGCAACGCTGACCGAGTTATGGCTGGGAACCGTGATCGCGCTCATCGATGGAGAGCGCCGCGGTCGCATCCCTCGCGCCCCGCTGGCACAGCTTGCAGAACAGGCGTTTTTGCAGGGAATCATGCGCCAGGATGCAACGGCGACAGCCTGACAAAATCGACCCGGACTGCAGCCTTAACGGCAATGCCTGCCTCCAGCTGCACCATTGCCATGCCATCCCCCTGCAACGCGAGATCGCGTGCCCTCACACTCGCTTTCACAACCAGACAGTAGCCTAGTCATGATCAGTCACCTCGACCACCTGGTTCTCACCACGGCCAATGAAGCGCAATGCATACGCTTTTACACCGAAGTCCTCGGCATGCGGCTGGAATCCTTCATCGGCGGCACCCCGCCCGTGGAGCGCAAGGCCTTTGTGTTCGGCCAGCAGAAGATCAATCTGCATGTGAAAGGGCGCGAGTTCGAACCCAAGGCTCATACGCCGGTACCCGGAGCTCTGGATCTGTGCTTTCTGGCCTCGGTGCCGCTGGACGAAGTTATCGCGCGTCTGCAGCAGTTGTCGACTCCCATCGCCGAAGGCCCCGTGATGCGCACCGGAGCCACATCGAAGATCCGCTCCATCTATGTGCGTGACCCCGACCTGAACCTGATCGAGATCTCGGAGCCGGTCTAGCCGCCTTCACCCTCGCCCGGGTCAGCCGGGGACCGCGAAAACGGTCCCCGCTTGTCAGGTCAGAGCTGTGCCAAAGCCTTTTTTGCCGGTGCATAGCCTTGCTCTGCGGCGCGCTGCAACCACTCACGAGCCTGCTTGGCATTCTTCTTCACACCCAGACCGTCCCGGTACAAAGTTCCCAGCGCGTACTGGGCCGGGGCATCTTGCTGCTCGGCGGCCAGACGGTACCACTTCAGCGCCTGAACCAGGCTCTTGCCCACACCCTCACCGTTTTCATACAAGGTGCCCAGGTTGTACTGGGCCTTGGCATAGCCTTGATTGGCTGCCATGGTGAACCACTTGGCGGCCTCGGTGTAGTTGGGTTGCGCAAAGCCCTTGCCCAGATATTGAAAGACACCGACGTTGTACTGGGCCAGAACATTGCCCTTGAGAGCCGAGTTCAGGTTCTCCATGTATTCCATGGACTGCGCAAACTCCGCGGACTTGGGCGACGAAGCGGAGAGTTGCTCCAGCCGCTGCGCTGCCGCTGCATGCTGGTACTTCAGCGCCTGGGTGTAATAGGCAATCGCTTCCTTTTCATTGCGATACTCGCCCTCTCCCTGTTCGAACAGACGGCCCAATTCATAGTAAGCCTCGCCCGAGCCACGGATGGCAACAGCATGCAGCAGCAGCACGGCCCGCTTGTAGTCGGGGTCCACGCCCTGGCCTTCGAAGCAAATCTTTCCCAGCAGTAACTGGGCCTTCTGCACGCCCTTGTCTGCCAGCGGGGCCAGCCATTTCGCGGCTTCGGCATGGTTCTTCTCCACGCCTTCGCCAAGGTAATACATCTCGGCCACCGTGAACTGAGCAAGCACATCGGCTTGCTGGGCCGCCTTCAGATACCAGCGAAACGAGGCCTGCTGATCCTGGGCAACCAGCTCGCCTTTGCGGTAGACAAAGCCCAGGCCATTTTGTGCCGCTGCAGAGCCCCGCTGTGCAGCGCGCTCCAGCCATGCGACACCTCTTGCGGCGTCCTTTTCAACTGCTTCGCCTTTTAGATAAATAGTTCCAAGCAGGTTCTGCGCATCAAGATTTCCAGCGTTTGCAGCCTGATGAATGTATGCCAGGCCTGCCTCAGGATCCTTTTTCACACCCTCGGCACCCAGTACATAGACCAGACCCAGCAGATACTGAGACGGAGCATGATTGTGCTCGGCGGCCAGGCGCAGCCAGCGCATGGCATCGTCGGCATTCTTTTCCACGCCATTGCCGTAAAGATAGGCCTTTCCCAACTCGTACTGTGCCCCGACATCACCTGTCTTCGCGGCATTGACCGTTTCGCTGGGCTGAGCCTGCGCACAACCCCAAACTGACAGCCAAGCCGACAGAACCAAAGCACCAGACCATCGCGCAAGCATTGCTTCCCCTGTTCACAAAAAAAATGTGAGTATATAGAAGCAATACCTTGTCCATAAAGCGTTGACAGCTATCAAAACCATACTGAACCGCCTCAGCATGGAAATGACTGCCGATGGGCTCGTCCTGGACCATCGTCACAGAGCCGCCATGCGCCCGCGCAGTGTCTCTTGCTTCGGGACAGCATTGCTGCTCAAGGCTCGCTCAGACCGGGCAGCATAGAGATCTGCCTGCTCAAACTCTGCCAGCGTGCAACTTGTGCCGCATGTTCGCGATATTGCAAACAGTGCGTGAGACCCTGCCCCGACCTTGCGCCCTTGCGGGCAAGCATCTCTTTGGCTCAGGCAGCCATGGGCGTACAAAGCTCCACCACGGTGCCGTCGGGGCAACGCAGATAAGACACCATCTGCCCCCAGGGTTTGGCCGTCGGAGCGGCCATCTCGATGGCGCCTGCGCTCAGCGCGTTCCGATGGGCCTGCAAGACATCCTCCGTGACCAGCGCGATTTCAAATCCCAATGGCTTGGCAGAGCTGTGTGCTTCGACATGACCTCCAGGAAAATTCAACGCGCCCAGCTCATGGGCGGCAAATGCCAGCGTGGTCTGCCCTGTCTCGAGCTCGCCATAGGTTCCGGATTCATGCAGAAAACGCTGTTGTATGCCGAATGCCCGGCCAAAGAATTCCAGCGATGCCGAGACATCCGGGACGTAGATGATTGTGTAACCCAATTTCATGAAGGCATCCTCTCAAAACCCAACCGAACTTGAACGACCGCATCGTTACCGCTTAAGTCCATTGCCTGCATCATCCTACTCAGAAAACGGCAAAGGCCTTGAAACGCTTCAAGGCCTTTCGGGGGCGGTCGGATTCAAGCTTTCATCTATAGCCCCATGCCCAGAATCGAGTTATCTGCATGCAGCTCGCTACCGCTCATGACACTGGACTCGTCGCTGGCCAGGAACAACACCAGCTGCGCGATACGCTCGGGCATATAGGCGCGGCCGGCACGGTTGAGCTTGGGGTCATGCAAGACCATTTCCTTGCTCACGCCCTTTGGCAGCGAAGCCTGCATCATGGGCGTATAGATGCCATCGGGATGAATGGAATTGACGCGAATCGCATAGCCTTGCTTTCGACAGCTCAGTGCAGCGGCGCGGGTCAGTGCCGACACGGCGGCCTTGCTGGCGCTATAGCCGGCGTATTGCTCTATGGGCAGCCAGCTCGATACCGAGGCCATATTGATGATGGAGCCTCCTGTCTCCTTCATCGCCGCAATGCCCTGCTGGCAACCAATGAAGACTGACTCGGTGTTGATCTTGAGCAGGCGGCTGAAATCCTCCAGACGCCCTGTTTCCATGTCACCAGGCAGCAGGATGCCGGCATTGTTGACCAGCACATTGAGCGTGCCCAGACGCCGCTGCACCGCCGCCATCACAAGCGTCCAGTCCGCCTCGCTGCTCACGTCATGGCGGACAAACATGGAGCGTTCGCCCAGTTCAGCCGCCAGTTGCTGCCCCGCCGCTTCATTGATATCGCTGAATGCGACCTTGGCGCCTTCGCCAAGAAGCAGCTTCACCACCTCAAGACCCACACCGCTGGCACCACCAGTGACCAGCGCCACCTTACCCTGCAAACGATTTGTCATCCTCTGTCTCCTCTTGATTTTGTACAAGCCCTGAACAGGGCATTGCTACGGCCACATAAAAAAGGAGGCGCAAGCGCCTCCTTGCTTGAATGGCAAAAGCCCACAGCCACACAAAGTACGCCACAGGCTGTTTGCCGCATTCATTTTTTAGTTGCCTGCGTTACGCGCCGCTTCGGGCGTAAACATGGCCGCAGTCATATTGCCCTTGTTCAAGACGGGCCCCTGGGGGCGTTCCTGGAACAGGTTGTAGGCCACATAGCCGCCGGAGTTCAGGTCGTGATAGAAGCTGGTGCCCGCATGCCAGATCCGGGCGTCGAAGGCGTAGTAATGATTGACCACCGCCTGCAGCCACAACTGGCCACGGGCATCGTAGTAATCGCTCATCAGCGCCTGACCGGTATCTTCATCGAGGAACAGCACGCGCTTGCCGAACATGTGGCGATAGCCATCCTTGAGCGAAGCCTCCAGCACCCAGACACGGCGCAGCTCGTAGCGCATGTAGTCGGGGTTTTCATGACCGGGTTTGAGCAGATCGGCATACTTCACGTTGCTGCCGTGAATCTTGTAGGCATTGGCCGGCACATAGACTTCCCTCTTGCCCAGCGACTTCCAGTTGTAGCGCTCGGGCGAGCCGTTGAACAGGCGATCGGAGTCAATCGTCAGCTTGCCGCTGGTGCCCGATAGAGGCTGATCGAAACCGTATTCGGGAATCTGGCGCACACGACGTGTGCCGGGGTCATAGCTCCAGCCCAGGCGCTTTTCCTTGCCAAATTCAACCGGCTCGGACACCACGCTGACGCCGCCCTTCTCACGCTCGGGCAGCTTGACTGCATTCATGCCCTGGGACATGGGACTGCTCAGGGGTTGACCTGCGTTGGCCGGGTCGTTGACCTGACTGAAGGCGCGATTGTCGGCACGACCCCAGACGATGCTGCCATCGGCCAGCACATTGGCGTTGTCACGCAGCGTGTGTTCGGTGAAAGCACGCGAAGGCAAGAGATTGTTGAAGGCCAGCTCAAGTCCGTTTCTGGGGAACGGGAAGGGCAGCGCTCCTTTGACCGCACCCGTTGTGCCCTGACCGTCTGCGTTCATCACCGCATCCTGGGCGTTCTTTCGGGCCGCCGCGCAGACGGCATCCGAAAAGCGGAAGTCGCGATGCCCCTGATAGACCGGAATGCGATAGGTCCTGGGGTATTTGGCAAACATGGCCTTCTGGCCCTCGCTCAGGCGCTCGGCATACTGCGCCATATTCTCAGCCGTGATGGTGAGCAACGGCTTTTCACCGGCATAGGGGTCTACCGGGTGCTGGCCAGCATGCGGGTTGTATTGAATGCCGGGTGGTGTACCCAGCCATTTCCCTGTGAACTCGGGCACACCACTGGTTGAGCCCGCTTTTTCTCCCCCCGTGCAGGTTAGCGACTTGCCCAGCCTGGCCAGTTCATCGGGCGTCGCCTTGGCCCAACCTGCCCCCGCAAACAATACACCTGCAGCCAAGACCACCAGCGAACGGGGGCCCACTCCTAACTTCATGCCTAGTCTCCTTGGATGCATCTGCCATGCATCTACCTGTCATTGAACTTCTCTTATCGTTCTTCTTCCTTGCCGACTCGCAATTGCGAAGCAACGAAATCATTGTTCGACCGTTGGCAAGCGCAAGCATCGTCAATTAGGACTAGCGCAGGCAAACGCCAGCAACAGACACAAAAAAAGCGGGCCATTGGCCCGCTCGGGAAAAGCAGATTTCGTTCAGCGCTTGATGCCAAACACACCCAGCATCTGCTCTGTCTGCTTTTGCATCTGCTCCTGCATCTGGGTGAACATGTTCTGGGACTGCTCCATATAGCTGCCCATCAAGCCCTGCATGGCTTGAGGCTGCATGCTCATGAACTGCTTCCAGGCCTCGGGGTTCATCCCCTGGGGCTGGCCCGCCAGCTTGCTCTGGAAGTCTGTGAACATCTGCACATTCTTTTCGATGTAGCTCCCCATGAAGCCCTGCATGGCATGACCATAGAAGCGGATGATGTTGGCCAGCATGGCCTCGGAGAACATGGGGGCCCCGCCCGCTTCTTCCTCCAGAATGATCTGCAGCAGGATGGAACGCGTCAGGTCTTCATTGGTCTTGGCATCCCTGATGAGCACCGGCTCGCTATCCATGACCAGTTGCTTGACCTCGGCCAGCGTGATGTATGAAGAGGTATTGGTGTCGTAGAGGCGACGATTGGGGTACTTCTTGATGATTCGCTGATTCCCCACCTGGACATCACCCTCTTTGCCCTCTTTGTTTTCTTGCATCGCAAGTCCTTTATGTTCTGGGGATCGGCCCCGTCGTCAATTGAGCTATTGCAGTGCAACAGATTTTAGGCAGTGCACAAGCCTCATCGGCAAGCAGTAACCCTGACAAACAAGCTTGTCTGCGCTGCAACAAAGTCGCACCACCGTCACAGCCAGCATCAGGTCTTTGCCATTTATTCACAAAAAACAGTTTGCCGTCTATCGAAATCAAGCTTGCAGAAGGTTTACAGTGCCTGTCGTTGTTTGACGAAAGGCTCAACGGATGATTACCACCAAAACACGCAATGCTGTTTGTCTGACCGCCCTGCTGGCTGCTGCCGGCTTCATGACTGCAGCACAGGCCCAGCCCGATGCTGCTGCGACCGATGCCACCAAGGCTGCTGCTCCGCAGGCAGCTCAGGCAGCACCTGCAGCTCAGGCAGTCCCTGCCAACGTGGACGCCGCTGCCGCAGACGCCGCATTGCGCAAGCGCCTGCAGGCAGTTGTCGCTGCCATGGACGGCAAGTCCAAGCTGGCCGCCAGCAATTTCAACGAAGAGTTCCTCAAGAACTCTCCCATCGACACCGTGCAGAAAGCCCTGGACTCCGTGCGCACCGGCGTCGGCAGCTGCCAGACGGTCGGCCGCATGGAAAGCTCCACACCTCTGGCCACCAGCGTGCTGCTGAGTTGCACCAAGGGCTTTGTGCCCATGGAACTGGCGGTCGAGCCCAAGGCTCCTTACCGTATTTCAGGCATTTTGCTGCGCCCGGCATTCTGGAAATAAGCGCTTTTGCCAACAAAAGATGGAGCCGGGAGGCTCCATTTTTCGTTGAGACCGCCACAAACTCAGATCACCACAGGCTCGGGTTCCAGGCGAATGCCAAAGCGTTCGTAGACACTGGTCTGGATTGCCCCGGCCAGTGTCATCACCTCGCCGCCGGTCACACTGGCGTCGGTGCTGTGGCGATCTCCTCGATTGACCAGTACCAGCGCCTGCTTGTCGTAGACACCCGCCCGGCCCATGGTCTTGCCTTTCCAGCCGCAGGCATCGATCAGCCAGCCGGCCGCCAGCTTGATGGAGCCGTCATCCATGGGATAGTGAACGATCTTGGGCTCGCGCGCGATGATGTCCGCGCATTGCTCGGTCGTCACCGTGGGGTTCTTGAAAAAGCTGCCCGCATTGCCGATGACTTCGGGGTCCGGCAGCTTGGCACGGCGGATCTCGCAGACCCATTCAAAGATCTGCTGCGCGCTCGGCTGCTCTATGCCTTTTTCCGCCTGCTTGCGCTGCAGATCGAGATAGCCCAGATCCGGTTGCCAGCTCTTGGGCAGCGCCAGACGCACCCGGGTGATCACCGCCCGCCCCTTGAGGCCCAGGCCGCGAGGGACAGCCGTCGAGCCCGTCACGGGCCAGTACTTGGGCTGAGCGGGTGCATGCTTGAACACCGAGTCACGGTAACCGAAGGCACATTGCGCAGCATTGAGGCTGAACTGTTCGCCGGTGACCAGATCGATCGCGTCCAGGGAGTCGAAACGATCCTGCAGCTCCAGCCCGTACGCGCCGATGTTCTGCACCGGGGCCGCGCCTACCGTGCCTGGAATCAGGGCCATGTTCTCAAGGCCTGTATAGCCCTGGGCCAGCGTCCATGCCACCATATCGTGCCAACGCTCACCGGCGCCGATCTCGACAATCCAGTGCTTGTCGGTTTCGCGCAGCAGCCTCATGCCCATAATTTCCATCTTGAGCACCACGGGGGCCACGTCGCCCGTGAGCACCACATTGCTGCCACCGCCAAGGACGAACACAGGCTGCCTTCCCCATAGCGGGTCGGCGAGGAACTGGCGGATATCGTCCTGGCTACGAATGCGCACCAGTGTTTCGGCGCGCGCGGCAATGCCAAAGGTGTTGCAATGCTGCAGGGGAACATTTTTCTCGACTAACATCCATCCAATTGTCGCACTGCGCCTGCTCTGCTGCTGGCAAGCAGCACATCACGGCCGGCGCACTGTGGCTGTTTACCGCTCTGATACTGATAGGAATTACACATGCCTTCTTTTGACACTGTTTGCGAAGCCGATTTCGTCGAAGTGAAGAACGCCGTTGACAACGCCACCAAGGAAATTGGCACCCGTTTCGACTTCAAGGGCACATCGGCCGCCGTCGAACTCAAGGACAAGGAAATCACCATTTACGGCGATGCCGAGTTCCAGCTGCAGCAAGTCGAAGACCTGCTGCGCAACAAGCTGACCAAGCGCAATGTGGACGTGCGCTTCCTGGACATCCAGAAGGCACAGAAGATTGGCGGCGACAAGGTCAAGCAGCTCATCAAGGTCAAGAACGGCATCGAGTCCGAGCTGGCCAAGAAGATCCAGAAGCTGATGAAGGAAAGCAAACTCAAGGTGCAGGCTGCCATTCAGGAAGAGAAGGTCCGCATCACCGGAGCCAAGCGTGACGATCTGCAGGCGGCCATGGCATTGATCCGCAAGGATCTGGCCGACCACCCTCTGTCGTTCAATAACTTCCGCGATTGAATGAAGCCCCCCCTGCGCAGCTCCGCTGCTTCCCCTTGTCTCGCCTTGCGGGATGGAGACGAGGCCGTTGCCGCAGGGCGACGCGGCCAGTGCAGGCTCTTGCCTGGCGCTTCTCACCTGCGTCGCATGGGGCTCATGCTTTCAGTCGCTTTGGCCTCCAGCGGCGCCTTTGGACAGTCCGTGGCCCTGACCGGCGTGCTGGGCAGCAAGGCCTTGCTGGTCATTGATGGCAGCGCCCCCAAGGCGCTGGCCGTCAACGAAAGCCACAAGGACGTGCGCCTGCTGCAGATCAGCGGCGACTCCGCTGTGGTGGATATCAAGGGCCAGCGCCAGACTGTGCACCTGGGAGCAGCTCCGGTCAGCGTAGGCAGCCGGGGCGGCATCGGTGGTGCCGCGCGCTCGGGCCGGCTGGTCCTGATCGCCGACTCGCGCGGCCATTTCGTCGATCGTGGCTATATCAATGGCAAAACCATGCAGTACATGGTGGACACCGGCGCCAGCACCATTGCCATAGGCCGAGCCGATGCCGATCGCATGGGCCTGCCCTACGAGCAGGGTGTCCCGGTCCTGATGCGCACGGCCAACGGCACTGCCCAGGGCTGGCGCATCAAGCTCGAGAGCGTCAAACTGGGCGACATGGAGGTCTACGGCATAGAGGCCGTCGTTGCCCCCCAGTCCATGCCCTATGTGCTGCTGGGCAACAGTCTGCTGACCCGGTTTCAGATGACCCGCAAGGGCAATGAGATGGTTCTCGAAAAGAACTGAACCCGCCTCACGCCCATGCAAGCACGCTACGACGACCCCTATGAAGACCTGCTGGGCCTATGGTCGGATCTGGAGGCCGCACTCGCGGTTTTGCTGACCGAGCCGCTGCGCATTCCCGGCTTTGCCATCAAGCTGCACCAGCTCGATCTATGGTTGCAGGACCTCATCACGCAGGACAGCGATGCCGCGCTGTATCTCATGTTTCAGCGTGCCAGCTCGACAACAGTGGGCTACAGCCCGTCTCACGCCGTGGTCTGCGCGGGCCTGTGCCATATCCTTGCCAAGGAGCTTGAGCTGCCTCAACCGGAGCGCGACACGCTGATCCGGGCCGCTCTGACCATGAACATCGGCATGACCGCGCTGCAAAACCAGCTGGCCGAGCAACGCACGCCGCTGAGCGGCCAGCAGGCCGAAGCCGTCAAGCAGCACCCCGCAGAGGGCCGCCTGATGCTGGAGAGGCTGATGGTGCGTGACCCGCTCTGGCTGGACACCGTGCAATACCACCATGTGGTGCTGCAGCCCGCGCCGCTGGCACAGTTGCAGCCGCTGGAGCGTCTGGTGCGCATTCTGGGCACGGTAGACCGTTATGCGGCCCTGATCAGCCCGCGCAAGACCCGTAGCGGCCGTTCGGCCACCGAGTCTTTGCAAGTGCTGCAGCAGGGTGGCCAATACGCCGATGAGGTCATGCAGGCCTTGATCGATGTCGTGGGCCTGTACCCGCCCGGCACCTATGTACAGCTGGGCAACGGCGAGGTGGCCGTGGTGCTGCGCTGCGGAAAGAGTCTGGAAGAACCCGAGATTGCCAGCGTGATCGACCGTGACGGCCACAGCATGTACCCACCCATCTTGCATCTGGACGGGCGCAGGCCGGCCATCACCTCCGCGCTGGCACGTTCGTCGCTGACGCTGGACCTGGACCTGCGCTCCATGGCACAGCTGGGCATTCACAGTGCACGCGGCAATGCCAAGCTGTACCGCATGGTGAAGCTGCCAGGCAGCAGACGCTGACCCTTTCTAAACGCCTTGTGCAGTGATCAGGCCTGCATGGTGGCCACGCGTGAACGCCTCTTCCAGCACCGAATAGCCGGCCCAGTCCGAATGCGCAAAGCTCAGCCGCGCCGTCGCAGGCGTGGGCAGGCTCTGCACTCGCTCCCCATTCAATAGCAGATTACGCTTGCTGGAACTGAACTTGACGGCTATTTCGCTCAATACCTGCTGATCACCAGGGCGCGGAATCGCCATCGCATGGCCATAGCGAGTGATTTCCATGCGTGTGGCATGCTGCAGCAAGTCTGGGTGCGGCTCGCTCAGCGTGTTCACGATGCGCTCGCGCCAGAAGGCAAACGGCTGCTGCATCAATTGCCTGCGCCCATCGGCCCAGTCACCCAGCGCCTGGTAGTAACTCAGCACCGTTGGCTGGCGGCGTATGCGGTCCAGCCGCTGATTGCCCGCATCCACATAGCCCAGGCCTCCTGCATTGCCGTCGCGGTAGAGCACATTGTCCCAGGCGGGCTCGGCGCCAGGGTAGTCGGCCAGCGGCCGGTCGATATGGATATTCGCCACCAGCCAGGGCGCCCAGTCCAGGCGGGCCGTCACGGCACGCAGAAAATCGGGCGCATTGCGCAGCACTCTTGCGGCCACAAAGCTGGGCAGCGCCACCACGCAATGGCGCGCCAGCCAGCGTTCATGCTGCTGGCGACCGTGGTGATAGACATCGACCTGCACGCCACCCGCGTCCTCGGTGACGGCGAGCACGCTGCAATCGGTCTGCAGCTGCGTGGCTTTCAGCCCCGCCACCAGTTGCTGCGCCAGCCAGCCATTGCCCTGCGGCCAGGTCAGCACCTGCTCGCCGTCCGCTTCGCTCTCATGCTCGGACTGCGGACGCGGCGCGTGGAAACCATGGCGGCTGGCGAAATAGTGAATCCCCGCCCAGGCCGAGACGCGGCTCAGACCGGCACCGAAATCATCCCGGCAGCTGTAGTCCAGATACCAGAGCAGACGCTCGTCATCAAGGCCCTGCGTCGCCAGCCATTGGTCGAAACGCTGTGCATCGAGCACCGCATGAGAGGCAGGTAGACCCGCTTCGCGCTGCCAGACACGGATCGATGGCATGGCAAAGGCCGCCGCCCGAGCCGCTGCCTCGACCTGCTTTTCAAACAGTGCATATTGCTCCAGCGTGCGCTGGCTCACGCCCTGCACGGGCAGCAGTCCCTCATGCCAGCCGCCCTGCCAGTACAGGCGCTCCTGCGGGCTGTGGCAAAGATAGCGCTCGTCGTAGCGCCAGCGGCCCGCCAAGCGCTGGCGCACGCCCAGCTCCTCCAGCCAGTCCTGCACCTCATGGGCATCGTCGCCGGGCACGGGCAGATAGTGTGCGCCCAGCGGGCAGGCAATGCCCTTGACTTGCCCAGCCTGGCTGTTGCCTCCCATGGCAGCCTGGGTATCGAGCAAGGCTGCGCCCTGAACACCAGCCAGTTCCAGCGCGCGCGCCGCTGCCAGCCCGGCCATGCCCCCGCCCGCAATCACGACCGGCGCCCGGTGCACCACGGCAGGTGCGGGCAGCTCCAGCCCCTGCTCCAGGCGCTGCCAGAAAGGGCGCAGGCCATGACCGCGCTCCAGCGCCACGCCACTGAAGCCGCCCGGCAGATCCTCCAGCCTGGGCGCTGGCTGCTTGCAGCCGGTCAGGCCCGCAGCACCCAAAGCGCCGGCGGCCGCCAGCGCGAGCCAGTCGCGCCGCTTCAGATCGGCCCGCATCAATGCTCCACCTTGCCCCACTCGCGCTCATAGGTGTTGACCAGCACCTGATTGGACAGGCGATTCACCTCCGTCGGCACACGCGCCATATCGAGAGGGAAGTCAAACATCAGGCGCAGCGTGGGCAGGGTCAGAAAACGCATGCCAGCGGGCAAGGCCCCGGGTTCGCGCCAGGGACGGTGGCTGGCCAGCACAAAGCCCCATTCGCCAAAACTGGGCACATGCACGTGATAGGGCTTGGCCGTCAGGCCCACGGACTCCACGGTCTGCACCACGGTCCAGAAGCTCTGGCGCGCGATCAGCGGCGAGGTGGTCTGAATCACGGCGTAGCCGCTGGCCGCCAGACGCTTGTCCAGCAGCGAATAAAAACTGTTGGTGAACAGCTTGCCGATGGCGAAGTTGGTGGGATCGGGAAAATCCACCACGATCACATCGAAAGTCTCCGTGCTTTGCTGCAGCCAGTGAAACGCATCGGTATTGACGATGCTCACACGGGCGTCGTTGAGCGCATTGCCATTGAGCGCCGTCATCATGGCATTGCTCTTGAACAGATCGGTCATGGCCGGGTCCAGCTCCACCAGCACCACGGACTCCACGCCGGGGTACTTGAGCACCTCGCGCACGGCCATGCCGTCGCCGCCACCCAGCACCGCCACCTTCTTCGGTGCGCCATGTGCGGCCATGGCGGGGTGGACCAGCGCTTCGTGATAGCGGTACTCGTCGCTCTGGGCAAACTGCAGATTGCCGTTCAGGTACAGGCGCGCGCCCTGACGTCCCTGTGTCACCACAATGCGTTGGTAGGGCGAGCTGCTGCTCAGCACGATGCGATCCTGGTAGAAATGGTCGTCGGCCAGCCGGGTCAGCTGATCCGCGCCCGCGATGCCGCCGCCCAGCGCAAGCAGCACCAGCGCGCAGGCCCAGGCATGGGCACGCAGATTGCGCAGTTCATGCTTGAACAGCACCAGGGCCCAGACCGCGATGGCCGCATTCATGAAACCGAACAGCAGACCGGTGCGCACCAGCCCCAGCTTGGGCACCAGCACGATGGGAAACGCCAGCGAAACGGCCAGAGCCCCCAGATAGTCGAAGGTCAGCACCTTGGAGACCAGATCCTTGAGCGAAGCATTGCGCTTCAAGATGCGCATCACCAGCGGGATCTCCAGCCCCACCAGCGTGCCCACCACCATCACCATGCCATAGAGCAGAAAGCGGAACGCGCCCGGCGCATAGGCATTGGCCAGAAACAGTACGGCCGGCAAGGCTCCGCCGACCAGCGCCACCATCAGCTCCACACGCAGAAAATGCGCAGGCAGCTGATCTTCGAAATAGCGTGACAGCCACGAGCCTATGCCCATGGCAAACAGATAGGTGCCGATGATGGTGGAGAACTGCAGCACCGAATCGCCAAGCAGATAGGACGCCAGCGCGCCTGCTGCCAGCTCATAGAGCAGACCGCAGGCCGCAATCACGAACACGCTGGCCAGCAGCGCCACATCAATGGGCCGAGGCCCCTGGCCAGCGCTGTCCTGCTCGGCCACCATCGAAGTCATCAAAGGTACTTTCTATCTAGTTCAGCAAACCATCGGCCTGCACTCCTCAGGAATCAGCACTTCCCATTGGGCTCTGAAGCTCAGACCCGGGGCGCGCGGCAAACGAGGGACAGCCAGCAAGCGCCGCCGCGCAGCGATGCGGTCGTCCCCCTCCCGCGTAGCGAGAGAGGGGGAAGGCGCGGGGCCGCCCAGGCAAAGCGCCTCAGGGGGTGTTAGTGAATCGCCGCAGCGACAATGATGCTGATGCCCAGGCACATGGCCGCCACCACCATGGCCAGCGCCTTGTTGTGCTTCTCCACGATCTCGGCCCACATGTCCACGGGCGTGATCTTGTCGATGATGATGAAGCACAGCCAGAACACCACCACGCCCACCAGGGCGTAGATGATGGAGCCGAAGAAGTTCTGGGGGTTGAACCAGTCAAACATGATCTCTCTCCTCGAATGAGATAGGGGCGTTATTTGTGGCTTCCGCCGGAGGTATAGCCGCCATAGGAGCCGCTGCTGGAGCGGCTGTAGCTGCAGTTGGGGTCGGTGCGCGGATCGCAGTTGGGGCTGGACATGCAGGCACGCAGAAACGGCAGGATGAACAGCAGCAGGAACAGCCAGAACAGAATCGTGCCCCAGCTGAAGCCGCTGCCCGACAGCGGGCTGACCTGGGAGCGGTCCTTGAGCTTGGCCGTACCGAAGGCCTTGGCAATGGTCTCTGCCGACGCACGCTGCCCGTGGGTCCAGGTGGTTTCCTGATTGGCGGTCTCCAGCGCCAGCGTGGACTGCTTGCCGCCATTGGCAAAGTCCACATTGCTGGACTTGGCTCCCTTGAAGACGGGCCAGTAGAACTCGCCCTCGGCATATTCCGTCTCGGCCAGATAGGCATAGTCGCGCTGGTATTTGCGCTGCAGATAGGTCGCCGTGGCGCCGTTCTTGCTGAGCTTGGGGGCGCCCGTGATGACGCGCGCCGTGCTCCAGCCGTCCTCCGAATCGACGATGAACGAAAAGCCCGCCTTCTTGTTGTAGAGCAGGTACTCGTCCCAGGTGAAGGTGTCGTCCTCATCCTCGCCCAGGCCACGCCCGCTGCGTCTTTGAAAACCCACGACCTGCCATTTCAGGCCGTCGAGCGTGCCTTCGCTGCCCAGCGGGATCAGCGGCTTGACCTTTCTGCGCTGCTCGGCATAGCTCAGCTCCGCCCCCATGCCCTTGGACATGTCGATCAGGCTGCCGCAGCTGGGGCAGCTCAGGGCCTTGGTGGTGTCAAAGCGCACGGGCACCACGGCACCGCACTTGGGACAGTTGAAGTGGCGCCCCTGGGTTTTTTGCTGGGCGCTGCTGCGCAGGCCCTGCATCTGCAAGGCATCCAGCGCCACGGCCGCCCCCAGGCTGAAGGCCGGCGTCTTGTCGCTGAAGTCGATGGAGAGAATCTGGTTCTTGTCGCTGCGCAGCTCCACCAGCTTGAAGCTCTTGCCCAGCTGGGGCAACTGGGGCAGCTCGCCCTGGGCCGCCATTAGCTGCGCATCCTGAATGCTGGTGACGGTGAAGGATTCCGTGCCGGCCTTGAGCTCGCGGCCCATGCGCCATTCGCGCTGCTGGAACTCGGTCACGTTCCAGCCCGGCGGCTGCCAGTTCACGGCAAAGACAAAGCTGCCGTTGTCCTCGCTCAGCCAGGCCAGCTCGCCGTTGCTGAGCGCAGCCACCCATTCCGACCAGCTGCCGGCCGCGCTTTTGTACTGCGCGCGGCCCACGAGGGTGAAGGGCTCGGGTTTGCCGTTGCGCTTGACCATGCCCGAGGCGCCCAGTTGCAGCGGGCTGTAGTCCTCGAACACCTCGGCCATGGAGCCAATGCGCTTGAGCGTCTCGCCATCACGCAGCACCGTGCTGCGACAGAACTCGCAGACGGCAAAACTCGATTGCGCACTGGCGAAGTGGACCGGCGCGCCACAACCAGGACAGGGAGCGCTGTAGTCGCGCTGCGATGGGCTGGAAGCCATATCTTTTTGCTATTTAATCAGGAGCTTCTTGCGCTTGAATGATAAAGGCCTGAAGGCGGCCTCGGCGAAATGTAGCAGCCGCGTCCTAGCGATGCTTGCTCTTGCTGCTCTTGCGGGCCGCGCCCTCTGCAGGCTTGGAGCTCTCGGTCTTTTTCTGTCCCAGCCTGGACTCCTTGCCCGCGATCAGGCGCTGGATGTTTTCGCGATGACGCCAGACCAGCAGGATCGCCATCACGACAATCGCGGCGGTGATGGGCGTTTCCGCATCCCAGACAATGCCGCTGCACAGCACGTAGTACACGGGCGCAAACACCGATGCCACCAGCGCGGCCAGGGAGGAATAGCGGAAGAACACGGCCACTATGACCCAGGTCAGCGCCGTTGCCAGACCCAGCCAGCCGCTGATGCCCAGCAGCACGCCCAATGCTGTGGCCACACCCTTGCCACCCTTGAAGCCGAAGAACACCGGGTACAGATGGCCCAGGAAGGCCGCCAGGCCGGCCAGTGCCACCGTGCTGTCACCCAGACCGAACGGCTCTCCGAAGGCCTTGACCAGAACCACAGGCACCAGACCCTTGAGCGCATCCAGCAGCAGCGTGACGGCCGCAGCCGCCTTGCTGCCCGAGCGCAGCACATTGGTGGCACCGGGGTTGCCGCTGCCATAGGTGCGCGGATCGTTCAGGCCCATGACGCGGCTGACGATGACGGCGAAAGACAGCGAACCAATCAGATAGGCCGCGATGACGGCAATAACGGGATAGAGGGCGTTCAAAGGAATTCCTCGGCCAGAGACTGGCCCTTAGGCTCGCCAACCAAGGTCGACGGCACCGATTGTTGTCACGACTTGCGCAATCCGGATCAGGCATGGCGGTTTGTCGACCGTCATGTCCCTTGTGCATCCTGGTTTGCGTAAGTCCTTGTTGTTTGCGTTTTTGCCGGTCGGCGTCTGCCCCCGGCTGGCTAGCCCCCTATTCTGCCAGCGCGCAGTGCACCGGCCGGGCATCGAGCAGACGGGTGCAGACCTCAGGGGCCAGTTGCACCAGATAGCCGCGCCGCCCGCCGTTGATGGCGATGCGTGGCAGCGCGAGTATGGTTTCCTCGATATAGACCGGCATTTTCCGCTTGGTGCCAAACGGCGAGGTGCCGCCCACCAGATAGCCGCTGTGGCGGTTGGCCACTTCGGGCTTGCAAGGCTCCACGCTCTTGGCCCCGATCTGGCGCGCCAGGTTCTTCGTCGATACCTTGCAATCGCCATGCATGAGCACGATCAGCGGCTTGGCATCCTGATCCTGCATCACCAGGGTCTTGACCACCGCATGCTCGTCCAGCCCCAGCTGACGCGCTGATTCTTCGGTGCCGCCATGCTCCACGTAGTCATATGGGTGCTCGGTGAACTCCACCTTGTGGGCCCTGAGCATCTGCGTGGCCGGAGTCTCGCTCACATGGGCGTTTTTGTCTTTTTTTGCCATGATTCAATTTTGATAGCTAGTAGCGCATGCCCCATATGGGTCATCAGCCATTTTCCCTCAATAAAGCGCTCAGACAGCGGGATCGCGCATCTCCCAGCGGATGCGGTCGATTTCGGCCAGCAGCTCGGCAGACAGCTCAACTCCCCAGGCATCGAGATCCTCGTCGAGCTGGGCCACCGAAGTCACACCGATGATGGTGCTGGCCACCTGCCACTTGGTGTAGCAAAAGGCCAATGCCAGCTGCGTGGGAGTGAGGCCATGCTCGCGCGCCAGCGTGTTGTAGCGGCGCGCGGCGGCCAGCGCATCGGGGCGACCCCAGCGCTGCTTCTGCACAGATTCATACCTGGCGATACGTGCCTGCTTGGGCGCGCCCTCCTCGGTCGGCGCAAACTGGTCGAACTTGCCCGTCAGCAGGCCGAAAGCCAGCGGCGAATAGGCCAGCAGCGATACATCGAGGCGGTGACAGGTTTCGTCCAGCCCGTTCTCATAGCTGCGGTTGATCAGGCAGTAAGGGTTCTGGATTGCGGCCACACGTGGCAGTCCGTGCTGCTCGGCCAGGCGCACGAACTCGTGCACGCCATAAGGCGTCTCGTTGGACAGGCCGATGTGGCGGATCTTGCCTTGCCTGACCAGACCGGCCAGCGCCTGCAACTGTTCGTGGATGGGCGTGAGCGAGCTTTCCTTCTGCGGGTCGTAATACATGGTGCCGAAGGCCGGCACATGACGCTCGGGCCAGTGAATCTGGTAGAGGTCGATCACCTCGGTCTGCAGGCGCTCAAGGCTTGCGTCGCAGGAGCGAACAATGTCATCCGCCGACAGGCCCGAGCCTTCGCGGATCCAGGGCATGCCGCGCGAGGGGCCGGCCACCTTGCTGGCCAGCGTGATCTGCTCGCGCATGCCGGGGCGGGCCTTGAGCCAGCGGCCGATGATGGATTCCGTCGCGCCACAGGTGGCCTCACGAGCGGGCACGGCATACATCTCGGCCGTGTCGAAGAAATCCACGCCGCGCTCCACGCCGCGGTCCATGATGCGCCAGGCTTCAGCCTCGTCGACTTGCTCGCCGAATGTCATGGTGCCCAGACAGATGGGGCTGACGCGCAGATCGCTCTGCCCCAGAGCAACGGGATTCATGGAAAGACGGGAAGTGGATGCAGCAGAAGTCATGCTTCCAAGTTTAGGGCCTGAGAGTACAAGGTCAGGGCAAGATCAGAGCCGACACCTTGTTTTTGCTGACACAGCTGTCCCGTGCACGACGGGCCATGCTGCAAGCGCAGCAATAATCAAAACAACGGAGACAATATGACAACGCACAACCCCACGCTGACCGGCCAGCTCACCGATATCCCGCCCTATCAGCCGCGCCGCCAGTGGCGCTCGCAGATGCTGCCCGTGCGAAATATGCAGTGCCACCTGCGCAGCTGGGAGCCCGAGCCGGCTTCCGGAATCGATCCCGATCTGCCTGTGCTGGTGCTGGCCCATGGCTGGATGGATGTGGCTGCCTCCTACCAGTTTGTAGTCGACGCCTTCAGCGACGCCTTTGTGCAGGGCCGCCGCATCGTGGCCCACGACTGGCGCGGTTTCGGCCTGAGCCGCGGCGCCGAACCCTGCGACAGCTACTACTTCACCGACTATCTGGCCGACCTGGACATGCTGCTGGAGCAGGTCTCGCCCGATCGGCCCATTGACCTGGTCGGTCACAGCATGGGGGGCAATATCTCCTGCATGTACGCGGGGGCGCGGCCTGAGCGCATTCGCCGCTTTGTCAATCTCGAGGGCTTCGGCATGGCGCCGACCACGGCCGGCCAGGCCCCCGGGCGTCTGGCCCAGTGGATGGACCAGTTGCGCGAGCAGCGTGCCGGCGGCCTGGGCCTTGCGTCCTACGACACCGTGGAGGCCGTTGCCAACCGACTGCAAAAAACCAATCGCCGCCTGCCCCGCGACAAGGCGCTATGGCTGGCTCACCATTGGTCGGCCCCCGATGCCCAGGGCCGCTGGCATATTCTGGGCGACGCCGCGCACAAGATCGCCAACCCCTATCTCTACCGCGTGGACGAAGCACTGGCCTGCCTTGCCGCCATCACCGCGCCCACCTTGTCGGTCGAAGCCTCGGACGACAGCCTGGGCCAGTGGCACCAGGGTCGCTACACGCTGGAGCAATACCACGAGCGCATTCGCCACATCCCGCAATGCGAAATCGCCCGCGTGCAGGACGCGGGCCATATGCTGCACCACGACCAGCCAGTGGCCGTGGCCGGCCTGATCGAGGATTTCTTGCGCTGAAAGACTGCGACTGCTGAGACTGCGGCTGTTTTTGCTATCTCTATAGGAGCCTTTAGCACATGTAAACATTGGTTTTCAGAATCATTTATATCTGAAATCAATATATGACATACGCTACAAGCTCACTTATCAATAGCTTTCCACGCCCTTTCCGGCCTGCAGTTCCAGCACATGGCGCCAGCGCAGAGGCTGCATCTGCAGCTTGCGGTAGCGTCCGTCGGCCCATTCCCGGCTCATGTCGGCATAGCGACCCGACAGCGCCAGCCCGCTCTGCCCGGTCTGGTAGATGAACTGCGAGGACTCCGGATCGCCCAGGTCGTAGATGGCGCGCAGCGAAGGCGCGTGGCGGCTGACAAAGCGCCCGCCCAGTGGGCCTTTGGCATCGGATGGTTGGGGGTTGGCGTTGTACTGCCCGACGTTGACGGTATAGGTGTCACCGTCCGAGGCCACACTGACATTGAACACGCCGGCCAGCGCTGCCACCGAGCCCAGCGGCTTGTGCGCGCTGAGCGCCGGGTGCGCCGCGCCCCAGCGCCATCGGCGCGGGTCCTCGCCGTAAGCGGCCTGCAGCTTGTCCAGCGTGCGGGTCAGCGCCTGGCCGGCCTGTTGCTCGCAGCTCAGCGGCGCGCACCACCAGGCGTCATTGCGCGCCAGCATTCCTTCCAGCCCGGCGCGGAAGTCCCGCTTGCCGTAGGTCATGGCAAAGCGCTGCTCGCCGATGCGCGCAATCACCAGGGCGCGCGTCAGCTCGTCGACCCAGACCGAGAAGATCAGCGGCTCGGGCCTGTCCCGCTCCATCTGCCCATCAAAGCCCGCCAGCAGTTGCTGCGCCTGCGCTGCCAGGGCGTGGCTCGATTGCGCCTTGCGCAGCACGGGCAGCAAGGTCCGGGTGGCCAGGGACTGCACATCGTTCTGGATCGCCGCCATGCTGGCCACATCGTGCTGGCTGCCGGCCGCCAGCAACTGCTCTATGCGCTGGTGGCGATAGGGCAGGCTCCAGTCCTGGGTCAGGAAATGTGCATAGCCCGCTTCCGTCACGCGCTGGTTGGCCGTAGCCACAAAGCCCCGCGTGCCGCCATCGTCCTGCGGCGTCTGCTCGTACCCCAGCCAGCCCTGCCAGTCATAGCGCGCATCCCAGCCCGGCGCCGGCGCCACGCCGCGCAAGTCATTGCCCGGCGCACGCACCGGCACCCTGCCGGCGGCCTTGAAGCCGATATGCCCCTGCACATCGGCCGCCACAATGCTTTGCATGGGCGAGTGGTAGATGGAAAACGCCTCGAACAGCTCGGCCACGGTCTGCGCCCCGTTGGCCCTGAGGCCGGCCTCCACCGTGCGGTTGTCCGTGTCCAGCGCCGCCCAGCGCAGGGCCAGCGCATAGCGATCGGTGTTGATGACCTTGCCGTATTGCTGCTGCGCATCGCTGATCACGGGGCCGTGGCGCGTGCTGCGCAGCGTCACCCTGACATCGCCCTGGCCCTTGACCTTGAAGACCTCCTCGCGCACGGCAAATTTTTCCCAACCACTGGGTGTGCGGTACTGGCTGGCATCGGCCGGGTTGATCTGCTCCAGATACAGGTCCTGCACATCGGGGTTGGTGTTGGTAAAGCCCCAGGCCACCTGCGCCGTGCGGCCCAGCACCACAAAGGGCATGCCCGGCAAGGTGGCACCCGTCACATCCAGCGCGCTCAGGACGCTGCCGTCGCCGGCCCGACCCTGTGGCGACTGAAGGCGCGCGAAATACCAGATGGCCGGAGCGCTCAGCCCCAGATGCGGATCGTTGGCCAGCAAGGGCTTGCCGCTTCGGGTCTTGCTGCCGGCCACCACCCAGTTATTGCTGCCCAGTCCGTCATTCGTGCCCATATCCCTCGCCATGGAGGCCGCCCATTGCTGCAAGGCTGATTGCATCTGCCCGGCGGGTGCCGAGACCTTGGGCTGGGCATCCGCCTCCCGGTAGACACCGAGCTGGCGGTACAGGCTGGCCAGATCCACCGCCGTCGCGGGCTGCTCGCCCGGATAGGCCGGCATCAGTTGCCACAGCTGCTCGGTGCTCAGGACCTGCAGCAGATTCAGCCGCGCGAACTCGTTGCCCCAGTTGCCGCCCAGGTCCAGCGCCATCATCAGCGCCCAGCCCACGGTGTCTTCAGGCTCCCAGATCGATGGCCCTCCTGCTCCGGCCCTGGTGCCCAGCAGCAGGAACTCCGGCGCTGCAGCCTGCGAGGGCCTGGCGTAGAAGGCGGCGATACCCTGGCTGTAGGCCTGCAAGGCCTCCTGCACCGAGGGCGGCAGCGCCACGTACTGGCGACGCGCCACGCCATGAATATCGAGAGCACGCATCAGCTTGTCCAGCTCCAGCGTGGCCGGGCCCAGAGTCTCCGACAACCGCCCCTGCATGAGACGGCGATTGAACTCCAGCTGCCAGCCACGCTCCTGCGCATGGACATAGCCCAGGGCCCGCCAGACATCCTGCGGCGACTGAGCGCTGATATGCGTGACATCGGACTCGTCGCGCCTGACCCACACGCTGCGCTCAAGCCCTTCGAGGACCAGCTTGCCATCCAGGCGCGGCTGGGCCCGCACGCCATAGACCGCCAAGGCGGCCCCTGCCAGCAAAACCAGTCCGCAGGCCGCAGCCGCCAGATGCCATGTGCGCCTGAGCCAGGGGTGGGCGCAAGGTTCTGCCGCCAAAGTGATGTCTCCCATATCGCCTCTTGTAATGCGTCCGGTGCGCAACATCCACATGCTGATCGCGTCCAGCCATGGGCGACAATACCTGTTTGGGCTCTGGCCCGGTGTTAGGTAAACGACTTACGCAGACTCGGATCAGGCATGGTTTTCTGTCGATGGAAATGCCCGTCGAGCTTCCCTGTTTGCGTCAGCCCCAAGGAATTCAACGCATGTGGCCCTTCAGCCTGTTCAAGAAACTCAGCCAGGACCCGGCCGTGGGTCAGCCCCGGGGCGACTATATTGGCTGCTATCTGCTGGGCACGCATACCAGCGGACGCGACGATGACATCAGCTATATCTCGCTGGCGACCACGCGCGAGCAGCTGGAGCAGGATGCGCGCCAGTATCTGCAGGAGTTCCTGGAGCAGCACCCGCAGCTGAACGAGGCGGAGCGCCTTGCCCTGCAGGATCTTCTGGAGCACTGGAATGCGCGCGCCGATGCCCACCTGGCCCAGGACGGCGGCAAGCCCGGCCAGCCCCTGGCCGTGCAAGGCGGCAGCGAACTGTTCCTGCGCACTGGCATGCGGGCACGCAAAAAGGAAAAAGGCGTCTATCTGGAATAGACGCCGGGTGGATGGCCCGGCGTCGGGGCGGCAACCACTGCCCGACGCCTGCCGCTACTGCGTGAAATTCATGTCAAAGCCGGCTTCGGTCAGGCGCACCTCGTCGCCTTCGGCTTTCTCCAGCCAGCCCTTGCCAACGGCCCAGTCCAGCGCTGACTGGCGCTCTCCCTCGCCTATGCCGTGTCTTTGCAGGTCGGCAGCAAGCGCTTTCTCGCTCATGCCCTCGCCGGCACGCAAGCTTTGCTCCACCACCAGGATGTAGACCATCTTGTGGGCGGCTGTCTGAATGCTCTGCTCTGTCATATTCACAAGTCCTTGTTCTTCAATGTAGGTAAAGCCGGGTGCCCGCCAGGCTACAGGCCTTGTGCCCTAGCCTGCCTTTTCTGTTTTATGCCGCGGGCCATACCCACTCTGGCAGTGAGCTTGTAGCCATCTCTCTAGTATTTCCGATGCGTTTCCTCTGCTTGCCGGCTCCGCCACCATGGTGCCGGCGCTTCAGTTTCAGAACTGTGTTTCAGGGAGGTCATCATGGCTCGCCACACGCCCATAGAGCGCTATCGCAATATCGGCATCTCCGCGCATATCGATGCCGGCAAGACCACCACCACCGAGCGCATACTGTTCTATACCGGGGTCAACCACAAGCTGGGCGAAGTCCATGACGGCGCTGCCACCATGGACTGGATGGAGCAGGAACAGGAACGCGGCATCACCATCACCTCGGCGGCCACCACGGCCTTCTGGTCGGGCATGGAGCACAACTTCCCGGCCCATCGCATCAACATCATCGACACCCCCGGCCACGTGGACTTCACGATTGAAGTGGAACGCTCCATGCGCGTGCTCGACGGCGCTGTCATGGTCTACGACTCCGTGGGCGGCGTGCAGCCGCAGTCGGAGACCGTCTGGCGCCAGGCCAACAAGTACAAGGTGCCGCGCCTGGCCTTCGTCAACAAGATGGACCGCGTGGGTGCCGACTTCTTTCGTGTGCGCCAGATGATGGTGGACCGCCTCAAGGCCCACCCCGTGCCCATCGTCATTCCCATCGGGGCCGAGGCCGATTTTCACGGCCTCGTCGATCTCATCAAGATGAAGGCCATCTTCTGGGATGACGAGTCGCAAGGGGTGAAATTCGAGTACCAGGAAATCCCTGAAGCGCTTTTGGCCAGTGCACAGGAATGGCGCCAGAAGATGGTGGAGGCCGCTGCCGAGGCCAATGAAGCCCTGACAGAGAAATACCTGGACAGCGGCGACCTCGATACCGAGGACATCATCACCGGCCTGAGGCTGCGCACCATTGCCACCGAAATTCAGCCCATGCTCTGCGGTTCGGCCTTCAAGAACCGGGGCGTACAGCGTCTGCTTGACGCGATTGTCGAGCTCATGCCTTCGCCGCTCGATGTTCCGGCTATCGAAGGGCATAGCGAAGACGACAGCGCCAGTGCCACGCTCATACGCCATGCCAGCGATGACGAGAAATTCGCCGCCCTGGCCTTCAAGCTCATGACCGACCCTTTCGTGGGCCAGTTGACCTTTGTGCGTGTTTACTCGGGCGTGCTGGCCAAGGGCGATCTGGTCTACAACCCGACCCGGGGCAAAAAGGAGCGCATAGGCCGCATCGTGCAGATGCATGCCAACGCACGCCAGGAGATCGACGAAATCCGCGCAGGTGACATTGCGGCCTGCGTGGGTCTCAAGGACGTGAGCACAGGCGAGACGCTGTGCGATCCGCAAGCGCCCATCGTGCTCGAAAAAATCTCCTTCCCCGAACCTGTGATCGCCCAGGCCGTGGAGCCCAGGAGCAAGGCCGATCAGGAAAAAATGGGCCAGGCACTGGCACGCCTCGCAGCCGAAGACCCGTCCTTCAGGGTCAGCAGCGACGAGGAATCGGGCCAGACCATCATTGCCGGCATGGGCGAGTTGCACCTGGAAATCATCGTCGACCGCATGAAACGCGAATTCAATGTGGCCGCCAATGTGGGAAAGCCCCAGGTGGCCTACCGTGAAACCATTCGCAAGAAAGTCAGCGATGTGGACGGCAGGTTCGTGCGCCAGTCCGGCGGCAAGGGCCAGTACGGCCATGTGGTGCTGACCGTGGAGCCGCTGGAATCGGGCAAGGGCTTTGAATTCGTCGACGAAATCAAGGGTGGAGTGATTCCGCGCGAATTCATCCCCGCCGTGGAAAAAGGCCTGCGCGAAGCCATGAACTCTGGTGTTCTGGCCGGCTACCCCGTGGTCGATGTGCGGGTGCGGCTGACCTTCGGCTCCTATCACGAGGTTGACTCCTCGGAGCAGGCCTTCCGCATGGCCGCCATCCTGGGCTTCAAGGAAGCCTGCAAGAGAGCCGACCCGGTGATTCTTGAGCCCATCATGGCCGTCGAGGTGGAGACGCCCGAAGAATACGCAGGCGCCGTGATGGGCAATCTGTCCTCGCGCCGCGGCGCCGTGCAGGGCATGGACGACATGGCGGGCGACGGCAAGACCATCAGGGCCGAGGTGCCGCTATCGGAAATGTTCGGCTATGCCACGCATCTGCGCTCCATGACTCAGGGCCGCGCCACCTACACCATGGAGTTCAAGCGCTACGCACAGGCCCCGCAGCAGGCGGCGGCCGCAGCGACCGCGACGACCGGCCACCGAAAACAGGGCTAGGATGATCCAGGCAACTCTGCCGCAGCTCGGCGGCAGAGTTGCCGGACTGCTTCAGACAGGCGACTCAGGCCGCATGCAGCCACTGCATGGCCATGGCATCTTCGGTAAACGGGAAATGCCTGACCTCGGCATGCGTGAAATGCCTGCCAACGAACTCGGCCATGCCCGCCAGATGACTGTCGGTCACCAGAGCGATCTGCTCCACCTGATGGCGATGGTCTCTGACAAAGCCCATATGGGCGCTGAAGCCGGCCCAGTTTTCCCAGCCGGGAAAGTCCTTGGACTGGATCATCACCCCATGCAGTTTGGGATGCTCGGCCAGGAAATCGTCCACATCCTGGCTGACGCCGTCGAAATCCTGCTCGGTCAGAGGCCCATGGGGCTCCAGCAGCAAGATGCCTTCGGGTTTCATGAGGGAGTAATTGAGCATATGCAACTCCTGCAGCGAAACTTCACTGTACGCCTGCGCTCGCGGGAATGCAGCCCTAGACAGCACCCGCAGCACAGGTTTTCGCGGCTTCTGGCGCAGCGCCGGGCCGACTGCGGAGTCGACTAGGGACAGCCCATGGCCCGGCTCAGGCCTTGCAGCTGCTCACCCAGCGCAGCACGCAGATCGGCGCGCATGGCATCGCGCGTGAGCAGTTCTTCGGCATACAGTGCCGCCCAATCAATCCCCACGCCCAGCACCACACCGGCGACCGCTCCCGCCACGGCCCCCACGGCGGTGCCGACACCGGGAACGACGGAGCCCACGGCCGCACCGGCTACCGCTGCCCCGGCCTTGCCCAGACCCTGCTTGGCAGCGGCCTTGGCCAGCACCTTGCTGGCCGCCTTCATCGAGGCCTTGGCCATGGCTTTGCCCGCAACGGCTGCGGCAAAAGCACCGCCCCCCGTGCCCACCAGGGCGCTGGCCGTCAGCCGCTGGCGTGCATCGCCCAACAACTCCAGCGCAGGCAGGCTGGCCACCTCGGCACGCACCAGACATTGCTCGGGACTCAGGGCCAGATGATGACGCGCCAGGGTTTCCTCGATGCGCTGCTGGCCCTCGGCCAGAGCAGCGCCGCTGGTCAGTGCCTGCTTTTGCAGAGTCTGCACCCAGCCCTCCAGTCCTGGCGTGGCTCCCAGGGTTTCGCTGAGCTTGTTCTGCAGAAACTGGCTCACATCGCCCGTGAGCAGACTGAGGATGCGTCCCCACTCCGCCCCCAGACTGAAATACCAGTCCAGATAGCGCTCGACGGCGGCATCCAGCTGCCGGTTCATCTGCGGGATGCTCTGGCACAGGGCCTGTCCGGCCTGGGCCCGGCCCAGCAGTTGCAGAACCTGCTGGCGTGTGGCGTCCAGCGTGCCAAGGCTGTAGAGCTGCTGCCCGATGCGCTCGCACTCGGGCAGGCGCTTGAGCGCCAGCGGGCTCTCCTGCGCACGGGCCAGACCGTCAAGGGCGGCCGTGGTCTGTACCAGAATGCCCAGCACCAGCACGGCAACCAGGGCCAGCAAAGGTGCGGCCGGCGTAGGTGCGGCCGGCGAAGAGGCGGCATCGCGCACTGCCCCCGAAGGCCTGGCCTGCAGCAGGAGGGCCGAAGAAGCCGATGCCCCCTGCATGGCGCGCCCCAGGCACAGCAGCACGCCTACCGGACCGAACAGCGCCAGCAGCAACAGGCGCAGCGCGGGCAACTGGGGCAGGTCGGCCATGGCGCCACTGGCCAGCTGCACGGCCAGCAGGGCATCCAGCCCCCAGCGCACCAGCCCCGAGGGCGCGGCATGAATCTGGGCCAGAGCAAGATTCAGCGCTTCAGGCGCCATGCCGGCCGCCAGTGTCCGTCCCATATCCTGCTGGCTGGCCATGCCATAGAGCCAGCCACCACCCAGAAGCACCAGCAGCAACCAAGTAGCAGCGCGCTGAGTGAAGGCCCAGGCAAAGGCCGTGGATGAAAACTCTCGCTTCAATCCCGCCTGCATGCCACAGGCCAGCAAGGCATAAAGCAAGGGGGCCAGCGCCAGCAGCGCCCATTCCCAGGGCGCCAGAAACCAGGCCTGCCAGAGTGAACTGGTGCACAGCAGCAAGGCCAGTGCCAATGCCTTGCACGCCGGCCACCAACCGCCGCCGAGCCAGCGGCCGATATGCCCTTGTGGCGCAAACTGCATGCGCAGCAGCTTTTTGCGCAGCATCAGAAGCAGCCAATGCCCCCAGGCCGGCAGCAGCACCAGCAGCAAGACTGCCAGCAGCCAGCCCCAGGGCGGCAAGCGCGTCAGCAGATGGGAAAAGCCGGCCAGGGCCGCCAGCCACAGCCAGCCCAGCAATACCGCGCGCAGCAGAGTCTGCGGCCGGTTTGCCGCAAGATCGGCCACTGGCGCGGCAGTCGGATTCATGGCTCCGGGCTCTTGCCCGCCGCCCGGCCTGCGGCAGCAATCCCTCTGGCGATGCGAGCGTTGTAGACCGTCAGGCGGCTCAGGCCCAGTTGCTCGGCTACCCTGGCATCGGACGCGGTACCGAGCAAAGCCACGGCCTCGTCGCTCCAGTCAAAAGCGCTGCTGGCAGCAGCGCCCGTCACCGAGGCAATGCCCAGCTCGGTGCGCTTGGCCACCACGCTGGCCTTGCTGATGCCCAGCTGCTTAGCCACCTCGGCGTCCGCTTCCCGGCCCAACAAAGCAAGCGCTGGCTGCGTCCACTGGAAATGCCCGAAAGCCGGAATGCCCAGCGCATTGCGCTTGAGGTTGACCGTCTTGGCCGAGGTGCCCCAGCGCTCGGCCAGCACCGAGTCTTTTTCCTGGCCCAGGCGGGCCAGCATTTCCTCGCTCCACTGCAGTGCAGCCTTGCCCATGCGTGCGTCCTTCCCGATATCCAAAGTACAAGCAAAATCAACACTCAGACGTTATGCAGTCTACGTTGATAGCTATCAAAACAGAGTTCTCTTAGACCCCGCACAAGGCACAGGCCATGCTGGCAACGCCCCCTGCAGCCTCAGCGGCGGTCTGCCGTCAGACATGTCCCCAGTAGATCAGCGCATCCCGCCCTTCCACGGACAGCGACACCTGCGCGCCCACGGGCAGCAGCACCTTGGTGGGCACATGGCCGAAGGGCAGACCTTGCAGCACGGGGCGCTTGAGCTGCATGCGCAGCCAGTCGATGACGGTCTGCAGCTTGAAGCCCTTGTCATGCGTGGTGAGCTTGAATTCGGTGAACTGGCCAAAGACGATGGCTTTTTGCTTTTGCAGCACGCCCGCCAGCAGCAGCTGCGTCAGCATGCGCTCGATCCGGTAGGGATGCTCGCCCACGTCTTCGATGAACAGAATGCCGCCATCGACCTGCGGGAAGTAAGGCGTGCCCAGCAGGGACACCAGCACCGCCAGATTGCCGCCCCACAAGGTGGCTCCGCCGGGAACATAGAAGTCCTTGAGCTGGGGCTTGCCATTGGGCAGCTCGCCAATCCTGGGCATCTGCCAGCCCGCGCCCTCGCCCTGGCCGCTGAGCAGGTCCTCGAAGCAGTCCAGCATGATGTCGTCCACGGGCTCGCCTGTCTTTTTGCTGTCCACGCCGAAGTCGGCGTTGAGCGCGGGCCCCGCCCAGGTGACCGAGCCGGTCTGTGCCAGCATGGCCAGCTGAAAAGCCGTGAAGTCGCTGAGACCGACAAACTTGGTGCCACCCGCAATCGCCTTGGCCACGGTCTTGTACTTGATGCCCGGCAGGATGCGCGTGAGACCGTAGCCGCCGCGCGAAATCAGCGCCACATCTGCCCCACTGGCGGCGGCACGATGGATAGCCGCCAGGCGGGTGGCGTCATCACCCGCAAAGCGCTGGCTGCTGGCCAGCGCATCGGCATCGATCTCCACCTCGTGGCCCAGGGCCTCCAGTTGCTTGACGCCGCGTTTGAAGGCTGCCTTGTCGCGCACCGCCCCCGAGGGCGAATAGATGTAGACATGCTTGCCGCCATGGCTGTGATCATGGCCGCAGCAGCTGCCATCGGCGCTGTGCACATGGTCCTGATGATCGTGGTGACCATGCTCATGGCTGCAGTGCTCGTCATGCACATGAGCCTGCTGGTCCGGCTCCTGCCCGTGAGAGTGGACGTGGTGGTGGGGATCTTGCTGCTGAGGTGCTGTAGTGGATGCTGGGGATTTGCGCGAGGTTGCCAAAGCCTTTTCATGCGGCCATCGGCCGCATGCTCCGTGAAAGTGGGTGAATCCGCAGATTCAGAAGTCCATACGACTTACGCAAAACAGGTTCAGGCCGGGCGACTGCCTCAGAAGGCGAGCCCTTGCTGCATTCTTGTTTGCATAAGTCCTAGTTCAGATGCTTGCTCCGCCGGCCTGGCCGATCGGGCTACGGCGCAAAGTATTCCACAGCCGCTGCACCGCCGCCCTGCTGTGCAGCAGGAACCGGAGCGCCAGGCTGGGTTTGCCGCCAGACCCTGGTCTGCGCCGCCAGTTGCGGCACGGCCTGCAGCCAGGCTGCCTGCCATTGCGCAGCAGACACGGGCTGCTGCGTGACTGCGGGCTGCAGCCACAGCCTGTCGGCCTGCGCCCATTGCTGCAGCAGATCGGCGGGCGGCGCAGCCAGCTCGGTCTGCAGGCGCGGCCAGGCCTTGAGTGCGGCCCGATGGCCAGGCTGCGCAAACGGTGCATTCCAGGCGCAGGCCTCTTCGGCATTGCTGCTCCCGTCCAATTCGGCCATGGCACTGGCCACATCCCAACCGGGCTTGCGCGCAGCCTGTTCAAACCATTGCTGACGCTGCTGCGGCTGCGTGTTCAGCGGCCAGGTATCGATGAGCCAGGCACCGGCAAAGCGCTCTGGCAGGGCTTGCGCTGCAGCCAGACCCAGGCGGCCGCCATCGCCCTGCCCGACCAGTACCAGCCGCCGCAGATTGAGCGCTTCGATCAGCTCGGCGATGATTTGCAAATGCCAAGGCGCGCTGTGCCGTTTGTCCTTCTTGGGCTGGTCGCTGCGGCCAAAACCCGGCAGATCGGGCACCACCACGCGATGACCGGCAGCGAGCAAATCGGGCAGCAGATGCCGGAAGCCATAGCCCCAGCCCGGGCTGCCATGCAGACACAGCCAGGTCAGTGCGGCATCCTCTGGCCCTTCATCGACCACCGCCAGACGCAGCCCCTGCAACGCCGGCAGGTCGCTGCGCCACTGCGGCTGCCAGGGCCAGGCGGGCAGGCCGGCAAACGCCTCATCGGCATTTCGCAGCGCCCAGTCCCTGAGCGGGTGCGGCTGCTGCGCCTTTTTTTCCAGGCGTCGCAGCTGGAAGAACTCTGCCATCAGTGCCGAGCATTGCGCTGCCAGCACGCCGCGCAGCACCCGCGTCTGGTGGTTGATGGCGGCGTAGCCGAAGACGTCGAGCACCGATCCGGCGGCGCCGGTCCTGGGTTCGGGCGCGCCATAGACCACGGCGTCCACACGCGCATGCAGCATGGCGCCGCTGCACATGGTGCAGGGCTCCAGCGTCACATACAGCGTGCAGCCGTCAAGCCGGTAATTGCCGAGAGTCCGAGCTGCTTCGCGCAGGGCCAGCACCTCGGCATGGGCCGTGGGGTCCTGGGCCGAGAGCGGGCGGTTATGACCACGGCCTATGACCTGCCCGTCCTTGACGACCACGGCCCCCACCGGCACTTCGCCACAGTCGGCGGCGCAGCGCGCCTGCTCCAGCGCCTCGCGCATGAAGTGTTCGTGCACGGAAGTATCAAAATCCATAGCTATATGCGCCTGACAGTCAATGGCTTGACGGATATTCCTTTGAGAAACACCGATACCGCTCAATGACCGCTGATCACCAGTTCCTTGCGTTCGCCGGAGTCATAGCCATAAAGCGTGACCCGCGGGCTTTGCAACTCGCCTTGCGAATCAAAGGCAATCGTGCCAGTCACCCCCTCGTAACGCGTCTGGCGCAAGCGGGGCAGATAGGCCTCGGCCTGAGCTGAATCGGCACTCAGCATGGCCTTCGCAAGCACCATGGTCGCGTCATAAGCGTAAGGGCTGTAGACCTGATACTGGCCGGGAAAGCGCTGGTCATACTTCTGCTTCCAGAGCAGACCACCGGGCATATTGCCCAGAGAGCTGCCGCTCATCACGCAAACCACATTCTTGAGCGCCGGCACCTTGTCAGCCATGGCGGGCAGGCGCTCCGAACATTGCGCATCACCGCCCAGGAACTTCACCTGATTCATGGCCAGCTGCGACATCTGACGCAGCATGAGAGCAGCCTGCGCATCGAGGCCGCCGAAGAAGATCGCATCGGGTTTACGGCCTTTGATGGCCGTGAGAATGGGCGAAAACTGCGTGGCCTTGTCGCTGGTGTACTGCTTGTCGACAATCTGCACGTCGCGCTCGGCCGCTGCGGCCTCAAACAGCTTGACGATGCCCTGTCCATAGGCAGTTCGATCATCCACGATCGCGATGCGTTTGACGCCCTGATGCTTGACGGCATAGTCCAGCAAGGCATTGACCATGGCCCGGTCATTGGCGATGACACGGAAGGTGTCGTCATAGCCGGCCTCGGTAATCGCGGGATTGGTGGCTGCCGGGGTGATATTGGGAATGCCGCAGTCGTTGTAGATCTTGGCTGCGGGCAGCGTGGTGCCCGACTGAAGATGCCCCACCACTGCCGCCACCTTCTTGTCGCAGAAACGGCGTGCCAACGCCGTGGCCTGGCCGGGGTCACCCACATCATCGCCTGCCTCCAGCTGCCAGTGCACGGGGCGGCCGCCCAGTTGCAGCTTGCGGGCGTTGAGCTCGTCAATCGCCATGCGCACGCCATTTTCCTCATCCTTGCCCAAGGCGGCGATAGGACCCGAGACTGGGCCGCCATGGGCGATGCGCACCACCAGAGGCTTTTCCGCATCCGCTGCATGGGCGGACGTCAGGGACACAGCGACCAGCGCCAGGCTCAGGGAACACGAGGTGCGGACACGGCGGCTCTGGGCCGAGCGATCAGTCATGGACATGCTTTCTCCTTGATGAAGCGGAAGGCTGTGGCATGCAAGCCTTCGCCAGGCCAAAGCCTCAAGCGTAGCGGCAAAGCCTGCGATACCAGTTCAATGTGCAAGCGAAGGGGCAATCTCTGGAGTGTAAGAACCAGAACTCCATTGGAGCAATTGCCAGCAAGCCCGAGCAGGCTCGGCTCTTTCGGCGTTGAGCACAGACTCCGGCTACGGGGGATATTTCGGCTTTCGGCTGAAGCTGCCGACCTAGCTCTCGCACCGTCGCCAACTCAGCGCCTTGATTGTGCCGCGTTGACAGGGATGGTGCACGCTGCGCCGGACTTTCCTGGCTGGCGGGCAAGCTTTTTTGGAGGCCTGGATGTTCACCACGGCCACGACCACAGGCACCCGCAGACCGCGCAGACCCGGTACGGCTCTCGCGACCTGCGCTGCAACAACCAAGGGCCTGCGACCTACTTGCAAGGTGTGAACAGGTCCCGCGAAGGGCGCATGGTCACGCAAGATCTATCGGGCCAGCCCCTGATTCAGCGCATAAATCGATTGCGCCAGCGCGCGAATATCGGCCTGCTGATGCAGTCTTTCCAGCCAGTGCGCAGGAATGCCGCTGCGCCCCCAGAACGCACCCGCAATCTGGCCAGCAATGGCCGCAGTGGTGTCGGCATCGTCACCCAGGTTGGCTGCCTCCAGCACGACGGCTTCAAAGCTATCGAGCCTGTCAAAACACCACAAAGCAGCTTCCAGACTATGCACCACATAGCCCGAACTCTGGATCTGTTCGCGGCTTTTGCTGCGCCAGCTGCCTTGTGCAATCTCGGCGATGCGCGGGCTGCCAAACGGCAACGCAGCCAGATCCAGCACCTGCGCCTTGTCTGCGCCCCGCAGGGCGCGGCTCAGTGCCACGGCGAACAGACGGCAGGCATCCAGACACTCGGCAGCCGCATGCGTGGTGCGAGAGCTCAGCGCCGCCCGCTCCTGCACCTCTTGCTCGTCATGGGCATACGCCATGGCCACCGGGGCCAGCCGCATCAGCGAGCCATTGCCGGCGCTGCGCGCATCTTCACTTCCCGCCAGCGCATTGCCGGTGCGCAGATAGTGCTGTATCGCCTCGCGCGTTGCCATGCCGATGTCAAAGCATTGACCGGTGGAACTCCAGTAGCCCCACTGATACCAGTTCGCATAACGCGCCATCTGGTCCCCGGGGTCGCAACCGCCTTTGGCGACCAGGCTCTCGGCCAGGCACAAAGCCATGGACGTGTCATCCGTCCATTGTCCGGCCCTCAGTGAAAACGGCCCGCCCCCCACCATATCGGTCAGCGGCACAAAGCTGCCGCGCGCCCGAAACTCCAGCGTCGTACCCACGGCATCGCCGCAAGCCAGCCCCAGCAGAGCGCCTTCAAAACGGTCCAGCGTGCTCATTGTCCAGCCCTCAGCTGCGCGCGCGCGGCCATCAGGGCGAAACCCAGCAGGTTCTGTCCATGCCATTTGCGCGGCTGCTCGGCGTCGGGATGGGCGGCGCTCAGGCCTATGCCCCAGATGCGGTCGCGCGGACTGGCCTCGACCAGCACACGCTCGCCGGTTCTCAGCAAAAACTCCCCCATGGCCGGGTTCTGGGAGAACTTGGCGACATTGGCACTCACCACGATGTCGAAGCACTCCGCCTTCCAGCGAGCCTCGTCGAAATTGCGCACGCTGCGCCCTATCTGCTTGGCACTGGCAGGAGACGGTGCAGCCAGCACCTGCGCGCGCGCCTCTTCATCCCCGAACAGCCGTGCCTTGCCTGCCATCATGAAATGCTCCGCCGTGGCAAAGCGATCCCCCTGGACGGTGAATGGAGCAGAAAACCACTGGCTCAGACAGCCTTTGCCCACCGAGCCATTCCTTTCGGCTTGATGGCCCCAGAAACAAAGGTATTTGGGGCGGTAGCCTTGGTCGAGCTGGGCCACCAGATCGGCTACGGATCGAATATCGTAATCTCGGTTCATGTCTGTTCTTCTTGATAATGAGTCAGCCACCAACGGGAAAAGTCCGCCAAAGTGGCATGAGTGGAGTCAATGGCCTGCAGACCCGGCCCGGCATTGGGTGACCCGCCTTGCTCGCGCAGCACCAGCGCCTTGTGAATCCGGGCATCCACGCCGTCGAAATACGGCAGAAAGTCATCGACAAATGCCAGAGGTCTCAACTGCGCCAGGGCTTGTGCCTTTGGGCTGGGACCCGGATCGGCACGGCCGCTGGTGGCGACCACACGCGATATGGGAAAGCCCAGCTTGCGCAGATTGGTCTGCCGAGCCTCGGCGAACTGCGGCTGAATCGCCGACACGCAGACCAGCTCATACCCCGCAGCGCACAGCTGCTCGCAAGCCTGGAGCGCTCCGTCAATCGCGGGAATGCTTGACCAGAACTGCGCATCAAAGCCGGCTCGAAAACGGTTCAGAGCCTCGCCCTGCAAGCTGGCGACACCCCATCGCTCCATGGCCCAGTAGGCGTCAGGCTGCGTCAATACAGGTCGCTCGCCAAATACCCGCTCCCAGGCTGATGCATATGCCAGGTTGTAGTCCAGCAACACGCCATCTGCGTCGACGGCGATGATTCCCGAGGCATTCATGGCGCCAGCTTCAGCAGATACCGGGCAGGGACGACATCGGTCAGCCACACACCGTTGTCGGAGCGGTAGAACACATGGCCCTCGCCCTGCATGCGCTCGGCGTCCACCTGCAGCATGGCCAGCTTGCCGTGACGACTGCCGACCTGAGCAGCCACTGCCTGGCTCTCGGAAAGATGGACATGGTGGCGTGACTGCCGGTTCAGGCCCTCATGAAAAATCGCATCCAGAAAACGCGTGGCCGTGCCGTGGTAGAGCACAGCCGGAGGGCGCCTTGCCTCAAGGCCCAGCTCGACCTTGATGGAGTGGCCCTGATTGGCACGTATGCGCTTGCCATCCGCGCTGAAGGAATAGCGTTGCTTGTTGTTGTCCGCCACGATGCGCTGCAGTTCCTCCAGACGGGTCGGCCGGCCGGAGCGCGCCAGGCAGGCCAGCAGCTCATCGGTCCGGGCCCAGCCCGCTTCGTCGAGCTTGAGCCCTATGGTCTCGGGACTGTGCCTGAGCACCAGGCTGAGGAATTTGCTGCGCGCGGTGGTGTTTTGGTCTTTCATTTTCTTGTTCTCTTTTTCTCTTTGTTCCAGGCGGCCTGCCTGGCTCCCGACAGGTGCTTGCGCTGCCTGAGCAGCCAGGGACCGCCTGGTCTTTCCCGCTTAAGTTGCATTGAACAACTTAAGCAAGTTGTACAATACAACCCAACATTCATCCAGTCAAGCCTGATTCATGACCGTTACACAGCGTCACTCCAAGCCAGCGCCGGACTTTCCCCGCCCCTACACCACGGTGGATGTGGTGATCTTCACGATTGCCCAGGGCCGCCTGAATGTATTGCTGGTGCAACGCCCAGGCCATGAAGACGATCCGTTTCCCGGCCTCTGGGCCTTGCCTGGCGGATTTGTGAACGTGGATCTGGATGCCGATCTGCAGGCCTGCGCCGCGCGCAAGCTCAAGGAGAAGACGGGTGTGGACAGCCCCTATCTGGAGCAGCTTGGCAGTTGGGGTGGTGCGACCCGTGATCCGCGCGGCTGGTCGGCCACTCATGTGTACTTTGCGCTGATTCCCGCACATGAGCTGCAACTGACGAAAGGCGCCAATGCGGCCGATGTGGCCTGGTTCGAAGTGGATGAATTGCTGCGCCGGCCTGCTCTGGCATTCGACCATGGCACCATCTTGCAGACGGCGGTTGAACGTCTGCGCAGCAAGGTCGAATACACCTCTCTCCCCGCTTTTTTGCTCAGCGAGCCCTTCACCCTGCCCCAGTTGCAGCAAGTCTATGAAACCGTGCTGGGGCGCAGCGTGGACAAGAGCGGCTTTCGCACCCGCATGCTGGCAGCGAACTTTCTGGTCGAGGCCGGCCATGTGGAAGGCACATCGAACCGCCCCGCCATGGGCTACCGGCTGGCGGACCGCAGCGAAGCCGTGGTTTTCCCCCGAACCTTCAGCCCACGCGGCCATTGATACAGGCGATTACCCGCCACTGTGCCGAAACCAGGGCTTGCTGAGATAATCCTGCCCCTATGTCTCTCCTGCCCCACCAGCTCGAACTCCTGTCCCCGGCGCGCGACGCCGATATCGGCATCGAAGCCGTCAATCACGGCGCGGACGCCGTCTATATCGGCGGACCGGCCTTTGGTGCGCGCGCGACGGCAGGCAATGACATCCGCGACCTGGAGCGGCTCATCAAGCATGCCCACCGCTTCGGCAGCCGCATCTTCATCACTCTCAACACCATCTTGCGCGACGATGAACTACAGGGCGCGCGCGATATGGCCTGGCAGATCTACAACGCCGGAGCCGATGCACTGATCATCCAGGACATGGGTCTGCTGGAGCTGGACCTGCCACCCATCCAGCTGCACGCGTCCACCCAGACCGACATCCGCACGCCCGAGAAGGGCCGCTTTCTGCAGGACGCCGGTCTGTCGCAGATCGTGCTGGCGCGCGAGCTGGATCTGAAGCAGATTGCCGCCGTGCGCGCCGCGACAGACCCGAGCCGCACCACCATCGAATACTTTGTGCATGGCGCACTGTGCGTGGCCTACTCGGGCCAGTGCTTCATCAGCCATGCCCACACGGGTCGCAGCGCCAACCGCGGCGACTGCAACCAGGCCTGCCGCCTGCCCTATGAGGTGACGGACGCCAGCGGCCGCATCATCGCGCATGAAAAGCACGTGCTGTCCATGAAGGACAACAACCAGAGCGACAATCTGCGTGCGCTGATCGATGCCGGCGTGCGCAGCTTCAAGATCGAGGGCCGCTACAAGGACATGGGCTATGTGAAGAACATCACGGCCCATTACCGCAAGCTGCTAGACGAAATCATCGAGGAGCGCGAGTTCTCCGATCAGCCGCTGGCGCGCTCGTCGTCAGGCCGCACCACTTTCTCGTTCGAACCCGATCCGGACCAGAACTTCAACCGCGAGTTCACCGACTACTTCGTCAACGGACGCAAGGATGACATCGGCGCCTTCGACACGCCCAAGACACCGGGTCGTGCCATCGGCTGGGTGACCCAGGTCGGCGACAAATGGTTCGAGATCGAGACCAGCGACAAGGCCACCGAGCTGCACAACGGCGACGGTCTGTGCTACTACGATCTGCAAAAGGAACTGGTGGGCGTGCACATCAACCGTGCCGAATGCGTGAGTGCCAAAAAAGGCATCTGGCGTGTCTTCCCCAAGAACGAGATTGCCGAATTCAAGGACCTGCGCAAGGGCCTGGAAATCAACCGCAACCGCGATATGGACTGGGTGCGTACGCTGGAGAAAAAGTCCAGCGAGCGCCGCATCGGTCTGTGGGCCGAGTTTAAGGAGACCGCTTCAGGCTTCGCGCTGACGCTGACCGATGAGGACGGCTTTGTCGGCGCGGCCGCCATTGACAAGGAGCACCAGAGCGCTACCGATACCGCAAAGGCCCAGGCCTCGCTGCGCGAGCAGCTGGGGCGTTTTGGCGCCACGGTTTTCGAGGTGAACGATATCTCACTGAGCCTGAGCCAGCCCTGGTTTGTCCCGGCATCGGTGCTCAACCAGCTACGCCGCGATGCCGTGGCCGCATTGGAGCAGGCCCGCGCCGACGGCTTTGTGCGCCTGCCCCGCGCCAAGCCCGTGGAGCCACCCGTGCCTTTTCCTGAAGACACGCTGACCTATCTGGCCAATGTCTACAACCAGAAGGCCCATGACTTCTATGTGAAGCATGGCGTGAAGATCATCGACGCCGCCTACGAAAGCAAGGAAGAGGAAGGCGAAGTCTCGCTGATGATCACCAAGCACTGCGTGCGCTTCTCGATGAGCCTGTGCCCCAAGCAGGCCAAAGGCGTGATCGGCGTCAAGGGCACCATCAAGGCAGAGCCGCTGCAGCTGATCAACGGCAAGGAAAAGCTCACACTGCGATTTGACTGCAAGCCCTGCGAGATGCATGTGGTGGGCAAGATGAAGAAGTCCGTGCTCAACCAGCATGCCAAGGAAATGAAAGAGTCTCCCATGCAGTTCTACCGCACACGCCCCACGCCTCAGCAACTTTCCTGAGCAGGTTTGAGCCCTCAAAAAAAGCCCGCTACCGGCAACGGTTGGCGGGCTTTTTTACAGCCTCAGAACCACTGGTAAAAACCCTTGGTTCAGTGCCTTCGCTCAAATCGTCTATTTTTTAAGCAATCCGTGCAAAGCGCCATCTGGCGCGGGTTTCAAGGCTTGAAAGCATAGTTTTCCACAAGAGCGTCCACATGATGCGGGGATAAAACTGAGGCATCCATCACACACAACTGTATACATGAACAGTTGCAAAATTCAAGGCTGAGCAAGCCCCAAGGACTTGACCTGGTGGAGCTCTGCACAAGCCTCTTCGAGCAAGCTTGCCACCGCCGGCACCAGGGTGCTGAAATTTGCAAACCCATGCAACATGCCTTGAGCCCGCAGGCAGGCCACCGGCACTCCGGCCTGATGCAGGCGCAGGCCAAAGGCCTCTCCTTCGTCGCGCAATATGTCCAGTTCCGCAGTCACCAGCACCGCTGCTGGCAAACCAGCGAGATCGGGGTACTGCATGATGGAAGCCAGCGGGTGTGCAGGCATGGCGGGGTGATAGTGACGCCACATCGCGGCCATGGCTTCGGTGGTGAGAAACGGCATCTGCCCATAAAGCGCATACGATGGCGCATCCATATGCGCATCGCAGACCGGATAGAGCAGCAGTTGCTGGGCTATGCCTTTCCAGCCGTCTTCTTTTGCCCGCAGGCAGGTGGCAATGGCCAGATTGCCCCCCGCGCTGTCCCCCGCCACCATCAGTTGCTGCGCATCGCAATGCAGCTCGGCCGCATGCTGCGCCACCCAGCGAGTGGCGGCATAGGCGTCGTCCAGCGCGGCGGGAAAGACATGCTCGGGAGCCAGACGGTAATCGACCGACACAAGATTCATGCCAGTCAGGCGCGCCAGGTGGCGGCACAGGTTGTCATGCGTTTCCAGCGTGCCTATGCACCAGCCACCACCGTGAAAATAGACCATGACCGGCGCTGCCTGCGCGGTGCTGGGACGGTACAGACGCAGCTTGAGCGGCTGGCCGTCACCCCCGGGGATGTCGATCTCACGCACCTCATGCATGGGCAGGTCGGCAGGCGGGAAGGCCATGTGGTCCATGAGCTTGCGGATTTCGGGGACCGGAGTGGCCACAAAATCCATGGGCGGAGCATCCTTGAACTGCTCCAGCACGGCAGCCATTTCGGGGTGAATCTGCATTGGGACTCCTTGAAGTTGATGGAACGCGCCCGACCAGGACGGGCGCAAGGCGGCACTCAGGCCACAAGCTCTTCGGTCTGGTGGTGGATATAGTCCTGCCACACCGGCGCACTCATCTCCTGCCTGAAGCGCGACTGCGACCAAGGCCAGGTGTTGGGCACACCGTTTCTGTCCAGATACCAGCTGTTGCAGCCCGAGCCGAAGACCGAGCCTTTGGCGGCCTGCAAGCGCTCCTGGTCGTACTGAGCCAGGGCTTCGGGCCTGGCCGAAAGCCCTGCTACACCGGCTTGCTGGCCACGCTCTATCAGCTGCGAGATATAGCCCCACTGCATTTCCGAGGTATCGATCAACGAGAAGTTACCCACGGGAGAGGTCGGCCCGTTCATGAAGTAAAAGTTGGGAAAGCCCGGCACCGAGATGGACTTGTATGCTGTGGGCACATCGCACCAGGCCTGCTCCAGCGTGGCTCCGTTCAGGCCCGTCACATTCATGGGGCGCACATAGCGGTCGGTCTTGAATCCCGTGGCCAGGACGATGACCTCCACCTCATGCAGTACGCCGTCGCTGGTACGCACTCCCTTTTTCTCGACCTTGGCAATAGCTTCGGTGATCAGCTCGGAGTTGGGGTGCTGGATCGCCTGGTAGTAGTCGGGCGAGTAAATCAGGCGCTTGCAACCGGCCCGGTAATGAGGCTGCAGTTTTTCACGCAGGCTTGCGTCTGTAACAGACCCATCCAGATTGTCCTGGCAGATTCTCTGAATTTCCTGAATCTGTTCCGAATTCGGATCCAGCACACCCTCGGTAAAGCGTTCAACATTGGCCACATAAGTAGGTTCGCGCTGCAGATAAACCAGCAGATCGCGGTTGCTGCGGAATTCGGCACGCTGCTCTTCGCTGAACGCCGGATTCTCGACCGGGAAAATCCATTGGGCCGTGCGTTGGAAATGCCGCACCCTGGCACGCGACGCCAGTGCCGAGACAATTTGCACGCCCGTTGATCCGGTGCCGATGATGGCGATCCTTTTACCGTCCAGCGGTACCGAATGATCCCAGCGCGCACTGTGAATCGTGTTCCCCTCGAACTCCTCCAGGCCCTTGATCTGCGGATAGTTGGGGTGGTGCAGCACACCTGTGGCAGCAACCACCACCTTGCCTTGGTATTGCTTGCCATGCTGATCCTGCAGCGTCCAGGCATCGCCCGTCCATTGGGCACGCGTGATTTCGGTGCCGAACTGCGAAAAATCGCCAATACCGTATTTCTGGAATACACCTTCGAAATACTGCTGAATCTCGGCTCCGGGCGGCAGTACCCGAGACCATTCGGGGTTGGGCTCGAAAGAGTAGGTATAGGCGTGCGACGGCACATCGCAAGTCAGGCCAGGATAAGTATTATCCCGCCAGGTTCCTCCTAATGTCTCGGCCTTCTCCAGAATAATGAATTTCTTTCCGCTATTCTTCAGGTGAATACCAGCCAGAATGCCGGACATTCCGCAACCAATCACTATGACATCATATTTCATTGGAATTCCTTAAATATTAATTACTTTGGCTGCAGAGAATCCACCATCCACTGGAAGATTGACCCCGGTAATAAATGAAGAGATATCGGATAGCAAAAATGCCACGGCATTACCCACCTCTTGCGGCTTGCCCGCTCGCTTGAGCAGATGCATGGCCTCGAAAGCCTGGCCTACAGGCAGTTCATCAAGCATGGTGGTCATGGGCGTATGGATATAGCCGGGGCTGATGCTGTTGACCCGCACGCCGTAAGCACCGAGATCTGCTGCCAGACTGCGCACCATCTGGATCACTGCCCCCTTGGAGGTGCAATAGGCCAGATTGGTCGGGTTACCCAGCATGCCGTTGATACTGGCGATGGTGACGATGGAGCCCTGAGCGCGCTGCTTCATGTGGCTGGCCACGGCACGTGCGCTGAGCATGGTCCCTGTCAAATTGACCTGCAGTACCTGCTCCCACTCCTGCAAGGGCATGCTCTGCAGATCACCCACGCGGGAAATGCCAGCCGAAGTCACCAGTCCATCAATCTGCCCATAGCGCTCCAGCATGTAAGCAACCAACTCATTGGTCAGCTTCTCGCTGCTCACGTCGAGCTTGCGAAATTCGCAGCCCTGCGGCAAGTCCTGGCTTTGCTGCAGATCGGCGCACACCACCTTGGCTCCGCTGGAGGCCAGGGCCTGGGCACTGGCCAAGCCAATGCCCGAGGCACCACCTGTGACCAGAACCACTTTTCCTTCCAAACCACTGATGCATGGATTCATTTTCAAACCTCAATCCTGACTGACCGCCACCAATTGGCGATGAGGATTGATATTCTTTGTTCTTTTCAAATTCAAATCACTCTGAGTTTTCCTCTTTACAAAATAAGTTTGTGTTTACAGTCCCTAGTGGAAACCATTAATCCATTCGGACGTACTGTGCCCTGGTTTTTTATATGTCAAGCAATTATTTGCATTTATTAAATCAATCAACGAAGACTGTAAACACCTTCAATAACTGTCAAGCGGGATTTCGTGAGAAATATAGATAAGCCGGGAATGCTTTAATTCATTCGTATTTAGCCAAAGAGGAAATCATGAAAGTTGCAGTCATCACCGGCGCCGCCAGTGGAATTGGTGCAGGCCTTGCCAAAAAGGCAGTCTCTCTTGGAATGAAGGTCGTGGTTGCAGACCGCGACCAGACGGGCCTTGAAAAAGTCGCGCTGGAGCTGGGAGATCAGGCATTGGCCGTGGCCACCGATGTCACCAGCCAGGCGTCGCTGGATGCGCTGGCCGACAAGGCCTATGCAGCTTTCGGTCAGGTCGATCTGCTTTTCAACAACGCAGGCGTTCTCAGCACCGGCAATAGCTGGGAGATCAGCGATGCCCAATGGCAGCAAGCCTGGCAGGTCAATGTCAACGGCATCGTCAACGGCCTGCGCGCTTTTGTGCCGCGCCTGCTCAGGGCCAACCGACCTGCCCGTATCATCAACACAGCATCGGTAGGCGGCTTTCTGCCGAGCCCGCTGATGGCCCCCTACTCGGCCACCAAATTTGCCGTGGTGGCGTTGACCGAAAGTCTGGCCAGCGAGCTGGCCGCTCTGACCCCGCATATCAAAGTCTCGCTGTTGGCTCCCGGTCCGGTCAAGACTGCTATCTTCCGAGAAGCACCATCCGCCGCGTCGGCCCAGTTTCACGGCATGATGAGACATCTGCTTGATGCAAACGGTCTGGACAGCGACGAGTTTGCCAGCCTGGTTTTTGCGGCGATCGAACGCGGCGAATACTGGATTGTTCCCCAACCGGAAATGCTCTACCCCTTGCTGGAGGCTCGCAACAAGGTCATTGCCGAACGCACTCCCCCCGTCTTTGCCTGGGTACCGGAAACCGTGGAATGATGACAAAAAGGCCAGCTATCGCCGGCCTTTTTCAATCCACGGCGAGCATCACTCCCCCCATAGATCCCTGGCAATCTGCTCGAACTGCCTGCGCATCACGTTCTTCTGTACCTTGCCTGTTGCCGTGGAAGGGAAGGCATCGACAAAGTGCACAAGCTTTGGCACTTCAAAGCCCCCCAGATGCTGACGACAGTGAGCAAGCACCGAGTCAGCATCGACCGAGGTTCCGGGCTTGCGCATCACAAATGCGCAGACCGCCTCGCTCCAATGCGGGTGCGGCAAGCCGAAGACGGCAGCGGCCGCGATCTCGGGATGTGCCAGCACCACGGCCTCAACTTTCACGCTGGCGACGTTCTCGCCGCCGGTCTTGATCATGTCCTTTTTGCGATCTATGAACTCCATGCGGCCCTGCTCGTCCCACCTGCCCAGATCGCCGGTATGGTGCCAGCCAAACTTCTGTGCCTCGGCCGTTGCCTTGGAATCCTTGAAATAACCCAGCATGGCGTTGGGGCCGCGATGCACGATCTCGCCGATCTGACAGGCTCCCAGCAGATTGCCATCATCATCCATAACGGCGGTCTCGCAAGTAGTCAGAGAGCGCCCCCAGAAATTGGCATCGCATTCGGCATTGAGCAAGGGGTAGAAAGTCATGGTGGCCGGATATATCTCGGTCTGCCCCGTGGCCAGAGAGATATTGCGGCACATGCGCTGCGCAATCTGGGCGATCAAGGGCTTCGGAATGGGAGCCATGGCATAGATGCATTGCCGGATCGTGGTGGGCGCAAAACCCGGATCAGCCAGCACCGCTGCATACATCAGGGGCAGCCCGACAAAGATCGTCACGCCTTCCTTCATTACCAGCTGCCCCACCTCCGCTGGCACAAACTGTCGCGTGAGCACGGTGCAAGCGCCTGCCGCCAGCGCAGTCTGCACCAGCGCATGCTGGGCGCAATGAAACAGGGGCAACCAGCCGCTGAGCACATCGGCCTCGCCATATTTCATTTCGTCGATATTGCCCTTGACCGCCGCATATACCGACAGATGGGAATGCACGACGCCTTTGGGATTGCCCGTAGTGCCGCTGGTGTACATGAGCAAGGCCGCCTGGTTGTCGTCAATGTCAACCTCGGGCAAAGTATCGGACTGGCCTGCTTCGGCCTGTGTCAACGATATGCCCGGCAGTCCTTGCTGCACTTGCTGCACTTGCTGCACTTGCAGGCGCGTGATGATGAGCGGCACTTGCAATTGCTGCAGAATTTCGGCCAGTCCGGGCAGGGCCAGCAACTCCTGATCGAGCACCACTGCCGACACCTCAGCATGCCGCAGGATGTAGTCGATGCTCGATACCTCCAGCTTGATATTGACGGGCACCCACACCTGACCCGCTTTGTGAATGGCATTGCAGGCCACCACCATGTCTATGGAATTGGCGCACAACATGCCGATCTGCTTGCCAGTCCCCAGCGTCGACAGCAAATAATGCGCGAAGCGCGAGCTTCGTGCATCCAGCTCGGCATAGCTGATGCGCTCAGCACCATCGACCAGCGCCGTGCGGCTGCCGAACTTGCGCGCCGTGCGGTAGAGCAGATCACCCAGCGCAATGCGCCGGATGCGCCGTGCCTCCTTCGTCAGACTCATCTCGATCATGGTTTGTCTCCTTGATAGTGTGCAACCCGGAACCCATAACCCACGCTTTTTCTTGTTGTGTCTCTAATCCTGCTTCGGCATGGCCATCGCCGCGGCGGCAACCATGGGCGAGAGTTGGCCCTGCGCCCCGCCGTCACAGGCAATGACCGTGCCGGAGATGTAGCTGGCCGCATCGCTGCCCAGAAACATGGCCAGCCGGGCAATATCTGCGGTTGTGCCCATGCGCCCCAGCGGCACCATGCTGCGCACCAGAGCGTCTCCTTCTGCGCCCTGCGGGGCCAGACGGCGCATGCCCTCCGTGCCCTCGATGGGGCCGGGGGAAATGGCGTTCACACGAATGCCCCTGGCACCCCACTCCAACGCCAGCACCCGCGCCAGATGGTCCACTCCAGCCTTGGCGGCACAGACATGGGCCTGGTACATCATCGGCACGGTGGACTGCGGCGCAGTGATGAAGATCAGGCTGGCGCCCGGCTGCCGCAGATGCGCCAGAGCCTGACGCGCGACATGAAAGCTGCCCAGCAGATCGATGTCCACCACCACCTTGAAGGCGTTGGACGACATCTGCTCTGCAGGTGCCAGGAAGTTGCCTGCCGCACCAGACACCAGCACGTCGAGCGGCCCATGGCAGGCTACGGCCTGCGCCAGCGCCGCGCCCACCGCTTGCTCATCGCGCACATCGGCCACCACGCCAAAGGCTTGTGCCCCCAGCGTCGCCAGGGCCGCATCCACATTGGCCTGCTTGCGGCTGGCGACCGAGACCCTGGCTCCTGCCATCGCGTAGTGCTGGGCAATGCCCAGGTTGATGCCTGTGGTGCCGCCAAACACCATCACATGGCGGCCCGAAAAATCAAATTGCACATTCATGAACAGCACTCCTCTGCTCGCAACAAGGCTTTCTGGATCTTCCCTGCCGGGGTCAGCGGCAATTCGGCGCGAAACACCAGCTGGCGCGGCAGCTTGTAGTCAGCGAGCTGCTGGCGGCAATGCGCGAGCAGCTCCTCCTCACTCACGCTGGCACCAGGTCTGATCACGATGTAGTAGCGCCCCACCTCGCCCAGCACGGGGTCCGGCACGCCGATGCCGGCGACCATCAGCACGCCTGCATGACCGGCAATCACGCTCTCCACCTCGCTGGGATAGACGTTGAAACCGCCCTGTATGAACATGTCTTTTTGCCGCCCCTTGAGGTAGACCAGGCCCCGCTCATCGACAAGCCCCAGATCCCCAGAATGCAGCCAGCCGCCGGCAAACACCTCTTGGTCCTGCTGCTGCCCCACATAGGCCGGAATCACCCCCGCACCGCGAAACCACAGCTCTCCCACCTCGCCACTCCGCAGCTCCTCTCCATCAGCCCCCGCGACGCGCAGCTGCGCCCCTTGCAGCGGCGTGCCTATGCTGTGCAGCAGGGCCTGCTGATCCGCCTGCCAGGGCGTCATCACGATCGCCCCCGAAGTCTCGGACAGACCGTAGAGATTCATGATGCTCACGACCGGAAACTGCTGCTGCAGCCGCTGCAGCAACACTGGCTCCACATTGGATCCACCCACCACGATCAGTCGCAGCCGGCTCATATCAACCTCGGCCAGAAGCGGATGCATGAGCAGCAGTGTCAGCATGGTGGGCACGCCCACCAGCCAGGTCGGCGGATGCCGGTGCGCCATCTTCCAGACGGCCTCGGGGCTGAACATGGGAACCAGCTCGCAGGTGCCGCCCGCCAGGAGCATGGTCAGCACGCCGCAGGTAATGCCGCCCACATGGTTGAGCGGCATGGCCAGTTGCACCATATCGTCCACCACAGCCCTCACATGCGCGTGCTGCGCCAGCGCTGAGCCCAACTGGGAGCGATGCGTCAGCCCCGCCGCCTTGGGCCTGCCTGTGGTGCCGGAGGTGTAGATGATCATCAGCAGGTCATCCGGTTCAGGACCGGTGCCTTCATGCAAGACTTTCGCGCCGGACTGCAGCGGTTGCTCGAATCCTTCATCCACCCACAACAGGTGCTCCAGCGCCGCAAAACGCCGACGGGCCTGCGCCAGATAGTTCTGGTAGTCGAAACCGGCAAACTCGCGCGGCGCAAGCACGGCCTTGACCTGGCTGTCCTGCAGCATGAAGTCCAGCTCGGCGTCCCGGTATCGGACGCTGAGGCCCACCACGACCAGCCCCGTCTTCGCCGCTGCCAGATAGCTCAGCACCCAGGGCAGACCGTTGGGCAGGATGATGCCGATGCGTTCACCGGGCCGCAGGCCCAGCGAGGACAGATGGGCAGCCCAGGAGCTGGCCATGACATCCACCTGTTGCCAGCTGTAGCTGCGCCCCTGATCAATGTAGGCATCCCTGTGGGGATGAGCGGCCACGGTCTGCGCCAGTGCCTGCGCCACGGTCCGAGGAGGAGTACAAGTGTTCATCTGCCACCTCTCCTCGATTCAGGCCGCCAGGTGCAGCATCTGCCTGGCCTCACTGGGAGTGGCGACTTCACGGCCCACATCACGCGCATAGCGCGCCAACTGCTCGATCAGCGGAGCGTTGGATGTGACCTTGCTACCGTCCGGCAGATAGAAAGTGTCTTCCAGTCCGCTGCGCAGATGCCCGCCGAGCTCGGCCGTGCGCAGATGGGTGGGCCAGATCTCGCTGCGCCCGATCAGCGTGGTCTGCCAGGGCGCATCCTTGATCTTGAGCCTGAGCAGGATTGGCAGCAGATCCGGGTCTGCCGGCATACCTGACTCCACCCCCATCACGAAGTTGTATTCGGGCAGGCCCCGGTACATGCCGGTCTCCACATACATGCCCACGCAGCGCACAATGCCCACATCAAAGCACTCGAACTCGGGCAGCGTCTGGGTCTCGGCCATCACATCGAGAAAGTCCTGCACCTTGGCGGGCTGATTGTCGAACAGCATGGGCGGCCAGGCCCAGCTTCCGTTGCTGCGGGTTTTGAGATAGTTGAGCGAGCCTGCATTGCAAGCCGCCATCTCGGGTCGCGTGGCACGCAGGCAGTCCAGCGGTCCCTGGTAATCGGGGCCAACCACCCCGGTGGTCTGATTGATGATGAGCTCCGGGCAGGCTGCACGCATGGCATCCACGCAGGCCCTGGCCACTGCCGGATCCCAGCTGGGCAGATGGCCCTTGCCCTCCTCCTGGCGCCTGAAGTGGACATGCACCACCGATGCGCCCGCGTCATAGGCTCGGCGTGCTTCCTGCGCCAGTTGCTCTGGCGTCACGGGCACATGATGCTGATTCGGGTCGGTCAGCACCCCGGTAATGGAACAGGTAATAATGGCTTTATCGGACATATTGCTCCTTGAATAGAAGCTGACAACGCTTTACACATAAGCGTTTCAGGCTGATTTCGCTCAAACCTCCCGGCAACAGCTGAGGATGCTGCGACAGCCGCGCTAGATACGCCACTGGCGCGCGGCCAGCTCTTTCATGATTTCCTCGGTGCCGCCGCCAATCGTCAGCACCTTGACTTCGCGGTAAATGCGCTCGCTCAGCGTGCCGCGCATAAAGCCCATGCCGCCCAGGATCTGCACAGCCGTATCGGCGCAGAACTGCATGGTCTGGGTGGCATGGTTCTTGAGCACGCAGACCTCGCCCACCCAGTCCGCACCGCTATCGCCGCCATCGGCACGTGCACAGACGGCGTTGAGCCAGGCTTCGGTGCTGCGCAGGCGCTGCTGCATGTCCACCAACTTGTGGCGTATGACCTGATGCTGATTGAGCGTCACGCCAAAGGTCTGGCGCTGCTGCGCCCAGGCCAGCGCCTCGTCATAACAGGCCTGGGCAAAGCCCAGCGCAGCGCAGGCAATGCCCAGGCGCTCGCCGTTGAAGTTCTGCATGATGGCGCGAAAGCCCTCGCCCTCAGCCCCGAGCAGATGACTGGCAGGCACGCGCACGCCATCAAAAAACAGATGGGCGGTATCCGAGCATTGCCAGCCCATCTTGTGCAGCTGGCTGCGGCGCAGTCCCGCACTCTCGCCGGGCACCAGGATCAGAGAGATACCGGATGCACCTCGTTGCTCGCCCGTGCGCACCGCCACCGTGATCCAGTCCGCACGCATGCCCGAGGTGATGAAGGTCTTCTCGCCCTCGATCACATACTCGTTGCCATCGCGCCTGGCCCTGGTGCGCAGTGCCGCCACGTCCGATCCACCGCCAGGCTCGGTAATCGCCAGGGCCGCTATCTTGCGGCCTGCCAGCACATCGGGCACCACCTGCTTCTTGAGCGCATCGCTGCCCAGAGCCACCACAGGCGGCAGGCCGATGTTGTGCGACAACAGGCTGGCCAGCACTCCGCCGCTGCCCCCGTGGCGGCACAGCGCCAGCCACAAAACGGCGCGCAGACCGTGCGTGGCCACAGTACCACCGAGCTCCTGGGGGTAGCCAATGCCGAGCAGCCCCAGCTCGGCGGCCTGGCGATAGAGCTGGCGCGGGAACTCTCCCGCCTCGTCCCAGGCAGTGACATGAGGAGCGATATGCTCACGCGCAAAGCGGCGCACCATGTCATAGAGCATGTCGCGTTCAGTGGCATCAGTCATGCAGTGTCTCCAGACTTGGGCGCCAGTTTCAGCAGCACCTGGCCCGGCGCAACCTGCTGGCCGGCATTGACCAGCACGGCCTCCACCCGGCAGTCGGCCTTCACGCTCAGGCTGTGCTCCAGCTTCATGGATTCGACGACCACGACCACATCTCCGGCCTTCAGCGCCTGCCCGGTCTCCACGCCCAGTTGCACCACACGGCCGTTGAACGGTGCGCGCAGCTCTGCAGTCTGGCCCGCTGCAGCCACATTCTCGGGCGGGGCATAGCTCACATCTTCGACCCACCAGTCCACAGCGCCAGCCTGCAGATGCCAGCGCGTCCCGCCCTGCCCTGCGGGCAGTTGCACTGCATGCACGGTTTGGGTCAGGCCCGCCGATCTCACTCGCCAGCCATAGGCTAGCAACTCGTCGACCTGCAGCAGCGCAGGCTCTGCGCCGTGCCGGTGCAGCAGCCAGCTTTGTTCAGTCTCGGGCCGCAGCGCCAGCTCCTGTGCCCGGCCCCGGTGCTGAAGCTTGCGCAACTGGGCATAGCTGCAAGCCAGCGGCCCCGGCCTTTGGCCCACGGCGCACAGCGCTCCCCAATACTGGTGCGCCAGAGCTTCCTTTTCTCGCAGCAGTTGCTGCAAGCGTGACGCATCCCCCGTCAGATAGGAGATCAGAGCCTGGCCCCGCCTGAACACCTCGTCGTTCAGGCATTCAATCAGAAAAGCTCGATTGGTCGGCAAGCCCAGTACCGTGAGCCGGCCCAGTGCATGAATCAGCCTGTCAATGGCTTGTTCTCGCGTTGGCGCATGGACGATCAGCTTGCCCAGCATGGCGTCGTAATAGGGTGTGACTTCGCTGCCGGTATGCAATGCGTGGTCAAAGCGCAGCGGCGCGCGGTTGAAGACGGCGGCCTCGGGGGCTGAGAAATGCCGTACCACGCCGGTATGGGGCTGAAAGTTCTCGTCTTCGGCGCACAACCGCACCTCGATGGCATGGCCGTCGAGCCGAACCTGCCGCTGCGTTAACGGCAAGGCCTCGCCACGCGCCACGCGAATCTGCCACTCGACCAGATCCAGGCCCGTCAAGGCCTCGGTCACAGGATGCTCGACCTGCAGTCTGGTATTCATCTCCATCAGATAGAACTGTCGGCCTTCGACCAGAAACTCCACCGTACCCGCCCCCACATAGCCTGCCGCCTTGGCCAGGGCCACGGCGCAGCTGCCCATGTGCTCGCGCAGCTCGGCGTTGACGGCCGGACTGGGGGCTTCCTCGATGATCTTCTGGTGGCGACGCTGAACCGAGCAGTCGCGCTCCCCCAGATGAATCACATGGCCATGCCCGTCGGCAAACACCTGCACTTCCACATGACGCGGGTGCATGACGGCACGCTCCACCAGCAAGTCACCATTGCCGAAGCCAGCCAGCGCTTCCGAACGTGCACTGTTCAGAGCGGCATGCAGCTGCTGGGCACTTTCCACCAGCCGCATGCCGCGCCCGCCGCCACCGGCCACCGCCTTGACCATGACAGGGTAGCCAATCATGGCTGCTTCGTCGGCAAAGCGCGCATCGCTCTGGTCATCGCCCTCATAGCCCGGCAGACAGGGGACGCCATGGGTCTTGGCCAGTTGCTTGGCGGCCGCCTTGCTGCCGAGCTGGCGGATCGCGGCCGGCGGTGGGCCAATCCAGATCAGGCCCGCGTCCTGCACAGCCTGGGCAAAGCCCGCATCCTCACTGAGAAAGCCGTAACCGGGATGAATGGCATCAGCCCCTGTCGCCTTGGCGGCCGCCAGCAGCTTGTTCACGTCCAGATAGCTCTGTGCCGATGTCAGCCCGCCCAGTGCATAGGCCTGCGTGGACTGTTGCACATGTAGGCTTTGCGCATCCGCATCCGAGTACACCGCCACGGTCTCTAAGCCCATGCGCCTGGCCGTGGCCATGATGCGCAGCGCAATCTCGCCACGATTGGCAATCAGAATGCGCTTCATGATGTGCCTCCTGCATTGCAGGTCCAGGGAGCGGGCTGCTTGCTGGAAAAGGCCTTGAGCCCGGCCCCCGCTTCAGCGCTGCGCAGCGCACTGGCAAAGGCCTGCGCACCCTGGTTCAGCGATGCATCCAGACTTTGCCCGCCAATGGCTGCCAGCAGCTTTTTGGTGACAGCCACCGCCTGCGGTGCTGCCTGCGCGCAGATCTCGAGCTGCTGCTGCAGCTGACTGTGCCAGTGGGCAGTGTCTGTGGCCTGGATCACGGTCTGCACCAGGCCTGCCTGCTGCGCCTGGTTTGCGGACCAGCGCTGACCGCCCAGCAGCCATTGGCGAGCCAAGCCATCGCCCAGCCTGCGCAACACAAAAGGCGCGATCTGCGCGGGCACAATGCCCAGCGTCACCTCGGGTGTGGCAAAGACGGCCTGCTGATCCGCCACCACCCAGTCGGCCACGCAGACCAGCCCCACACCGCCGCCCATGGCTGCGCCCTGCACGGCAGCGATCAGCAACTGGGGCAGCTCTGCCAGTTGCTGCAGCAGCTGACCAAACTCGCGGTTGACCTGAACCAGCGGGTCCTGCGCCCCCTCAGGCAGCGGCGAGCCTATGCTGCTGGCAAAGCCTCCCAGGCTGCCGCCCGCACAGAAATGCCCGCCGTTGCCGCACAGCACGACCACGCGCAGCTGTGAATCCTTCTGCGCTCTTGTGGCCTGATCGCGCAAGGCCTGCACCATCTCATCGGTCAGCGCATTGCGGGTTTGCGGCGAGTTCAGCCGCCACCATTCCACAAAGCCGTTGCCCAAGGGCAGGCGTTCGATTTCAAGCACCTGAGTCATGCGCCGCTCCTCAGTGCGCCTGGCGCTTGATCAGCCCCATGGTCTTGCCGATGATGCCCAGCATGACCTCGTCAGCACCGCCGCCTATCGAGCCCAGGCGCCCGTCGCGGTAAAGGCGCGAGACGCGGTTGTCCCAGGTGAAGCCCATACCACCCCAGAACTGCAGACAGGTGTCGGCCACTTCGCGCGTCAGCCGCCCCGACTTGAGCTTGGCCATGCTGGCCAGCTGCAGCGCATCCTGGCCCGCCATATACATCTGGGCAGCACGATAGGTCAGTGCCCGCAGGGCCTCGACTTCGGTCTGCAACTCGGCCAGCTTGAACTGCACCCATTGCTGATCAATCAGGGTGCTGCCGAACATCTGGCGCTGCTGCGCCCACTCGATGGTCTGCTGAATGCAATCCTCCATGGCGAGCAGGCCACTGGCCGATGCCCAGAGCCGCTCCTCCTGAAACTGCTGCATCTGATAGATGAAGCCCTGCCCCTCCTGCCCCACCAGATAGCGCTGCGGCACGCGCACCTCGTCAAAAAACAGCAGGCCCGTGTCCGAGGAGTTCATGCCGATCTTGCGCAGCTTCTGCGCCACTTCCACGCCCTTGGTCAGCTTGCCGCGCGGGCCGTCACGCAGCGGCACCATGATGAGACTTTTATTCTTGTGCACCGGTCCATCGCCGGTGTTGACCAGCATGCACATCCAATCCGCCTGAATGCTGTTGGTGATCCACATCTTCTGGCCGCTGATGACGTAGTCATCGCCATCCTTGCGGGCATGGCTTTTGATGCCCGATACATCGCTGCCCGCACCGGGCTCGCTCACGCCTATGCAGCCCACCATATCGCCCGCAATGGCGGGAGCCAGGAACTGCTCGCGCAAGGCATCGCTGCCAAAGCGTGCCAGTGCGGGCGTGCACATATCGGTCTGCACACCAATGGCCATGGGCACGCCGCCGCAGCGGATATGGCCCAGTGTCTCGGCCATCATCAGGCTATAGGAATAGTCCAGACCCGAGCCGCCATAGGCTTCGGGCTTGGTCAGGCCCAGCAAGCCCAGATCGCCCAGACCCTTGAAGACCTGGTGTGCGGGAAAGATTTCCTCTTCCTCCCATGCGTCGACATAGGGATTGATCTTCTCGTCTATATAGCGCTTGAGGGTCTTGCGCACTTCCAGATGTTCATGGGTCCATTGCATGGCTTGTCTCCGTCGAGTCCTGTTTGGAAGAAAAAGGGAAGAGGTGCCGCACTACATGCGCGCGACCCCGAACTGCATGGGACGCAAGGTGCGCTGCTGCGCTTCGTGCAAGGTCTGCAGGCAAAACGAGAGCACTTCGCGGGTGTCGCGCGGATCGATCACGCCGTCATCCAGCAGCAGCCCACTGGTCACCAGCGCATCGGCCTGGGCCTCGAACATGGCCACGATCTGGTCGTACTGCTTTTGCATCTGCTCGGCATCGACGGGCAAGCCCTTGCGTGCCATGGCAGCCTCGGTGACCTGACGCATGGTGCTGGCCGCCTGCTCGCCGCCCATCACCGCCGTCTTGGCGCCGGGCCAGCTGAACAGAAAGCGCGGTGCATAGCCGCGGCCGCACATTCCGTAGTTGCCCGCACCGAAGCTGGCCCCGCACTGGATGGTGATCTGCGGCACGCTGGCATTGGTCACGGCCTGAATCATCTTGCTGCCGTGCTTGATCATGCCGGCCTGCTCGCTGTCCTTGCCCACCATATAGCCCGTGGTGTTCTGCAGATAGATGATGGGATGACCGAGCTGGCACATCCATTGGATGAAATGCGCAGCCTTGTTGGCACCAGCCACATCGATGGGACCGTTGTTGGAGATCAGGCCCACGGCATGGCCCCCGATATGCGCCTGCGCACACAGCGTGGCCGCACCGTAGCCGGACTTGAACAGCAGCAGCTCGGAACCATCGACCAGCCGCGCCATGACTTCGTGCATATCCACTGGCTCGCGATGGTGCGCCGGCATCAGCCCCAAGAGCTCATCGGCCTCGTAACGCGGCTCGACGATTCCTGAACCAATAGCCTCCTGTTTGGATATATCAAGCGCTTCAGGCCTTTTCCACTGCAACAGCTGAGACACCACAGCGCGCGCCATTCCCAGGGCATGGCGATCGTCCTCCGCCAGATACTCGCCCAGCCCCGAGACACTGGTGTGCATTTCGGCACCTCCCAGCTCTTCCTCGGTCGCGATCTCGCCGGTCGCCGCCTTGAGCAGGGGCGGCCCGGCCAGAAAGGCGCGCGAGCGACCGCGCACCATGATGACCACGTCCGACAATCCGGGCATATAGGCACCGCCGGCCGTGCCCGAGCCATGCTGCACGGTGATGACAGGCAAACCTGCCGCCGACAACCGCGCCAGGTTGCGAAACAAGGCTCCGCCCATCACAAAGCCCTCGACGCGGTAGCGCATGAGATTGGCGCCTGCACTCTCCACCAGATGAATGAAGGGCAGCTGGTTCTGCAGCGCGATCTCCTGCACGCGCAGCATCTTGTCCAGGCCTTTTTCCTGGATGGCTCCCGCCTCGATGCCAGAGTCGCTGGCTACCACCATGCAGCGCACGCCGCTGACAAAGCCGATGCCCGCCAGCATTCCGCCTCCGGGAACCGACTTGGCGGGGTCTTCCTGGTCCAGCATGAAACCCGCCAGCGTGCACAGCGGCAACCATGGCGTTCCTGCATCCAGCAGCAAGGCAACTCTCTCTCGCGGCAGCAACTGGCCGCGCTTTTCAAACTGCGGCTTGGCCCGCTGCGACGCCTGGGCCGCCCGCTGCTCCAGCTCTCGCAGCGCGGCGATGCGCGCCAGCGTGGCAGCCCGGCGCTGCTGCGCCTGTTCGCCGGCTGCATTCCATTGCGATGCAAAGACGCTCATGACTGAAACACCTTGGGAGTCTGGTAGAGAGAAAAGCCGTCAAAGGCACGCACTGCGCCGCGCTGCTGCACCTCGGCGCTGGCAGCCACCGTGCCCATGCCCATGCGCACCTGGGGACGGGCACCGTCGACGCGCAAAACCGTGCCGCTGATGAAACTGGCTGCGGGACTGAGCAAAAACACGATGGAGGCGGAAACCTCGGCCTCGTTGCCAAAGCGCCCAGCCGGCACGGTAGCGGGCATCTTTCGCAACATGGCAGCCGCTTCGGGTGGGTATTGATCCATGCCGCTGGAGGCGATGTAGCCGGGTGCAATGGCATTCACACGCACGCCATGGGATGCCCATTCCGCAGCCGCCGTCTCGGTCAAGCTGACCATGCCCGCTCGCGCCGCACCGCTGTGCCCCATGCCCGGCATCGAGCCCCACATGTCGGCCACCATGTTGACGATGGAGCCACCATGCTCTGCCATGTGTTGCACAAAGCATTCGCGCGCCATCAGAAAGCCGCCTGTGAGATTGGTGTCCAGCACGGCCTGCCAGCCCTTGGCTCCGATGCTGGCCAGGGGCGCGATGTACTGCCCACCCGCGTTATTGACCAGGGCGTCGATGCGCCCGTGGCGGGCCAGAACCTCGGCCACCAGCGCTTTGACGGCAGCCTCATCCCGTATATCCGCTCTGTGCCAGCTGACTCTATCCTCAGGTACTCCGACCTGCTGCAGCTCGGCTTGAACCGCAGCCAGCTTGTCCTGATTGCGTCCCACCAGGGCGACTGTGGCCCCCAGGGATGCGAGCTCGTGCGCAACACAGCGACCGATTCCCGAGCCGCTACCGGTCACCACAACCACCTGCCCCGCAAACAGTGCGGCACGGAATACGGATTGGTACATCAACGCTCTCCAATGAATAAGGCCAGGGCTTGCTCGGTAAGCTCATCCAGCGTCAGCCCACGGCCCTCGGTAAACCATTGAGCCGTCCAGTTCAGCGCACCGAAGATCAACAGGCGTGCAATCTCGGGACTTGCCTTGAGCTTTCCCGTGTGGTGAAGGGCCTGCAGTGCGGGCATCCACTGCGCCTCGTATTCGTCTTTTTGCGCTCCCACATCCACGCGCTGCTCATCACTGAGCAGTCTCCATTCGTACAGCATGACGGGAATGAAGTCACTCTCCGGGCCGACCATGATCTGCAGGTGATTGCGCACCAGGGACCGCAGGCGCTGCACACCGCTGGCACGCGCCGTCAGCCCATCCAGTGCAGCGGCCTGGCTGGCGGCAGCCTGTGCCATTCCATCGCGCATGACCGCATGCAGGATGGCCTCCTTGCTCTCGAAAAAATAGAACAGGGAACCTGGCTGCATACCTGCAGCTGCAGCGATATCGCGTGTGCTGGTGCCATGAAATCCGCGCTGCCTGAACAGCTGCGCCGCGACCTTCACCAGTTCGCCACGACGCATGCTTTCATTGCGCTCATCGGCCGATTTCGGAGGCCTGCCTCGACCGCGCTTTTTTTCCATGACTGCTTCATGACTTATTTGCATGAGATGCAGCATATCGGCCTTTTTTATTTTTACCAATCATTTGCTCTGTAAAAATAACTAGGGCTTTCACGCAAGGGTTTTCAAGCAATCAGCTCTCGAGCGGCCTGGCGCGGTAAAGGCCAGGAGAGCTGCCCGTCCAGCCCTTGAATGCACGTTGAAACGCCGCCGCGTCGGCGAACCCCAGATCTGCCGCCAGCTCTGTAAAGCTGACTTTGCTGGTCCCCAGCCGAGAGACCGCGATGTCTCGGCGAAGCTCATCTTTGATGGCCTGAAAGGACGTGCCTGCAGCAGCCAGCTTGCGCTGCAGCGTGGGGGCGGACATGTTCAGCTCGGCGGCCGTAGCTTCCAGTCCTGCCCACTGCGGACGCGACTGCAGCAAATGGGCATGCACCCGGGCATCCACCCCTTCTCCGGTACGCGGCGGCATGATGGCCGCCGCCGGCCAGCTGGCCACAAAGGTCTGCAAAGCCTGCTCGTCGCGGCTGCAGACACGGGCGAGCTTGCGCGCATCAAACCAGAATGCCGAAAACGGCAGGCCGAAATGCAGAGGCGCAGGAAAGGTGTCGCCGTAGTCGTTGGCGTAATCGGGCTGCCCGAAGGCAAAGTCAAAGTACTGCACCTTGAGCGTACCGCCCATCAGCCAGGCAGTAAGCCGCCACAGCACACGCAGGGAAAACTCATAGAGGAAATTGGGCAGCGGCTCATCCTCCACCGGGCGCAGCACAATGCCAGCCAGCGCTCCATCACGCACCAGTTGCACATCCACCTGGTCCTGCAGCAGCACATGGGCCTGGCACATGCGCTGCAGCGCGGTCTCCATTCCGTGCCCTGAAAGGGCCTGACGCGCAATCAGCTCCAGACTGCCGCGCTTGAGCGGTCTGGAGAACTGGCACATGGCCTCGTCTCCCAGCATCTCCACCACTCGCCACATCAGCGCCACATACTGGTCTGCCGTGACTCTGGCGCCTTCCTGCACCAACAGCAAAGGGGCTATGCCTGCACGCAGCAGCAGCTCCTCGCAGTCATGCCCTCGTCTTCTCACCCCGGCAGCAATACCCCGCACCAATGCCATGGAGATCGTAAAAGGAACGATAGAAGCAGCAGCCATGAAAAGATCACCTTGAGGTCTTATGACATACGAAAGATGCGCTCGGCAATGGGTTTGCGCATCGGTAAATCCTACGATGGCTCTCATTGCTCGACACCTGTTTGCCACTTTCCCAAGGAGCCCCCATGAGTCGCGATGTGTTTGTTGCCGGCGTAGGCATGATTCCATTTGCCAAGCCCGGAAAGAGTGATCCCTACTTCCAGATGGGCTCCAGCGCCACGTCCCTGGCGCTGGCAGATGCGGGCCTCGCGTATGACGCAGTGCAGCAAGCCTATGTGGGCTATGTCTACGGTGACTCCACCTCCGGCCAGAGAGCGCTGTATGAGGTGGGCATGTCCGGCATTCCCATCGTCAACGTCAACAACAACTGCTCTACCGGCTCTACCGCACTGTTCCTGGCACGCCAGGCCGTGGCCAGCGGCGCTGCAGACTGCGTGCTGGCCCTGGGGTTCGAACAGATGACCCCCGGCGCACTGGGCTCGGTCTTCAGCGACCGGCCCAGCCCCTTTGACCGATTCGAAGCGGAAACCGATGCCCTGGTCGGCGACAACGGCGTGCCACTGGCCCTGCGCTACTTCGGCGGAGCAGGCAAGGCGCATATGGAACAGTACGGCACGCAGCTTTCCACCTTCGCCAAGATCCGCGCCAAGGCCAGCCGCCATGCGGCGCACAATCCCCTGGCCCTGTTCCGCACCGAGGTTACGGAGGAAGAGGTCATGGCCTCCCCCGTGATGTGGCCCGGCGTGATGACCCGGCTCATGGCCTGCCCACCCACCTGTGGCGCGGCCGCCGCCCTGCTGGTGTCCGAAGCCTATGCGCTCAAGCATGGCCTGGATCACAGCGTGCGCATCCGCGCCCAGTCCATGACCACGGACAGCCCCAGGACCTTCGAGGCTCACGATATGCGCGAAGTAGTGGGCTTCAGCATGGCACAGGACGCTGCGCGCCAGGTCTATGAGCAGGCGGGCATCAGTCCCCAGGACGTGGACGTGGTGGAGCTGCATGACTGCTTTGCGCAAAACGAACTGCTGACCTACGAAGCCCTGGGCCTGTGCCCCGTGGGCGGCGCGGAAAAGTTTGTCTGCGACGGCGACAACACCTACGGCGGCAAGTTCGTGACCAATCCGTCGGGCGGTCTGCTATCTAAAGGCCATCCATTAGGTGCCACGGGACTTGCGCAGTGCACAGAACTGGTTCAGCAACTGCGTGGCCGCGCCGACCAGCGGCAGGTTGCCAATGCCCGCCTGGCGCTGCAGCACAACCTCGGACTGGGCGGTGCGTGCGTGGTGACTTTGTACGAACGCGTCTGAAAGGCTTCGCATGATTGACAAAAAATGGATAGGGTCTGAACTGCCCACGTCCGAGCTGAGTATTGACCGCAGCCGCCTGCGTTTTTTTGCCAAAGCCATTGGCGAGACCAGCCCCCTCTATACCGATGTGACTGTCGCGCGCAATGCGGGCTATGCCGACCTGCCTGCACCGCCCACTTTTCTGTTCGCCGCAGAACTGGACAGCGGCGCCAGCGACCAGCTGCTGCAAAAGCTGGAGGTACCGATTGCCAAAATTTTGCATGGCGAGCAAAGCTTTTGCTACTACCAGAGCGCCTGTGCGGGAGACACCATCACCGTGCGCTCCAGGGTGGATGACATCTATGACAAGAAAAATGGTGCATTGGAGTTCATCGTGAAGTCATCACGCGCCACCAACCAGCACGACCAGCTTGTGGCGGAAATGCGCACAGTCATCGTGGTGCGCAACTGAGGAAATCAGACAAGATGAAGACTCCTCGTTTTGATGAGATTCAGGTGGGAGACACCCTGCCCGCATTGAATCTTCCGCCCATCAGCCGCACAACTCTGGCCTTGTTTGCAGGCGCCTCTGGCGATCACAACCCCATTCATATCGATACCGACTTTGCCCGCAAGGCCGGTATGCCCGATGTCTTTGCGCAGGGAATGCTGAGCATGGCATGGCTGGGCCGTCTCATCACTCAATGGGTACCTCAGTCACAGCTGCGCCGCTTCGACGTGCGCTTTCAGGGCATTACCCATCTGGCCAATGCGATCTCGTGCACGGGCCGCGTTGTGGAAAAGCGCGATGCAGATCGCAGCGTCCGCATCGAGGTGCAAAGCAGCAACCAGCATGGCCAGACCAAGATCGCGGGCGATGCCTGGATCAGATTGTTCTGAGAACGTATTGACGCACCCAAGGAGACAGCAATGACAAGAAAACTCGACGGCAAGGTGGCCCTGGTTTCTGGCTCAGGCCGCGGCATTGGCCGCAACATCGCACTCAAACTGGCCAGTGAAGGCGCCAGACTGGTCATCAACGACCTGGATTCCGAACCCGCCGAAGAAACCATTGCCCTGATCCGCGAGATGGGCGGCGATGCCGTGGCCTGCGCCGGCAATGTCACCCACACCGACTTTGCCGAACGCTTTGTGGGCACCGCTGTGCAGGAGTTCAAAGGGCTGGACATCATCATCAACAACGCGGGCTACACCTGGGACAACGTGATTCAGAAAATGACGGACGAGCAGTGGTATGCCATGCTGGACTGCCATATGACTGCGCCGTTTCGCATACTGCGAGCGGCCCAGCCCGTTATCAAAGCGCTGTCCAAGTCTGAGATGGATGCAGGCCAGCGCGTGATGCGCAAAGTAGTCAACATCTCCTCCGTTGCTGGCCTGTTTGGCAATGCGGGGCAGAGCAACTACTCCGCCGCAAAGGCCGGCATTACAGGCCTGACCATGACACTGGCCAAGGAATGGGGTCGCCTGAACGTCAACGTGAACTGCGTGGCTTTTGGCCTTATCAAGACCCGCCTCACCAACTCAGCTGCAGCAGGTGAAACTGCCAATATTGAAGGGCGAGAAATCAAGGTCGGCGTGAACCCCGGCCTGATGGCAGCCATGGAGCAGACCATTCCTTTGGGCCGTGGCGGCACCCCCGAAGAAGCGGCAGGAGCCGTCTATCTGTTTTGCCAGCCTGAGTCGGACTACATCAGCGGCCAGACCTTGATGTGTACCGGCGGCCTGACAGGAGTGTGAGCGTGAACATCTTGCCCAGAGTCCTTCAACACCCGTGGATGGATAGCGACATAGAGACTTTTCGCGAGCAGGTTCGTCGCTATGTTGAGCGTGAGCTCGCACCCCACCTCCCAGCCTGGCGCGCTCAGGGTTATGTGCCACGCGAAACCTGGCGCGGCTTTGGCGAGCATGGCTTTCTACTGCCTGAGATGGATGAACAATGGGGCGGTGGCGGCGGCAACATGGCCTATCAGCTCGTCGTGCAAGATGAGCTAACCAAGGCTGAGATCCCCTCCATCACCGGCGTGCACACCATTTCTGCACACTACATCTCGGCCTATGGAACGCCCGAGCAAAAGCAGCGCTGGCTGCCCAAACTGTGCAGCGGCGAGATGCTGACCGGCATTGCCATGACCGAGCCCAGCATGGGCTCCGACCTCAAGGCCATGTGCACCCGCGCCGTGCGCGACGGAGACGACTATGTCATCAATGGCTCCAAAACCTTCATCACCAACGGCTTCACCGCCAACCTGCTGGTCGTCGCAGTACGTACCGGCGATGTGGGCAGTGGCGGCGTATCACTGGTGGTTCTGGAGACTGAAAACCTTGCCGGCTTTCGCGTGGGCCGCCGGCTGGAAAAAATCGGCCAGCATGCCTCCGACACGGCAGAGCTGTTCTTTGAAGACATGCGCATTCCCGCCAGCCACCTGCTGGGTGGCATCGAAGGCCAGGGCTTCAAGCAACTGATGAGCCAGCTGCCCTATGAGCGCATGCTGCTGGGCGTGGCTGCGGCGGCAGCCATTGAACGCGCCGTGGAACTGACAGTGGACTACACCCTGCAGCGCAAGGCCTTTGGCCAGGCGATTGCCGACTTTCAGAACACCCGCTTCAAGCTGGCCGAATGCGCAACCACCGCCCATGTGGTGCGCAGCTTTGTCAACGACTGCATACAGCGCCTGCTCGACGGTACTCTGGATAACGAGGCCGCCTATATGGCCAAGTGGTGGTGCAGCGAGCAGCAGTGCAAGGTGATGGATGAATGCCTGCAGCTGTTTGGAGGCTATGGCTATATGCAGGAGTACCCGATTGCCCGCATGTACACCGATGCCCGCATTCAGAAAATTTATGGCGGCACCAATGAAATCATGAAGGACCTGATCGCCAGACGCCTTTTCGCCCAATAGCCTCGCATTGATCGCTTTCTCTGTTTCAAGAAAGGCCAGCCATGTATCTCACGCAAAGCTTGCGTCGCGCCGTGCAGCAGACGCCCCATGCCACAGCCAGTATCTACAACGGTCGCAAACGCAGTTTTGCGCAACTGGGAGAGCGGGTCGCCCGCTTCGCCGGCGCACTGCAGGCGCTGGGTGCCCAGGCAGGTGACCGGGTGGGAATTCTGAGCCTCAACTCCGACTGGTATCTGGAGTACTACATGGCATGCTACTGGGCAGGCGTGGCCGTCAACCCCATCAATATCCGCTGGAGCGCCAACGAAATCGCCTATTCCCTCGACGATTGCGACACCTGCATTCTGCTGGTGGATGACAGCTTCGCGCCGTTGATGCCCGAGATACTCAAGCTGTCTCGCTCTCTGAAGACGCTGATACACCTGGGCAATGGCCCTGCCCCGCAGAACATGCTTTCCTACGAAGCGCTGGTGGCAGACAGCAGCCCGGTTGAAGACGCCATGCGCAGCGGCGACGACCTGGCCGGCGTCTTCTATACCGGCGGCACCACGGGTTCCCCCAAAGGGGTCATGCTCTGCCACCGCAATCTCTATACCAATGCCATTTCGGGCCTGTCGTCACAGATCGTGCGCGCAGGCAGCATTGGTCTGCACGCAGCCCCCATGTTCCACCTGGCTGACGGTGCGTTCATGAATGCCCTGTTTGCCGCAGGCGGCTGCCATGTCATGGTGCCGCGCTTCGACCCCATCGCGGTGCTGCAGGCCATTGCCAGCACCGGCGTGACCGATACGCTGCTGGTTCCCACCATGATCCAGATGCTGGTAGACCACCCCGATGTGCACAAATACGATCTGAGTTCGCTGCGTCAGATGGCTTATGGAGCCTCTCCCATTTCCGAGGGGCTGCTGGACCGCGCCATGCGGACCATCCCCGATGTGGGCTTTGTGCAGGCCTATGGTATGACGGAGGTATCCCCCATTGCCACCATTCTTTCCCCCGAGATGCACCGCGAACCAGGCCGGGCCAGGGGGCGTCACCGCAGCGCCGGACGCGCCACGGCCTGCACCGAGGTGCGTATCGTCGATCCCGAGGGGCGGGAGGTGCCGCGCGGCGAGGTAGGAGAAATCGTGGTTCGGGGCCCTGGCGTGATGCTGGGCTACTGGAACAAGCCTGCCGAAACCGAAGCTGCCATCCGCGATGGCTGGATGCATACGGGCGACGGCGGTCGCATGGACGACGAAGGCTACGTCTTTGTCGTGGACCGCATCAAGGACATGATCGTAACCGGTGGCGAGAACGTCTACAGCATTGAGGTGGAGAGCGTTATTGCCACCCATCCTGCTGTGGCCTCATGCGCTGTCATAGGCATTCCCCATGAGCATTGGGGCGAGCAGGTCCATGTCTTCATCGTGCTTAAGCCCGGACAGAGCCTGGAAGCCCAGGAACTGATCCATTTCTGCAAGGAACGCATCGCCGGCTACAAATGTCCCCGTGATGTTTCTTTTGTCGAGGCCATGCCGCTATCCGGAGCTGGCAAGATCCTCAAGACCAGCTTGCGGGCCCCGTTCTGGGCCCATCATGAAAGAAAGGTCGCCTGATGTCTGATCTGGTTCTCTGGGAAGTTCGCAACGGCGTAGGTCATGTGGTTCTGAACCAGCCCGAGCGGGGCAACGTGATCAGCACGGCCATGGCTCACGACCTGAAGACGGTGGTAGAGCGGGCCTGCAACGCAGACATCGGTGCCCTGCTCATTTCCGCAAGCGGCAAACAATTCTGCGTCGGAGGAGACATCAGCGAGTTTGGCGAGCATCGCGAGCAGCTGGCACCGCTGATCGGCGCCATGCTGGATGTGCTCAATCCGGTCATGCATCAGCTGGCCAGCTTGCCGCTGCCAGTCATCAGTGCCGTGCAGGGCCCTGTCGGAGGTGGCGGCATCGGGCTCGCACTGTGTGCGGACCTGGTACTGGCCAGCCGTCACATGTTCTTGCGCGGAGGCTATTCGGCCATCGGTCTGAGCCCGGATCTGGGTGTATCGGCCTATCTCACCCGGCGTGCTGGGGCTGCCAGGGCCAAATACATTCTGATGAGCAACCGCGCCATCGCGGCCGAGGACTGTCTGCGCATGGGCCTGGTCGACGAGCTGCACGAGCCCGAGCAGCTACTCACTGCGGCAACCGCGCTGGCCGAGGAGCTTGCCGGCGGCCCCACCAACTCCCTAGCGGGCATCAAAAAACTCTGTGACTCGGCACATCGGCAGGACCTTCTGCTGCAACTGGGTGCCGAGCGCGAAGCCATGCTGGCCTGCGCCCTCTCCGGCAACAGCCTCGAAGGAGTGACTGCCTTTTTGCAAAAGCGCAAGCCCGTATTCCAGCGTCGCTGAATCGATTGCCTGTTTTTTAGGCGAAACATGCAAAGCCTTGCCAGTCAAGGCTTTGCGCATTTATTCCGATATTTACCCACAGGCCAGACCACATGTTCTGGGGATAAGCACGAAGCTGTTGTGTAATCACCCCCATGCCCCGATTGATTGCTCCCAGCAAGGACGAAAGTGCCCTGCTCCCTCCGTTTCTGGAATTGCCCGAACATGCAATCCACCTTCCGCAGTCCGAAGCCGAATTTGAAGCCGCCTTCAAGGCCATGAATGCAGAGCCGGTGCTCGGCTTTGACACGGAAAGCAAACCCATCTTCAATATCGGCCAGCAGGACAACGGACCTCATCTGGTGCAGCTCGCCACGGCCAGCCAGGTCTGGCTGCTGCAGCTGCACAGGCCCATGGCTCTGGAAGTGTCGCGCATGGTGCTGGCTGCAGAACATATCTGCAAGGTCGGCTTCGGGCTCGATAACGATAAGCACTCCCTGCCCCGCAGGCTGGGGGCACCACTGATCAATATTCAGGATCTGGACAGCCGCTTCAAGAGGCTCGGCTATGGCCCATCGGTGGGTGTGCGTGCCGCCGCAGCACTGGTACTCCAGCAGAGCTTTCGCAAGTCCAAGCGCACCACCACCTCCAACTGGGCTGCCACGGAACTCAGTCCCGCCCAGCGACGCTATGCCGCCAATGACGCCCATGCTCCAGTCGTCATCTACGCCCACCTGCCCGCCTGGGAAAGCACAATACCCGTCCTTCCCCGACGCGGCCCCAGGGGTCCGAGGTCGTGAACGTTCAATCCTCAAATCGCAAAAAGAACCCAAACCGCAAAGCGCCATGGGCTCTGCATCTGATAGCGGGATTCAGGCAAACATTTTCCATTGCAGCTCGCTCTCGTCTTGCGCAGAGCTCATGACACAATTTCGCCCCGCCTTCTTGGCCTTGTAGAGCAGCGCATCGGCCCGAGCCAGTGCCTGCTCGAAATCCTGCGTGGAGCTGAGTGCAGCAATGCCAAAACTGGCTGTCACTCTGAGTTGTGCAGCCAATCCTCCGAGTACCTGACTTTGCAAGCGCTCACGCACACGCTCCACAACGGCTTGCGCTTCGAACAGCTGTACTCGCGAGAGCAGCAAGACGAACTCCTCTCCGCCGAAGCGAGCAACCAGGTCACAGTCTCTGACCTGCTGGGTCAGCAGCTGTGCCAGCTGCTGCAGCACCTGATCGCCGGCCGCATGGCCCCAGTTGTCGTTGATGTACTTGAAATGATCGATGTCCACGGCGACCACGGCCCAGGGCACCAGCCGCTGATCGGCCAAGCGCAACTCTGCGGCCTCCATGAAGGCGCGACGATTGAGCAGGCGCGTCAAAGAGTCCCGGTTGCGCTCTTCGCGCAATGTCGTCATCACATCCCTGACCGAACAGGCCAGCAGTCCTACGGCAAACCACATTGCAAACAGAAGCGCTATGGCCTGGGTGAGCAGCCAGTATCCGGACCGGGTCAGCTCCTGCACTTCATGCACAGGCAACAGACTGACGGCCGCCGGCCGGAACAAGGCATTGCAGACGTTGAGCCCATAGGCCCAGCGCACACCACGCTCAAGCCAGTCCTTTGACGAATCGGCCTTGAGAAATGCCGGCATGGCCAGGGTCAGCTGCAAGGCCATGGCCAGAGCCAGGCACTGCACTCGGATCCATAAATTGTTCTCGACCCGGGAAAAATAGAACAGCAGGGACAGGGTGACGACCACGATCAACAGGCCGCCGGGCACGCTTGCCCCTTCCGACCCCAGCCGCAAGGACATGCCCTGCGCCAGTGACCAGGTTCCCAGCAAATACAGGCATGCCGTCATCAGGGCGAAATGGCTCAGCTGGGCATTGCTCATCAGGCTTTGCGCGGCCAGAGCCGTCGCGAGCAGCACATAACCGCCCACCAGCCAGAGCAGAAACAGCGCGCGCGGCTGTCGGCGCTGCACATACCAGCAAGCCAACAAGGCAAACCCGAACAACACCACGCAAGCCGGAGCAATCAAGGCAAAGTACAAATCTGCAGGCTGGCCCAATTTAGGTTCTCCGCGCAGGAAACTGTGAATTCAACGTCATCCATTCTCCGGCGAGAAGTATCTCCAATATTCCAGTACAGCGCTCGCTTTCACTCTGGCATAAGCACATAGCCATTAGGTCGTTCGCCTGAGTCAGCGTCCTGCCCATAATCAATGACGCCAAAGCTCTGGCTGTGGCGTTCGAATAACTTGCCAAAGAGACACACACATGCGCATAGAGACACTCGCCGTACATGCCGGCTATTCACCAGACCCCACCACCAAGGCTGTGGCCGTGCCCATCTATCAGACGGTGGCCTACGCGTTTGACAGCGCCCAGCATGGCGCCGATCTGTTTGATCTGAAGGTCCCGGGCAATATCTACACGCGCATCATGAACCCCACCACCGACGTGCTGGAAAAGCGCGTCGCAGCGCTCGAAGGCGGCATTGCCGCACTGGCCCTGGCATCGGGTATGGCTGCCATCACCGCCGCCATCCAGACTCTGGCTGAAGCGGGCGACAACATCGTGTCTGCCAGCACGCTGTATGGCGGCACATACAACCTGTTTGCCCACACCTTCCCGCAGCAAGGCATCGAGGTGCGCTTTGCCGATCCACGCGATCCGGCCAGCTTCGGCAAGCTGATCGACGGCAGGACCAAGGCGGTATTCATCGAGTCCATCGGCAACCCGCTGGGCAATGTGACCGATATCCGTGCGCTGGCCGATGTGGCCCACCAGCATGGCGTGCCGCTGATCGTTGACAACACCGTGCCCTCTCCCTATCTGCTGCGCCCCTTCGAACATGGCGCAGACATCGTCGTGCATTCGCTGACCAAATACCTGGGCGGCCACGGCACCAGCGTTGGCGGGGCGATCGTGGACAGCGGCAAGTTCCCCTGGGCGGAGCACAAGGCCCGCTTCAAGCGCCTGAACGAACCCGACGTCAGCTACCACGGCGTTGTCTATACCGAGGCCCTTGGCGCGGCCGCATTCATAGGCCGCGCCCGCGTCGTGCCGCTGCGCAACATGGGCGCTGCCATCTCACCTCAGAACGCCTTCCAGATTCTGCAAGGCATCGAAACACTGGCCCTGCGCATGGACCGCATCTGCGAAAACACGCAGAAGATTGCCGAAACCCTGCAAAAACACCCAAAAGTGGAGTGGGTGCGCTATGCCGGACTCAAGGACCACCCCGACCACGCCATCGTGCAAAAGCAGTCTGGCGGCCGCGCCTCCGGCATTCTCTCCTTCAGCCTCATAGGCAGCGAAGGCCGTGCGGCCGGTGCACGCTTCCTGGACGCCTTGCAGCTATTCACCCGCCTGGTCAATATCGGCGATGCCAAGTCGCTGGCCACCCACCCTGCCTCCACCACGCATCGCCAATTGGACGCCGACGAGCTGGCCAAGGCCGGCGTCACCGAAGGCATGGTGCGCCTGTCCGTGGGCATCGAACATATTGACGATCTGCTGGCCGATCTGAACCAGGCGCTGGAGCAGGTCTGAAGCGAGTTCCAACTCTGGCGCGCGGCCTTAGGCATCGCGCGCCAGGCGCAGCCCCGTCATCTGCCAGCGAGCCGTTGCAGGAAAGAAATTGCGATAGGTCAGTCGCGCATGTCCGGCAGGCGTGAGACAGGAGCCTCCGCGCAGCACATACTGATTGACCATGAACTTGCCGTTGTACTCACCCACGGCACCCTCGGCCACGCGAAAGCCCGGGTAGGCGGCATAGGACGAATGAGTCCACTCCCAGACCTGGCCGATTGCTGCTCCATGACAGCCGACCGTGGCCTCGGGATGCAGGCTGGCATGACCCACTGACGAGGACACAGGCCAGTCATGCGCACCCATTGCCACCTCCCACTCCATCTCCGTCGGCAAGCGCGCACCAGCCCAGCGCGCATAGGCATCAGCCTCGAAATAGGAGATATGGCAGGCAGGCCTCAGCGCACGCAGAGCCGTCACGCCATACAGGCTGAACTCCTGCCAGCCCACATCTCCCGCACCATCTTCAGCTTGCCTCCAGTACCAGGGGTGGCTCAGTTGCTGGGCCTGGCACCAATCCCAGCCTTCGGCCAGCCACCATTGCGGCTGACTGTAGCCGCCATCCAGCACAAAGCGCAGAAACTCCCCATTATTCACGGGCCTCGATGCAATCTGCGCGGCTTGCACATAGACGCTGTGCCTGGGCATTTCATTGTCAAACGCAAAGTTACCGCCGCCATGACCAATGCTGTAGATGCCAGCCTCAAGTGGCTGCCATATGAGGTCTGCATGGGCCAGCCCGGAGTCCATCTCGGCCAGTGAGTCCGCTGTATAAGCAGGCCAGAACGGGTGACAAGAAAGCAAATGCTTGATATCGGTAAGCATCAACTCCTGATGCTGCTGCTCGTGCTGCAAGCCCAATGCGACGAGCTGAGCAACGGCCTGCTGCGTCGTCGGGCTTTTCTCTTTCGTGGCTGCCATCAGCGCCAGCATCTGCTCATCCACCGCAGCGCGATAGGCCATGACCTGTGCCAGAGCCGGTCTGGTCAGCAACCCCCGCTGGGCTCTGGGATGGCGTGCACCCACCTGCTGGTAATAGGAGTTGAACAGCATGCGAAAGCTGCCGTCAAAAGCCTGATGTCCTGGCTGGTGCACGGCCAGTACAAAGGTTTCGAAGAACCAGCTGGTATGGGCCAGATGCCATTTGGCAGGACTGGCGTCCGGCATGGATTGCACGCAGGCGTCTTCTGCAGACAAGGGTGCAGCCAGCTTTTGTGTGCAGGCCCTCACCCGCTCGAACTCCTGCGCCAGCACTATCCAGTCCCTGGCAGCAGGTGCCATGAAAAATGGCCGCGCCATGGTTTCAGGCATGGGCATGAATGACGGCAAACCATTGCTGCTCATCGGTCCAGACCCTGGGTTCGGCAAATCCCGCGCAAGCCAGCATGGAGAGGAAATCGGGCAGCGGGTATTTGTAGCTGTTCTCCGTATGGATGGTCTCGCCCTGAGAAAAATAGCGCAGGCCCTGAGGCCAGCACACCATGACGGGGCGACGGGCGCGCAAATGCATCTCTATCCGCGATGTCCGGCTGTCGAAGCGCGCCTCATGCGCCCAGTCCTGAAGATTGAAATCACTGCCAAGCAGACGGTTCACATGATTGAGCACATTGAGATTGAATTCGGCTGTGACGCCCTGCTCATCGTCGTAAGCGGCTATCAGAACCGGTACCGGCTTGGGCAGATCAATGCCAATCAGCAGCCCGCCGTCGCCACCCAGAAGTGAATGCATATGTCTGAGCATATGCAAAGCCTGTCGCGTATCGAAGTTGCCGATCGAGGAGCCTGGATAGAACAGCTCACGCCGCGTCTGTGGCACGCCTGACGGCAAATGCCAGTCTCCCGTGAAATCCGCTGCAACTGCACGAGCCGTAAGTCGCGGGAAGTCATGCTCCAGCCTGGCCACAGCGGCCTGCAGAAACTCGACCGCAATATCCACTCCCAGAAACTGCTGCGGCCCCACGCTGCGGCACAGGCGTCGCACTTTTTCGCAATTGCCCGCTCCCAGCTCTATCAACACCTGGCAACCCGCCATGGCCCGGGCGATCTCCAGGTCGTAGCGGGCCATGATGGCAGCCTCCGTTCTTGTGGGGTAGTACTCGGGCAGCTCGGTTATCTGCTCAAACAGGGCGCAGCCATGCGCGTCATATAGGAACTTGGGGGAAATCTGCGCCTGCCGCTGCATCAGCCCCTGCGCCAGTTCATCGCGCAGATGGGTCGGGGAGGTATACGCGTCCATGAAGGGGCTACTCTCGCCCTGAAGCGGTGGAGGTCTCAACGAGGACGCCAGAGGCAATGGAATGCGCCCTGCGCGTGATGCAAACTCTATCGATGCTGCCTGCCTGTCCGGTGTCGCGCGCATGCTGATCCTCCTGATGAGCTGATCGCGCGATGCAGCCATTGCCCGCGCCATCACTGCCAAGCCTGCTTTAGACCCTCAGCCTAGCGCGGCCGGCAATCGGCAGAAGTAGGACTGAAGCCAGCGATCCTTTTACTGCATGCGCATGCAGCAATGCTGACAAAGTCAATACTGGTCAAAGAAATCAGCAAAAAAAATCGGTACCCCGCGCAGGCGGAATACCGATCTAAACATACACCCTAGCCTCCGAAGTCATCAGGCCATGCCGACCTGCTGACTCCGATGCACCACAGAGCCTGCGGTGCGTGCCTCGCCTGCGGGAAGAAGGCCGCAGACAAGAACACTCTTTGTCGTGAAGCTATCAGAAGCGATAGCCCACGCCCACACCCACCAACCATGGGTCAACCTTGAACTTGGTGTTTTCAAACACGCCTGCACCTGTGACCTTGGTACCCAGATAAACCTTCTTGATGTCGAAGTTCAGCGACCAGTTCTTGTCCAACGCATAATCGAAGCCGACCTGCAGCGCGCCGCCAAAGCTGTTCTTCTTCACGGTCACGGCACCATCCAGGATGTCCACGTTCGAGAAGCGTGTGTAGTTCACGCCGGCCCCCACATAAGGCTTGAAGGCCCCGAAGTTGGTGAAGTGGTACTGCGCCAGCAAGGTGGGGGGCAGATGCTTGAGCGAACCGATCTTGCCGCCATTCAGGCGCACATCATGCTTTTGAGGATAGGTCAGCACCAGCTCTGCCGCGATGTTGGGCGTGAAGAAGTAGGACACGTCCAGCTCAGGCATCCACTTGTTATTGATGCTCACGCCTGCGTCTCCGGCAGCGCCACCGTTGTCGCTGTCCAGATGCAGAGCGCGCACGCGAACTTGCCAAGGGCTGGAGCCGTCAAACGAAGATTGGGCAAAAGCGGTACCGGCCGTCAGGGCGCTGGCAACAGCAGCAATCGCGATCAGAGTCTTTTTCATGGGTTCTTTCCTTGATGAATTGGGTGAGTGCAATGCTTTGCATCCCTTGGCATCCATTGAAGCAAAGCCACTGCCACACGGGTTTGTCCCAGGTCAACCCGCACACCAACACCGCAAAGAAAAAAGCGGACGTTGCCCATCGGCCACGTCCGCCCAAGACACTGATGAAGCGCAAAAATGTGCGTCAGCAGTGATGCTAGTCGTCAACTCGGATGAGCCACCCTGGCTGGTCGCAGCTTGTGCCACAACTCCATGCACACCACAACCGCACCGCCAATGACGGCCCCAACCAGCACATGCACCAACACCGGCCCCAGCGCTGCAACAATACCGCCCGTGGGCACAATCGCCTGCTCTATCCAGTGTTCGACAGGCTCTATGCCGTGCACCAGCAAGCTACCGCCCACCATGAACATGGCAGCCGTGCCCACGATGGACAGCCCGCGCATCAGCCACGGGGTAAAAGCAATCAGACCCCGGCCCATGGCCTTGGCAGCGCTGCTGCTCTTGGCCATCAGCCAGCCGCCCACATCATCCATGCGCACAATGCCGGCCACCAGTCCGTAGACGAACACGGTGATGCCCAGAGCCACGGCGATCAGCACCGCAGCCTGCTCCCAGATGGGCTTGGTGGCTACCGTACCCAGCGCGATCGCCATGATTTCGGCCGACAGAATAAAGTCTGTACGCACGGCACCCTTGACCTTCTGCTTTTCGTACTCCATCGGGTCCATCTGCTTTTCACGCGCGGCACGCACCGATGACGGTGCAACACCTTTATGGGCGGCCTCTTCGGCATCCACCACGGCTTCATGCGCATCATGCTTTTGGTGCTTGTGAAACAGATCCAGGATCTTCTCCACGCCTTCGAAGCACAGAAACGCGCCCCCCACCATCAGCAAAGGCGTGATCAACCAGGGCACAAATGCGCTGATCAACAGCGCTGCGGGCACCAAAATAGCCTTATTCATCAACGAGCCCTTGGCCACAGCCCAGACCACGGGCAGTTCCCGGTTGGCCTTGACACCCGTGACCTGCTCGGCGTTGAGGGCCAGATCGTCGCCCAGCACGCCGGCCGTCTTCTGCACCGCCACCTTGGTCTGGGTGGCCACATCGTCGAGAATCGCCGTGCTCTTGCCTGCGGCAGTCTTGGTCATCAAGGCCACGTCGTCCAGCAAGCTAGCAATATCGTCTAGCAACATCAAAAGGCCTGCACCTGCCATCGCTTCTCCTGGTGGTTTACAAAGTCGCCATCATGCCTGCAAACCATGCAGAGACTGCGACAGGAAATTTCCAATCAGCTGTGCGATCGGCGTAGCTCGGACTTTGCAGCGACAATGAGCACCCTCATCGAACGGAAACCCTGTGACTCAAGCCATCGCTCATGCCGAACTGATTGCCAGCTACCGCAAACTTGCCGCAGAGGCCGCCAAGAAGGCGGAACTGGTCAAGGCCGCAGCGGGCAAAGGTCCCAAGACCATTGCAACGGTCAGCGAAACCGCAGCCAAGGCCGCACGCCGCCGCGATGTGATGGCCGCCAGGCTGGCCAAGCTTGGTATCGATCTGCCGGACTGAGCCCCAACAAGCAGCCTTCGTCGGGCAGTCTTCTTATTTGCTGGTCTTGAAGCCCTGCGTCGCGGCCCAGGCTGCCACATCGTCGCGACGGATGGCCGCTGCCATAAGCTGTGGAAAGGCATCGGGGGTGCAAGCAAACGAGGGCACGCCCAGTGCCGCCAGCTTGGCCGCCAGTTCTGCGTCATAGGCTGGCGCTCCCTCGTCGCTGAGCGCCAGCAACGTGATGAACTGCACGCCTGCTTCCACCAGCTCGTTGGCGCGGCGCAGCAGGCCCGACTCCACACCGCCCTCGTAAAGGTCGGAGATCAGCACCAGAATGCTGTTGCGCGGCTCGCTGATCAGCCCCTGGCAATAGCCGACCGCACCGTTGATATCAGTGCCGCCACCCAGTTGCACGCCAAACAGCACATCGACGGGATCGTCGAGCTTTTCCGTCAGATCGACCACGGCCGTATCAAACACCACTAGCTTGGTGGCCACGGCCGGCAGACTGGCCATCACAGCACCGAAGATGCTGGAGTAGACCACCGAGTTAGCCATGGAGCCGCTCTGGTCAATGCACAGAATCACCTCGCGCTGCGGGCGGCGCGCCTTGCGTCCATAGCCAATCAGCGTCTCTGGAACAATGGTCTTGTATTCGGGCTGCCAATGGCGCAGGTTGGCGCGTATGGTGCGATTCCAATCGATTTCTGCATGGCGCGGGCGTCGGTTGCGCTGGCTGCGGTCCAGTGCCCCGGCCACGGCACTGCGCATGGGCTCCTCGAGCTTTTTCATCAGCTCGTCCACCACCTTGCGCACCACCAGCCGCGCCGTGGCCTTGGTGTTCTGCGGAATCACCGAGCCCAGCGAAATCAGGTCCGCCACCAGATGCACATCGGGCTGCACGTTCTCCAGCATCTCGGGCTGCAGCAGCAGCTCGCGCAGATTCAGGCGCTCCATGGCATCGCGCTGCATGACCTGCACGACCTGGCTCGGAAAGTATTTGCGGATATCGCCCAGCCAGCGCGAAACCGAAGGCGAGGAGTTGCCGCGTCCGCCCTTGCGCGATGCCAGCTTGCTGTCTTCCTCATACAAGGCGGCAAGCGCCTGGTCCATCTCCTGCAAGTGTCCCGTCACACCGCCGCAACTGGCGTCAGCGGGGCTGCCCAGCACCATGCGCCAGCGCTGCAGCCGCGTGGTGGGCTGCAGCTCTTCGGACTCCTGTTGCGGCTCGGTCGCCAAATTTGCTGTTTGCTTCATCGTCACACCTTGGCCACGGCCGCATCAAAATCGGTAGCTGCTTGGGCTTGTCCCATCAGCGCCTGAGGCAGATTCAAGCCCAGCAACTCATTGAGCATGGGCAAGGCCAGCAAGGCACGCGACTCATCCCAGGGCGCAGCATCGTCCGCAGCGCCCACAGCAGGATCGGGTGCCGCTGCGCCTCCCACAGGAGTTCGCTTGACCTTGTCACCCAGGCTTTGCCGCTCGTGATTGCTGAAGGTCGAGAAGCTGCGTCGCACCAACGGCAGAATCTGTGCAAACTGCACCTCGCCCAGACCGCTGAGCCAGGCATCGACAGCACCCCAGATGGACTCGTCATGCAGCAATACCAGCGCCTGCCGGTTCAGAAAACCGTCCAGCCAGGCCGCCACATCCATGGGCGCCGCACCCAGCGAAAGATTGCGGTTGAACTGGCGCACGATCTCGGCGCTTTCCAGCAACTGCTCGTCCAGCAGCAAACGGCAAGCCATGCCGCGCAGCAGTGCCGCAGCGGCATCCCCCATGGCCAGGCTGCGCAGCGCCAGGCGCCAGGCATCCACCGCCTGCTGCGCCTCTCCGTCGCTGGTGCGCAGACGCAGGGCTTCGTGCGCCGCCAGCACCTTGGTCTTCATGGAAGCCGCCGCATCCTCGTCCATGGCCATGCAGGCGACAGGCAGGCCGATGGCCGCGCGCAGCACCAGCGAATCGATCACGCCGGCCAGCAGGGCTGTATCCGTCTGGCGCACGCTGCCGTAGCGATAGACATTGGCCAGCGGTGGCAAGGCCTGCAGCAGCTGGGCCACATCGCCCGTGGTGGCTGCACGCTGGGCCAGCGTGGCGATCAGGGCTTCGACCAGCTGCGGCAAATCGGCCAGCAACGCATCGTCGATGGCCTGCGCGATTTCGGGCAGCGAGGTCTCGGGCGTCAGGCTGGAGCGCAGCTTGGCCGTGGCGGCCTGGGCCACGGTCGCTCCGTGCACGCTGGCCTCGATGATGCGCACCGCCAGCTCCGGCTCCCACTGCAGCTGCCAGCTTTCGCGGAAAGTGCCCCGGTTGCGCTGAGCATCAGTGGCGCGCACGCCCCAGTCAATGCCGAGCAGTCGCAGACGGTGCAGAAAATGGCTGCGTGCCAGATCTGTGTCCTTGCGCAAATCCAGCGCCAACAGCTTGCTTGCCGCCTCGGGCTTGAGACGCAGCGACTTCTGCTGCTGCTCGATATCACGCTGCAGCGGCACCTGAGGAACATCGGCAGGCACCTGGCCCAGCACATGACCGACGGTCAGTTCCTCATCGATCAACCTGAGCGGTGCGTCCTCGCCCATGCAGATCACGGTGACGATGGCCTCGTTGATTTCGTCCAGGCCGGGCATGGGCTGGCCGCGCAGCGCCGCCAGGCCCTCGGCCAGACGCGTGGTCTCGATGATGTGAGCGCTGGAGCAGTCCAGATCCTTGTCGCGCAGCAGATGGGCCACGCGCGTCAGCCAGCCCGCCGTGCGCAGTGTGGCTGGAGAAACCTCTTTTTTGATAGCTACCTGCGCTTTACCATCAAGCGTTTGAGGCTGATTTGATTCCAAACTCTGGGACGATTGATAGCACTGCCACAGATGCTGGTACCAGCCCGGAGAAGTCACACCCGCGCCATAGCCGCTGCTGCTGGCCAGGTTGCGATAAGTCCAGGGGGCCCAGGTCGCCATCACCTTGACCTTGGGCAAGCCTTTGAGAAGGGCGCTATCTGCCTTGGCCGTCACGCTGGCCTTGAGCGCCGGCACATGCCAGGCGCCACAAACCACGGCAATGCGCTGGTGACCGGCTTTGATCGCCTCGCGAATGCACTGGCGCATATGGGCTTCGCGCAGTGCTTCGCGCTTCATGTATTCCTCGCCGCGCCAATGTTCGCCGTCCTTGGACAGTTCTTCGCGAGCTGCCGTCATCACCTCCCCAATGCTTTCAAACAGTGCTTCGCTGTCGCCTCGCTCCTCGACCAGACGGTTCCACCAACTCTCGCCATCGTCAAAGCCTGCGGCATGGGCCAGCCAGTCCAGCGGATCGCGGTGCAGGTGTTGTGGGGGCGGTGCCGGGAGGTCCAACTGCAACTCATGCTCGTCACCGTCCTGCATATCCGCCAGCGTTGCGGCCTCCGCAACATCCGGTGCATCCTGCTCCGAGTCCAGGACAGTCGCCGCCTGCACAGCATCCTCTGCCTCCTGTGCCGCCTTCTTCAGCGCTTCGCGTCGGGCAAACTCGATGGCCATGCCATGGGTCTGGGGCAGGTCGATGAAGCGGGTTGCAACACCCAGGCGACTGGCCCACTGCAATGCCTGCCATTCGGGTGAAAACTCGGCAAATGGATAGAACGCGGCCTGGCTGGGCTCGTCCTGCATATAGACCAGCATGGCCACTGGCGGGCGCAGCTCGGCGCTTTGCAGCATGGGCAGCAGCGCCTCCCCCTCGGGCGGGCCTTCCACCAGCAGGCAATCGGGCTGCAAAGCCTCAAGCGCCTGCAGCAGACTGCGAGCGCAGCCCGGGCCGTGATGGCGTATGCCAAAGAAATGAACAGAATCAGCGGAAGTGGCCATGGGCTTGTCAGACGGCTCAAGAAAGGGATAGCAAGGTCTCTGGCAGTGAAGACAGCTCAGCCCATCACAGATGGGCGGTTAAGACGAGGCGCCATCACCGAAGACAGTAGCAACGCTAGGGCGGCTAGGGCAAGTTGATGCAACGACGTATCAAGAGCTGCATTCACTGCAGCACAACTCACAGTTGCTCGCGGCAGGCGCGGTACAGATCCTTCCAGTCACTACGCTCCTTGACCACGGTCTCCAGATATTCCTTCCACACCACCGTGTCCTGCACCGGGTCCTTGATCACGGCTCCCAGCAGGCCCGAGGCCACATCGGCCGCGCGCAGCACGCCATCGCCGAAATGGCCGGCCAGCGCCATGCCGCTGTTGATGACCGAGATGGCCTCTGCCGTGGACAGCGTGGAGCTGGGCGACTTCACGCGCACGGTCTTGCCGTCCTCGGTCTGGCCGTGGCGCAACTCGCGGAAGATCTGCACCACACGGCGCACCTCCTGCAGCGCAGGCGGCTCGGTTGGCAGCTGCAGCGCCCGCCCCTGCTCGGCCACGCGCTTGGTGACGATCTGCACCTCCTCGTCCTGCGAGGCAGGCACAGGCAAGACCACAGTATTGAAGCGGCGCTTCAGTGCGCTCGACAACTCGTTGACGCCTTTGTCGCGGTTATTGGCCGTGGCAATGACCGAAAAGCCCTGCACGGCCTGGAACTCCATGGACAGCTCAGGCACAGGCAGCGTCTTTTCGGACAGCACGGTGATCAGCGTGTCCTGCACATCGGCGGGAATACGTGTGAGCTCCTCGATGCGCGCGATCTTGCCCAGCTTCATGGCATTGACCAGCGGGCTTGGAATCAGCGCTTTCTCGGACGGGCCGTGGGCCAGCAACTGGGCGTAGTTCCAGCCATAGCGCAGCTGCTCCTCGCTGGTGCCAGCCGTACCCTGGATCAGCATGGTCGAATCGCCGCTCACGGCCGCAGACAGATGCTCGGACACCCAGGACTTGGCCGTGCCGGGCACGCCGTACAGCAGCAAAGCACGGTCGGTGGCCAGCGTGGACACGGCAATCTCCATCAGGCGCGGATTGCCGATGTACTTGGGGCTGAGCTCAAACCCGTTGCTGAGCTTGCCGCCCATCAGGTACTGGAGCACAGCCCAGGGCGAGAGCTTCCAGTTGGGCGGGCGCGGACGGTCGTCCACCTTCTGCAGGGCATCGAGTTCTTCGGCAAATTGCGCCTCGGCGTGCTGACGTAGTACTTGGCTCATGATGACTTTCGGGTTGAATGCAGAAAAATTCGAAGGCTTAGGCGCTCAGCGCTGCATGCAGGGCCATGCGCAGATCGGTGATACGGTTGAGTTGCTCGAGCACGCGCTCGTCATCCCAGGGGCGCAGGCGGGCGCGCTCCAGCCGCGCCTGTTGTTCGGGCGTCAGACTGCTTTGCGCAGCCACTGCGGCGACCTCTTCGGTCGCATCGGCCACCTTGGATACCAACTTTTGCCAGAGCCCGGCCAGCCCTGACGGGGCTACTGCTTCGGGCTGCTGCTGCGGCACGGCAAGTTCCTCAGCCTGTGCAGGCTGACGCCAGAGCCACACAAAGCGCGGCAGAACGGCCGGATGCAGCCGGCGCGCGCAGGCCAGCACGGCCTGGTCGGCCTGCCAGCTATGCCAGCTGCCTGTAGCCTGCTTGCCGCCCAGCGCCTTGTCCAGAGCGTCCATCAGTTGCTCCGACATGGATTGAGAAAACACGCCAACCACCGGCATGCTGCTCTCGATGGTGTTGATGCGGTCCACCAAGCTGCCCTTGACCTGTTGCAACTGCGTCTGCCACAGCGCCTCGCGCCCCTGCTGGCTCAGCCGGTCCAGCAGGGCCGACAGCAACGCCTGGGCTCGTGAATCGCGCTCCATGGTCTGCAGCAGCGCAATCCAGCGCACATCGGGCTGATCGCGCAGTGCCGCCAGCCAACCCTGGCGCAAAGCGGTCTTCCAGTCGCTGCGGCGGCTCCAGTCCCAGAGCTGCTCGGGCGTCATCTCCAGGGTCTGCAGCCAGAAATCGATGGGCGCAAGCTCCACCATCTGCTGCAGCCACCAGGCTTTCACGCCCTTGATATAGGCCGGCGGCTGCAGCGCAATGCCGTCGCGCTCCCAGTCCTTGCTGCCCTCCTCGGGCGGCTCGATCTGCCATTCCCCCTTGGCATTGCGGCTCAGCATGGACTGCAGCCAGCCCATGATGCGCAAGCTGTGCGCGCTTTGCGGCAGGCGCGAGAGCAGGCGGGCCGCGTTCTCACGCACCTCCTTGCTACGATCGGTCAGCAGCTTTTCCAGCAGCGGCTCGTCCGCCATCGACAGCCCCACGCCCAGGGCCAGCACCATTGGCGCACGCTCCTTGGCATTGAGCTCCTTCAAGCTGGCTTCCAGTCTGGCGCGGGCCTGGTCGGCATCCGTCTCACGCTCGCTGTGCAGCAGCGCCACGCGCTGCTCGATGGAGCCCTCCTGCCAGATCACCTCGGCATTGGCTGTCTCCTGCACACCGCTGGCATAGCTCCATTGCGGGTTGAGCCCTGCCAGCCAGCGTCCTCGCTCGCCCAGCACCGGCGTCAGCCAGGTACGCAGCTCCACCGAACGGCGGCCTTCGTTCAAAGCCTCGACCAGGAGCGCATAAGGCAAGCGCTGTCCAGCCTGATCGAGGGCATGGAACATGGGAGCCAGCATGTTCTCGGGCCCATGCTGCAGCACATCACGCATCAGGCCATGCAGGCGCTCATCCTCGGGCGCACGGCGAGACTCGTCGGCAGGCAATGCCGGAGAGCTCAAAGGTGCGCCGAGCCTGACCTGCGCACCGGGTTGCCAACCCGCCCGCTCCAGGACGGCTGCGACAGCGCTGGCTCTGAGCACTTGTGCAGCCGTTGATGCCGCCGGCTGCAGCCAGGCAGCTTGCATGGCTTGCAAACCGGGGCTGGCTGCGGCATCGACCTGCGCGGTCAACACCGCAGGCACGGCCAGCCTGTCCGAGCCGACCAGACTGGACTGCTGCAGTGCAGCCCACAAATTGGCGCTGCTCATCGCATCTCTCCTTGGTTCTGCCAGATGGGGGATAAGGCCTGGCTGTGAGCATCCTGCTGCCAGGCGCTGAGCAAGCGCCAGCGCCCCAGTTGCGGCCCACACTCCCACTCACCAAACAGGGCCAGAGGCGTGCCGCCGCTCAGCGCCAGCAGCCGCCAGGCTTCGTCATCGGCAATCACCGCAGGCACGGGCGCCGCCTGACTCTGTCCTGTGGGCCAGCTCACCAGCCATTGCCCCTCCACATACAGCAGTTGGGCATTCGCGCACCACAGCGGCTGCACCGGCTGCAGCGCATTGGCGGCAATGCGCTCGCCCAGTTGCTGCAACGGCTCACCCAAAGCCTTGACCGTCAGGGCCGCAGCATCGCAGCTGTCGAGTGCTTCAACCCCATTGACCGCGACCGCGCGCAGGCTGGCCCTGCCAGGGTAGAAGCTCAAGGCTGTGCGATAAGCGCCTCCGCTCACCCAGGCAGTCTCGAACCCGCGCCCACCCTGGGCATAGTCCAGCATCAGGGCGGCGCGGCCGGTATTGAGGCCCTGCAACCAGACGCGGCGCTCCAGCAGGCGACCCTCGCGCTCGATCAGGCGCTGACCCAGCACCCGCCAATCGTCGCTGATGGTTTCACCACGGGCCTGTACTTCGGCCTTGTCCATGGGCCAGCCCAGGGCAGCCATGACGTCAGCCTTCACCTCCGGGCTCAGCGAGTCACGCCGCTGCACCGCGTCCAGCAGCAGCTGCCAATGGCCAAGCTGCACCAGCAGGTCACGCGGCCAGGTCGGATGGCTGTCCACCAGCTCCCAGGCTTCCCTGATACGCGTGGCCATGCTCGTGGCCTGTGCATCCACCATGCGTGCAGCCATGGTGTTCCAGTGCTGGCGCGTCTGGCTGTCGCCAGACTGATTGGCCAGGCCGGTGCGCACCATGTCCTGCATCCATAGCGACAGCTCCTGCATGCCGCCAGCAACCTTGTCCCAACGCTTGTCCTCGCGCTTGGCCTGCTGTCTTGCCAGAGCCTCCTGATCCGCAACTGGCGCAGCGGCAATGGCGGCCGCCTTGGCCTCTTTCTGCTCGGCTTTTTGCAGACGACCACCCAGCCAGTTGCTGACCCATTCCGGGGGCTCGCCGCCCTCTGGCACCTGGCCACCTGCACGCAGCAGCATCAGCGCCAGCCCGTGTTTGCAGGGGAACTTGCGGCTGGGGCAGGAGCACTTGAAGGCCGGCCCGCTCAGATCGACCTGAGTCTGATACGGCTTGCTGCCGCTGCCCTGGCATTCCCCCCAGACCGCAGCATCATTGCTGCCTGTGTTCGGCCATTTGCTCAGGGACTGCAGTCCCTTGGCCGCCTTGGACGACGCAGCGTCCGGCGACAGCGCCAAAACTTCCGCTTCCGTTGCTAATACACGCGACACCAATGTCTCCCGTCCCGAATCGACGCAATATCTTGATAGTTCGAGGCGCTAACGCACCAAGGGCGAGTGCAAGACCACCCTCGGAAAACCTCGTCCGCACTTTGCTGAAACAGTGCATTCAGCGCGGCAAAAACTGTGGTTTGACCGACCGCGCAAACTGTTGCGCGTAATGCGTCAGCCTATCATCGCCATGGCACTGTGCCGATGAAAACGTGCAAAAAATCAGAACGCAGAGAAGCCAGGTGACATGCATCAACCGACTTCCTCGCCAAGCTACGGCGCTGCTGTTCCCGGCAATCATTCAGTCCGCCGATGCTGCTGCAGATGCAAGTGCCGACTCCGCCGCAGCCAAGCCACGACCTCCCTGCTACTTTTGCTTACCAATGGCTCAGCCCGGCTTCGGTGCTCATACCGCGCAAGCTGCCCGCAACTGCACCTTGCTACCTATCCGGCTGTCAAACTGCTACCGTGGGTCTGAATGCTCTGGGTCAAATCGACCAGGACACTTGCGTCGCCATACACGCCCAGTGTCACAGCCTTGGAAGCCGGTTCTGGGTCTAAGAACTGGCCACTGACGATGCTTCGGCTGGCAAGCTTGCTGCCAACAAAATAGAGGACTGCAAGAGATTCTGTCTGGCGGCCAACGAACAGCGTCGAAAGTTCTCCAGCAAGAGCTGTTCGCTGGCATCCCCCGCAGGCAGATCTGACTGGCGCCGGCCGGTCAGCACAAACAGCACATCAACACCTGCTGCGGCAACCGCAACAAGGTAATCGCTATCCGGCTTTCGTTCGTCTTTCTCGTAGAGCAGCTGCGCCTGTTTGCGCACACCGCCAAGTTGGCCAAACCCTTCCTGGTTCAAGCCAAGGCGTTCTCGTTCCTCACGCAAACGCGCACCAATACCCATATGAGCAACTCAATATTGACAAATATACGCATTTGCGTACTATTGCCATACCAAAGCCAAGCTAGTGCCGCTTCACAACACTGCACTAGAGGCAAAAAAGCAGCAGCCCTTTGCACAGAGCTACTACACCTATTCACATCAATCGATAGATTCTGACATGAAGCAGCCACACCCCTAAGCACAGGCCCGCACATGACTTGAGAGCCAAGGCCTACGGTCGCCCAATGGACACGAAACAGTCCAGATAGCTGCTGTCCTATCAACAGCCGGTGCAGTGTTGGCAACGGATCTTGCCTGCTACGACAACAGGCACTCAACGAATGTGTTCTGTAGCGCTCGACAATTTCAGCCTTTGTCTGAATCCGGCGTTTACCGACTTGATGCTGTCAAAGCATCAGCTATTCATGCATGACTGTCGCGGGCAAATCGGCGCAGCTGAAAGCATGCGCTATTCAACACCAACGCCAGGACCTGCAGATCAGGCCCGACTGGAGTTTTGAGTCATGAGCCAGAACATTTTCGATCAGCGTGCCGATGGCAAGGCTTCTGTGGCAGCAGCTTCGTTGGTGCCGGCAATCGTGCCGCAGGCCCAGATTGCCTGCCTCGAAGCGCAGTTGATCGGCTATGCGTTGAGTCACCATGTGCCGGACATGCGGCGAGGCTTCGATATCCTTACCAGCTATGGCCGCTGGCATGCAGATGCGAAGCCAGCCACGCAGATGGCCGAGTTGATGCGCCAGCATCTGATGCAGCAACTGGAGACGATCTAGGCCTGCGCTTCCAACAGGACGCGGAAAGCAGTTCACCTGATCCTTGAAGTCGGCCTCCGTGCAGACCATTAACCATGAAAAAAGGCTCTGCAGAATGCAGAGCCTTTTGATTGCGCTAGCAGTGCCAGGGGATCAACCCAACCACTTGCGGGCGTTGCGCCAGACGCGCATCCAGGGACTGAATTCAGACTTATCGCCCGAAGTCCAGCTCATCTGCACATTGCGGAACACGCGCTCGGGGTGAGGCATCATCGCGGTGAAACGCCCATCGGCCGTGGTCACAGCTGTCAAACCACCAGCCGAGCCATTGGGGTTGAACGGATACTGTTCGGTAGGCTGGCCGTGGTTGTCCACATAGCGCATGGACTTGACCGCCTGCTGGGCATTGCCACGGAACTGGAAGTTGGCAAAGCCCTCGCCATGCGCCACGGCGATGGGCAGACGGGAGCCGGCCATGCCTTGCAGGAACAGGCTGGGCGACTCCAGCACTTCCACCATGCTCAGACGCGCCTCGAAGCGGTTGCTCTGGTTTTGCGTGAAGCGCGGCCAGTCCTGCGCACCGGGGATGATGTCGGCCAGTTCGGCGAACATCTGGCAGCCGTTGCAAACGCCCAGGCCGAAAGTGTCGGTACGACCGAAGAAGGCCTGGAACTGCTCGGACAGACGGTCGTTGAAGGTGATGGAGCGTGCCCAGCCAATGCCCGCACCCAGGGTGTCGCCGTAGCTGAAGCCGCCACAGGCCACCACACCGGCGAAGTCCTTGAGCTGCGCACGGCCGGACTGCAGGTCGCTCATGTGCACGTCCACCGCATCAAAGCCGGCTTCGGTGAAAGCGTAGGCCATTTCCACATGGGAGTTCACGCCCTGCTCGCGCAGCACCGCCACGCGAGGCTTGGCAGCCACGTTGATGAAGGGCGCTGCCACGTTCTCCTTGGGATCGAACGTCAGATGCACGTGCATGCCGGGGTCGGTGGGTTCGCCCGCCACAGCATGCTCGCTGTCGGCGCACACGGGGTTGTCGCGCTGCTGGGTGATCTTCCAGCTCACGGCATCCCAGACCTGGTGCAGATCGGACAGGGTTGCGCCGAATACCTTGTTCGCATCGCGCCACACCTGCAGCTCGCCCTTGCCGGCGTCCACAGGGGACGAAGCAGGACGGGTCTTGCCGATGACATGGCTGCACTGGATCAGGCCATGTTCGCGCAGCACCTGCAGCACTTCGGCACGGTCCTCGGTCCTGATCTGCAGCACGGCGCCCAGTTCTTCGTTGAACAGCGCGCGCAAGGTCAGGTCTTCGCGACGGCCGGAGACCTGCTTGCCCCAGTTCTTGCCTTCGCCGCTGTCCATGCGGCTGTCGGAGATGCCATCACCTTCGGTGATCAGCATGTCCACATTCAAGGCCACGCCCACATGGCCGGCAAAGGCCATTTCGGCGGCCGTGGCCAGCAGGCCGCCGTCGCCCTTGTCGTGGTAGGCCAGGATCAGTCCCTTGGCACGCAGCGCATTCACTGCATCCACCATGGCGATCAGATCCTTGGGCTCATCCAGATCCGGCACTTCGTTGCCCGACTGATTGAGCACCTGACCGATGATGGAGCCGCCCATGCGCATCTTGCCACGGCCCAGGTCGATCAGCACCAGGGTGCTATCTTCCACCTCGGCGTCGAGCTGGGGCGTGAGCGTGGTGCGCACATCGTCGATGGCGGCAAAGCCGGTGATGATCAGGCTCACAGGCGAGGTGACCTTCTTTGTCTGGCCGTTCTCACTCCACTGCGTGCGCATGGACAGGGAGTCCTTGCCCACGGGAATCGAGATGTTCAGCGCGGGGCACAGCTCCATGCCCACGGCCTTGACGGTGGCGTACAGCGCAGCGTCTTCGCCGGCTTCGCCGCAGGCGGCCATCCAGTTGGCCGACATCTTCACCTTGGACAGCTCGATGGGGGCGGCCAGCATATTGGTGATGGCTTCGGCCACGGCCATGCGACCCGAGGCGGGCGCGTTGATGGCGGCCAGCGGTGTGCGCTCGCCCATGGCCATGGCTTCACCCTTGAAGCCCTTGTAGTCGGCCAGGGTCACGGCCACGTCAGCCACCGGCACCTGCCAGGGACCGACCATCTGGTCGCGATGGGTCAGGCCACCGACGGCGCGGTCGCCGATGGTGATCAGGAAGCGCTTGGAAGCCACCGTGGGGTGGGCCAGCACTTCGATCACGGCCTTTTCCAGCGGCACACCGGTCAGGTCCATGGCGGGCAGCTCGCGCTCCACGCTGGTCACATCCTTGTGCACCTTGGGTGGCTTGCCCAGCAGCACGTTCATGGGCATGTCCACGGGGAACTTCTGGTCGCCGGACTCGACCGCCGTGTCCTCCAGCACCAGCTGGCGCTCTTCGGTAGCCGTGCCGATGACGGCAAACGGGCAGCGCTCGCGTTCGCAGAAGGCCGTGAACTGCTCCAGCGATTCCGGAGCAATGGCCAGCACGTAACGCTCCTGCGATTCGTTGGACCAGATTTCCTTGGGCGACAGGCCGGACTCTTCGAGCTTGACGGCTCGCAGGTCAAAGCGTGCACCGCGCCCGGCATCGTTGGTCAGCTCGGGGAAGGCATTGGAGATACCACCGGCACCCACGTCGTGGATGGCCAGGATGGGGTTGCCAGCGCCCTGCTGCCAGCAATGGTTGATGACTTCCTGAGCACGGCGCTCGATCTCGGGATTGCCACGCTGCACCGAGTCAAAGTCCAGTTCCGCGGCATTGGTGCCCGAAGCCATGGAGCTTGCCGCACCGCCGCCCATGCCGATGCGCATGCCGGGGCCGCCCAGCTGGATCAGCAGCGTGCCCGCCGGGAACTCGATCTTCTTGGTCAGCTCGGAATCGATCACGCCCAGGCCGCCGGCGATCATGATGGGCTTGTGGTAGCCGCGGGTGATGTCGCCGACCTGCAGCTCGTATTCGCGGAAATAGCCGGTCAGATTGGGACGACCGAACTCGTTGTTGAACGCCGCGCCGCCCAGAGGGCCTTCGATCATGATCTGCAGCGGGCTGGCGATATGTTCGGGCTTGCCCACTTCGCTGCCCCAGAGCTTGGAGACGGTGAAGCCAGTCAGGCCAGCCTTGGGCTTGGAGCCACGGCCGGTTGCGCCTTCGTCACGGATTTCGCCGCCGTTGCCGGTCGATGCTCCGGGGAAGGGCGAAATCGCCGTGGGGTGGTTATGTGTTTCCACCTTCATCAGCACATGGTTGGTAGCCGCCTGCTTCTTATAGCTGGGGGCGCTGATTGCATCTGCCTTGGCATCAAACTTGGCGACAAATCGCTCGACCTCATGGCCTTCCATGATGGAAGCGTTGTCGGCATAGGCCACCACAGTGTGCTGGGGCGAGACCGCTTCGGTGTTGCGGATCATGCCGAACAGCGATTTTTCCTGCTCTACGCCGTCGATGGTGAACTTGGCGTTGAAGATCTTGTGGCGGCAGTGCTCGGAGTTGGCCTGCGCGAACATCATCAGCTCCACGTCCGTGGGATTGCGCTTGAGGTCGTTGAAAGCGTTGACCAGATATTCGATCTCGTCTTCGGCCAGGGCCAGGCCCCATTGCTTGTTTGCGGCTTCCAGCGCTGCGCGGCCGCCGCCCAGCACATCCACAAACTCCATGGGTTGTGCCGCCAGGGTGGTGAACAGTTGCTCGGCCTCTGCGCGTGTCGCAAACACGGACTCGGTCATGCGGTCGTGCAGCAAAGCGGCGACCTGAGCGGTCTGCTCTGTAGACAGCTCGGGCTTACCGCCCAGCAGGCCGGACTTCATGTCCACGCGATACTCGGTCATGCGTTCCACACGGAACACATTCAGGCCGCAGTTACGGGCGATATCGGTGGCCTTGGAGGCCCAGGGAGAGATAGTGCCCAGGCGGGGTGTGACGATGAAGGCCAGGCCTTCAGCATTGCCCGTATAGGGGTCACCATAAGTCAAGAGCGCCGACAGGCGCTCTTGCAATGCGGACGCAACTGCGCCCTCGGTGGCTACCAGGTGCACAAAGCGTGCAGATACGCCGGTGATCTTGGGGTGGATGGCGACCAGATCGGTCAGAAGCTGTTGGGCGCGGAACGAGCTCAGGGCGTTTCCACCCTCAAACTGTGTCAGATGCAATGTCACGTGGCGGCCTGTTTATGTGAAGGCTGTTGAAAAGCGTCCTGGTCAATCCCCTGCCTGAGAGGACCTGGCCAAAGCGCTGAATTCGGTGAGCCTCGGATTTTACCGTGCCTCGGGGTTAGTCCGAATGCTCACACCCACAAGCCCTGCATGTTCAAGCGCGCAATGGGATAATTGCGGCCATGAGCATCACACTGAAGACCCCCGAAGACATCGAGCGCATGCGCGTTGCAGGCCGCTTTGCTTCGGATGTGCTGGACTACATCACCCCCCACATCAAACCCGGCATCACCACCCAGCAGATCGACGATCTGTGCGCCAAGCGTATGGCCGAGCAAGGCACCAAGACGGCCTGCCTGGGCTATCAGCCTCCGGGTATGACGCCCTACCCGGCCTATGTCTGCACCTCGGTCAACCATGTGGTGTGCCACGGCATCCCCAACGACAAGCCTTTGAAGAAGGGCGATATCGTCAATGTCGACGTGACCATCATCACCGAAGACGGCTGGTTCGGCGACAACAGCCGCATGTTCATCATTGGCGAAGGCACGATTGCGGCCAAGCGCCTGTCCAGGCTCACGTTCGAAGCCATGTGGAAGGGCATTGCCCAGGTCAAGCCCGGTGCCACGCTGGGCGATATCGGCCACGCCATCCAGACCTACGCGGAAAGCAACAACCTGTCCGTGGTGCGCGAATACTGCGGCCACGGCATCGGCAAGGTGTTCCACGACGAACCCCAGGTGCTGCACTACGGCCGCCCCGGCGAAGGCGTGGTGCTGGAAGAAGGCATGGTCTTCACCATCGAACCCATGCTGAATCTGGGCAAGCGCGACATCAAGGCCATGCCCGACGGCTGGACCGTCGTCACCAAGGACCGCAGCCTGACCGCCCAGTGGGAGCTGATGCTGGCCGTCACCAAGACCGGCTATGACGTGCTGACCTGGTCCGAGGGCTCACCCACTCCGCCTGACTTCATCACGTCCATCCGCACCTGAGCGCGCTGCCGCCGCTGACCTGCATGCCGCACCGGCCAAAGCCGGATGCGGCATATTTTTTGCTTGCAGACCTTGTACTGCAAGCGCCATGCGCTCATCTTTTTGCCATCACAGGCCTCAAGCCCAAGTCAGTTGGGTTAAGGTGACGCTCAAGCACTTGCCCTGTTGAAACGCTTTTTTCTACTGCGCATGACCTCCCCTGCCCACTCCTACGCCCACTCTGCCGACGTCTCCGACCTCTCCTCGCTACAGGGCCTGCGCGAGCAATACCGTGAGGCCAAGGCCCGGCAGATGGAGTTGCTGCGCAACCCTACGCTGGGCAGACGCAGCGTGCGCGGAGTGCTGCACCATTTCAGTGAACTGGCCGACGGTCTTCTGCGCACCCTCTGGCAACGCGCGCAGATGCCGCAAGGCGCTGCCCTGCTGGCCGTGGGGGGTTATGGACGCGCCCAGCTCTTTCCCTATTCGGACATCGATGTGCTGGTGTTGCTGCCCCAAAGCAGTGCACAGCCGGCTGCGGAATTGGCGGCCAGCATCGAGCAGTTCATCAGCAGTTGCTGGGATGCAGGCCTGGAAATCGGCTCCAGCGTGCGCAGCATCGCCGAATGCCTGCAGGAGGCTGCGCAGGACCTGACGGTGCAGACCGCCATGCTGGAGTCACGCCGCATCACCGGCAGCAAGGCCTTGTTTGCCGACTTCGAGCAGGCGTTTCGCGCGCAACTCGATCCCAAGGCTTTTGTCGAAGGCAAGCTGCTGGAAATGCGCCAGCGCCACGCCAAATATGACTTCACGCCCTATTCGCTCGAGCCCAACTGCAAGGAATCGCCCGGCGGACTGCGCGATCTGCACACCATGCTCTGGCTGGCCAAGGCAGCAGGCTTCGGCAACAGCTGGCATGAACTGGCCGAGCAGGACCTGATCACCCATTTCGAGGTTCAGCAGCTCGAATCCAATGAATCCCTGCTCAGCCTGATCCGTGCCCGCCTGCATGCCTCTGCCGGCCGCCATGAGGACCGGCTGGTCTTTGACCTGCAGACCGCCGTGGCCGAAGCCTTTGGCTACCGCTCCACTACGCCGGAAGGCCGCAAGCTGGCCATGCGCGCTGGCGAGACCCTGATGCGTCACTATTACTGGGCCGCCAAGGCGGTGACCCAGCTGTGCCAGATCGTGCGCATGAGCATCGAAGAGCGCCTGAACCCCGGATCGCACGAGCTGATTCAGCTCAATGATCGCTTTTGCGAGAAGGCCGGCACCATCGAGGTGGTCAGCGACGATCTGTACGAGCGCGATCCGCATGCCATTCTCGAAACCTTTCTCATGTATGAGCAGCATGAGGGATTGACGGGTCTGTCGACGCGCACCCTGCGCGCGCTGTATGCCAGCCGCGATGTGATGGACAGCGCCTTCCGTCGCGACCCGGTCAATCGCGCCACCTTCATGAAGATCCTGCAGCAGCCGCGCGGCATCACCCATGCCATCCGGCTGATGAATCAGACCTCGGTACTGGGTCGCTATCTCTGGCCCTTCCGCCGCATCGTTGGACAGATGCAGCACGATCTGTTCCACGTCTACACCGTGGACCAGCATATCCTGATGGTGCTGCGCAATGTGCGGCGCTTCTTCATGGCCGAGCATGCCCATGAGTATCCGTTCTGTTCCCAGCTCGCCGCGGGCTGGGACAAGCCCTGGATCCTGTATCTGGCTGCTCTCTTCCACGATATCGGCAAGGGCCGAGGCGGCGATCACTCCGTGATCGGCGCCGTCGAAGTCAAGCGTTTTTGCCGCGCCCACCAGATCGACAAGGCCGATGCGGAGCTGGTCGAGTTTCTGGTGCGCGAGCACCTGACCATGAGCCAGGTGGCCCAGAAGCAGGACTTGTCCGACCCCGATGTGATTCGCGCCTTTGCCGAACGCGTCGGCAACGAGCGCAAGCTCACCGCCTTGTACCTGCTGACGGTGGCCGACATTCGCGGCACCAGCCCCAAGGTCTGGAGCGCCTGGAAAGGCAAGCTGCTGGAAGACACCTACCGCCTGACCTTGCGCGTGCTGGGTGGCCGCGCCCCGGATGCCGCCGCCGAAATCGAAGCCCGCAAGCGTGAGGCACTGGTACAGCTGGCCCTGTCCGCCCAGCCTTTCGAGTCCCACAAGAAACTCTGGGAGACACTGGATGTGAGCTACTTCATGCGCCATGAAGCGGCCGACATCGCCTGGCATACCCGCCATCTCTCACGCCATGTGGGCCAGGGCAAGCCTGTGGTACGCGCCCGGCGGTCGCTGGCCGGCGAAGGCCTGCAAGTGCTGGTCTATGCACCTGACCAGCCCGATCTGTTTGCCCGCATCTGCAGCTACTTCGATCGGGCCGGGTTTTCCATTCTCGATGCGCGCGTGCACACGGCCAACAACGATTACGCACTGGACACCTTTCAGGTCGTCGCACCCACCATGCAGGAGCAATACCGCGAACTCATGCACATGGTGGAAAGCGATCTGACGCAGACCCTGCTGCAGGGCGGCCCGTTGCCCACGCCATCGCAAAGACGGCTGTCGCGCCGCGTCAAAAGCTTTCCATTCGCTCCGCGCGTCATCCTGCGCCCCGATGAAAAAGCCCAGCACTGGCTGCTGTCCATCTCCGCGTCAGACCGCGCCGGCCTGCTCTACATCATTGCTCGCATCCTGGCCCAGCACCATATCAGCGTGCATCTGGCAAAGATCAGCACCCTGGGCGAGCGCGTGGAAGACACCTTCCTCATCGAAGGCCCTGAACTGCAGGACAACAACAGTCAGTTGCGCATGGAGACCGAGCTGCTCAAGGCCCTGGCCCAGCCCGGTTGAACCAGGCCTGGCAATTCGGGCTTTAGTTTGATGATTCGCTGCCGATAAGCAGTCACCACTACTACGGAAAGCCCATGCAGCTCGCCTCCAATGAAGTTGCGGCATCGCCGCCCACCACACGCAGTGGCCTGTTTCATATGCCGTTGTTTCGCCCCGGCACCGAGGTCACTCAGAATGGCCGACGCGAAATCGTCAGCCATGTCATCTTGCGCAGACGCGAACTAATGGTCTACCTCCGAGGTCACGACGACCCGGTAAAACCCGATCGCCTGAGTCTTGCCCCCACGGTGTTCACCACCGAGCGCAGGCCCGAGCCGCTGACCTGGTTTCTTTGATCCCTCAAAACAAGAAAGCCGCTGAGCTCATGGCATCAGCGGCTTTTTCTATGGAACCCGGCTGTCAGCCCAGTTTGATCTGGGCGTTGGCCATGACCTGACCCAGTTGCACCGGCGCCGCCGGCTGCCACTGCGGATTGAACTGCAGGCCTGCAGCCTGAGGAAACAGCATGACCACGGTGGAGCCAAGCTGAAAGCGGCCCATCTCCTCGCCGCTGGCCAGCGTCACTGCTTCGGCACCCTCGTAATTCCAGGTCTTGATATGGCCTGGGCGGGGCGGGTTGACCAGACCGTGCCACACCGTGGCCATGCTGCCCACGATCGTCGCGCCCACCAGTACCAGCACGAAGGGGCCATGGTCGGTATCGAACACGCAGACCACGCGCTCGTTGCGCGCAAACAGGCCGGGTACGCCACGTGCGGTAACCGGGTTCACCGAGAACAGATCACCTGGCACATAGGTCATGCTGCGCAGCTTGCCGGCACAAGGCATATGAATGCGGTGATAGTCGCGCGGGCTCAGATAGATCGTGGCAAAACTGCCGTTATCGAACTGACGAGCCAGAGCCGCATCGCCTCCTACCAGGGCAGTCGCACTGTATTGATGCCCCTTGGCTTGAAATATCTGCTCGCCTTCGATCCTGCCGAACTGGCTGATCGCACCATCTACCGGGCAAATCCAGTCCGCCTGTGCCAGAGGGCGAACACCATCCTTGAGCGCACGTGTGAAAAAGGCATTGAAGGTCTTGTAGGCAGCAGGATCGGGATTGGCCGCTTCGGCCATGTTCACCTGGTAGCGCTGGATAAAGCGGCGAATGACCGCCGTCGTCAATCCGCCAGCTTCGGCTTGCGCCAGTTTTCCCATCAGCGCGGTCAGCGCCTGCTTGGGCAAGAAATATTGGGAAAGTACGGCAAGTCGATCAGACACAATGGGATTTTGCTATCAAAGTTATAGAGCTGTCGAACAGGATTCTAGCCAAGACCACGGCAGCGGCGGCTGTCTTTGAGGGCTACAGGCGTTTTCCCCATCCAGGCAACCACCCGGTCATGGCATCTCAATGATGCAAGCGTCATGACAAAGACCCATGCACCCGTCTCATCGCTGCGACGCTTTACCCCTTTATGAGGGCATAAGCGAAGGCTAGACGCTACAATTCCAATGTTTAGCTGAATGCTGTTTCACAGCATGGCTTGATTGGATATCGGCCTTTTGTTCGGTCTGCGCAAACAGCGCAGCGCCCTTGCCACATTGAGGCCTGAGCACTTGTACTGCTCAGGCCTTTTCCGTGGTGATGACGAGCAAGCGCCGCAACTGACCTTTTCTGAGAGATTGAACAAATGGCCAAGGAAGAACTGATTGAAATGCAAGGCTCCGTGACGGAAGTCCTGCCTGACTCGCGTTTTCGCGTCACGCTGGACAACGGTCACCAACTGATTGCCTATACCGGCGGCAAGATGCGCAAGCACCACATCCGCATTCTGGCCGGCGACAAAGTGTCTTTGGAAATGTCGCCCTACGACCTGACCAAGGGCCGCATCACCTTCCGCCATCTGGCCAACCGTGGCCCGGCCCCCACGACACCTCGTTCAAAATAAATAGCGCCTCGCCATAAAAATTCGGCACTTTCAAAAAATGAGCAATTTTTTGTAGTTAGAATAGAGGCTTCGGAGCGTAGCGCAGCCTGGTAGCGCATCTGCTTTGGGAGCAGAGGGTCGCGAGTTCGAATCCCGCCGCTCCGACCAAATGACAAGGGGTTAGATCGAAAGATCTAACCCCTTTTGTCTGTCTATGCTTCGCAACTTTGCCGGCTTATACGCGCCATCATATTTATTTGTGGCTTGGCAGCAGACCAAGAACCGCCTTACCCCTCTAAGGCCAGCACGAAACATTGATGCCTTGCGCCCTCAAGGCAAGAAAACCGGCTGCCTCCGCAATTCCAGCTTCCACACCTTCGGCCAAAGGTGACACATGCAGGAGCTCTCCGTGAGCGATGAAGCAGCCCTCTCATCACCCGTGCGTCATGTCACCCGGGCGTAGCCTTGGCTGACACAAGAGAACAAGAAAAGCCGACGAGACAAAGCCCTGGCCACAGCAACCAGCTCTCGCCTGACAGAAGGCAAAAAAGAAAAAGCCCCGGCTGCTACAGCCAGGGCTTGGGAATTGGCGCCAGGGGTTAAGCCATCTTTCAGTGCTACAACCTGAACCTAGCGACGCGTATCTTGCTCTCGAAATATGACATAAAGATGGCAAAAAAGCCCTGACCGTTTCCGACCAGGGCTTTATTGGTTGCGAGGGCCGGATTTGAACCAACGACCTTCGGGTTATGAGCCCGACGAGCTACCAGACTGCTCCACCTCGCGATATTCCGCGTCGGGGGCCAACCACCATTCCTAGGCGCCAGCATGATTTCCCCGACCGCTGGATTGTAGCACATATGTATAAATTCACAGCATGAATAAATATTCAGTAATAAACCCGGACAGGGAGCAACACAAAAGCCAGATGGCGAACCTAGCCGGGCTTGCTCTTTAGAGCACTTGCAGCTTATTTTTTTTGACCGCCTCTTGAATCGCTTCTTTCAGATCACCGGCCTTCTTCTGAGCGAAGCCTTCAACCTCCTTTGCGATCCCCCTGGCTTCTTGTTCAGGACTGACCATGAGTTCACCAAACCTCTCCTGAACCCCGCCCGCAGCATCCTTCGGCGCACCCTTGGTTTGATCAGGATTCATGATGCCCTCCTTATGAACAAAGCCGCGAAATGCGGCTTGGGTCAAAGTTAAGCTCTAGCGAGAGCCTACGGCCGTGGGACCAGCCAAGGCATCCATGCAGCACAAGCCCTTACACGTTATCAACGTGCTCACAACGGTAAACGCAAAATAAGGCGCCAGCGGATCATGCTTGGGACTTTGGCCACGCCGCTGAATACCGATAAACAGGCAGGACATACGCCTCAGTGTCGCGATGAATGGCCGCTATAGAGGTATGCCTTATCGGGCATACGTCAGCAGCATCCGAAATATCAACCAGAGGGAACGCAGACCATGGGTTGAGCATCATGCAAGCCTTGGCCAGGCGCCAGCGCACAGAGTTCAAGTGCTCACTCTTCAGGACTTAGGCCGCAAACAGCACATGATGGAACTTCATGGACGCGGCCTGCAGCTCAAGCTGAGCCTGTCTAGCGCCAGTCCGCAATAAAAGAGATTGATGGTTCATCTTCCTGCAGCAGAGACTGATACCGCTCCTCGGCACTGGCACATCGCAACCTCTTCAAACGCTCCTGAACCCAGCGCCCGTATCTATCGAGCAACTCTTGGAGCAATTCAGTTTCATACCTCCAGGCATTGGCACTTTCTTTCTATAGTCCTGAGAATCGCACGGTTATTTGCAAACGATTCTCAATTGCGTTTATGATTCATCTCATGGTGCAGCAAATCGCTGTACCGCCTCTTCATCGTGGGGCGCTGACAAGCGAGGGCTTGCAGCGTTTTAGCTAGCCAGCGGCCCTCTCCTATTAGCCAAGCCTTTTTTCCACGATCGAGCCAGTAAGTCGACTGCCACAGCAGCACGGCCAAATGCCATTGCGCAATCACAAGCCCGTCTCCGTCTGGAGCACCTGTCAGAGTTTCTCGACCGCGCCATCACGCACCGCACATGGCTGACAGAGCCCTGCACCAGATTGACTGCCAGTATCCGGCAAAACCCTGCCATCGCCGCTAATGATCCAACTCGCTGCGTTGCGGCGAAGAGGATGAAGAACCATGACCAAACCGCTTGGCGCCATCGCGCTTGCCGTCTGCCCTGCGCAGCAGCGATACCCTGAGCCGCTGGTCCGGCTTGGGCGGATACCGACCTCAGCCTCCTCCTGGCGGTGCGATCCGAGTCGCTGCACGCGCAGCCTTTCCTGTCCGGGCAGACAGCCAGTGACTGGACGACAGGACCGTGCAATGCCTGCCTGAGAATCTGTAAGCACACCTCGCGACTTACATTCCTGTCAACGAACTGACACAGTCAAACGTTAAAAAGAAACACATCAGCTTCCATCCACCCTTCAAGGAGTTGCCATGACCTACCTGTACGCCGCCTATCCTGAACTCAAAGCGACGATTCAAGAGATCATGACGCCAATGCCGGAACCGCGCTCCCCTGAAGAAGTTCTGCGGATGCTGTCCCAGAACCCTCCCGAAGGCGAGTACAGCGTCGACGCTTTCTAAACAGTCTCCAGATAAACCAAGCCACCTCAAAGGTGGCTTTTTTGTGTTTGAGGCCTAGCGTCGACCATGCCCACGCCCGCCGTGGTGCTTATGTCCTCCGCCATGACCACCTGACCGATGGCCATGATGCTTGTGACCGTGCGGATGCCCGTAGAACCCATCATGGTGACGGTGCCCATAACCATGTCCGTGATGTGCATAGCAGCCGGACAAGAACAACGCGAATGCCGAGACTCCAAGTAACTTTTTCATAGCAACAAGTCTAGGTTATTCAATCGCTTACAGGTATTCGATGTGTAAGCAAGTGAAGCTCCTGCCCACACCTCGCCGGCCTTGAACTGGTTGTTTGTTTCTGTGGCCTCGTATGAGCCTGACTTTGGTGAGGCACCACAGCCCCGGATGGCTGTGATGCGAGCCCAGGAATGCAGCTTGAGCATCAGAAGCGCCTTGTCGCCAGGGCCAATACCGTGTCGGAGGGCTTTGTTGCATAACTCCATTTGAGGCGGCGCTTTCCCCAGACCCAGTTATGCAACGGCCCCACCGTCTGCAGCATGCACAGCTCAGTCAATCGATTGAGGATGGATGCACGAATATTGAGCCCAACGACTTGACGCTCAAACGTCCTGGCCATCGCTTTCTCCCCCAGGCGTTTGAAGCAATTCATCTTGGTTGGCACCAAGCTGTAGCGGTGGTAGCCGCTGTAGCGCTTCCAGATAGCGCGCCCCACTCGCTTGCACGCCTTAACGGCCTCGTTGCGATGCGTAAAGGCCAACCATTTACGCGGTCTTGCTCCTTTACGTGGCGGGATGATGGGGATGGGGATAGCGCTGCGGCCGTGACATGCTTCATGCACATCCTGCGCGTCATATGCGCCGTCGCTCGTAAAGCTGGCCACCTCTTCAGGTGTTGGGTATTTGGCCAAGCAGCTCAGCCACTACTGGCGAATCACCCACCTCGTTAGTGGTCACGACGATGGCTCGAATCTGCATTGTCTGTGCGTCTATGCCCAGATGCACCTTGCGCCATTGGCGACGGCGCCATGCTTCCTGGCTTTCCATTCACCTCCCCCCAAGAACTTGATGCTCATGGAGTCTGCGAGCAAATACAGGCCACTTCGGCTTGGACGGGAGTGCACCTGAACCTCCAGCCCCTTCGGATGCTCAAATCACCTCGGGCCTTCAATGCTGTGCTGTACAACCTCCAGTTTATGGTGCGGCAAGCGCTGCTTGCTCCAGCTCGATTCACTCATCCGGTGGGGCCATCGCAGTTGAGTGCAGGAGTTATGCAACAGCGCCCTGCCGTAGTGATACTGCACATCGTCTTCTTTCGGGGCGGCCGCGGCTCAACCATGAGCGGCAACTGAAGGCGCGCACCGCCAACAACCACTGTCACGAGGCGTTCAGCGCCGGACGGTCTGTTTCGCGAGGAAGGAGAACTTCAAAGCGGCCTGCGCACCCTGCTCAGCAGGGCTGCAAAAACAAAAATGCCTCACAAGAAAACCTGTGAGGCATTTTATAAACTGGGGTGGCTGATGGGACTCGAACCCACGACAACAGGAATCACAATCCTGGACTCTACCAACTGAGCTACAGCCACCGTAGAAGTCTCTATTCTACTTCAGAATTTGAGCTCTCCAATCAAATTTGAGAGCAACAAACACTGAACTAGCAACGATTCAAGGTAAAAACCTCTCATCAAGTAAAAACGCTCTGCGCTGCAGAGCGTTTTCAAAATTCTGGGGTGGCTGATGGGACTCGAACCCACGACAACAGGAATCACAATCCTGGACTCTACCAACTGAGCTACAGCCACCGTAGAAGCATCTATTGTAATGCATAAATCAGACCGCAAATAAACTCGCGCCTGATTTAAATGCCTTACTGAGGACGCGCAACCTTGATCTGGACCTTGAAGGTCTTCTTCAACTGTTCATAGTAGGCCATGACTTCAGCCATGGAAGACCACTGCGTGAACTGCGCCTTTTGCTGCTCCAGCACCTGAGCATCTTGCGCAGGACGCTGGGCAATGCGGTTGACCTTGATCACCGCGTAACCTGCATTGCCAAGATCGACACCCTCCCATGCAGGCAGGGCATTCGTGGGGGCGCGCAATGCGGCATCCAGCACTTCACGCGGCAGATCCCTGGCTTGATCGCGCCCCACCTCGACGGCCGCAGGCAGCTGGGCAGCTTCAGGCTTGGCCTTCCATTCGGCCATCTTGGCCTTACCTTCCTGCTTGGCCAGCTCTGCGGACTGATGCGCCACATATAGTTGCTTGAGCTTCTCACCCACTTCATCCATGGACTGAGTATGTGCAGGAGCATAGCTCAGCACACGGCCAGCCACCAGGTTGCTGGGAGCCAGCTCCACTGCGTCGGTATTGCGCTTGTTCTCCAGAGAATCTGCGGAGAACAGCGCCTCAAGGAAACGCTTGTTGGCCAGAGGACCTTGCGCACCAGGGGCTGGCTCACGCGTCACGTTCTCGACCTTGTGAATGCTCAGCTTGAACTTCTCGGCCACAGGCTTGAGGCTTTCGGACTGCTCGTAAACGGCGTTGGAGAAGGCTTCTGCCGCCTCTGCAAACTTGCGCTGAGCCTGTTGCTGCTTGAGGTCTGCTTCCAGCTTGGGACGCATTTCCTCGAACGAGGGGACCTTGGGCTGCTTGATGCCGGTCAGCTCGATGATGTGAAAGCCAAAGTCAGACTCGACCACATCGCTGATGTCGCCCTGCTTCATCTTGAAAACGGCTTCTTCAAATGGCTTGACCATGGCATCTCGGCCGAAGTAGCCCAGATCACCACCATTGGCAGCAGAGCCGGGGTCCTGCGAATTGGCCTTGGCCACCTGGGCAAAGCTCTTGGGATCCTTGCGCACCTGGGCCAGCAGTTGCTCTGCCTTGGCTTTGGCCTTTTCACGCTCTGCAGCTGGAAGATCCTTGGCCGCATTGATCAGGATGTGGCTGGCACGACGCTCTTCCGGGCCGGCAAGACGGGCCGCGTTTTCCTTGTAATAGGTGCGCAGATCATCTTCACTCAGGACAATGCTCTTCTCTACCGTCGCCACATCCAGTTGCACATATTCCACTGTGGCAGCCTCGGGCTGCTTGAACTGGCTGGTGTGCGATTCATAGAAGGCCTTGAGTTCGGCTTCCGTGGGCTGTACCTTGCCGACAAAAGCGCTGGCATCAAACCGGGCAACCTGAATTTCGCGGCGCTGATACAGAGCATCCATGGCCTGCTGCAGCTGTGCAGCAGTCGTGAAGCTGGTCGAAGACACGGAACCCAGTACCTGATTGAGAGCCAGTTCACGACGCAGATTGGCTTCAAACCCTTCGGGAGTCATGCCCTGCGAGCCCACCAGAGCCTTGTAGGCTTCGGCATCCAGCGAGCCATCGGGCTTTTGCAATGAGGCAATCGCGGGGATCTCACGCAAGGTACGCACCAGTTGTGCATCGGGCGTTGTCAGGTGCATCTTGGCAGCAGCAGCAGCCAGCACGCGATCACGCACCAGCTTTTCCAGCGTGGCATAACGCGCCTCTGGCGAGTCGAGAAGCTTGGCATCCATGGTCGGATTCTGCGCACGCAGGCGGTCGCTTTCAGCCCTGTGAGCGTTATCCCAGTCCTGCTGGGTGATGTCATGCCCATCCACGCGGGCCACGGTCTGGCTGGACTCGGTGAAGTAGTTCTGGTTGACTCCGACAAAAATGAAAGAGGGAATGATCAGCAAGAACAACAAGATCATCACGAACTTGGAATGCTTGCGGATGGATTCGAACATGGTCAATCTTTCTGCGGCAGCAAAAATAAAGGCGAACTTACGTTCGCCTCATTAACAATGGTGAAAGCCGTGCGACCCGCTTGCGCCACCGACCGGGCCTCTACAGGGCACTGATGCTCTACAGAACTGCCATCCAACCTCCACCAACAGGGTTAGGCTAATCCTGTCCATTCTAACTGCCAGCTTTTCCATTGCCGCTGTAGAGCCAGTGCATCTTGCATAGAAATACCCCGAACAACCGTGACCTTCAGTAGCAACAAACGCCGAAACGCACAGAAGGCTTAGCACTCTCCAAGCCTTCTGTGCGTTTTGGTGGTGGGTACTGGATGCCCCGAACCGCCGCCCCACTCTGCGCAAAGCTTCATATCTCCATAAATATCAGCAACTTGCAGAAGTCTCCAGCTTTTCTGAGCACCCACATTCGAGGATGACGCACACGCACGCGAGTGCTGAAGCATGCACTGTTTGACGCCTGGCCCAGGCTACGGAAGCTGCTCGCAGAACACCCTTATCCGATACTGCAGGCGTCCTCCTTGGCTTGCTCGTCGACATCTCAAAGACGACGCCCTGAGCGCCCGATGTGAAGGGCCTGGGCAATGCGAAAAGGTCAGGGTGAGGCTGCATGGCATCGACGCCCCCGAACGCAAACGACCATTCGGTGAAAACCGCTCGGTGAGCGTGCTCGGTTGGTTCTGGCCGAGCTGGCGCTTCTCAGAAGGAAGCCGAACTGCGCCGCACCAAGACAGGCTGGCACTGGCGACAAATCTGCTCCAGTGCATGTCAGCCGCCTTCCAGCAGGTGGCCCTTCTCCACCCGGTACCTGCGTGAGGGTCAACTGACACCGGTTGGGCCGTCGATCAGCGCTGGCAGATCGTCTCGGGGAACAAGAAGCTCCTGGTGAGTCTCACCATCTTCTGCCAACTTCGACTGATCTCCAGGGTTGTTCAGGTGGTTGCCTCACCACGGATCGTCTGGATCTTTTCCCAGACACCCTCATACGGGGGAACGTCGATGTGAAAAATCGTTGCGAACGTGTCGGCCAATTGATCGGCGCTCGAGATGCGCTGTTCGGTAGTGCTGTCTGCCGTTACGCGGCACAGACAATCGTTTTTCAGGCTGACATAGCCATTTGGCGTATGCCGCAGAATCGCCAGCGCGTTGGTGAACGGAGAGCCAGGATCCTGCGTCAGCCAGCCAAGCATGCTGGAGATGGCAATCTCATCGCTGTAATCGGGCCGGAAATCGAAACTGTGCGCCATGCCACGCGTATGGTTCCTGAAGCGCAGCCAACCGTCGTCCGTCGGCATGATCGAAAAATCGAAGCCGCGTTGGCTGATCGGCCCCGGGGCAAGCGGCACAGGCTCGACGATGGCATCGGACAAGCCGACCTCTGCGAGATAGGGACGATCGAGATCGACACGCAAGCTCAGATGGTTACCAATGACCGCATCGCCCAGGATTTCACGATTGACACCGCTACACAGGCGGGTCACGCGAAACCCTAAAGCGTCGAGTGCAGCCCCGAACAGCCCGTTCATCTCGTAGCACCAGCCTCCTCGCTGGCTCTTCACCATTTTTGTGAAGGCAGCGGCTGGTGCGATCGAAGACGGCCATCCCATGAAAGCATCCAGTGCCTCCCAGGTAAAGGTCATGAGATGGGCCCGATGCAGTTTTGACAGACTGTCGTGGTCGAGCGAAACAGGCTGATTGACCCCGATCTTTGCGAGATAGGCGTCCAACTGGTCAGGCGCCAGGGTCATTCCACCCTGGCTGGGTGAGTCATGTGCCATTTCGGGTTTTCCTCTCAAGGACTGCCTCAGATTGGAGGTGCCCTGCAAGTTATACCTGTCTCACAGCCCCCTATCTATAGGACTAAAGGATTCAGAGAACGTATGCCCGAACTATTGTGTAACCAGCTCGGACTTCAGCAATAGGCGCCTCCTCCAAACTCCTGCAATCCAGGGTACTGGAATGTGCAGCGACCACGTTGCCAAGCTTGAGTGGCCGCAACCTGTCGTCGCCTAACTCTGAACACAGCCGAGCGAGCTGCGCTCCTGGCCGAGAGCCGTGGCCGCACACAACACACCCGGTCGTTTCAGACTCGCCTGTCCATGTCCGCGATGCTTCGGTTGTCGCCGACCTGATGGATAGCATGGCCTCGCCGTCACTGCTCAAAAAACGGTCATCCGGAGGCCGATGGTGGTGCGCGTCCACGACGGTTTTCCGATGAGTGACGCTTAAGCACCAATAGAGCGTGCTGCAGTAGCTTTGCCCGAAGTGAGCCGCCGCGTGCCTACACGCCCTCACCGAACCATTGTGCAAACCGCTGCTAGATTCTCCCCATGGACTCTGTGCCCGGGCCGTCTGCAGGGCAACATGTGCTCAGGAATCAGCCTTTGCCCCGCTTGAACAAGCGCCTGACTCAATTGTCCGCAGACTCACTCTAGCCGCACTGCAGCTCAAGGCTTCAGAGCCGGGCACAACGCTTGGTCCAGCACCCCCATAGCGGTCGCGGAAGCAGCGAGCAGGCGCGGGCGCGACACGCCGTCACGAGCCTGTACTGAGATGCCGTGCAACTGCGTGGCATAGAAGTCGCCCAGGGACTGCACATCCGCATCTTTCCGCAACTCGCCCTCGTCCATTGCGCGTTGCAGTCGGTCGATGATGGACTGTGTGCGCTGGCGACGGTGCACGGCCAGCCAGGCTGCCACTTCCTCGTTCTCTTGCGCAAAATTGGTCGCTGCCATGACAACCATGCAACCTTGTGGCCGGCTTGGTTCCGTATAGGTGGTCGCCGCATCGCGCAGCATGCGTGAGATGGCTTCACGCACCAGTGACTCTTCGGCCAGGGCCCGATCGGCAAAGCAGCCGGCCCCGGACTCATAGCGTTGTATGGCTTCGCGGAACAGCGCCTGCTTGCTGCCAAAGGCTGCATAGATGCGGGCCGAGGCGATGCCCATGGCCTGGACAAGGTCGGCCATGGATGTGCCCTCATAGCCGCGCTGCCAAAACGCCAGCATGGCGCACTCCAGCGCCTGGTCCCGATCAAATTCCCTGGGTCTTCCAGCCATCTTCCTTGTTCCTCTCAAAAGTCGGTGCGGCATCTTAGCGGCGTGTCATCCACGTCGCAGCACACCTGCCTGTCGAAAGCGACTGCGTTTGCGTGATACTATTCTTTGTCGATTGACAAACAATACATCAAAGCAAGGAAAAACATGCAGACAATCAAAGGGCCAAGCCTTCATCTTGCGCAGTTCGCCGACGACAAGGCACCGTTCAATTCGCTGGAGGACATTGCACGCTGGGCCGCAGGCGTGGGCTTCAAGGCCTTGCAGATCCCGGCCTGGGACCAGCGCCTGTTCAACGTGGCCACCGCCGCGCAAAGCCAGGCCTACTGCGACGACGTCAACGGCATGCTTGCCTCGCACGGCCTGGTGGCCAGCGAGCTGACCACGCACATCTTTGGCCAGCTCGTCGCCGTGCATCCTGCCTACGACGCCATGTGCGACAGCTTCGCCCCCGAGGCCCTGCGCGGCAATCCGCAGGCGCGCACGGCCTGGGCGCTGGAGCAGCTCAAGCGCTCGGCCCGCGCCTCGCGCCGCATGGGCCTGACGGAGATGGGTACGTTCTCGGGCTCCTTCGCCTGGCCCTATCTGTTCCCGTTCCCGCAGCGCCCAGCGGGCCTCATCGAGACCGCCTTCGAGGAGTTGGCACGCCGCTGGCGCCCCATCCTGGACGCCTGCGACGAGCAGGGCGTGAACCTGTGCTACGAGATCCACCCCAGCGAGGACCTGCACGACGGCACGAGTTTCGAGCGCTTCCATGAACTGGTCGGTCACCATGAACGCTGCAAGATATTGTTCGATCCCAGCCACTTCGTGCTGCAGCAGCTGAACTATCTCGACTACATCGACATCTACCGCGAGCACATCCGCATGTTCCATGTGAAGGACGCGGAATTCCTGCCCAGCGGGCGCCAAGGCATCTACGGCGGCTATTCCTCCTGGCTGGAACGGGCGGGGCGCTTCCGCTCCCTGGGTGACGGGCAGGTGGACTTCAAGACCATCTTCTCCAAGTTCGCCCAGTACGACTACCAGGGCTGGGCATCTCTGGAATGGGAGTGCTGCCTCAAGGATCAGGAGGACGGCGCACGGGAAGGCGTGGACTTCATCAACCGCCACATCATCCGCGTGACCGACAGGATCTTCGACGACTTCGCCGGTGCCCCCGTGGGCCAGCGCCAGATCAACACCATGCTCGGCATCGCCTGAGCCCCCCGGCTTCCGATTCGAAAAAGGAAACAGACCCATGAATGCTTTCCCCTCCACCCTTGCGCAAGCCCAGGATGATTTCACCCACGACTATGTGCGCATCGACGGCCGCCGCGTCCACTGCATCATGGCCGGCCAGGGCTCGCCGGTGCTGCTGATCCCGGGCTGGCCCCAGACCTGGTATGCCTGGCGCCACGTCATGCAAGCGCTGGCTGCGCAGGGTTTTCAGGCAATTGCCGTCGATCCGCCGGGCACCGGTTTTTCGGACCGGCCTGAGACGGGCTACGACACGGGTGCCATCGCGCAGACCCTGCACCGCACCATGCTGGCGCTGGGCCACGAGCGCTACCAGGTCGCGGGCCACGATGTGGGCATGTGGGTGGCCTATGCGCTGGCCAGCGACCAGCCCCAGGCCGTGCAATCGCTTGCGCTGACCGAGGCCGTGATCCCGGGCCTGGCTCCAGAGCCCAGCATCTTCGCGCCGCCTGAGCAGAACATCTTCCTGTGGCATTTCATGTTCAATCAATTGGCCGACCTGCCCGAGACTCTGATCGCGGGCCGCGAGCGCGCCTATCTGGAATTCATGTTCAATCGATGGTCGCTGCGGCGTGATCGTGTGGCCGTTGATGCCTACGTCGACGCCTATGCGGCACCGGGCGGGCTGCGCGGCGGCTTCGCCTATTACCGGGCAATTCCCGAGACCATTCGACAAAATCGTGAACGCGCAAAGCGCCCGCTGGGCATGCCGGTGCTGGCCATAGGTGCAGAGCACGCGACAGGCGATGCGCCGCTGGCCACACTGTGTGGGCATGCCCATGATCTGTCCGGCGTGATCGTGCCCGATTGTGGTCACTTCATCATGGAGGAGGCGGCCCAGGCCTTCATCGCCGAACTGCTGCCGTTCTTGCAAAGGACGCGGTAATCATGCCTCTGGACACTGATATTGCCCGCTACCTGCGGGAGCAGGCCCGGATGCCCCAACCCCCAACTGCGCCCACGCTGGCGCAGCTGAGGCAGGCCACTGACATCGGACTGCGTGCACTGCATGGGCCGGCCGAGCCCGTTGCGCGTACGGGAGATTTCACGCTGCGTGCGCGCGACGGTGCCCCACTGCGTCTGCGTGTGTACTGGCCGTCGGCATCCGACGCGCCCCAGCCTGCCCTGGTCTTCGCGCATGGCGGGGGCTGGTGCCTTGGTTCCATGGAGCTGTACGACAACCCCTGCCGTGCGCTCGCTGTTGCGACGGAGGCGGTGGTGATCTCGGTGGACTACCGGCTGGCCCCCGAGCACCGCTTTCCGGTGCCGCTGCAAGACTTCTGCGACGCCTTGAGCTGGACCTTCGAACAGGCCGAAAGGCTTGGACTGGACCGCAGCCGCATCGCTGTGGCCGGAGACAGCGCGGGCGGCAACCTCGCTGCAGCAGCCTGTCTGGCCGCTAGGCATGGAGATGGTTGGAGTGCCGGCGGCGCGCCAAGCATTGCCCACCAACTATTGCTGTACCCGGCGCTGGACGCCGCCATGGACTCCCCGTCCTTCGATCTGTTCGGCGATGGCCACTCCCTAACCCGAGCGACCATGGCGTATTGCTACGAAGCCTACCTTGCAGATCCTGCGCAAGGGCGACTGGAGCAAGTGTCCCCGTCACGCGCCGCAAGCCTGGTCGGTTTGCCACCAGCCACGGTGATCAGTTGCGAGTATGACCCGCTGCGCGATGAAGCCGAGGCCTATGCCGCTCGCCTGCAGGAGGATGGCGTGCTCGTGACGGCCGTGCGCCTGCCGGGCATGATCCATGGATGCATCCACATGCTGGGACTAGCCCCGGCAGCGCGCCAACTGCTCTACATGGCAGGCATCGGCGTGCGACGGGCGCTGGGCTAGGGCCAGTCATCCGTCCTCTGCCGCATCTTGACGACAAGGCTGCACTGCGCCGGCCAGCCCAACAGCTTGCCGGCGGCGACCTGCGCGTTCAGCGCATTGCCGCCCAAGATTGACTAAGGTATCGCGGCCTGAAGGAGCTGTAATGACTGAAGCCTCTCAAGCCTGCGGCTGCGCGTAACCAAGATCAGCCTGAAGTCGATGTTGGCGTCGACCAGTCACCATTGCGCTTCAGGCCGTATCCGATTGGACGCCAGGCACGCCGGCTGGCTCTGCGACAATTCCGCCATGACCGATGAATCACCGATCAACACAGTCCACAAACGCGTTTGCCAGTCCTTCCTCCGTCATTGGAAGGCCCATAACAATGCCTACCCCAAGCTCATCAAACTGCCGCCAGAAGAACTGCGGCAGTTCAATCATGTCAACTCTTTCGGCAAGCCCAATGAGTTGTGGGGAGTCCCAATTGAAATCGACACAAGCACCACGGGAGTGATGATTGCGGTCGATGGGACGGAAATGCCTTTGATCGAAGGTTACTGAGAACTTCTCTTCTACGTTCCTTCGCTCAGGAGGACTGTGGCAGATGAGAGCTTTTCAATTTGCCGTGACTGGTGTTGCCGCTGCAGTGCCGGTCGGCTACGCTATCGAGCCAGCGGTTCGGCAAGCCAGCCTTGATAGCTGGCAAGCAATGCCGGTGGAGGCGCTCGGTACCCATCCTGTCTTCTCCGCCATGCCAATGAAGGCACATGCCGCTTCGCCTGACGTTGAAGCTCGCGACGACGTCAGCACCAGACTGGGTGCGTACTGCCGCGAAACGACTTTCTTTGGCAACTGCGCCGATAGCGACGATGTTGTCTGACGCAACCTCTTTTCCATCAAAGACGGCCGAGTCATCGAGCAAGCGCTGTCGGGCCAATGCATGGCCGGTGATTCAACAAGGCCGCAGCAGCACTATCAAAACCTGCTGTGTGGATCCTGAATGAAGCCCCATCGTGCACTCACTGCTCAGGTCGAAATCATTCGATCGCCGCTAGCCACCAACGGCACCAACAATCTCGATCAGCACCCGGTCCACAACCACCTGGCCTTGCAGCGGATTTACTTTGGCATCTCGCTTCTTGGCTAGATCACCAAGCTCGCTGGCCAGTCCTCTGCCCCCGGTAGATGAGTCCTTATTCCAGTGAGGCCGATCAAGAAATGCTGGAGGTAAGGATTTGTGAGCAATCCAAATGTCAGACCAAACCTTACAAGCCCTTCAAATGCTTGAATTTATATTTGCTCGACTGCAGTCGTATTGCAGAGGGTAGCAATAGCTTTTCAGCCATCAACTGAAGCGATTTCCACACCGTCACAGAGCGATCAACCAACAAGGAGTTAGCGCTATGAGCAAGCCAGCGGTCATACTTGTGCACGGCTTTTGGGGCGGTGCAGCCCATTGGGCCAAGGTTATCCTTGAGCTCAAGAGTCTGGGCTACGAGGACATACGGGCGGTAGAGAATCCTCTGACTTCTCTTGCCGATGACGCCGAACGCACCCGCAAAATGATCGCTCAGGTCGGCGGTCCGGTCGTGTTAGTTGGACACTCTTATGGAGGCGCAGTCATCAGCGAAGCAGGCAACCACCCGAATGTGGCAGCGCTCGTCTTCGTCGCGGCATTTGCTCCTGATAAGGGTGAGAGTCCCGGTGGCATCACTCAAAAGCACTTGCCTGTGGCTGCCCCGAACCTGGTTCCTGACAGTGATGGCTATCTGTGGCTGAAGCCAGACAAGTTCCACGAAAGTTTTTGCCAGGATCTTTCGTCAGACGATGGGTTCGTCATGGCGGCAACCCAGAAGGCACCTCTGGCAAGCACCTTTGGAGATACCGTCAGCGAGCCTGCCTGGAAACACAAGCCTTGCTGGTATCAGGTGTCTAGCCAGGACCACATGATTGCCCCTGAGAACCAGGTTTGGATGTCCGGCCGCATGAACCCAAAAAAGGTTCTCACACTGGATGCTAGCCACGCCTCTCTCGCCTCTCATCCTGCCGAAATCGCCAAGCTGATTCAGGAAGCTGCTACATCGACTGTCTGAAGACATTTCATTCAGAGGGAACGTCGTCACAGGAACAATCTACGCGGACATCTCATTCGAGAACACAAGACCGTTGGAGCCCGCATCACATGCTCGAGCCCGCTCGTGAAATTCACGGCCTGGTTGCACTCTGGTCGTCGCGACTTCTAAACGGTACCCCTTTTCAATCGGCACTACACAAGCCCGTCACTGAGCGGGCTTTTTACGCCCTGAAGCCCCAATGCTCAAGAACATGGGCTGAGCGCATTGCCATGGGCTGGCTGGGCGATCCACAGGTGCAGGAGGAGGCTCCACAACAGGCAGTCTTTGCCGACAGCGACTCCACGCAGAAGCCCTCGGGGGTTGCCCATCTTCGCGACCGTTTGGCAGTCAAAGCCAGGAAGCCAGCATGACTTCAATATTCGACCGTATTTTTTCAAGCGTCTCCTTAAAGCGCTTGCCCTCCTCGGCCAACTTATCGTAATCAGACTCTTGCTTGCTCCTTAGGGCCGCGAGATGCAGATCTAATTTAGCGCGCTGCCTCATGGCTTGATCCAAAAGCCTCTCAGCTTCCACTTGATCGGCAGCGTTCGCACTCATTTTCTGCGCACGCTTCATCAACACATCGATATGGACCAAGTCCGCTTCAGACTCGCGGATGTGTCTTTCAGCCATCTGTTCGATCGTTTCCATGGCGACCTCCTAGCTAGGGACCATCGCGTGAAGAGTCCTGTCAACTTGGCTGATATTCCGACTCTCCCGGAACACACCAATCAAATCGGCCATCCCCTCGCAGTCGCCCTGACCTGTAAGGTACCGCATCTGCCCAGCCCACAACAAGTGTGCGCCATCTCACACTATGAGCCCAATGAGCAATACCGCCTGGGCTGCAATCCTCAGCTCCAGCAATCTCCAACTTTTCAATCTGCACAGTCCGCCATAAAGCGGACTTTTGCCTTCTGGAGTCCCATGCTTACACCTCAATTTGAGCTGATACTGTCTACCAAGCTGATGACTGACCTATTTACCAGCGGCTGTGCTTGGGAAGCTCCAACGAGGATGGAGCACTGCGCAGGTTGAATAGCGAGTCCAGCTATTTTCAAAATAGCTGCGACGACATCCCGCTCCACACCAGTGCAGAGGAGGTGAAGGTGAGTGCCATCCGCGATGGATGGTCGAGGTGAAACCAAGCGCACAGGCATCCTTGTGTATGCCGTCGCCAATATCGATGGCAAGCTGACAGTGCGCAGAAACTGAGCCAAGCGCAGGCCTGAACACTAGCGCCATTCAATCTGGCAACGCTCCGCCGTCATATCAGATCGCATAGCGAGATGACACGTCCCAAACGTGCAGTTGCCTGCGAATATGGATTTGACATAGCCAGAACTCATCAACCCAGACTGGAGCCATCAAAAGTGCAACTGTATCCAATGTGCAACCTTCTGCCGGGCTGCAATTGGATCGTACTTTTTCCGTTCAAAGTTATCAGCGAGAGCTTGGACGTCTCTCAAAGCGGCAGCACGTTGATTGGACTGCTCCTGTGTCAGATTCTGTCCACGTGAACCAAAGACACGGGCCTCAATTTCCTCGTGTTCTTCCAGCAGAAATGCGAACTCGTGAAGTTTCTGCTCAAGCGTCCAGTTCTGCCCATGCCCTCTATCGAGATCTTGCTGGATTGATCGGCACATTTCGAGGAGCTCAATGTGCTGAGCATCCAATAGAGGGTCCTTTACGCTCATGACGGAAGACCAGCGAGGGATGGAAGTCACGGCCTCTCTCCTTTGCTTTTGTCGAGATGCGATTGTCGCAAGAGGCAGCGGCAAAGCTTGTGTGTGGATGTTTCCAGTCGCACACCATGGCGCAACCTGCTCTGAGACAATCACGTCATGGCCGATGAATCACTGATCCACACCGTCCACAAGCGCGTTTGCCAGTCTTTCCAGAGGCGCTGGAAATGCGCACAACAACACCTACCCCGAGCTCATCAAACTGCCGCCGGATAAATTAAGGCAGTTCAATCACGTCAACTCCTTCGGCAAGCCCAATGAGTTGTGGGCAGCCCCAATTGAAATCGACACCAACACCACGGGAGTGATGATTGCGGCCAATGGGACGGGAATGCCTCTGTTTGAAGGCTACTGAGGGAGCGCGCGGCCTTGGCTCCTCCTGTGCTGAGTTCCTTCATGCCGGGGGACTGAAATAGATGGGATTTGAGCGTTTTACGATCCAGCTATCACTGCTTGCGGCGTCATCTCATGCTCGACTATGCTGCGAGTAGTAGCTAAGGCTGCAGTCCTATCAAGTGGAGCAGCCTTGCTCGGATCGAGGGGTTGAGACTTATGCAGCTGAGTTGGGCCGGTGTTGATCATTGGGTAGTCTCCTTAGGCTGTGGTCTGCTTATTGGTCTCGTGAGCGAGCGTCGCGGGAGTGAGCGAGAGAGCATCGCTGGAACTCGTACCCATGCCATAGCAGCGTTGCTTGGTTGCGCGGCGTGGTGGTTAGGCGTGCTGCCCTTTGCTGCAGTACTTCTGTTGGTCGGGGCACTGACCGTTGCAGCCTACTGGCAATCAGCCCCCAGTGACCCAGGCCTGACCAGTGAAGTGACTCTACTTTTTTCGTTAACTCTGGGCGCCCTATCGCACAAGAGCCCTACCTTGACTGCCGCTCTGGGCATTCTTTGCGCCTTACTGGTGCATTCAAAAGGACCAATACAGCGCTGGAGTCGTGAGTTACTCAGAGAGAATGAATTGAGGGATGGCCTTCTGTTGGCCGCTGCAGCACTGGTCGTGATGCCACTTCTGCCGCAAGCGCCCGTAGATCCATGGGGTGTGCTTAGCCTCGCAGCCCTTTGGAAAGTGGTCGTGCTGTTCATGGCTGTCGGTATGTTGGGCCACATACTGACTCGAGTGCTCGGCCCGCACTGGGGTCTGCCTGTGACCGGATTCTTTTCCGGATTCGTGTCATCTACCGCGGCTGTCGCCAGCCTTGGAAACCTGGCCAAGTCAGACAAGCAACAGCAGGCGCAGGCTTTTGGCTGCGCCATGTTGGCTCAGTTGGCCTCGTTATGCCTGTTCATAGCAATTCTCTCGGCAACATCCATGGCGCTGATGCTGTCCATGGCACTTCCTCTACTCGTTGCCGCACTCTGCCTTGTGCTGGCTGCAGCCACAGGATTGCTGAATCGACAAAAAACAGCCACGCAAACTGAATTTGAGACCGAACGGGTATTCAAGCTTTCAACGGCATTGCTGATTGCCAGCACCATCGCGCTGATGTTGGTTCTCGGCGCCTGGCTTCAACATGTCTTTGGCAGCACCGGCGTGCTGGTCGCGGCAGCATTTGCTGCTTTGGCCGAACTGCATGCCGCTGCTGCCAGCTTGGGACAGCTTTTTGCGTCAGGTAGTTTGCCCTTGCCCACCGCCCAGTGGGGATTGGTTGTAATTCTTGCCTCCAGCGCAATCGCCAAATCCGTACTGGCGTTCGCCGTCGGAGGGCTTAAATACGGAACGCGAATCAGCCTGGGACTGGCCTCCATGGTGACTGGAGCAGGCCTGTCACTGCTATGGATTGGCTAATGCGGACTGCCCGTCAGCGATTTGGTGCGCGATGATTGCGGCCGGTATGAAGAAGATGCTCTTGATGGAAGGCTATTGAGAAGACTCCGGCGCGCCCTCCCTGCAACAGGTGAGAACATGCAAAAAGCCCGCCGCGGCGGGCCTGTTTGCAGGATATGAAGGCACTGCTAGCGCTTCATCTGATCACAGGTACTTTTTTGTTTTGCCGGGGTCATGGTGCCCCATTTCTTCTTGAAGTCGGCAGCGTAAGCCCCGTACATCCTGTCGTAGCTGGCGGAAGCAACACCAAGATCCTTGATGGCAGCATCGCGTTGCTTGATGCGGCCAGCCTCCACATCCGGGGCACTCATATGCCCACAAGCCAAAGCGAGCTCATTCATGTTCGCGGCCATATTGATGGTTCCTGAAGCTATGGCTGCCTTTGCCTCATCGGCATGTGCAGAAAAAGCCGTGCCTGCGGACATCAATGTGGCCAAGATCATCAGTTCTGCTTTCATGAGCATTTATCTCCTTTGAGTGTGAGCAAGGATCGTACTGACCTCATCGCGCGCCGCTACCCCTCTCTAGAGGGGATGTGGTGACATCTGCGTCCTGACTTTTCATTGGTACGCAGAGGAAAGACCCAATGAGATCAAACTGCTCTACAACTGATACCGGGCATGTGACCGTGAGCACCGGGGACTTGAGACTCGCGACCTCTTGACGCAATCAGTCCAGCCATCGCAAACCCGACTGCGCAAGCAGCGCCAGCCACTGAGCGAGATCAGGAGTGCAAACCAGAGTCTTGCTTGCAGGCCTCCGGTTTGGATAGAGTGAGTCGATGACACGCATCAACACCACCGAGATAGGGAGCGGAATGGCTACAGAGTCGAACGCATAGAGCAAGCCCTGGGCGCGCCAGCGCAATGTGCATGGGCCTGACGGCGTGCTGCTGATCGAGGTTGCTGAGTGCCCCAGAAGGCAGAAGCTCTGCACGACCTCGGCTTCATCGATTAACCCATGCCCGCCCTGGGCGTTTTTTTGCCAGCCACCCTCGAGGTGGCTTTTGCTTGTGCTCTTTAAGGGCTTTTAGAAGCGTAACGTGGGCACATGCGAGTCATCTTGACTTGCTGCTTTAGACGGAGGTCTATATGTTTGCACACCTTCTGTACGAGAGATACCTCGCGTTCTGGCGCGACATGTGGTCGATCATCCTTGAGCCCATCTCAGAACTCCCGCCTGCTCCATCAAGCTTCGATCAAGAGCCGTCAACAAAGCAAGAAGCGGCACCGCCCAAGCCTCAGGCACCTGATGCCAACGACAGGACCTGACAAAGGAATTCTGAGATCAAGCGAACTGCTCTTGCTCTCTGCGATAGACCGGAGGTCTATATGTCAATCAGCCGCATCCCATCGTCGTTCTTGAAAGCGTGGAGAACAGCCAAACGAGTTTTCGCCAGGGGAGAAAATTTCCCCACCCCATCCAATGTGGAGCAGTGCGGACCTCCTGAGAAAGACAAGAGAAGGAAAGAGAAGAGGCCATCGCGCATGCGCCATGGCTATCGATACTGGTAGCCGAAGTTCTCAGCCGACCTATAGGCGCCGATTTCATTTTCAACAGCCACCTTCACAGGTGGCTTTTTTGCCCTGAATGCAAGGCCATCCGGCCTGACTACTCAAGCAGGTACGGGACTCAGGAATTCGCCTGGGCTGCGGCCTATTGGAAGCGCGGCGCAGCTTCCGCGTCGTGAGCGAAAGTGGACATGCCAGATGGCGCAGCAACTTTTATTAGCCCATGTGTGCAAACTTGTTGCTGGACCCCTGTCTGGCGAAACGCTGCGTCATCAACCTCCCCCCTCACTTCACAGTGCGCTCACCCCGCCAGTCGGGGCCTTTTTATTCAGCGCCACAGCCCCTATGGTCAGTACTGCGACCTCCAACGGTCATCCGGCCGTCTGTCGGGCCGGTTGGGTCGCGAGCCTCGGTCGTTATCCCAGCGCCCCTGTTCGTAGCCATAGCGTCCCCCACGATCGTGGTCGTAGTGACCTCCGTGGCCGTGACCATAGTACCCATCGTACGGAGCAACGATACATCCACCAAGTGATGCAGCAACAGCCACAACAGCAGCCAGAACGGACAAATTCTTCATGGCAACTCCTTGTTAGTTGTTGTCTCCAGTCTATGACTCGTAGTCAGACCACCCTGTAAACAAATATTCCCGCTCCCGTCATCAGTCACAGCTCTTTATTCAAGCCCGCAGCAACCGCTCGATGGCCATCTATTCGACATCATGAGCATTGGCTCGGGGCACTATGTGTTGCTCTGAGAAGTGCCTAGAGTGCATCCCACAACTCAATGACACCAACCAGGTGAATCAGCCCAATCACCAGACATACGCCAGATGACACCAGCCAGAAAGTCTGCGTGTTGGCAGGAAACACCGGCTTGAGAAAAGGAAACGCAACCGCCCGCCCCAGATACACGACACAGATAGCTGTGAGCGCAAGCTTGGTGAACGGTAGATGCTCAATGACGCCAGCTCCAGCCAATGCATAGCCAGCCCACAGGAACAGAATCATTGCGATGAAAACCGTTATCAGCGCTGGCTGAGATCTTCCCTCCTCGGCAGCGCGGACCATCCGATTGCTCGCCCCCATCACTCGGTATGCGGGAGCGCCAATTCCAATGCACGCTAGGTGTGCTAGCGCGGCAAACGCGCTCATAGCGCCGCCAACGACTAGCGCGATCGATCCCAGACTCGACATAGCTTTCCCGTTTATTGCGATGACTTGTCAGCATATCAAACCGACTTTTCCCATCGGCCAACGCAGCGCCGGCGGCACCATGACAACCTGATCGCCCAGTCGCCACGAAAGCGCCTCCTCTCAACTGAAGCCCGCAGCACCCGCTCGCGGGCTTTTTCCTTGGAGACTTAATGCAGCCACAACATTGACTGGCTCCGAAAGCACAGCAGTAACGAGTTCTATTTATTTTCAGAAATGAGTATCGACTGCGTCTACTTCTACAAAGTCGAATCCGGATGACATGGATCAGGCATTGGGCATTGCAATGACTTGTGATGACCCAAACCAAGATGTATGAATAGCTGCCAAAGGCTTTCGTTTTGCAATCGAGGAGCAGGCAACGCTAAACCGTTTCGATCTTTGATCGAGGAGGCGATGGTCAGATGTTCGCGAATAACGACCTCATCCTGGTTCTGACGCCGTCGCTGGCGATTATGGCTCTTGCAGCCATATTGATCGTTGCCTGGCTTGTCCAACGACCCCAACGATTTCTGCTTTGGCAAGCTTGCGCCTATTCACTCACTGCTCCGGCTCTCGGAGCACAGACTCTGCTTTCTCCGCAGGAGCTGAATCGCTACGCACTACTGATCGGCAGCTGTTATCTGCTGAGCGCGTGGTGTCTTGCCAAAAGCTGGGCTCAGAGATGGTGTGTATCGACGCAACCACGAGTTGCATTGCTTATCGCCATAGCCACCCTGGCTGCTCTCTACCAATTCAGCCAGGTCGAGCCAAATGTCTGGGCCCGGGTGAGCTCTTTCAGCGTTGGCTCCAGCCTTGTTTTGCTGCTCCCCATCTTGCAGGTCCACTCAAAGAAAAACTCATATGACTGGCTTGACAAATCGCTGCTCTGGCTGAGCATCAGCTTCACTGCCTATACCTTCACGCGACCCGCTTTGATCTGGCTGCTGGGATACACGGATCTACGGGCCCTGCCAAGGTCGCCCTATTGGATCCTGACGCTGCTGAGCATTCTGAATTTCTCGCTGCTCTTCACCGTGGTGATGAGCGCGATTGCCGTGAAGGAAACAGTCGGCAAGCTGCGCAAGGAACGCGACATTGATGCTTTGACGCAGATCCTGAATCGCCGGTCTTTTCAAGAGCATGCCCAGAAGCGTCTCACCGACATGAGACGCTATCCCATGGCAGTGCTGGCCTGCGACATAGACCACTTCAAACGCATCAACGATGCCTGGGGGCACGAGCGAGGCGACATGGTGCTGCAACTGGTTTCCTCGACTCTGCAGAACAATGTGCGAGAGCACGACCTGGTTGCTCGGTTCGGTGGTGAGGAGTTTGTGCTGCTATTGGCCGACATAACGCTGGGAGATGCGGAGCTCATTGCCCAGCGAATCCAGCGTGACCTCGGGTCAAAAAATACCGTTCTTCCGACGGGCCCGAAATTGACCATGAGCTTTGGGATTTCATTGATCACCAAGCCATTCCAGTTTGAGCAAGCCATGAAGGAAGCCGATCAACTCCTCTACCAAGCCAAGAATGCTGGGCGTGATCGGGTTCATGTATCAGGGGTTTTCTATCCGGATATATCTGTAGAGACTCATCGGCTGTGGAGCAGACCTGCAGCTTGAAAATTAGCTGCGTATTCATCACCCTCGGCCGCTGCGGAAAACGTGAAGTACCGAAGGCCTATCGAGCACGCACTTTTTCTTGAACGTGAATTGCCAGGAGCCGTTGGAAAACTACTTCTTGCCTGCCATGCCTACCACCTGAAAAGACGCGCCATGCAAATCCGTGCAAAGCTGGCAGACAACGATTTTCGGTTGGTAGAGGCGGCTTGTGGCGGCTACTTGGGCTGATGGAGAGGGCAAAGAAAAAGGGCTTAGATCGCTCTAAGCCCTTGATTTCTTTAGTTTTTTAGTGGTGGGTCCTGACGGTCTCGAACCGCCGACCTACTCCGTGTAAAGGAGCCGCTCTACCAACTGAGCTAAGGACCCACTAAAACTGGGTGTCAGTTCAGAGCATCTTTCAATGCTTTGCCCGGACGGAATTTAGGCACCTTGGCCGCTTTGATCTTGATGGAATCGCCGGTGCGGGGATTACGACCGGTGCGAGCTGCACGCTTGCCAACAGCAAATGTGCCAAAACCAACAAGCGATACTGTACCACCTTTTTTCAGTGTTTTCTTCACTGCGTCGATCGTGGAGTCCAGTGCACGCGCAGCTGCGGCCTTGGAAATATCGGCGTTGTTAGCGATGTGCTCAATCAGTTCGGTTTTATTCACAAGATGCCTCTCGAGAAATAAGTGAATGGAATGTCTCTGCAAACGCAAGTCTTGCGTAACAAGAAACCAGTCGCGATGAAGACGGAAGCCAGCCTATCAGTTTTTGCGTATGGGCAAGCCCATTTTTACCTGAAGCCGCTGACATTTTTGACGCCAACTCGCGCTGCGCATTCCAGCGACAGAACCAGATTCTATGCGGTTTTTGAGCGGGTTCGGCCATCCACAGCGGCTTTTTTCAAGCTTCTTCCGTGTCGGCTTCACCGATTGACAACAATTGACAAAATCTGCAGTCCGATCAAGTCATGCGAGGCAGCGCCGCAAAGTCTTTTTGCCGCTTCGAAAACAGCCCACCAGATAGCAAAAAAGCGCTTGATGAACAAGCGCTTTCAGAGAGCTCCACTTCGGATGTCAGAGCCTGGCACGAATTTCGGGCAATGCCTTTTGCAGGTAGTAGACCATGGACCAGACGGTCAGCACCGCTGCAATCCAGATCAGCCACTGTCCCCAGACGCCGGTATCGATCACTCCGAACGCCACTCCGTCATAGAGCAGAAAGGGAATGGCCACCATCTGGGCCATGGTCTTGGCCTTGCCGATCATGTGCACGGCCACGCTCTTGCTGGCACCGATCTGAGCCATCCATTCACGCAGTGCCGAGATGGCGATCTCGCGTCCGATGATGATCAGCGCCACGAACACATCGGCGCGTTGCAGATGAACCAGCACCAGCAGCGATGCACAGACCAGAAATTTGTCGGCAACGGGATCTAGAAAAGCACCGAATGCCGATGTCTGATTGAGCTTGCGCGCCAGATAGCCGTCAAACCAGTCGGTGGCGGCAAACACGATGAACATCACGGTGGCGATGAGATTGCGGGTCGCCTGATCCAGCGGCGCGTAAAACACCCCCACGATGAGCGGAATCGCCACGATCCGCGTAAGGGTCAGCACAGTAGGGATGGTGAAGAACATGGGTGTCATTGTGTCACGAGCACGCAGCGCTAGCGCGGATTCGTGCTTGCGCAGCCTGCATCAATGCAGTGCCTTGTAGATTTCTTCGGCCAGCGTTGCGGAAATGCCCTCCACGGTCATCAGATCGTCCACGCTGGCATCGGCCACGCCGCGCACGCCGCCAAAGCGCTGCAGCAATCGCGCCCGTTTCTTGGGCCCCACGCCGGCAATGTCTTCCAGACTGCTGCTGCCCGTGCGCACCTTGGCGCGGGCCGCGCGCATGCCGGTGATGGCGAAGCGGTGCGCCTCGTCGCGAATCTGCGCCACCAGCATCAGCGCCGCCGAGTCATGACCCAGGTAGACCTTGTCGCGTCCGTCGGCAAACACAAGTTCCTCCAGGCCGACCTTGCGGCCCTCGCCTTTTTCCACGCCCACGATGCGCGACAGATCGAGGCCCAGTTCCGTGAATACCTCGCGCGCCATGCTGACCTGGCCCTTGCCGCCGTCAACCAGCACCAGATCGGGCAAATGCGGCTGCTTGCCGCTCAGCTCGGCGCCGCCCGCCTCGCGCTGCGCCTCGGCCACGGGTTTGTAGCGCCGCGTGAGCACCTGGCGCATGGCCGCATAGTCGTCGCCGCCGGTGATGCCTTCGATATTGAAGCGGCGGTAGTCGCTGCTCTGCATCTTGTGGTGATGGAACACCACGCAGGACGCCTTGGTGCTTTCGCCGCTGGTGTGCGAGATATCGAAGCATTCGATGGTCAGCTCGTCGAGATTCTCGACCGGCAGGTCCAGCGCCTCGGCCAGGGCGCGCGTGCGCGCCTGTTGCGAGCCTTCTTCGGCCAGCAGGCGGGCCAGCTGGATGTCGGCATTTTTCTGCGCCATCTCCAGCCAGATGCGGCGCTGCTCGCGCGGCTGCTGGACCACGGTGATGCGCACGCCGGTCTGCTCGGTCAGCAACTCCACCAGCCGCTTCTCCACGGGATGGCTGACGACAAGCGTGGGCGGCACGGCAACGCCCACATAGTGCTGGGCGATAAAGGCCTCCAGCACCAGCTCCTCCACGGGCCGCGCCTCGGCTGCGGCGTCCACTTCTTCCTCGCTGGAGTAGACCGATGCGGCATCGCCCAGATTCGCCGGAAAGTAAGGCCGGTCGCCCAGGTGGCGGCCGCCGCGCACCATGGCCAGATTCACGCAGGCACGGCCGCCCTGCACGCGCACGGCCAGGATGTCCACATCCTTGTCATCGGTGGTTTCGATCGCCTGCTGGTGCAGCACGCGCGACAGCGCCGTGAGCTGGTTGCGCACCTCGGCCGCCTGCTCGAACTCCAGCCTGTCGGAATGCGCCATCATGCGCGCTTCGAGCTGCTGCAGCAGCTCGCTGGTTTCGCCGCGCAGCATGGCCTCGGCATTGCGCACATCCAGCGCATAGGCCTCGGGCGATATCAGGTCCACACAGGGGCCGGTGCAGCGCTTGATCTGATAGAGCAGACAGGGGCGGCTGCGGTTGGCAAACACCGTGTCTTCGCAGGTACGCAGCCGAAAGACTTTCTGCAGCAGCTGAATGCTTTCCTTGACCGCCCAGGCACTGGGATAGGGGCCGAAGTAGCGGTGCTTCTTGTCCACGGCGCCGCGGTAGTAGGCAATGCGCGGGAACTCCTGAAACGCAGGTTCGCCCTCCTTGCCGTCCCGGTGGGCCACACCGGTGATCTTGAGATAGGGATAGCTTTTGTCGTCCCTGAACAGGATGTTGTACTTGGGGTACAGCGTCTTGATGAGGTTGTTTTCCAGCAGCAGCGCCTCGGCTTCGGAGCGCACCACCGTAGTCTCCAGCCGCGCGATCTTGCTGACCATATGGCCTATGCGCGTGCCGCCATGGTCCTTCTGGAAATAGCTGGAAACGCGGCGCTTGAGGTTGATGGCCTTGCCCACATAGAGCAGGACACCGGCAGCATCGAAATAGCGATAGACGCCGGGCAATGGCGGCAGCGCGGCCACCTGGGCCAGCAGTTCGGCGGAATGCGTGGAAGACATGGGCGCTATTGTCTGCGCATGTGGACGAATCCGGCAGCAAGCGGCTCAAACGACCGGGCAACGTTCTGCATATCAATAAAAGGAGCTGCCAGCGCTTGATGAGATTGAATTTCAGATACTTTTCAATCTGAGGTCCTTATCAGTCAAGCGGTAGCAGCTCCTTTTTTAGATCCAAGGGATTTGGGGAAATCCCTGCGTCCTGCAGCTTACTCGGCTTCGATTTTGGACGACTTCACCACTTGCGCCCAGTTGCCATATTCGGTCTTGACCATGGCCGCCAGTTGCTGCGGGTTCATATAGTCTGCCGTGGCGCCCTGCTCTTCGGCCTTTTTCCTGAAGGCGGGGTCCTCCACCACCTTCTTGATATCGGCAGCCAGCTTGTCGATCACGGGCTGTGGCGTGGCCTTGGGCGCAAACACGGCAAACCAGGAGGTGGCGTTCACGCCCGGGTAGCCGGCTTCCGCCGTGGTGGGCACATTGGGCAGGCTGGGCAGGCGCTGCTTGCCCGTCACGGCCAGCACGCGCAGCTTGCCGCTTTGCACATGCGGCATGAAGGGAGGCGCGGTGCCGAAGGTCAGGTCCACCTGGCCACCCAGCAGGTCCTGCAGCGCCGGGCCCGTGCCCTTGTAGGGCACGTGCACCATCTTCACGCCGGCCTGCTGCTCCAGCATGGCGCCCGTCACATGCTGCAACGATCCGTTGCCCGACGAGGCGTAGTTGAGCTTGCCGGGATTGGCCTTGGTGTAGCTCACCAGCTCGGCCAGCGTCTTCACGGGCAGCTCGGAGCGCACCACGATGATCTGCGGCGCCGACAGCACATTGGCCACAGGGGCAAAGTCGCTTTGTTCCCAGCTTCGGGCCTTGGTCAGATGCGGGGAGATGACGTGGTAGCCGGAGTACTGCATCAGCAGCGTGTAGCCGTCGGCATCGGCACGCTTGACCAGATTGGCTGCAATGGCGCCGTTGCCGCCGCCCTTGTTGTCCACCACCACCGATTGCCCGATCACCGGCGCCAGCGCCTGTGCGGCCATGCGACCGGCAAGATCGGTGGTGCCGCCCGCGGCAGCGGGCACGATCATCAGCACGGTTTTGCTGGGATAGCTGCCCTGGGCCATGGCCGGGGCGCTGGCAAGGCCGACCGCGGCAGCGGCCGTCGCAAGCATGAAATGAAGGCGTTGACGTTGAACAGTCATGTTTGTCTCCTGATTGGAATGGGGACTTGCGCCAACAAGGGTGGGCAGCGGGCATCTGTATTGGCCAGACACCATGCCTGATCCGAATTTGCGCAAGCCGTGGGGCGGTAAACCGCGTCAGCTCCTTCCCCCGAAAGAGCCGATGCAGTGGGGGCGAAACAGTCTCAGGCCCTGGCCTGGGCGCGTTCCTTGATCTCGGCAAAATCCGCTGGCGGCTGGTGCAGATCCCAGCGCGTGCCGGCCTTGACGATCTGGCTGGGCGTCTCGTGGCCTATCAGTGCCGGCAGGCTGCGAGCAGCCGCCACGATGCGGGCTAGGTCTGTGCCTGTGTCATAGCCCATGAGCTGCAGCGCATGCACGATCTCTTCGGTGCAGGCATTGCCCGAGGCGCCCGGTGCATAGGGACAGCCGCCCAGACCGCCAATCGAGGCGTCGAAGCGATCCGCACCCGCAGCTATGGAGGCCAGCACATTGGCCAGCGCCATGCCGCGCGTATTGTGGAAATGCAGGGTCAGGCCCAGCTGCGGCCAGCGCGCCCTGAAGGCCAGAACCATGGAATGCACCTGGCTCGGATAGGCCATGCCCGTGGTGTCGCACAGCGTGATGCCCTGCACACCCAGATCGGCAAAGCGCTGCACCCAGTCCAGCACTTCGGCCTCGGCCACATCGCCCTCCATGGGGCAGCCGAAGCAGCAGGACAGAGACACATTGACGGGCGTTGCCGCCTGCTGCGCCGTGGCGATCACCTGCCTGAGCGCCTCGAAAGACTGACTGCGCTGCATGCGCAGATTGCAGAGGTTGTGCGTCTCGCTGACCGACATCACCAGATTGAGCTCGTCAGTCCGTGCATCGATGGCACGCTCCGCGCCGCGCACATTGGGCACCAGCGCCGTGTAGACCGTGCCCGGCCGGCGCACGATCTCGCGCATCACGATCTCGCCGTCGCGCAGGGCCGGGATGGCCTTGGGCGAGACAAAGGCCGTGACTTCGATCTTGGACAGGCCGGCCTCGGACAGCGCATTGACCAGCGCGATCTTGTCCTCGGTGGGCACAAAGGCCTGTTCCATCTGCAGACCGTCGCGCGTGCCGACTTCGTTCATATGGATGCGGCGACCCGCGCCATTCCAGACATTTGGCGTGCTCATTGGATGATGCCTTTCTCGCGCAGCCGGGCGACCTGCTCGGCGCTCAGACCAATTTCAGCCAGCACGGCATCGGTGTCGTCACCCACATGGGGGGCGCTGCTGCGCACCGTGCCCGGCGTCAGCGAGAGCTTGGGCACCACGCCCGGCACCTGAAGCTCGAAACCATCGCGGGTACGCTGGGTCAGAATCATCTCGCGCGCCCGGTAATGCGGATCTTCGGCAATATCCTTGGCCGTGTAGACCTTGCCGGCCGGCACGCGTGCCGCGCCCAGCTCGTCCATCACCGTCTGCACGCTGCGTGCCTGCGTCCAGGCGCCAATCGCGGCATCGATCTCGGCCACGCGCTGGACGCGGCCCGCATTGTCGGCCAGGTCGGGTGCATCGGCCAGATCCTGGCGACCGATGGCCGTCATGAGCCGCTTGAAGATGGAGTCACCATTGCCCGCAACCAGAACCCAGCCATCCTGGCAGGGGTAGGCATTCGAGGGCGCAATGCCTGGCAGCGCACTGCCGGCGGCCTCGCGCACGGCGCCAAAGGCGCTGTACTCGGGAATCAGGCTCTCCATGATGTTGAACACGGCCTCATGCAGAGCCACGTCGATCACCTGGCCGGGGCCGCCGTTCACCTTGCGGTGGTACAGCGCCATCATCACGCCGATCACGCCGTGCAGGGCCGCCAGCGTATCGCCGATCGACACGCCCACGCGCACCGGCACCCGGCCCGGCTCGGCCGTCAGATGGCGCAGCCCGCCCATGGCCTCGCCGATCACACCAAAGCCCGGCAGATCGCGATAGGGGCCGGTCTGACCGTAGCCAGAGATCCGCAGAATCACCAGGCCGGGGTTGATGGCGTGCAGCTCCTCGGGCGACATGCCCCAGCCTTCCAGCGTGCCGGGGCGGAAGTTCTCTACCAGCACATCGGCTTCGGCAATGAGCTGACGCGCCACGGCCTGCGCCTCCTGCTGGCGCAGATCGAGCGCGACCGAGCGCTTGTTGCGCGACTGCACCTGCCACCAGACGGAGGTGCCTTCCTTGATCAGGCGCCAGTTGCGCAGCGGGTCGCCCGCACCGGGCGCCTCGATCTTGATGACATCGGCACCAAACTCGCCCAGGGTCTTGCCGCAGAAGGGACCGGCAATCAGCTGGCCCATTTCCACCACTTTCACCCCTTCCAGCGCGCGCGGCGTGGCAGTCTGTGTGGCAGGGTCTTGGATATTCATCGTCGTCATGCGTTTGTCTCTTGTTTGTCTCTTGTTTGTCTCTCGCTACCTGTCTTGCTGTGCTGCTTTGCGTTGACCAACACCACGCAAAGCGGCTTTTCAATCATCTTGCCCTTGAAGAACAGTCCTGCAAAACGCTGAAATGCGAAGCTGCCATCGCATTTGGGCATAGCCAGGCGGGATAATGCAGTCCTCATGAAACTGGACCCGATCACCCTGCGCCTGTTTGTGGCCGTGATGGAGGAAAACGCCATCGCGCGTGCCGCAGCACGCGAGCACATCGCCCCCTCGGCCGCCAGCCGCCGCCTGGCCGAGCTGGAGGATCAGCTGCAGCTTGAGCTGTTCACACGCAGCAATCGGGGCAGCCAGCCCACGGCCGCCGCCTACGCCCTGCTGAACATGGCGCGTGGCGTGCTCAACGAGCTGGACGGCATCGCCACGCAGATGAAGGACTATGCCCAGGGTGGCGAGCAAGGCCTGCGCGGTCATGTGCGGGTGATGGCCAATATTTCCAGCATCACCCAGTTTCTGCCGGCCCAGCTGCAGAGCTTTCTGAGCCGGCACCCACTGGTGGACGTGAGGCTGCAGGAGCGCGTGAGCACCGATATCGCGCGAGCCGTGGCCGACAACGAAGCCGATATCGGCCTGCTCAACAACGGCAGCTACGGCAGCAAGATCAGCCTGCGTCCCTATCGCAGGGACCGGCTGGCCGTGGTCATGCCCCAATCCCATCCGCTGGCCGGCGAGCACAGACTGCGCCTGGAACAAGTCCTCGAGCATGATCTGATCGGCATGCATGCCGACAGCGCGCTCAACCATCTCATCACCCGCTCTGCCGCCGACCAGGGCCTGCAGCCGCGTCTGCGCATGAAGGTGACGGGCTACGACGCCCTGTGCCTGATGGTGGCCGCCGGCCTGGGCGTGGGCATTCTCCCCGAGGGCAGCGCCCATATCTACATGGGCGCACTGCCCTTGCGCTGCATCCGCCTGGACGAAGTCTGGGCCGAGCGCCAGCTCATGCTCTGCGTACGCTCCCAGGACGCACTCTCGAGCGTCGCGCAACTGCTGGTCGAGCACCTGTGCCAGAGCGCCTCAACCCATCAAGACTGAACCCATGCCCGAATTCGCACCATTGCCCCTATCCGCCAGCACGCCACCGCATCCATCGCTGTGCTGGGACATCTTCTGCCAGGTCATAGACAACTTTGGCGACGTGGGGGTGTGCTGGCGCACGGCCGCAGAACTGGCCGCACGCGGCCAGCAGGTACGCCTGTGGATGGACGATGCCAGCGCCCTGCAATGGATGGCCCCTCAGCCCTGGCCGCCGGGCTTGAGCGTGCATGCCTGGCCCGCGCAGGCTGCTGACATCCCTGCGCCAATCGGCGATGTGGTCGTCGAGGCCTTCGGATGCGAGATTCCCGCAGCATTCGTGAGCGCCATTGCTGACAAGGCGTCGAAGAGCAAGCCCCCGGTCTGGATCAATCTCGAATATCTCTCGGCCGAAGACTATGTGGAGCGCTGCCATCGCCTGCCCTCACGCATCATGAGCGGCCCCGCGTCCGGGCTGACACGCTGGTTCTTCTACCCCGGCTTTACGGCGGCAACCGGCTCACTGGTACGCGAGCAGAACCTGGCCGAGCGCCAGCAGGCCTTCATGGCCCAACGCGAGTCGTGGCGCCGCGCACAAGGCATTGAGCACGGCGAATGTGCCGTCTCGCTGTTTTGCTACGAGCCCGCCGCCCTGCCCCAGTTGCTCGCGCAGCTCTCGGACAAGCAGGCGCTCAATGCGAGGCTGCTCGTGACCCCCGGACGCGCCACGACGGCCGTGCAGGCGCTGCCCCAAGCGCAGCAGATGCAGCCGCTCTATCTGCCAGCCCGCCCTCAGGCCCGGTTCGACGAAATGCTCTGGGCCTGCGACCTGAATCTGGTGCGTGGCGAGGATTCCCTGGTACGTGCGCTCTGGGCCGGCCAGCCCATGGTCTGGCAGATCTACCCTCAGCATGACAACGCCCACCACGACAAGCTGAACGCTTTTCTGGACTGGCTCCAGGCCCCGGACAGCCTCAGGCGCTTTCACCACACCTGGAATGGCATGACCGCACCGCAAACATTGCCTTTGCTCAACCGACAAATGCTGGACGAATGGGCCTGCTGCATCAGGGCTGCACGCGCCAGATTGATGGAGCAAACCGAACTGATTGAGCAGCTTCAAGCTTTTGTCGCCGAAAAAAGCTAAAATCCACGTTTTGCCTCTCTGAGGGCAGTCGCAGCCGGTATGCCGAGCGATCTTGCTTTCGGGGTCGCGCCCCGCCGCGGTACATGCGGCAGGCCCCGCCGCCGCACCTTTGATGCGTTGCTTTCTCCAGCGACCATTGCGAACAGCTTGCCTGCCGTGTAGAGCGGCTCCAACCTTTCAAACGCAAGCAAGCCATGAAAATCGCTCAAGAAATCCGCGCAGGCAATGTGATCATGTTCGGCAAGGACCCCATGATCGTTCTGAAGACCGAATACGCTCGTGGCGGCCGTGGCGCTGCTACCGTGCGCATGAAGCTCAAGAGCCTGATCGGCAACTTCGGCACGGAAAACGTGTTCAAGGCCGACGACAAGATCGACAACGTGATCCTGGACAAGAAGGATTGCACCTACTCCTACTTCGCCGACCCCATGTACGTGTGGATGGACGAAGAGTTCAACCAGTACGAAGTCGAAGCCGAAAACATGGCTGACGCACTGAACTACCTGGAAGACGGCATGACTGCCGAAGTGGTGTTCTATGACGGCAAGGCCATCTCCGTCGAACTGCCCACCACCATCGTGCGCGAAATCACCTGGACCGAGCCCGCCGTCAAGGGCGACACCTCCGGCAAGGTTCTGAAGCCCGCCAAGATCGCTACCGGCTTCGAAGTGGCCGTGCCCCTGTTCGTGTCCCAGGAAGACAAGATCGAAATCGACACCCGCACCGGCGAATACCGCAAGCGCGTGTAATGTGGCGGCAGCTGCCGCAGCTGCTCCCCCAGAAAAAAGGCTTCCTTCGAGAAGCCTTTTTTCATTTCCGCCGCCGGCAGCGGGATTACGCCAGCCCCCGTCATCCGCCGCGACGCGCAAAACCGCTTCAGTCTGTGCAAGACTAAGGGCAGTCCATCCACTCCCAATGCCAATGACGCACTCCCTGCCCTGGCTGCAGCCCGAACAAGAATTCCCCCCCATTGATCAGACCTGGGGCGAGCGGGATCCCATTCCCGGACTGCTGGCCGCCGGCAATACGCTTGATGCAGCACGTCTTCGCACGGCTTACAGCCAAGGCATTTTCCCGTGGTTCAGCGAGGGACAGCCGGTGCTCTGGTGGTCTCCCAACCCGCGCATGGCCCTGCATCCCGACGAGTTTCGCCTGCACCGCAGCCTGCGCAAGAGACTGCAGAAATTTCGCAACGATCCGCACTGTGAAATTCGCATCGACAGCGCTTTTGCCACGGTGATGCAGCATTGCGCCCAGACCCCTCGCGACGGACAGAACGGTACCTGGATTGTGCAGAGCATCGTCGATGCCTATACCGAACTGCATCAGCAAGGCGCTGCACATAGCGTGGAAACCTGGATCGACGGCCAGCTGGCAGGCGGCCTCTACTGCGTGGCGCTTGGCAAAGCGGTGTTTGGCGAATCCATGTTCGCCCTGCAAACCGATGCTTCCAAGATCGCACTGTCGGCACTGGTGGCCCTGTGCAGGGCTCATCAGGTGCCGCAGATCGACTGCCAGCAGGCCACGGCACACCTTTCCTTCATGGGCGCACGAGAGATCACCAGAGCACAATTTGCCCGGACTGTTCAAGCCCAGGCGCAGCTGCCTGATATGCAGTGGCAATTCAGCCCCATATACTGGGAGCAGTTGCTAAGCCACAGTGAAGCTTGACGCACCGCATCTGCAGCCGAGTCCGATCATGACGCACCCGAACGATCTCCCGCTACATGCCCTGCAGTTCTATGCCACGGCAGCCTATCCCTGCAGCTACCTGCCGGGCCGGCTGGCACGTTCTCAGGTCGCCACACCCAGTCACCTGATTCAGAACACCACCTATTCGGAACTGGTCACGCTGGGCTTCAGGCGCAGCGGCATGTTCACCTACCGCCCCTATTGCGATGGCTGCAAGGCCTGCGTTCCCCTGCGAATTCTGGCGCAGGAGTTCCGCCCCAGCCGCAGCCAGCGGCGCGCTGCAAAAGAGCATGGGCAACTTGTCGCCTCCATTCAGCGCCTGCACTACTCCGACGAGCATTACCAGCTCTACCTACGCTACCAGCAGCACCGCCACAGCGGCGGCGGCATGGACAACGACAGCGTGGACCAGTACACGCAGTTTCTGCTGCAAAGCAGAGTCAACTCCCGATTGGTCGAATTCCGCGAGCCGGGCACAGACGGTCAGCCCGGCACACTCAAAATGCTCTCCATTCTGGATGTACTGGAGGACGGGCTGTCGGCGGTCTACACCTTCTACGACCCGGAAGACCACGCCAGCTACGGCACCTTCAATGTGCTGTGGCAAATCCAGCAGGCGAAAGCCATGAACCTGCCTTATGTCTATCTTGGTTACTGGATCTCCGAGAGCCAGAAGATGCGCTACAAGGCCAGCTTTCTGCCACATGAGATTCGCCAGGGCGAGCTATGGCAACGCGTAGACAGGCAGAGCATTGTGCGCTCGCAAATTGAAGAGTGACGCCACAAAAAACAGCACATGGATATATGAGCGGATGACATGGCTGCACGGCTGCAGCACCGCTAGAATGCCCTCATCCCGCAAAGTATCTCCAACGCATGAAAAAAGACGACCTATCGGCCTCCGCAAAGCCCAGCGTCCAGGTTCTGGAACGCATGTTCACGTTGATCGACGTGCTGGCATCGCGTGAGGAAGCGGTTTCTTTGAAGGAGATCAGCGAACGCACAGGCCTGCATCCATCGACCACGCACCGCATCCTCAATGACCTTGCACTGGGCCGCTTTGTGGATCGTCCCGAATCGGGCAGTTACCGTCTGGGCATGCGCTTTCTGGAACTGGGCAACCTGGTCAAGGCCCGGCTGAATGTGCGTGAAGTGGCGCTGACGCCCATGCGCCAGCTCTACAAGCAGATTCAGCAGCCCATCAGCCTGTCCGTGCGCCAGGGCGACGAGATTGTGTATGTGGAACGCGCCTACAGCGAGCGCTCGGGCATGCAGGTGGTACGCGCCATTGGCGGCCATGCTCCTTTGCATCTGACCTCCAACGGCAAGCTGTTCCTGGCGGCCGATGACTCCCAGCAGGTACGCGCCTACGCCATGCGCACCGGCCTGCCGGGCAAGACCCATTTCAGCATCACCCAGCTGGGTGATCTGGAACATGAGCTGGCCAAGGTACGCCAATACGGCATTGCCCGCGACAACGAAGAGCTGGAATTGGGCGTGCGCTGCATGGCCGCCGGCATTTACGACGACCAGAGCAAGCTGATTGCGGGCCTGTCCATCTCTGCCCCGGCCGACCGGCTCGATGAGAGCTGGGCCCCCAGGCTGCAGGCCACGGTGCAGGAGATTTCCGTGGCCCTGGGCTTCAGCGGCACACGCCCGGCCCCGGCTCAGGCCGCCCCCAATCCCTACAGCCGCAGCCAGCACAGTTGAATACAGGGGCGTCTCTCGCAATCCGCAAAAGGGCTGGAATGCCCTTTCAGGTGTAGACCCAATAAAAAAGCGCTACCTGGGTAGCGCTTTTTGACTGGACCTTTACCTGCTTAGCCCCTGATACGGCTTGCAATCGTATTGCTGGCGGTGGGTCCCTTGCTTTCCATCCAGTGGCGCACACGCTCGGCATCCGCCAGACGGCTGAACTTGCCGGCAGAATCCAGGAACACCATGATCAGCTTGCGCCCGGCCACATGGGCCTGCATCACAAGGCAGCGTCCAGCTTCGGAGATATAGCCGGTCTTTTGCAGGCCAATATCCCAGTTGTCGCTCTTGACCAGACGGTTGGTGTTGTTGAACTGCAGCGTACGGCGACCGACGGCCACTTCATAACCGGGCGATGTGGAGTATTCGCGCATCAACGGATCCGCGTGGGCCACCGCCACCAGGCGCGCCAGGTCACGTGCGCTGGACTGGTTGCTGCTGGACAGGCCGGTGGGCTCGACATAGCGCGTGTCCTTCATGCCCAGCTGCAGCGCCTTGGAGTTCATCAGTTGCACAAACTGCGCCAGACCGCCGGGATAGGTGCGTCCCAGGGCATGGGCAGCACGGTTCTCGCTGGACATCAGCGCCAGATGCATCATCTCGGCACGCGTCAAGGTGGTACCGACACGCAGGCGAGAGCTGCTGTGCTTTTCGGTATCCACATCGTCCTGCGTGATGGTGATCATCTCGTCCATGGGCAGCCGAGCCTGAGAGATCAGCAGACCCGTCATCAGCTTGGTCAGCGAAGCAATCGGCAGCACTGCCTGATCGTTCTTGCTCAGCAGCACCTCATGTGTGTCCTGGTCGATCACATAAGCCACGCTGCTTTGCAGATCCAGGGGATCCGAGACGGAGTGAAGACCCGCCATCTGCCCATAGGACAGGCGTGCGGGCTCGACCGCCGTGGCAGCTGCGGCCGCCGCAACCGCAGCGCCAGCCGCTCCTGCCCTGGCCAGACGCTTCTTGCCGCCGCTCTTCTCGTCTCTTTCGGCCTTGGCTGCTAGGACAGTCTTTCCGCCCTTCTTGCTTGCAAGCTTGGCGTCTGCCTTTTCCGGCTTGCCTTTGGCAACCTTTGCGCTTTTGGGCTGCGCTGCAGCTCGAACCTTGCCAGCCGGCTCCTTGGCCGCTTTCTTAGCCGAAGCCGCAGCAGCCACGGGCTTTTTGGAGTCTTTTTTGGGCGCTGCCGCATGTGCTGCCGGAGCAGCCAGAGCGCAGCTCAACAGAGCCAAAGACACCACCTGAGTGAGTTTTGCAAGGCGAAATGGACGCAGCAGCTGCATGCGATACTCCAGACAACAAGGTGTAAGGATTTAATTCAATCAAAAAAGTCGTGCAGTGACAAGCACTTGCACAACCTTCTCGATAATCTGAGTGAAATTATAAATCCAGCAGTCAACCTTGTGCTGCAACAACTTCCTGATTGCTATGCAATTTGTTCAAAGCGCTCAGATAAGCCTTGGCCGAAGCGACCACAATATCGGGGTCAGCACCCACTCCGTTGACGACGCGACCACTGCGCTGCAGGCGCACCGTCACCTCGCCCTGACTCTCGGTTGAGCCGCTGATGGCATTGACGGAATACAGCACCATCTCAGCACCGCTCTTGACTTCGGACTCGATGGCCTTGAACGAGGCATCGACCGGGCCATTGCCCTCGGAGCTGGCCTTGATTTCCCGGCCTGCATTGCTGAAGACCACGCTGGCATGTGGGCGCTCACCTGTTTCACTCTGCTGGGCCAGCGAAATGAACTGGAACTGATTGTCCTGGTGCTCCGCGCCTTCGGCATTCACCAGCGCCAGAATGTCCTCGTCAAAAATCTCGCTCTTTCGGTCCGCGAGCTCCTTGAAGCGCGTGAAGGCCTGGTTGATGGCAGCTTCGCTGTCCAGCTCCACCCCCAGCTCCTGCAGGCGCTGCTTGAAGGCGTTGCGGCCGCTGAGCTTGCCCAGCACGATCTTGTTGGCCGCCCAGCCCACATCCTCGGCACGCATGATTTCGTAGGTGTCACGTGCCTTGAGCACGCCATCCTGATGAATGCCGGAGGCATGGGCAAAGGCATTGGCCCCCACCACAGCCTTGTTGGGCTGCACCACAAAGCCCGTGGTCTGGCTGACCAGGCGGCTGGCGGCCACGATATGCTGGGTATCGATATTCACATCCAGACCGAAGTAGTCCTTGCGCGTCTTGATGGCCATGACCACTTCTTCGAGTGAGCAGTTACCCGCGCGCTCGCCCAGACCGTTGATGGTGCACTCGATCTGGCGCGCACCGCCGATCTTCACGCCCGCCAGCGAATTGGCAACCGCCATGCCCAGGTCGTTGTGGCAATGCACGGACCAGACGGCCTTGTCGCTGTTGGGCACGCGCTCGCGCAGGTTGCGAATGAATTCGCCATAGAGCTCGGGAATCGCGTAACCCACGGTGTCGGGCACGTTGATGGTGGTTGCACCTTCCTTGATGACTGCCTCGATCACACGCGCCAGAAAATCGGGCTCGCTGCGATAGCCGTCCTCGGCACTGAACTCGATGTCTTCAATGAGATTGCGCCCGAAGCGCACCGCCTGCTTGGCCTGCTCCAGCACCTGCTCGGGTGTCATGCGCAGCTTTTTCTCCATGTGCAGCGCACTGGTGGCGATGAAGGTGTGAATGCGAGCGCGGTTGGCCCCCTTCAACGACTCGGCCGCACGCGCGATGTCGCGATCGTTGGCGCGGGACAGCGAGCAGACTGTGGAGTCCTTGATGGCACGTGCAATGGTCTGGATGGACTCGAAGTCGCCATTGGATGCCGCAGCAAACCCCGCCTCGATCACATCGACCTTCAGACGCTCCAGCTGACGGGCAATGCGCAGCTTTTCATCGCGTGTCATGGAAGCGCCGGGCGACTGCTCGCCGTCACGCAAGGTGGTGTCAAAAATAATGAGCTGATCGGACATGGTGGGGACTCTCTATGTGATGGCGCCGGTAGACGCCTGTTTTGACTGGAGGATTGCCGACAAAAAAGCCGGTGCGCTTTTGGCGACACCGGCTTTGAACCTTTTAAGCAGCTACCGCCTCTTCAGCGACAGCGGTAACGCGCTGTACTCCCGAGATGATGGCGCGCAACGAGGCGGAAACGATATTGGCATCCACCCCTACGCCGTAGCAGACCTGAGCGTCATCCACGCGCAATTCCACATAGGCAATCGCCTTGGCATTCGCACCCTCGCCAATCGCATGCTCGGCATAGTTGAGCACGCGCACATTGCGACCGACGTTAGCCGACAACGCCTGCACGAAGGCATCAATGGGGCCCGTACCTTCGCCTTCCAAAAAATACTTTTCTCCGGCGATCTCGATGTGGGAAGTCATATTGACCACCCCATCTGCCTCGCTCAGGCGATATTGAGGCGCCTTGACGGTGTTGACTCCATATTCGCGCTGGAACAGCTCCCACAGATCCGCAGCTGACAACTCCTTGCCGCTGGCATCCATCTCGCGCTGCACGACCTGGCTGAATTCGATCTGCAGGCGGCGGGGCAGCTGAAGTCCGTATTCGCTCTCGAGCAGATAGGCAATGCCGCCCTTGCCCGACTGGCTGTTCACGCGAATCACTGCCTCATAGCTGCGGCCCAGATCCTTGGGATCGATGGGCAGATAAGGCATATCCCAGATATCGCCTTCCTTGTGGGCGGCGAAAGCCTTCTTGATGGCGTCCTGGTGGGAGCCGGAGAAGGAGGTGTAGACCAAGTCACCCACGTAAGGATGACGAGGATGCACGGGCAACTGGTTGCAATGCTCGACCGTTGCGCGGATATCGTCGATGTCGGAGAAATCCAGGCCGGGGTTCACGCCCTGGATATACATATTGAGCGCCACATTCACCACGTCCAGATTGCCGGTGCGCTCGCCGTTACCGAACAGGCAACCTTCCAGACGGTCCGCGCCAGCCATCAGGGACAGCTCGGCAGCCGCCGTTCCCGTGCCGCGGTCGTTATGCGGATGGACCGAGATCACCACGCTGTCACGGCGCTTGATGTTGCGATGTGTCCACTCCACCATGTCGGCAAAGATATTGGGCGTGGAGTGCTCCACCGTGGTGGGCAGGTTGATGATGCACTTGTTCTCGGGCGTGGGTTGCCAGACATCGGTGACGGCGTCGATCACGCGCTTGGAGAACTCCAGCTCGGTGTCCGAATACATTTCGGGCGAATACTGGAAAGTCCACTTGGTCTGGGGGTGCTGGGCCGCGATGTCCTTGAACATCTGCGCATTGGTCACCGCCAACTCCACAATCTCGTCTTCACTCATGTTCAGCACCACGCGGCGCATCACGGGAGCCGTGGCGTTGTAGAGATGGACAATCGCGCGGGGCACGCCTTCGAGCGCCTCGAAAGTGCGACGAATCAGGTGCTCACGCGCCTGGGTCAGCACCTGTACGGTCACGTCGTCGGGAATGCGGTTTTCCTCAATGAGCTTGCGCATGAAGTCGAACTCGATCTGCGAGGCCGAAGGAAAGCCGACTTCGATTTCCTTGAAGCCGATCTTCACCAGTTGCTCGAACATGCGCACCTTGCGCTCGATGTCCATGGGCTCGATCAAGGCCTGGTTGCCGTCACGCAGATCCACGCTGCACCAGACCGGGGGCTTGGTGATGACCGCGTTGGGCCAGGTGCGATCGGTCAGACGCACGGGGGTGAAAGCGCGGTATTTGGTGGAAGGGTTTTGCAACATGGTGAGTCTCTTTAGTCGAAATTAGAGGAAATTGAACCCAGCTCCAGCGACGCCCAAAAGCAAAAACGGCCCGTCGCTGATGCTACGGGCCGCCAAGTAGGGTGTGTTTGTACGCGCGCGCTACTTTCTCTGCCCGTTGGACATTAGTAGTAGAGCTAGCGACAGGTTTTGCATGCGGCTCACTTTAACACAAGAAAAGTTGACAGGGCCAGGATTTTTTCGACGAAGGTTTCAATCGTCGTGCAGGCCGCGCTCGTCGGGTTCGTCCTTGGAGGTCGCCACGATGCTGACCTGCTCGCCCTTGGCACGACGCCAAACATAGATCACATAGCCCGAGACCGAGTAACCGACAAACACCAGGAACAGCATGGTTGCAGGCTCGATACTGACCACGGCCATCAGCAGCGCCACCACCACCAGCGAGACGAACGGCATGCTCTTGGCGCCGCCGATGTCCTTGAAGCTGTAATAGGGAATATTGGTGACCATGGTCAGGCCCGCGAACAGCGTGATGGCGAACATGATCCAGGACAGATCGGCCCGATCCGTGGGATAGCCACCGAACCAGGAAATCACATCGCCAAAGATGGGCACATCGCGATGGGAAACCATCAAGGCACTGGTCAGCCAGATAAAGCCCGCCACCAGAGCCGCGGCCGCAGGCGAAGGCATGCCCTGGAAGTAGCGTTTGTCCACCACGGCCGTATTCACGTTGAAGCGCGCCAGGCGCAATGCCGCGCAGGCGCAATAGACGAAGGCGGCAATCCAGCCCCAGCGCCCCAGGGGACGCAAGGCCCATTCATAGGCAATCAGCGCAGGCGCGGCACCAAAGGACACCATGTCGGAGAGCGAATCCATCTGCTCGCCGAACGCGCTTTGCGTGTGCGTCATGCGCGCCACGCGGCCGTCAAGACTGTCGAGCACCATGGCGCAGAAAACGCCCACGGCCGCCAGTTCGAACTTGTTGTTCATGGCCATGACGATGGCGTAGAAACCGCCAAACAGCGCTGCCAGCGTGAACAGATTGGGCAGCACATAAATGCCTTTGCGCGGCTTGCGCGGCATTCCACTCAGATCGGCAGAATCATTGCTGTTTTGCATCAAACAGACCTCCAGTGCTTGCATGTCAAATGCATGCAGCTATTAAAACGATAGTATTTCAAGCATGGCCATCACGGCCATGTCCCTGCCACCAGTGTACCCGCCACACAGATCGCATCCGGAATGAAAAAAGGCCACCTCGAAGGTGGCCTCTTGCCCAAGCGCAGTCATCCGGCTCGCGCCGAATGACTTGCCTGCATCAGTTGCGGGTCTGGTCGACCAGCTTGTTCTTGGAGATCCAGGGCATCATGGAGCGCAGCTGACCGCCCACTTGCTCGATGGCGTGATCGGCGTTCTGGCGACGACGGGCAGTCATCGAAGGATAATTCAGACGGCCTTCGCTGATGAACATCTTGGCGTATTCACCGCTCTGGATGCGCTTCAAGGCGTTGCGCATGGCCTTGCGGGATTCTTCGTTGATGACTTCGGGGCCGGTCACGTACTCGCCATACTCCGCGTTGTTGGAGATGGAGTAGTTCATGTTGGCGATGCCGCCTTCATACATCAGGTCAACGATCAGCTTGAGCTCGTGCAGGCACTCGAAGTAGGCCATTTCGGGAGCGTAGCCAGCTTCGGTCAGAGTCTCGAAGCCCATCTTCACCAGTTCCACGGCACCGCCGCACAGCACGGCCTGCTCGCCGAACAGGTCGGTCTCGGTTTCTTCCTTGAAGTTGGTCTCGATGATGCCGCCCTTGCCGCCGCCGTTGGCGGAAGCGTAGGACAGGGCCACGTCACGGGCCTTGCCGGACTGGTCCTGGTAGATGGCGATCAGGGAAGGCACGCCGCCGCCCTTCAGGTATTCGGAGCGCACGGTGTGGCCGGGGCCCTTGGGGGCGACCATGATCACGTCCAGATCGGCGCGGGGCACGACCTGGTTGTAGTGCACGTTGAAGCCGTGAGCAAAAGCCAGGGTAGCGCCGGACTTGATGTTGGGCTCGACGTTGTTCTTGTACACCTCGGGGATGTTCTCGTCGGGCAGCAGGATCATGACCACGTCGGCAGCCTTCACCGCGTCGTTCACTTCCATCACGGTCAGACCGGCCTTGCCGACCTTGTCCCAGGAAGAGCCGCCCTTGCGCAGACCGACCACAACCTTCACGCCGCTGTCGTTCAGGTTTTGAGCATGTGCGTGGCCTTGGCTGCCGTAGCCGATGATGGCAACAGTCTTGCCCTTGATCAGGCTCAGGTCACAGTCCTTGTCGTAGAAAACTTTCATGATGGCTCCAGGTCTCTTATCTTGAGGGGGTTGAAAAGGTTTATTCAGATTCAAAAGTGGTGCAAACAGCCATTAGACACGCAGAATGCGTTCGCCGCGGCCAATACCCGAGGCGCCCGTGCGAACGGTCTCAAGGATGGCAGTGCGATCAATGGCCTGCAGGAAGGCGTCGTTCTTGGACTGGTCGCCGGTCAGCTCCACGGTGTAGCTCTTCTCGGTCACGTCGATGATGCGGCCGCGGAAGATGTCCGCCATGCGCTTCATTTCCTCGCGCTCCTTGCCCACGGCACGCACCTTGACCATCATCAGCTCGCGCTCGGTGTAGGCACCTTCGGTCAGGTCCACCACTTTAACCACTTCAATCAGTCGGTTCAGGTGTTTTGTGATTTGCTCAATCACATCGTCCGAGCCCGTGGTGAGGATGGTCATGCGCGACAGCGAGGGGTCCTCGGTCGGTGCGACAGTCAGGGATTCGATGTTGTAGCCACGGGCAGAAAACAGGCCCACGACGCGCGACAGTGCTCCAGGCTCGTTCTCGAGCAGCACGGCAATAATGTGTTTCATTGGGAGATTCCTCTTTTCGCCGCCCTCCCCTGACACCGGTAAGTGCCAGGCTCGGCGGACAATAGATTCGTCAAAAGATGCTATTTAAAATATAGCTGCTTGCGATTGAAATGTAAGCGTTTGAGACCGATTTCACTGAAGAACCGGCTGTCCACGCATCACAGGTCGTCAGCGCCCAGCAGCATTTCCGTGATGCCACGGCCGGCCTGCACCATGGGGAACACGTTCTCGGTCGGATCGGTGCGGAAGTCCAGGAAGACCGTCTTGCTTTCCTCGCGCACGATGCGACGTGCCTCGCGCAGCGCAGCTTCGACATCGGCAGGCTTTTCGATCAGCAGGCCACGGTGACCGAAGGCCTCCGCCAGCTTCACGAAGTCGGGCAGCGAATCCATGTAGCTGCTCGAGTAGCGACCCGAGTATTCAATTTCCTGCCACTGACGCACCATGCCCAGGAAGCGGTTGTTCAGCGCGCAGATGACCACCGGGGTGTTGTACTGCTTGCAGGTAGCCAGCTCCTGGATGTTCATCTGGATCGAGCCTTCGCCCGTGATGCAGAAGACTTCGGAGTCGGGCTTGGCCAGCTTGATACCCATGGCGTAAGGCAGACCCACACCCATGGTGCCCAGACCGCCGGAGTTGATCCAGCGACGGGGTTCATCAAAGCGGTAATACTGCGCCGCCCACATCTGGTGCTGACCCACATCGGAGGTGATGTAGGCGTCCGCATCCTTGGTCATGTTCCACAGCGTGTCGACCACATACTGAGGCTTGATGACTTCGGTGTTGGACTTGTCGTAGCTCAGGCAGTCGCGGCTGCGCCAGCCTTCGATGGTGTTCCACCATTGACCCAGAGCTGCCTCATCGGGACGCTGGGCCGACTCGCGCAGCATGGCGATCAGCTCGCTCAGCACATCCTTGACATCGCCCACGATAGGCACGTCCACCTTCACGCGCTTGGAGATGGAGGAAGGATCGATGTCGATATGGATGATCTTGCGCTCCACCGACATGAAATGCTTGGGATTGCCGATCACGCGATCGTCAAAGCGAGCACCCACAGCCAGCAGCACATCGCAGTTCTGCATGGCATTGTTGGCTTCGATGGTGCCGTGCATGCCAAGCATGCCCAGGAACTTCTTGTCGCTGGCGGGGTAGGCACCCAGACCCATCAGGGTGTGAGTGACCGGGTAGCCCAGCATGTCCACCAGCTGGCGCAGCTCGTTGCAGGCATTGCCCAGAAGCACGCCGCCGCCGGTATAGATATAGGGGCGCTTGGCCGTCAACAGCAGCTGCAGAGCCTTGCGAATCTGGCCCGCATGACCCTTTTTGACGGGGTTGTACGAGCGCATTTCCACTTTTTCAGGATAGCCTGTGTACAGCGCCTTCTTGAAGGACACGTCCTTGGGAATATCCACCACCACAGGGCCGGGGCGGCCGGTGCGGGCGATGTGGAAAGCCTTTTTCATGGTCTCGGCCAGCTCGCGCACATCCTTGACCAGGAAGTTGTGCTTGACGATGGGACGAGTGATGCCCACGGTGTCGCACTCTTGAAATGCGTCGGTACCGATGTAATTGGTCGATGTCTGACCCGCAATCACCACCATGGGGATGGAGTCGGTATAGGCGGTGGCAATGCCCGTCACCGCGTTGGTCAGACCGGGGCCGGAAGTCACCAGCGCCACGCCCACCTCGCCGGTGGCACGCGCAAAACCGTCGGCAGCATGCACGGCCGCCTGCTCGTGGCGCACCAGCACATGCTGAATGCTGTCCTGCTTGTAGAGCGCGTCGTAGATATAGAGAACTGCCCCGCCAGGGTAACCCCACAGGTGCTTGACACCTTCAGCCTGAAGAGACTTGATGAGGATTTCGGAGCCCATCAATTCCTGGGCGCCCTTGGGGGACGATGCAGCAGCTGCAGAGGCCAGCTCGGCTTTGGAGATTTCCATGATCAACCTTTGTGAATTTCTCTAACGAAAAACCTTCGGTGCCCTTAGCCTGAAGCCCTTGTGAGGCCGGTTTAGGACTTAAGACCACATGCCATGGACGTTTGTGTGTACGCCGGACCGTGATCCGTTTGCTTCTTTAAGTTGAAGATCATTATCGCACTGCAACAAGACCTTCAAATGCAGTACACAAAAAAACATCATCGGATGCGATAATCGGCCGCTTTCGCCACTACCTAACTCCCGCTTTCTCCAGGGTTACTCTCTCTTGGCCACAGAACAAGAACTGTCTGCATTCCTCAAAGACGTCGAAAAGCGCGCCTTCAAACGCAGCGTTTTCCATGTCCGTGACGAGGAGGCCGCCCTGGATATCGTGCAGGACAGCATGCTCAAGCTGGCCCAGCACTATGGGGACAAGCCCGTCAACGAGCTGCCGATGCTGTTCCAGCGCATTCTGTCGAACAGCACCCTGGACTGGTTTCGCCGCCAAAAGACCCAGAAAGCCGTTTTCACCCACTTCAGCGACCTGGAGTCTTCCGTAGACGGGGACAGCGACTTCGACTGGCTGGAAACCTATGCCACCAATAGCAACGAAGCAGCCTCCAGCAACGCCGAGAGCCTGACCGAACGCAAGCAGACACTGCAAAGCATAGAAAAAGAGATACAGGAGCTGCCTGCACGTCAACGCGAGGCCTTTCTCATGCGTTACTGGGAAGAGATGGATGTCGCGGAGACCGCTGCCGCCATGGGTTGCTCAGAAGGTAGCGTCAAAACCCATTGCTTCCGCGCCATCCAAACATTGAGCAAGGCACTCAAGGCCAAAGGAATCGAGTTATGAAATCCGTGCCCACCCTCCGGCAAGAACAGGCCGTCGACCGTATTGCCCGTCAAATCACTGCCCGACTGAGTGAGGGTGAAGCCTTGCTCCCGTATGAAGTCACCGAACGCCTGCGCGCCTCCCGCGAGCAAGCCGTGTCCATACGCCGCCGCGAAGCGTCTGTGCTGCGCGTTCAGGCCAGCACCGCAACCTCTGCCCAGGGCAGCACCCTGACACTGGGCAACCCCGACGAGGGTAACGGCTGGTGGCGCACCCTGGTCTCGGCCATCCCCGTTTTTGCACTCATTGCGGGCCTGGTAATCTACAACTCCGACACCGAACAAAGTATGCTGAGCGAAGTCACCGAGGTCGATACCGCCTTGCTGACCGATGATCTGCCCCCTGCTGCCTACTCTGACCCTGGTTTCATCCAGTACCTCAAGACCTCGGCAGCCACTCCATCAGAACACTAAACAGCCTGCCACCTCTGTCTTGATGCCCACTGAGAAGCGCTCCCTCCTGAAACCCGACAACACCGCCGCCATCATGGCGGCGCTGTTGTTGGTGGCCTTGGGCTGGACAGGATGGAATGTCGTACAGCAAGTCAGGCTGGCACCGAGCTCCGTGCCCCCCGCCACGGTCGCTGCATCCAGATCCATGCATGCAGACCCGTCCACGCGCCAAAGAGCCACGGCACAGGCTTCGGGCCCACGCTGGGGCGAGCTCAGCAGCCACCAGCGCGAGATTCTGCAGCCGCTGCAAGAGCGCTGGGCCATGATCGGCTCGGTACAGAAGCGCCGCTGGATTGCCCTGGCGGATGGCTTTGACAAACTCAGCGAGCGCGAACAGCAAAAGCTTCATGACCGCATGGAAGCCTGGTCCGGCCTGAGTGCCGCCCAGCGCAACCAGGCCCGGCTGAACTTCGCCATTACCAACAAGCTCGCGACCGACAAACAGGCCCAGTGGGAGGCCTACCAGGCTCTGAGCGATGAGGAAAAGCGACTGTTGGCCGCCCGCGCCACCCCCAAGGTGGTAAGCGCCGCACCCGCCATCAAGCCCGTGCCTTCCAAGAAGCTGGCGCGCATTCCTGCTGCCACGGCCTCACCCAATACGGTGCCCAATCTGCCCAAGATTCCGCCCGCAACCATTCATCACCCACCACCGCCCGTGCCCGCAACACCAGCCATGGTGGAGACGCACCCCATCCGTACGCCCTCGGTGATTGTGGAGACGGCTCCCGTAGACATTCCTCGCGCCACACCGATCACCCTGCCTCCGCTGGATGCGCCAAGTCAAGACGCCCACCAATGACAGTATCGGCGCGGCAACCGAGCGCCAAGCCCGCTGACCCGAGCCCTACAATGCCCTCATGCAGCAAGACACCCCGATCCGCGAAGGCAGTGCAGCACCTTTATCCACTCCTGATTTCATAGCTCCAAGCCTGCGCCGCCGCATGGCCTGCTGGCTTTATGAAGGCATGCTTTTGTTTGGCGTGGTGTTCATCGCCGGCTATCTGTTCGGCACGCTGTCGCAGACGCGCAATGCACTCGACAACCGTCATCTGCTGCAGGCCTTCATGCTGGTGGTGCTGGGGATTTACTTTGTCTGGTTCTGGAGCAAGGGGCAGACGCTGGCCATGAAGACCTGGCATATCCGCGTGGTCGATACCCAAGGCCGCCCCCTGACGCAAACCCGCGCCCTGCTGCGCTACGCAGCCAGCTGGATGTGGTGGCTGCCGCCGCTGGCCCTGCTCTACCCGCTGGGCCTGCCGCCACTGGAAGTGCTGGTGCTGCTCATGGGCTGGATTCTGATCTGGGCCTTGCTGAGCCGCTTTCACCCCCGAAAGCAGTTCTGGCACGATGCCTGGGCCGGCACCCAGCTGGTGCATCAGGCCCCCACTCCCAAACGCATCCGCTGACCCGACCTCTCCATGAGCACCTCCTCACCCGACCCCGTCAACCCGCAAAAAAGCCGTACCGGACTGTCCCGGGTGCTGCATGCCGGCGGCTACTCGCTGGCTGGCCTCAAGGCCGGCTGGCATGAAAAGGCATTTCAGCAAGAAGCCATCTGTGCTGCTGTCATGATTCCTCTGGCGCTCTGGCTGGGCCAGAGCTGGGAGCAGACAGCGCTGCTGGCCGGCAGCGTCATCCTGGTGCTCATTGTGGAATTGCTCAATACCGGCATAGAGGCAGCCATAGACCGTATCGGCCCCGAATGGCACGAGCTGTCCAAGAAAGCCAAGGACATGGGCAGCGCCGCCGTATTTCTGGCCCTGTGCCTGTGCGCAGCCGTCTGGGCTGCCGCTCTTTATCACCGTTTCATCGTATGACTCAACCCGCTTTTTCCATTTGCGTGTACTGCGGCTCACGCCCCGGCACCAACCCTCAATTCACCGAAGTCGCCAAGGCCGTGGGCCAATGGATAGGCTCGCGCGGCGGTCAGCTGGTCTATGGCGGCGGACGCAGCGGCCTGATGGGCGTGGTGGCAGAAGCCACGCAACAAGCTGGCGGCCGCGTCGTCGGCATCATCCCTCAGGCACTGGTCGACAAGGAACTGGCCAACCAGGCCTGCGACGAACTGCACATCGTCAAGAACATGCACGAACGCAAGGCCATGATGGCCGAGCGCAGCGATGCCTTCGTGGCCCTGCCCGGCGGCATCGGCACGTTTGAAGAGCTGTTCGAAGTCTGGACCTGGCGCCAGCTGGGCTACCACGACAAGCCCGTCGGCATTCTCAATGTGGATGGCTATTACGACGCCATGCTGCAGTTTCTTCAGTCCTGTGTGGGCAACGGCTTCATGGGCGAGTGGCAGATGGGCCTGATCGAAAGCAGCAGCGACACCTCGGCCCTGCTGCAAAATCTCGTCCAGAATGCCGGCAGCCAACTGGATACCCCGCCTCTGCGCTCGGTGATCTGAGCCCTGAAAACCCTGCAGGGCGGCATCCGCCGGCCTGCAGGCAATGCGCACGCCCGGCTCCGGGCCATGAAAAAAGCCAGACTCAAGGTCTGGCTTTTTGACTGGGGCGCATGACAGGGGCGCGACATGGCGGCTCAGACAGCAGTGTCGTCCAGCTCGCCCGTGCGGATGCGCACCACCCGCTCCACGGGGGTGATGAAGATCTTGCCGTCACCAATCTTGCCGGTGCGCGCGACATTGACGACTGCATCCACGCAGCGGTCCACGTCCTCATCTCGCACCACGACTTCGATCTTCACCTTGGGCAGGAAATCGACCACATACTCAGCGCCACGATAGAGCTCGGTATGGCCCTTCTGGCGACCAAAACCCTTGACTTCGGTCACGGTCAGACCATTCACCCCACACTCGGCCAGGGCCTCGCGCACTTCCTCGAGCTTGAAGGGCTTGATGACGGCGGTAATCATTTTCATGGGGCTGGTTCCTCAATTGATTGAAATCGGCAAAACACCGGAGGCAGAGCCTCAGGCGCGAAATTTGTTGGTGATGGGGTAGCGCCAGTCCTTGCCAAAGCTGCGCATCGTCAGGCGTGGACCGACCGGCGCCTGGCGACGCTTGTACTCGTTGATTTGTATCAGACGCGTGACTCGCTCCACATCCGCCGGCGCAAAACCCTCGGCGACGATGGAGCTTATGCTCTCGTTGTTTTCCATGTAACGGGACACGATGGCATCCAGCACCTCGTAGTCCGGCAGACTGTCCTGATCCTTCTGATCGGGGCGCAACTCGGCGCTGGGCGGACGCGTGATGATGCGCTCGGGAATGGGATCGAGCCCGGTGCCGAAGGGGTCGTTGGCATTGCGCCAGCGTGCCAGCGCAAAAACCTCTGTCTTGAACACATCCTTGATGACGGCAAAGCCTCCGGCCATGTCGCCGTACAGCGTGCAATAGCCGGTGGACATCTCGCTCTTGTTGCCTGTGGTCAGCACGATGGAGCCAAACTTGTTGCTCATGGCCATCAGCAAGGTACCGCGAATACGGGCTTGCAGGTTTTCCTCGGTCGTGTCTTCGGCGCGCCCGGCAAAAGTGCCTGCCAGCGCAGCCTTGAAGGCCTCGAACTGCGGCGCGATATCGATTTCTTCGTGCTGCACGCCCACGCGCTCGGACATCTCGCGCGCATCCAGCCAGCTGATATCGGCCGTATAGGGCGAAGGCATCATGACCGTGCGCACCTTGTCCGCCCCCAGCGCGTCCACGGCGATAGCCAGTACCAGGGCCGAGTCCATGCCGCCCGACAGGCCGATGAGTGCCCCCGGAAAACGGTTCTTGCCGACATAGTCGCGCACGGACAGCACCAGCGCAGACCAAAGCGCATGGTGGTGGCTCAGCTGGGGCTTGACTTGGCCCATCAGCGTCACGCATCCATCCACCAGTTGCGCGGCCACCACGGGCAGCTCTTCATCGAAAGCTGCCGCGCGAGCCGCCACCTGACCTCTGGCGTCCACCGCAAACGAGCAGCCGTCGAACACGACTTCGTCCTGGCCGCCCACCAGATGGGCATAGACCAGTGGGACCGCGTTTTCAACGGCGCGCTGCGCTATCACCGCCTCGCGCTCCAGGGGTTTGCCACTATGAAATGGCGAGGCATTGATGACGACCAGCAACTGGGCGCCTGCGGCCACGGCGATACGAGCCGGGCCGGCATGCCAGGCGTCTTCGCAAATCAGCAACCCGATCTGGATGCCGTCGAGCTCGAAGACACAGCTCTCTTCGCCGGCCGCAAAGTAGCGCTGTTCGTCGAACACGCCAAAATTGGGCAGCAGCTGTTTGAAATAGCGCGCAATCTGCTGACCATCGCGCAGCACGCTGGCAGCATTGAACAGTTTCTCACCTTGCGCATCGCGCTGCGGGTGACCGATGACCAGCGCCAGCCCCGGCCATTGGACACTGGCTTGCTGCAATTGCTGCAGGGCCGCGTCGCAGGCCTCCAAGAATGCCGGACGCAGATACAGATCCTCAGCCGCGTAGCCGCACAGGGCAAGCTCGGGCGTGAGCAGCAGGCGGGCACCGTTGGCATAAGCTTCAGCAGCAGCGGCGATGATTTTCTGGACATTGCCAGAGAGGTCTCCCACAACAAAATTGCGTTGGGCACAGCAAATGGAAAGCGTCATGAAAAGCAAGCTAGGCGGTGAGGCCACCAGCCCCCGCGACAATCAGGGCATGGCCGAAAACAAGATTATCACTCGCGTGCTTGCCAGCGTGCAGCAGCTGGACGCACAAACCTGGAATGTGCTGCTGGCCTCTCAATCCACGCCCACGCCCTTCATGCGCCACGAATACCTGGCGGCCATGGAGCAAAGCGGCAGCGCCACGCCCGACACCGGCTGGATCGCCCGGGTCATCACCATCTGGGACGGCGATGAGCTGCTGGCTGCCTGCCCCCTCTACATCAAGACCCACTCTTACGGCGAATATGTGTTCGACTGGGCCTGGGCGCGCGCCTATCAGCAGCATGGCCTGCCTTACTACCCCAAGGGCTTGCTGGCCGTCCCCTTCACGCCCGTGCCCGGCTCGCGTCTGCTGGCACGCAGCCAGGCGCTGCGCGTGGCGCTGGTGCATGCCGTCCAGGCCTGGGCAGCCGAGCAGCAGCTGTCATCACTTCACTTGCTTTTCGGTGATGCCGACGATCTTGCCGCCTGCGCTGCGGCCGGCTGGATGCAGCGCAGCACGGTGCAGTTTCACTGGACGAACACGCCGCCCGCGCTCCCCGCTGCGCGCACCACCGTGCCCGCCAAGGCAGAACCCGCCAGCATGCAGGCCTGCGCCGACACCGCAACGACACCGCCCTGCTGGAAGGACTTCGACGATTTTCTGGGCTCGCTGAACCAGGAAAAGCGCAAGAAGATCCGCCAGGAGCGGCGCAAGGTTGTCGAGGCCGGCGTAAGCTTCAAGGCCCTGCAGGGCCGCGACATTGGTGCGCAGGACTGGTCCTTCTTCTACCGTTGCTACGAGCGCACCTACCTGGAGCATGGCAACCCGCCATATCTGACACCGGAGTTCTTTGCCGCCATAGCCTCTGCCATGCCCGAGAACTGGGTGATGTTCATTGCCGAGCGCAACGGACAACCTGTAGCATCAAGTTTGATAGCTATTACCGCCCATCAACCAATGAATTCAGCATTAAAACCATTGGTTTTTGATGGTAGACAAGCGCAAGCAGCTATCAATAACAATGTCGCCTATGGCCGCTACTGGGGCGCTCTGGAGCGGATCGACAGCTTGCATTTCGAAGCCTGTTACTACCAGCCCATCGAATGGTGCATCGCCAACGGCTTTGCCCGCTTCGAGGGCGGCGCCCAGGGCGAGCACAAGATGGCCCGCGCGCTGCTGCCCGTGGAAACGCCGAGTGCCCACTGGGTGGCCCACCCGGCTTTTGCCGATGCCATCGAGCGCTTTTTGCAGCGCGAAGGCGAAGGCATGGCCCAGTATGTGCAGGAGCTGCAATCCCATAGCCCGCTGCGCAAGACCTGAAGGCAGAGACAAAAAAGGCCACTTTGCAGCGGCCTTGAAGCTCAGACTCCGGGAGACATTCAGAAGGTTTCCCAGTCATCCTCGTTCAGCGAGGACTTGGGCGCATTGCGGGCAGGTGCAGATTCACCCGCAACAGCGCCCCCCATCAAAGAGCGCGGGGCTGCCGGCATGGGGGCAGGACGGGTGGCCACACGACGCACAGGTGCCTGACGCGCCGGGGCGGCAGCGGCGACCACGGCCGGTGCCGTTGCGCGGGCTGCAGCCTTGGGTGCCTGGTCATAAAGCGCACTGGCAGGCAGCTGGAAGACCGCCACGGCCTGAACCAGATCCTGCGCCTGCTTGCGCAGCGCGCCGGCGGCGGCAGCACTTTCCTCCACCAGCGCCGCGTTTTGCTGCGTCGTCTGATCCATCTGCGTCACCGCCTCGCCAACCTGGGCCACACCCTGGCTCTGCTCCTGGCTGGCGGCACTGATCTCGGCCATCAGATCCGTCACCCTGCTGATCGCCGACACGATGTCGGCCATGGTGGCACCGGCCTTGTCCACCAGCTGCGTGCCCTGCTCCACCCGCTGCACGCTGGTGCTGATCAAGGCCTTGATTTCCTTGGCGGCCTCGGCACTGCGCTGGGCCAGGGTACGCACCTCGCCCGCCACCACGGCAAAACCACGGCCCTGCTCACCGGCGCGCGCTGCTTCCACAGCCGCATTCAGCGCCAGGATATTGGTCTGGAAGGCGATGGAGTCGATGACCGTGATGATGTCGGCAATCTGCTGGCTGCTGTTGTTGATGCCCTTCATGGTTTCCACCACTTCGGCCACCACGGCACCGCCCTGCGCTGCCACCTGGGAAGCATTCATCGCCATTTGATTGGCGGCACGGGCGTTGTCGGCGTTCTGGCGCACGGTGGAGCCCAGCTGCTCCATGGAGGCAGCGGTTTCCTCCAGCGCACTGGCCTGCTCCTCGGTGCGCCCGGAGAGATCGGCGTTGCCCGAGGCAATCTGCGAACTGGCCGAGGCCACGCCTTCCGCGTTCTGGCGCACCGTGCGCACGGTCTGCACCAGACTGTTTTGCATGCGCTCCAGAGCGCCGAGCAAGCGGCCTGTTTCGTCCTGTCGCTCCACGCGGATGACGCCGCTCAGATCCCCATTGGCCACGCGGTCCGCGGCCTGCATCGCCTGCTCCAGCGGCGCACGGATGGAGCGCACCAGCCAGATGCCTGCCCCTGCAGCCACCAGCACCGCAACCAGGGCAGCCAAGGCAAGCATGCTCACAGCCCGGTCGTAGACCTTCTCCGAAGCCAGCGTCTCGCCCCTTGCCACATCGCCGTTGAACTTGATCAGCTTTTGCAGAGTCGCCGAAGACTGGTCATAGAGCTTGAGAGATTCGCCTCCCAGCAATTGCTTGGCCTGCTCTTTATCGCCTCGACGCGAAATTTCGAACAGTTGCTTGTTCAACTCGACATAACGCTCCCGTTCGCGCAGGAACTGCGTGTAGAGCTCGCGCTCCTCGGCAGTGACAATCAGGGGCTCATAGAGCTTTTTTGCCTCCGCCAGGTGTTTCTGCAATTGCTCGAATTGAGCTTCCACCCGAGCCATATAGCCAGGCTCGTCATTGTTGACATGCCGCAACTCGAGCAAGCGGGTGCGCGCCAGGTCGGTATTGAGGGTATTGATCACTTCCACGCTGGGCAACGCGTTGCCGGTGATGGTTTCGGCGCTGGAGCGCATGGAGCGCAGCTGCAGCAGTGCCATGGCAACCACCACGACCAGCAGCAAGACCAGAACCCCGAACGTGCCGAGAATCCGCGTGGAGATTTTGATGCTTTTCATTGATTGCACCTCCCTCTATTACCAATTAGTTTTTATAAATACTTCTTTTGAATCCATGCCCACGGAGCGCAAGGATTCAATTTTTTCTGCTCGATCGGGAATATCTCTCTGAATGGCATGCCAGAGATGGAATGATCCTTGATACCGGCTTATATGTTTTCAATTGTTTCCAGTTTCATAGTCCTTGCCTATCTTCAAGAGCCTACAGCCATGTAGGCAGTCACTTACGCCGCACTAAAGTTACTTAAAGTTACTAACAAGTGACAACAGAGATTCTCGATGCCATCGCAACCTACATAACCTTGAAAAAGCATCAAGCCACCCCTCTTCTTGATCAATATCAAGACAGTTTGAAGAAAGCTTGTAAAAAAAACCCGACAGCGTTCGCTATCGGGGTTTTGAGACAGAAGTCGTTGAAACCGGCAATACCTCAGAACTGCTCCCAATCCTGGTCATTGGTCAAAGCGGGCTGAGCCGTTTTGACTGACGCCGGCACAGCCTTGCCCGGGCCTTGATCGGCTAACGCAGCAGCCCTCGGGCCAGCGCTCATGCCGGCCTTTGCAACCGGCTCGACCCGATTTTTCAGCGCCGAAGTGGCAAAGCTCTGGGCCTGATTCCCCAACTGAAAAATCGCCACCGAATCGACCAGAGCCTTGGCCTGGCGCTGCAAAGAGTCGGCAGCTGCCGCGCTCTGCTCCACCAGGGCCGCATTCTGCTGTGTGGTCTGATCCATCTGGGTGACGGCTTCGCCCACCTGGGCCACGCCCTGGCTCTGCTCACGGCTGGCCGCGCTGATCTCGCCCATGATGTCCGTCACACGGCCTATGGCCGTCACGATTTCAGCCATGGTGTCCCCGGCCTTGTCCACCAGCTGCGAGCCTTGCTCCACGCGCTCCACGCTGGCATGGATGAGCTGCTTGATTTCCTTGGCCGCCTCGGCGCTGCGCTGGGCCAGTGTGCGCACCTCTCCCGCCACCACGGCAAAGCCACGGCCTTGCTCGCCGGCACGCGCGGCTTCCACGGCCGCATTCAGGGCCAGGATATTGGTCTGGAAGGCAATCGAGTCGATCACGCCGATGATGTCGGCGATCTGGCGGCTGCTGTCGTTGATGCCCTTCATGGTGTCCACCACCTGGGCAACCACATCCCCGCCGCGACCCGCGACATCGGAGGCATTCTTGGCCATTTGATTGGCGGTCTGGGCGTTGTCGGCGTTCTGACGCACGGTCGAGCCCAGCTGCTCCATGGATGCCGCCGTTTCCTCCAGGGCGCTGGCCTGGCTTTCGGTGCGCGCCGAGAGATCCGCATTGCCCTGAGCGATTTCGTTGGACGCCAGGGCAACGCCATGGGCATTGCCGCGCACATCCTGGACCACGGCGGACAGCTGCCGACGCATGTCTTCCAGCGCATTGAGCAGCAAGCCCATTTCATCGCGGCGCTGATTCTTCACCACCATGCCCAGTCTGCCGGCAGCCACGGCCTGCGCCAGCTCAACTGCCGTGGCCACGGGGGCCGTGATGGCACGTGTCATCGCAATGCCGACCACGGCGGCAAACAGCACCACCAGCGCCAGCGTGCCTAGCAGCCAGTAGCGGGCCAGCTCGAAACTGGACTTTTCGGCCTGCTGGGCCTTGGCCGCGTTCTCGAGCTGCTGCGTCATCAGCTTGCCCGTGCTTTCCGCCAGCTGGCTGAAGGCCTGTTCGGACAGCCCGGCAAAGAACAGTCCCAGCTCGTCGGCCATGCCTGCCTGGCTGTCCACGGTGTTGTAGTCGCCATCACGTGCCCGTGCCAGCAACTGCTCGTGCAACTTCAGGAAATTCGCCTTGTTGGCCTGATAGCCCTCGTAGGCCTCGCGCAGCGGCTGACTCGCAATCAGGTCGTTGACCACTTTCTCCTGCTCGGCAATGGTTTTCAGGCGCTGCTGGATCTGCTGCTCATAGCCTTCAATCTCGACCAGGGTGCGAGCGGTGGCGATACCTGCCTCATGGCGGCGCAGCCGGTTGTACTCGGAACGCATGGAGGCTGCGTTGTAGACGCTGGGCAGCGCCACCTCGGATACCTCGCGGCCCGCTGCATGAATGCTGGACAGCTGCAACCAGGCCACCAGCCCGAGCAATGCAGACAACAACACCAGCGCCGTAAAGCTGATGCCCAACTTGGTCCCCACGCGCCAGTCCGAAATCTTCCAACTCATGCGCTCCCCCTCGTATTTATCGATGCAGGCCATAAAAAAACGCACCAAGCGAGGTCCGCCGGGTGCGTTTCAAATTGTATATATGCAGATTGCTGGGCTTCTCTGCAAGTAAAGGTTAGAGACCCTTTACTAGTTTGGATCAGCCCTTGTAGTTGGCGATACCGTCCACGATTTCCTTGTGTGCTGCGTCCACACCCTTCCAACCCAGAACCTTGACCCACTTGCCCTTTTCCAGATCCTTGTAGTGCTCGAAGAAGTGGGCGATCTGCTGCAGGGTCAGCTCATGGATGTCGCTGAGGTGGTTGATCTTGTCGTAGGAAGGCAGCAGCTTCTGTGTGGGCACTGCCAGCACCTTGCCGTCGACGCCGGACTCGTCTTCCATCTCCAGAATGCCGATGGCACGGCAGGGCACCACCACGCCGCTGGGCAGGGGGAAGGGAGTCATCACCAGCACGTCCACGGGGTCACCGTCGCCAGACAGGGTCTTGGGCACGTAGCCGTAGTTCACGGGGTAGTGCATGGCAGTGCCCAGGAAACGATCCACGAACAGGCAGCCGGACTCCTTGTCCACTTCGTACTTCACGGGAGCCGAGTTGGCCGAGATTTCGATGACGACGTTGAAGACTTCAGGCGTCTTGGAGCCGGGGGTCACATTGTTCAGAGACATGATGGTTGGGTGAAGTAATACAAAAAGCCCCGCAAGAGCCAACAAGGCATCAGCCCCCGAGGGTCAACCCGCGATTTTAGGCGCATGACCCTAACGCAGGCATTACATGTTTGAAAGATGCACGCGTAGTTGTGTATTACCGCCAGGCGCCGCTAGCCACAATACCCATAAAAACTCACTCAAACCAATATACATACAGCGGACTTAGCTCTCAGAACCAGAGCACATCAAGCGTTCACCGTGTGCCGGCGACGCACGGGGCCGCTGCGCTGCTCCACCGCCGCCTGCACCTCCTTGCGCAGCCCGAGCGCAAAGCCCAGTTCGGCCGCCACAAACAGCGGGCCTATCAGCAGGCCCATCACATCGTCAAAAAAGGCGGGCTTGCGTCCTTCCCAGTAGTGACCGATGAACTGGATCACCCAGCCCAGCGCAAACAAACCCAGCCCCCAGGCCAGCCAGTTGCCCATGGGCTGCGCGGCGATGGGAGTGGCCAGCGCCAGCATGGCGGCCAGCAGCACGCTCATGAACAATCCATAGCGCCCGTCCAGTCGCCAGTAATACACCGCGGCAGCAACCGCTGCCAGCAGGGCCAGCGAGATCGGCACACCGCCAAGCGTTCCCCATTGCAGCCTGGCCAGCAAAATCACCACTGCCTGCATGATCATGGGTACGCCGATGTAATGCGTGACGATATTGCGCGGGTCGCGGTGGTAGTCGGCGTAGTTGGACAGTTGATCGATTAGGGTTTTCATCGCTGTATCTCCTGGTCGCTTGTCAGAGCATGGTGACGCAGCATCAACCTTGCCGTCTGTCATGCCACCGACACAAGCGCTAAACCCCTCACCCAGGCCTGTATTGGCCTCAGTGCCCACTGCACGCCAGCGCGGCAGCTTCGAGCATGTCAACTCCAATGACCTCTGGGCCATTGTGCAGGCAGGACGCTGGTTCCGCTCCCTGCCGCCGGAGTTGACCGCCCAGATGCAGCAACTGGCCCAGCCAAGGCTGCTGACCGCTGGCGAATGGCTGTTTCGCCGCGGCGATGCCCCCTGCGGCCTGTATGCGGTGGCCAGGGGCTCGCTCAGCATCTCCGGCACGGCAGCACTTCAGGAAAACACCCGCACAGCCTTGCTGACCCTGATCGAGCCGCCGAGCTGGCTGGGCGAGATCGCCCTCTTCGATGGCGAGCCCCGTACCCACGATGCCTGCGCCAACACCGCCTGCGCCCTGCTGCATATCCCGATACCGCCGCTGCGCGAGTGGCTGGATGCCAACCCGCATTGCTGGCGCCACATGGCCTTGCTGCTGACGCACAAGCTGCGCTCCAGCCTGATTGCGCTGGAGGAGCAGACCGTGCTGCCTGCACCGCAGCGCGTGATGTGCCGCCTGGTGCAGATGGCCATGGGCCACGAGCAATGGGCCGATCGCATGCGCACTCACCGCGAGCTGGCAGTCTCGCAGGAGCAGATCGCACGCATGCTGGGCCTGTCACGCCAGACCACCAACCAGATCCTGCAGGAGCTGCAGCAGGCCGGCTGGTTGCAACTGCGGCGCGGCAAACTGGAAGTTCTCGACCTGGCCGCACTCAAGGCTGCAGCGCTCACCGGGCAAATACCCACGAGCAGCTAGGCGCTCGCCGCCAGGCACTGTATCTCGCCCCTGCCGCCTCGCTGTCCGCTTGGTGCTGGACAAGCCTGCTATCTCTTTGATAATGAAATCGGGTCTGACGCACCAGACCCGGTTCAAGAATCAGCGCGGGCGATCCAGCCAGGTTACGACATGCCGTCGTCGTCGCCCGCCATAACAACGGATACCCCATGCCCCTGCCTCCCAGCGCCAGCCGCACGCCAGTCCCCATCAATATGCGCGACGTCAAATACCGGGGCTATGCCCGTGATGACGGCATGTGGGATGTGGAAGCCGAGCTGATCGACCAGAAAACCTATGACATCGAGCTGCACGGCCGCCGCAAAGTGCCGGCAGGCAAGCCGATTCACCATATGTGGATCCGCCTGACCATCGATGCCGACATGGTGGTGCACGGCATAGAGGCTGCCATGGACGACCACCCTCTGGGCCACTGCCCCCAGGCCACAAAGTCCATGCAGAAGATGGTGGGCTGCTGCATAGCCCGCGGCTGGCGCCGTGCCATTGCCGACAATCTGGGCGGGGTGGTGGGCTGCACGCATTTGCGCGAGCTGCTGTTCAATATGGCAACGCCCGCTTTCCACACCGTGCTCAACCAGTTCGGCCCCAATGGCTCGGGCCTGCCGCCTCGGCACCTGGGCCAATGCCTGGGCTGGGACTTCAACGGCCCCGGCGTGGCCGAGTTCTACCCCGAGTTCAAAAACTGGAAGCCGCTGACCCAGCAGCAACCAAGGGAAACCACTACACAAGCCTGATCCACAATACCGACAGGCGCTACCAGCTATCAATTTTGATAGCCTACAACAAGCCCGCAGCCGGCCCGGACTTCGCGCTTGCGGCACAATCGAGCCCATGGCAGAACGTGTGATCCCCTTGGTCGATGAGCGTACGGCAACCCGCAGCGCAATCGTCCCCAGCCCCCTGCAGGCCCCTACCGGGGAACTGCAGGATCAATGGGGGCGGCCTTTGCGCGACCTGCGCATCAGCGTCACCGACCGCTGCAACTTCCGCTGCAACTACTGCATGCCCAAGGAAGTTTTTGACAAGAACTACCAATATCTGCCCCACAGCTCGCTGTTGAGCTTCGAGGAAATTACGCGCCTGGCCAGATTGTTTGTCGCACATGGCGTGCGCAAGCTGCGCCTGACCGGCGGCGAGCCGCTGCTGCGCAAGAACATCGAAGCCCTGATCGCCCAGCTGGCCGAGCTGCGTACGCCCGATGGCCAGCCGCTGGACCTGACACTGACCACCAACGCCTCGCTGCTGGCACGCAAGGCCCGCGCCCTGAAGGACGCCGGCCTGAATCGCGTGACCGTCAGCCTCGACGGGCTGGACGACGCCGTGTTCCGGCGCATGAACGATGTGGACTTTCCCGTGACCGATGTGCTGGCCGGCATCGAGGCTGCGCAGGCCGTGGGCCTGTCGCACATCAAGGTCAACATGGTGGTCAAACGCGGCACCAATGACGACCAGATCCTGCCCATGGCCCGCTACTTCCGCGGCACGGGAATCACGCTGCGCTTCATCGAATACATGGACGTGGGCGCCACCAACGGCTGGCGCATGGACGAGGTGCTTCCCTCGGACGAGGTCATAGCGCGTCTGCGCGCCGAGCTGCCGCTGATCCCGCTGGCGCCCAGTGCCCCGGGCGAGACCGCCGTGCGCTGGGGCTATGCCGATGCCAGCGGTCAATATGATCCGCAACTGGGCGAGGTGGGCGTCATCAGCAGTGTGACCCATGCTTTCTGCGGCGACTGCAACCGCGCACGCCTGTCCACTGAGGGCCAGCTCTATCTGTGCCTGTTCGCCAGCCAGGGCTGGGACTTGCGAAGCCTGCTGCGCAGCGGCGCCAGCGATGCCGAGATTGCCGGCGCCATCGCCCCCATCTGGCAGCAGCGCGACGATCGCTACTCGCAGCTGCGCAGCGAAATGCCCCCCGATGTGGCGCCAGTGCGGCAAGGTCGACGCATCGAGATGAGCTATATCGGTGGCTGATTCACACATCACTCCTGAGCAGATCACCGGCTGCGTGCTGGCCGGGGGACGCGGCGCGCGCATGGGCGGCGTGGACAAGGGCCTGCAGCGTTTTCAAGGCTTGCCGCTGGCACTGCATGCATTGCAGCGCCTTGCGCCCCAGGTCGGCCCCCTGCTCATCAATGCCAATCGCAATGCAGCGGCCTATGCCGAGCTGGGCCAGTCACTGGCTGCCGAGGTCTGCGCCGACAGCCTTCCCGACTACCCCGGCCCGTTGGCGGGATTCATGGCCGGCCTCGCGCATTGCCGCACGCCATGGCTGCTTTGCGTGCCCTGCGATACACCGCTGCTGCCCCTCGATCTGGCTGCGCAAATGCTGGCCTCGCGCGGCGATGCCGATATCGTCATCGCTCACGGCTGGGATACCGAGCATTCCAAGCCGGGGCAATCGCCGCAACTGCGCGCCCAGCCCGTGTTCTGCCTGCTGCGGGCAGGGCTCGCCTCCAGCCTTGAGCGCTTCATCACCAGCGGCGGCCGCAAGATAGACGCCTGGACCGGCCAGCATCGCAGCGCCCAGGCCCTATTTGATCGCCCCGGGGACGAGCAGGCCTTCAGCAACGCCAACACGCTGGCCCAGTTGCTTGATCTGGAGCAAATCGCCCCCGAACGCCAATCCTGAGTCACCGGCGCCACCAGCCAAAAGCGTAAAGTGCCACGCAGCCCCATGGCCGCATCCGTCATGAGGTATTTTTTATTTTTTGCTGTTATGACTGCGACTTTTCAACCTGCCGCCTCCACCAGCGCCCAGACGCTGACCACTGACCAGGTGCTGCAACAGCTGCAAGCCTTGTTGCAGCACCTGGGTGCGGTCGCCGAGGTGGAAGCCGTCGCCCTGCCCGATGCTCTGGATCGTGTGCTGGCAGCCGATGTGATCTGCCCCGTCAACGTCCCCCCCCATGACAACAGCGCCATGGACGGCTATGCCTTTGCCGGCAGTGAGCTGGAGCAGGCGCAGCCTGACCGGCCACTGATGCTTCGTGTGGTGGGGACGGCGCTGGCAGGAGGGCCCTGGCAAGGCCGGCTTGGCGCGGGCCAATGCGTGAAGATCATGACGGGTGCGGTCATGCCTGTGGGTGCGGACACGGTAGTCGCCCATGAGCAGGCCAGCGCTGACCAGGAATGCATTCAGTTTGACGGCCATGCCCTGCGTGCGGGCGCCAATCGTCGTCTGCGCGGCGAAGACCTGGAGCAAGGCTCTGTGGCGCTGCAGGCCGGCCAGCGTCTCACACCAGCCGCTCTTGGCCTGCTGGCCAGTCTGGGACTGGGCCAGGTCAACGTGCGGCGCAGGCTCAGCGTGGCTTACTTCTCCACCGGCGACGAGCTGCTGAGCCCAGGCGCCGAGCCGCGCGAAGGAGCCATCTACGACAGCAACCGCTTCAGCCTGCAAGCGCTGTTGCGCCGACTGGGTGCCCATGTGCTGGATCTGGGAGCCGTGCCCGATGAGCCGGCTGCGCTGGAAGAGCGCCTGCGCGAGGCAGCCACCTTGGCCGATGTGGTGCTGACCAGTGGCGGCATCAGCGCCGGCGAGGCCGACCACACCCGCGCGATGTTGCAACGCCTGGGCACCGTGCAGTTCTGGCTAGTAGCCATGCGTCCCGGTCGGCCACTGGCGGTGGGCTTGCTCGCTCCCGCTGGCGGGATCTCCTTGACCAAATCGGCAGGTATCCCCATCAAGACAAGCGCAAACAGCTCCCAAAATCTGAGCAATCCGCCACCCACTCAGCGCCCGGCGGTGCTGCTGGGACTGCCAGGCAACCCGGTGGCCGCCATGGTGAGCTTTCTGATGTTCGTGCGCCCGGCCCTGGCCATGCTGGCAGGCGAACGCGGCGCCCCCGTGCCATTGCTGCAGGCGATCAGCAGCGAGCGCCTGCGCAAACGCCCGGGTCGTACCGAATATCTGCGCGGCGTACTCGAACTCAATGAGAAGGGCCAGGCCGCCGTGCGCACCACGGGCCCGCAAGGCTCGGGCGTGCTCAGCTCCATGGTCGCAGCCGACTGCATCATCGTGCTCGACGATGCGCGCGGCGATGTCCTGCCCGGAGAATCCGTCAACGTCCTGCTGCTGCAAGGCCTGATCTGAAGACAGACTTGCCGTCTGCGCTTAGACCCTCGATCCATTCTGGGAAATATTTCATGCCATACCAAGCCACCCACTGGGCCACAGAACCCACAAGGCAGGCCATCGATGCGCTCAAGGGCGCGAATTTGCTGGAATTCGGCACGCCCTGGTGCGGCTACTGCCAGCGCGCCCAGCCGCTGTTGCAGGCTGCGCTGGAAGCCCAGCCGGAAGTGGCGCACATCAAGGTGGAAGACGGTCCCGGCCGGCCGCTGGGACGCAGCTATCGCGTCAAGCTCTGGCCCACGCTGATTTTTCTGCGTGACGGCAAAGAAGTGGCGCGCATCGTGCGCCCCGAATCCGAGCAGCAGATCCAAGAAGCGCTGGCACAGATCACGAACTGAGCCAGCGCAACGGGTCCGGTTCCTGGCTCAGCCGTTCTTGAGCGCCAGCTCCACGCCCTTGTTGGCAAGCGCATCGGCGCGCTCGTTGCCGGGGTCTCCGGCATGACCCTTGACCCAGCGCCAGTCGATACGGTGGCCGCTGCCCTGCACCAGCGCGTCCAGCTGCTTCCAGAGTTCGACATTCTTGACGGGTTCTTTGGAAGCGGTAACCCAGCCTTTGGCCTTCCAACCCTGGATCCACTCGGTAATGCCTTTGCGCACGTACTGACTGTCCAGATACAACACCACATCGCAGGGACGCTTGAGCGCAGACAGCGCCTCGATCACGGCCTTGAGTTCCATGCGGTTATTGGTGGTTCCCAGTTCACCACCGAAGAGCTCCTTCTGTGCCGATCCGGCCTGCAGCAATGCTCCCCAGCCGCCAGGGCCGGGATTGCCCTTGCAGGCACCGTCGGTATAGATCACAACTTGATTCAATTTTCTTCCTTGTTACGCCAGGACATGTCCGGCGGCTGTCTCTGGGTCACGGGCGCTTTCATGCCAGCTGGCACGCTGTTCTTGCGCCAGCTCGGGCTCATCAGCCGCATGCCCTGCACGCGCTTGACGGCCACCACGCAATAGACGCCCCCCATCACCGGCCAGCAGCGGTGGCCCAAGCCTTCCATGAACTGCCAGCGGCTCAGCCACTTTTCACTTTGAGTAGCAGGACGATAACAGCCAAATTGCACTGCTTCGATCTCGAAGCTCAGCAATCGCAACCAATCGCGCAAGCGCCAGTAGCCCACGCCCAGGCTCAGGTCCGGCAAATAACCCGCACTGCGCTCCACACGGCGCTGCAAGCCCAGCAGACTGGAGGGATTCAGCCCGCTGATCACCAACCGGCCTTCGGGCACCAGCACACGCGCAGCCTCGCGCAGCGCGGCATGCGGGTCGTTGGAGGCCTCCAGCGTATGCGGCATCAGCAGCAGGTCGAGGCTGGCCTCGGCAAAAGGCAGGGCTTCCGGGGCGGTTCTGAGCGCCGGCATCAACGGGGCAAAATTCTCTACCTCATCAGCGGTCGGCTGCTGCTGCGACACTGCGGCCGCCTTCGCTTGCGCTACAGTGCCTGCTTTTGCATCCGAAACGGGATCCAGGCCCTCCAGCGCCAGCCAGCGATGAGGCATGCGGTTGCTGCGCAGGCCTTGCAACTGCGGCAAGCCCAGCTGCAAGGCATGGTAGCCAAAGATATCGGCCACCGCCTCGTCAAAGCGCTGCTGCTCCCATTCCAGGAGATAGTGCCCGAGGGCTGAATCCGTCCAGTGATGCATCTCTATAATTTTGCAGTTCATGAACCTGTTGCCCATTCCCGCTTTCTCCGACAACTACATCTGGATGCTCCACGATGCAGAACATGCCGTGGTCGTCGATCCGGGTCAGGCCGAGCCTGTGCTGAGCACATTGGCACAGCGGGGTCTGAAACTGCAGGGCATTTTAGTCACCCACCATCATGCCGACCATGTGGGCGGCGTCGAGGCCATTCGTGAGGCCACTGGCGCCCCTGTCTGGGGCCCCGCCTACGAGTCCCTGCCCGAACCCGTCACACGCGTGCAGGGCGGCGACAGCGTGGAGCTGCTCGGCGGCCCTTGGCGGGTCATCGATGTGCCTGGGCACACCAGCGGTCATATCGCCTTCTTCAGTACCCAGGCGCAAGACCAGCCCCTGCTGTTCTGCGGCGACACGCTGTTCTCGGGCGGCTGCGGTCGCCTTTTCGAAGGCACGGCAGCGCAGATGCAGGCTTCGCTGGACGCACTGGCCGCCCTGCCAGCCAACACGCTGGTGTGCTGCGCACATGAGTACACAATTTCCAACCTGCGATTTGCGCAGGCCGTGGAACCAAACAATCCGGAACTGGCTCAGTATCTGGAACATTGCCAGCTACTGCGCAAGAGCGGGCGGCCCACGCTGCCCTCCACATTGCAGACCGAGCTGGCCATCAACCCGTTCATGCGAAGCCGCGCTGCCGATGTGATCGCAGCCGCCGTGCACCATGATCCTCAAACCAGGCCCGAGGAGCCCGCCAGCGTGCTGGCTACCCTGCGCCAATGGAAAAACGTTTTCTGATGAAGCTGCTATCCACCCTGCTGCTGACAAGCGCACTGATATTGACCGGCTGCGCTACCACCAGCAGCGTCGACCCCATGTATCCGAACGGCCCTCTCAAACCCCTGGGCCAGGGCAAAGTCGGCAGCTCCGAAGTCGCTGAACTGGAAGCCACGGGCGATCTCTGGGTTCGCATCCGCAAGGGCTTTGCCATGCCCAATCTTGAGCAGGACCTGGTCCAGAACCAGGAGCAGTGGTATGCCACGCGCCCCGACTACATCCAGCGCATGACGGAGCGATCGAGCAAATACCTGTTCCACATCGTCGAGGAACTGGAGCGCCGCAATATGCCGACAGAGCTGGCGCTGTTGCCCTTCATCGAGAGCGCCTTCAACCCTCAGGCCGTATCCAGCGCCAAGGCGGCCGGCATGTGGCAGTTCATGCCGGCCACGGGCACCTATTTCGACCTCAAGCAGAATGTCTTCCGCGATGATCGCCGCGATGTGCTGGCCTCGACCCGTGCCGCACTCGACTATCTGCAAAAGCTCTACAACATGTTCGGCGACTGGCATCTGGCCCTGGCCGCCTATAACTGGGGAGAGGGCAGCGTCGGCCGCGCCATCAAGCGCAACGAAAAGCTGGGCCAGCCCGCTGGCTACCTCGACCTGCAGATGCCGGCCGAAACCCGCAACTACGTGCCCAAGCTGCAAGCCGTCAAGAACATCGTGGCCGAACCCGAGAAGTTCAACACCGAGCTTCCCATCATCGAAAACCACCCCTATTTCCAGGCCGTGGATCTGCCGCACGACATTGACGTGGAGCTGGTGGCCAAGCTGGCCGATGTCAGCGTCAAGGACTTCAAGGCACTCAACCCCAGCTTTCACAAGCCGGTGATCTTTGCGCGCGCCACGCCACAGGTGCTGCTGCCCTGGGACAACGCCAAGGTTTTCCGCCGCAATTTGCAGGCCTATAGCGAAGGCCAGTTCGCCAGCTGGACAGTATGGACCGTGCCAACCACCATCACCGTGGCCGAAGCCGCCCAGCGTGCAGGCCTGGGCGAAGCCGATCTGCGCGCCATCAACAACATCCCGCCGCGCATGTTGATCAAGGCAGGATCGGCTCTGATGGTGCCGCGCGATGCCAATGTCAAGACTGATGTGCCCGGCCATGTGGCCGACAACGGTCAGATCTCCTTCGCACCTGAAGTCGTAACCGTGCGCACCACGGTCAAGGCGCGCAAGCGCGATACGCTGGTCAGCGTGGCCAGCCGCTATGGCATCAGCGTCTCCAACCTCGCGGACTGGAACGACCTCAAGTCCACGGCATCCTTGCGCCCCGGCCAGTCGCTGATTGCCTACCTGCCCAGCCGCGCAGCCCGCAGCGCACGCGCCGAGGCCAACGACAGCCCACGCGAGTCAGCCCGCAACACCCGTGGCGGCAGCAAGGTGGCAGCCGCCACCAGCAAGAGCGCCAAGACCAGCAGCGCGCCCGCTCCCCGTGGCGGCAAGAGCGAACCCAAGGCACGCGGCGGCACACCAGCCAAGAAGCGTAAATAAGCTTGGCCGCCCGCAAAAAAGCCCGCTGTTTTCAAAACCAGCGGGCTTTTTCCATGTTCATTCAAAGAAATCAATAGCAGCATGCGCTTTATAAAAGGGCGTTGACAGCCAACTCAAGCCATATTTTCAGCGCCTGTCCACCAGCGCGTGGGCAATCGTGCCCAGATCCACATATTCGAGTTCGCTGCCTATCGGCACGCCACGCGCCAGCCGCGTGACCAGAATGCCGCGCGACTTGAGCGCCTCGCTAACTGCGTGGGCCGTGGCCTCGCCCTCGGCCGTGAAGCTGGTGGCCAGAATCACCTCCTGCACCACGCCGTCACAGGCACGCTCCAGCAACTGCTTCATGCCGATTTCCTTGGGACCCACGCCATCGAGCGGCGACAGCCGCCCCATCAGCACATAGTAGTAGCCCTGGTAGGCCCCCGTGCGCTCCATGGCAGCCAGATCGGCCGGCGCCTCGACCACGCACAGACGCGCCCCATCGCGCCCGGCGTCATCACAGATGCTGCAGATGGCGCCTTCGGTAAACGTGTGGCAACGCTCGCAGTGATGCACCGAGTTCACCGCAGAATCCAGCGCCCGCGCCAGCTGCAGCGCCCCGGCCTGATCACGCTGCAGCAAATGAAACGCCATGCGCTGCGCCGACTTGATGCCCACGCCCGGCAGCCGGCGCAAGGCCTCGATCAAGGCATCCAGAGATTGCACATCAGACACGGGCTTGTCCTTTCAGTCACCAGAAAAAAAGCGATCTGCCATTGCGCAGATCGCCATTCGTCCCCTGCACACCCCGTCCAGGGGCAGCAAGCAAAAGCCTCATCGCGGCATCGCAGCCATCCCTTGGCCGGGGAAGCGGCACTGCCGCTCAGGGGAAAATCCGTCAGAACGGGAACTTCATACCACCGGGCAGGCCGGGCATACCGGCAGTGATCTTGCCCATCTTCTCGTTGGAGGTCTCTTCGGCCTTGCGCACAGCCGCGTTGAAGGCAGCAGCCACCAGGTCTTCCAGCATGTCCTTGTCTTCAGCCAGCAGGCTGGGGTCGATGGTGATGCGCTTGACGTCATGCTTGCAGGTCATCACGACCTTGACCAGGCCGGCACCGGATTCGCCTTCGACTTCGATATTGCCCAGCTCTTCCTGAGCTTTCTTCAGGTTGTCCTGCATGGCCTGAGCTTGCTTCATCAAACCGGCGAGTTGTCCTTTGTTGAACATGAGAATTCCTTCTTTTGTTGAAACGCCTTATTCAGGCTGAATAGATATGGGCTTGATACTACCGGGCACGATTTTCGCGCCAAAGTCTCGCATCAAGGTTTGCACCTGCGGATTGCTTTTGACAATTTCCTCGGCCAGCAGCTGGCTGGCTTGCCTTTCCAAGGCCAGCCGGCGGGCAGGACTGTCCGTCACCGGCCCTTGCTCAACCTGCAATTGTCGCGCATGACCGGCTGCTTCCAGCGCAGCACGCAGACGATCACGTGTGCCTGCCTGATTGAGCGAGCTGGACTCCACGCGCAATCGCCACAGATCGCCCTCACGACCCAGCAGTTGCGACTGCAGCGCCAGCTGTCGCGCAACGGCCACCACGGCTTCACTCTGCAGCAACTGCTGCACCACGCCAAACCACAGATCGCCCTCGGCTGTGCGCTCCACAGGGGCTGCATCCTGGGCCGTGCTGACATAGCCGCCGCTTGCGCTCTGGGCCGCCGGCTCGTCAGACTCCATGGGCGGCATGGCATGCAGGGGCTGTCCGACATCCAGGTCGGCATCATCGCCCCAGCGCCCATCGTCAGACCAGCCCTCATCGGGCATGCCTGCCCAGGCCGCTTCGCTGGCATCCGGCTCTTCGGGAGCATCAGCCATATCGACGGCCTCGGCGCTCTCAGACGCATCGTCGGCGGGCATTTGGCCTGCCTCTGCGACAACTTCATGATTCGCCGAGGGCATGGTTTGCTGAACCGCAGCAGGCTCAGGCGTCACCGTAGAAACTGGCGACCGGGTCAACTCCGGGACGGCCTGCACCACCGGCTCTGCTATGGAATATGCAGCTGCATCCGAGCGATCGGCAACAGCTTGAATATGTTCTGGCTCGGCCATGCCGACCACTGACGCAGGCTCCTGCGCCGGTGCGCACTCCAGTGCAGGCTCCACAACAGGCTGCACGGACTGAACCTTGGCCGGTGGTGCCTCCATCGCCGCTGACGGTGAAGCCGGAGGCTGCTGAATCGGATTCGGAGCCTGGGCAACCGGGCGGCTAGGCCTCAGCGCTGGAGTTTTTTTTTCAGCCGTGCCGGCTTCGGCATTTTCCGGCTTGAAGGCCAGCAGCCGCAGCAGCGCCATGGTCAGCGCAGCGTACTCATCAGGGGCCAGCCCCAGTTCGGCACGGCCGTGCAGGCAGATGCTGTAGAGCAGTTGAGTCTCGTCGCGCGGCATCAGACTGGCCAGCCGGTCTACTTCCGCGGCCTCCGGGTCGCTGGCATCCAGCGGCATATCGGGCACGGCCTGCAACACGGCCATGCGCTGCAGTACGGCGCACATTTCTTCCAGAGTCGATGCAGCAGACAGACCGTTGTGGCGCAGCTCTTCGGAGACTTCAACCACCGTGCGCCCCTGACCCTGGGCCAGGGCATCAATCAGGCGGAACACATGGCTGCGATCCACGCTGCCCAGCATCTGGCGCACCGTCGCCTCCTGCAACTGACCGCTGCCAAAGGCAATCGCCTGGTCGGTCAGGCTCAGCGCGTCGCGCATGGAGCCACGCGCAGCACGCGACAGCAGGCGCAGCGCCTGAGGCTCTGCTGGCACGCTTTCCTTGTCCAGCACATGGGTCAAATGCTCCAGAACCGTCTCGGGCGCCATGGGACGCAGATTGAACTGCAGGCAGCGCGAGAGCACAGTAACCGGCACTTTCTGCGGATCGGTCGTAGCAAGCACGAACTTCAGATACTCCGGAGGCTCTTCCAGCGTCTTGAGCATGGCGTTGAACGCGGTGTTTGTCAGCATGTGCACCTCGTCGATCATGAAGACCTTGAAGCGCCCCTGCACCGGCTTGTACACCGCCTGCTCCAGCAGGCTCTGCACCTCATCCACACCGCGGTTGGATGCAGCATCCAGCTCGGTGTAGTCGGGGAAACGACCGCTATCGATTTCAGTGCATGCTGCGCAAACTCCGCAGGGGGCTGCGGTGATCCCACCGTTACCGTCCAGGCCCTGGCAATTCAGAGACTTGGCCAGAATGCGCGACACCGTGGTCTTGCCCACGCCACGTGTGCCCGTGAACAGATAGGCGTGATGCAGGCGCTGCTGGGTCAACGCATTGGTCAGAGCCTGAACCACGTGCTCCTGCCCCACCATTTCAGTGAAGGTACGGGGCCGGTATTTGCGAGCAAGCACTAAATAAGACATAGCCTCTGATTCTACGGGGCCGGGACATGCCAACAAGCCTGCTCCTGGAATCTCATTTCACAGCTCTCGAAGCTGTGTCGGTTTTGCATCTATAATCGAGCGTGACGGGCCTCCTCGCATGGGGAAGCAGCCAACCGGGTCAGGTGGGGAACCAAGCAGCCCTAACTGTGGATACAGTGCCGAGATCAGGCTCGTCACCTTTCGATGGAAACCTCTTTACAGACAAGAGGCTGTCTTCCGAGAAAGGCCATTTTTCACCATGAGAAACACCATGCTGTAGCACTTTGCCCAGGAAAAGTGTTTCGCATCGACGCCCCATGCTTGGGTAGGCGGCACCGTTCAACGCCGAGCCTGACCCCGCCATTGCGTCGAGATCGCCTGCAGGCCACCGGCAGACAAAAGTGGCAACCAAGAAATCGGATGCAAAAAAAGGCCGCAATGGCAATTGCGGCCTTTTTGTTTTTACCGGACTGACATGGCGCCGTGCAGCGGCGCCCTGGAAACTCAAACCGGAACGCCCACCAGATCATGCCCCTGCGTGCCCACGATGCGCACGCTGATCAGCTCGCCCACCTTGTAGGTCTTGCTGGCCTTTTCAGGCGGCTGGATGTGAACCACGCCGTCGATCTCGGGAGCATCGGCATAGGTTCGGCCCACACCCCCCTTTTTGCCCAGGCTGACCGCTTTGTCCACCAATACCTTCATGACCTGGCCCACCCGGCGCTGCAGACGCTTGGTGGAGACCTCCTCGGCCACCTCCATGAAGCGCGCACGACGTGCTTCGCGCACCTCTTCGGGCAGCATGCCGGGAAGTTCGTTAGCGGTGGCGCCTTCAACGGGGCTGTAGGCAAAGCAGCCGGCACGGTCGATCTCGGCTTCGCGGATAAAGTTAAGCAGATGCTCGAACTCTTCCTCGGTCTCGCCGGGGAAACCAGCAATGAAGGTGGAACGAATCACCAGCTCGGGGCAGATCTTGCGCCACTCGCGGATACGGTCCAGGTTCTTTTCGCCCGATGCGGGTCGCTTCATGCGCTTGAGCACATCAGGGTGGCTGTGCTGCAAGGGCACGTCCAAGTAAGGCAGGATCTTGCCCTCGGCCATCAGGGGCAGGACCGCATCCACGGTTGGATAGGGGTAGACATAGTGCAGACGCACCCAGGCACCGTGCTGCTGCGCCAGCTTGCCCAGCTCGTCGGCCAGCTCCAGCATGCGGGTTTTGACGGGCTTGCCGTCCCAGAAGCCGGTACGGTACTTCACGTCCACACCATAGGCCGAGGTATCCTGGCTGATTACCAACAGCTCTTTCACGCCCCCTTCGAACAGCGCCTTGGCCTCCTTGAGCACATCGCCGATCGGACGCGAAACCAAATCGCCGCGCATGCTGGGGATGATGCAAAAGGTGCAGCGATGGTTGCAGCCTTCGGAAATCTTCAGATAGGCATAGTGCTTGGGCGTGAGCTTGATGCCAGCGTCGCCAAAGCTGCCAGGCACCAGGTCCACGAACGGGTCGTGCGGCTTGGGCAGATGAGTGTGCACCGCATCCATCACTTCCTGCGTCGCATGGGGTCCTGTGACTGCCAGCACGCTGGGATGCACCTCGGCCACCATGGTGGAGCCTCCCTCTTTGCCCGCCTTGGCACCCAGGCAACCGGTCACGATCACCTTGCCGTTGGCTGCCAGAGCTTCGCCAATGGTGTCCAGGCTTTCCTTGACGGCATCGTCGATGAAGCCGCAGGTGTTGACGATGACCAAATCCGCACCTTCAAAGGTCTTGGATGTCTGGTAACCCTCGGCGCTGAGCTGCGTGAGAATCAGCTCGCTATCAGTCAAGGCCTTGGGGCAGCCCAACGAAACAAAGCCCACTTTGGGGATTGCGGTTTGCGTGGGGCTAACGGAGTCGATTGATTTCATTTGATTTTTCCAGCAGCGCAGCGTCTACGCGCCAAGCAGAAATTTTATTTCAACGGCCAGATCAGCAGACTCGACTCTGTTGTTCGAGCCAGCCACACGCACGATGAAAAACTGGTAAACGAAAAAGGCGCTACCGCTTCTATAGCTGTAGCGCCTGTATTCTGGCTGGTTCCACGAGATTCCATCTCGCGACCAACGGATTAAAAGACCGAGTCATCAACAAGCATTGACACGGCCTAAAACAGGTTAATCAGCTGATTTTATCAGCTGCGCCCCCAGGCTGCTCGCGCCCTCCAGGTCTCCCCTGGGCTGAGGTATGCCGACGGAAGCTTGCAACCACCTTCACCCTCTGGATAGCCAGAGGCATCCAATAGTTGCCCCCTCAATGCTCTCTTCAGCGAGCCCAGTCAATATGAGCAGATAAAGGAGCGACTGCAAGGCATTGCTCACTAGAGAAAAGCCGTTGGCAAAGGATTTCCGACAAGCACTGAACAAGCCGACAACCCTGACGATTGTCGAGCATGCGTTGCATCAAGGCAGGCAGGCGCAGACACCCAATCCACTCCGCCTGAGCAGCGCTTACATCATCACCGCTCGGAGCAAGCACACCTGACATATCAGTTTTGCCGACAGAAGGCCAAGGCATACAAGCCAGGGCCACGCCGAAATTTGCTGCAATCGTGCCAAGGGATTGCCGTACATTCGCACGATGGCTCCCGACAAGGCCTATGACCGTGAGTCCCCTGTCAAGACCACTCGGAATTCATGGGTCAACAACTCCCACAACATATTCAAACGACTCCAAGCATCCATGCACCTTGAGCCAACAGCACTTTCAGCAAGAAAGATACATGCTTCCAAGCGCGCGGGAGTCACCTATGCGTATAGGTGAACTCGCCGCACTCACAGGCTGCACGCCCAAAGCGCTACGCCTGTATGAGGCGCACGGTTTGCTCGGCACCGTGGCACGCCGAGGCAACTACCGCAACTACGGCCCGGAAGATGTGCAGCGCGTGCAGTGGATCCGCCAAGCGCTGTCGCTCGGTTTTCGTCTGGCTGCGCTACAGCCTCTACGCAGCATCGACACCCCCTCCGGCGCTGCTGCCGTCCAGGCGCTGCTCCAGACCCGGCGACGCGCCATTGCCGACGAATTGGCGCGACTCCAAGCTACCGACATCGCCCTGGCTGCATTGACCATGGAACTGAGCACATGCGACGGTGCAAAGACATGCCGTTCACCAGAGCCACTCTCCATTTGACGTTGTAGGGCTTGACTCTGCCCCCAAGGGCAAGGTGATGCTGACGGCTTACGAACTCAGGCCCCTCTATCACCATGTCCCGTCGCATCCTCGTCATCCTCGGCCAACCCTCTTCCAACAGTCTATGCGCCGCCTTGGCGAGCACCTATGCCGATGCCGCACGCCACGCCGGAGCCGAAGTCCGGCTGCTGGAGTTGGGTGAAATGCAATTCGACCCCATCCTGCACCACGGATACGAGCATAGCCAGCCGCTGGAGACCGACCTGCGGAACGCTCAGGTCGACATTACCTGGGCGCAACACCTGGTGTGGGTCTATCCGATATGGTGGGGCGGACTACCTGCGCTGCTCAAGGGCTTTCTGGATCGCATCTTCCTGCCAGGTTTCGCCTTCAAATACCGATCCAACTCTGCATTGTGGGACCGCCTGCTCGCCGGCCGCACTGCTGAACTACTTGTGACGATGGACTTCCCTCCTTGGTACTACCGCTGGGTACAGCGCCAACCGGGTCATCGGCAAATGAAGCAGAGCATCCTTGAGTTCAGCGGGATCCGGCCCGTGCGCGTGCACAGTTTCGGCCCGGTAGTCAAGTCCAGTGCTGCCAGGCGCGCCGCCTGGATAGAGCACGTGCGCATGCTGGGCACTCGTGCAGGCTTACGCTGACAGCGTCCGTCCTTAGTTCTCACCCACCGCTCTTTGCTGCGTCAGGAAGGATCGGCAAGCCACCTGACTTTCGTTGCGTGAAGCTCCACGCAACCAAGGAATACGGCCACAGACTGCTGCGGGGCGGATGCATCGACCGGTTGAATCGCCGCCCATTGCAGTCATTCATTGATGCTAAAAACCTGCCTCCCTCCAAAAGACACTCGTCGCAGTTTTCACAAACTGCGCCGCAGCCGCTTCCCATTGGCCGCGAATGCTGACTTTGCCACGCCAACGGTGTTGCAAAACAGCGTCTGTTTCAAGCGGTGTCACCACATCCAGCACCACTCTGTAGACCGGACGCTCCGGGTATAGGGTGCCTTGCATGCTTCGGACCTGAATCATGCCTCCAGCTGCCGCAGACAGCGCTGCCTCCGAGAGGGTACGACTCGCATCCTGATCAACGCTGCGCACTGTCAAATCCAGTACCGGCCCCACGCCAGCGTCAGCGATAAATATTGCGCTATCGCCGATGCTGATGCGTTGAACATCTTCCTCAGGCACATAGGCAAGAACCTCAAGCCGATCGCTGCCCACGACCCTTCCCAGCAATTCATTCCGTGCCAGCCAGTCTCCCGTTCGAAGATCCGGATCCACGTCGCGCAGCACTCCAGCGCCCGAGGCATTCAGACGGTAGCGACTGGCTTCGGTTTCCATCGCCTGCTGTTGGGTGGCCGCCTGTAGTTGACGCTCTTGCAGAACTTGCCAGTCTCTGCGCAGCTCCGAGTCGAAACCTGCTGCCGCTATTTGCTGCGAATATTGAGTCCTCTGCGCATCGTTTTGAGCCTGAGCCGCCTTGAGAGCCGGGGAGTCGAGCATAAAGACAGGGGCATCAACCTCGACCATGCGTGCGTCGCCAAACATTTGCTGCTGCAGCTGCGATGCATCAAGCGCATGCAAAGGCCATATCTCGCTGGATTGCAACATACCCTCGGTGCGGATTGGGGCAGGCAGGGGCAGCCAGCAAAGTGCAATAAGTGCAAAGACTCCGATGGCACTCCAACGTGCTCTTCGACTACGCACGATTTGAGGCCAGCGTGAAGACCACGCTGAAATCTCTGACCACACAGGCTTGGCAATGAACCACACAATCTCCACCAGAAACAGCAAGATGCCCAACGCCTTGATGAAGAAGTGATAGACCAAGGCCGCAATACCCAAGAAAAGGACCAGTCGATAGATCCAGGTAGCCCAGGCAAACAAAATCAGCCCGCGACGTTTGGCATCGGTAAAAGACTCCGGGGGAGATTCACCGAGCCTGAATAATTTCTCTCTGAGATCCCAGCGTGCCAGCGCAAAGGCGCGTGAGTGCAGATTAGGCATCTGTAGAAAGTCGGACAACAGAAAATACCCATCAAAACGCATGAACGGACTTGCATTGATGGCCAGCGTGCTGACCCATGTCGTGGTGGCCAGCAAAAAAGCCATGGACTTGGTGGCTCCTTCAGGCAACCAGACCCACGCCAGCAAGGCCCATGCGGCAATCATCAGCTCCGTTGCGATGCCAGCAACCGCGACCTTGAGGCGCTGGTCGCGCCGGGTCAATTTCCAGACCTCGTTGGTATCGGTGTATGCCACCGGCCAAAGCACCAGAAAGGCAACACCCATGGTCGGAACGCGGCATCCAAATCGCTTGGCCATCAAGCCGTGCCCCAGTTCATGAAGCACCTTGACAAACCCTAGCGTCAAACCATAGGCCAGCAGTCCTTGCCAGGTCAGCGAATCAACCAAGGTGGCTGTGAACGTTCCCCAGGAGCGAGAAACACCCCAGACCCCAGCAAACAGAGCCAGCAAAGTGACCCAGCCAAACGTTCGGCTGAATAGAAACTCCAGCCGCGGCGCCCATCGTGTCAGCCAGCGATCGGGCCTGATCAGCGGAACCCGGAAAAAGAGGTAGTTATGAAGAAGCCATTGCATCCAGCTTGAGCGCCTGCCCTGCCACCTCTCAGCCAGCGCATCGGAGCTATTGGGAGGTGGCTCCAACAGATCATTTCGCTGTGCAAACTGCAAGAGCGCATTCACGTCTTCCTCATGGAGCGTCAATGTCGTTTGAGCACAGACATCTTGCACAATCGCGTCAGCGACGCCCAGATGCCAGCGCTTGAACACCTCAAAGCTGGCCCAGTCCAGCTGAAAGAAAAGGTTGCGCACGGGATCATGCAAGGTCCAGCTGGGCTGACCATCGGGCAGCACAGGACCGGCAAGCAAATCCAGTTCTTCACGCAAAGCAGGCCATGCGGTACTCATGGGACTTACCAGGCAATGAACTGGCGCAGGGCGGCCCAGGGCTTGCGCAGAACCCAGTAGACCAAAGGCACCCAATCTCCTTGCAGCTTGGCGGTACCTTTGAGGCCGATACGGGCCTCCTCCTTGGCGAGCGACATGGACGCACGCACTCGATAGGCGTAGCTACCATCTGGCCTGGCATTGGCGTCATACGCCATATACCGTAGCTTGCCCTCCAGCCCTGCCATGGGATTCGCTGCCAGATACAGCTTCACTGTGGATCCCTGGGCCAATGGAATGGCATCACCGATGGGAACCCAGGCCTCGATTTCCACCTCGTCGGGCCGGGCAATACGCATCACCCGCTCACCTGTCTGCACAGGCTTGCCTAGCCATTCGGTGGGAGAGTCAAACAAAACCATGCCATCTTCAGGTGCCAGCACCCGGCTGCGCTCACGCTGATCGCTCAGGTATTGCACCTCGGCGCGCTTCTCGCCTATACGCCCGACGAGCGCTGCCAGTTGCGCCTTGGAACGAACATCGCCCAAAGCCAGCTGGGCGGATTGTCGGTACTCGGCTTCAGCGGTCAGCAAAGCTTGCTGGGCAACCTCCAATCGGCTGCTGATCTGCGCCTCATCCAGTCCGAACAAGCGTTCACCTTTACGGACCACTTGATTGGGCTGGACATGAATTTGATCGATGACGCCATCCAAAGGTGCTCTCAACACCACAGGCTGCGCAGCAACGAGCTCACCAGGAGCAAGCACGCTCATGTGCACAGGCACGGCGCCAAGCACAAAAAGTCCGCCCAGAATCCAGGTGGTTTTTTTTTGCCACCAGCTTTTGGCGTTGACTCTCGATGCCGCAGGTTTTCGCCAGAATCTGGGCTGGCCTGTCTGCAGTGCAGAATAGGCATGAAACCAGATATGACCCCATTCGGCGAGAAGCGCAAAGCGCTGCTCTTCAATTGCCTGCGCCCCCGAAAGCAGCAGTCCGCCTTCAGGAACAGGCTTCTGGCCATCTTGCACCAGAGGCACCCATACCGCATAGGGCCCCAGCCATTCGCTCCACGAGCTTGCCAACTCGGGGGGAAGCTGAGCCGGTTCAATGCGCCGAACCTGAATGGGTTGTTGCGCCTGGAGAAACTGGCATACCCCATGCAGCCATTGGGCATAAGGCGTATTTCTATCGGTCTCGACCACGCCGGACAGGGCCGTTACCCCGCCGTCATCCAGCCACAGACATGCTTGACGGTAAGGTACGAGCAAACGGCTATCGTTGACCAGCAAAAAGCGCAGCTCGGCATTGCTGCGGGCAGCCCTGGCACGATGTCCCAGCTCAAGCAGCAGCATTGCCGGGTTCACGCTCTGAGGAGAAACGGCTGCGTTCATGGCACAAGCGCCTTATATGCTGTACTCGTGACTCCATCAACCATGGGCATACTGGGACATCCTTTTCCCCGCCTGCTGATTTGCCGCATTTGCCATCTTCTCGCTCAGTCCGGCTCTCCCTGCGGGTGCACTGGACGTGGCCCTTGCATCGCCGATGACCAATTTGACAGTCCGCACCGACTCGTGCCCCTTTCCATCGCTGACCTTGATCTGCAGAACAAGCGTTGTGCTGAGGTCCTTGGGTGCGTTGATGGTTAGCTGACCGCTTTGACGATCCAGACGAACCCATCCGGGCAACTCCTGCCGGTCGGCGAAGCTGAACTGGAGTGACTCGATATCCCACGGACTCTCCGACGCCAGGAGGACGGGCTTCAGATCCAGAGTGCTGACCCCAGTCGTGACCGAGAACTGCTCAGGTGCCGAATCAAATCCAGAGCGATTGGGCTCTGCCGGTGCGAAAAGCGACGCCCACATCCAGTCATTGACGCCTGCAATTGACTGCGAAACGCCGTATCCGGACCAATGTTCAGAACCATGCGCCGCACCACGTTGAGACGAAGTATTCAGCGCCGCCGAGTTGGACTGCAGAAAATCTGCATTCGGCTCTGACACCTCTGAAGCTTGAAATGGTGCGAGACCAAGCCCCGCTGGCAAATCATTCATGACCGGGAGACCTGGAGGCTGCACCGTCGGAGGAAGCAAGGGCTCAACAACTCCGTTGAGTGACATTACCGAAGATGCATTGCCCGCCGCATCTATTTGCCGGACCACCAGGCTGTGGGCCCCCAAGCCTGACAGCTGCAGAGCATTACCTTGGCCCGTCATCCACGAGGTGCCGCCGTCCAGCGAAAATTGCCAGCCGGAGCCGGCTTCAAGCCCGGAGACGTGAACCAGGCCGGTGGGGGAAACCTGGTGCCCGTTTGCCTGCGTGGATTGATCCAGCTCGAGTTGCGGTGCTGCCGGCGCGCTGGTGTCCACAGTAATGCTATAAGCCGTCGTCTGCCCGCTGGCATTGCCGGCAAGGTCTGTCGCCGTGGTGCGGATGCTGTGATTGCCATCCGCCAGCGGGCTCGCCAGGTTGTAGCTCCAGGCGCCGCTGCCGTT
>NZ_AHIL01000048.1 GCF_000241525.1 Comamonas testosteroni ATCC 11996
TAACGCCGAGGGCATGTACAACAGATCGCCTTCGTCCAGCGGCGGCATGAACTCACCGCCCAGCCGCATGACCGGAATTGCGGTGATGGCCAGGGCCAATGTCGCTGCCAGCAGCGTGAACTTAGGAAAACGCAAAACCAACTCCAAAGCAGGCCGGTAAATGGCGATAAGGCTTCTGTTGATAGGGTTCGCAGTTTCCTTTGGAATGCGTCCTCGAATGAGGTATCCCATCAGCACTGGAACCAGAGTCACCGACAAGCCAGCAGCAGCCGCCATCGCATAGGTCTTGGTGAAGGCCAGTGGCGAGAACAGCCGTCCTTCCTGGGCCTCCAGGGTGAACACGGGCAGGAACGACAGCGTGATGACCAGCAGCGAGAAGAACAGCGCAGGACCGACCTCCACGGCTGATTGCGCGATCAGTTCCCAGCGCTCGGCCACGGACGATGGGCGTCCATGTCGTTCTTCAAAGTGCTCCAGATGCTTGTGCGCAGCTTCGACCAGGACCACCGAGGCATCGACCATAGCCCCTAGAGCAATGGCCACACCGCCCAACGAGAGAATGTTCGCGCTCACGCCTTGCCAGTGCATCACGCCAAAAGCCGCTAGCACCCCAATAGGCAGTGTTACAACTGCCACCAGCGCGGAGCGCAGGTGGAATAGGAAGATGGCACAGACGACGGCGACGACGGCGAACTCCTCCAGAAGCTTGACACGCAGGTTGTCGACTGCACGATCAATGAGTTTGGAGCGGTCATAGGTTTCCACCACCTCAACGCCTTTGGGCAGACTGGGTTTGAGCGTCTCCAGCCTGGCTTTGACGGCTTCGATAGTGGCTCGGGCATTCTTGCCGGAGCGCATGACTACTACCCCTCCCGTGACTTCACCCTCACCATCTAGTTCGGCGATGCCCCGTCGCATTTCCGGGCCTATCTGGACTATGGCCACATCTCTCAGCAGCACGGGTGTCGCTCCGCTGAGGGTGATCGGGATGGTACGGAAGTCCTCCAGTGATTGAAGGAATCCGCGCGAGCGCACCATGTACTCGGTCTCGGCCATTTCCACTACCGAGCCGCCAGACGACTGATTGGCCTTCTGCAGGGCCTGCACGACCATGGACTGTGTGATGGCGAGCGTTCGCATGCGGTCCGGGTCGAGCACCACCTGGTATTGGCGGACCATGCCGCCGATGCTGGCGACTTCCGCCACATCCGGAACGGTTTTCAGCTCGAATTTCAGAAACCAGTCGTTGAGGGCTCTCAGCTGTCCAATATCGTTATGGCCGCTGCGGTCGACCAGCGCGTACTCGTAGACCCAGCCCACACCAGTGGCATCCGGGCCTAGCGCGGCTGTCGCACCTACTGGTAAGCGGCTTTGCACCTGGTTCAGATACTCCACCACCCGTGACCGTGCCCAGTATGGATCGGTCTTGTCGTCAAACAGGATATAGACGAAGGAGTCGCCAAAGAACGAATAGCCTCGGACGGTTTTAGCCCCAGGTACGCTCAGCATGGTTGTGGTCAGCGGGTAGGTCACGAGGTCCTCCACCACCTGGGGCGGCTTGCCTGGGTAGGTGGTGCGAACGATCACCTGTACGTCGCTGAGGTCCGGCAATGCATCGACCGGGGTGCGAGATGCCGACCAGATGCCTACCGCCACGAGGAACGCGGTGGCAATCAGCACTAGAAAGCGGTTGGTGATGGACCAACGGATCAGAGCAGCAATCACTTGGCGCCTCCGGTGGTTCCAGCGGCGCTGCCGCTTTTCTGCACGGAGATGACTTCCCAATCCATGGGCCCGCCTTTTCGGAACTCGAAGCGCACCAGATCTCCTGGCTTCAAGCCCGTGAGCGTCATCGAGTCGGCCTTGCCAAAGCTCATTGTCATGGCGGGCCACTTGAGAGCCGGCACAGGGCCATGCGAGATCGTGATCCCGTCGTCATCCATGCTTTCCACCTTGCCCTCGGCGCGGAAGATGTCGGGGGCTTCGGTGGCCGTAGCGGGCACAGGCTGGGATTGCCCGGCCTCCATGGCTCCCAGAGCTGACTTGAGCCGCGCTTCCGAGTCCACTAGGAATTGGCCGCTGGCAATCACCTCTTCGCCTTCGCGCAAGCCTTGCAGCACCTCCAATTGATCACCCAAGTCCTCGCCAAGTTTGATTTCCCGAGGCTCGAAGTTGCCAGACTCCTTGCGGACGATGACCAATGCACGGGTGCCGGTACGGATGACGGCTTCGGAAGGCAGGACTAGGCGCGAGGCTGGAGCGTCGCCGACCTGCAGGCGCAGCAGCAACCCGGGTATCAGTTTGCCGCTGCGGTTAACGACCTCGAATCGCGCTTGCAGGGTGCGTGTGCTGGCGTTGACCTGTGGCAGGATTTCCTTCAACTCGCCTTCGAAGGTTTGGGATGCATCGGCTTGCAGAACGGCCTTGACCTTCTGGCCACGCGTCAGACGTACGGCTTGTGCTTCCGGCACTTCAGCCACGGCCCAGACCTTCTCTAGGCCGGAGATACGGAACAACGTAAGGCCAGGTGACACCTGGGCTCCATCTCGCACACCAAGTTCCGTCACCACGCCATTTACCGGAGCCTGCAAGGTATAGCGAGCTTGGGCGACCCCGGTTTCCTCACTCTTGCGTACCAGTTCTGCGGGGATGGACATGGCGCGCATGCGCTCACGGGTTGCCGTAATAAGCTCCTGAGGTACACCTGAACGCTTGAGTGCGAGCAGTTCGTTTTGTGGCCCCAGCCACTCGGGCGCAAAAATGGTGGCCAAAGCCTGACCTTTGCGAACCTGCTCCATGGGAGCGCGCACAGCCAAATGCTCGACATAACCGGCAACACGGGTCTGAACGGCGACACTCAGACGCTCATCGAACTGCACCGTTCCAACGGCGTCGAACGACGCGCCGATGTCGGCTCGCTTGACCGTCGCGGTCCGAATGCCGAGGTTCTGCTGCACCGTTGGACTGACTTTGACACCTGTGTCATTGGCATCGTCCGCATAGACGGGCACCAATTGCATGTCCATGAATGGCGACTTGCCCGGTTTGTCAAAGCGTGGTCCCGGCACCATGGGGTCATGCCAGTAGAGGACCTTGCGCTCGCCTGTGGGAGCCTTGGATTCCGAGGCGGCTACGGCCTGGGGGGCAGCGCCTTCGGAGGTCAAGCGGCCAATAAAGAAGCCACCGGCTGCCAGCAGTACGCCTGCCGTAACCAATGAAGTGACCAGTGCTGTGCGCTTCATTGGGCACCTCCCTGAGCGATGGGTTTGAGGTTTAGTTGGGCCTGCGTACGTACCAAATCACGCTGCAGTGCGAGGAGTTTTCTCTGAGCTTCGACCTCGGCATGTCGTGCCTCAAACACGGCGGTCAGGGCCAATTGATTTGAGCGGTAGGCGGCCAGGGCGGCGGAAGTGCGCTGTCTGGCCGGAGTCACTACGGAGCCTTGGTATCTCTCGATACGCTGCTGCAGGCGCGCGGCGTCGCTAGTCAAGGTGCGGTAATCGGCCATGGCTGCGCGCATTCCCTCCGTCAGGTCAGCCTCTGCTTTGTCGACCATGGCCAGCTTGGCCGAGGTTTCGCGGTCTTGGCGCTGGCTTGGTGCGATTTGGAGCGGGATGCTGACGCCGACTGAAACCAAATCGGAATAGCCAGTGCGCTGGCCGTAGGACACTTCCCAGGTCCAGTTGGGAGAGCGCTCCTTGGCTGCGACGTTTGCACTCTGGCGAGCAATTTCGACGTCGCTTTTTAAGCCTGCGACGGCTGGATATCTCGCCACGTAGTCCCATTCCTCGGGAGCAGGGAAGGCAGGTGGCTTGTTGAGGGCATCGGGAAGAATGCCGATCCAGCGTTGCAGACTGACCATGGCTGCAGACTGTTGTTGGCGAACCTCTTCGCTTTCATCCTCTGCAATCCCTTTGGCGGATAGGAGCTGCAACGCTTCTGCGCTGTTGCCTGTGGCAGCTGCTATGCGGCTTTTTGCCGCATTCAGCTCCTCGTGCAAGTGATGCTCGGTTTGTGTGGTTAGCTTGAGTGCTTCAGTGGCGAACCAAGCATCGACATACGCCATGCTGACCTGCAGGCGAGCCTCGGCTTCGGCAATGTCTTTTTGTACGGCATCGCGGTCGGCCCGTGCACGAGCCGCACCTTCGCGTGCGGCTCGTTTATCGGCGGAGAGCCACTCTTGGCTGATACCGATGCGCTTCATCGTCATGGACTCACGGGTACCGCTGAAGCGGTCTGAGCCGGTAACCGGCAAATTGTCGATGCCGGCCCGCAGCATGGGATCTGGCAACTGACCCGCAGCCTGTATGGAATGGACAGAGCCTTGCATCGCCGCCTGGGCTGCGCGGGCTGCTTCGGAGCGTTGGACGGCCAAGCTTATTGCCTGGTCGAATGAAATCGATTCTGCAGCAGCAACGGCCGGCAGAAATACGGCAGCCAAGGAGGCTGCTCGCAAAAAAATAGGGGACATGGAAACTCCGTGGACGAACGAGGGCATTGCCGGCGTATGGACAAGCCACGCCAGCACCAGTCAGTCGACGGAGTGATCAGACTCTGAGTCTGAGAGTAGAGAGAAAAAGAGGGTCCGGAGGCGGTCGAACCTCCAAGGTGATGGGCCAGGACACTGCAAGTGCAGCATCAAATTCGAGCACTAGCGGCAGCTCCAACACCTGCACGATGGCAGGTAATGACGCCACGGGCAGTTTGACTGCTTCGAAGGTCACATCCGGGGCATTGGTGTACTGATGACACAGAACCGGTTGCTGTTGGTCCATACCTTCGCATGGTATGCCGGCCTCCATCCTGGCCGTCATTGCATCAACGCCTTCCTCCTGTGGGCAGACGTAACCCGCCAACGCCAGCTGTGCGAACAGCAGCGAAAGCACCACAAGGACTGCGGTGGATAGGCGGTGAATGCGACTTCGTAGCATGGCAGCAGTTAGTGTAGTCAATCTACCAGGGGTACGCGGTGAAGGCCATACGTTGCTACCGATCTTTAAATGCTACAGATCTTCGGCAAGCCAGTGGTTAACTCGCATCCTAGGAGCAAACGCTACAGCTGTGTCTGAAGGAAGCGCGACACCGTATGCACAACTCAGTTCTGAAGAAGGCGGTGTCCTGTCCCATCCTCAAGTTAATGGATGAGGAAACATGCAATGTGATGCTCGGTAGCGATATCCGCCTCGGTGAGTCCGCGCATCGTTGAACCCAGTGTCGCCCGCCTAAGTGATGATTGCGATCATCTGGGCCGAAATTCTTCCGGGAAATTTGTAGTTCGCTCAAGCTGATGTTCTACATGCAGAGGCCTCTGTTGCTTGAGGCCTCTGCGGTAGATCGGAACAAAAATGCAGGAAAGAGCTGCATCCGCGATGCATGCGTCTTTGATGGAGATCAGCCTGCAAATGATTGGAGGCGAGCATCTCGCGCAGCTGGCGATTCATTACGCGTTTCGTTGATCACTTGCTCGCGGGTTTTGCTCGATCCTGTCTCGGGAGTTCCACGT
>NZ_AHIL01000047.1 GCF_000241525.1 Comamonas testosteroni ATCC 11996
GATCCGGGCAATGTCAACGAAGGCTCCGACGCCGTCTTCAACGTCACGCTGGGCAAGGCGGTTGATGCCAACACCACGCTGACCTTCAAGCTCGGCGGCGAGATCGAGGCCAACGACATCGGTACCGTCAAGGTCACCATCGGCGGCCAACCGGTCACCGTCACGGCCAATGCCGATGGCACCTTCAGCGTCACTGTTCCGGCCGGCACCACTGGCGGCATCGTCGTCACGGTTCCGACCAACAACGACGTCGTCTTCGAAGGCAGCGAGAAGCTGACCCTGCAAGCCACGCTGACCGGCACCACGGCCAGCGGCACCGCGCTGCCCCCGGGCATCACCGACACCGGCAATGCCGCCATCGTCGACAGCCAAGGTCCGGGCGCTGACGTGCC
>NZ_AHIL01000046.1 GCF_000241525.1 Comamonas testosteroni ATCC 11996
TGGCGGAGTGGACGGGACTCGAACCCGCGACCCCCGGCGTGACAGGCCGGTATTCTAACCAACTGAACTACCACTCCTGGCAGGAAGCTTTGCTGCATATCATGCAGCTTCAAGCGCTTCAAACTTGGCGACCCTACGGGGATTCGAACCCCGGTACTCACCGTGAAAGGGTGATGTCCTAGGCCTCTAGACGATAGGGTCAATCCTAGAACGATTCAAGTCTTGCGACTTGCCGTCAAATTTTGGTGGAGGTAAACGGGATCGAACCGATGACCTCTTGCATGCCATGCAAGCGCTCTCCCAGCTGAGCTATACCCCC
>NZ_AHIL01000045.1 GCF_000241525.1 Comamonas testosteroni ATCC 11996
TTTTTTCTTGCCTTTCATGTTTTGGCGAACCTGATGTGCTCCTGACTTTCTAGCAAGATACCCTTGCCATGCAAGTGCTATGGCGATACGCTATCGTTCACCCTTACAGATGTTGACAAAAGTTTTCCATGTGGGAACTTTTGCTGCCAATCGGTACACCATCTTGTCATCATTGGGTCTGCTTCCCAGTGACTGTCTCAGTCCTTCATTGTTGTTCGCTTAATCACAGCTCCTTCGATCCATGCGCCCGGCGTCTTCCTTTCTGCTGTCGCTGCTGATGTTTGCCTCCATCATCGGAGTGCAACTCATCGCCATGTGGCCCGCGGGTTCGCAAGATGTTGTGGCCATGGCTTATGTACTCGATGCAGAGCCGCACGAGTACGGTGTTGATGTGCTGCAGGAGTTCGAGGACGATGTGGAAGAAGATACCGTTGAGTTCTCCATTCATCGTCCGCATCGCACTGCCGAACTCAATCCTGCGCAGGACGATCGCAATGAATTGTTTGGCCCTCCCGAAGCGGTAGCTGTCGGTGTGGCCGATGTACGGGTGCCTCCTCAGGGGCATGTGGTGCACCCGACTTATCCCTGGCCGGAAAGCATGTTGCGTCCGCCAAGTCTCGGCCTGCCGCTGGCAGGCTAGCTCCAGCTCAGCTGACGTTATCACGTCAGAACCTTTGCGCTGAGCTTTTTAGACCTCCGATACCTGCTGCCCGTCATTCCAGCGCTTGCTGGCTTGAAATGTGCTTGTCTGCAGAGCATGGCTCTGAGACTGGTCTGGGGCGGCTTCACCTGCTCAGGTTTAACTGATCCTGCATTGCATGCGGCGGCTGCCGCATGTGCATGACGGGTTTTCGACCCTTTCCTCACTTTATCTGCCCTCAAGAAGGCAGCTGTGTTCTATGTTCAATAGATCGAGAGTGCCGGCTTCTTTTCCGGCCAAGGCCAGCAAGAATTCTTCTGGTCCTGCACCATTGCTCAGCCTCAAGCGCTCGGCCGTGTTCGGCCTGTGTCTCGCTGCAGCTCTGGCTGCGCATGCTCAGAATGCCGGCGGCGCACCACAAGCCAGCAGCACGATTTCCGATCAGGTGCAGCCCAAGCTGACCCTGACGCAGCTGGTGCAGACCGTGCTGGACAACAACCCAGAGCTGCGCTCAGTTCAGCAGTCGAGCGTCACAGCTCAGGCGGCTGTGGTCAGTGCCGGTGCTCTGCCCAACCCCAAACTGGAGTGGAGTCGTGGCGACAACAAGGCGCGCCTGGCATCGGCCACGCCTGGCAATGTGCAGACCATGGGGATCTCGGTCCCCATAGAAATGCCATCCGTGCGTGCTGCGCGCATAGAAGCAGCAGAAGCCGGGCAGCGAGCATCGGTGCACCAGATTGCCACATCGCGCAATGCGCTCGTTGCTCAGGTCAAGCTCAAGGCCTATGAGGTGGTGCTGCGGCAGGCTCAGGCACAGGCCGCCTATGACGCCGTCAAGCTGCTGGAGCAGGCTCACGAGCGTGTACGCGTGCGTGTTTCCAGTGGTGAGGCAGCGCGCTACGAAATCATCAAGGCCGATGCCGAGCTGATCAACGCGCGTCAGCAGGAACAATCTGCCCGTTTGTTGGCAGAGCAATCCCAGCTCACGCTCAATCGTCTGGCTGCAGGCCAGTTGCCCAATCGCTTTGATCTGGCTCTGTCTCTGCAGGATCCGGTGGAGAAGGCGCAGTTGCAGAACATCAACTGGCAGTCCCATCCGGAGCTGCTGCAACTGCAGTCCGAGGTGGACAAGGCCGAAGCGCAGAAAAATGGTGCCAAAGCCAGCCGTTGGCCGGGCCTTGAGCTGCGTTACGCGCAGACGCGCGAACCCGACATCCGCAATAACACCATCGGCGTGAGCATGCAGATTCCACTGTTCGACCAGCGACGCGGTCCCATTGATGAGGCTGCTTCGGAGGCCGAGCGTGCTCGCCTGCGCATGGAAGGTCGCAAGGCCGAACTGGAGCAGCAGATGCTGCAGGCCTGGAAGGTCATGGAAATGGCGCAGGTACGCACCAAGGCGCTGAGCGAGGGCGCGGTGCGCGAGGCCGAATCGGCCTTGCGCGTAGCAGAGGCAGCTTACCGCTTCGGCGAGCGCGGCATTCTGGATGTGCTGGATGCCCAGCGCGTGCTGCGCACGGTGCGCGCCGATTTGCTTGAAGCTCGTTATCAGCTGCAATCCGCCCGGATTGAACTGGATTTTCTGGCTGGCCGCTATGCCCAGCCTTCCTCGCTTTGAGCTTTCAAAGTCAAGACCACGTTTTCGTTTTTTTTGAATTCGCTTTATGTCTTCTCATCATCATTCCAGGACTGCGCGTCCCGCCTCTCTGGTTCTGGCACTGGCGCTGGCCGGGCTGACAACATTGACCCTGACTGGCTGCGGCAAGGAGGAGCCGGCTGCTGCAGTTGCTGCAGCAGATACCAAGGCCGAGCTTGATCCCATGGAAGTGGTTGTCTCAGCCGAAATGGCAACCAACTTCAAGACCGCAGCGGTAACGCAGGCCGAAGTTGCATCGGTGCAGGAAGTTGCCGGTCGTATTGAGGCCAACGAACGCAAGGTCACTCGCATCGGTGCGGCCGTGACAGGACGTGTGACCGAGGTGCTGGCCGAAACAGGTGATCGCGTCAAAGCTGGTCAGACCCTGGCGCGCGTCGCCAGCCCCGAGCTGACCACGGCTCAACTGGCTTATATGCGTGCCAGCGCCACGGCGACTCTTGCCGAGCGCTCCGTAGAGCGGGCACGTCAGCTGATTGCTGCCGATGTGATCGGCTCTGCAGAACTGCTGCGTCGCGAATCAGAAGTGCAGATTGCGCGCGCAGAGTTGAGGGCGGCAGGCGACCAGCTCAAGCTGATGGGCTTGTCCGCCGATGCGCTGAGCAGTTTGCGCGCCAAGGGCAATGTGGCACCGAATGCTGCTATCACGGCTTCTGCCGCCGGTATCGTGATCGAGCGCCAGGTCAGCCAGGGCCAGGTGGCGCAGCCGGGGGACCCTCTGTTCACTGTGGCGGATCTCTCCAATGTCTGGGTGGTAGGCGCCCTGCCTGAGCAAATTGCACGCAGCGTGCAGACTGGCCAGAACGTGCAGATCGATGTGCCGGCGCTGGGGCTGACCGTCGAGGAGGCGCCCATCTCGGGCAAGATCATCTACGTGGGCGACACCGTGTCCCCCGAAACCCGCACCGTGACCATTCGCACTCAGGTTGACAACAAGGATCTGGCACTGAAGCCCCAGATGCTGGCCACCATGAAGATCCAGGGGGCCATGGAGAAGACTCTGGCGATCCCGGCGCTGGCCGTCGTTCGTGAGAACGACAAGGATCATGTCTACGTCAAGAAAGCCGAAAACCACTATCGCCTGACTCCGGTGGAGCTGGGTGCGGCCAGCGGTGGTCTGCGGCCTGTGGTCAAGGGGCTGAGCGAAGGCACGCAGATCGTGGTCGAAGGTGCATTCCACCTGAACAACGAGCGCAAGCGCGCAGAACTGGAGTAAGCCCATGATTGCCTCCATGATTCGTGCCGCGCTATCGCAGCGGCTGGTGGTGGTCGTGCTGGCGCTGGTGATGTGTGGCTTTGGCCTGCGTGCCGCCATGAATCTGTCGGTGGATGCTTTCCCCGATGTGACCAATGTGCAGGTTCAGGTTGCCACTGAAGCACCCGGCCGTTCGCCCGAGGAGATCGAGCGTTTTGTGACCGTGCCTCTCGAAATCGCCATGACGGGATTGCCCGGCCTGGCAGAGATGCGCTCGCTCAACAAGAGCGGTCTGTCCATCATCACGTTGGTGTTTACCGATGCGACCGATGTGTACTTTGCCCGGCAGTTGGTGACGGAGCGTCTGATCGAAGTCACGCCCCGCATGCCTGAAGGCATCGTGCCGGTACTGGGGCCGGTGTCCACCGGCCTGGGTGAGGTCTACCAATACACGCTGGACCACCCCGATGATGGCAAGCGGGAGCTGACCCAGGCCGAGTTGACAGAGCGTCGCACCATTCAGGACTGGGTGGCGCGCCCGTTGCTGCGATCCATTCCCGGTGTGGCTGAAATCAACTCTCAGGGCGGATATGTCAAGCAGTATCAGGTGCTGGTCGATCCTGCCCGCCTGCGTCACTACAACCTGAGCGTGCGTCAGGTGGTGCAAGCCGTGGCGGACAACAATGCCAATGCCAGTGGCGGGATCCTGCCGCAGGTGACCGAGCAGTATCTGATTCGTGGCGTGGGCATGATCCGTACGCTGGACGATATCGGCAACATCGTGCTCAAGGAGCAGGGGGGCGTGCCGGTCTATGTGCGTGATGTGGCCAAGGTGCAGATTGATGCCGAGGTGCGACAGGGTGCCATCATCAAGGGGGGCTATACCGAGGGCGTGTCCGGCATCGTGCTGATGATGCGTGGCGGAAATGCCAAGGAAGTCGTGACCCGCGTGAAGGAGCGTGTCGAGGAAATCAACTCCAAGGGCATGCTGCCCGGCGGCCTGCAGATCGTTCCCTACTACGACCGAACCGACCTGGTGGATTCGGCCCTGTGGACCGTGGGCAAGGTGCTGATTGAAGGCATCTTCCTGGTGGTGGTGGTACTGTTCATCTTCCTGGGCGATGTGCGTTCCAGCCTGATCGTTGTGGCGACACTGATCATCACGCCGCTGACCACCTTCATCATGATGAACAAGTACGGCATTTCGGCCAACCTGATGTCCTTGGGGGGCTTGGCGATTGCCATTGGTCTGATGGTGGATGCCACCGTGGTGGTGGTTGAAAACGTATTCCACAAGCTGGGGCAGGCGGGCAATTCGCGCGGCGAGCGCATTCGCACCGTGCTGTCGGCCACCGTGGAAGTCGCTACACCCACCATCTTTGGTATTGCCATCATCATCTTGGTGTTCCTGCCGCTGATGACGCTGCAAGGCATTGAAGGCAAGATGTTCGGTCCGCTGGCGCTGACCATCGCCATGGCTCTGGCGATCTCGCTGGCCGTGTCGCTGTTCCTGTCGCCCGTGCTGTGCTCCTACTTCCTCAAGGGCGGCGCCGATCACGATACCAAGCTGATTGGCTTCCTCAAGCGCCACTATCTGCGTTTGCTTGACGGTGCGACTGCACGCAATCGCCTGACGCTGGCCGTGGCCGTGGCTTTGCTGATCGGATCGCTGGGCCTGTTCCCGTTCCTGGGCAAGTCTTTCATGCCGACCATGAAAGAAGGTGCGCTGACACCGCAGATCAACCGCGTGCCCAGCATTTCCCTGGATGAATCCATTCGCATGGAAATGGCTGCCATGAAGGAAGTGGCGCAGGTGCCTGGCGTGAAGTCCGTGGTCTCCAAGCTGGGGCGTGGCGAATCGCCGGCCGATCCTGCTGGCCCCAATGAGTCTGACCCCATCGTGCTGCTGGACCCCGAGTCCGAGCGCACCCAGGATGAGATCGACGAAGAGATTCGTCAGCGCCTGTCCAAGATTCCCGGCGTGCAGATTGTTCTGTCCCAGCCTATCTCCGAGCGGGTGGATGAAATGGTGACCGGCGTGCGCTCGCAACTGGCCGTGAAGGTGTTCGGGGACGAGCTGGAAGACCTCAAGGAAGTCTCCGAGCAGGTGGCACGCATTCTAAAGAGCGTCTCCGGCAGTACGGACATCCGTATCGAGCGACTCTCGGGTCAGCAGGCTCTGACGGTGGATATCGACCGCAAGGCGATTGCTCGTCACGGCCTGAACGTTGCCGATGTGCAAAGTCTGCTGGAGTCCGCCATTGGCGGCAAGGACGTGACGACCTTGTATGAGGGAGAGCGTCGTTACTCGGTCGTCGTGCGTTTCCCCGAGTCCTATCGTGGATCGCCCGAAGCCATTGGTGCCACTTTGCTGACCACGGCGGCTGGCGCGCAAGTGCCGCTGAGCAGTCTGGCCAAGATCGAACTGGTCGATGGCCCTGCGCAGATCAGCCGCGAAGGTGGCAAGCGCCGCGTGGTTGTGGGCGCCAATGTCGAAGGGCGTGACCTGGCTGGCTTTGTGGCCGAGGTCGAGCAGCGCCTGGACAAGGAAGTCAAGCTGCCCGACGGCTACTACTTCAAGTTCGGCGGTCAGTTCGAAAACATGGAGCGCGCCATGGGCACGCTGCAGGTGATCGTGCCGTTGACCATCGTGGCCATCTTCTTCCTGCTGTTCCTGCTGTTCAACTCCATCAAGCTGGCGAGCCTGATCATTCTGGTGCTGCCCTTTGCCTCGATTGGCGGCCTGATTGGTCTGTTTGTCACTGGCGAATATGTGAGCGTGCCGGCATCGGTGGGCTTTATTGCCCTGTGGGGTATTGCTGTGCTGAACGGCGTGGTGCTTGTATCCAGCATTCGCCAACTGCGCCAGGACGGCATGGACGTGGCCGAAGCTGTGCGCGAAGGCTGTACTCAGCGCTTCCGCCCTGTGATGATGACCGCAACCGTGGCTTTGCTGGGTCTGGTGCCATTCCTGTTTGCGACGGGTCCTGGCTCCGAAGTTCAGCGTCCCTTGGCTATCGTGGTGATCGGTGGTTTGATTACCTCGACTTTGTTGACGCTGGTGGTGCTGCCCACGCTGTACCGCTGGTTTGACGAGAAGCCGACCGAGGCTTGATTTGAGAAAGGAGTGATCCGATGACGATGAAAGAAATCCGCGCCATCGTGCGTCCCAGCCGGTTGGAGCGTCTGCGCACCGAGCTGCGTGCGATTCCGAATTTTCCTGGCGTGACGATTTTCAAGGCGGAGGGCTTTACGGCCCCCGCAGCCGTGGACAAGCGTACGGTCAAGGATGAGCTGACCGACTTTTCGGACAAGCTCATGGTCTGCGTAATCGTGGAGGAGTCCATGGTGGAGCCGATTCGCCAAGCAATTGTCGCGGCCTGCCGCACCGGGCAGATCGGCGACGGTCTGGTCTGGACGGTGGATATCGGCGAGATGCACCGCATCCGTGACGGCGGTGCCGTGAGCTGATGCAGACCTGGCACTGAAAGAAAAAGGGATGCTCTCTGCATCCCTTTTTTCATGCTTTCGACAAAATCTCGGAAGTTTGGGAAAACTGGCGAAAACCCTGTGCTACAATTTTTGCATTGCAGCAGAGAAACACTGTTTCATTGCTTCAA
>NZ_AHIL01000044.1 GCF_000241525.1 Comamonas testosteroni ATCC 11996
CCATCACGGGCCTGAAAACCTCGATCTTTCTGGAGGTTGAGGGTGCGGCCCACTATCTGCCCGCTTATGCCGGCAACCTCGACATCATGACCAGCGCCGGCCTGCGCACTGCAGAGCACATGGCCGAGCGCATGCTGGCGACGCTCGCCGTGGCCGCCTGAGGAGACGACACACCATGACACAAACCAAGAAAATCTACATCTCCGACGTGACCCTGCGCGACGGCAGCCACGCCATTCGTCACCAGTACAGCGTGGAGCAGGCCAGGCAGATCGCACAGGCACTGGATGAGGCCAGGGTCGATTCGATCGAGGTCGCTCACGGAGACGGCCTGCAAGGCTCCAGCTTCAACTATGGCTTTGGTGCCCATACCGACCTGGAGTGGATAGAGGCCGTGGCCAGCGTGGTCAAGCACGCCAAGATCACCACCTTGCTGCTGCCGGGCATCGGCACCGTCCACGACCTCAAGGCCGCCTACGACGCCGGTGTGCGCGTGGTGCGGGTGGCCACCCACTGCACCGAGGCCGACGTGTCCCGCCAGCACATCGAGTACGCGCGCCATCTGGGCATGGAAGCAGTGGGCTTTCTGATGATGAGTCATATGACCTCGCCCAAGGCCCTGGCTGAACAGGCCAGGCTCATGGAGAGCTACGGAGCCACCTGCTGCTATGTGGTGGACTCGGGCGGCGCACTGGGCATGAATGATGTGCGGGAGCGCTTCAGGGCCTTCAAGGACACCCTCAAGCCGGAAACCCAGACCGGCATGCACGCCCACCACAACCTGAGCCTGGGCGTGGCCAACTCCATCGTGGCCGTGGAAGAAGGCTGCGACCGCGTGGATGCCAGCCTGGCCGGCATGGGAGCTGGCGCCGGCAATGCTCCGCTGGAGGTGTTCATCGCAGCCGCAGAGCGCCTGGGCTGGAACCACGGCACGGATCTGTACAAGCTCATGGATGCGGCCGACGACATCGTGCGCCCGCTGCAGGACCGCCCGGTGCGCGTGGACCGCGAGACGCTGGCACTGGGCTACGCAGGCGTTTACAGCTCGTTCCTGCGTCACGCTGAAGTGGCTGCCGCCAAATACGGACTCAAGGCCGTGGACATCCTAGTCGAGCTGGGCAAGCGCCGCATGGTCGGCGGTCAGGAAGACATGATTGTCGACGTCGCCCTGGACTTGCTCAGAACGCGCCAAGCAACAGCAAGCTGATTACCGCGCCCTTCCTGCTGGCCGCCGCATTACCCACCTATCCACAAAAGAAAGAACGAATCACGTTCTAAAAGGAGACATCATGGATAAATCAATTCACCTTCTGATCTGCGCTTCTGTCATTGGAGCAGCGAGTGCGAACGCTGCCGAAGGGGGAGGCTCTGTCTACCCCAACGGGGCGGAAAATTTTGTTGCAGGAGCACTGCCTCCACCTGGCATCTACGGGATCGCCTTCGTGAATCATTACGAAGCCAACCGGCTCAATGACTTCTCCGGCAAGCAAATAGGCATTCCTGGATTCAAGGTTCGAGCCACAGCGATCACACCTCGTGTCATCTGGGTTCCAGGGGTTTCGGTACTGGGTGGTGATCTCGTCGCGCACATGCTTGCACCGCTGGTTGAAGTCGAAGCCAAGATGGGCGGCCAGTCTCAAAAGAAAAGCGGCCTCGGTGACATCACAATGGGCTTGGGCGTGGGTCATCACCACGGCTCCAACCTGCACACCATTTTGGGGTTGGACGTCACGCTTCCCACAGGAAGCTATCGGAATGGAGATCTTGCAAACCTGGGCAGAAACTACTCTGCCTTGGAGCCAGTTCTGGCTGTTTCATATCTCAACAGCCAAGGCTTCAACGGTGATCTACGCATGGGATACCTCATCAACCGCGTGAACAAGGCGACTGATTACCGGTCAGGGCAAGAATTTCACCTGGACTATGCAGCTGGATGGGGGCTGGGAAATGGCTGGGTACTTGGCCTGGGTGGCTACTACCGAAAACAGACCCAACTGGACAAGCAAATGGGCGTTGAACTGTCCAACAGCAAGACCAGTGGGATGGCAATAGGCCCGAGCATCAAATATGACAGCGGGCGCGGTTGGTTTCTAACGGCCAAATGGCAGTTCGAAAAGAACATGAAAAATAGCGCTCAAGGCAATGCGCTATGGCTTAGGGCAGCATTGCCTCTCTGACCCAGCGCCCCAGCAAGGATACTCTCGGCCTGCACGCACATCGTCGCAACGCAACTTGCACACTTTGAGCCGAAGTGAGGCCGAACCGATCATCCAAGCGGACGCCCAATGACACCGCTGAACTTAGCTGCGAGCTGACCGTCTTCATCTGGTCGATCAGCAACCGTCTTAGATCGGCCAAAAACAGAAATTCGGCTTTCATCTGATTGACGCCCCATCTGGGGACATCGGCGTAAAGGAACTGGCCGACAGCTGTCAGCTTGAAGCAGTCGGCCAAGCAGCCTTCGCGAACGGCTGCGCCAGGCCAATAGCTGCCAGCCGACAGAGACCCGGAGCTAGGCTGGTGCCGCTTCAACTACTCCCAAGGTGCCAATGTTGGCAGCTGCTCCGCCTCTTTCATTTACCCAGCCTGCCACTGGTCGATACACAGCTTTCAGCCTCTGCGTACCACACGTTTGTGTTGCATGGACGGTCGAAGAAAAGACCAGTGCATGCCTCGATCCAAACAGAGCGCATTCAGGCTGGAGCGTGTACAGGTTTGATGGCAGTGCCTCCAAAGGAGGCGAAGCACGAAGCTGGACTGATCTGAAAAACTGGCTCCTGAAGGCAGACGTTCACGAGCCTGCAATGAATCAACAACGTGGCCGCCGGCGCGGATTACCGCTCTGCCGCCATGAAGTTTGACGGCTTGCTCCCGAGCCTCTTGCGAAACATCGTGGAGAAGGCACCCGGACTGTCATAGCCCAGTTGAAGCGCCACCGTTGTCACTGAATCACCGGTCCCCAGTTTGGACATCGCAAAAAGAAGACACGCCTGGCTTCTCCACTCTGAAAACGATAGTCCGGTTTGCGAGCGAAAGAACCGGCTGAAGGTGCGTTCACTCTGGTGTAGCTGCCGTGCCCAGGCCAGCGGCGACAAGCGCACATCGGGTTGGTGAAGGAAAGCAATGCATAGAGTCGCCAGTCGTTCATCCCGCGGCAGAGGCGCAAAGAACGGCAGTGCTTCTGCGCGGCCGACCTCCAGCAGCAAAAGCGACATCAGCACGCCATCGCGACCGCGCTCGTCGTACAGCGCCGGCAAGTCGATGGATTCGATGAGCAGATGCCGCAGCAGCGGGGACACGGCCAGCACCTCGCAATGCGATTGGCTCCGTGGCACCTCGTCAGGCTCGATGTACAGGCTTCGAGTATTGACTCCCACCATCTTCACCCTGTGCGGCTTGCCTGCTGGAATCCATACGCCACAGTGGGGAGGTATCACCCAGGCGCCATCGTCAGTACCGACTTCCATCAACCCGGTCGCGCCATAGAGGAATTGTGCCCGGCGATGGCTATGGGTATCCAGAACGGTGCCAGGCGCGTAATCGGTGCCAATGGCCACGACAGCACGAGGCGTAGCATCTAGGAAGTTCAGTGATTGATTGCGCACAGCAAGACTGCAAAGAGTGAATGGCCGAAATACAAATATTGTTGACCAAACATCGGAAGCGCGCCACTCCAGAGCCATCTACTGTGACGACTCCTGCATCAATGGAGTTTTTCGTGTCGTTGTATTTGTTGTTGGCGGTCTGCGGATGTGTAACGGGCGTCACTACCGTTCTGTTTGGTTTTGGCGGCGGATTCGTGGTGGTTCCGCTGCTGTACCGCTTGTTGTCTACACCGAACCTCCCAGGCAGCGCAGTGGGGCAATCGGCCATGCAGATTGCCGTTGCAACATCCACCTGCGTGATGGTCTTCGGTGCGCTCCTCGCTACTTGGCGTCACCAACGGGCTGGAACAGTGGATTGGATGAATGTCAGGCCTTTGCTGGGACCCATTGGCGCGGGGGCTGCACTTGGCGCACTTGCGGCAACCGTTGTTCACAGCGAGTGGCTGCGTTGGGCCTTTGCGGCCTATATGGTGCTGACCATTCTGGACTGCTGGTTGAGGCCTGGGTTTCTTGCTCAGCCCTCGGCAAAGCAGCACCACCCTGGGCCGCTGAAGAATGCACTGTCTGGACTGGTGATCGGGTGGGTTGCTGCATTGCTAGGGGTCGGCGGCAGCGTGATGACCGTTCCCCTGATGCGCCGCCGTGGGATCGAAATGACACGAGCTACCGCCATGGCGAATCCGCTATCACTGCCGGTCGCACTGGCAGGAACAGGGACTTACATCGTCCTGTCCACTCAATCTCCTTTACCTCTTGGCGAGTGGCACCTCGGCTATATCGACATACGAGCTGCTGCTGTGCTCGTGGCCGGTTCCTGGATTGGTATCCGTGCAGCATCGCTGTGGATCGGGCGCATTCCAGACCGAGTTCACGCCATGGTGTATTTGGGACTGTTGATCGCCGTCTTCTTGGCCATGGTGACAACATGAATGCGAGCTGCTGGGCCTGTATCCCGAACGCCGGCTGAATTCTTGGCTGCGACAGGAGGCTGACAAACAGAAGGCTGCTGCCAACGCCAATCGCTAATCGCTCAGGCGATTCGGATGCGCGCCCGCTCGGGAGCGCATCCTGTGTAGCCCTCAACTCGATGGGAGAGCCACAGGTAATACCGCTCATCGCGAGCCGTGGAGCAAGGGCAAGATCGGCGGACCGGAGGCACCGTTCAAGCTCAAGGACATCTGGGCGCTGCGTGTAGGGCTTCAAATGCAGGACGAAGGTGACACTGATTTATCGCCGCACCAGGAACCTGCGCCCTGTGCAGTTGCGGCTCGGCCACTGCACACTGGGGTCGACAGTGAGGTACCGGGGCATCGAAGCCGAAAATGCCCTCGAGACCTCTGAGCAGACGGAGATTTGAAGTTGGCGCTGACGAACACTCCGGAAGACGTTGACCGGCTATCCGGGCAGACCCCAGCGGTGCATCTCAAACCAGAATCGGGCTGAATCGCAGTGCGCCAGACAAACTGAGCGGCAGCTCTCGTAAGCTGGGAACGGGTACTACCGCCCCTAAGCAGACCTTCGCAAACGGCTCCAAATCGTCACAACTAAAAAAGGCCCACACTGGGTGGACCTTGATTGCCATCCCCTGAACTCAGGCAGGCTTACCACTTCATACGGAAGCCGAACTTCGCACCGACGGCATGGCTGTCGCCAAAGTTCTGCACGCTGGTGCGCGCCATAAACTCCCCATAAACCGTGTAGCGGCCATCATCCCAGTTCAGTGATGTACCCAAGCCAATACCGGCCCACAGCGCCTGGTCCTTGCTGGTCACATTCATATCTGCGACGCGTGCCGAGGTGCCTCTCAGGAAGTCGTAGTACAGGTTGGCAATACCGTACACATGTGAGCGATTGGCCTTGCCATTGCCTGCGCTCCACTTGGTCTCATGATCCAGAGACACGCCCAGGCGCGCGACCAGACTGTCGCCGTTGTCACGTGCCACATTGGCGCCGTACTGGTCAGTGAACGCATCGAAACGTATCTGCGACCAGGCCAGTTGAGCCTGAGGCGTGATCGACCAGTTGCCGCTCAGCGCAAGGCGGTGACCGGCTTCCAGACTGGTGGCTACACCGATGCCGCGGTTGTGGTTGACCAGCTTGGTTCCCAGAGTCGAAGAGCTGATGCTGGAGTCATACCAGGTTACGGTGGTTCGGCCATCCACGTATGAACCATTGTTGCCGTACCAGGTGGCTGCTGCGCCAATACCGTAGCCGGTGGTATTGATCGAGCCATTACCGAACATCGACATGACGCTGGCATTGCCAGAGCCATAGTGGAAGGTCGGCCCCACAACCAGCGTGCCGGCTTGGTTTTGCACGACAGGCGCATCCACGCCGCCTTCGAACTTCCAGTTGCGGACGTTGTAGCGAGCACCGGTGGTGCTGGTCGATGGGTCGACATGAGTGTTCGAGCCCTCCATGCGTGCCCACGCACCACGGCCAATGCTCGGCTTGCCGTCTTCCTGCTCTGCCTGCAATGAGGCATTGGGCGACCACGAGCGGTTGCCGACGCGCTGCTGCAGTGTTCCCAGTTCGTTGAAGCGCTGAAGCACGCCGGAGTATGCCTCGTAAAGAGGCACGGTCGGTGCCAGCAGTGGTGCGGGTTCGGTTGTTGCGCTGCCCGTGCCACCAGTACCACCGGGAGGTGTCGTATCAATCAACGTAGAGCGCAGATACCAGTCACCGTCAGTAGGCTTGAACACACCATTCTTGTAGAGGCGGTAGGCGTACGCGCCAGCGACAACGGCTTGATCTCCTCGGAACGAGTAGTCGCCCAGCAAGGTGAAGTTCGCATTCGATGCGCCCTGCACATCGATCACCTTGATGCCTTCTACGGTTGGTGCTCCTGAGCCACCGACCTTGACTGTCTGGATCTGACCGTTGCCCGACGTATCACCCGTCACTACAAGGCGGCCTGATGCCGATGCATCACCATCGAACACGGTGTTCACGCGCACCAAGCCGCCGTTGCCGATGTAGTTGCCAGCGATGGTCAGCACGCCCGAGCCACCGCCCGGCGTTACTGTGCCAGTGTTCGTGACATTGCCGAAGATCGTGCCGGAGCCGGACAGCGTACCGGCCGTGTTCACCGTCACAGGGCTGGTAATGGAGCCGTCGATGGACAGCGTGCCGAAATTGATGGTGGTCGGGCCGGTATAGGCCTGGGCCGTATCCAGCACCGTCGTGCCGGTGCCGTTTTGTGCCACACCGCCAGTACCCGAGATGAGATGGCTGAAGGTATAAGTATCCGAGCGATTGAAGGCAAGCGTCGCGTCGTTGTTGACCGCCACGTCGCTGGCAAGGCTGCCGCTGCTGCCGCCGTTGCCGATCTGCAGCGTGCCTTGGTTCACTGTCCATGGAGTGGTCACTGTGCCGTCACCGATCAGCGCCCAGGTGCTGGTGCCAGTCTTCTCGAACTTATCGAAGTAGCGGTACTGTGCTGTATCACCAATGGTCGACACATCGAACACATCGTTGGCGCTGCCGCCCAGGCGAAAGGTATCTCTTGCACCCAAAGCACCAGCCACAACATTGCCGACAATATTGGAGCCAGCCTGCAATTCGAGCGTACTGGTACCTGACACACCAAACTCGATCGCATTTGCATAGCCATCACCGGCGCGAATAGCACCCGAGTTGATGATGGACAGTGTGGTTCCGCTCGCCTGCGCGTAGATGGCCGAGTTGCCAGCCCCAGCCTCGATCAAACCGGAGTTTTGAATAGATACCGTGCCACTCGTAACACGGATACCGCGGCCACCACCGGATCCCCCGCTCAGGTCGGCGCCACCGCGAATAGTGCCTGCGTTGATCACCGTGCTGCCGGACGTGGCGCTGATGCTGACGCCAGAACCTGCCATGCCTCCAGACCCACTGCCACCGACAATAAGCCCTGTCGCTGAGTTTGCAACAGAGGTACCGGTCGCAAGCGTTATGCCGGCCCCCAGATTGTTGTTGGCAGCGTTGTAACCTGCCCCTTCGCCGCCTTTGATGGTGCCGTTGTTGATGGCAGTGATGGAGCCGTTGAGGGAGACACCCACGCCGCCACTCGTGCCACTCGCTGTGGAGTTGCCACCGGCGAGCGTTCCGTTGTTGATGACTTGTGCCCCGCCGAAGCCAAGGAATGCGAGAGCAAGACCAGGGGTGGCACCCGATTCGCCCAGATATGTTCCGTTGAACGTCGCCGGTGCACCGGCATTAACTGAAAAGTTAGCTGCTGCTGTAGCTCTGATGAACTCAAAGCCCTGCGTATCAATTGTGATCGGCTTGCTGAATCGGGGAAATGACGAAGTTCCGGGAGGTGCGATCGTGAAGCTCGAAGTCAGGCGGATCGTGGCACTGGGATCGCCGTCGGCCATGGCTTGCGCGAGCGCCGAGCGAAATTCGGCTTCCGTCCCGGCAGTGTATTGCCCGGCTGATGCGCCCGCGGAGAACAACAGCGCGATGGCTAAAGTGATGGGTGATGCTTGCGAAACGCGCGCAGCGGTACACCGCATGCCACGCGAAAAATTGGATCCCATGAATCCGCCCCCTCTTATTTGACTTATATCAAGTTACAAAATCAGACGAGGCGAATTACATCATGACGAAAAGCGGCTTCAAGGCGACTCATGACGTTGTTTTACAAAGGAAAAATGACGAATCGACAAAATGCGATGTCAAAGATAACAAATTAGGCGTCACATGGTTTGTCGCCTGAAATCAGGTGAGATTGCTGTGCTGTAGCTGGCCCATTCAGTCCAGAAAAACAGACTCGATTGCATCATGGTCGACGCAGGCTCGACCTATCCTCGGACTTCGCTGAATGCAGAGCAAGGGCTGACCGCTATTGGTCCGTTGGGGTTGTCGCTGATCGGCCCGAAGCGGTCTGTCATATCAGCTGCATGCCTTATGTTCTTCAGTTGCCGCCCGAGCTGGGCGTGGCAGACTTGCGCTCTGTTGCAGTTCTCTTGCTTGGGTAGCTTCATGACAAACAACGGTCGCATAAATTTGTTTCTGGATGATGAGCGCTTCCCTCCGAATCAGGGCGGACCATGGCATGTTGTCAGGAGCACAGAAGAAGCTGCTGACTATGTGTCAAATAACGGTGTCCCTGATCTGATCAGCTTCGATCACGATTTGGGAGGCGAGGACACCGCCATCAGGTTCGTAAATTGGTTGATCAATCGAGACCTGGAAAGTCCTGGATTCATCGGCCCGAACTTCAGATTCGTCATCCACTCTCAGAATCCAGTTGGGGCTAAAAATCTTGAGCATTTGCTTTCACGCTATCTTCAATTTCGCCTAGAAGAAAGCAAGCTGCGACCTCAGCAGACAGGGAAAAAATAGCACTCCGCCAAGAAAGCTGCTTCTGGGTGAGCACACCGACTCTGGCTGATCCAAAGCAGCCCTGGCAATGGCTTAAACCCAGGCTTTCGCGGGAACCCGGAACATGAGAAAGAAACCGATCCGCACGTTGCACAAGCTATTGCTGAGAGTGCCCTATTTCTTGAGTTCTCTGGGGAGGATGTGCTGTCTCCTGATGCAGCAGTTCAAGCAATGGAGCAACTGGCCGCAACTCTCCAAACGGCAGATGAAGAAACCCAATCTTCGCTGTGCCTGCAATTTGCAATCCTTGCTACGACGTTTTCAGGACAGCAAGTCACTTTTCTAACCGGGCTGGGTGAAGCTCTGGGTCTTGTGAAGAACTGAGTTGCACATGTACGTCTGCTTCTGACCGAAGCCCTGTTACGCCAGAGTCCTCAAAAGCAGACGCCACAGACTTGCTGCTTGCATCGAGCGTCCGCTGAACCAGGCTTCTATAGAACCCGCACTACCGGCCATTGGCATTCGTTCGGGTGAGAAGCCTGCACGATCAACCAAGAGCCGCATGTGCGATATGGCCTGATGAGGCCTCTGATAAAGGTATGGCTCAGGCAGTAAATCGCTTCAGAACCAGCGACGCATTCACACCGCCGAAACCAAATCCATTGAGCATGGCGTGCTCTATTGCATGAGCACGCGCACTCCCGGCGATCAGGTCCAGGCCGTCCGCCAAAGGGTCTGGCTGCTCCAGGTTGAGCACGGGCGGCGCGATCTGGTCGCGCAAGGCCAATACGGTAAAGATCGCAGCAGCTCCGCCTGCAGCTCCCAGCATGTGGCCCACGGCTGACTTGGTGGCCGTAATGGAGGGGCCAGCGCCTGCTCCAAACACTTGACGAATGGCTGCCAGCTCTCCCCGGTCACCCACGGGAGTGGAGGTTGCGTGAGCATTCAGGTGTTGAATATCACGAGCCTGCAACTGTGCCTGTCGCAACGCGGCGCGCATCGATCGCGCGGCGCCTGATCCATCCTCAGGACCTGAGGTGACATGGTATGCATCGGCAGAGGTGCCATAGCCCACGACCTCGGCCAGCGGCCTGGCGCCGCGCGCCAATGCATGATCCAGTGCCTCCAGCACCAGCAGGCCTGCACCTTCGGCCATGACAAAACCGTCCCGTGCCTGATCGAAAGGTCGGGAAGCCTTCGCAGGATCGCCGCCGCAGAAAGTGGTCACTGCTTTTGCCGCAGCAAAGCTGCCGAGCGCAACTCGGTCAATCGTGGCTTCGCTACCACCGCAGAGCGCCATGTCCGCTTCGTCGTTGCGAATCAGACGTGCCGCATCGCCAATGGCCTGGATGCTGGCTGCACAAGCCGTCACCGGAGCACCCAACGGCCCCTTGAGCTGGTGCCTGATCGACACCTGTCCCGAAGCCAGATTGGCCAGGAACGCCGGTACGGTGAAAGGCGACAAGCGCTGCGGCCCTTTGCCATCCGTGGTTCGCACCGCTTCAACAATGGTGCTGAAGCCGCCCACACCTGAGCCGATGACGGTCGCCGCGCGCTCCTGTTGCTCGACGCTTGGATGAGCCCATTGCGCATGTGTCAGAGCCTGGTCTGCCGCCCCCAATGCAAATGCGATGAAGCGATCCATGCGGCGTAGCTCCTTGGCCGAGATCACGGCTTCGGGGCTCCACCCTGCTTGCAGGTCCTCCTCCAGGCCTGGTACCCGTCCGGCGATGGAGACGCCTGTGCCTTCACCCACAACAGCGCTCAAGGCACGTACCCCCGACTGGCCGGCCAGCAGGCGTTGCCAGGCCAGCTCCACATTGCACCCTAGAGGAGAGACCAAACCCAAACCGGTGATGACTACCCGACGACCCATGCTGCACCTTCCGTTATTGAGCCCAGAAGCTGAGCCCAACTTTATTGATGATGATCGCAATCATAAATGAGTTTTGATGATGAGTATCATCTAACGTATGAAAGTGAGCAAAGCACAGGCCGCAGAGAATCGCGAAGGAATCGTGGATGCCGCTGCGCGCCTTTATCGAGAAAAGGGCCTGGATGGCGTGGGCGTGGCAGAGATCACACGCGATGCGGGCTTGACACATGGCGGGCTGTACCGGCACTTCGAGTCCAAGGATGCTCTCGCACGCGAGGCCTGCCTGCGTGCATTTGAGTGGACCATCACGCCGCTAGACGGATTGGAGTCCTCGGAGGCGGATGGCGTGCCTGCAACCAGACTCCGCGCGCTGGTGCATGGCTATCTTTCTGCGACACATCGCGATCACCCCGGAGAGGGCTGCCCCGCTGCGGCATTGGCAGCAGATGCTGCAAGAGCGGGGCCTGAGATGTCGGAGGTTTTTGCCCAGGGAGTGGAACGCAATATCCAGCGCTTTATGAGCGTGCTCCAAGGTGATGACGCGGCCAAACGTACTCAGACTATCGTGACCCTCAGCAGCATGGTTGGAGCCTTGATTCTCGCTCGCGCTACGGCTGCGGGCAACCCGGCACTTTCTGAAGAAATATTGGCAACCTTGCGAGAACAGTTAGCCCCTTAGTCGCCTGAATGAGGCACGCGCTCGCACATTTGATGCGCATGTCAATTTGGAGCGTGGCGGCTGTCACGGTCTGGTCCAGACCGCACCGTAATCCAGACCGGTGGAGCACCAGCGCAGGTCGCCGTGCGTCGCATCAACACGGCCCTGCTGCGAGCGGGCCGACTGGCGCCGGTACGGCTCGCTGGGCTACAGCAGACAGCGGCTGTAAAAGCCGCTGTCGATCAGGGAGCGCCGTATTCGCTCAACTTCTTGCTGAACCTGAAGGTCCACAGTCGCTGTGCGCGATCATTGACGTCATTGGTGGCAAAGCGCAGGCTCGCCGCGCCCTTGGCGCATTTGCCATCGCTCACGATCTTGCCGTCGGCATCCACCATGCATTTGGTGACGTCCGAGCCTTCGATCTCCTTGCCGCTGGCATCCAGCACGGCCAGCGAGACGCCGAAGTCGGTGTCGTTGGTCAGCGCCAGCGTGTAGTCATCGACCAGTGCCAGGCCCTCGGCCTTCTCGGCCACCCAGCCGGTGGCGTTCAAGTTGAAGAGCCGGGTCTTCTTGAGTGCCACTACCTTGGAATAGTCCGAGCCATTGACCGGTTTGCCGGTCAGGCTGCTCTTTTCCAGGTCGGAGCCCAGCGCAGTGATGTCGGTAGCGTTGGCGGGGAACTCGATCAGCACCAGATCGTTAAAGACTTTTTTGTCTTTGCCCGTGCCTTGCTCGATGGCAATGAACTTCCCATTGCCCAGCGAGACCACATCACCCAGCTTGGCGTTGCCGGTCTTGCCCTGGCTGTACCAGCTGCCGTCCACGGGCAATGCAAACAAACGAGTTTTCTCGGTAGTCGGGTCAAACTCCACCCAGCGCACAAAGCGGGCGTAGTCGCGCACGTTTTCCGACTTGCCGGTCGCACCGGGAACTGCAGCAGTGGTGTAGTCGGCCTTTCCGTCGTTCAGCGGGCTTTGCAGGAAACCGTGCAGCTTGCCGCTGGCCACATCGATGCTCAGCCCTTCCATGCCACGGTTGGCGCGGCGTTTGGCGAGGATGGCAGGCAGATCGGCCGTGCCAGTGCCGGGCTTGTATTTCTTCAGGATGATGCCGGTGGCCGGATCGATCTTCACGATGAAGGGACCGTATTCGTCGGAAACCCACAGCACATTGCGTGCGGCATCCACCACCACGGATTCGGTGTCCAGGCCGAATTCACTGTAGCCCTTGGCCTTGCCGGGATAGGTGAAGGAGTCGTCCAGAACTTGCTCGCCCGTGTTGCCTGTGATGCCCCGTGGCTGCACACGACCATTGGCGTTCTGCGCGGCGCTGAACTTGAGCGGCAGGGTCGAAACGAGCCTGGCTCCGTCCTTGCCGAGGGTGATCACGCCGATGGACGGCGTGAAGTTGGGCGAGGGAAACACCGTGGAACTGGCGAAGCCCGTGGAGTTGGAGCCGTCGGTGATCTGCGTGAGCGGACCGGTGGTGGCGTTCGGGCCGCGATCGGTGATGGCGTAGAACTCCAGCGTGCCGTCGGCGCGCCTGCCCTTCAAGGCCAGGCCCGAGCCATAGGCCGGCAGAAAGCCCTTGGGGAAATCAGCCTTGGTGGCGGGATGGTTGCCTTCGTAGGGGAAATAGAACTTGTCGTCGAACTGAACGTCCTGACGCGTGACGACGGCGCTGATGCTGCCGACGCCGGTGGTCTGCATGACCGTCTCGGGGCTGGCGACCTGAAGCGGGCGGGTGTCGGCGCAGGCGCTCAGCAAGGCAACCGCAGCGGCGGCCGCGGCCGCGGCCATCAGGCAGGATGAAGAAGTGAAGTGGCGCATGGCGGGTATGGCTTGAGAGGAAGATGGAAGTCCCCAAAAAAGCCCGACGAGGCGAAGGCCTGCTCGACCTTGGAGACTTCTTTGCACAAAGAGGCGTTGCGCCGCTCAGAACGAGTGGCTGATGCCGATATCCACACCAGTCGACCCGGTGTTGGCGACACCTGCAGGGCCGCCGATCAAGCCAATGCTGGCGCCATTCTTGTTGTTGACGCGCGCAACCCCGGCGTACACAGAGGTGCGCTTGGAGAAGTCGTAGACATATCCGATCGAATACTTGTCGGTCTTGCCACCGCTGCGCGTGAGAGCTGTGGCGTTACCACTGAACTCGGCGCTGGCGTACTTGACGCGGAAGCTGCCGGGCCCCACGGGGATGGTAGCGCCCAGGTAGAAGCCGTCCACCTTACCGGAGGTTGCGCCACTGACGGGCTTCCACTTCAGGCTGTTGTATCCGCCACTGAGCACGAAACTGCCGAAGTTGTATGAAGCGCCCAGCGCCAAGTCTTCCAGGTCGCTGGTTGCGGCGATGGCGCTGGGCGAAGTCACGGCAGCAGTGCCGTCGATCTTGCCGTAGCCGATACCCACGTTCAGCGGGCCAGAGCGATAGCCCAGGTTACCGCCTATGTATCTTCGGGCCTTGCTTGCGCCAGAGTTGGAGGCGTTTTCATCACCAAAGGAAACCGAGAACTGGCCGTAGACACCGCCCAGGTTGCGCGGCAGGAAGTAGCCCACGGAGTTGCTGATGCGCGTGCGATCCACCGTGCCGCTTTGGCTGGCGGCGTTATACGCAGTCTGGCGGATCGTCTGGAACAGGTTGGCCTGCACGCCGGTGGTGGTGTCAGGACCACCGAACGCGGTGAAGATGTTGTAGCTGGGGGTGTAGTCGCGACCCAGGCGGATTTCACCCCAGGAATTGTTGATCAGTCCGATAGTGGAACGGCGCTCGAAACCCAGAGAGCCGCTGCTGCCGCCACTACCGGTGTCAGGGCTGAGGCCACCTTCGAGCCAGAACTGAGCCTGGGTGCCGCCGCCGAGGTCTTCCGTGCCGCGAAAGCCGATCAGGCTGGTCTTGCCTTGGCTGGAGTTCAGAGCATTGAGCCTGTTGCCGCCGGACTTGGCACTGGTGATGCCGACGTCCACTACGCCAAAAATGGTGATGGAAGACTGTGCCAGGGCCAGGCTGGATGAAGAAGCGAGGAATGAGCCAACCACGACTGCCAGAGTACGCGAGCACGTTTTATGATTTTTCATTGGCGAGATACGAACGGAACTTATCAGAGGGAATGGCGGTGGCTCTCTTGCAACCGCTGCCGAAACTCTAAGCAACACATAAGTACTTTTCGTGACGCTTGTACTGTGTGACATGAAAGTAACAGCAGCGGTGCATGCGCAGAGTTAGCTACCAGTAGCCCCTGGCCGGACTGCGGCAGTCGCAGATCAACCCGTTGCGGTCGTTCGAGTGTCAACGACCATGCCTGCTATGCGGCGCTTGCCGGCTGGTGCACACATGCGCGCTAGCCGGATGCATGGAAGAAGGCGCCTGAATAAAAACCGACGAGGCACATCCAGCACCTGAAAAGCTCAGCCGGCCGCGCGACTCTCGTCACTGGCGACCTGGCTTTCTATCCGCGTGGAATCCAGTGCACGTCATTCAATGCGGTACAGGCTGCCGATGCCTCTCTCCTGCGCCGGCGTGCCGTCGGGGCAGCCAGGCATTGGCAGGCCCTGTCCCCATCCAGCAGCCAAGACCTGCACGTCACTCACAGGATCGGACGCCTTGGCCCGCTCATTGCGGATGCGGCAGGTTTCAGGATCAGTGGCGAACAACCCGCGCGCGAAGACCCGACCCTGTTCCGCCAGCCTTGCAGTTTTCGAGGTACGGATATTTGCAAACGCCTGAAAGACGTCGTCCAAACCATCGCTTGCGCCATCCAGGCACCGGGCCAAATGCCACGCATCTTCCAGTGCCTGGCAGGCACCCTGCCCCGACGTCGGCAACGGCGCGTGTGCTGCATCCCCAACCAGCAGCACATTCGCCCTGCTCCATGTATGCAGCGGCTCCAGGTCATGCACCGCAATCAGCCGGATGGCATTGGCGGGCGTGGCACGGATGAGATGCGCGACTGGTTCAGGCCATCCCGCGAACAAATCTTCGACCTCCTTGCGCATATCTGCGGCCGGTACGGCTTCAGTCAGGGGCCGAGCCTTCGCCGCAGCCCAATACACCAGGTCGGGTCGAATCGGCACGCAACCAAAGCGCTCGCCCGCCCCCCAGAAATCCTGAATCGCAATATCGTCCACCAGCGCATGCGGCCCCTGCGCCACGCCGATCCAGTTCACGAAGCCCTGATAGACAGGTGTGTTGTCACCCGCGACAAACTTGCGCGCCACTGACCCCATGCGACCGTCGGCGCCAATGAGCAGATCCGGACGGATGCTCGTGCCATTTTCGAAATAGGCCACGGCCCTGCCATGAGCATCCAGCTCGATGGCCGCCGCCCGGTGTCCGAACTCCACCGGTATCCCGGCCCGGGCTGCGTGATCCAGCAGCACCTCCTGCAAGTGCCTGCGCAGCACCGTGTAGGTCGGGTATCCCATCGTCCGGTCCAGCAAGGCGATATCGAGACCTCCCAATGCATTGCCCATGGCATCCTGGCGGCGCATTGTCAGCGGCCGACCGCCAATGGCCTCGATGTCTTGCAGCAGCCCCAGCTCTTCCAGCACAAAGCTCGCATTGGGCCAAAGCGTCACGCCCGCCCCCATGGTTGCCGGCTCCGTTCGGCGCTCATAGACCCGAGGGTTGTAACCCTGCTTGCGCAAAGCCAGCGCCACGCTCAAGCCCGCAATGCCACCGCCAAGTATTCCAATTTCCACGCTGAATCTCTCCTTGCTCATAGGGTGCCCGGTGCTCGGTCCACAGCCTCACATCGGGCAAAAGGGCATCTTAAATTTCGCCACTGCAGAGAACTAGCATGCAAAATCGGGACGTTTTCATACCTCAAACGGGATAATCAATGCGCGATGCACTTGATCTGAATACCGTACGCGTCTATGCGGCGGTTGTTGATGAGCAAAGCTTTGCTGGCGCATCGCGTCTTTTGGCCATCCCCTCGTCCAACGTCAGCCGCCATGTCGCGTCACTGGAGCGCAGACTCGGTACACGGCTGCTGGAGCGAAGCACCCGCCACCTGCGCATGACGGAAGCCGGTCGATTGCTCTACGAGCGCGCCAAGCCCTTGCTCGACACCCTGCTCTCCACGCAGGAGGAGCTTGGCGCGGTGCAGCGCGAACTGCGTGGCCCTTTGAAAATGTGCATGCCTGGCGAGGCACCAAGGCTGCTGGCCCCCATCCTTGCCGAATTCTGCAGCCTCCATCCAGGCATCGAGCTCGAATGCGATACCCGGATGACCGGACTCGAAGTGCTTCGAGAAGACGTGGACCTTTCCATCGTCTTCCACCGGGGCCATCAGGAGGACAGTGCTTTCATCACCCGCGAACTCGCCACACTGCCCAGCATCGTGGTTGCCGCCCCCTCCCTACTGGCCAGGACCGGCATGCCACGCCATGTGCGTGAGCTGAAATCTCTGCCCTGCATCACCACCCTCAGTGCGCTGAAGGGCCAGCCCTGGCAGTTTCAGGACGCCGCGGGGCAAATCGTCAAGGTGCCGGTCCGCAGCCGCTACCGCGTCAACAGCGGAGAGCTGGCCGTAGCTGGCGCACGGCAAGGCATCGGCTTCGCGATTGTGGCCGCCCACCCCTGCCAGGAAGACCTTGCTACGGGTCGATTGCAGGAAGTGTCACTGGACCTTCGGCCTGCCCCTCTGCAATTGCTGGGGGCATACAGTCATCGCCATTCCGTGACTGCGCGTGTCCGGGCGCTGCTGCAATTGATACAAGTGCGGTTGGCTGACGCGGTTAGCCCTCCCATGGCCCCCGGGCCTTGCGGGAAGGTCTAGGCTCGAAGTGGAGCACCGGGCTCAAAGTGGAGTCCTTTGAAGCGCAAGCAGTCGCTTGGTATGACTTTCTCAATGCCCGCTTCTGGCTGACAGCGTGAGCGCTCGGATATGACAGGACGCGGACACCCCGGATATGCGATCCCAGCCGGAGAAGTCGGCTGTCAGCGAAGTCCAAAAACGGTGCTACCGGCCTGGGCGGCCAGCACATTGCCGCGCCGGCAGCGCTAGAGGACGTCCATAAGCAAGCGTTGCCGATGGTCGAGGTTGCGTCAGCCTTGAGGCATCTGACTCATGTCCATGAACATGATTTCCCAGATGTGGCCGTCTACGTCCTCGAAGCTGCGGCCATACATGAAGCCATAGTCTTGAGGGGGGTTCACGTCCGCCTTGCCGCCGTGAGCGGAAGCGGCCTCAACCATGCTGTCGACGGCCGTGCGGTCGTCGGCGCTCAGACACAACATGACTTCGCTGGCAGCATGGGCGTCGACGATAGGCTTTTGGGTGAACGTGGCCCACTTCGGGTGGGTGAGCAGCATCACGTAGATGCTGTCGGAGACGACCATGCAGGCGGCGGTGTTGTCGCTGAACTGCGGGTTGTTGACAGCGCCGATTGCTTCATAGAAGGACTTGGCCTTCGGCAGGTCAGCAACGGGCAGATTGACGAAGATTTTCTTGGACATTCGAGACTTTCAAGGTCTGTGTTGAGAGGGAATCTTCAGGCGTTGGCGAGCGACGTCAACAGTTCGTCCAGCAGCTGCATGCTGGATGTGAGGCCGTCTTCCTGCCCAGGTAACCACAGCTTCCCAGTTTCGGAGCGGGTGGCTATTGATGCATCATATCCAGCTGCACCAGTGTCAGCCAACCGCACTAGCTGTCGTTAGGGTCGTAGGCTGGCAATGGCCGCAACCGAGAGTCGCAGTGCTCCAAGGCAGCTATCGACCGGTTGCTGCACTTCAAGATTTGACAATCGAGGACCGCCAAGCAGCGATTACGGCTGCTCGCACTCACATCACGAATTTTCGCAAGCCACCATATAGCGTTCATCCGAGCTACAAGGCAGGGAGCTTCTCAATGGCAGGTTTCTTTGAGTAGTTGGCAGCACCCTTCGATAAAAGCTGGAAGTCCGTAGTTACCTTTCACGAAGGCGATGCGATTCAGTTTCTGGTATCAAAATTTTTGATAAATCCCAGCCCGATTCAAAGAAGCCTAAAGCTCTTATCAAAGGTCGCCTCAACCTCCAGCTTTTGCTTGAGTAACCGTGCTTTCACATAAAAATCCGCGGTTCGCTGCTGGTCGGCAATGACTGCGGCATCAATGTCTTGCCAACGCATGGCTCTGCGCTCAAATTGCAGAGTCGCTGCTGCCACGGGAATGCCGATGATTTTGGCCAGTGATTGTCCATAAGCATCGGCATTTTTGTATGACCAGATTTGTGCTCTGGCGACACGCTGTTTGAAGTCCTGCAGGGCTTCACGCTTTTCTTTTAGGGCTACATCGGTTGCAGCCAAAAAGCTCAGGCCACTCCACAACCCTCGTCCATTCACCAGTACGCGTGCATGCTGGCTGGTTTCCGCCAACGCTGTGTATGGCTCCCAAGTTGCCCACGCATCCACCGCGCCTTGTGTCAGCGCCAACTTGGCATCGGCTGGCGGAATGAATTTGAACTGCACGGAGTCCAGTGGCAGCCCTGCAGCATCCAAGGCTTTGAGCGCCACAAAATGTCCAATCGAGCCACGATTCGTGGCAATGCTTTTGCCCTTAAGGTCGTTGACGGATTGGAATGCTGAATCTGGGCGCACCAGAATGGCAGTGCCATAGGCATCAGAGCGCTGTGCGGCAAATGCCTTGGCAGCGCTGCCCGCCGCCAGACTAAACAACAGGGGTGCATCGCCAATAATGCCGAAATCAATGGCCCGGGCATTTAGCGCCTCCGCCAAAGGTGCGGCTGCCGGGAACTCACTCCACTTGATGTCATAGGGCAAATCCTTGGTCTCACCCGCCGCATCCAGCAAGGCTTTCAACCCGCCTTTTTGATCGCCTGCGCGCAGTTGCACGCGATTGCCTTGCGCCCCCACACTTGAAGCGCCCAACAAGCTGGAGCCCGCCAAAACAGCGCCCAGCACTTGATGGAAGTGTCTTCTCTGCATAACCGTCCTTGTGATGTCTGAAATACAAGAACCATTGCAGCAGTCAAGTTGCTTTAGGTGAAGCGATTAATTCGCAGATGCTTATGCGAAAAACGGTGAGACAACTCAGTAGCCTTTGCTTAGATCCACCACATCAAATAGAGCTTGGGAGCGCCGATAACGCTGAAGATTCTCGGCAAACTTGTCCCGGGTCGCAGCTTGCACATCGCCTGCGGCCCAAGAAATATGCGGGGTGAGCCTGACCTTCTCGTGGCTGTAGAGCCAATGGTCTTCTGGCAGAGGTTCAGGCTCGGTCACATCCAGGCTGGCTGCGCCGAGCAGACCTGAATCCAGCGCAACCTTGAGTGCATCTTGGTCTACCAAGCCCCCACGAGCCACATTGATCAGATGCAGGCCCGGCTTGCAATACGCCAGTGCATCGGCATTGATCAATCCCCTGCTCGCCGCTGTTAACGGCAAAGCCAACACCACATGGTCACTGCTAGCAAGCAATTGAGACAGGTCTTTGGCATAGGATGCGCCATCCTCATTCAACTGCGCAGATCCTTTTCCATTGCGCAAAACCTGCACCGTCATTCCAAATGCTTTTGCACGTTGGGCTACCGCCTTACCGATGGCACCGTAACCCACGATACCCAGTGTTTGCTCTGCAAGCAGCCCCATGGGTTGGGAGATCACCAAAGTCGACTCCCGTTCCCAATCCGCAGCGTTTTTCGCACGGCGCGCATTCAACGCCAAAGACTGCTCCAGCAGTACAGAAAGCACGTAGTCGGCAATAGGCTCAGCCGCCACACCACGCGCACAGCTGACTTGCACACCCTCAAACAACCAAGCGGGAAAATAATCGATGCCAACCGAAGCCAGATGCACCCAACGCAGGCGCCCGGGCCAGCCTGCCGGCTTTTCTTTAGGGGCATCGCGCCAGCCATTACGTGGAGCCGTCAGCAGCACATCGGCCTCGTGACAACGCTCCCAGGCCAAATCCTGGCCCGCATCCAAAACCTGCACACCGGTAGATGCAGACAAAACCGCACCTCCCAACTGATTAAGCACGATGGCCTGGCGCAGCGAAGGCGCCAAGGCGGGTGCGTCTGTCATTGAGCCCATGATCAAACCCCCAGGGCCTTGCGCCCCGCGGTAATCCACACGCTATCGTCTTGAGGCGTGTGGATACGACCGCACAGCACATCACGCCAATGACGCTCCAAGGGGTTATGCCGTGTCAGCCCATGGTTGCTGGTCAGCGACTGGGCCAGCTCCACCGCCTGCACTGCATTATTGGTAGTCACGCTCTTGATCAGCCCTGCTTCGTTCGCGGATGGAAATACACCATCGTCCAGGCCTCTGGCCAGTCCAGCGATCAAGCGCTGATTTGTCAGTAACAGACTTTCTATACGGCCAACGACTTCTTGGGCACGCGGCAAGGTCGCCAAAGAAGCTCCTAAAGAAGACGGTTTGCGTGCATGCAAGAAACCCAGCAACCAATCACGTGCGGCCTCGGCCACACCCGTATAAAGCGCAGAGATCAGCACGGCAATCTCTGCCTGCGCCTGGGGATCTGCACCAAGCCATTCGGCCGGAAGACGCAAATCCACTGCATTCTCAAAAGGCACCAGCACATCTTCAAACACGACATCATGACTCCCACTGGCGCGCAAGCCCAGGTGATCCCAGGTCTCGTCAATACGTGTACCGGCCAGCCCCGCTGGAACCAGCAAATAGCCTACTCTAGGCTCGGCCTCATCGGTACGCGCCCATAGTGCATACCAACTCAGAATCGGCGCACCTGTTGAGTACAGCTTGCGCCCCGAGACTCGCCACCCCTGCGGCGTTTGGCGTGCAATGGTGGCAGGCAGACCTCCACGCGCAGGAGACCCCAACTCAGGCTCCACACGCAAGGCGTTGATCAACGCCCCTTTCTCAGCGGCCTCACGCACTACTTTTTGTGCCAAAGCCTTGGGCCAACGATTACCCCCGCGCCCCAAACTGCGGTGCTGAGTGAACTGCATGATCAGCACCAGTGCCGTAGCAGGATCGCCCTTACCAATCGCTCCAATCACATCACTGAGCTGCGCCAATGTGGCCCCCTGCCCACCAAGCGAGATGGGCGCGGCCAAGGTCAGCAAGCCCGCTTGATGCAGATCCGAGAAATTCTCAAAAGGAAAGCTCGCATCCCTGTCATGCGCGGCCGCACGCTGCGCAAAATCAGCTGACAGACTGCGCACCAGCTCCGGTAATTTCAATGGCGCGTTCATTGCAGCACCTCCGGCTGCTCACGCACAATAACGGCTGCCAAATCGCGGAAGGTGTGATGAGCACCACCAGGACCACCAATTTGCGAATGCGTCAATGCAGCAATCTCGTGCGGTATGGGTTGCGGTGTGCCTGCCGCTTCTGCAAGCAACTGTGTGTGGCAAACATTCTCTAGTGCGATATACCACCAAGCCGCAGCTTCGATCGATGGACCCGCTGTCAAGATACCGTGATTCTTGAGAATCACCGCCTTGCGCTCTCCCAGCACCTTGGCAATGCGTTCGCCCTCATCGGTCTCAAGCACCACTCCGGAATAATCGTCAAACAGCGCATGATCCTGGTAGAACGCGCAAGAATCCTGCGTCAACGGGTCTAGCAAGCGCCCCAAGGTGGACCATGCCTTGCCATAGGTGGAATGGGTGTGCGCCGCAGCCACGATATTGGGGCGCGCCTCATGCAGGGCTGCATGAATCGCAAATGCTGCACGGTTCAGCGGCCCTTTGCCCACCACAATTTCTCCGGCAGAGTTGACTAGCAATAGATCCGAAACACGAATTTGCGAGAAGTTGATGCCTAATGGATTGACCCAGAAATGGTCACTCCACTCAGGGTCACGGGCCGTAATATGGCCGGCCAGGCCTATATGCAAGCCATGGCGTGCGAACAATCGAAAAGCAATCGCAAGTTGCTCGCGACGATATTGGCGTTCTTGCAGGATGCTGCGCTGCGGCGCAGGCTCTTCAAACCAGTCTTGTCGACGGGGGTGGGCGTTAATCTCCAGTCGCTGACTGAGCACTTGCTCGGACAAGGCAATAACAGTAGACATAGACAATCCGATTTCTTCAAAAAGAGTTTCAAGCCGCCAGGGCTTGCAAGGCTGGCGATGAATGGGTGACCGCAACGCTCACCCGTTTGCTGCTTGCAAGCTTGTCCTTCACCAGAGGCAGCAGCTCACGCCCATAGGCCAAGGTATCTGGCAAAGGATCAAAGCCTCGAATCAAGAAGGTGTGAATGCCCAGGTCGTAGTACTTGATCAGCGCATCGGCCACTTGCCCGGCCGTGCCCACCAGCGATGTGGTGTTGGAGCGCCCACCTGTTTCACGGGCAATCGCCGTCCACAGGCGCTCATCCACACGGTCACCGTTGGCGGCATCAGCCAACAAACGACGTGCACCCTCGCTTTGCTGTGGGCCACCACGGGCATAGCTTTGTTCGGAACGAAAGTGCCTTGTAGCTTCAAGAATATGCTGCGCACGATCCCAGGCTTCGGCTTCCGTCGCGCCCAGAATAGGTCGGAACGAAATACTGAAATCGATCTCACGTTTGTGGAGCGCTGCAGCGGCTCTTACACGCTGCACCAGATCACCCGCCTGAGCCAAAGACTCGCCCCACAATGCATAGAGATTGGCATGGCGACCTGCAACCTCCAGCGCAGGTGCTGAAGCTCCGCCAAAGTAGATCGGAATATGAGGTTGCTGCAAAGGCTTGACTTCAGACCACACACCCTTGGCGCGGTAGTAGCGCCCTTCGTGATCAAACGGTTTGTCTTCGCCCCAAACACGGCGCAGCAAACCTAGGTACTCATCGGTTCGCGCATAGCGCTCGTCATGACTCAAGAAGTCGCCATCACGCTGCTGGTCTTCATCGGAGCCGCCCGAGATGATGTGCACCGCAACCCGACCACCTGTGTAATGGTCCAGAGTCGCCAACTGGCGAGCCGCCAATGTAGGCGCGACAAAGCCTGGGCGATGTGCCAGCAGAAAGTTAATATTTTTTGTTGCAGCTGCGGCATAGTTGACCGTCAGCAACGTATCCGGACTGCTGCCGCTGGCAGGCACCAGAATACGGTCAAAGCCCGCGTACTCGTGGGCCTGAGCAAATGCACGAACATAAGCGGGATCTATGGCAGGACCACGTCTGGCAATGATTTCCGATACTTCATGGGGCTGAATCATGCCGATGAACTGAGCGCTCATGTGTATTCCTTGTTAGTTGATCATTGACCTCCACCATAGGTCGAACGCCTAAATCAACCAACGAAGAAAAACGAGTTTTCACATCCGTTTTTCGCATGTGAAATCTGAGAAACAACTCAGTGAGAGAAACCCGCAACCACCGTGCGCACAGGCTCGGCATCCATACGACGTATCAGAGCCTGCAAGCCGTCAACCTCGCGAGCAGGCTTGCTGATTTGGGGGGCATCCGCCGTGCGGCACACCAGATCATCTTCACTCCAGCCGGAACTACCAGGCCTGGATTGCGCGCGCAGCCAACCCTGTCTATCCACCAGAATCTGATACCCGCCCAACTGGCCATCCTCCGCCCCCAGCAAGACGCTCAAAGCGCGGCGCATCTCTGCACTATCGCTTGTGCAATCTATGCCTTGCGTCTCACCCACCGACACCGTCACCATCCGCGGGTCTTCTCTGACCCTGGTGTCCCCTGCAAAGACCAGGCGCACGGTCTGCCCACGCAAGGCATCCAAGCGTTGACTGCTTGGACCACGCCCTGCACACCTCACGGCCTCATCTGGCAAAGCCACAGGAAACTCCCAAACACCTTCACGCTTAAGAGACTGCCCCGCCGCTTGCGCACGAACAAAGCCCAAGACCTTCCAGATCTGCTCATCCGTCATTAACGCATCGGCAGCAGGCATGGTTGCGCCGCCATGCCTGTCTGTCATGCCATGGCGAACACTCCAGAACAGCTCACCCTCAAATCGTCGCCACAAGATGGATCGATTCAAAGTAGGTGGCCATATCGCTTGCTTCTCGGCATCTACTCCATCGCCGTCACCCAACGCGCCGTGGCAACGCAAGCAATGTGCTTGATAAAGCTGCCGCCCTTGCATCACTGCACTTGCTGTAAAAGGCACGGCGCTGGCGTGAAACGCGGTGGGGACGGTGGGCGTCAACAGCAAACGCCATATAGGCCATGGCGTGAACAGAGCGATCAAGATCGCCAGAGCCCCGAGCCCCAGCAGCCTGCGTGGCCTCTTTCGCCACCACAGGGCCACAGCCAAAATCAGCAGCAATGCAGCGATGGCCAGTGCAGCCCACACCACGCGCGCAGCCTGGCCGCGATCAAAAAGAAGCTGCTCTGCCGCCAATCTATGGCTAAAAGGCCAAGAGCTGACCCCCAATATTTCCAGGAAAGCTGCCAGGCCAAGTTGGGCCTGGTGCAAGACCCATAAAAGGGTCTTGACGCCATCATCCGTCATACCAACCTATTCAAGCTCTGCTCGCCATTACCAAATTCTCAAGTTACCAACTCGCATCCAGACCCAGCAGCTTGAGGGCTTCGTGACGCAGCTCCGTCAGTTTTGGATGGCTGCGGTGGCGCGGATATGGCAGATCGTTGTGCAACACGGCTTTGACCCGTGCAGGTCGATCTGAAAGCACCACGATGCGCTGCGCAAGGAATAGCGCCTCTTCCACATCATGGGTTACCAGAAGCGCAGAGAAGCCTTTGCGCTGCCACAGCTGCACAATTTCCGTCTGCATACCGAGTCGCGTCAAGGAGTCAAGCTTGCCCAGCGGTTCATCGAGTATCAACAACTCAGGATCATTGACCAAGGCCCGTGCCAAAGCCGCACGCTGCGCCATGCCGCCAGACAATTGATGCGGGAAGGCCTGCGCAAAATCTTGCAACCCCACCAAAGACAAAGCCTGATCAACACGTGCGGCATGGGTCTTCTGCAAACCTCTGGCCTGCAAACCCAGCAATACGTTGTCACGCACAGTGCGCCATGGGAACAGCGTGGGATCTTGAAACACCAACAAGCGCGAAGGAGCCGGATCTTCAATCTGCTGGCTGTTGTGACGTATCTCACCCGTCGTCGGCGTATCCAGGCCAGCCACCAAACGCAGCAGGCTCGATTTGCCGCAGCCGCTAGGGCCCAAGAGGGCCACAAACTCGCCAGGAGCAATATCTAAAGAAAAATCATCCAGCACCTGCAAGCGCTTGTCGCCGTCACCAAACCAGTGGTTAACAGCCTCAATTTGCACATGCGCGCCCGCTTGCACCGTGGATGCTTCGGCCTGCGTGACTTCTGCAACTCGCCCTACCATTTCACCACTCCTTTTTGCCAGCGCAGCACACGGTCACGAACCAAAAATAGCAAGCTAATCAGGCCCGAGAACAGCAGTGCCATCACAATCAGCGCCCCATACATGTTGGGATAGGCTGCCCAGCCCTGCGCCCAGGTCAGATACCAACCCAAGCCCGACTTCACTCCAAGCATCTCGGCTGCAACCAAGGTGGAGAACGCTGCGCCCAAACCCATGAACAGGCCCACAAACACCTGAGGCAAGGCAGCAGGTACAGCCACACGCAAGATCAAAAACCACTGCGATGCCCCCATGGTTCGTGCCACGTCATAAAAATTCTTGTTCACGCTGGCGATGCCAGACCATGTCAGCACAGCCACAGGGAAACCTGTTCCCAAAGCGATCAAAAACACCGCAGTGGACCAACTGGATGGAAAGAAGAAAAACGAGACGGGAAGCAAAGCCGTGGTGGGGATGGGTCCCAGAACCCGCAGCACCGGATGAATCCAGTAGCTGGCCTGACGCGACCAACCAATCCATACCCCAACCAGAAAGCCCGTCCACGCACCGCACACAATTCCTGCGGACAACAGCACCAAAGAGTTGCCGGTGCTGTCCAGCAGTTTGGCTGCGTCCGTTGTAAAAACTTCGATCAGGCTTTGAGGCGGTGCAAAAAATGGCGTTGGCAAGCTGGCCAATTTGGCGGTCACAATTTCCCACACTGTCAAACCTGCGCCCAACGCCACCAACCAAGGCCCCAGTGCCTTAACCCGCTTTGTGACGGGAATACCAATCAAAGGGGTCATCGCTTGCAGTAACGCAACCAGCGCCACAACTGCAGCAGCACATCCAAACTCAGTGGTGTAGGCCCAATCGCTAAAGCCGACCTCTGCGTTGGACCAGAGCAAGGTCACTGCAGATAGAACTCCCCAGGACACCGCAGCCGACAATCCAACCAACCACAAAGCCTGGATCGATCTACGTGTCTGGGGCACTGACAACGGAGACTTAACCTCGATAGAGTGCTCCAGCGTTGCAGAAATATTCACCGCACTCATAGCCTTCTCCTCAGGTCAGTACATCCACGTGAACATGGGTCGCAAAGCGAGCGGGATCCGTTGTGGACTTCAGCACCCCAACGGTTTTGAAATCACGTGCGTAGAACTCAATTTCTTGGCGCAAAGCCTGGCCCTGCGGATGATGCTTGTGCGTCAATGTAGCCAGCACCGCACGCAAGTCAGCCTCAGACACCTTCGAATAGGCGCTGTAGATACGAGCCGTTTCCGCAGGGTAATTGGCCACAAAATCAGATGCTTCGTTGATTGCTCTGACCAAAGAAGCGACCACCGGTTTTTCGTTTCGCACCAGCTTGCCCGTCACCCCCACCACGCAGCAAGTCTTGGTCGCATATTCACCGCTCAAATTGGTCGCCAGTTCCACCAGGCCCTTGGTGCGACGCTCAATGATGGCGAGATTCGGGTCGCCGTCAGCAATTGCGTGGGCTTCACCTTTTTCCACCGCCACACCCAGCATGTCGCCGGGGAACTGCCGCCAGTTCACGTCCTTTTCAGGATCCAAACCAGCCTTGAGAAGCAGAATCGAGAAGAAATTCTTACCGGGACTATTCAGGTCCGAAACAGCAATCGTCTTGCCCTTGAGCGCTTTGAGCGTGGTGACACCCGCAGGTTGAAAGCCCACCAAGCGCACGCAGCCGCCATGGCTACTGCCGACCAGCTTGACATCAAAGCCGGACTCCAAAGGCTTGAGCCAGCGATGAATCATGCCCAGGCCGCCATCGGCCTTGCCTGTGGCAATGGATTCCAACAGCTGATCGGTAGATCCGCTGAAGTTAATCAGCTCAACATTCAGACCATGTTTTTCAAAAATACCGCGTTCTATGGCCACCGGTGCTGGCGAAAGACAAACCGCACCCATATTCCAGGCCAGTTTGAGCTTACGCGCGGGTGGAGCAGCCAGAACCTGGTTTGCCCCCAAACCCACCAAGCCCAAAGCGCCCGCTGCAGACGCTGTACGCAAAAATGCACGACGCCCCAAGCCATTACCCTCGCCCAGCTGTGCTGGATCCAATGCCGCCATGACCAATCCCTTTATGTTGCCAAGCCTGCATTGAACCCAAGAGACCCCTGGTACACCAACGAAGAAAAACAAAGATCCTTATGCGAAAGTATTCGGCCAGCAGAGCCACGCTTCTGCTGCAATCGGCTCAGACTTCACTTTTGGTAAACGAAAGCCATGACGACAAGCCACAACCCTGCAAGACTGCGCCGCTTTCTCGCGCAACTCACCCAGCTAGTCAACGAAGCTCCTGAAGAAGCCTTGTTGCTGGAGCGAGGCAAGGTGCTGCTGCACCACCTAGTTCAGCACGATGACTGGCTACCAGATGCCTATGCCCAGCCATCACCAGAGCGTTACCAGCAGTACCTGCTGTATGCAGATCCACTTGAGCGCTTTTCCGTGGTGAGCTTTGTCTGGGGACCCGGTCAAAAAACGCCGGTGCACAACCATACGGTATGGGGTTTGATTGGCTTGCTGCGCGGCGGGGAAAAGTCCCAAGGCTTTGCGCAAAACACTGAAAAGCAATGGCATCCTCAGGGTGCCGCCCATGTGCTTTCACTGGGCGACGTGGAAGCCGTCTCTCCCACCATCGGTGATGTGCACCAGGTCAGCAATCTCTTTGAAGACCAAACCTCCATCAGCATCCATGTCTATGGAGCCAACATCGGCGCAGTCCACCGTTCTGTCTTCACAGAAGACGGCAAGGAAAAAGCCTTTATCTCAGGCTACAGCAACACCGCGCTGCCCAACATCTGGGACAGATCGCGCGAAACCGAATTGCACGCTGCCACCTCTCATTGATTTCACTGACTTTTCTCTCTCGCGCGCCATGACTCAACCTATTTCCTACACCACGACCGCTCAAGTCCGCGAAGCTTTGCTTGCCAAGCATGAAATTGCCTTGCTTGATGTGCGCGAAGAAGATCCGTTTGCGCAAGGCCACCCGCTGTTTGCCGCCAACCTTCCACTGGGCCGACTAGAGTTGGATGCACGCTGGCGCATTCCCCGCCCCAATACCCAGATCGTGGTCTATGACAACGGTGAAGGGCTTGCTGAAATTGCTGCACAACGTCTGCAAGCCCAAGGCTTTACCCAGGTCAGTCTGCTACAAGGCGGCTTGCAAGGTTGGCGCGATGCAGGCGGCGAAATCTTTATCGACGTCAACGTCCCCAGCAAGTCTTTTGGCGAACTGGTGGAGTCCGAACGTCACACACCCTCTTTGCCCGCCCCCGAAGTCAAGGCCTTGCTGGATCAAAAAGCCGATGTCGTGGTGCTCGATGCTCGCCGCTATGACGAGTACCAAACCATGAACATCCCCGGCAGCAGCAGCGTGCCAGGTGCTGAACTGGTCTTGCGCGCCCGTGAACTGGCTCCCAACCCGGCAACACGCATCATCGTGAACTGCGCGGGCCGCACACGCAGCATTATTGGCACCCAGTCGCTCGTCAACGCAGGTCTGCCCAATCCTGTTTCCGCTTTGCGCAATGGCACGATTGGCTGGACGCTAGCAGGCCAGACCCTGGAGCATGGTGCCGATCGCCGTGCTCCAGCCACAGTCTCTGCTGAGCACAAAGCTGCTGCTGCCAAACAAGCCCGCGACGTGGCAGACAAAGCCGGCGTACAACGCGCTGTGCCCAGCGATATTGCCAACTGGCGAAAAGAAGTGGATCGCACCACTTATCTGCTCGATGTCAGAACCCCCGAGGAATTCACGGCAGGCCATCTCTCTGGCTTTCGCAGCGCACCCGGTGGTCAACTGGTGCAAGAAACCGATGTCTCTGCACCGGTACGTGGCGCTCGCATCGTGCTGGCTGACGATGATGGCGTACGTGCCAATATGACAGCCTCCTGGCTGGCCCAGATGGGCTGGAATGTGTATGTGCTTGACGGTCTGACCAGTGCTGACTTTTCAGACAGCAGCCCGGTGGCACAAAACCTGCCTGCGCCCACAGCGCCCGTGACCTGGATCAAGCCCCAAGCATTGGCTGATGCAATTGCCCAAGCACCTAAAGACAGCATTGCCGTGGTGGACCTGACCACCAGCGCCAACCATGTGCGCCGCCATATCCCCGGTGCCTGGTTTGCGCTGCGAACCGACCTCCAACAAGCACTGAGCCGCATTCCCAAGGCCGATCGCTATGTGCTGACCTGCGGCAGCAGCTTGTTGGCCAAATACGCGGTGCAAGAGTTTGCCGAGGCCACCGGCGCAACCGTTGAGGTACTGGAGGGAGGCAACCAGGCTTGGGCCGATACAGGCCTGCCCGTTGAAACCGGTGAGCAACGCCTTGCCAGCCCCCGCGTCGATCGCTATCGCCGCCCCTATGAAGGCACAGACAACGCCCATGAAGCCATGCAGGCCTATTTGGACTGGGAGTTTGGTCTAGTGGAGCAACTGGGCCGCGATGGTACCCATGGTTTCAAAGTGATCTGAACGGTCTCACGTTCGCCCACAAAAAAGGCAGCTCGCAAGCTGCCTTTTTTAATTTATACCGAACACTCAAACCACTGCTGTTTCTGGCTGACTCTGCGTTGTTTGAGTCTCTTTCGCCTCTTGAGCCAAGCGCTTGAGCGTATTGCGGTTCACGGGCACATCCAGCCCCAGGTTGCCGCGGAAGGTATCAGCCTCATAAGCTTCGCGCCAAATGCCGCGCTGCTTGAGCAAAGGCACAACCAGCTCAACAAAGTCTTTCAGCGATGTATTAGGCAAAGCTTCAAAGAAGTTAAAGCCGTCTGCGCCTTCGTTGTTGAACCAGCGCTCAATTTCATTGGCCACATGCTCCGCCGTGCCGACAAACACCGTCTTTGGCGTAGCGAACCACTGCGCCACCTCACGCAAAGTCCAGTCATTTTCACGCGCAATCTTTTTGATGTGATCGCTAGCGGCCTGCTGGCTGTTGCGTCCGATGTCGCCCAAATCAGGGAAGGGTTCATCCAGCGGATAGACCGAGAAGTCATGGTCATTGAAAGGCCGGGCCAAAGCAGCCAAGGCATTCTCAATAGGCACGAGGCTCGCTGCAATGCGGTACTTCTCTTGCGCCTCTTCCTCAGTGCGTCCTACGATGGGGCGAATGCCAGGCAAGAGCAGCACCTTGTTCGGGTCACGCCCAAACTTTGCCACCTTGGCTTTTACGTCGCGGTAATAGGCTTGGGCTTGCTCCAGCGAATCGGCGTGAAAAAAGATCGCATCTGAGCGTGAGGCTGCAAAATTTTTACCGTCTTCAGAGGCTCCGGCCTGAAAAATCACCGGCTGGCCTTGCCGTGAACGTGCAATATTGAGCGGCCCTTCCACCGAGAAAAATTCACCCTTGTGATCCAAACGGTGTAGCTTCTTCTTGTCGAAGAATTGGCCCGTGGCCTTGTTTCGCACCAGTGCATCGTCTTCCCATGAGTCCCACAGACCTTGCACAACATCCAGATGTTCGCCCGCCAGGCGGTAGCGCACATCATGAGCATAGTGCTCGTTGCGGCTGTAGTTGCGCGCACTTCCATCCAGCCAAGAAGTCACCACATTCCAGCCCGTACGGCCACCGCTGATATGGTCTAGCGAAGCCAATTGGCGCGCCACCGTAAACGGCTCGCTATAGCTGGCTGTAATGGTGGCAACCAAACCGATATGAGAGGTGGCCCCCGCCAGTGCAGAAAGAATCGTCAGCGGCTCAAAGCGGTTGAGATAGTGCGGACTGGAGCGCTCAGTGATATGCACGCTATCGGCCACAAACAGAAATTCGAAACCCGCTTTTTCTGCCAGCTGTGCCTGCTCTCGATAGAAGCCGAAATTCACGCTGCCATCGGTCAGCGCCGCCTCATGGCGCCAGTCTCCCCAACCCGCCCCCACGCCATGCAGCACAAAACCTGCCTTAAGTTGTCGTTTGCTCATCTTGCTTCCCCTCCTTCAGGCTGCACCGCCTAAATATCGATTGAATGTCTTGTCCCACAGCGGCCGCACATCGGCCGAACCTTCCAGCACCCCCATGGACTGAAAAGCTTCGGCTACACGCTGGTGACTTAAAACGGCTTTGTCACTTACCGCCTGAACACTGCTGTTCTGGCTGCGGTTGTTATAGATTTCGACCAAGTCACCCACCGGCACGCGCGTTTGTGCGGACTGGGCCTTGGCGTAGTCCAGAAAGTTGGCATTGCTCCAGACATAGGCTTTTTGCAGGCGCTGCAGCAAATCAGCGAGGGCCGCTTGGCGTTGCACGTCTTGCACCGCCTTTGGATTGGCATAAATCAGAAAATTGCCCGACAGATAACCCACCGCCGTTTTGAGAATGCGTGCACCATGACGTGTGCGGGCCAGTTGGCCGTTGTAGCCATAGATGGCCCAGGCATCGATATCCCCGCGCGCAAAAGCCGACAGTCCATCTGCGGGCGAGAGATTGACGGGCTTGATATCGTCAAAACTCAGCCCAGCTTCCTTGAGCTGTTGATACAGATACAGATGCGAGGTGGTGCCGCGCACATAGCCCACGCGCTTGCCACGCAGATCTGCCACCTTGTAAATGGCCGAGTCTTTTTGCGCCAGCGTGGCCTGGTTGTTCAAGTCTTCGTGATAGACCGCAACCACTTTGACCGAGGCCTTGGCCTTGGCGGCAAACACAGCTGGTATCTCGCTGCCAGAGCCAAAATCCAGCGCATCGGCGTTGATGCTTTCAATGTGCTGCACACCAGAGTTGAACTCTTTCCAGTCAATCTGATACGGCGTTTGCGCCAGGCCTGCGGCCTCCAGCAAAGTTTTGTGGCCACCTTTATAGGTAGCCGCACGCAAAGTCACACCACGCAAATTGCTTTGTGCATTGCCGATGGATGGCAAAGCCGCAGCCAGCGATAAGACTCCAGCACTTTGCAGCATGCGCCTTCTTGAGAGCGAGAGCGAGTAAGGGGAATATGGTTCCATAAGGCAGTTCACGATGGGGAATCGGCGCTGCCTGAAGTTCCAGGCCAGCGAAATCGTGTCCTGACTCTAGAAGCTGTTTCGTGGTGCGTTAAGGAAGAAAAACAGATATGGATATACCCTGTGCAATACCTGCTTAGCATGTGGCCTCTTGAAAGAACACCCTCCTCAACAACTTTGAGGTGTTAGGCAGGGCCACATTAAAGGCCCTGATGCAATAACGGCTGTGGGCCATTCAGCAGTCATTGGCATTTCTGAGTCGCACGGCTGCAACCAGCTGAAGCCGACTTCTGACTCCCAGGTCGGCTTTGCAGCGATTGCTGCTGCTCGTAGTCGCAACGCTTCCTAACGGCCACCGTCCCATACCGGCCATTCGAGCATCGACGCAGGTGACTGTCCAACGACATGTTTCAGGGGAACTGCGGACAGTGACCATCAAGTGCTGGCCGATGGTTGCTGGATGTCCGCTGTCACGTCGTGCGAACAGGAGCTTGCGACCCAAAGCGGAATATCAAGACTGATGAGTTTCGACGTTAAAAGTGTGCTTGAGGAGGCCCTCGCTACTTTGTTGCCTGGCGAAGAATGGCTGTACTTCGATGCCGTAGTCTTTGTGAAAAATGTTTGTTCTGAGATATTCGAGTGAGAGCTTGAAGAATGTCGGCATCCACAGCGGCCCCTTGCTCTAACCACTCAACAGCTAGGTTTGCCCAGTAGTCGGAGCCTTCGTAGTTCAACCCTGCCATGACTACTTGAGCGACCGATGCATTGCCTGAGTACGCAGCTAACGGATGTTCTAGATGCAGGAGTAGGAGACGTGTATCCATGTGTCGATTGTGACCTGTCCCCGGTTACAGATGCGAATTGAATGACTGTCTGCGCCTCCGATCAACAGCTTCGGGTAGAACAGCGACTGCAAGAATCTGCCAGAAGCCATCGCCCAGATTTAACCCAAAGCCTAAGTGCTGCTTAAATGCGGCGAGACGTGGATGGGTTTCTAACAGGCCGGCTCGCTTTGTACGATCAATGTCCGCATAGACTCACCTGAAAGCGTCACTCGACAGAAGAAAGGCATGAAATGTTGCGCGTGTTGGGCAAGGCATCGTCAATCAATGTACGCAAGGTACTCTGGGCCTGTGCCGAAATGAACATACCTTTTGAGCGAGAGGATTGGGGGTCAGGCTTCAAGTCGACACATACGGTTGAATTCATGGCGCTCAATCCCAATGCCATGGTGCCGGTCATCCAGGATGGCGATTTTGTTTTGTGGGAGTCGAACACCATCATTCGCTATCTGGCCAACCGCTATAGCGGCGCTGAGATTTACCCGCTCCAGGCGCTGGCGAGGGCGCGAGTTGACCAATGGATGGACTGGCAGGCGACAGATCTCAACAAGTCCTGGAGCTATGCCTTCATGTCATTGGTTAGGCGCTCTCCCGAGCACCAGGACAGCCATGCGCTGGCAACCGGCTGCCGGGAATGGTCGAAGCATATGGGGATCCTGGATCGGCAACTGGATTCGACCGGTGCCTACGTCTGCGGTGAGGCGTTCTCTCTTGCGGACATACCTGTTGGCCTGTCAGTAAACAGGTGGTTTGAAACACCGCTGGCGCACCCGGACTATCCGGCGGTACGGGACTATTACGAGCGCTTAAGCCGTAGGCCAAGTTATCGTCTGTATGGCAGAAATGGAATGCCCTGAGAGGGCGGCCATCAGCGGCGGATTCAACCGCTCGATGCAACACACTAACCACCGCGCAAGCGGCAGGAGTGCTGCAAATGAAGCAGCGACCCAGAATCTACTATTCGGACAGCCAGAAGGCGCTGATGTGGGAGCGATGGAAGCAAGGCTGGACGTTGCATGAGATCGGCAAGCTCTTTGATCGCGCTCACTCTTCGATCCATCGAATCCTGGGCGAGACAGGTGGAATCCGTCCCGCCCAACGAGCACGGGCCGCAACCGCATTGACGCTGGCCCAGCGAGAAAATATCTCACGAGCCATCGTGGGGGCGTCGATTCGGGCCATCGCTGAACGACTGGGACGAGCACCATCGACAATCTGCCGGGAGATGAAGCGCAATGGTGGGCACCACAGCTACCGGGCGAACCAGGCAGATGCAGCTGCGTGGGGCCGAGCGAGGCGCCCCAAGTGCTGCAAACTCGTTGCGAACCGCGCATTGGCCCAAACAGCTTTGCCTGGGCATTGGGAAGGCGACCTGGTCTTTGGCAGTGGCAACAGCCAGATCGCGACCTTGGTCGAGCGTCAAACGCGCTACGTGATGTTGATAAAGCTTGATGGCAAAGACACGCAGACAGTCGTCAACGCGCTCATCAAGCATGCTCGCAAACTGCCGCAGGAACTCTACAAATCGCTAACCTGGGACAGGGGCGCCGAGATGGATGCCCATAAGCAATTCACCTTGGCCACGGACATCCAAGTCTACTTTTGCGACCCACAAAGCCCATGGCAGCGGGGAAGTAATATGAGCCGCTTCAGTGGTGAGTGGCCGCATATTTGCAGAGAAAAAATCAACAAGGGCGGGTTGAAGCCCGCCCTTGTTAGGTGAGTTGCGGTCAACACCAGTGAAGTGCTGCCCTCCTGTTATGCCTTTGATTAGCCTATTCGCTGGTAGGCACGAAAAACAGGTACTCACCTGGCCCCATCTGCGGGGTAATCACATAGCCTTCGCACTGCCCGCCCTTGCATTTCACAGGGATAGCGCGGGGCCATATCGTTGCAGCAGTCGGATAGCCAGGCAGGTACTGCGGCACATGCCAGACGCCATAGTCACCAACCGGCTCTGCTTGCTGCGAGCCTGCTGCACCTTGCTCGCCGCTTCCGAAGATCTGGCGCTGAATGCTCAACGGCTCGTTGATGGCCCTGGAGTCGGGTGCAGCCAAAGACGAAGCGCAGCATAGTGCAATCGCTAAAAGAGCTAGAGTCTTGCCCATAGCGGCCTCCTAGATTAGGAATCACGCCCACTAATTGTCGTACAGCTGTGCTGTACGTGGATCTTCCATCACAGATGTTACAAGCGAGGGGCGAATGACTTCAGGTGCCAAACTCGACTGAGCCTCTGAGGGGGACGCAGCAGGAGTTGGGCTACCTTGTGCCGAAGCATCCGGCCCGTAGTTGTTGCGGCGCTCATCAGCGGTCATGGATTGCGGGCATTTCGAACCCGTGATCTCCAGTGCCACGCGAGCGGCAGGATCCATGCAGTCCATAGCCAGCGAGGCTGCCTTCATGCCCTTGTTCCAGAGCTCGCGGCTCATTTTCAGGCGTTTGCAATGCTCGTCCGTCCAGGTTGTACCGAAGCTCACGCCAAAGCCTGGGCCGTTGGCACTGCCGCTGCTGCTGCCCATGCAGGTGTCATTGCTGGTCGTGAGGTTGGGGCCGTTCACGCTGGGAACGTTCTTCATGGTGTAAGTACCTGTGTACTCCACAATGTTCTTGGACGTCCCGGACACTGTGTTGTTCAGGTTCTGGGTCGTTGTTCCGCTCGTTGTGATGTTTTGATCGGACGTTGAAGTGGATCTGCTGTCCATCGTGGCGACAGATCGACTCTCCGCCGGAGCGGCAACTGGATTGACAATGGTGACCGACTGATTCTGTTGTGCCCCCACGGATGAGGAGTTAGAGGAGCTTTGCGCGCTGCTGTCGGCACTTTGCGCATAACTGCACAAAGGAACGCAAAGACTTAACAGAGCTATTGAGAATTTCATGCTTTGCTCCTATGTTGCCCGAGCCCGGCCAGGCAGCCAGACCCGGGACACACACAACTATCTTGGGACAGCGGCCTTAGTTGGCATTGGCAGTAGAGCCTGCACCAGCAAGACCGGAGGTGCCACCACCATTGGAGAAGTAGCCGGCGTTACCCCAGGAACCCGCATTCTGGTGGACGGTACCCACAGAGCCTGCGTTCGATGTGGTGTTGGTCAACGAGCCCCAAGGTGAGGAAACGGCTCCCGATGTGGCGTTGTAGCCAGAGGTGGTGCCAGCATTGTTGTTGACGTAAGCCAAGCCGCCGCCAGGGCCGGCGCCAGTTGCAGCAACATTCGCTGTCTGAGAAGAGGCGCCGCCGAAGGCAGTGCCGCTGACGGGTCCTGCGTTATAGCCGGCAGCAGCAGCCGAGCCCGCATTGGCATTGGTTGCTGCACCACCACCAGCAACTGCGTTGCCCGAGGTTGCCGAAAGGCTCTTCACGTTACCGAAGGTAGTTGCGCTACCACCGACAGTTGCTCCACCGGCGCCGAAAGGTCCAATAGCGAAGCCGCCACCAGCAGCATTGGCATTGGAAGTCGCACCGGAAGTGGCGCTATTTGAACTCAGCGCAGCACCGTTGCCCGAGCTGGCAGCACCCGACACCGTGCCAGAAGATGCGCTCGACGTCGTGTTTGTGGCTGCAATGCTTGAGCTGCTCACGGCAGCAGAGGCAACACCAGTCAACGCAATAACCGCCATGGCAATCAGAGACTTTTTCATGATCATTCCTTTGAATAGCGAGTTTTCAGACAAGTGAAAGAGAGAGTGTGTGTGAGCAAAAGACCATTTGCAGACCTGCAAAAGGCCCCTGTTAACCGTCGTCAAGTTTTGGAGTGCTTAGTTACTTTCCAAAACAGGCATTCGGTAGTGGCAGTTTCAGAAAATGTTAAGAAAACAGTAATACCCTATTCAAAGATATTTTTTTGCAAATTTAAAATGATAAAAAGATGACTCATTTCTTGTGGATTGAGGATGATGCGCTATTGAATAAATAGCACCCTTGGAAAAATTCCTACAATGATAAAAAATGTAATCTTTATTACAGATTATTTTTAAGACAATTATTTCAAAAACAAAGGGTTTTTATCTAGATTTATTTCCAGGATGGTTAATACCTTGTATTTGAGTATTAATATGTAAGAAATTAAACTCAATTTTTCTTTATTTGTTTTCTATGGATTTTCAGTAAAACAAATTTTATTTTCTGCGTGACTTCCAACCAATCGATCTGCTGGGGTGTCACATGTATCTAACCGACGCATCTATGAGTTCACGGTCTGACGTCGGCAGAACTGAAGGCGCATCTATCGCTTTCGGTGGCATGTGGCCGTCCGACATGAAAGGTCAGCAGAGCCAACCTGTGCGAGTCTTTCTGGTCGACGAAGACAGACACATCAGGAACGTGATCTCGCAGGAGCTCATGCGTGACCCGCGCACTCTTCTGGTAGGGCAGGCGTCCAGCTACAAGGAGGCTCGTAAGAGCATCTTTTCGCAAGAGTTCGATGTACTCCTCATTGACCTGTCTACTGGCGAAGGTCAAGGAGCTGAGCTGCTGGAGTCGATCCAGCTAAAAAGACCTGAGGTGCTATGCATCGCAATTTCTGCAAGTGAAAACGATGATGCCGCCATGGATGCTCTTAAGAGAGGCGCTGTTGGATATCTGGTAAAGAATTCATGGTTTGGAAGCTATTTGCAGGCTGTGCTGGAAGTCGCCAATGGAGGGGCTGCGATTTCGCCCCGAGTGGCGAAGAAAATCATTCCCAAAATATTCAAGGCATCTATGCAGGGGGAAAACATCTCCACTCATAAAAAATTTGAGTCGCTGACTGAAAGAGAGATAGATATATTGAAATTGATAGCTCAAGGGAAAAGCACTCAAGAGGTTGCGTCCCACCTGGAAATCAGCCCATTGACTGTGGCAACACATGTAAAAAATATTTATGGAAAAATGCAGGTCAGAACCAGAGCACAAGCTGTCAGATATGCGATGCTGACAGGAATCATTTAAAATCTCTTGTTTGCCTGAATTTCAATTTCGAGATAAATGGAATTTTTTTACAGATATTCTTTGATTGAGTATTTTTGATAAGAGAATTTATTCGTAAGGTTGAAGACGATTTTTACCTGACTGCTTTCAATTAGGCAACCCCTATTTGGTAATGTTCAAAAGCCTTCGCAACTTGGGTATGGGCAAGGCTTTAGGCGGTAGAGACCATAGTGCCTGGATACCACTCCGCAACCATCATTGCTGCTTGTTCATGAGCCAATTGCCAGTGCTCCTTTGAGGTGCTGCCAAAGTGGTCCGGCAATTCAATGTGCCGATCCGCAGCCCGGATAGCAAACCAGAGCCCGCTACTCCAACCATCGTTAAGCGGTGGCTTATGAAGTGCCGGCGATGTAATCACGATCACCCTCTTACCAGCCGCCCGGGCGTAGCCAATCTCAACCAGAGTGTCATAGGCTTTCAGATCTTCGAGATAGGCCACAACTACATCAGCCCGTGAAATGCCTTGGAGCGCTCCACGGTATGCCGCGTTCTGAGCTATATCAGGCGAGCACGAAGTCACTCCATGCGTGTGCCCGTGGTCGCTGCCTCTGGCCTTCCAGGGACCAGAGTACATGAACCTCGTGCGCGTCCCGTGAAAGACCATTTCTCGCGGTGGCGCGATCAGTACTTCAGCTTCCTGAGCTTTCCGTTTCTAAATCACCGAGGGCAGTGGATTTGGAAACATCGAAGATTCGCCAGCAAGAAAAATCCCCGCTTGGCTTCTCGTCGTCTACAGGCTCGCCCATCCTGCCCGCCATGTAGACGAGGGGGAGTGCAAGATTGACTTGGCGATTTGCATTTCTAGCCTGTAGCCAGTTTTCGATGTCCACCTCGAACCAGCCAATGCTTCTATTGCTCATCGGCGTTGGGTGAGGAAACTTGTCCTGCCGCAAGAGCTTGTAGAGCATCGATTTTGATAGCGCTGTCCGAATCAACACCTCATCCATAGGGATGACATGTTTAGTGGCAAGTGACGCGCTCTCCCTAGACATATGGCCTCTTGAACTCGGGTGTTAGGTGCCTGCACCATAGTTAATCTATGCAATAAATATTGATTCTTAATAGTTGGAACCAATGTAGGAGGAACTCTAGCACGTAAGTAGAGTAAGAACGATTTGCATTCATAAAAATGCTTGCTGATCACGTCCTCACCCCGTGGGCGCTGTTTCATATATCAGCCCCAGGTCAGATTTCCCCAACCCCAGATGTGACGAAGTCACAGCCACCGTCTGCGGGCAGCCCAGTTCAGTAAACCGATTGAGGATGGCGGCTCGAATGTGCAGTTAGCTGACCTGCCGCTCGAACGTGCGTGACATTACTCGTTCACCCTGCCACTTGACGCAGTTCATCTTGGTCTCAACCAGGCTGCTCCGGTGGTATCCACTCCAGCTTTTCCAGAGCTTGCGACCGAGACGCCGGCATGCGGCGATAGCCGCGTTGCGGTGTGCCAAGGCATCGCTTTTTGCACACCCTGTCACTCTTTCTCGGGGGAATGATGGGCGCAGCATGACTGCCGCATGCACAGGCTGCGTGCCATAAGCCCCGGCGCCTGTCACTGTCAGCAGGGGCACCTCGGCAGGAACTGGCCCCAGCAACTGCGGCAACACTGCGGCGCCCGTGACATTGTTAGAAGTAAAGCAGATAGCTCGTACCTGCAGTGTTTACGCATCAATACCGATGTACAACTTGCGCCATTGACGCCGACGTTCTGCGCCATGCTTTTTGCACTTCCATTCGCCCTCCCCCAGGAACGTGGTCCCTGTGGAGTCAAGCAGCAAGTTCAGCTCGCCCGAGCTGGGTCTATATGCCACTTGCAAATCCAGGCTGCGTTGTCTGAGGCGCAGCGTGCTGAAGTCGGGAACTGTCCACGGCAGCCCAGACAAGGCCAGCAGCGGATGCACAAAACCTGCTCTGCAGAGAGTTCAGCACCAGGGCGCAAGCTATGTTCTTTGGCGAAGGTCACCCCGTTTTTAAACTTCTACACACTAGTGATTTGTCATAAGAGTCTGGAGATACGTGAGTCGAGCATCATTGATATCTAGATCCAACAACACCCCTAGGCGAGTTATCTCTTGATACTCGAATGTGCTCAGGACTACGCCATGATCACCGAGAAAATCACACAACATCTCCAGCGCTAGTGTGCTTTCTCCATGGTCTACATATTCCTTTATGGCATCGATATGAAATTTATCCAGTTTCCGAAAAAACGCATTTGCTAGTTGGCGCAGCTCTTCTTCTTGAGTCATTTTCGATTACTTCTTTGTTGTAGAGGATTACGCGGACGGCTCATGCAACAAGACTAATGCTTGCTGCACATCGATTTATACAATGACGTCCTTTTAAGCAAGAACGCGTTTGTAGATGTATCCCGCACTAAAAATGGCAATAACACACCATGACACCACGTACAAGAAATATCTAGCCTCGTGACTTCCATTAGTTCTCACATTCTCTGTCATCTTCGGAATGGAAATCATATTTTTCCCATTTAGAAATGCATATATATTCCATGCTAACAGAAATAAAAAACCTAAATATCCAATAAAATTCTCCCACCCTTTAAAGAAATACACAGAAATAAATATACCGAAAAATATAACAATTATATGAATATTTTTTTTAATTTTCACTTTTATTTCTTATTTCTAAAATATCAATTTTAATTCTCTCAACAAATGCACTCCATCCTCCAGATAGATCAATAATGGAAATTGCTCTTGCTGCATTTGCAGGAGTATGCCCAAGAATATCTACAAATAATTTTTCACTTCCTTTCTGCGATCCATATTTCAGCAACTCATCAAGAGCATTGCTATCAGTAACCGCGCTCCCCGCCGATGCAACTAGTCCAAGGGCCGCAAGTGTTTGACCTGAAGCCCCAGCGGGAGTCATCAGAGTTGCATAGTTAGCGCCTGTACTAATGTCTTTAAATATCTGTGCATCCATAGCCTTGATATACGCGTTAGTTCCAGGGTCGGAACTATCCAAATTTGACCCCAAGCACTCTGGTTTCGCACATGGAAAATATTTTGGCTGGTATTTTTTTCCATCTAGAATGATGATCTGACTATAGCGACCCTGCTCGTCTAATGGAGCTCCGGTCAGGCGATCTCTTGGCGTCGAGGCAAGTTCATTACCATTTGACGATGGCATATACCAGTCATATTTACCTGCAGTGCTGCTTTGGATAAATTGCATTAAATCAGCTGCAGGTTGCTTCGGTACGACTTGAACCATTTGGCCTGTGCTGCCAATGGTCCATACAGCTCCACTGTCATAAATCGCATCGCGCTCACTGGGATCAACAACCATACCCGCCACGATACTTTCCGCTGTTTCAGTATTTCCCGCGACTCGCAAGGCATCTTCTATTTGTGTCACTGCGTATTTCCCATTGCTTCTTGCTGCGAGAGTACGAGCCAACAGGCGTTCACTTGGATGCAACTGCCGATTGTTCATGTCCGAATTAAAGGCCGCGGCCGCACCTGCCGCAGACCCACTGCTGGCTACTGCACCAATCGTCGTGGCTGTTGCGCCGCCTGCCAAGCTAGCAAGCACTTTAGCGGCTCCCTCTCCCAATCCCGAATTTTGAAGCGCGCTCTGGAATTGCTGCTGCAGTTGCTCAATAGAAGGGGCTGCTGCGCTGGCCGCAGTAGCGCCCATCGCCCCCTGCACTCCTCCTGAAAGTCCTCCCACCACAGCATGCAGGGCAACACGATAGGCTCCGCCCTCGCTCCACTTCGCCGCTTCAACGGGGTCCGAGTCCTTGAGTTCGTTGTACTTCCGGCCTGCAAAGTCCCCCACCGCCTTGCTGGCCTGCTTGCCAAACTCCGCCGTGATTGCCACCTGCGCATCGATGTCGCGCTGCACCTTGTTCTGATCAAAGATCCGCTCGATGCCCGTGGCATCGCCCGTGCGCACGCTCTGGTCGCCTGCGATGTCGGAGATACCCGCGGTGGTGGTGCCTTGGGCACTGCCGCTGTCCTGGCCTACGCCGGCTCCCACGCCCTTGACGCCGAACTTGCCTGCATCGTTGCCCACGCTGGCATTGACCCCCACGGCCTGACCTTCATAGTGGGCGCTGTTGTGCAGGTCGCTGGTGGTGAGCGCGCCTTCGGTGCTGAAACGGTTCTTGTCCTGATCTATCGCCGTCTGGTTGCTGGCGATGACAGCGCCCTTGAGGTCGGTGTCACCCTTGACGCTGACCTGGAAGCCGCCGTCCCCTGCCTGGATGCCGCTTTGCTCGGTAACGCTTTGGTAATTGCTGTTGACCTTGCTCTGGCCGGCATTCAATCCGCCGCCAATGGGCACGCCTGCGGGGCTGATGGTAAGGCTGCCGCCCACCGTCTGGTTGCGGCTGGCGTAGCTGCTGCTGTCCTGCCGGCTTTCGATATTCAGATCGCCGCCCACATCGGCCACCACCTGCTTGCCGCTGACCACCGCTCCCTTGAGGTTGGTATCAGCGCCAGACTCCAGGGTCAGGCGCTCGCCGGCGCTGACGAGGCTGTTGGTCCAGGTGACGTCCCTGCCCTCTCCCTTGCCCTTGCCACGGCTTGCATTGGCGGTGATGCCCATGGAGGCACCACCCTGGCCTACCGAGATGGCGACGCCTACGCCCGCGCTGGAGTTGCTGCTGGAGTGCTTGGTCTCGACGGTGTTTTCGGCGGCGAGAAGCTTGATGTCGCCATCGGCCTTGAGATGAGTGTTGCCGCCCGTGCTGATGCTGCTGCCGCGCACGGTGATGTCCGAATCCTGCCCGGCGCCGGTGGCGCTGATGCGCACGTCGCCGCCTGCAGCCACGGTGGAGCCGGCAGCGGTGTCATAGGTGGTGGTGGACTTGCTGCCGCTCTTGCTGGAGCCGGCCGTGATGGAGATATTGAGGCCGCCGGCGGCTTTCGGGTCCGCGCTGACGGCAGCGTAGGCGTTGACTGCCGCAAGCCCGGTGGTGGCGGCGGCCAGTGCCTTCATGCGCGTGTCCGAGGTGTTGTCCGTGGCGCTTTTCATCTGCTGGCCGGTCTGGACGGCCGATATCACCGGCGAAGTCAGGGCTACGGTCAAGCCGGACTGGCGGAACTTGCTTTCCTGGGTGCTCTTGCCGGTTTCCCGGGCTTCGATGATATCGACCTTCCTGGCGTGGATGTCGATGTCGCCCTTGGGCGCCAGGACATGGCTGCCCATTTGCTGGTATTGGTTGCCGGCGACCAGATTGACGTCGCCATCCGTGGAGCCGACGGTCGAGGCAGCCGCATGCGTGCTGACATCCTTGCGGTCTGCGCTCTGCATCTGGTTGCCGACGGTGAAGGCGATGCCGCCGTTGTAGAGGAAGCCGCTTTTCCTTGTCTCCTTGAAGTGGCTCTCGCTGGAGGTCTCCGTCGCCGCCTGGATAGTCAGGTCGTTCCTGGCCACGATGACGGTGTCGGCATCGGATACGACATTGCTTCCGGTGACGGTGACGTTCTGTCCTTGCACCGCCACGGTGCTGCCACTGAAGGTGCTGGATACCGCCCTGCTTTCTTCCAGGCTGTCGCGGGTGGTCTTCCTGCTGGAGCCCAAAAGGCTCCTGGACTTGTGCTGGCGGCCTTCGGCCCAGTTGCTGCTGGCTTCGCCGGCCAGGATGTTGACGTCGCCGTGCGCAACGGCAACCAGTGCGCCTTGTTCGCTGGTGACGTTGGCCGCAATGGCGCTCAGGTCTCGGCCGGCTTGCAAGCGCACATCGCCCGCCGCAGTGATGTTGGTGCCGACATCCTGCACGTAGCCTTGCTTGAGGTAGTTGCTGGCATTGCGGACGTTGTTCTCCTGCTCGGCAATCTTGACGGTACCGAGTGTCAGGTCGCGGCCTGCGGCGATGGTGGTCTGGCCGTCCTTGCCGCTGTTGATGAGCTGGGCCGCAATCAAATTGGCATCGCGCCCGGCCATGGCAACTAGCGTGCCCTGGGGTTTGCTGACATACAGGCCAGCCACACGGTCCAGGTTGGTACGGCTGAAGTCGCTGAGGCCGGCTTGCTTGACGTCGCGGCGGGTAGTGCTGACAACATTGAGGTCACGCCCGGCATTGAGCTGGAGCGTGGAGCTGGCATCGAGCGTGCCGCCAATATTGTCGATGTCGGTCCTGGCGTTGAGCGCAACGGCATCGCCGGTGATGCGGCCGCCCAGGTTGCGCAGGTTTTCGCCGGTGAGCTTTACCGCCGTGCGCCCGGCGATGGTGCCGGAGTTTACCAGGTCGCCCTGGAGGTTGAGGTCGACGGCATTGGCGGCCAGCAGGCTGCCGCCGCCGTCGATATCGCCGGGCTTCACGCGGACGTAGACCTGCGGCACCAGGGCTCGGGTGGTGGTGCCGTCGGCAAGCCTTACGTCGCGCTCCACCAGCCAGACGATATCGCTGGTGAGCTGGGCCATCTGCGCGGCACTGAGGGCCACGCCGGGACGCAAATTCCACGCGCGGGCATAGGTGCTGCCGGCCTCAAGCAGCGCACGGTACTGCACTTCGTCGCTGGCATAGCCATCGAGGAAGCGGCGGCCGGTCAGCTGGCCTATCTGGTCGCGTACCAGCTTCTGTTCGTAGAAGCCGTCGCCCAGGCGCTTGTGTGTGGTGGCCGGGTCATAGCCGAGCTGGGACAGCATGTAGTCGGAGCTGAGCCAGTTGCGGTAGTCGGCGAAGCGCGGGTCGGTCTCGATGAGGTAGCCGCCGGCGCTGGGGCCGGTGCGGAACAGGCTGTTGGCGGGCACGTCGGTGTCCACCTGGACAGTCCGGATGACCGCCGGCGCATCGCCGCTGGCGCCGTCCACCGAGCCGCCTTGCTGGCTGCCGGGGCCGCTGCGGTTGACCACATCCTGCCCGCTGGCCTGACCCGGGCCGGCCAGTGTGTCGACCGCCGTTGCCTGGCTGGCTCCGGGGCCTTCAAGCGTGTTGATGTCATCGACCTGGGTTTGGCCCGGACCGCTGTTGCCGGCCACGGCTTGCTCCTTGATCAGCGCCGGTCCGTTGCCGCCGGTGACCTGGCCGCCCGAGGCGGTGCCCGGGCCGCTCACGCCGTTCAACTCGGCCTGGACTTCGGTGATCTGTTTCAGGCCGGTGCTGCCGCCCGCGCTGGCGCTGCCGCCTACGCTGGCGTCGACCTGACCGATCTGACGGCCGTCCACGTCAAAGCCGCTGCCGCCGCCTGCAGCGTTCTGCACGACCTTGGACACGCCGAGATCAACCGTCTGCACGGTGTCGGCGGGGTTGTAGGCAATCTTTGCATCCCACCGGCGCTGGTAGTAACGCCTCCTTCCGCCGCGCCACTTTGAGTAGCTGTACTGGCTGGTGCCAGACTCGCTGGTGATGTGCTCGCCAATGGCGGCCACATTGTTCAGCCGGTCCAGATCGCCCTGCAGGATGCCGCCAGCGATAATCTGGCTTTTGTCATTGAGCAGCTCGTCGCCACGCAAGCTCATGCTGCCACCTGCGCGAATGAGCGCGGGCGCGCTTTCAACCACCTGTGTTTCGTACTCGGTCCGGATGACGTCGTACTGCGTCCAGTCCCGTACTTCCGCGCCGGTTTGCTTGTGGCGGTAGCGCCCGGCGCGGCTCCAGCTTTCCCATTGGTAATCGTCGGCGCTGTACTTGCCGGGGTCGCCCTTGGGCTGGATGTAGAGGTATCTGGTCGGACCGCCGACCTGAGCCAGTTCGGTGCGGAAATGCAGGTTGCGATTGAGCAGGCGAGCGCTGTCGATGCTCAGGCCGCCCAGCGACTCGATGGTGGCGCTGTCGTTGAGGATGAGGCCCGCACGTCCCGTGGCCTGGTAGCTGGCGTCCAGCGTGCCGCCGATGTTCATGGCGTCGCTGCCGCTGCCGGCGCTGAAAATCAGGGCCTGCTCACGGTTGTTGAGGAACCCGGCGCCGATGTCCAGACGCTGGCGCGCGGCGATGACGGCGGCTCGGCCGCCTTCCTCGCGGTTATTGACCGTGCCGCCCTTGATGGCCAGGTGGTCGCCGTAGATGCGGCCGGTGCCGACGTTGTCGAGCGTGCCAGCATCGATGCGGGTCTGGCTGCCGTCGATGAGGCCACGGTTGGTCAGGGTATCGCGCGCAACGACGGTGGTGCGTCCACCGCTCATCTCGCCGGTGGCGGTGTTGTTGACGTTGGCGCCGCGCACTTCGAGGTCGCCGGCCTGGAGCAGGCTGTGGTTGGTCAGCAGGCCGCCAGTGCTGATGAGCGCGCGGCCGTTGACGGTGATTTCCTTGAGGTTGGTGAAGTCCTGCTGAAGGATGAGGCTCAGGTCGCCCTTGGACAGCAGGCTGCCGTCGCCGCCCAGGCTGTCGGCGCTCACCCCCAGGGATTTGCCGGCCAGCAGCGTGCCAAGCTGGTTGATCACGCGATTGGCCTCAAGCTCGATGCTGCCGCCCGAAGTGACGTTGCCAAGGGTGTTGTCCAGCACGCTGCCCTCACCCGTGCCCTGGATGGCGATGCTGCTGTCTGCGGCGATGGTGCCGGCAGTGTTGTCCGTGCGATGGGCCGTCAGCACGACGCTGTCACCCTGCAGGCCGAGCGGCTGGTCGGCATCCGCGCTTTGCGTATCGCGGTTGAGGATTTGCGCGGCGTTGAGAGCCAGGCCGCCAGTTGCGACCATCAGGCCGCCGTCATTGTTTGCCACGCCGAAGAAGTTGGCAGTCAGGTCGCGGCCCGCCTGAACCTTGCCGCTGGCATTGCCTATCGAGACGGCGCCGATATCGACATTGGCGTTGCTGCCCAGTTGCCCGGCAGTGTTGTCGATGGCGCCGGTGCGGGCGATGAAATCGCCCTGGCTCTGCACGATGCCGCTGCGATTTTTCAGGCTGCCGGTGCTGAGCACCAGCGTGTCGCCGCTGAGGATGCCGCCGGTGCTGGCGACGTCGGTGTTGTCCAGTTCACGGCCGTGGGTGTCCACGCGCATTCCCTGTGCCGACTGCAACAGGCCGCCCGCGTTGTTCAGTGCGCCGCTGTCCAGGTCGAGGGTGCCGGTAGTGCTGGCGATGGAGCCGCCAGCGTTGTCGAGCGAAGCTAGACGGGTATCGACTTCGACGTTGGCGCCGAGCACCGAGCCGCCGGCATTGCCGAGCCCGGTATTGGCCAGGCGGACATCGCCACCGCCTTGCAGGGTGCCGCCCGCGTTCTCGGTGCGGCCCAGGGTGCCCACGTCGAGCTTGCCATCGGTGGAGACGAGCAGGCCGGCGTCGCGGTTGTCCAGCGTGGCGGCCGTGACGCCAAGATCGGCGGCGCTGACCAGTTTGCCGCCACGGTTGTCCAGCGCCAGCTGCACTGCGACAGTCAGGGGGCCGGCTGCGTTGACGGCAGCGCCGCGATTGTCCAGCGAACCTGCGCTCAGGTCGGCCTTTGCGGCACTGGCGATGAGGCCGTCGTCCCGGTTGTCGAGCGTGCCCGCTACGCTGACCGACAGGCCGGCATCGCCGGAGGTCTGCACCTTGCCGCGCTGGTTGAGCAGTTCGCCGGCATTGACGGTGGTTTCTCCGGCAGCAAGCACTCGGCCGCCGGTGTTGTCCAGGGTGCCCGCCACATGAAGGCGTGAGGCTGCATCACCTGCTGCCTGCACGGTGCCGTCGCGGTTGGCCAGCGAGCCGGCCTGAAGGTCCAGCGCGCCATTGCCGGCGATGGTGCCGCCCGAATTGTCCACGCCATCGACGGCGCGAACCAGCAACTGGTCGGCGCCGGTGGCGATGAGCTTGCCGCCGGCATTGAGCAGCCGGCCGGTGTGGATGCGGATACGCTCGCCGAAGGTGTTGCCGCCGCTGAAGTCGGTGAGCGTGCCGCCGATGTCCAGCGTACCGTTGCTGGCAATACTGCCGCCTGCGCCTTGCAGCTGACCGGCCAGCACGGTGGCGGTGCCGTCACCGGCATGCTGGATGGCACCGCCTCGGTTGTCGAGCACCGAGGCGCTGACCGTGAGGTCGTCGTCAGCGGCCAGCGTGCCCTTGGCGCTGTTGTCGAGCAGCCCGTTCACATACAAGGACAGCGCCGATTGCCCGGTGGCGGCAACCGTGCCGCCCTGGTTGTGCAAGCTGCCCGCCGTGACCGTGGTGTTGCCAGCAGCAACGATGCTGCCACGCTGGTTGTCGAATTGTCCGGTGACGGAAAGGCGGCTGTCGCCGCTGCCAGCCGCCTGAATCTTGCCCGCCTGGTTGGAGAGCGCACCGGCCTGCAGGTCCAGCGTGCCGTTGCCGGCAATGGTGCCGGAGTTGTTGTCGATACGGTCGCGAGCGTGCACGAGCAGCGGTGCGCCGCCGGTGGCCGCTATCGTGCCGTCCACGTTCTTGAGCGTGCCGGTGTCGATAGCGACTTGCCTGGCCTGGGTGGTGCCGCCGCCGACATCGGTGGTGGTGCCGCTCAGCGTCAGGGCCCCGTTGCTGGCGATGGTGCCGCGCGCGCCTTGAAGGTCGCCGGCCGCTATGGTGGCGGTGCCGTCACCGGCATGCTGGATGGTGCCGATGCGGTTGTCGAGCACGGACGCGCTCACGGCCAGATCGCCGCCCGCGCCTAGTGTGCCCTCGGCGCTGTTGTCCAGGCGATTGGCGACGTTCACTGTCAGCGCCGCCCGCTCGGCGGCGAGTACCGTGCCGCCCTGGTTGGACAGGTCGCCAGCCTTGAGATGAATGCTCCCGCCCGCGACCAGCTCGCCGCCGCGATTGTCGAAGGCTGCATCAACCTCCACTCGGGTGTCGGCAGAGCCGGCTGCGCTGATCTTGCCGTCCTGATTGCCGAGCGAGGCCGTGTGCAGGTCTAGCGCGCCATTGCTGGCGATGGTGCCGCCACTGTTGGTCACGCCGTCGCGGGCGTGAACCCGCAGCAGATCCGTGCCGGTGGCGATGAGCTTGCCCCCGCTGTTGAGCAGCCGGCCAGTCTCGATGCGGATGTGCTCGCCGAAGGTGCTGCCGCCGCTGAGGTCGGTGGTGTCGCCACCGATGGCGAGCGCACCGTTGCTGGCGATGCTGCCGCCTGCGCCTTGCAACTCGGCAGCGACAATATCCGCAGTGCCTTTGCCGGAGTGCAGCACGGCACCGCCGCGGTTGTCCAGGACTGCTGCGCCGACGGCCAGGTTGCCGCCAGCGGCGAGCGTGCCCTTGCCGCTGTTGTCCAGCAGGCGGTCCACGACGACCTTGAGAGCCGCGTCACCGGCAGCCACCACGGAGCCGCCCTGGTTGTGCAGTGTGCCGGCTGCAACCGAGGTGTCTCCGGCCACGGCCAGGGCACCTCCGGTATTGTCGAAGGCACCGGTAACGTCAACGCGGCTCGGCGCGCTGCCTGCGGCTGAAATCGTGCCGTGCGCATTGCCGAGAACGCGGGTCTGCATATCCAGGCCACCATTGCCGGCGATGGTGCCGCCCGTGTTGTCGATACGCTCGCGCGCCCGAACGACCAGCAGGTCGGAACCAGTGGCACTCAGATTGCCGCCTGCAGTCGTCAATGTGCCGGTGTCGATAGACAGACGCCGGGCGAGCGTGCTTGCATCGCGCAGGTCCGTGTGCTCGCCGGTCAGCTCCAGGCCACCATTGGTGGCGATGGCACCACTCTCCCCCTGCAAGGTGTTGACGGCCAGCTGCAGCACACCTTCGCCGGCGTGCTGGATGCTGCCGTCCCGGTTGTCCAGCGTGTCGGCCGAAACCGCCATGTCGCCGCCAGCAGCAAGCATGCCCTTGCCGCTGTTGTCGAGCAGGCCCTTTGCCTCGACGCTCAGCGCAGCCCCTCCTGCGGCGACGAGCGAGCCCCCCCTGTTGATGAGGTCGCCGGCTTTCACCTGCATGTCGCCAGCGGTGGCGATGGCGCCGCCCGAGTTGTCCAGACGCTGCGCAATCTGAACCTTGCTCGCCTCGGCGCCGGCAGCGGAAATCCTGCCGGCCCGGTTGGTCAGCGACTGGGCGGCGAGCCTGACCGCGCCATTGCCGGCGATGGTGCCGCCGTTGTTGTCCATCGCTGCGGCGACGTTCACATCGAGGGTATCGCTGCCCAGCGCGACGAGGCTGCCGCCCGCCGTGCTGAGCGTGTCGGCGGCAATAGCAATTCTGTCGGCCTGGGTGGTGCCGCCGCGGAGGTCGGCACGGCCGGCCTTCAGGTCCAGCGCGCCCCTGCTCACGAGGGTGCCGCCAGCGCCAGCAAGGTCGCCCGTGGCAACGGTGAGCGCGCCGCTGCCGGTATGCTGAATGGTGCCTTTTCGGTTATAGAGCACGCCGGATGCAAGGGCCATGTCGCCACCTGCGGCCAGGGTGCCGCCAGCGCTGTTGTCCAGCGTGCCGTCGACGTTGACGGCCAGGGCGGAATCCCCGGACGCCACCATGGTGCCGCCCCGGTTCACCAGTTCGCCGGCCTTCACGGTGATGTCGCCCGCCGCGGCCAGGATCCCATCGGTGTTGTCGAGCTGGTCGGTGACGGCAATGCGGCTGGCGTCCGTGCCGGCGGCCGACAGCGTGCCGCCAGTATTGTCGAGAGACTTCGCGCGCAGGTCCACGGTGCCGTTGCCGGCGACGGTGCCGCCACGATTGTCCATCGCGCCACGGACCTTGAGGTCCAGTGGCCCGCTGCCGCTGGCGACGAGCGTGCCCTTGGCCGTGGTCAGCATGCCGGTGTTGACGGTGATGGCCTTGGCCTGCGTGGCGGCTCCGGTCAGATCGGTGGTTTGGCCTTTCAGATCCAGCGCGCCATTGCTGGCGATGCTGCCATCCTCGCCGCGCAGGGTGCCGGCATCGATATCAAGGCGGCCGTCCCCGGCGTGCAGGATGTTCCCCTGCGCATTGCCGAGGGTGCCGGCACGGATGCCCAGGTCGGCATTGCTGGCTATGGTGCCGTCGCCGTTGTCGAGCGTACCGGCCACCTCGAGGCGGTTGGTCTGGTTGCCGGTAGCGATGACCTTGCCGCCACGATTGTCGAAGGACTGCGCGTCGAGGTCGATCTGCGCGGCGCTGAGCGTGGCCTTGCGGTGGTCGCTATCGCCCAGGCGCAAGCTGGCGGCGCCGGCCGTGGCCGTCTCGCCACCCGCGCCACTGAACGCGCCGGCATTGACCTGCAGGCCACCGTCGCCGGCATGGGCGACGTGGCCATCGATGTTGACCAACTGGCCGGCGTCCAGGCTCAGGCGCTTCGCATTGCTGGCCAAGGTGCCCTCGCTGTTGTCGAGTTGCCCCTTGACCTTGATGTGGGTGTCGGCCTTGTCGCTGTGCTGGAAGATGCCGGCGCGGTTGGAGAAGTCCTGCGCGCTCAGGGCAACGGGACCGGCCAGCTGCATCAGGCCGGCATCGTTGTTGAGTTGACCTGCCGCGATGCGCGCATCGGCAGCGACCTTGATTTCGCCCTTGCGGTTGCCTAGGTCGCCGCTCACGTCGAGCCGGCGCGCGCCCAGATGCCCGGTGTCGTTGTCGAGGCCGGCCTTGGCAGTCAGGTCGATATCGCCGCCAGCCATGATGCGACCACCGTCGTTGTCCAGCGCTGCAGCAATGTTCAGCGCGCCGTTCGCCAGCGGCGCAACGCCGGCGCCCGGCTGGCCGCCGTCTTCGCTGGCACTGCCGTCATTGGGCAAGCCTTCGCCGCCGCCCGCTCCACCTCCCGTTTCAGCGCCCGTTCCGCCTCCCGTGCTAGCCCCCGGTGCTGCGCCATTGCCCGGGTCAGCCTCCGCCAGCCCGATACGGCCGCCATCGCGGTTGCTGGCGCGGCCGGCGTGCAAGGTCAGATCCTGGGTGCCGGTCTGCTCGATGGCACCGCCCCGATTCTTCAGGGACTGCGCGTTGAGCTCGATGCGCCGCGCGTTCAGCGTACCTTCGCTGTTGTCGATGTCCTGCGGGGCGCTGACCACCAGCTCGCGGCCGGCGCTGAGCGTTCCGGAATTGGCCAGGCCGCCGCTGACGTCGATGCGGGTGTCGGTTCTGGCCTGCATCGTGCCGCTGTTTTCCAGGCGGCCGTCGGCCGTGACCACCAACTGACCGGCATGAGCGCCAAGGCTGCCTGCGTTGCGCATCCCGACGCCTTGCTCGGTGCCGACCAAAACAATCTTCTGGCTGTACATGCCGCCGAGCGCGCCCACATCCAGTGCAAAGGCCGGTGCTTCGCCACTGGCGTCGGTCTTCCGTACCTGGGCATGGTCGACACTGACCTCGTTGCTGCCAGTGGTGACCCGCAGCTGCTGTGCCCAGATGCCGGCGTTGGCCTCCACTGAGCGGGCAATCAGGTCGGTGTAGTTGGTGCCGCTGGCGTCCATGCCTTTGCCCTGCACCTGGATGGCGCCGCCTCCCACGCGGTAGCCTTCCAGCGAGCCGCCGTTGATGATCGGCTTGCCCGTGGCGAGGGTGGCACGGTCGGCATTGATGAAGCCGCAGCCGTCGCAGGAGATACCGGCCGGGTTGGCAATGACGAGCTGCGCGCGGTCGCCGGCCACTTCGACATAGCCACGTAGGTTGCTGGGGGCGCTGGAGTTGACCTCGTTCAAGATGACGCGGGCCGTGCCCTTGCCCAGCCAAGGATTGCCTTGCACCCAGCCACCCAGCTCTGTGCGCGTATTGGTGCGGGAGTTGTTGAGGATGGCGCCTTGCTGGTCGACGTCGAATTGCTTGTAGGTGTTGCGCGATACGCCGGCAGCGCTGGGCGTCTGGATGTTCACCAGGGGCACGCCGTTGGCAGCCTCCAGTACGGTCGGACGCTGGTTACCGGGTGCATTCGGGTCGGCGACGACCTGGGCGTTGGCCATCGGTACGATGACCGCCTGGACGAGCGCAAGCGCCAGGGCGAAGCACAAGGGACGGAGGGTGGCCAGGAACCGGCTGCCGGCGGTAGTGCCCGAGCTTGCGCCTGCTCTGTTGCAGCGAGCAATCTCTGCTACGACTTGGAACAGGCCCAACGCCCGGTTGAAAATGATGCGGTAGAGGTTCTTGTTCATGCCATCACATCCCTTGCTTGTGCGAAATCGGTACGGATTCAGTAGGACCAGCCGAGGGTGAAGCCGGTGGTGAGCGAGTCGGTCAGGAAGCCTTGGGGCTTGTGGAGGGGCGTGGCGGCGAAGAGGTCCCAATGGAAGCCCTTGGCGCCGCCGCGCAGGCCGATGACCGAGCCGGCCAGGTTGCGCCCCTGAAGCCAGCGCGTGGACGGGCCGCTGACGCGGCCGTAGTCGACGCCGAAATAGAGCTCCTGGCCGGCGCCCAGCTGCAGGCCGAGTTCGTTGCGCCAGACCCAGCCACGCTCTCCCATCAGTGTCAGCTCGCCATCAAAGCCGCGCACGGTGTAGCGGCCGCCGATGGAGAAGCGGTCCTGGGGTACCAGCGGCGTGCGGTCCCACTGCGCACGCCAGCTGCCGATGTAGCGTGCGCTTTGCGAGCCGAGGCTGAGGGGTGCCATGAGTTGGGCTTCAGCCGTGAAGACTTTCATCCGCGAGCTGCCTTCACCGAAGTCCTCTTCGGGTGCTGGCATCGCATGAAACGCCCCGGTGCCCCGGCGGTAGGCAAAGCTCGCATCCAGCGTGCCTTTGCCCAGATATTCACGGTGTGAGAGCCCCAGCTCCCAACCGCCCGTGCGGCGGCGCTGCACCTCGATTTCGGTGTCGTCGATGAAGTTGTTGGACTTGCGCATCCAGCCGCGCCCATAGAGCGAGGTCTTGCGGCTGGCATCACGGTAGAGCAGACGCGACAGGCGCATTTCGGCGTTCTCGCTGGTGCCGCTGTAGAGGTAGTTCTGGCTGTAGCCGGCAACGCCCTGCCGGTACCTGTAGCCGCTGGCGGTCGCGCTGAGGGTCCAGTAGCCATAGGGAACGCTGTAATGCGCCGTGTAGCCCCGGGTAGCCTTGTTGCCGCCGTTGAAGACGTCGTGATTGATATTGGCGTAGAACAGGTCGTTCCACATGAGCAGATCGTCGAGCGAGAGCGTGGCACCGCCCTGGAGCTTGCCGGTCGCCTTGCTGCCGGAGTCGTCCAGCGACACGCTGAAGCGAACGGGTGGGGAGCGCTGCCGCCAGAGAACCAGCAGGTCGCTTTCGCCGGGGCGTGCATCGTCGCCCTCGGCAGGGGTGATCTGTATGTCTGCTTCGACGGTGGGTACGCGCTTGAAGTTCTCCAGCGCCTGTTCGATGTCGCGCAGATTGAGCAGGTCGCCGCGCTTGGCCGGCACGGCATTCCAGGCAGTGGCCTTGGGCGAAGTACCGGGCGCGAAACGGATGTGGCGGATGCGACCGGGAACGACGGTCAGTGTCAGCGTGCCGGTTGTGAGGTCCTGCGGCGCGGCGAGGATGCGCGTGGTAACGAAGCCGCGGACGACGACGGCGTTCTGCACACGCGCCATGACCATGTTGATGCCGTCGGTGCCGAGGCATCGCCCCATGGCAGGGTCATTGCCGGGGTCGGCCGCTTTCAGGGACCAGATGAATCTGTGAGCGTCTTCGCCATCAAGCCAGATGCGTTCAATCGGGAAGCATGGAGTTTCGTCCAACGGGAGCCGGTCCAGCGGCGGAGCCTGCGCCGGCTGCAACCGTACATCGGTCGCTGTTTCCTGCGTCTCGCGAAGTATCCGCTCACGCTCTTGCTGGCGCAGTAGCTCCTGCGCCGCATTGCTCTGCGCCGCGCTCTCCTGTGCGGCACTGTTTTTCGCTTGTGCAGACGCCGGCGCCATCAGCACCAGCAGGCCAAATGAGGCCCAACGCGCCTGGCGAAACCAATCTCCCATCCCATCCCCTTTTGCATGCGTGAGCAAACACGCTGCGGCCTTACGCGAACGCCGAGGTTCGCCGTGACCGTTTGATCTGGAATGAACAAGGATAGGAACGGACTCGAACGAGCGAAATAAGAAGAGTCTTAAAAATGGCCGTGGGGATGCTTTGTTGCGGCGCAGCGCTGGCCAAACGAAGCGCAATGGCCTTCGTTGCGACGAGCTTTGCGCTTTTTGGGCTTCGATGTCGTGCGTATGCGTTTTTTATGGCGGACTGTTTCACAGACGAAGACGCGCGCCTGTGCGCGCCATGGCAGATTCAGACCGGCCCTCCGCACCCCGAGCCGGCAGCCGCAGAAACACACCAATACAGGTATTAACCCGAATAAAGTCGCTGAAACTGGCTAGAATCGCGCCCATCCCGCGGGAGAGCGGAGCCTTTCGAGGGTTCCCGCCGAAGGCGCAAACTCCCATAATCGCTCAGGCAATAAGTACCGCAGGTGGGTCTGACAGGACCCGGATATCGCCAACTGGAGAGCAGCCCGCAACCACAAGTCTGCAGGGCTCACCGAAGGGGCAAGCATGTCCACCGCGAAGGTGCTCATGCGCAACTCTCAGGTAAAAGGACAGCGGGAGAGGCAAGCCGGACACTCCCGCCGATGTGAGTGGCTGGTCTATTTTCAAGTGCCTTCATGCTTCCTTCCGTCTCTTTGCTGGACTCGTTCCAGGCCTCCAACTTCACCGTCATGCTGGTCATCTATCTGGTGGCCATTACTGCCGAAGCCATGTCCGGCGCACTCGCCGCTGGCCGGCGCAATATGGATATCTTCGGCGTCGTCGTCATCGCCTTTGTCACTGCCCTGGGCGGCGGCACCATCCGCGACATGGTGCTGGGCCACTACCCCATCGGCTGGACCCAGCACCCTGAATATGTGTATCTGGTCATCAGCTTCGGTTTGCTGACCACCGTGATTGCACGCCATATGCACAGGCTCAAGCAGGTGTTTTTGCTGCTGGATGCCATGGGACTGATCGCCTTTTCGCTGATCGGCTGCAATACCGCGCTGGAGCTGGGCTACCCGACCATCGTCATCATCATGGCCGGCATGATTACCGGCATCAGCGGCGGCATCTTGCGCGATGTGCTCTGCAACCAGGTCCCCGTGGTGTTCCGACGCGAGCTGTATGCCAGCGTGTCGCTGTCCGTATGCCTGATGTTCCTGGGCCTGCGCTATCTGGATGTCAGCCCCAATATCAGCACCATCGTGTGTTTTGCCGGCGGTCTGGCCTTCCGTCTGGCCGCCATTCGTTTCAAATGGCGCCTGCCGGTTTTTTCGTACCAGCAGCGCTGGGAGTGATCGAGACTCCCCCTGTGGCGCTGCGCGCCTTCCCCCTCTCTTGCTACGCAGGAGGGGGAGGCAGCCATCACTGCGGGGCGGCCCTTGCCTGGCTGCTCTGACCTAGACTGCGCCATGCATTACCTATGTAGTTTCACTTTCCATGTCTGAACCGATCACATGGATGCCGGATGGCACCCCCTATAGCTCCAGATTCGGCGATCGCTATCACAGCGAGTTCGGCGGCCTCGACCAGGCACGCCAGGTTTTTCTCGGTGGCTGCGATCTGCCAGTTGCCTGGGCCGATGCAGCGCAGTGGCGCATTCTGGAAACCGGCTTTGGCTTCGGCCTGAATTTCCTGGTCACCTGGGCGGCATGGAAAGCCGACCCCAGACGCCCGCGCATTCTGCATTTTGTCTCGGTGGAGGCCTACCCTGTCTCGCGCGAGGATCTGCTCGCATTTCTGCCGGCCGATGAGGAGCTGCGCCCGCTTGGCGAACAACTGGCCGAGCAATGGTGGGGACTGCTGCCCGGCGTGCATCGCCTCTCGTTTGACAACGGCCAGGTGCTGCTGACGCTCTATATAGGCGATGCCGGGACCATGCTGCGCAAGCAGCAGATGACAGCGGACAGCGTATATCTGGATGGTTTTTCTCCCCAGCTCAACCCCGAGATGTGGGATGAAGATGCCATGAAGAACATTGCCCGCCATTGCCGCCGGGGCACGCAGCTGGCCACCTGGTGCGTGGCCGGCCATGTGCGCCAGGCACTCAAGGCTCAGGGTTTCGAAGTCAAGAAGCGCGCCGGCGTGCCGCCCAAGCGCCATAACCTGCATGCAGCCTACAACCCGGCATGGGAGCCGCGCCATCGCCCGGACGGCCTGCCTGCGCCCGTGGGCCAGGCCGGCCGCTGCCTGGTGCTGGGTGCGGGCCTGGCTGGTGCCGCCGCTGCCGCCAGTCTGGCCAGGCGCGGCTGGGAGGTGACGGTGCTGGATGCGGCGGCCGAGCCTGCGGCAGGAGCATCAGGCCTGCCTGCCGGCTTGTTTTGCCCGCATATTTCGCCCGATGACAGTGTTCTGTCGCGCCTGTCCAGAAGCGGCGTGCGCACAACGCTACAAAATCTGCAGCAGCTGAGCCAAGCGCAAAAGTTGCATCCAGCCCAGGACTGGGCCCATGGCGGCGTGCTCGAGCATGACCTGAACGAGCCTTCCCATCTGCCCAGGTCATGGCTGCAACCCGGCAGCGAGACCAGCCCCTGGGGCCTGCACTGGAGTGCGCCTGCGCTGCCGGCTCAGCTGGCTGCGGCAAAGCTGCCTGCAGACAGTCACGCCGTCTGGCATGAGCAGGCTGGCTGGGTACGCCCCGCACAACTGGTGCGCGCGCTGCTGCAAGCCCCCGGGATTCATTGGCAGGGCCATGCCCGAGCTTCACGACTGGTGCGCGATGAAGTGCGCAACATCTGGCAAGTGCTGGATGCCCAGGGCCAGACCCAGGCCCAAGCCCCCATGCTGGTGCTGGCCCTGGGCCCGGACACCAAGCCCTTGTTGCAAGCCAGCGGCCTGGCAGCAGGGGAATGGGAGCTGCAAGCCATACGCGGCCAGGTCAGCGTGGCCGAGCATGATGCCGGGACGCTGGCGGCCATGCCGCCCTTCCCCGTCAACGGTCATGGCAATCTCGTGCCGGACTTTCCCTCGGCCAACCAGGTTGGCGCGCACCAGTGGATCATGGGATCGACCTTCGAGCGCGATGTGACCGAGCTGCCACCCACCGCCGCCGACCAGCAGGCCGCCCACGCCAGCAATGGCGAAAAGCTGGGCGCTTTGCTGCCCGGGTGCCGGCAGGCGCTGAGTTCCTTCTTCGATGCCGACCAGCGGCCGGCCACCTGGGCGCGCCTGCGTTGCGCGGCCTATGACCGTCTGCCGCTGGCAGGCCCCGCCGGGCAGTCGGCAGCCGATCTACCGGGCCTGTGGGTGCTGACGGGGCTGGGCTCACGCGGGCTGACGCTGTCCATGCTTTGCGGCGAGCTGCTGGCGGCACGCCTGCATGGCGAGCCGCTGCCGCTGGATGCCCGGCTGGCTCAGGCCCTGGGTACGCAACGTCTGTGGAGCCGCGCCCAGCAGCAGCCCAGGTAAGGCCACTCGCAAAAAAAAGCACGCAGCGCTTACGGAGAAGTGCTGCGTGCCGTTTCGGGCCTGATTCTGAAGCCAGGTTTATTCGCTGCTTAACGATGCCACGGTGACCAGGGGCTCGAGTCTGGTCGCCAGTACCTTGTCCAGCGTCTTGCCGTCCATGTCCACGACTTCAAAGCGCCAGTCTTCCCACTCCACCACGTCGGCTTCGGTGGGCACACGGCCCAGCAGCAGCATGATCATGCCGCTCAGGGTGTGATAGCGACCGCGCTCTTCCTCGGGCACGGCATGCAGGCTCAGGCGGTCCTTGAGTTCGGGCACGGGAATATGGCCGTCCAGCAGCCAGCTGCCGTCTTCGCGCTGCACGGCCCAGCTGGTTTCGGGGTCGCGTGGCTGGAATTCGCCGGTAATCGCCTCAATCAGGTCCTGCAGCGTGACAATGCCCTGCACCTCGCCGTACTCGTCGATCACAAAGGCCATATGCAGATCGGAGGTGCGGAAGTTGTCCAGCAACTCCATCCCGGTAATGGTCTCGGGCACATAGAGGGCAGCCTGCAAAGGCTGGTCCTTGAGCGCCTGCCTGCCCTTGTTGAGCAAGGCCTGCGTCAGCCACTGGCGGGCATTGAGCACGCCCACGATATTGTTCATATCGCCGCGCACGACCGGGAAGCGCGCGTGGTCGGCCTGTTCGACACGGGCCAGGGTCTCTTCCAGGCTCTCGTCGATATCGAGACAGATGACATCGCTGCGCGGCACCATCAGCGAGCCGATCTGGCGATCGTCCAGACGGAACACATTGCGCACCATGGTGTGCTCCTGCGACTCGATCACGCCGGCCGTGTGGCCTTCCACCAAAATGGCCTGGATTTCCTCTTCGGTCACCACGCTGCCATTGCTCTCCTTGACACCCAGGACCTTGAGCAGACCGCGCGTCGATGCCGACAGCAGCCAGACAAAGGGTTTGGTGGCCAGGGCCAGGAAGTTGATGGGACGCGAGATCAGGCGCGCCAGGGCCTCGGGATGGGTCTGACCCAGGCGCTTGGGAACCAGCTCGCCCACGACGATGGAGAAGTAGGTGATCAGCACCACCACCAGGCCGGTGGAGAGGTAGTCGGCGTATTTCTGGGTCATGCCCAGGGTGATCAGCCAGTTCTCCAGCGGGCCGGCCAGAGCCGCCTCGCCGACGATGCCGTTGAGCACGCCGATGGAGGTGATACCGATCTGGATGGTGGAGAGGAAACGCGTTGGGTCCTCTCCCAATTTGATAGCAGCTGCTGCGCCGCTGTCGCCCTCATCCACCAGTTTCTGCATGCGGGTTTTGCGGGCGGTGACCAGCGCAATTTCCGACATGGCGAAGACGCCGTTCAGACAGATGAGAGCGAAAAGTATGGCTATTTCCATAGTCAGGCACCCGCTTTCAATCCAGGCGCCTCAATCATTGAACAAGCCTTGATTCTAGAGAATGCCCGGCACAGGGGCGCTCACAAAATGCAAGCGCGCAGAAAGGAAATTGATTCAGGAGCTCCGTAAGAGCGTTCTGGCAGCCCTTCACATATTCATTCAGATATATATGAAGCACTAAATAATCGTTTGTTTTTATATAAAGCCTCTCTACAGTTCTGACCAACGATCAAAGTGCAGTGCCACCCGAGGCAAGGCATCCGCTCCACGGAAGAACTGAAGACATGTATCAATACACCGATTTCGACAAAGCGTTCGTCAAGCAACGCGCCGACCAGTTCCGTGACCAGCTCCAACGCTGGCAGGCAGGCAAGCTCACGGAAGACGACTTCCGCCCGCTGCGCCTGCAAAACGGCTGGTATGTGCAGCGTTATGCCCCCATGCTGCGCGTGGCCGTGCCCTACGGCGAAATCAACTCGGCCCAGATCCGCGTGCTGGCCAAGGTGGCCCGCGAGTACGACGAGCCCGAAGCCGAAGTCTTCAAGCAGGCTCTGGAAGGCCAGGGCAAGCTGGGCACGACCTATCTGCCCAAGAACTGCGCCCACTTCACCACCCGCACCAATGTGCAGTTCAACTGGATTCCTCTGAGCAAGTCCGCCGACGTGATGGATCTGCTGGCATCCGTGAACCTGCACGGCATCCAGACCAGCGGCAACTGCATCCGCAACACCACCACCGATGCGCTGGCCGGTATCGCACCCGACGAGATCATCGACCCCCGCCCCTACGCAGAAATCCTGCGCCAGTGGACCACGCTGCACCCCGAGTTCGCGTTTCTGCCACGCAAGTTCAAGATCGCCATCACCGGCGCCAGCGAGGACCGCGCCGCCACGGGCTGGCATGACGTGGGCCTGCACATGGTCAAGAACGAAGCCGGCGAGATCGGCTTCAAGGTCTTCGTGGGCGGCGGCATGGGCCGCACGCCCGTGATCGGCACCGCGATCCGCGAGTTCCTGCCCTGGAACCAGATCATGAACTACATCGAGGCCATCGTCCGCGTCTACAACGAGCTGGGCCGCCGCGACAACAAGTACAAGGCCCGTATCAAGATTCTGGTCAAGGCCGAAGGCCAGGCCTATATCGATGCCGTGGAAGAGGAATTCCGCCAGATCGTCGAAGTGGACGGCGGCCCTCACACCGTGCCCCAGGCCGAGTTCGATCGCGTGGCTGCCATGTTCACCACGCCCGCCCTGCCCGTCGTGGCCGATGCCGCAGGCGATGAGCAGGCCCTGATTGCCCAGACCGCCAAGGAACCCGCATTTGCACGCTGGATTGCCCGCAACGTCCACGCCCACCGCGTGGCCGGTCTGCGCGCCGTGACCCTGTCCTTCAAGCGTGTGGGCCAGGCCCCCGGCGATGCACAAAGCGAACAGCTCGACGCACTGGCTCATCTGGTGGACAAGTTCTCTGCCGGTGAAGCCCGCGTGACGCACGACCAGAACGTGATGCTGCCCTGGGTGCAGGTCGGCCAGCTGCATGCACTGTGGACCGAGGCCAAGGCCCTGGGTCTGGCCAGCACCAATGTGGCGCTGCTCACCGACATGATCGCCTGCCCCGGCGGCGACTTCTGCGCGCTGGCCAATGCCCGCAGCCTGCCGATTGCCGACGCCATCACGGCCCGCTACCAGGATCTGGACGAGCTGGACGACATTGGCGAGATCGATCTGCACATCAGCGGCTGCATCAACAGCTGCGGCCACCACCACAGCGGCCATATCGGCATTCTGGGCGTGGATAAGGACGGCAAGGAGTGGTACCAGGTCACGCTGGGCGGCTCCGACGGCTCGACCCTGTCCGGCCAGGCCGTGGCCGGCAAGGTCATCGGCCCCTCGTTCAGCGCAGCCGAAGTGCCCGATGTGATCGAGGCCGTGCTCAGCACCTATCGCGACCTGCGCCAGCCCGGCGAGCACTTCATTGACGCCGTGCGCCGCATCGGCCTGGACCCCTTCAAGGAAGCCGGCAAGGCAGCCCGCCACCCTGTGGAAGCCGAAGAAGAAGCGCTGGCCTGAAGCCATAAGAACAAGGATAGAGTCATGAAAATTCTGGCAAGCAACGAATACCAGGCCCCCAGCGAGAGCACCGGCAATGTGCTGGTGCTGGCCAACGATGTGAACGCCCTTGAGGTAAATCTGGACGGCATCACGCAGGTGGATCTGCATTTCCCCAACTTCACCGACGGCCGCGCCTTCAGCCAGGCCTATCTGCTGCGCCGCCGTCTGAAGTTTGCGGGCGATATCCGTGCCACCGGTGATGTGCTGATCGATCAGCTGGTTCAGATGGAGCGCACGGGCTTCAGCAGCGCCGTGCTGCGCGAAGGCGTGGACGCCGCCGATGCCCAGCGCCAGTTCGAGCGCTTTGGCGGTTTCTACCAGGCCGATGCCGTGCACACACAGCCCCATTTCGTAGAGGTGCAAGCATGAGCCAGCTCGCCCCCGTAAGCACCCTCGACCTGGATCTGGCACAAATCAATGCCGAACTGGGCCGCGACGCCCAGGCGCTGGTGAACTGGGCTGTGGGCCTGGATCAGCCCACCATAGTCACCACCAACTTCCGCCCCTTCGAGGCGGTGATCCTGCACATGGTCACGCGCGCCAACCCCGACGTGCCCGTGGTCTGGATGGACAACGGCTACAACACCGAAGCCACCTATCAATTTGCCGATGCGGTGACCAAGCAGCTTGGGCTCAACCTCAAGATCTACCTGCCGCTGCGCTCACGCGCCCACCGCGAGGCCGTGGAAGGCGCCACGCCAGCGCTGGACGATCCGCGCCATGCGGCCTTCACGGAAGAAGTGAAGCTGGAGCCTTTTGCCCGCGCCCTGCGCGAAACCGCACCCAAGGTCTGGTTCACCGCCCTGCGCGCCACCGACACCGCCGTGCGTGCGCAGATGGAGTCCGTTAGCATCAATCCCGACGGTCTGATCAAGGTTGCACCTTTGCTGCACTGGTCGTCCAAGGAGCTGTACGAATACTGCGAGAAGCACGGCCTGCCCAACAACTTTGACTATGTGGATCCGACCAAGGGTGAAGACAACCGCGAATGCGGACTTCATTTGAGTCACTGACGTGCTCCCCCTGAGCCGCTTTGCGGCTTCCCCTCTCTCTTCGGGAGGGGGACGGCAGCCTCGCCGCAAGGCGGCTCTTGCTTGCTGCCCCTGGAATTGCAGCGCGCCCGTTTTGTAAGCCGTCGATTTAAAAAGATAGCTGATAGCCCAATATCTATAAGCGCTACAGCATTATTTGATTGGATAAAAAATGAACGCTCGTGTGGATACTTCCGTGTTGAGCCATCTCAGCAACCGCCACCTGGATGCACTGGAAGAAGAAACCATTTTCATCCTGCGCGAAGTGGCCGCGACTTTTGAACGCCCCACCCTGCTGTTTTCGGGCGGCAAGGATTCGCTGGTCATGCTGCGCTGCGCCGAAAAGGCCTTCGGCGCGGGCCGCATTCCCTATCCCTTGCTGATGATCGACACCGGCCACAACTTCCCCGAAGTGACCGATTTCCGTGACCAGCGAGCCAAGGAACTGGGTGCCGAGCTGATCGTGCGCAGCGTGGAAGACTCCATGGCGCGCGGCACTGTGCGTCTGGCACACCCCGGCGAATCGCGCAATGTGCACCAGTCGGTGACGCTGCTGGAGGCGATTGACGAGTTCCGCTTCGACGCCCTGATCGGAGGCGCGCGCCGCGACGAGGAAAAGGCCCGCGCCAAGGAGCGCATCTTCAGCCACCGCGACAGCTTCGGCCAGTGGCAGCCCAAGGCTCAGCGGCCCGAGCTGTGGACGCTGTTCAACACCCGCATTGCACAGGGCGAGCATTTCCGCGTCTTCCCCATCAGCAACTGGACCGAGCTGGACGTGTGGCAGTACATCGCCCGTGAAAACATCGCCCTGCCATCGATCTACTACACCCACAAGCGCGATGTGGTGGAGCGCAAGGGCCTGCTGGTGCCCGTGACCGAACTGACCCCGCCGCGTGACGGCGAGGAAGTCGTGCAGCGCGATGTGCGCTTCCGTACCGTGGGCGACATCACCTGCACCTGCCCCGTGGAAAGCACGGCAGCAACGGCCGAAGACATCGTGATCGAGACCCTTGCCGCCGAGGTCAGCGAACGTGGCGCGACACGCATGGACGACAAGACCAGCGAAGCATCCATGGAAAAGCGCAAGAAAGACGGTTACTTCTAAGACATCCCCTGAGGCGCTACGCGCCTTCCCCTTCTCTGGAGCTTCGCTCCGGAAGGGGACGACACCCTCGGTGCGCGGCGGCGCTTCCTCGGTGTCTCTGAGTTGGGACATGTCGGTTTTTAGAAAGAATGCGATGACTGAAACTATTAATTCCGTAGCTGCTAGCGCAAATCCATCAAGCGCTTCAGGCCAATTTGATGCACATAACAGCAGCGCGCTGCGCTTTATCACCTGCGGCTCGGTCGATGACGGCAAGAGCACGCTGATCGGCCGCCTGCTGGTGGACACCCGCGCCGTGCTGCAGGATCAGTTGGCTGGCGTCACCAAGTCCGGCGAGACGGATCTGGCCCTGCTGACCGACGGCCTGGCCGCCGAGCGCGAGCAAGGCATCACGATCGATGTGGCCTACCGCTACTTCGCCACCGAGTCGCGCAAGTTCATCATTGGCGACGCTCCCGGTCACGAGCAGTACACACGCAATATGGTGACGGCAGCATCGAGCGCCGACGCCGCCGTGGTGCTCGTCGATGCCACCAAGCTGGACTGGAAGAATGCCGATCTGGAGCTGCTGCCCCAGACCCGCCGCCACAGCCTGCTGGCCCATCTGCTGCGTGTGAATTCGCTGGTGTTTGCCGTCAACAAGCTCGACGCCGTTCAGGACCCGGCCCTGGCCTTTGCCCATATCAGCGCGGCGCTGCAAAAGTTCACGGCCTCCGCAGACATCAAGATCACGGCCACCGTGCCCGTGTCCGCGCTCAAGGGCTACAACGTGGTCAACAGCACCGACGGCTGGGCCGGCTACCACGGCCCCAGCCTGCTGCAACTGCTGGAGCAACTGCCCAACACGCCCACCGACAGCGATCTGGCGCTGGCCTTCCCCGTGCAGTGGGTGGAGAAGTTCTCCTCCTCGTCCGACACCAGCCAGGGCCGCCGCGTGTTCTGGGGCCGTGTCGCCACGGGCATTGCCCGGGTCGGTGCCCAGGTGCAGATTCTGCCCAGCGGCCAGCTCGCGACCGTTGCCCAGGTCATAGACCACGCCCGCGCGCCCAAGGAAGTGGCTGCGGGCCTGTCCGCCGGCATCACGCTGGACCGCGAGGTCGATGTCTCGCGCGGCGACTGGATCATTGCCGCCCCCGTGCAAGCCGAAGTGGCCGAGGACGACTTTGATGCCCCTGCTGCCGCAAGCCCCTGGCCCAGCAGCCGCGAGATCACCGCCACCGTGGCCTGGATGGACACCGAACCTCTGGTGCCCGGCCGTGTCTACTGGGCGCTGCATGGCCATCGCTGGGTCAAGGCCAAGGCGCGCCGCTTGGTGCACCGCCTCAATATCAATACACTGGCCAAGGAAGACGCCCAGCAGCTCGAGGCCAATGCCATCGGCCAGGTGGAGCTGGTGCTGCAGGAAGCCATTCCGGCCGCCCCCTTCACCCAAGCCCGCCAGCTGGGCTCGCTGATTCTGGTGGACACCGCCAGCAATGCAACAGCCGGTGCTGCGCTGGTGAACTGAAGCCGATGAAGACAGGGCCGCAACGGCGATCTGAGCGTCAAACCAGATCTCCATACGGCCTTATCCAGCCTGGCACTGGCGCTGCGCGGGAAAAAACCTAAAATCACGGGGTTTTACCAATCCCCACCCAAGAAGAAGATTCTCAATGACTCACGTCGTTACCGAAAACTGCATCAAGTGCAAGTACACCGATTGCGTGGACGTTTGCCCCGTGGACTGCTTCCGTGAAGGCCCCAACTTTCTGGTGATCGATCCCGATGAATGCATCGACTGTGCCGTCTGCATTCCCGAGTGCCCGGCCAATGCCATCTTTGCCGAAGAAGATGTGCCTGCCGATCAACTGGCCTTCATCAAGCTGAACGTGGATCTGTCCCAGCTCAAGAGCTGGAAGAGCATCACCAAGCGCAAGGCTTCGCTGCCCGACGCCGACGAGTGGAATGGCAAGCCGAACAAAGTGGATTTGCTGGAGCGCTAAGCCAGTCTGGGCGCGGACTGCGCTACGCTTGCCTGCATGAGCCTGTCCAACGCAACGACCAACGCTTCCCTCTCGCTACAACCCGCCGTGGAAACCGACGCCATCATCATTGGCGCAGGTCCGGCGGGTTTGTTTCAGGCCTTCCAGCTTGGCCTGCAGGGCATTCAAGCCCATTTGATCGATGCCCTGCCCCATGTGGGCGGCCAGTGCAGCCAGCTCTACGCGCACAAGCCCATCTACGACATTCCCGGCATTCCCGTCTGCACGGGCCTGGAGCTGGTGCAACTGCTGGAAAAGCAGATCGCCCCCATGCAGGTGGTCCGCCATCTGTCCCAGCAAGTACAGACTCTGCAAGCCCTTGACGACGGGCGCTGGCAGGTCGGCACCACGGCAGGAGCGCTGTTCCACACCCGCACCGTCTTCATTGCCGCAGGCGTTGGCGCGTTCGTGCCCAAGGCCCTCAAGGCACCGGGTGTGGATGAACTCGGCACGGGCCAGTTGCACTATCACCCGCAGCAGCTGGATATGGCCGCAGGCCGCCAGGTGCTGGTCTATGGCGGCGATGAGGAAGCCGTAGCAGCTGCCATTGCCTGCAGTTCAAGCGCGGCCAGAACCGTTCTCATGCATCGCCGTGACAGCTTCAATGCCGAGCCTGCGCAACTGGCTAAGCTGAAGCAACTGCGCGAATCTGGCGCTGTCGAAGTGCTGATCGGCCAGATCACCGAAGTGCGGCACGGCGACGGCCGACTGCAGGCCGTGCAATGGATGGATGGCGAAGGCGACGAACATACGCGGCCTGTCGAACAGTTGCTGGTCTACCAGGGCATTTCACCCAAGCTGGGTCCTTTGACGGACTGGGGCCTGGCGCTGGAGCGCAAGCAACTGGCGGTGGATCCGGCAACGCTTGCCACCAGCGCCCCGGGAATCTATGCCATCGGCGACATCGTCAGCTACAGCGGCAAGAAACGGCTGATCCTCTGCGCCTTTCATGAGGCCACCATGGCCGCGTTTGCAGCCGCCGAATATCTGCAAGGCAGCAAGCCCTTGCTCGAATACACGACAACCAGCGCGCGCCTGCATGCCATCTTGGGCGTGTCTCACTGAAGGGCCGCCGATGTCCTGCCCCGGACTCCTTGAAGTCAGCAGCTTTTGAGCCTGGCATAAAAAAACCGCTATCCCTCGGGATAGCGGTGTAAATCACGACGGGGTCAGACCCCACCGCGCGCACTTTGATCTCGGCTCAGTGGCCATGTGCCGGCTTGACCGGAATGATGGGCACTTCCTTGCCTTCCTTGTCGTAGACCTTGCCACCTTCGACGCGGTCGCCATCGGCCAGGGCTTCCAGCACATGCTGACTCAGAGCGCGGCCATAGCCGGCTTCAAAGACGGAAGGCTGATCGGAATTGCCTTGCTTGAAGTGGTTGTAGAGCAGGTTCAGGGTCACGGCAACCAGGGCCGTTGCGCTGATGCCCGAGTGAAAGATCGTGGCAAACCATGCGGGGAACTGGTCATAGAACTTGGGTGCCACCACTGGCAGCAGACCCGCGCTCACCGAGGTGGCAACAATGATCAGATTCATATTGTTGTTGTATTCCACCTTGGCCAGGGTACGGATGCCGCTGGCAGCCACGGTACCGAACAGCACCAGACCGGCACCGCCCAGCACGGACGGAGGTACGCAGGCCACGATGCGGCCCATCACCGGCAGCACGCCAAACACGATCAGGATCAGGCCGGAGAAAGCCACCACGAAGCGGCTCTTGATGCCGGTCACGGCCACCAGACCCACGTTCTGCGCAAAAGCGCTTTGTGTGAAGCCGCCGAAGATGGGAGCCACGATGCTGGAGAGCATGTCGGCGCGCAGACCATCACCCAGACGGCGACCGTCCACAGGGCTGTCCACGATTTCGCCCACGGCCAGCACGTCGGCCGAGGTTTCCACCAGGATCACCAGAATCACGATGAACATGGAGATGGTGGCCGCCATGTCGAAAGTGGGCCAGCCGAAATGCAAAGGTGTGGGCACCGCAAAAATGGGGCCGTTGAACACCTGCGAGAAATCGGCCCTGCCGATGAAGACGGCCGTGATGGTGCCCACCACGATCGCCACCAGAATCGACAGGCGCGACAGCATGGCATTGCCCAGCTTGCTGAACAGCAGCACCATGAACAGCGACAGACCGGCCAGACCGATATTGCCCATGCTGCCGTAATCAGCAGACTTGGCATTGCCGCCCATGGCCCAATGCGCAGCCACAGGCATCAGCGACATGCCGATCACCGTGATCACGCAGCCATTGACCAACGGCGGGAAAAATTTGGTGATGCGCGAAAAAACCGGCGCAATGATCAGACCCAGTACCGAGGCGTACATGACAGCCCCCAGCACGCCCTGCATGCCGCCACCGGTGTGCAGGATGCTGACCATGGTGGCCACGCCTGCGAATGAAACGCCTTGAACCAGAGGCAGACGACAGCCGAAGAAAGGGATGCCCAGCGTCTGCAGCAAGGTTGCCACACCACCCATGAACAGGCAGGCGGTCACCAGCAGACCGGCATCGGCAGCGGACATGCCAGCCGCTTCAGCCACGATCAGAGGCACCGCCACGATGCCGCCGTACATGGTCAACACATGTTGCAAGCCATACATGAGGTTGGCGGTGACGCCAAGATTCTCATCCTCGGGGCGCTTGACGGCCGCATCCCTGGATGCTCCGGTCTGATCGTTCATCTTTGTCTCCTAAATTACCTACTCACCAAGGCTCTAGAGGCCTTTCGCTCTGTCTGGTCGACTTGCAGCAACTCTTTCGGCAGCGATCTTTTCCAATCGCCCCAGCGAGGCCTTGTGCTGCAGCCAGTCGCTCTTCTGCGAGAGCGATCCGACCTATAGAAAAGAGCAAACCACTCTTTCATTCACCCAAGTCAGTCTTTCAATCTCCTTTGATTGCATGACATCCGCCGGACGGACTATTCCATTACGCAATCAAAGCCATACCCAGAAGGGCATGAGTCGAGACTGTACGTTGCCAGGACACCAAAATTGTCTACAGTTTTGTATACAAAGTGCTGACCAGAACCTTTCCAAAGCAAAAAGGAACACTCATTGGCTGCGATCAGGCACTGGAAATTGACACAGATCACGTCCATCGCGGCTTCCATGCCCTCCATAAAGAACAAAAGGATGCAAGACACATTCCCCGTTGTGTCTTGCATCCAGTAGAGAAGAGTAAAAAGAGACCTGGAGCGCTTGTCAGTGCGCCGATCAGTCTTCCTCGGCCTGAGCGATGCCGGGAAACAGCACATCGGTAAAGCCGAAACGACTGAAATCGCGCACCCTCATCGGATAGAGCTTGCCCCAGAGGTGGTCGCACTCATGCTGGACCACGCGCGCGTGAAAGCCCTCGACCGTGCGGTCGATCGGGTCGCCGTAGATATCAAAGCCGGTGTAGCGCACCTTGTTCCAGCGTGGCACCATGGCCCGCAGGCCGGGAACAGACAGGCAACCTTCCCAGTCCAGCTGCTCCTCTTCACCGATGGGTGTGATGACTGGATTGATCAGCACGGTGCGGGGCACTATGGGGGCATCCGGATAACGAGGGTTGGGTTCACCCGAGCCAAACACCACCATCTGCAAATCCTCACCGATCTGCGGCGCCGCCAAGCCGGCACCGTTGGCAGCATGCATGGTGTCCAGCAAATCCTTGAGAAGCAGATGCAGTGCATCCGTATCAAATTCAGTCACCGGCTTGGCAAGCTTCAGCAGACGGGGATCACCCATCTTCAAAATGGTACGTACAGTCATATATCAATACGGCGTGCAGCAACCACCGGGTCACCGCACTGTTCAATCATCAAAAGCATAGCGCCGCCGCCAATCCACGTGAACGGTGCGGCCTGTTCGGGTATCAGGCACAGAGAATTTAATGAAATTGTGATGAACTTCCTGCGAGCTCATTTTTACACCCTATAATCTAGGTCTTCTTCCTCAATAGCTCAGTCGGTAGAGCGCCGGACTGTTAATCCGTAGGTCCCTGGTTCGAGCCCAGGTTGAGGAGCCAAAGTAATTTCGATGCTTTGCGGTATATCAAAGCATCACACCGACATATTCCTCAATAGCTCAGTCGGTAGAGCGCCGGACTGTTAATCCGTAGGTCCCTGGTTCGAGCCCAGGTTGAGGAGCCATTCAAAAGCCTGTATGCATGCATACAGGCTTTTTCTTTTGCCTGCTCAGGCAGCCCTCACCACGCCCACCGAAGCACCCACGGGCGGCGCATCTACGGCAACTGCCTTGTGTGCAGAGTGAGGGACATAGGGATAGTGATGCGGCACCACGGGAACATGCTGCTCGCCCTGCTCCCAGGCTCGCAATTCATCTTCCAGTCGAGCAGCACGTTCGGCATACATCTGAGCGGAGGACTGGTAGTACTCCGCCGCGATAGTGTGCTCCAGAACAGCCATGCGCGCCTCCTGCAGATAGGCACGCGTGCGGCGGATATAGCGCGGTTCGGAACGTCCAAAACCGAAGATCTTGCCGAAAAACATGACCAACCTCCTTTTCCGGTAACAACGCAAATCCGTCACGACTCCTCAACCGATGGAGCAATGTTGCCAGCGTAATGTCTCAGGTTCAAGACATCTGTCCCACAGCAAGAGTTCGCCTCGTAGGAGGGGTGCCCGCCACTTGTGGCCGCCCACTCAAAGCCGGTTCCAGACAGGGCTTGAGATACAGCCTTCCCGTCACAAAGCCCAGCTCAAGAATCAATCAGACACATTGTTCGGGTATTTCCGCCCCCACATCGCCCGGCGATCAAGGGTTTGTCCCTGGGATTGAGGATCTTCACTACAGCCACGCACCAGAACCCAGCCCGATGCCGACCAGTCAACCCCTCCCAGGGCTTGCTCGGCGACTCAGGCGGGAGCAAGCACGCAGGACTGCATCGCCGCGAGCCACGAACCTCGAGTTGCCGCCAACCCCAGCCCGCCTATGCGCTGAGGCAGGCAAGAGCACCCGCCGTCAAGACGGGATCACCCCAGAATTCAATGCAGCGTCTGCGCAGCACACACAAGCACAAGCTCGCGAGTCAGTTGCCCTGCAGGAAGCTCAGCACCCCTTCGGCCACATGAACACCAGAGGACATACAGGCCGTGAGCAGATAACCACCCGTGGGGGCCTCCCAGTCCAGCATTTCTCCCGCACAGAAGACACCAGGCAGGGCGGCACACATCCCCCGTGCGTCCAGAGCCTCCAGACGAACTCCGCCTGCAGTGCTGATGGCCTCATCGATGGGGCGCGGTGCGATCACCGTCAAAGGCACCGTCTTGATCGTGGATGCCAGGCGCTTCATGTCCGCCATGCCATCCTTGCCGAGCACCTCATACAGCAAACCCGCCTTGATGCCATCAAGGCCCAAGCGCCCTTTGAGATGACTGCTGAGGCTGCGCGAGCCGCGCGGCCGCATCACCTCCTGCTGAACACGCTCCGCACTCCACTGCGGCAACAGATCCAGCTCGAAGCGCGCAGCGCCCTGGCGGGCAATGCAGTCCCGCAACAGGGAGGAGACAGCATAGATCAGGCTCCCCTCCACCCCGGTCTGCGTTGCAACAAATTCACCTTGACGCTCAAAGACGGCACCTTGCTCGTCCATAAACTTCAAAACCACCGATTTGAATGGCTGCCCGGCAAAGCGCTGAGCAAAGACCTCACTCCAGCCAGCTTCACGCCCTTGCTGCCAGCCCACATCAAAGCCGCAGTTGGCCGCCTGCAGCGGGGCAATGCCTACCCCCTTGTCCTGCAGCAACGAAACCCAAGCACCGTCCGAACCCAGACGCGCCCAGCTGCCTCCGCCTGTTGCCAGCACCAAAGCCTTGCAGCCAATCTTGACTCTGGCATCCTCTGTCTGGAGAACCGGCTTGCCATCCTCTGCCCAGCCGATCCAGCGATGGCGCATATGAAACTGCACGCCCTGCGACTTCATCCGCACCAGCCAGGCACGCAGCAGCGGCGCCGCCTTCATGTCTGCAGGGAACACTCTTCCGGATGACCCCACAAAGGTATCGAAGCCCAGCTCTTTGACCCAGGCCTGAAGCTCGCTCGCACCCCACTTTTCGAGCCACGGAGTCAAATCTGCAGAGCGGCCGCCATAGCGGGTCACAAAGCTCGAAAACTCCTCGGAGTGCGTAAGGTTGAGACCGCCCTTGCCGGCCATGAGGAATTTGCGAGCCGCCGAGGCTTTCGCCTCGAACACCCTGACCGACAAGCCGGCCTTCGCCAATTGCTCGGCCGCCATCAAGCCTGCAGGCCCGGCACCGATCACAGCCACATCACAGACCCATTCGGAATCGGCCATCAAGGGCTCCGAGACACTCATACTTCTACCACCTCAATCTGCTGGCAGCCACCGGCCGCCAAAGGGTGCGCAGAATACCACCGACGGCATTTCTGCAATATTGCGGGCACTATTAGCGCGATAGCTGCAAACAACCAGCCACACACAGAGACGGGAGATGAGTTTCTGTCACAATCAACTCACTAGGCGATTAGACCGCCTACTTTTTTGATTCAAGAAAATCCAGGACTACAAATGGCCAGCGAATTGATCAAGCACATCACGGATGCAAGCTTTGAGTCTGACGTACTGCAACCCGGCACGACCGTGCTGGTGGATTACTGGGCTGAATGGTGCGGCCCTTGCAAGATGATCGCCCCCATCTTGGACGATGTGGCCGAAGGCTACAAAGGCAAGGTGCAGATCGCCAAGATGAATGTGGACGAAAACCGTGAGATCCCTGCCAAGTTCGGCATTCGCGGCATTCCCACGCTGATGTTGTTCAAGGACGGTCAGCTGGCCGCCACCAAGGTCGGCGCGCTGAACAAGACGCAACTGTCCGCCTTCCTCGACCAGCACATCTGATGCATTCCACAAACAGAGCTCCCAATGGAGCTCTGTTTGCTTCTGGGCACCCGCTCCCCCTTCATTTGCATCTGCTACAGACCCGGCACAGGCTGCAGATGACAAGTCCTCAATAAATTGCTTGCAAGCTGCGCCAGTTTTCCTGTCATAATGTATGAACCGCCGGCCACCGCATGGGACCGCGCTGGATTTTCTTCAGGCAAGCCTGCCCACTTTCACAGTGTTTCGTTAGGCTCTACGCCTCCCCCCCTGGTTATTCTCACTCCACGCTTGGAGTCATTTCATGCACCTTAATGAACTCAAGGCACTGCACGTGTCTGAAGTCTTGAAGCAGGCCGAAGCGCTTGAGATCGAAAACGTCGGTCGCATGCGCAAGCAGGAACTGATGTTCGCCATCATCAAAAAGCGCGCCAAGGCCGGTGAACAGGTCTTCGCCGACGGCGTGCTGGAAATCCTGCCCGATGGCTTCGGCTTCCTGCGTAGCCCCGATACCAGCTACACCGCCAGCACCGACGATATCTACATCTCGCCCAGCCAGGTGCGCCGCTTCAACCTGCACACCGGCGACATGATCGAAGGAGAAGTGCGCATCCCCAAGGATGGCGAGCGCTACTTCGCACTGACCAAGCTCGACAAGGTCAACGGCGGCCCACCCGAGCAAAACAAGCACAAGGTGCTGTTTGAGAATCTGACCCCTCTGTTCCCCAAGGAGCAGATGCGCCTTGAGCGCGACATCAAGGGCGAAGAAAACATCACCGGCCGCATCATCGACATCATCGCCCCCATCGGCCGCGGCCAGCGCGCGCTGATCGTGGCACCGCCCAAGAGCGGCAAGACCATGATGATGCAAAGCATTGCACACGCCATCACCGCCAACCACCCCGATGTGCACCTGATGGTGCTGCTGGTGGACGAGCGCCCTGAAGAAGTGACGGAAATGCAGCGCTCGGTCAAGGGCGAAATCATTGCCTCGACCTTCGACGAGCCAGCTACCCGTCACGTGCACGTGGCCGAAATGGTGATCGAGCGCGCCAAGCGCCTGGTGGAGCTGGGCAAGGATGTGGTCATCCTGCTGGACTCCATCACCCGCCTGGCCCGCGCCTACAACAACGTCGTGCCCTCGTCGGGCAAGGTGCTGTCGGGCGGTGTGGACTCCAACGCACTGCAGCGCCCCAAGCGCTTCTTCGGCGCGGCCCGCAATGTGGAAGAAGGCGGCTCGCTGACCATCATCGCCACGGCACTGGTCGACACCGGCAGCCGCATGGACGAAGTGATCTTTGAAGAATTCAAGGGCACCGGCAACAGCGAACTGCACCTGAACCGTCGCCTGTACGAAAAGCGCGTGTTCCCAGCCATCGAACTCACCAAGAGCGGTACACGCCGCGAAGAGCTGCTGCTGGCTCCCGAGATTCTGCAAAAGACCCGCATCTTGCGCCAGTTCATGTACAACATGGACGAGATCGAGTCCATGGAGCTGATGATCAAGAACATGAAGGCGACCAAAAACAATGTCGAATTCTTCGACATGATGCGTCGCGGCGGCTAAGGCCTCTTCGTGCATCGAAACAACAAAGCCCCGCCTCGCGGGGCTTTGTTGTTTCTGGCGCTTGACGCCATTAATTGACATAGCTCAAACTGACTTGCAAGCCGTCCTTCAATACTAGGGATACACATCTATACAAATCTTGCGATAACCGGAAGCCAAAAGCTTGCAAGTCGCAGGTTCTGCATTCATGGCCCCTTCAGCAAATCGCACACCACCCTACAACACCACACCGATGCGCCTGCTGGCAGCCGCCACATTGCTGACAGCGCTGGCAGCCTGCAGCCCGACGGTGCCGATTCTGCAGCCACAGGCCCAGGCCAGGCTACCGGACAAGTGGCCTCAGGAATGGACCAAAAAACAAGAGGGCGCTGCGCCAGCACATACGGCATCGATTGCCTGGCAAGACTTCTACCTTGACCGAAACCTGCAGGAGCTGATTGGCGCAGCTCTTGCCCACAATCAGGACCAGCGCCTCGCGTTGCTGCGTGTGCAGGAGGCCCAGGCCGCCTATGACATACAGAGTGCTGCGCGACTGCCGACGATCGGCCTGGGCAGCAGTCATGGCAGAGCACGTGTTCCCGCCGACCTCAACGCCAGCGGCCGCTCCGTCGTCGCCGGCGATCAGCAAGTGTTTGTCGGCCTCAACAGCTGGGAGCTCGATCTCTGGGGCCGTGTCAAAAGCCTCAGCGAGGCCGCTTTAGGCAATTATCTGGCGCTGGATGCCACGCAGCATGCGGTTCAATCCAGTCTCGTCAAGCAGGTAGCGCTGAGCTATCTGGCTCTGCGCAGTCTGGATGAGCGCCTGGCCCTGACCCAGCGCACGATTGCCAGCCGCGAGGAATCGCTGCGCATCTTCAAGCGCCGCACCGAGGTGGGCTCCACTTCACGCTATGCGCTCACGCAGGTGCAGACTCTGGTTCACCAGGCCAAGGCTATAGGCACCCAGCTGGCACAGCAGCGGGCGCTGCAGGCCAATGCACTGCAGCAGCTCACGGGCATGGATGCAGACCGCTTGCCGCAAAGCAGCTCCACCGCAGTGATCCTGAAACCCATTCCCGAAGGCCTGCCGTCCGATCTGCTGACACAGCGCCCCGACATCATTGCCGCCGAGTACGGCCTGCAGGCCGCCAAGGCCAATGTATCTGCCGCGCGCGCTGCGTTTTTGCCTCGCATCGCCCTGACCGGCAGCTGGGGCACGGCCAGCGCGGAGCTCGACGGCCTGTTCAGAAGCGGCAGCCGTGCCTGGCAGTTTGCTCCCACGATTTCGCTGCCGATCTTTGATGGCGGCCAGCGCCAGGCCAACCTGAATCTGCAGGCCGTGCGACAGAGCATGGCGGTCGTCCAGTACGAAAAAACCATAGAGACAGCAATGCGCGAAGTGCTGGACGCACTGTCCAGCCGCACCATGCTCGAGCAGCAGCTCGTGGTGCTGACCGATCAGCGCGCAGCACTCAAGGAACGCGCCCGACTGGCCCGGCTGCGCTATGACCAGGGAGCCTCGCCCTATCTCGATGTGCTGGATGCCGAACGCGACCTGCTGAGCGCCGAGCAGCAACTGGTTCAGGGCCGCGAGGCCCTGCTGTCCACCCAGGTCGCTCTGTATGCCGCTTTGGGTGGAGGCTACTTTGCTCAAGGCCAGAGCAGCGCTCCCACCCCTGCCGCCCTCCAACCTTGACCAGCGAATCCATGTCCATGAACAAGAAATTGACCATCGCCGCGCTCATCGTTGCCGCCGCCGCCCTGGGCGCCTATGGCTGGCAGCAATGGCGCAGCGCACAGGCATCCGAAGGCTTGGTCAGCGGCAACGGCCGCATCGAAGCCACCGAAATCGACGTCGCCACCAAATACGCCGGCCGCATCGCTGAAATCCTGGTGCAGGAAGGCGAGTTCGTGAAAGCCGGTCAGCCACTGGCGCGCATGCAGATCGAAAGCCTGCAGGCTCAGCAGCGTGAAGCCATCGCCGGTCGTGAGCGCGCCTCTCATGCGGTGGCCTCGGCTCGCGCCGAAATCGCGCTGCGCGAAAGCCAGTACGCCGCCACCATGGCCACGGTGGCCCAGCGCGAAGCCGAGCTGGATGCGGCGCTGCGCCGCGTCAAGCGCTCCGAGACACTGGCACGCGAAGGTGCTTCGTCGGAGCAGGAGCTGGACGACGACCGGGCGCGTGTGCGTGGCGCCCAGGCCGCGCTCAAGGCCGCCCAGGCCCAGGCCACGGCCGCCAAGGCAGCGATCGACGCGGCCAAGGCCCAGACCATTGGTGCGGAATCGGCGGTGACGGCCGCCGCCGCCACCGTCCAGCGCATCGATGCCGATGTGAAAGACAGCGAACTCACCGCCCCGCGCGATGGCCGCGTGCAATACCGGCTGGCCCAGCCCGGCGAGGTGATCGGCGCCGGCGGCAAGGTGCTGAACATGGTGGATGTCTCGGATGTCTACATCAGCTTCTTCCTGCCCGAGACCGTGGCTGGCCGAGTGGCCCTTGGCACCGAGGTGCGCATCGTGCTGGATGCGGCTCCGCAATATGTGATCCCGGCTCAGGTGTCCTTTGTCGCCAGCACCGCCCAGTTCACGCCCAAGACCGTGGAAACGGCCAGCGAAAGACAGAAGCTGATGTTCCGCGTCAAGGCACGTATTGCACCGGATCTGCTGCAAAAGCACCTGACGCAAGTCAAGACAGGCCTGCCCGGCGTAGCCTGGATCAAGCTCGATAAAGAGCGCCAATGGCCGGCCAAGCTGGAGCTGCGCACCGGCGACGCTTCAGCCTCGTGAACGTTGCGACCCCATTTGCCATGACCCAGCATGTAGCCACCTTGCGCGATGTGACGCTCGCCTACGGCAAGACGCAGGCGCTGCGCGGACTGAGCCTGGAGATTCCTGCAGGCATCATGGTCGGCCTGATCGGCCCTGACGGCGTGGGCAAGTCAAGCCTGTTGTCTTTGATTGCCGGCGCGCGCGCCCTGCAGGGCGGCGAGATACAGGTGCTTGGCGGCGACATGGGCAGCAAAAAGCACCGCGATGCCGTCTGCCCCCGCATTGCCTACATGCCTCAGGGCCTGGGCAAGAACCTCTACCCCACGCTGTCGGTGGAAGAGAATCTGCAGTTCTTCGGGCGCCTTTTCGGTCATGACGCGGCCGAGCGCCGGGCGCGCATCGACGATCTGACCCAGAGCACCGGACTGCAGAAATTCCTCTCCCGCCCAGCCGGCAAGCTCTCGGGCGGCATGAAGCAGAAGCTGGCGCTGTGCTGCGCCCTCATCCACGACCCCGACCTGCTGATTCTGGACGAGCCCACGACCGGCGTGGACCCGCTGGCGCGCGCGCAGTTCTGGGATCTGATCAACCGCATCCGCAGCCAGCGCCCGCAGATGAGCGTGATCGTGGCCACGGCCTATATGGACGAGGCCCAGCGCTTTGACTGGCTGGCGGCCATGGATGACGGCCTGATTCTGGCCACCGGCACCCCCGCCGAGCTGCTGGAGCGCACTGGCATGCCGGCGCTGGAGGCTGCCTTCATCGCCCTGCTGCCCGAGGAAAAAAAGCGCGGCCATGCCGCCGTGGTGATCCCGCCGCTGCAGACCAGCGATGACGACATCGCCATCGAGGCGCGTGATCTCACCATGCGCTTTGGCGACTTTGTGGCTGTGGACCATGTGAATTTCCGCATTCGTCGCGGCGAGATCTTCGGCTTTCTGGGCTCCAACGGCTGCGGCAAATCGACCACCATGAAGATGCTGACCGGGCTGCTGCCCGCCAGCGAGGGCGATGCCTGGCTGTTTGGCAAGAAGATCGATCCGCATGACGTGGCCACGCGCCGGCGCGTGGGCTATATGTCGCAGGCCTTCTCGCTCTACGGCGAGCTGACCGTGCTGCAGAACCTGGTGCTGCACGCCGAACTCTTCCACGTGGATCCGGCCGAGATCCCCGCGCGGGTCGAGGAGATGCTCACCCGCTTCGGGCTCACAGAAGTGCGCGAGACGCTGCCCGGCAATATCCCGCTGGGCATGCGCCAGCGCCTGTCGCTGGCCGTGGCCATGGTGCACAAGCCGGAGCTGCTGATTCTCGACGAGCCCACCTCGGGCGTGGACCCCGTGGCGCGCGACCAGTTCTGGCGCTTACTGATCGAGCTCTCGCGCCGCGACCGGGTGACGATCTTCATCTCCACGCACTTCATGAACGAGGCCGAGCGCTGCGACCGCATGTCCATGATGCATGCGGGCAAGGTGCTGGACAGCGACCGGCCCGCAGCCCTGACCGCCAAGCGCGGCGCGGCCACACTGGAGGAGGCCTTCATCGGCTATCTGGTGGAGGCCTCGGGCGAGGCAGCGCCCGTGCTTGATATTAAAAAAGAAGCTACTACCGCTGACTCAGCCTTATCCTCAGCATCAAAAGTATCTGATATCAATACAGATAAAGCGGAGCAAGCTCCTGTTTCAGAAGCACACAAAGGCCCTGGCTTCAGCCTGCAACGCCTGTGGAGCTATCTGTGGCGCGAGTCGCTGGAGCTGCAGCGCGATCCCGTGCGCGCCACGCTGGCCCTGGTGGGATCGCTGGTGCTGATGGTGGTGATCGGCTTCGGCATCAGCATGGACGTCGAAGACCTGAAGTTTGCCGTGCTGGACCGCGACCAGAGCACCATCAGCCAGAACTATGTGAACAACCTCGCAGGCTCGCGCTACTTCATTGAAATGCCGCCCATCCAGGACTATGCGGACCTGGACCGGCGCATGAAAAGCGGCGAACTGGCATTGGCCATCGAGATTCCACCCGGTTTTGGCCGTGATGTGCTGCGCGGCTCTAAGGTAGCCGTGGGCGCCTGGTTCGACGGCGCCATGCCCCAGCGCGGCGAGACCGTCAAAGGCTATGTCCAGGCCATGCACCAGCTCTGGCTGGCACAGCAGGCGCGCGAACGTCTGGGCGTGCAGCTAGTCAGCCAGGTCAGCCTGGAGACCCGCTTTCGCTACAACCCCGATGTGAAAAGCCTGCCCGCCATGGTGCCGGCCGTGATTCCGCTGCTGCTGATGATGCTGCCAGCCATGCTCACGGCCCTGGCCGTGGTGCGCGAAAAAGAGCTGGGCTCCATCGTGAACCTGTACGTCACTCCCGTGACCCGCACCGAGTTTCTGCTGGGCAAGCAGCTGCCCTATGTGGTGCTGGCCATGCTGAACTTCTTTCTGATGTGCGCCATGGCGGTATTCGTGTTCGGCGTGCCCATGACCGGCAGCTTCCCGCTGCTCGTCTTGGCCGCCCTGCTCTTCAGCGTCATTGCCACGGGCATGGGCCTGCTGGCCTCGGCCGTCACCAGCAGCCAGATTGCCGCCATGTTCTTTGCCATGCTGGGCACGCTGATCCCGGCCACGCAGTTCTCGGGGCTGACCGACCCGGTGTCCTCGCTGGAAGGCGCCGGTCGATGGATCGGCGAGATCTACCCGGCCACCTACATGTTCGCCATCAGCCGCGGCGTCTTCAACAAGGCGCTGGGCCTGCACGATCTGGCGCCGACCTTGGTGCCGCTGCTGATTGCCGTTCCCGTGATCATGGGCGTGGCCATCTGGGCTCTGCCCAAGCAGGAGAAATGATGAAGCTCCCCCTGAGTCGCTGCGCGCCTTCCCCCTCTCTCACTTCGTGGGAGGGTGACGACACCTTCGCTGCGGGGCGGCCCTTGCTCGGTGTCTCTGCGTTGGGCCTGCGCTTGTTCAAAGCATCTTCTGCTTCACGGCACATCTTGGATTTTTGCGATGTTGCATAGTCTGAAAAATATCTGGCGCCTGGGCGTCAAGGAACTGTGGAGCCTGTGGCGCGACCCGGTGATGCTGGTGCTCATCGTCTACACCTTCACGGCCTCGGTGTACACCGCGGCCACGGCCATGCCCGATACGCTGCACAAGGCGCCGATTGCCATCGTCGACGAAGACCAGTCGCCACTGTCCGCACGCATCACCTCGGCGTTCTACCCACCTCAGTTCATGCCGCCGCAGATGGTGGATTTCAGCCATGTGGATCCCGGGCTGGATGCAGGCGACTTCACCTTCTCGCTGACCATTCCTCCCAACTTCCAGCGCGATGTGCTGGCCGGCAAAAAGGCCGAGCTGCAGCTGAACGTGGATGCCACCCGCATGAGCCAGGCGTTCTCCGGCAGCGGATATGTGCAGCAGATCGTGCTGGCCGAAGTCAACGAGTTCGTGCAGCGTCACCGGGGAGGCAGCGCACTGCCCGTGGACCTGGAGCTGCGCGCCCGCTTCAACCCCGGACTGAACAAGATCTGGTTCGGCGGGCTGATGCAGATCATCAACAACGTCACCATGCTCTCCATCATCCTCACGGGCGCGGCGCTGATCCGCGAACGCGAGCACGGCACCATCGAGCATCTGCTGGTCATGCCCGTGACGCCTACCGAGATCATGCTGGCCAAGGTCTGGTCCATGGGCGCCGTGGTGCTGCTGGCGGCAGGCGTCTCGCTCAATCTGGTCGTGCGCGGCGCGCTCAAGGTGCCCATCGAAGGCAGTCTGCTGCTGTTCATGGCAGGCTCGGCCCTGTGCCTGTTCGCAACTACGGCCATGGGCATCTTTCTGGCCACGGTGGCGCGCAGCATGCCGCAGTTCGGCCTGCTGATGGTGTTGACGCTGCTGCCGCTGCAATTGCTGTCCGGCGGCATGACACCCCGCGAATCCATGCCCCAGCTGGTGCAGGATGTGATGCTGTTCGCCCCCACCACGCATTTTGTGGAGCTGGGGCAGGCGATTCTGTATCGCGGCGCCGGCATAGAAACCGTGTGGAAGCCCTTTCTGTGGCTGGCGGGAATCGGCGCAGTGCTGTTCTGGCTGTCGCTGATGCGGTTCAGAAAAACCTTGTCGAGCATGGCCTGAGTTCTGGCCGGGCGCCACGGCAACCATGGCGGGCGTATCGCCTGTTTCTGCTGAAAGTCTTTTTCCTTCCAACTTCAAGGCCTCGACCCATGCCATTCACCATTGAAGAACGCCAATCACTGCTTGTCCTCAAGGGCGTGGGCCCGACGGTACTGAGCCGGCTGGAATCCCTGGGCTACGGCTCATTTGCGCAGTTGCGTCAGGCCAACGCCCTGGACATTGTCGCCAAGGCCTCGGCCCTCACAGGCTCCAGCTGCTGGAAGAACAGCCCTCAGGCACGCGCGGCCATCCAGGCGAGCATCGATGCGGCCAGGCAGCATCCGGCGCAAGAGAGCGAAGCCATTCGGTAAGGCGCGCAACCACCCAGCCGCTGCGTTGGGCCGCCATGAATATCCCCATGGCGTTTCAAGCCCGGCCGGCCGCCACCCGATGCGCGTCAAAAAGACTATGAGTGCGCGAGAAGCCGCACCGTATCGCGGGCGGCCACCCACTCCTCATTCGTGGGCTCAACTCCCACCAGTACCCGGCTGTCTGCAGATGAAATGACCGGTGCATGGGCTGCATTGGCCTGGTCATCCAGCCCCAGGCCCAGCCATGCCAGATCGGTGCAGACGCGGCCGCGAATCTCCTCGCTGTGCTCGCCAATGCCCGCCGTGAACACCAGCATGTCCAACCCGCCCAGCGCAGCGACCAGAGAGCCGATCTCGCGCACGATGCGGCGCACAAAGAGGTCCAGCGCGATGCGCGCCCGCTCGCCAGCCTCACCTGAATCCCGGACATGGCGCAGGATCACGCGCGGCTCGGACGAGATGCCCGAGACGCCCAGCAGCCCCGAGTCGTGATAGAGCAGATGCCCCACCTCCTGAAGCGTCAGCTTCTCGATCTCCATCAGATAGAGCACGGCCCCCGGGTCCAGCGCCCCTGTACGGGTGCCCATCATCAATCCGTCCAGGGCCGAGAAGCCCATGGTGGTCGCCATGCTTTGCAGCTGCTGCATGCCGCACAGGCTGGCGCCGCTGCCCAGATGGGCGACGATGGTGCGGCCCCTGGCCCTGTCGCCATGACGCTCGGCCAGCGCGGTTGCCATATAGGCATACGAGAGCCCGTGAAAGCCATAGCGGCGCACGCCGCGCTGCCACCATTCGTAGGGCAGTGGCAGGATCTGCTCCACCTTGGGCAGGCTGTGATGAAAGCCTGTATCGAAGCAGGCAATCTGCACGATGTCGGGGCGCTCGCGCAGCAGGATCTCGATGGCCTCCAGCGCAAACGGCTGATGCAGCGGTGCCAGCGGCACATAGCTGCGCAAGTCTCTCAACACGCCTGCATCGATGCGGGTGGACTCGAAATATTTGCTGCCGCCATGCACCACCCGATGGGCGATCGCCGCCACGGGCCGGCCCTCGAGCCGGGCCGTGATGCGCTCGCGGATGATGCGCAGCGCATCGCGATACGGATGCTCTGCACCCAGCTCGATGGCAAAGGGCTGGACGCCGGTTTCGCCGAAGTCGGGAGCGGGCCCGCCAATGCCCTGCACCTTGCCGTTCCACAGGGGTTTGCGCGGCAGGGGACTGGCGGCCTCGAAGACGGCGAACTTGATGCTCGACGAGCCGCAGTTCAGGACGATGATGACGGACTTGCTCATGTCAGGACCTTTGCCTGCCGACGTGACAGAGACTGCTGCGCTTGCCAGTCCGGTGCCATCGGCCATGATTTTCAGGGCGGCGTCTGCCGGTAGTGATGTGCGAGCAGCAGCGCAATCGCACAGGATGCAATACGGGATTCGCGCGAATCCGCGCGGCTGGTCAGCACGATGGGTACCTTGGCACCAAGCACGATGCCTGCGCTGGCTGCGCCGCCCAGGTACATGAGCTGCTTGGCCAGCATATTGCCGCTTTCCAGATCGGGCACCAGCAGGATGTCGGCCTGACCGGCCACTGGCGAAGCGATGCCCTTGGTGCGCGCGGCCTCGATGGAGACTGCATTGTCGAAAGCCAGCGGTCCGTCCAGCACGCCTCCGGTGATCTGGCCCCGGTCGGCCATCTTGCACAGTGCGGCAGCATCCAGTGTCGCGGGCATGTTGGGGTTGACCGTCTCGACGGCGGCGAGGATGGCGAGCCTGGGCCTTGCCACGCCCAGAACCTGTGCCAGCTCGATGGCATTGCGCGCGATATCGGCCTTCTGCAACAGATCGGGGGCCAGGTTGATGGCAGCGTCGGTGACGATGAAGGGGCGTGGATAGCTGGCCGTCTGCAACACAAAGCAATGGCTTACACGCCTCTTGGTGCGCAACCCGGCACTGCCGGCAACGACAGCCGCCATCAGCTCGTCGGTGTGCAGACTGCCTTTCATCAGTGCCTCGACTTCGCCGCTGGCGGCAAGTCTGGCACCAAGCTCGGCTGCTGCATGACTGTGCGGCACGTCCTCGATGCGCAGGCCCTGCAGCTCGACCCCCTGCGCAAGTGCAACCGCCTCCAGCCTGGCGCGCGGAGCGATCAGGACTGGCTCGATCAGCCCCAGCCGATGCGCATCAAGCGCGGCGGACAGGCTGGTGGCATCGCAGGGATGAACGACCCCCACGCGAACCGGCGGCAGTTCCTTGACAGCCGCCAGCAGCCGGGTCAGGCCGTGATGTGAGGCAACGTCAAGCGGCTGCGCCGCGCCGCCTGATGACATGGACGCCGCTTGCTGCGCGGCTGGCTGCCGGGGCTGTGCATCGTGGGCGCAGAGCAGCGTCAGCGTGCCCGCGTCACGGGAAGCCACGGTAACGCGCAGGCTGTCGCCGACGGCTATGCCCTCAAACGGCTGCTGCGTCATGTCTGGGCTCGGTTGACTCATCGCACTCCTTTCTTGCCGCGTGGGGCGGCCGGTTTACGTCGCGCAGCAGCCGCAGCCCGCTGGGGAGCTGCAGGAGTCTGTACCGGAGCCGGCACCAGCTCGAGAGGCTCCTGGATCCGGGGCTGCTGCGCCAGCACGGCCTGCTCGAACAAGGCCTGCACCTGCTGCAAGGCATGTCTCACGGCATCATCCTGCGCACCAGGCTCCTTATCGATGGCTGCCATCTGGGTAATGGCTTCGCCGGCCTTGCGGATGGTGTCGGCAGGCGTGTTCTTCAGCAGGCCGGGAATGGCTTCGATGGCAGCGCTGCCGCATTGCCTCATCACCAGGGTCTGCTCGCGGATGGCGGCTCGCAGTTCGGCCAGACTCCAGCGCCCAGGCGCCTGCTGCTCCAGCAATTGCGCAGCCAGGTGGTAGTAGCGCTCGTCCACAGCGCGACGCTGGGAGAGCACGCTCAGCAAGCCGCGCAGCGTGGCCTCGAGCACGCCCCCTTGATCCACACTGCTCTTGATCTGTTGCTGCCTGGCCGCCATCAGCGCCAGATGCTCGGGGGTGGAGCCAGGATGCTGGCGCACTGGTGCGCTCTCGCCATAAGCATGCCCAGCCAGCGCCTGCATGAGCGGCGAGCCATAGAGCATGTCGAACCACAGGGCGTAGATATGGTCTCGCCGGTCGCGGAAATCATCGAGAGCGCGATCCAGTGCAGCCGAGCACTGCTGCTGCATATGCAGCCATGGATTGGCCTCATCCACGGGCTGGCGATGTTCGCGTATGTATTGGGCGCTGCTGCGTATCAGGCAAGCCAGCGGGTGCTGGCTGCTCCAGGCCTCGAATTGCAGGCGCATGGGATGCAAGGTCTGCAACCAGTGTGCCGATTGGGAAGTGCTCAGCGCACGCACCCAGGGTTGCCACATGCTGCGATACAGAGCCAGGTTGATGTCGGATACCCTGGCCGCCGCGTCGAAACGGCGATCGGACTCGGGATCGGGCTTGACGATATCGCGCACTTCATCGATGCCGCTGGCACGGATGCTCAGCAGATAAGGATCATGGAGCAGCTTTTGCTCCTGCTTCGTGGCATCGTCAACGCTGGCGCGATAGATGCCTGCCGGCAGCAGATTGATCTGCTCGATGGCACTGGCGAACTTGCGGTGCTGCTTGCTGCCGACGGCGCCCGAAACAAAGATGCCCAGATGACCGATGCTGTCGTGCGTGCTGAAGATGATGGTCTGGTCATGAGCGCGCACGTCGTCGTCGCTGGCGTACAGATCGGTGATCCAGCCCAGAGCCTGGGCCGGCGGCGTGATGTTGTCGCCATAGGAGCAGAACACCAGGATGGGCGAGCGGATATTGCGCAGATCGATGCGCACTCCGTCCGATGTCAGCAACTGGGCCGTCGACAGCCTGTTGCCTATGAACAGATTGTCGACGATGTACTGCATCTCCACATCGTTGAGGAAGACATAGCCACCCCAGTATTTCTCGAAGTCTATATAGCGCTCGGCTTCGGTGTCGGCATTCGCATAGACCTTGTACTGCTTGCTCCAGAGCGTGTTGGCCGGATCGAGCTGCTCGAAGTTCTGCACCAGATGGGCGCCGTCGAAGCGGCCGTTACCCAGATCGCTGGCCAGTGCCGTCATCCAGCTGCCCCCGAGGAGCCCGCCCGAATAACGCATGGGATTGTCTCCGGCCCAGTACGACAGGGGCGCTCCGGCAACAATGATGGGCCCGAACAGCTCGGGCCAGACAGCGGCCGTCATCAGGATCTGCCAGCCCGCCTGGCAGTTGCCGATGACGGCAGGCTTGCCCTCACTCTCGGGGTGAAGCTCGGCCACGCGACGCATGAATGCGGCCTCGGCACGCATCACGTCCTCCACCGTCTGACCAGGTACGGGATCAGGCAGAAAGCCGACGAAGTAGCAAGGGTGACCGGCCTCCAGCGCCGCACCGATCTCGCTATGGGGCTTGAAGCCACCTATGCCCGGGCCATGCCCGGCGCGTGGATCTATCACGACGAATGGACGCTTGGCGGGGTCGGCAGGCCGATCTTCGGACGCCTGAATGCGCACCAGGCCATAGTTGACGGGTCTTGGGAGCTCCAGCCCCGACATCACGAGCTCTGCGGGGAAATGCAGCACGTTGGGCATCCTGGCCTCACGCTGGGTCCGGTACTGGTCGCCCACCTGCCGCTCGATGTCGGCATACAGCACCGCACGTTGAGCGGCATCCACCGCATAGGCCCCGGCGGCCCGCCACCATGCAAAAGGATCAACAGACCCGTTGGTCGACGGACCGACCCCGCTGGGTTTGCTCATGTCTTGCTCCCGAAGTCACAATCTTCTGTCTCAAGAAGATTCAAAAACAATAGCATCCAGCGTTTTATGGGTCACCACAAAACGCCGAAAACATCGGATTTTTTGCAATGGAGAGCCAGCTGATCAGCCGGCCCGCAGGCGGCAGCGTCGCCATCTTGGGCTGAAGCTGCGCCAGCCGATTGCCTACTTCTGAGCTGCTTTGCCGCTCTTGGCCTGAGCGGGGTCCTGAGTGGCCGGAGTCCAGGCAGACAGCCATTGCTTGAAGATGTCCTGCAGTGGCAAAGCAGGCAGATTGGGCGTGCCGTCTGCACGCAGGGCCTCGGCCACAGATTTTTGCCAGGCCTCCAGGGCCTGCTGCAGACCGCTGGCAAAAGCCTGCTGGTTCTTGATCGCGATATCGCTGGAGCTCTTGGCATCGCTCATGCGGTCCTCGAGCCTGCGCATGAAAGTCTCGGCGGGCAGGCTGGCCAGCGATTGCCAGTCTTCGGCACGCAGCAGGCTTTGCAGCTCTGCCGTGGTTTCGCTGATGCCGGTAGCACTGCTGTGCTGCGCCGCCTCCAGCCAGCGATGGCCACTTTCACGCATGAGCTGAGCGATGCGCAGTTGCAGCTCGGCATTGGCCTTGAACAGATTCAGGGGGGTCGCTTGAATACTCATATCGTTCTCCCTATGGTGATGGTGGTGCCTATCGAGAGGCTGGCGGACCGTCCGGCATATCACCGTGACCAAACGGCTTTTGAAAACTCAATGCCCGAGCACGTACTGGCCCGGAGCGTCATACAGGGGCCCGCCGCTCGTGCCGCCCATGCGCGGCGGAGCTATCGGTGTGCCGGATCTGTTTTTGAGCCACTCGTCCCATGCCGGCCACCAGGAGCCCTGGCGCTGCTCGGCCTCTTGCTGCCACTGCTGGGCGACAACGTCCTGCGCGCCGACAGACCGCGTGAGCAACTGGTAGCGGCGTCGCGGATGGCCGGGCTCGCTGACAATGCCGGCGTTGTGGCCGCCACTCGTCAGCACAAAGGTGATTTCAGCCGCAGTGTGGTGGTGCAGCTTGAATACCGATTGCCAAGGCGCTACATGATCGGTGAGCGTTCCCACACAGAAGATGGGCACTTGCAGATTGAGGAGCGAGACCGGCTTGCCATCGACCGGATAGCGGCTTTCACTGAGATCGTTATTCAGAAACAGACGGCGCAGGTATTGCGAGTGCATCCTGGCTGGCATGCGCGTGGCATCGGCATTCCAGGCCATGAGGTCGCTCATCGGTGCCCGCTCGCCCAGCAGGTATTGATTGACCATGCGCGACCACAGCAGATCATGGGAGCGCAGCATCAGGAACGCGCCCGCCATCTGATCGGCGCGCAGATAGCCTTGCTGGGCCATCTGGGCCTCAAGCAGGCTGACCTGTGCTTCGTCGATGAACAGCGCCAGCTCGCCGGGTTCGGTGAAATCGGTCTGCGCGGCCAGCAAGGTCATCGATGCCAGACGCTCGTCTCCATCGCGCGCCATCGCGGCCGCTGCAATGGCCAGCAAGGTTCCGCCCAGACAATAGCCTGCAGCATGTACCTTCTGCCCCGGAACGATTGCTGTGACAGCATCCAGCGCAGCGCGCCAGCCCAGCTCGATATAGTCGTCCATGCCCAGATCTCGATCTCCGGCATCGGGATTCTTCCAGGAGACGCAGAACACCGTATACCCCTGATCGACCAGATACTTGATCAGCGAATTGTGTGGCGAAAGATCCAGGATGTAGTACTTCATGATCCAGGCCGGCATGATCAATACCGGCTCGGGATGGACCTTGTCGGTGGTCGGTGCGTACTGGATCAGCTCCATCAGCTGGTTGCGCAGCACCACCTTGCCAGCGGTGACGGCCACATCGCGCCCCACCTGAAACTCCTCGCAGCCCGCAGGCAGCTTGTTGGTGAGCTGGGCATGCACATCTTCCATCAGGTACTGGAAGCCACGCACCAGATTCGCCCCGCCCTCTTTGGCGGTACGTTCCAGAACTATCGGGTTGGTGGCAAAAAAGTTCGCGGGCGAAAGCATATCCAGCCACTGCCTGCCCCAGAACCCGACCAGACGCTCGTGATGTTTTTCAACACCTGCAACGCCTTGGCTGGCAGCCTGCCACCAGCGTTGCTGGGCGACGAATCCCGCACTCATGACCGTGAACGGCCATTGCTTCCATTCAGGAGCCTGAAAGAGACGTTCTGCCTCCTGCGTCTGTGGCCCGCCATAACAAAGCCTGACCCATTCCTCCAGCGCCAGCCGTGCCAGATCCAGACGCTTTGCCGGGCTGATGGCAAGATTGCCGGCCCAATCCATCCAGGCCTGCCATTGGGACTCGGGGGAAACCGACAGCCACTGCTGTGCCCACATCGCACGCACAGCTTGATCAAGCTGCTGGCTGGAACTGAACTGAGCTTCGGCCTTGCGGTCAACCATAGCGGCCCCTTTTTGCTGCATGGCAATAACGCAACATCTTATGCGCTGCAGAAGTTGTTGCATAGTCACGGCCTGCCCGGAGTTGAGCCACATCAAGCTCCCGCCGCCGCAAGCGCTCCGGCATGCGGCTGCCGGCCCCAAACGCCGGGCTGCTGCAGCGAAAAGAGCTCTGCAGTCTTGCCTGGATCAGGCCTGCCACCGAAGCTGGTGGCCATGGTTTGCAAGCTGAATGCACACCACTGCCCGCTGACGCATGCGGCACTGTTTTCTCATTGTGTGCAATAATGGAGAGCTTTTATGCGGAAAGTACACCGGACAGGCTGGTGCGGCTCCCGCACTTGACCAAAGGAAAGATCATGAAAGAAGGCATTCACCCCAATTACCGCGAAGTTCTGTTCGTTGACATGTCCAACGGCTTCAAGTTCGTGACACGTTCTTGCGTTTCCACCAAGGAAACCGAAAACTTCGAAGGTAAAGAGTACCCTCTGTTCAAGCTGGATACCACTTCTGAATCGCACCCCTTCTACACTGGCACACAAAAGTCGGTGGACAACATGGGTGGCCGCGTGGAGAAGTTCCGCAACCGCTTCGGCAAGAAGTAAATCTTACTTTTTTGCTGAAAAGGCAGCTCGGGCAACCGTGCTGCCTTTTCTTTTTGGGAGCTGCCCCGCGGCATCCCAATGCTCCTATCATCGGAGCACCAAGCGCTCCGAACCCGGGCGCTCTCGCCTGATCAGGCCGTGCAGACTCGCACCGCCGCTACCGGATTGATTGCGTGAACCAGCCCACACCTGCCATCGTTGCCCAAAGCGCCGTGCGCCGACTGCCGCGCTGGGCCCTGCTTTTGCTGTGCCTGGCCTATGTGATTCCCGGCTTTGTCATGCGCGGCCCCTGGCGCTCCAACGACATGGAGGCCTTCGGCTACATGCGCGAGCTGGCACTGGGTCATACCGACTGGCTGTCTCCCACGCTTTCGGGTCTGGCTCCCAGCATCGACGGTCTGCTGCCCTACTGGCTGGGCGCCCTGTCCCTGCTGGGCTTCGAGTGGCTGCTCGGCGCCGAGATGGCTGCGCGCCTGCCGTTCATCGCCTTGCTGATCCTGACCCTGGGAGCCACCTGGTGGGGCGCCTATTACCTTGCACGCACGCCGGGTGCGCAGCCCGTGGCCTTTGCCTTTGGCGGAGAGGCGCAGCTGATCGACTACGCCCGCGCCATGGCCGACGCGGCCTTGCTGGCCCTGGTTGCCTGCCTGGGCCTGGCCCAGCTCTCGCACGAAACCACCAGCTACGTCACTCAGCTGGGCTGCACGGCACTGCTGTTCTTCGCAGCTGCAGCCATGGCCTATCACCCCAGGAAGTCAGCGGCAGCACTGATATTCGGCCTGCTGGGACTGGCACTGAGCGGCGCCCCCACACTTGCCGTGCTGTTCGGACTGGGCGGCAGTGTGATCGCCTTCACCCAGCGCAGCTGGGGCGACAGTCCGGGCCGCTCACACCGCCAGGCACGCATCTGGGCCGCAGCCTGGATGGCCGCCACGGTGCTGGCCGCCAGCCTGACCACCGCACTGGATCAATGGGTCTGGCATCTCGTGGACTCGCTCAAGGACTGGAGCGCACTGCTGCAGCTGCTGCTGTGGTTCTGCTGGCCTGCCTGGCCCCTGGCTTTGTGGACGCTGTGGGTCTGGCGCCGCCAGATTGCACACCCCGGCCACAACCCGCATCTGTCCATCGCCCTGCTGTTTGCCACCGTCCCTGTGGCCGCCTGCCTGAGCAGCACCCCGGCCGATCGCGCGCTGCTGCTGGGACTTCCGGCCATTGCCACCCTGGCCGCCTTCGCCCTGCCCACTTTCCGCCGCAGCATCAGCGCGCTGATCGACTGGTTCACGCTGCTGTTCTTTACGGCATCCGCGATTGCCATCTGGGTGGTCTGGCTGGCGTTTCAGACCGGATTCCCGCCCAAGATCGCCGCCAATATTGCGCGCCTCGCCCCTCAATTCGAAGCAAGCATCTCCTGGCCCACGGTCATCGTGGCGCTGATCGCCACGGCCGGCTGGTTTGTGCTGGTGGTCTGGCGCACCTCGCGCAATCGTGCAGCCATCTGGAAGAGTCTGGTGCTTCCGGCCGGCGGCGCCACACTGAGCTGGGTGCTGCTGTCCACACTCTGGATGGAGCCGCTGGATCATGCTCGCAGCTATGAATTCCAGATGACACAGCTGGGCGGCGAACTCAAGCACAACGGAGCCACAAGCTGCGTGCTGACCTACGGCCTGGGCCGTTCGCAGATTGCGGCCGTGCGCTACTACACCCATGTGAATACGGCGCTATTGCGTCGCAGCAATCCAGGCGACTGCGGCTGGGCACTGGTCGACGCAGACCGTTGGGCGGGCGATCACAATCGCAAGCTGCGTCAAGGCTGGGATGAAGTCAGCCGCATCACCCGTCTGGCAGGTCAGAAGGAAGTCCTGGTACTGCTCAAGTACACCGGCCCCAAAGCCGCGCCATGAAAGGCGAGCTGCAATACATCGGCCGGCATGCAGGTACCGTGCTGGCCGGGCAGCTGGCCGTCATGGCCTTCGGCACCACCGATACCATCGTGGCCAGCCGCTACTCCAACGATGCCGTCGCCGCCCTCTCCGTAGGGTCGGCCATTTTCATCAGTATCTATGCCTCGCTGATGGGTATCTTTCAGGCTCTTCTGCCCTTGTGGTCCGAGCAGCGTGGCGCCGGTCAGCCCCAGGCCATCGGCCATTCTCTGCGCCAGTCCATGTATCTGTGTGCACTGGCCTGTGTGCTGGGCATGACGGTGCTGCTCATGCCCGACGCACTGCTGCGCTGGACCGATGTGCCCGATGCGCTGCAACTGGAAGTCAAGCGCTATCTCGCCGTACTGGCCTGGGGCTTGCCGCCGGCGCTGCTGTTTCGCATCTACAGCGCGCTCAACCAGGCGCTGGGCCACCCCAAGCTGGTCACCTGGCTGCAACTCATCTCGCTGCTGATCAAGATCCCCTTGTCCATCTGGTTCACCTTTGGCGGACTGGGCCTTGCCCCCCTGGGAGCAGTGGGCTGCGCACTGGCCACGCTGCTGGTCAACTACACCATGTTTGCCGTGGCCCTGTGGCTGATGCGCACTCAGGATTTCTATGCTCCGCTGGCGCTTTGGCAGAGGCTGGAGCGCCCTGACTGGCTGCAACTGGGCCGCTTCTGCCGCCTTGGCATCCCTGCAGGCCTGGCCATTCTGGTGGAAGTCACCTCCTTCACCCTCATGGCCCTGTATGTGGCAAGGCAGGGCTCGCTCTCATCTGCCAGCCACCAGATCGCCGCCAATCTGGCCGCCATCTGCTATATGGTGCCGCTGTCTCTGGCCATTGCCACCAGCGCCCGCGTCAGCTACTGGCGCGGCGCCGGCGACGAAGCCCAGGCCAGGACGCTGATTCAACAGTGTTTCAAGCTTGCTCTGCTCATCGGTATTGCGACAGCAGCTACGCTCTTGATCGCTCGCACCTGGATTGCAGACATCTACACCGACTCCCCACGGGTGCTGGCCATGACGTCCTGGCTGCTGATCTGCGTGGCGGCATACCATGTGGCGGACTGCGTGCAGACCTATTGCATTTTCGTGCTGCGCTGCTATCGCGTGACCGTGGCACCTCTGGTGATCTATTGCCTGCTGCTGTGGGGCGGCGGCCTGGGCCTTGGCTATTGGCTGACCTACCGATGGCAGGCAGCCGAAGGCTGGCGGGACTGGCAGGCCACGCCCATGCCCTTGTGGGTTTGCAGCGCGGCAGCCCTGTTTGTCACTGCCATGGCCTTCAGCAGCATTTTGCACAGAGCCATACGCCCCCCAAAGCCGCAGGCCGAGCCTAGTGCCTCCTAATGAGAAAGTGCCTTGGCGGGCACTTCAGCAACCGCCCGCACTCGGCTGGGCGGGAAGGTGACGGCGAATTCCGAGCCCTTGCCCAGCTCACTCTGGATGCTGAGCCTGGCGCCATGCCGCTGCAGCACATGCTTGACGATGGCCAGCCCCAGGCCAGTGCCGCCCGTGTCACGCGAGCGGCTGCGGTCCACGCGATAAAAGCGCTCCGTCAGACGCGACACGTGCTTTTCGTCGATGCCGGGGCCGGAGTCCTTGACGGCAAAGCGGGCCGATCCATCGGGCAGCAGTTGCCAGCGCACATCAATCTGCCCGCCCGCCGGCGTATAGCGCATGGCATTGGCCAGCAGATTGGAAAACGCACTGTGCAGCTCTGCGCTCGCGCCTGCCAGATCTCCGGCCTGCCGCAGTGCCTGCTCATCAGGAAAGTTCAGCACATGGGGTTTGGCCTGCTTGCGCGTCAAGGCATTGGACAGGCCGCGAGCCTCGTTCTCACAGCGATTGAGCAGCTGGGCCACCGACACCCAGTCATTGTTGCTGGGCAGCGGGCTGCCCTCCAGGCGCGACAAGGTCAGCAGGTCCTCGACCAGATGCTGCATGCGCTCGGCCTGCTGGGCCATCAGCTCCAGATAGCGCCTGCGCTCGTCTTCCTCGAGCGGCAGGTTCTGCAGGGTCTCGACAAAACCGGCCAGCACGGTCAGCGGCGTGCGGATTTCGTGGGAGACATTGGCCACGAAGTCACGTCGCATGGCCTCGGCCTGCTCCAGCGCCGTCACATCGCGCGCCAGCAGCAGCTTGCGCCCTTCACCATAGCCGTAGAGCTGCACCGACAGCTTGACCGGCCGCGAAGGCGTGCTTTCGCGCCCCTGCATGACCAGATCATGGCTGAAGTCCTGCGCCGCAAAATAGGCACTGAACTGAGGATCTCGCACCAGATTACCGATGCTTTGCAGCACGTCGCGCTCGGCATCAAAGCCGAACTGCCTGGCAGAAATCTGATTGCACCATTCGATGCGGCCCTGTGCATCGAGCAGCACCACACCATTGGGACTGGCCTGCAAGGCTGACAGAATGTCATTGAGCCGCTGGTCGCCCTGCTGCACCTGCTGCACGCTCTGGCGAATCCAGCGGCGCATGCGCACGCTGGCCTCGCCCCAGATACCAGCCAGATTGGGCACCGCGCCCAGCTCCGACTGACGCAGCCAGTGCAGCAGACGCGCGCCATTCCAGCTGTCCACCAGCCACCATATCCAGCCGCCGATCAAGGCGCCCGTCATGGCCGCCACACATTGCTGCAGCGCCGTCGCAGCAGGTGCAACGAGATAGGCCCACAGCAGCCATACCACCACGGCTGCCGCGAGCTGAGAAGCCAACAATCGAAAACCACGCCACCCCATATTTGCTTTCAGTTGTGATTTTTGACGACCCAGCCAGGCCGGGCCGAGGTTCGGGGGGAAGTACTGTCAGGCCATGGCCTGGGCGCTGAAACGGTAGCCCGCACCGCGCACGGTCTCAATCAGAACACCCGCCACGCCCAGCGATTCTCGCAAGCGCTTGACGTGCACGTCCACGGTGCGCTCTTCAATGAAGACATGATCGCCCCAGACCTTGTCGAGCAACTGCGCACGGCTGTGCACACGCTCGGGGTGCTTCATCAGATAGTTGAGCAGCTTGAACTCGGTGGGACCGATCTTGATCAGATCGCCCTGCCAGCTCACGCGGTGGGCCGCTGCATCCAGCACCAGCTCGCCAATGCTGACCTTGTCCTGCACCTGCTCAGGCGCACGGCGGCGCAGCACGGCACGAATGCGGGCCAGCAGCTCCTGAGTGGAGAAAGGCTTGGTGATGTAGTCATCGGCCCCGGCATCCAGGCCCGCCACCTTGTCAGGCTCGTCGCCGCGCGCCGTCAGCATGAGAATGGGCACGGCCTTGGTGCGGCTGTCGGCACGCCATTTGCGGGCCAGAGACAGACCGCTGGCCCCGGGCAGCATCCAGTCGAGCAAGATCACGTCGGGCAGCACGGCATCGAGCTCGCGCTGCGCCGAAACACCGTCTTCCGCCCAGACGGGCTGGAAGCCGTTATGCCTCAAATTGACCGCGATCAACTCTGCAATCGCAGGTTCGTCCTCCACGATGAGGACCATGGGCATCTTCTTCATCCCTGAGTAGCCTCCGTCTTACAACACCGCAGATTCGATTTCAGCCATGGTCTGATGGCGCACATCCTTGCCCTCGACCAGGTAGATGATCAGCTCGGCCACGTTCTTGGAGTGGTCGCCGATACGCTCGATGGCCTTGGCCAGGAACAGCAGGTCCAGGCTGGCGGAGATGGTGCGCGGATCTTCCATCATGTAGGTGATGAGCTTGCGCACAAAGCCGTCGAACTCTTCGTCGATCAGATCGTCTTCACGCAAGATGGCCACTGCCGCCTTGGTGTCCAGTCGGGCGAAGGCATCCAGGGTCTTGCGCAGCAGCTCGGAAGCCATCTGGGCAGCCATGCGCAACTCGCCGCTGGGCAGCGAACGGGCAGCGCCGCTTTCGATGATGGACTTGACCATACGGGCCATCTTGCAGGCTTCGTCGCCCATGCGCTCCAGGTTGGCTGTGGCCTTGGAGAAGGCGATCAGCAGGCGCAGGTCGCGGGCCGTGGGCTGGCGGCGCGCAATGATGGACGACAGCTCATGGTCGATCTCGACCTCCATGGCGTTGACGCGCTGCTCGGTGCTGATGACCTGCTCAACCGCCTCGGTGCTGAAGCTGGTCAGCGCATAGACGGCATTGCTGATCTGCGACTCGACCAGACCGCCAAGCTCCATGACGCGGGCAGAGACACGATTGAGTTCGGAGTCGAACTGCGTGGACAAATGTTTTTCTGTCATTTTTAAGTCCTTAGCCGAAGCGGCCTGTGATGTAGTCTTCCGTTTCCTTGCGCTGGGGCTTGAAGAACATTTTTTCGGTGTCGCCAAACTCCACCAGATCCCCCAGATACATATAGGCCGTGTAATCGCTGCAACGGGCGGCCTGCTGCATGTTGTGTGTCACGATGACCACGGTGTAGTCGTTCTTCAACTCCGCAATCAGCTCCTCGATCTTGGCCGTGGAGATGGGGTCCAGCGCCGAGCAGGGCTCGTCGAGCAGCAGCACCTCGGGCTTGATGGCAATGCCGCGCGCAATGCAAAGACGCTGCTGCTGCCCGCCCGACAGGCCCGATCCGCTTTGCTGCAGCTTGTCCTTGACTTCATTCCACAGCGCAGCCTTGCGCAGTGCCCACTCCACGCGGTCGTCCATGTCCGAGGCGTTGAGATTCTCGAACAGCTTCACGCCGAAAGCGATGTTGTCATAAATGGACATCGGGAACGGCGTGGGCTTCTGGAACACCATGCCGACCTTGGCACGAATCAGTGCCACATCCTGCTTGCTGGTCAGCAGGTTGTCGCCGTCCAGCATGATCTGACCTTCGGCGCGCTGCTCGGGATAGAGCTCGAACATGCGGTTGAAGGTGCGCAGCAGTGTGGACTTGCCGCAGCCCGAGGGGCCGATGAAGGCCGTGACCTTCTTCTCTGGAATATCGAGATTGATGTTTTTCAGCGCATGAAACTTGCCGTAGTAGAAGTTCAGGTCGCGCACGGCCAGCTTGATGTTGGCGGGAGCAGTGGTTGCAGTCATGATCTTGAACTTTCGAATTATTTCTGGCGGGTGATGAAACGCGCCAGGATATTCAGACCCAGCACAGCCACAGTGATGAGGAAGACACCGGCCCAGGCCAGTTGCTGCCAGTTCTCATACGGGCTCATGGCAAATTTGAAGATGGTGACCGGCAGGCTGGCCATGGGCTTGCTCATGTCGGCATTCCAGAACTGGTTGTTCAGCGCCGTGAACAGCAGCGGAGCAGTCTCGCCGGCAATACGGGCCACGGCCAGCAGCACACCGGTGATCACGCCGGCGCGGGCTGCGCGCAAGGTCACCATGATGATGACCTTCCACTTGGGCGTACCCAGCGCATAAGCCGCTTCACGCAGGCTGGCGGGAACCAGCACCAGCATGTTTTCCGTGGTGCGGATGACCACGGGAATCACGATCAGCGCCAGCGCGATCACGCCGGCCATGCCGGAGAAACTCTTGAAGCGCACCACCACCACGGTATAGACAAACAGACCGATGACGATGGAGGGGGCCGACAGCAAAATGTCGTTGACGAAACGCGTGATGGAAGCCAACCAGCCTTTTTTGTCGTACTCGGCCAGATAGACCCCGGCCATCACGCCGATAGGCGTGCCCACGAAAGTGGCCAGCGCCACCATCATCAGCGAGCCCCAGATGGCATTGGCAATACCGCCCTCCTCGTTGGGGGGAGGCGTCATCTGCGAGAACAGGGCGAAGTTCAGACCGCCCAGGCCCTGGCGGATGGTTTCCCAGAGAATCCAGACCAGCCAGAACACGCCAAACAGCATGGCGGCCATGGACAGGGTCAGCGCGACCTGATTCAGGTGCTTGCGCTTGTTGTACTTGGCCTGACGCACCGCAGCCAGATCGGCTGCGTCGAGCATTTTGGAGGAGGTGGAAGTCGGGCTCATGAGCGAGCTCCTTCGTTCTTCTGCAGACGGTTGAGCAGCAGCTTGGAGCAGGCCAGCACCACAAAGGTGATGAAGAACAGCACCAGACCCAGATAGATCAGCGACGCCTGATGCAGACCCTCGCCCGCTTCGGCAAACTCATTGGCCAGCGCCGAGGTGATGCTGTTCGCAGCCTCGAACACGGACAGGGAATTGAGCTGGTTCATGTTGCCGATCACAAAGGTCACGGCCATGGTCTCGCCCAGTGCGCGGCCCAGGCCCAGCATGACGCCGCCCAGCACGCCGGTCTTGGTATAGGGCAGCACTACTTTCCAGACCACTTCCCAGGTCGTGGAGCCCAGACCGTAGGCCGACTCCTTGAGCAGCGCCGGCGTGACTTCGAACACATCGCGCATCACGGAGGCGATGAAGGGGATGATCATGATGGCCAGAATGATGCCGGCCGACAAAATACCGATGCCCACGGGAGGGCCGGAGACAAAAGCGCCCAGATAGGGCACACCGGTCAGCAGGTTCTGCAGAGGCTGCTGCACATAGGTGGCCAGCACGGGGCCGAACACCATCAGGCCCCACATGCCGTAAACGATGGAGGGAACTGCGGCCAGCAACTCGATGGCCGTGCCCAGCGGGCGCTTGAGCCAGGCGGGCGAGAGTTCCGTCAGAAACAGGGCAATGCCGAAGCTCACGGGCACTGCAATGATGAGCGCGATGGCCGAAGTGGCCAGCGTGCCGTAAATCATGACCAGACCGCCGTATTGATCCTGCACGGGGTCCCAGACACTGCTGGTCAGAAAGCCCAGACCATATTCGGAGATGGCGGGCCAGGCACCGATGATCAGCGAAACCATGATGGCCAGCAGCAGCACCAGCGTCAAAATCGCTGCGCTGCGTGCCAGGCCACCAAACAAACGATCCGCCATACGTCCCGAGATCATCGGAGCACGTGGCGGAGAGGGAGAGCGTCGCTTGGCGGCATCGGTGGGGGCTGCAGCCAGCGAACTGGAGGGCGACGTAGTGGACACGTGAGCGCCTTTATTCGCAAAGGGTTGAAACAAGCAGCGAACATACCGTCCGGCACGGCAGCCCGCTGCTCACTGATGACACGAAGTTACTTGGAAACAACCTTGCCCGAAGCGTCCTTGATGTCGTTCCAGGACTTGAAGATCACGTTCTTGACAGCGTCGGGCATGGGCACATAGTCCAGGTCGGCGGCAGTCTTGTCACCTTGCTTGTAAGCCCAGTCGAAGAACTTCAGCGAGGTGGCAGCCTGAGCAGGCTTTTCCTGAGTCTTGTGCATCAGGATGAAGGTTGCCGAGGTGATGGGCCAGGCGTTCTTGCCGGGCTGGTTGGTCAGGATCTGGTAGAAGCTCTTGGCCCAGTCAGCGCCGGCAGCAGCTGCCTTGAAGGTCTCGTCGTCAGGAGAGACAAAAGCGCCTTCCTTGTTCTGCAGCTGTGTGTAGGTCAGCTTGTTCTGCTTCACATAGGCGTACTCGACATAGCCGATGGAGTTGGGCAGGCGACCCACAAAGGCGGCAACGCCTTCGTTACCCTTACCGCCGGCACCGGTGGGCCAGTTCACGGCCTTGCCCTCGCCCACTTTTTCCTTCCACTCGGCATTGACCTTGGAGAGGTAGTTGGTGAAGCCGAAGGTGGTGCCGGAGCCGTCAGCGCGGCGCACGGGAGCGATCGCGGCGTCAGGCAGCGCAACACCGGGGTTCAGAGCCGTGATGGCGGGGTCATTCCACTTGGAGATCTTGCCCAGGTAGATATCGCCCAGCACCTGGCCCGACAGCTTCAGCTGGCCGGGAGCCACGCCCTTGATGTTGACCACGGGAACAATGCCGCCGATCACGGTGGGGAACTGAACCAGGCCCTTCTTGGCCAGTTCGTCATCCTTCAGGGGTTCATCGGAAGCACCAAAGTCCACGGTCTTGGCTTCGATCTGCTTGACGCCGGCGCTGGAGCCCACGGACTGATAGTTAATCTTGACGCCGGTGGCCTTGTGATAGTCGGCAGCCCACTTGGAATACAGAGGAGCCGGGAAGCTCGCACCGGCACCTGTGGCTTCCTGGCTGGCGTTGGCAATACCCGCTGCAGACAGAGCACCAGCCACCAGAACGTGAATCAAGGACAACTTCATGAAACGACCTCTTAGGGTTGAAAGATTCGATGGAGTGAACTTTAAAAACCTTTTATGACAAGGTCGTGACATGGAAATTTCAAGGCGCAACCGAGTGAAAGACCTCCAAAGCAGTCATGCGAGTGTCATATTTCATTCGCAAACTGCTGAGCCTTGAGCCGCAGGCTCGGCCTGGGTAACAGCTTGTCGCAACGCTGGAGTCTGATCGCCGGCAATGTATGACATAGTCTGTCACACAGCGTGTCCGCACTCTGGCAGCCCCATCGGGCTAATACCTGCAAATACCTGACTTGGCAGAGGTTGAACCCAGCGCCCCTCAAGCTCGATGACGGCCCGTATTGCATATTCCACTGCCCAGTGCATGTATCGCCAGTTCCATCACGCTCATGCTCTGCCCGTGCCCCAACCCGCATAACAACAACGCATTGATTGGCTCAGAAATGGCTCCTGAATCGCTGCTTGCCGCCGTAGACCTTGGCTCCAATAGTTTTCGCCTGGAAATAGGCCGCATCGGCTCGCATCAACGCATCGAGCGTGTGGAATATCTCAAGGAAACCGTGCGCCAGGGCAACGGCCTGAACTCGCGCCAGGAACTCTCGCGCGAAGCCATGGAGCGCGGCTGGGAATGCCTGGCTCGCTTTGGCGAGCGCCTCAGAGGCTTTGATGCCTCGCATGTGCGCGCCGTCGCCACCCAGACCCTGCGTGAGGCCCTGAATGCCGACGAGTTCGTGACGCGTGGCAGCCAGTTGCTGGGCTTTCCCATCGAAGTCATCCCCGGCGAGGAAGAAGCCCGGCTCATCTATCGCGGCGTGGCCAGCTCGCTGCCGCCCAGCCAGCAAAAGCGCCTGGTCATCGACATTGGCGGGCGCTCCACCGAAATCATCATCGGCCAGCACAGCCAGCCTATGCAAGTGGCGTCGTATGCGCTGGGCAGCGTCTCCTGGAGCAGCCGCTTCTTCAGCGATGGCGCATTGAACAAGGCCAACTTCCAGGCCGCCGTTGCCGCTGCCAAGCAATGCCTGGCCCAGGCCCAGTTCGCCTACCCGGGCACGGCCTGGGACTGCGCCTATGCCTCCTCGGGAACGGCCAATGCCGTGGCCGATGCCCTGACGGCACAGGGCCTGGGCGGACAGGTGATCACGCCCGCCAAGCTGCGCCACCTCTACGAGATGCTGCTGGACATTGGCCATGTGGACCGCCTGCGCATGCCGGGCCTCAAGGAAGATCGCCGCCCCGTGGTCGCAGGCGGCATCAGCGTGATGATGGCCGTGGTCGATCTGCTGGGCATTACCGAGCTGGAAGTCGCCCAGGGCGCACTGCGCCAGGGAGCCTTGCACGACCTGCTCGACCATGAGCCCCCTGCCGACAAGGAAGCGGCGGAAGTCGGCGCCCTGCAGCTGGACTTCGGCGTGGACGCACCTCATGCCCAGCGCGTGCAGCGCATCGCCTGCGAGCTGTACCGGCAAATCCTGCCCGGAGAAACCGCTGCGCAGAGCACCCAGGCCCTGGCCATTGCGGCGCAGCTGCACGAGGTGGGCATGCGCGTGGCACTGAGCAACTACCATCGCCACGGCGCCTATATCGTCGAGCATTGCGGTCTGGCCACCTGGCAGCCCGAGCTGCGCCAGCGCATCTGCCAGCTGGTGCTCGGTCACCAGGGCAAGCTGCGCAAGCTGGAAGATGCGATAGAGGAGCCGCAACTGGCCCTGCCGCTGATGGCACTGCGCATTGCCGTGCAGTTGAGCCATACCCGCCGCGACCCTGACATGCAGGGCATACAGATCAAGCGCTCAGGCTCGGAATGCAAGCTCTCCACTCCTTCTGGCTGGATGCTGACCTACCCGCAGTCCGCCCGCCTGCTCGAAGAGGAAGCCATGGCCTGGAGCAAGACGCCCTGGAGCCTGAAGCTGCAGCTGCGCTGATATCACCAGTCAGGCCGCTGCGGCCTGCAAAAGGCAAAGGGACTGCGAGGCAGTCCCTTTTTTATTCTGCAGAACCCTTCAAAAAGATAGCTGCAAGCGCCTGCGAAACAATGATTTCAATACTAAAGATATCTGAAAACATTGCATATCAGGCGCAAGATGCTCCTCTTTTCAGAGTATTCAAACGCTCTTTCCGCCGTAGCGCACCATCAGGGCCTGCTGGGCGCCCTTGCCCTCCAGCGGACGCGCGGGCTTTTGGTAAATGCCCGAGGCGTCCAGCGTCCAGGCATCGCGGTCGTCGCCCAGATAGGCCACCAGGCACTCGTCGATAACGCGCTGGCGCAGCTTCTTGTCCAGCACCGGCCAGGCCAGCTCCACGCGGCTGAGCATATTGCGATTCATCCAGTCGGCACTGGACAGCAGCAGCTCTTCTTCCTGGCCCCAGGCAAAGTAGAAGACGCGCGAATGCTCCAGAAAACGGCCGATGATGGAGCGCACGCGGATATTGTCCGTCACGCCCGGGCGCTGTGCCGGCAGCATGCAGGAGCCGCGCACGATGAGATCGATCTGCGCACCCTTGCGGCCTGCCTCGACCAGGGCGCGAATCAGGGGCTCATCGGTCAGCGCATTCATCTTGAGCACCATGCGTGCCTTCTCGCCCCGCGCCGCTGCGGCGGCCACCAGGTCGATCAGCTCCAGCATGCGGTTTTGCAGATGGAACGGCGCCATGACCAGCTTTTGCAGCTTGGGCATGGTGTTATGGCTGGACAGGTGGCGGAACACCGCATCCATATCGGCCGTGATCTCGTCATCGCAGGTCAGCTGGCTGATGTCGGTGTACAGACGCGCGCTGCGGGCGTTGTAGTTGCCCGTGGACAGATGGGCATAGCGCTTGAGCTGGTTGTTGCGCTTTTCACGGCGCGTGATGAGCAGCATCTTGGCATGGGTCTTGAGACCGACCACGCCATACACCACCTGCACGCCCAGCGATTCCAGCTTTTCCGCCCAGTTGATATTGGCCTCTTCGTCAAAGCGTGCCTTGAGCTCCAGCACGGCCAGCACCTCCTTGCCGCGGCTCACGGCCTCGGCCAGCAGGCTCATGATCTCGGAGTCGGTGCCAGTGCGGTAGATGGTCTGCTTGATGGCCAGCACCTGCGGATCGTTCACGGCCTCGCGCAGCAGCTCCAGCACGCCATCGAAACTCTCGAAGGGCTGGTGGATGATGATGTCGCTCTTGCGCATCTGCGCCAGGATGGAGCGGCCGGGCACGAGCTGCGTGGGCCAGGCCGGCTTCCACTTGGGAAACAGCAGGGCCGGGTCGTCGACCAGATCGATCAGCTGCATCTGGCGCACCAGATTCACCGGCCCCTTGACGCGGAACAGCGCCTCGGCCGGCAAGCCGTATTGCTCGAGCAACAGGTCAGAGAGCACCACGGAGCATGAGGAAGACACTTCCAGACGCACCGCCTGGCCGTAATGGCGGTGGTGCAGGCCCTGGCGCAGGGCCATGCGCAGGTCCACCACATCGTCCTCGTCCACGGCCAGATCGGAGTGACGGGTGACACGGAACTGCGAGAACTCCGACACTTCGCGCCCCGGGAACAGCTCGGCCAGATGGGCACGCACCACGCTGGAGATGCTGACAAACAGCTTTTGCTTGCCCGAGATCTTCTCGGGCAGGCGGATCAGGCGCGGCAAGGCACGCGGCACCTTGACGATGGCCACCTCATTGGCCCTCCCGAAAGCATCCACGCCATTGAGGCGCACGATGAAATTCAGGGCCTTGTTGGCGACCTGCGGAAAGGGATGCGACGGATCCAGCCCCACCGGCATCAGCAGGGGTTGGACCTCGCGCATAAAGTACTCGCGCACCCATTTGCGCTGCGCCACGCTGCGCTCGCCGTGAGAGACCAGGCGAATCGCATGCTTGTCGAACGCGGGAATGATGGACTGGTTATAGAGCTGGTACTGCTTGGCCACCAGGCCGTGGGCCGTGGTCATCAGTCGCTCGAAGCTGGCGCGCGAGTACGGGCCCTGTTCATCGCCCACCTTGGCGGCCGAGACATGAGGGGCGCAGCGCACCTCGAACCACTCGTCGAGATTGGAAGACACGATGCACAGATAGCGCAAGCGCTCGAGCAGCGGCACATCCTCGCGCTCGGCCCAGTTCAGCACGCGCTCATTGAAGACCAGAATGCTTTGATCGCGGTCCAGCAGCTCCAGAGTCGGCTCGATCACAGGCGGCATGGCTACCTCGTTCTTGGACGCCGCTCGGCGTCGGCGCGGCGCTTTGGCAGGGGCGGAAGAAACCGGTGTCGCAGCGTCAGAAACGGCACCGGGCACACCATGGTGCCCGGCAGCTCCGGCTTGCGCAACTGCAGCCGGCTCGCTCGCGCAGTTGACGACCGCCGTCGCGGCGGGAGGCACAAGCGAGATATGCGCCAGACCCAGAGATGCAGGTCCCGCCTCATGCGCCTGACTGCCGGTCTGCGAGGTCACTGGGGAAACTGCAGCCGGATCCTGCCCTGAAGATGAAGTGATGGAAGTGGGGAAAAAAGAGTCGGGACCAGATACGGATTGGGACATGTGGCAGCAGCCTGCGAAAGCTTGAAGCGCCCCTGAGGGCATGTCCGCAGTCTGCCCATGGTTTATGACAATTAGATGACCAAAAGATGACTGTCATTGTTGTTCATGACAGTCATCAGGGTTTGCACAACTTCAGCTGGCCCTGACCACCTCGGCCAGACGCTCGGCACAGTTGCTGGCCATATCCGCACTCCTGGCCTCGACCATGACGCGCACCAGAGGCTCGGTGCCGCTGGGACGGATCAGCACGCGGCCGTCGCTGCCCAGCAGTTTCTCGACAGCCGCCTGCTCGCCGGGCAGCTTGGCGTTATTTTTCCAGTCCTGACCAGGCTTCAAGCGAACATTGATCATGACCTGGGGGAACAGCTTCACGGACTCCAGCCACTGGGCAATGGTCTTTTTCGAGCGCACACAGGCCTGCAGCACCTGCAGTGCGCTGACCAGGCCGTCACCGGTCGTATGCTTGTCCAGCGCCAGCAGGTGGCCCGAGCTTTCGCCGCCCAGCTGCCAGCCCTTGGCATTGAGCGCTTCCAGCACATAGCGGTCTCCCACCTTGGCACGGACAAAACCCACGCCCTGCTCCTTGAGCGCCTGCTCCACCGCCATATTGGTCATCAGGGTTCCCGCCACACCGCTGACTACGTCGCCGCGCGCCAGACGATCGGCCGCCATGAGATAGAGCAGCTCGTCGCCGTTGTAGAGACGGCCTTGCGCATCGACCAGCTGCAGGCGGTCGGCATCGCCGTCCAGCGCCACGCCATAGTCGGCATTGTTGGCTCGCACGGCCCTCACCAGCGCTTCGGGATGGGTCGCGCCAACTCCCTCGTTGATGTTCAGGCCGTCCGGAGAGCAGCCGATTTCCACCACGCTGGCGCCCAGCTCGTGAAAGACCTTGGGAGCAATCTGATAGGCCGCGCCATGGGCCGCATCCACGACGACCTTCAGGCCGCGCAACGACAGGCTGTGATCGAAAGTGCTCTTGCAGAACTCGATATAACGGCCGGCGGCATCGGCCAGGCGTCGCGCCTTGCCCAAAGAGGCCGAATCCACCCAGACGGGGTCTTCCTTGAGAGCGGCTTCCACATCCTCTTCCCAGGAATCAGGCAGCTTGGTGCCCTCAGCACTGAAGAACTTGATGCCGTTGTCGTAGAACGGGTTGTGGCTGGCACTGATCACCACCCCCAGGCTGGCACGCTGGGCACGCGTCAGATAGGCCACGCCCGGTGTCGGCAAAGGGCCAAGCAGCATGACATCGACACCGGCAGAGTTGAAGCCCGACTCGAGCGCGCTCTCCAGCATGTAGCCGGAGATGCGGGTGTCCTTGCCGATCAGCACCAGAGGGCGCTCTTGCGTGCGGCGCAACACGCGACCCACGGCATGCGCCAGACGCAGGGCAAAGTCAGGCGTGATGGGCGACTTGCCCACTGTGCCGCGAATCCCGTCGGTGCCGAAATACTGTCGTGCCATATTCTCGTTGTCCTTTTTAGATTCAATACCCTGTCATCAGGCCTGCGGCGCTTGCGCATCATGCATGGCCTGCCAGACTGCCAGCGCAGCCACCGTATCCTTCACATCGTGGACACGCACAATTTTGGCCCCACGCTCGACCGCCAGCAATGCCGCCGCGACGCTGGGCACCATGCGCTGGTCCACAGGCAGGCCGGTCACCTGCCCCAGGGAGCCCTTGCGCGACCAGCCCGCCAGCAGGGGGAAGTCTAGGCCCAGCAACTCACGCTGATGTGCAAGCAAGGCAAAATTTTGTACCACGCTCTTGCCGAAACCAATACCGTAATCCCAGGCAATGCGGGTGCGAGCAACGCCTGCGTCGAGCAAAGGCTGCGTCACCTGCAGCAGAAAGTCCCGAACCTGGGCCACGGCATTGCCCTGCATATGCTCCAGGTGCATGTCTTGCGGGGTCTTGTGCATATGCATCAGGCACACGCCACAGCTGGCGTGCCTGCTCACCACCTCGAAGGCACCGGGCTGGCGCAGCGCCCAGATGTCGTTGATGATGTCGGCCCCCAGATCCAGAGACGCGGCCATGACTTCGGGCTTGTAGGTATCGATGGAGATGGGCACGTTGAGCTTGACGGCTTCGCGCAGCACGGGCAGAACGCGAGCCAGCTCGTCTTCAAGGCTCACAGCGGGTGAGCCCGGCCTGGTGGACTCGCCACCTATATCCAGAATATGCGCCCCCTGCTCCAGCAGCAGCTCCGCATGGGCCATGGCCTGGGATACACCGGCATGCCTGCCTCCGTCCGAAAAGGAATCCGGGGTCACATTCACAATGCCCATGACCTGAGGCTTGTCGAGCTGCAAGAGAAAACGCGAGGTTTGCCACTGTTGCGACATAAATCTTCCGATATCTGAGAGTGCAAAAACAAAAGGCCCCTGAGGGACCTTTTGTGTATGAGGCTTGGCGCTCAAGCCGTAGTCGGCGAGGGCTCGGCATTCGATGCGGGATTGCCTCCCGAGGAATTGCCACCATCCGATGAAGGTGGGTTGCGAGGCGTCCAGTCCTTGGGAGGACGAGGCTCCTTGCCGGCCATGATGTCGTTGAGCTGCTCGGAGTCGATCGTCTCCCAGTCCAGCATGGCCTTGGCCATGGCGTGCATCTTGTCGCTGTTGTCTTCGATCAGCTTGCGCGCCAGCGCATATTGCTCGTCGATGATGCGACGCACTTCGTCGTCCACCTTCTGCATGGTGGATTCGGACAGATTGGAGCCTCGGCTGAAGGTACGGCCCAGGAAAGGCTCGCCTTCCTGCTCGGAGTAGACCATGGTGCCCAGCGCATCGCTCATGCCGTAGCGCGTCACCATGTCACGGGCGATCTGGGTCGCACGCTCGAAGTCGTTCGATGCACCAGTCGTCATCTGGTTCATGAACACTTCTTCGGCGATGCGTCCGCCAAACAGCATGGCGATCTGGTTGAGCATGTACTCCTTGTCGTAGGAGTAGCGGTCCTTCTCGGGCAGGCTCATGGTCACGCCCAGCGCACGACCGCGCGGGATGATGGTGACCTTGTGCACGGGATCGCACTTGGGCAGCAGCTTGCCGATAAGGGCGTGGCCCGCCTCATGGTAGGCCGTATTGCGGCGCTCTTCCTCGGGCATGACCATGGACTTGCGCTCGGGGCCCATGATGATCTTGTCCTTGGCCTTCTCGAAGTCCTGCATCTCCACGGTGCGAGCATTGCGGCGTGCCGCCATCAGAGCCGCTTCGTTGCAGAGATTGGCCAGGTCGGCACCCGACATGCCGGGCGTGCCGCGCGCGATGATGGCGGGGTTCACGTCCTGGCCCACGGGAATCTTGCGCATGTGCACGTTCAGGATCTGCTCGCGGCCACGGATATCGGGCAGCGTCACATAGACCTGACGGTCGAAGCGGCCGGGGCGCAGCAACGCTGCGTCGAGAATGTCGGGACGGTTGGTTGCCGCCACCACGATCACGCCGAGGTTGGTCTCGAAACCGTCCATCTCGACCAGCATCTGGTTCAGCGTCTGCTCGCGCTCGTCGTTGCCGCCGCCCATGCCGGCGCCGCGCTGGCGACCGACCGCGTCGATTTCGTCGATGAAGATGATGCAGGGTGCATTCTTCTTGGCGTTCTCGAACATGTCGCGCACACGGGCCGCGCCCACGCCGACGAACATTTCAACGAAGTCGGAACCCGAGATCGAGAAGAAAGGCACCTTGGCTTCGCCCGCGATGGACTTGGCCAGCAGCGTCTTGCCGGTGCCGGGAGGGCCGACCAGCAGCAGACCACGGGGAATACGGCCGCCGAGCTTCTGGAACTTGTTGGGGTCCTTGAGAAAGTCCACGACTTCCTTGACCTCTTCCTTGGCTTCATCGGCACCAGCCACGTCGGCAAAGGTGACGGTGTTGCTGTTCTCGTCGAGCATGCGCGCCTTGGACTTGCCGAAGCTGAAGGCGCCGCCCTTGCCGCCGCCCTGCATCTGACGCATGAAGTACACCCATACGCCGATCAGCAGCAGCATGGGGCCCCAGCTCACGAGCAGCGTCATGAGCAGCGAGCCTTCTTCACGTGGCTTGACGTCGAACTTGACGTTGTTGTTGATCAGGTCGCCCACCAGACCACGATCCAGGTAGGTGGCTGTAGTGCGGATCTTGCGATCATCGGTGGTGGTGGCTACGACCTCGGTACCGCCGGCACCTTCCTGAATGGTGGCGCTCTTGATACGGTTGTTGCGCACCTGCTCCAGGAATTCCGAGTAGCCAACATGAGAGGCACCGCCAGCACCTCGGGTGTCAAACTGTTTGAACACCGTAAACAGCACCATGGCGATGACCAGCCAGACGGCGACTTTTGAAAACCACTGATTGTTCAAGCGGGGCTCCAATGGAATATTCAGACGTAAAGGCCCGGAGGGGACTCCAGACCTAGTTGAGGTTCATTTTAGGTGTTTCAAGCGACCAGGACGCCTATTTCCCCCTATAGCGGCCATAGGCAAGCTATGGTCCGACAGGCAAACGGCTCTAAGCCTGTGTTTTATCAGGGCTTTGCGCTATCAGTTTCACTGGTTTGCTGCAGCAAGGCATGAGATCAAATGCCCCTATGCAAGCCGGCAACTGAGTCAGGAGCCCTGCTTCAGCCCCATCCCCACCAGGAAAATCTCGGAAGACCGGTCGCGCGAGGCCTTGGGCTTGATGGGCTTGACCACCTTGAAGGTCTGCTTGAACAGATCCACCAGCTCGTTATAGCCGCTGCCGTGGAACAACTTGACCACCAGCGCGCCCTCGGGCTTCATGTTATTGATCGCAAAATCGACGGCCATCTCGATCAGCACCGCAACCCGCGCGCCGTCAGTGGCGCCATGGCCCGACAGATTGGGCGCCATATCAGAGACCACCACATCGGCCTTGCCGCCGCCCATGGCTTCTTCCAGCTGCGCCAGCACCGCCTCTTCACGAAAGTCGCCCTGGATGTAATGCACGCCCTCGATGGGCTCCATGGGCAGCAGATCCAGCGAGATGATGCGGCCGTTGAGCTCGCCCACAGCCGCACCGCTGGGAGAGAGACGACGGCGCACATACTGACTCCAGGCGCCGGGCGCACAACCCAGGTCCACCACGGTGTGGCCGGGCTGAATCAGCTTGAGCGACTCGTCAATTTCCTTGAGCTTGTAGGCCGCGCGGGCACGATAGCCATCCTTTTGGGCGGCTTTCACATACGGGTCATTGATGTGATCGTGCAGCCAATTCTTATTGACCTTCTTGCTTTTGGTTTTCGTTTTCATGCCTGAATTCTCGCAGCCTTGATAATACGGGTATGCCCCAAATTGAATTAACTCCCGCGCAGCGCCGGGAACACCGCGCCGAAGCCCACCATCTGGACCCCGTCGTCCTCATCGGTGGCGATGGTCTGACCACTGCCGTTCAAAAGGAAGTGGACGCCGCACTCAATGCCCATGGTCTGATCAAGGTCCGCGTTTTCGGCGACGACCGTGCAGCCCGCGAGCAGATCTATCAACAACTTTGCGACGAGCTGAACGCCGCCCCCATCCAGCACATCGGCAAGCTGCTGGTGCTGTGGCGCCCGATTCCCGAAAAGGAAAAGGCCTTTGACGAAGACCGCATGCCCGGTCCTCGCGACGTCAAGGTGCTCAAGTTCGGCCGCGCCGGCCAGAAGCCCGAAGTCAAGCAGCTGCGCGTGCTCGGCAACCAGCGCCTGACCGCCGGCGGCACCATCAAGCGCGCCAAGCCCAAGCAGAAGTCGGTCAAGAAAGGCCGTCAGGACTGATCTGCCGATCCGCCCTGTCTGCCCGCCCACCCGCCTTTTTTCTTCGCCTAGACCACCAAGCCATGGCTCAGACCACACAGCAGCAACGCCACATTCTTTGCATGAAATGGGGCACCAAATACGGCCCGGAGTACGTCAACCGACTCTACGCCATGGTGCGCCGCCATCTCAGCGGAGATTTTCGCTTTGTCTGCCTGACCGACAGCACAGAGGGGATTCGCTCCGAAGTGGAGTGCTTTCCCATTCCCGACCTGAACATTCATCTGGCTCCCGGCCAGCGTGACGGCGCCTGGAAGAAGCTCACCACCTTCGAGCGCGACCTGCACGGCCTCAAGGGTCAGGCGCTGTTCCTGGACCTGGATGTGGTGATTGTGGGCAGCCTCGACGAGTTCTTCACGCTGCCCGGCGACTTCCGCATCATTCACGACTATCCGCGTTTCTGGCGCTTTGGCGAACGCATTGTCGGCAACTCCTCGGTCTACCGCTTCGAGCTGGGTGCCCATGCCGATGTGCTGGAGCATTTCCGTGCGCACACCGAAGAGATGCGTGCCAAGTACCGCAACGAGCAGGAGTACCTGTCGCACTTTCTGCACAAGCAGGGCAAGCTGGACTACTGGCCTGCCGCCTGGTGCCCCAGCTTCAAGTACTACTGCATTCCGACCTGGCCCAGCAACTACTGGAAGGAGCCGCTGCCGCCCGCCGATGCGCGCATCGTGATCTTCCACGGCGAAGTGAACCCGCCCGATGCCCTGGAAGGGCGCCGCAACAAGCGCTTTCGCCATATCGAGCCCGCCAGGTGGATCGAGAAGGCCTGGGGCTGAGAGACGACTGCAGTTGCAGCCTCAAAAACAAAAGGCGTTGACCGCGAGGTTCAACGCCTTTTTTGTGCTCGCCTGACCGATGGATCAGCGATATTTGGCATCGACCAGCGGATGCCCCTTCATGCGCGAGAGAATGGACAGCGGGCTGGCCGCAGGGTTGTATTCACTGCCTGACGGCAGAAACAAGGTCTGCTCCAGCATGTACTGCCCCGACATGACGGCATGCACTGCCTGATCGGAGAAGCACACCCAGGTGGAACCTGCCGCGAAAGGCACGGTTTCCTGGGGTGCATTTTGCTGATAGTCAGGATCGCCCTTCATGCCGTCATGCAGCTGAAGCATCAGATGGTCGTATTCGCTGCGATAGGACTTGGTCACATGCAGCAGCTCCAGCGCCTTGGCCTGCCAGGCGCTGTAGGGCTTGGCACGCGGCACAAAACGCTTGGCCACATCGGTGAACGGCTCGCCCACCCGCCAGACCCGGGGCTGGCCATCCGGGTTGACATTGGTGAAGACGCGCAGAATGCGCTCGCCATAGTTGGGCCGCGAAGGAAAGGCATCCACATGCATGCGCTTGTCGTCCGCACGCCAGGACTGCGCCCGCGTTTCCACCTGCGAGGGGCGGTAACTGGTAGGTGCCATGCGTACCACCGGCATGTAGGCAGGAAACAGGCCCGCGATCAGCGCCGTGGCCTGCTCGCGAAAGCGCCCGACCATGGCCGCCACCTGCGCCTGCGTGGACTCGTCGCCCGCCACGCCCTTGATCGAGCCATCCACATTGAGGCTGATATTGCGCGTCTTGGGATCGCGCACATCGGGGCGCAGCAGCGTTTTTTCCTGCTCGGAGAGCTCAAAGCTCAGCTGGGGAAAGTACAGCACCTTGCCGGCTTCGACGGCAGCAGTCCATTCATCGCGCCCCTGGACATTGCTCCAGTCGGTCGCGTCGATTTTTACGATTTGAGATTCCATGGCTTCGGCAGTGTACTCCCGGCAACTGGGGCGGGCTTGCACTGGATCAAGCCGGCTTGCGAGCACCCGCCACACGCCACAGCACGACGGCGGCGCACAGCCACTGCAGCGCATACATGCCGGTGCCCACGCTGTGCCAGAGTCTGAGGTTCTCGCGCGCTACGATCTTGGGCGACACGCCATACTGCACCAGCAGGGCCAGCAACATGCCGGTGATCACAAAACCGATAGCTGCCTGCGCCCATTGCTCAAGCTTTTCAGCATGTTTTCGCTTTGAAAACACCAGCAGCAGAGCGCAACATGCTATGGAAATCCAAGTCTGCGCCGCAAACAGCTTGGCTGCCATAAAGCCCGCCAGAGCCGGCGTGGGCAGATGGGCAAACAGCATGGGTACGGCCACAAAGCCGATGGTCGACAAACTGCCCCACCAAAGAGCAGCGCAAAAGAAAGGCAGGCGTTCAAACATAGTGACCAGTCTGTAAACCGGCACAGCCCAAGCAAAGGACATCAAGCAAGGGCCGCCCCGCAGCGAGGATGTCGTCCCCTCCCGAAGAGAGAGGGGAAGGCGCGCAGCGCCTCAGGGGTGATTAGATGTACTTTACGCCTACGATCTCGTAGCGACGCTCGCCGCCCGGTGCCTGCACCACGGCGGTATCGCCCTCTTCCTTGCCGATCAAGGCGCGGGCAATCGGGCTGGACACGTTGATCAGGCCGTGCTTGAGATCAGCCTCGTCCTCGCCCACGATCTGGTAGGTCACGGCCGAGCCGCTGTCTTCATCTTCCAGGTCCACGGTCGCACCGAACACCACACGGCCGCCAGCATCCAGCTCGGTAGGATCGATCACCTGCGCGGCAGACAGCTTGCCTTCGACCTCGATGATGCGACCCTCGATGAAGCCCTGCTGCTCCTTCGCGGATTCGTATTCGGCGTTTTCGCTCAGGTCACCCTGGGCACGGGCCTCTGCAATGGCTTGAATGACCGCAGGACGATCCACCGTCTTCAGGCGTTGCAGTTCCACCTTGAGCTTTTCTGCTCCGCGCTTGGTGATTGGGATGGTGGCCATGATCGAGTCTCCAAATTCAGCAAACGCCGCGCCCAGCGCGGCACCTCTCGCACAGGCCTGAGTGACAACGTCAAACAGGGGCCTGTGCCCCAAAAGCAAACCGCCGCACGTTGCCGCGCGGCGGTTCAAATACATTACCGCAGATTATGCCGTGTTTGCCGCGGCACAAGTGCGGTAAAAACCCGGCAGCCCTTGCGGGCTGCATCGGGCGTCAGCCTTTTCAGGCCTTGGTCAGCATGGCGTGCAGCTCTTGCACCGAGTGCACGTCCAGGCTGCCGCGCATGGCCTTCATGCCTTCCACGGCCGCTTCCGCGCCGAAGATGGTGGTGAAGGTGGTCACGCGTGCCAGCAGCGCGCTGGTACGGATCTGGCGCGAGTCGGCGATGGCGTTGCGGCGCTCTTCCACGGTGTTGATGACCAGGGCGATTTCGCCGTTCTTGATCATGTCCACGATGTGAGGACGGCCTTCAGTCACCTTGTTGACCGCTTGCACTTCCAGGCCAGCTTCAGCAATCGCTGCAGCCGTGCCGCGTGTGGCGCACAGGTGGTAGCCCATGGCAACCAGCTCCTTGGCCACGGCCACGGCACGGGTCTTGTCGTTGTTCTTCACCGACAGGAAGACCTTGCCTTCGGCGGGCAGGTGCACGCCGGCGCCCATCTGGCTCTTCACAAAGGCTTCGCCAAAGGTCTTGCCCACGCCCATGACTTCACCGGTGGACTTCATCTCGGGGCCGAGAATGGTGTCCACACCGGGGAATTTCACGAACGGGAACACGGCTTCCTTGACGCTGAAGTAAGGCGGCGTGACTTCCTTGGTGACGCCCTGCTCGGCCAGAGTCTGGCCGGCCATGCAGCGTGCCGCCACCTTGGCCAGTTGCACGCCGGTGGCCTTGGAGACGAAAGGCACGGTGCGCGAGGCGCGGGGGTTCACTTCCAGCACGTAGATCACGTCCTGGCCGTCTGCTTCCTTGATGGCGAACTGCACGTTCATCAGGCCCACCACATGCAGGCCTTCGGCCATGGCTGCGGTCTGGCGCTTGATTTCAGCGACGGTTTCGGCCTTCAGGTAGTAAGGAGGCAGCGAGCAGGCGGAGTCACCGGAGTGCACGCCGGCTTGCTCGATGTGCTCCATCACGCCGCCGATGTACACGGCGCCGGTCTTGTCGCGCACGCAGTCCACATCGCACTCGATGGCGTTGGACAGGAAGTGATCCAGCAGCACGGGAGAGTCGTTGGAGACCTTCACGGCTTCGCGCATGTAGCGCTCGAGGTCGCGCTGCTCGTGCACGATTTCCATGGCACGGCCGCCCAGCACATAGGAAGGACGCACCACCAGGGGGTAACCCAGGCCGGCAGCCTTTTCCAGGGCTTCGGCTTCGGTACGCGCAGTGGCATTGGGAGGCTGGCGCAGACCCAGTTCGTTGAGCAGCTTCTGGAAGCGCTCGCGGTCCTCGGCGGCATCGATCATGTCGGGCGTGGTGCCGATGATCTTCACGCCTTCGCGCTCCAGGCCCAGAGCCAGCTTCAGAGGCGTCTGGCCGCCGTACTGCACGATCACGCCTTCGGGCTGCTCCACGTCCACGATTTCCAGCACGTCTTCCAGCGTCAGGGGCTCGAAGTACAGGCGATCGGAAGTGTCGTAGTCGGTGGACACGGTCTCGGGGTTGCAGTTGACCATGATGGTTTCGTAACCATCTTCGCGCATGGCCATGGCGGCGTGCACGCAGCAATAGTCAAACTCGATACCCTGGCCGATACGGTTCGGGCCACCGCCCAGCACCATGATCTTCTTCTTGTCCGTGGGAGCGGCTTCGCACTCTTCGTCATACGTGGAGTACATGTATGCGGTATTGGAAGCGAACTCGGCAGCGCAGGTATCCACGCGCTTGAACACGGGACGCACCTTCAGCGCCTTGCGCGCTTCGCGCACGGCCTTGTCGCTGGTGTGCAGCAGCTTGGCCAGGCGGCGGTCCGAGAAGCCCTTTTGCTTGAGGCTGCGCAGGGTCTGCGCATCCAGAGCCGCCAGAGCGCCTTCACCCTTGGCTTCGTAGAGCTTGTCCAGCTCGAGTTCGATCTTGACGATCTCTTCGATCTGCACCAGGAACCACTTGTCGATCTTGGTGATGTTGTGCACCTCGTCCAGCGACCAGCCGGCAGCGAAAGCGTCACCCACATACCAGATGCGATCGGGACCGGGCTCGCCCAGTTCCTTTTCCAGGATTTCGCGATCCTGGGTCTTTTCGTTCATGCCGTCCACGCCCACTTCCAGGCCGCGCAAGGCCTTCTGGAAGGACTCCTGGAAGGTACGGCCGATGGCCATCACTTCGCCCACGGACTTCATCTGCGTGGTCAGGCGGTTGTCGGCGGCGGGGAACTTCTCGAAAGCGAAACGCGGGATCTTGGTGACCACGTAGTCGATCGAGGGCTCGAACGAAGCGGGGGTCTTGCCACCGGTGATTTCGTTCTTGAGCTCGTCCAGCGTGAAACCCACGGCCAGCTTGGCCGCGATCTTGGCAATGGGGAAGCCCGTGGCCTTGGAAGCCAGTGCCGAGGAACGCGAGACGCGGGGGTTCATCTCGATGACGATCATGCGACCGTCCTTGGGATTCACCGAGAACTGCACGTTGGAGCCGCCAGTGTCCACACCGATTTCGCGCAGAACGGCCAGAGATGCGTTACGCATGATCTGGTATTCCTTGTCGGTCAGTGTCTGGGCCGGTGCCACGGTGATGGAGTCACCGGTGTGCACGCCCATGGGGTCCAGGTTTTCGATGGAGCAGACGATGATGCAGTTGTCAGCAGTGTCGCGCACCACTTCCATCTCGTACTCTTTCCAGCCCAGCAGGGATTCTTCGATCAGCAGCTCGTTGGTGGGCGAAGCCTCCAGACCGCGCTTGCAGATGGTTTCGAATTCCTCGGGGTTGTAGGCAATGCCGCCGCCGGTGCCGCCCAGCGTGAAGCTGGGGCGGATGACGGTGGGAAAGCCCATCTGCTTTTGCACGGCCCAGGCTTCGTCCATGGAGTGGGCGATGCCGGAACGCGCGGAGCCCAGACCGATCTTGGTCATGGCGTCCTTGAACTTCAGACGGTCTTCGGCCTTGTCAATGGCTTCGGGCTTGGCGCCGATCAGCTCGACCTTGTACTTGTCCAGCACGCCGTTCTTCCACAGATCCAGTGCGCAGTTCAGCGCAGTCTGGCCACCCATGGTGGGCAGGATCGCATCGGGACGCTCCTTGGCGATGATCTTCTCGACCGTCTGCCAGGTGATGGGTTCGATGTAGGTGACGTCGGCAGTGGCCGGGTCGGTCATGATCGTGGCAGGGTTGCTGTTGATCAGGATGACCTTGTAACCCTCTTCGCGCAGGGCCTTGCAGGCCTGCACGCCAGAGTAGTCAAACTCGCAGGCCTGACCGATCACGATGGGACCGGCGCCAATGATCAGAATGCTTTTAAGGTCGTTGCGCTTAGGCATTGTTGTGTTTCTCCATCAGCGCTGTGAAGCGGTCAAACAGATAGCCGATATCGTTGGGGCCGGGCGATGCTTCGGGGTGACCCTGGAAGCAGAAGGCAGGCACATCGGTGCGCTCCAGGCCTTGCAACGTGCCGTCGAACAGGCTGATGTGCGTGGCGCGGGCATTGGCGGGCAGCGACTCCAGCTCCACCGCAAAACCGTGGTTCTGGCTGGTGATGCTGACGCGGCCGGTGTCCAGGTCCTTGACGGGGTGGTTGGCACCATGATGGCTGTTCTGCATCTTGAAGGTCTTGGCGCCGGAGGCCAGAGCCATGATCTGATGGCCCAGGCAGATACCGAACACCGGCATCCTGGCGGCCATGATCTCCTGCACGGCGGCAATCGCGTAGTCGCAAGGCTCGGGGTCGCCAGGGCCGTTGGACAGGAACACGCCGTCCGGATTCAGAGCCAGCACATCCTTGGCTGGTGTCTGGGCAGGCACGACGGTCACGTCGCAGCCGCGCTCGGCCAGCATGCGCAGAATGTTCTTCTTCACGCCGAAGTCATAGGCCACGACCTTGAACCTGGGCGATTCGAGCTTGCCGTAGCCTTCGCCCAGCGACCACTCGGTCTCGGTCCATGGGTAGGACTTGTCGGTGGACACGACCTTGGCCAGATCCAGACCCTTCATGCTGGGGGCTGCCTTGGCGGCGGCGATGGCCTCGTCGATCCTGGCCTGGGTGACTTCTTCACCAGCGGCCAGACCCACGATTGCGCCGTTCTGCGCGCCTTGATCACGCAGCAGTCGCGTGAGCTTGCGGGTGTCGATGTTGGCGATGGCGACGGTCTTACCTTCGATCAGGTACTCGGACAGCGTCTGGGTGCTTCGGAAGTTGCTGGCCAGCAAAGGCAGGTTCTTGATGATGAGACCTGCGGCATGGATCTTGTCAGCTTCGACGTCTTCAGGATTGACACCGTAGTTGCCGATGTGCGGATACGTGAGCGTCACGATCTGCTGGCAATAGCTGGGGTCTGTGAGGATTTCCTGGTAGCCGGTCAGCGAAGTGTTGAAAACGACTTCGCCAACAGTGGTGCCTTGCGCACCAATCGAGTTGCCAATAAAGACCGTGCCGTCTGCGAGCGCCAGAATGGCGGATGGGAAATTTCCCTTGAGAGACAAAAGCACTGGGTTCTCCGGTTTTTTAATTACGGTTACGCCCAACGAAGCCCCGGCGTGTGCGCTGGGACATTTGTGTCTGCAGGGAATGGCGAGGAAGCGTCGCTAGGCGTATGAAGGAATGCTTGAAAGCCGCCCATTATAGGCTCTGTCCGCTTCACCCCTTTGAAGCGCCCCGGGATTACCCTCTACGGCGTAGCATGCTTACGCTGCTCGCGTGCAGACAGATCGCTGCAGCAGCAGCCACATTGAGTGACTCCTCACCTCCGGGCTGTGCAATGCTGATGCGGTGGCTCGCCATCTCCATCAGCGCATCACCCACGCCCTGCCCCTCATGGCCCATGGCCCAGGCACAGGGCCAGGGCAGGTCCGCCTCATGAATCAATGTCCCCTGGTGGGAGCTGGTCACTACCAGGGGCACTTGCAGGGCTTGCACATCCTCGACCGATGCCGCCTCGACCAGATGCAGGCCGAAGTGAGCACCCATTCCGGCGCGCAGCACCTTCTGACTCCACAGCGCGGCCGTACCCTTGAGTGCCACGATCTGGGTGAAGCCGAAGGCCGACGCGCTGCGCAGGATGCTGCCCACATTGCCGGCATCCTGGACGCGGTCCAGCACCACGGTCGCAACGCCCGGCTGCACCTGCACACCCGCATCCCAGTCCATCACATAGCCCATGCGGGCGGGAGACTCCAGGGCGCTGATCTCGTCGAACAAGACATCTGCCAGCACCACTACCTTGCCGGCTGCCTGCACCCACTCTTCGGGCGCCTGAGGCCAGAAAGACTGAGCAAAAACGGCAACCTTTGGTTTCAGGCCCCGCACCAGGGCTGCACGGCAAAGATGATCGCCTTCAAGCCAGACTTGGCCCTGCTTGCGGTAGGCCGTGCTGTCCTGGGACAGACGGCGCAGCTCCTTGACGAAAGCGTTGTCGCGCGAATGAATGTCCGTGACCTGGGGGCGTGCAGCCATGTCGACCTCTGAGAAAAAACAAAAACCCGGCATGCAAGCGCCTGGCCGAGCCTGAAACGAAAACACGACTTACGCAAAACGGGTTCAGGCCGGGCGACTGCCTCAGAAGGCAGGCCGTTGTGACACTCTTGTTTGCGTAAGCCCCAAAGAAGATAGAACGCCCGAGGCGGCCCTGCGCCGCACTCGGGAATGCAGACAATGTCGATCAGGCGCGCATCAGACGTAGAGCAAAGCCTGCGACATCTGCAGGCTGGACGTTACGCCCGACAGCCCGGTCTCGCACAGCACGGGCTGCGCCGTGCCGCCCGCACACACCTGGCCGGCTTGCAGCACCTGGGCCACGGGCGCAAAGGAGCGCCTGTGCTCTGCCGTCGCGCCATGGGCGCGCAAGGCCTGCAGATGCGCGGCCGTGCCATAGCCCTTGTGGCCCGCAAAGCCGTACTGCGGGTACTGGGCATCCAGCCGCTCGCACCAGCGGTCGCGCGTGACCTTGGCCAAGATGGACGCCGCAGAAATGGCCTGCACCAGCGAGTCCCCCTTGACGATGGCCTCGGCCTGCACATCGATCTGCGGCAGCTGGTTGCCGTCCACCAGCACCAGCACGGGCTTGAGACGCAAGCCCATCACCGCGCGGCGCATGGCCAGCAGCGTTGCCTTGAGGATGTTGATCTCGTCAATCTCCTGCACCGAGGCCTGTGCTATGCAAAAGCACAGCGCCTTGGCACGGATTTCGTCGTAGAGCACCTCGCGACGGTTGGCCGTGAGCTTCTTGGAGTCGTTAAGCCCGGCAATAGGCTTCAGATCGTCCAGAATGACGGCAGCAGCCACCACCGGGCCGGCCAGCGGGCCACGCCCTGCCTCATCCACCCCGGCAACCAGCCCGGGCGGATGCCAGGGCAGGCAGCCTTGCTCAAGCAGCGGGGGTGGCAATGATTTTTTGGATCGCATGGGCAGCCAGTTCGGCGGTATCGCGGCGCAATTCGTGATGTAGCGCGGTGAAGCGCTCAACCAGCGCTTCAATGGTGGCAGGAGAATCCTGGCTGGCTCTGAGCCAGCCCAGTGCGGCCTGGGCCAGCGCCTCGGGTGTTGCCGCATCCTGCAGCAGCTCGGGCACGACAAAATCTCCGCACAGAATATTGGGCAGCCCCACCCAGGGCTGCAGCTGTTTGCGCTTCATGAGGCGCCAGCTCCAGGGGTGCATGCTGTAGCTGATGACCATGGGGCGCTTGTAGAGCGCGGCCTCCAGCGTGGCGGTGCCGCTGGCAATCAGCGTGCAGTCGCAGGCAGTCAGCACATCGTGGGACTGGCCCTTGACGATGAGGCAGTGGTCCTGCATGCCGGCCTCGGCCGCAATGCGCTGCACCTCCTCATACAGGGAAGGCACGGCCGGCACCACGATCTGGGTCTGCGGCAATGCCTTGCGGACCAGCGCGGCCGCCTTGAAAAAGCCTGAGGCAATGTAGCGCACCTCGGAGCGGCGGCTGCCGGGCAGCAAGGCCAGCACCAGCCCCTCTTCGGCCAGACCCAGGCGCGCACGCGCGGCCACCCTGTCGGGATGCAAGGGAATCACCTGCGCCAGCGGATGGCCGACGTAAGTGGCTTCGATGCCGTGCTGGGCCAGCAGTTCCGGCTCGAACGGGAAGATGCACAGCACATGGTCGGCCGCGCGACGGATTTTCTCCACGCGATCGGCACGCCAGGCCCAGATCGAAGGGCAGACAAAGTGCACGGTCTTGATGCCGGCTTCGCGCAAGCCGGTTTCCAACCCCAGGTTGAAGTCCGGCGCATCCACGCCCACGAAGACCGAGGGCGGATGCGCAATCAGGCGCTGACGCAGCTTTTTGCGAATGCCGAGCAACTCGGCCACGCGCGCCAGCACTTCCCAGCTGTAGCCGTGCACAGCCAGGCGCTCTGACTGCCACCAGGCGTCAAAGCCGCGCTCCTGCATTCTGTCGCCGCCTATGCCCATGGAGCTCGCATCGGGCCAGCGCTGACGCAGGCCGTCCAGCAACAGCGAAGCCAGCAGATCACCGGAGGCCTCGCCGGCCACCATGGCAATGCTGGGCGCTATTGAATCTGCAGCTACTTGCGTTTGCTTATTGGGCATTTCAGAGCCATTCACGTCTCAAACTCAGATAGGGACAGCGCGAGCTGCTATCAACGTGTAATGCCGTTGCTTGCCGATGCCAGAAAGGACTGCATGAAGTCCACATCCTGCACCGCTTCAGGCGTTGCCGACTTGATCGCATCCATGGCCGCAATGGCATGTTCCAGCGTCAGACCCTGGCGGTACAGCAGCTTGTGCATCTCGCGCACCGCGGCAATGCGTGCATCCGAGAAGCCACGGCGCTTGAGACCGATCAGATTCACACTGCGCGCGGCCAGCGGATTGCCGTCCACCGTCATGAAGGGCGGCACATCCTTGTTCACATGGGCCTGAAAGCCCACCATGGCGTGCGCGCCGATGCGCATGCGCTGCAGCACACCGGTCAGGCCCCCAATCGTCACCCAGTCGCCGACATGCACATGGCCTGCCAGCGTGGTGTTGTTGGCCAGCGTGGTCTGGTTGCCAATGATGCAGTCATGCGCGATATGCACATAGGCCATGATCCAGTTGTCATTGCCGATGGTCGTCTCGCCGCGATCCTGCGTGGTCCCCGTGTTGAAGGTACAGAACTCGCGCACCGTGTTGCGGTCGCCCATCACCAGGCGCGTGGGCTCGCCCGCGTACTTCTTGTCCTGGGGCTGCGCACCCAGCGACGCGAACTGGAAGATGTGGTTGCCTTCACCAATGGTGGTGTCGCCTTCGATCACGCAATGCGCGCCCACCTTGCTGCCGGCGCCAATGCGCACCCTGGGGCCGATGACCGCATACGGCCCCACCGACACCGAGGTGTCAAGCTGGGCCGCAGGGTCCACCACGGCGGTGGGATGAATCAAGCTCACAGCCGCCATCAACGCTTATCCCACGTGACGCATGGTGCACATCAGCTGGGCTTCAGCGGCCACTTCGCCATCCACGCTGGCGACGGCGTTGAACTTCCAGATGCCGCCGCGCACGCGGTCGATGGTGATCTCCAGAGCCAGCTGGTCTCCCGGCACCACGGGGCGCTTGAAGCGAGCCGAGTCGATGCCCACGAAGTAGTAGATATTGTTTTCGTCGGGCACCTGGCCCATCGCATCGAAGGCCAGCAAGCCGGCAGCCTGGGCCAGAGCTTCAAGAATCAGCACGCCGGGCATGACCGGACGACCGGGGAAATGCCCGGTGAAGAACGGCTCGTTGAAGGTGACGTTCTTGATCGCCTTGATGCGCGTGTTGCGCTCAAGCTCCAGCACCCGGTCCACCAGAAGAAAGGGATAGCGGTGAGGCAGTTGCTTGAGAATTTCTTGAATATCCATCATCAATTTCCGTTGTTGCTTTGCCGGCCCTCTGCCAGCGCTTGTTCAAGCTTTTTGACCCGCTCCCGGAGCGTGTACAACTGCCTGAAGGTTGCAGCGTTCTTTTCCCATTGCTCGTTCTCTTGCAACGGAAAGATGCCTGTATAAAAACCTGCCTTGGGCAAGGAACGAGTGACCATGGAGGTCGGCGAAATCACCGTACCGTCCGCAATCGTCAAATGCCCCAGAATATTGGCGGCTCCACCAATCTGGCAGCGCTTGCCGATGCGCGCACTGCCGGCAATACCGGTATTGCCGGCAATCACCGTATGCGCACCAATGTGCACATTGTGGGCAATCTGCACCAGATTATCGATCTTGACGCCGTCTTCAATGACGGTGTCATCGAGTGCCCCACGATCCACGCAGGTGTTGGCGCCGATTTCCACATCGTTGCCGATGCGCACGGCCCCCAGCTGCTCGATCTTTTCCCATTGACCCGCCGAAGGCGCGAAGCCGAAGCCGTCGGCACCGATGACCACACCGGGATGCACAATGCAACGCTCGCCCAGCACACAGCCCTGGCCGATGGTGACACGGGATTTCAGCACCGTATCGGCACCGATGACCGCGCCGGCCTCCACCACGCACTGCGGCCCCACATAGGCGCTTTCATGCACCTGTGCCGTGGCATCCACCACCGCACTCGCATGGATGCCGCGCGGCCTGCCGCCCTGCTGGTGCGCCTTCCACCACTGGGTGGCACGCGCGAAATAGGCATAAGGATCGGCCGTGACAATGCAGGCGCCACGCTGCGCCGCTTCATCACGCATCGTCGGCGCCACAATGACACAGGCCGCCTGTGAGGCGGCCAGTTGCTGGCGATAGCGGGGATTGCTTAAAAAGCTCAGATCACCGTGACCCGCAGAGTCCAGTGGAGCGATGCGCGAGATAGGCATCTCGCGCTCGCCACCGACCAGTTCTCCACCGAGCGCATCGAGAATCTGTCCCAATAGAACGCTCACAAAAGTATCCTTGGGATTACTTTGTGCCGTTCAGGGCCTTGATGACCTTGTCGGTGATATCGAACTTGGGGTTGATATACACGGCCTCTTGCAGGATGACGTCGTACTTTTCAGTCTCGGCCACTTGCTTGACAACCTTGTTGGCACGATCGAGCACCGTAGCCAGCTCTTCGTTCTTACGGGCGTTCAGGTCTTCCTGGAATTCGCGGCGCTTGCGCTGGAATTCACGGTCCTGATCCACCAGCTGACGCTGGCGCGAAGCGCGCTGGCTCTCGGACATGGTAGTAGCTTCACGCTCGAACTTGTCCGAAGCAGTCTTCAAGGAATTGCCCTGATCGACCAAATCCTTTTCACGCTTAGAAAACTCCTGCTCAAGCTTGGCTTGGGCAGCCTTGGCAGCGGATGCCTCACGGAAGATGCGATCCGTGTTCACAAAACCGGCCTTGAATTCCTGTGCATGCGCAGAGACGGCCATGGCGCCAAGCAGCACAGCCAGAGAAAGATGGCTAGAGAGAGATTTCATTAGAAAGATGTTCCGATTTGGAATTGCAGTTTCTGGATTCTATCGCCGGTTTCCTTACGGATTGGCTGAGCATACGCCAAACGCAGAGGACCCAGCGGCGAAATCCAGCTGATACCGATACCGGTGGAAGCACGCAAGGTCCCCAGATCCATGCTTTCACCTTCCGCCCACACATTACCCACGTCCACAAAGCCGAACAGACGCAGGGTTCTGTCGTTGCCGGCACCGGGGAATGGAACCATGAATTCACCGTTCAGGGTCAGCTTGCGGGTACCACCCAGGGCCAGATTGGTGTTCACGGAATCGTGCTTGCCCAAAGAGCCTTGCTCGAAACCGCGCACCGAGCCCAGACCGCCCGAATAGAAGTTCTTGAAGATGGGATAGGGATTGCCGCCCAGACCCTTGCCCCAGCCCAGCTCGCCGTTCAGGGCAATCGTGTACTTCTTGTTCAGCGGAATATATTGCTGAATCTGGTAGTTGGCCTTCGCATAGCGCATATCGCTCATGAACGAAGCTTCCAGATTCACGCGCTGATAGCGACCGGCATTCGGGGCCAGCGCGCTGTCGCGGTTATCTCGAGACCAGCCCAGCGTCAGGGGAATGCCGGTCTTGGAGCAGCCGACATTCGCGCCCACGGCCCCGCCGCAATACTCGTTGTAGACCTCGGGCATATAGGTGCCCGGCTTGATTTCATTGCCTTCGACACCGGCGCCGAAGAAGATGGTGTCGATTTCGCTGAAGGGCACGCCGAAACGCACGCTGGCACCCTTGGTGACGATCTTGTAGGCGCCATCGTCGTAGTAGGGACGGATGGTGCGGTAGTACAGGTCATAGGTGCGCGAGATACCGGTATCCGTGAAGTACGGATTGGTTGTCGACACCACCATGGTGCGGTTGTACTTGCTGGTGTTGACATCCAGCCCCAGGTAGTTGCCCGAGCCGAACACGTTTTCCTGCTTGATGCCGAAGGACAGCGAGACCTTTTCAGCGCTGGAAAAACCTGCGCCCAGCTGGATCGAGCCTGTGGGCTTCTCAACCACATTGATCATCAGATCGACCTGATCGGGAGAGCCGGGCACTTCCTGGGTCTCAATGTCGACCTGGGTGAAGAAGCCCAGACGGTCCACGCGGTCGCGCGACAGCTTGATCTTCTGGCCGTCATACCAGGAGGCCTCGAACTGGCGGAACTCGCGGCGAATCACCTCGTCGCGCGTCTTGTTGTTGCCGCTGACGCTGATGCGACGGATATAGGCACGGCGCGAAGGCTGAGCCTGCAGCACCAGGGACACACGGTTGTTGGCACGATCGATTTCGGGCACGGCTTCCACCTTGGCGAAAGCAAAACCGAAATTGCTGTAATAGTCCGTAAAAGCCTTGATGGTCTCGGAAACCTGGTCGGCGTTATAGGGCTCGCCGGGCTTGATCTTGACCAGCGACTTGAACTCGTCGTCGCGATCCAGGTAGTTGCCTTCGAGCTTCACGCCGGAGACCACATACTGATTGCCTTCGTGAATGTTCACGGTCAGGCCGATGCTCTGCTTGTCAGGAGAAATGGCGACCTGTGTGGACTCCACACGGAACTCCAGATAGCCGCGCTGCAGATAGTAGGAGCGCAGCGACTCCAGGTCGGCATTGAGCTTGTTGCGGGCGTAGCGGTCAGACTTGGTGTACCAGCTCATCCAGTTGCCGGTGTCCTGGTCGAACAAGTCCTTGAGCGTCGACTCCTTGAAGGCCTTGTTGCCCACAATGTGGATTTCGTTGATCTTGGCCGGCTCACCTTCGGAGACTGTGAAGGTCAGGTTCACTCGGTTGCGCTCGATAGGCGTCACCGTGGTCACCACTTCTGCACCATACAGGCTGCGGTTGATGTACTGGCGCTTGAGCTCTTGCTCGGCGCGATCGGCCAGCGCCTTGTCGAAGGGGCGGCCGTCGGCCAGCCCCACGTCACGCATGGCCTTGAGCAGAGTGTCCTTGTCAAACTCCTTGGTGCCGGCAAAGTTCACCTCGGCAATGGTGGGTCGCTCTTCCACAACCACCACCAGCACATTGCCATTGGCTTCGAGGCGCACGTCCTTGAACAGACCCAGGGCAAACAGCGAACGAATGGCAGCAGCGCCCTTTTCGTCGTTGTAGTCATCGCCCACGCGCAAAGGCATGGAAGCGAACACCGTACCGGGCTCCACTCGCTGCAAACCCTCGACGCGGATATCTTGAACTTTGAAGGGCTCCAATGCCCATGCCGCTTGCGCAGCTAAAACCATAGCAGCCAGGGCAGTTGCAGAGCGCACGCCCAAGCGATTGAAATGTTTTTTCATGAGTGGAAATCGCCGCGAATGCGGCCTACCGTAGCGGTAAAAATTAGCCCCAGAGCCGGTTGATATCGTTGAAAAAGGCGACTGACATCATCAGCAATATGACTGCGATGCCTGCACGCTGCAATCTTTCAGCCCAGACATCAGAGACACTGCGCCCCGTCAAACCTTCCCAAAGATAATACATCAGGTGCCCACCATCCAGAACGGGCAATGGTAGCAGGTTGAGAACGCCCAGGCTGATGCTGATCAGCGCGAGGAACGACAGGTATTGCACCAATCCCATGCTGGCGGACTTGCCGGCATAGTCTGCGATCGTCAAAGGACCGCTGATATTCTTGAGCGAGGCCTGACCGATCAGCATGCGCCCCATCATGCGCAGCGTCATGGAGGACAGCTCCCAGGTCTTCTTCACACCGGCGCTCAGGCCATCCAGAAAGCCATGGCGCACCAGCACCATCTCGGGCTGGCTGCCGATAAAGGCATTCACACGCGCAGTTGCAGCTTGCCCATCCTTGCCAGGAACTATTTCCGGCTGCACCCGCAGATTCAGACGCTGGCCCGCACGTTCCACAACCCAGGCCTGCGGCTCAACCTGACCGGATGCGCCCGAGGCACGAATCGCGGCACGCGCCTGAGCACCATCCTGAGCTGCCTGGCCATCGATGCTGAGCAACACATCGCCTTTTTGCAGACCCGCCTTTTCTGCCGGGCCACCGGCAACAACCTCTTCTATGACCGGACGACTCCAGGCACCCTGCAGCCCGACCTTGTCAAAGAAGGCTGCATCCGGTTCCTTTTGTTGCAAAGAAGCGAGATCGAGAGGCACGACACGCGCCGCGCCATGCTCTTGGGCAGCCACCTCCAGCTGCAAGGTTTCACCTTCAATGGCAGCTGTCGTCACCAGCCAGCGCAGATCACCCAGGGCGCGCACAGGCTGCCATTCCTTGCCCCCCACAGAGGCACGCTGCACCCAGTCGCCACTTTGAATACCGGCCTGATTCAGCAACGAGCCTTGCGCAGGAGCCGCCAGTCGGGCTGCAGGCTCGTTGGTGCCCACCCAGTTGACCACCGCCAGCAGCGCCACGGCCAGCACCAGATTGGCTGCCGGCCCCGCCGCAACAATGGCTGCACGTGAACGCAGGGGCTGATTGTTGAAGGCCAGATGCTTTTCCTCGGGCCTGACCTCGCCCTCACGCTCGTCAAGCATGCGCACATAGCCGCCCAGAGGCAGCGCCGCGATTACATACTCGGTGCCCGACTTCTTGCCGACCCAGCGCAGCAGCGGCTTGCCAAAGCCCACGGAGTAGCGCAGCACCTTGACGCCACAGGCCACGGCAACGCGATAGTGGCCCCACTCATGCACCGCAATCAGAACGCCGAGCGCCACGATGAAAGCCACAACTGTCAGCAACACCTGAAACTCCTTTTTGCCAATCGATGCTTGGAGTGTGCGCCGGGCCGCAAGTTCAACTGCCGCCCTGCAAGCACCCGCACTTCGCGCCCGTTCAGCGCGCCCACCGGCCGGCTATGGCGGCCGCGCTCTCGCGTGCTCGCGCATCGAGAGCCATCAGATCCTCAAGACTGCTCACGGCTCCCGGTTGCACGGATTCCAGCGTCTGCAGGTTGACGGCATGAATGCGGTCGAACGACAGGCGACGCTCCAGGAAGGCGGCGACCGCCACTTCGTTTGCGGCGTTGAGCACCGTGGTCGTACCTTCGGGCGCACGCAGCGCCTGCCAGGACAGATGCAGGCCGGGAAAGCGATGCGCATCCGCCTCCTCGAAGGTCAGCGCCGCCAGCTTGGCGAAATCCAGCACAGGTGCGCCGCTTTCGATGCGCTCGGGCCAGGCCAGACCGCAGGCAATCGGCACCCGCATATCGGGCGTTCCCAGCTGGGCGAGCACCGACGAATCCTTGAACTGCACCATGGAGTGCACGATCTGCTGCGGATGGATCACCACCTTGATCTTCTCGGGCGACATATCGAACAGCCAGCGCGCCTCGATCACCTCCAGCGCCTTGTTCATCATGGTGGCGGAGTCCACCGAGATCTTGCGCCCCATGGAGAAGTTGGGATGCGAGCAGGCCTGCTCGGGAGTGATCTCGGACAGTGTCGCCGGGTCGCGCTGGCGGAACGGGCCGCCCGAGGCCGTCAGCAGCAAGGAGTCGACGCGCTCGGCCCAGGTGCTGCTGTCTTCGGGCAGGCACTGGAAGATGGCCGAGTGCTCGCTATCGATGGGCAGCAAGGTGGCGCCATGGCGCCTGACGGTGTCCATGAACAGCGCACCGCCCACCACCAGGGCTTCCTTGTTGGCCAGCAGCAAGCGCTTGCCCGCTCTGGCCGCGGCCAGACAGGGGGGCAGTCCAGCCGCACCGACAATCGCCCCCATGACGGCATCCACATCAGGATGCGAAGCTATCACTTCAAGAGCATCCCGCTCTTGAAGAACCTGCGTCTGGAGTCCGCTCTGCTTGATCTTTTCAGCCAGCTGCCGTGCATGGGGCGCACTGGCCATCACGGCGAACTGCGGCTTGAACTGCGCGCATTGACTGAGCATCAGATCCACTTGCGTGGCTGCGCTCAGCGCGAAGATTTCGTATTGTTCAGGGTGGCGCGCCACCACATCCAGGGTATTGGTTCCGATGGAACCGGTAGAACCCAGAACCGTGATTTTCTGCTTCATGGATGCACAAAGGATGAGAGCATCATCGCCAACGGCAGTGTGGGCAGGAGGGCATCAATGCGATCCAGGACACCACCATGGCCGGGCAGCAAGCCGCTGCTGTCCTTGACACCGACGCTGCGCTTGATGAGGGATTCGACCAGGTCGCCCACCACACTCATCGCAGCCATAAACACCGCAGCCAGCAGCAGGAACCAAAGTCCGCGCGACTGCAGCACCGAATAGAAACTGGGAACACCGGCGCCGTAGTGGCGATCTGCCCAACTCCAGACCAGAGCCAGAACAATCACCCCCAGCATGCCGCCCCAGACACCTTCCCAGCTCTTGCCGGGACTGATGGAAGGCGCCAGCTTGTTTCTGGTGAACTTCAGGCCGAAAGTGCGGCCGGCAAAATAGGCAAAGACATCAGCCACCCAGACCAGCACCAGCACCGACAGCAGGAAGTTGATGCCGATATTGCGCGCCTGCACCACGGCGAGCCAAGCCAGCCACAATGCCAGCACGCCGCCGACCAGACGAACTGCAGCGGGAATATGCGGCCAGCCAGCCACGCCAGCACGCAGCAGCAGCACGCCCCCCAGTACCCAGAGAGAACCCGCAATCAGCCACAGCGTGGACAGAGGCTGATCGACCCAGCCGGCCCACCAGGAGCCGGCGCACAGCGCCGTACAGACAGCACCCAGCCCCAGTGAACCGGCCTGTCCAAAACCATTGAGTCGCCCCCACTCCCAGGCACCAGCCGCCATGAACAGCAGCATCAGTGCGGCAAAGGGCACGGTGCTGGCCGTATAAAACAGTGCCGGCAGCAAAATGGCCAGCAAAATCAAGGCGGTAATGACGCGCTGCTTGAGCATGGCACCTCTTATGGTTAAGCCGTCAAGGTGACGGCAGATGATGGTTGAATCTGCTCGGAAGTCTGACCGAAGCGGCGCTCACGGCCGCCAAACACGGCAATGGCCTCGTCAAGAGCGGCCTCGTCGAAATCAGGCCACAGGGCATTGCTGAAAAAAAGCTCTGTATAAGCAGCCTGCCAAAGCAGGAAATTGCTGATGCGAGTTTCACCGCCGGTGCGGATCATGAGATCAGGATCGGGCACATGGGCCAAGGCCATGGCCCTGTCAAGATTCTCGGGAGTCAGCTCCAGCCCCTGGACCACCAGCTTCTGAGCAGCCTGGGCAATATCCCAGCGGCCACCGTAGTTGAAGCAGACGTTGAGAACCAGACGCGTATTGTGAGCGGTGATGCGCTCAGCCTCTGCCAAGCCCTCCCGGACCTTGTCGCTCAGCCCCTGACGGTCGCCAACAAAGTACAGGCGCACGCCGTCGCGACTGAGTTGAGCAACTTCCTTGGCCAGAGCATTGGCCAGCAGGCTCATGAGGCCCGAGACCTCTTCCTGAGGCCTGTTCCAGTTCTCGGAGGAAAACGCAAACACCGTGAGCACCTGCACGCCACGCTCGACGCAGGCGCGAGCGCAGCGGCGCAGGGACTCTACACCTTGCTTGTGACCGGCAAGACGCGGAAGCAGACGGCGCTTGGCCCACCGTCCGTTGCCGTCCATGATGACGGCGATATGGCGCGGAACCGCGCCGTTTTTCTTGGATGTCAAAAGTGCAAGTCCTTCGAAAAGACTCAGACCGCCATGATGTCCTGTTCCTTGGCCGCTACCAGCGTATCGACCTCGGCAATATGCTTGTCCGTGATCTTCTGGATTTCGGCTTCGGAGCGCTTCTGATCGTCTTCAGAGGCTTCCTTGTCCTTGACCAGCTTCTTCACGCCTTCGTTGGCATCGCGGCGCAGGTTGCGAACGGCAATCTTGGCGTTCTCGCCTTCGTTGCGCGCCAGCTTGGTCATTTCCTTGCGGCGCTCTTCGCTCATGGGAGGCATGGGCACGCGAATCAGATCGCCCATGGAAGCGGGATTCAGGCCCAGATCGCTCTCGCGAATGGCCTTTTCCACCTTGGCAGCCATGTTCTTTTCCCAGGGCTGCACGCTGATGGTGCGGGAATCCAGCAAAGACACATTGGCCACCTGGGACAGAGGCACCATGGAGCCGTAATACTCGACATGAATGGCATCCAGCAGCGCGGGATTCGCACGGCCGGTACGCACGCGAGCCAGGTTGTTCTTCAGCGCCTCGATGGACTGACCCATCTTGGTTTCGGTATTCTTTTTGATTTCAGCGATCGTCATGTTCTTGTTCCTTTGCGGGCATGTGGCAGCAAAACGCTCAAGCGTACACCAGAGTGCCTTCGTCTTCACCCATGACCACGCGCTTGAGTGCGCCAGGCTTGACGATGGAGAACACGCGAATCGGCAGCTTCTGGTCGCGGCACAGCGCGAAGGCCGTGGCATCCATGATGCCCAGATTGCGCGAGATGGCCTCATCGAAAGCCAGCTTGTCGTAACGCGTGGCCGAAGGATCCTTGACCGGGTCAGCCGTGTACACGCCATCCACCTTGGTGGCCTTGAGCACGACTTCGGCGCCGATTTCAGCACCACGCAGCGCAGCGGCGGTGTCAGTGGTGAAGAAGGGATTGCCCGTACCGGCAGCAAACACCACGACCTTGCCCTCTTCCAGGTACTGCAGCGCCTTGGGACGCACATAGGGCTCGACCACCTGCTCGATACCGATGGCGGACATCACGCGAGCCGTCAAACCCTGCTTGTCCATGGCATCTGCCAGAGCCAGGGCATTCATCACCGTGGCCAGCATGCCCATATAGTCGGCAGTCGCACGGTCCATGCCGACCGAGCCGCCTGCCACGCCGCGGAAGATGTTGCCGCCGCCGATCACCACGGCGACCTGCACACCCACCTTGGTCACTTCCACGATCTCAGCCACCATGCGCTCGATGGTTGCACGGTTGATGCCGAACTGGTCATCTCCCATTAACGCCTCCCCCGACAGCTTGAGCAAGATGCGCTTGTGGGCTGGAATGGCGTTGGACATGGTGTTTCTCCGATGGAAGTTGAATGAGTATGAAAACGGGAGGGGAATAAATCAATCGCGGCTCTAGGCCGCGATTGTTGCTAAGGCTTAGGTTTAAGCACCAGCCTTGGCTGCTGCCACCTGGGCAGCCACTTCAGCGGCGAAGTCGTCAGTCTTCTTCTCAATGCCTTCACCCACGACATACATCGTGAACGCCTTCAGATTGGTGTTGGCAGCCTTGAGCATCTGAGCCACGGTTTGCTTGCCGTCAGCAGCCTTCACGAAGACCTGGTCAGCCAGGGACACTTCCTTCAGGTACTTCTGCACGGAGCCTTCCACCATCTTGGAGACGATGTCGGCAGGCTTGCCGGATTCAGCTGCCTTGCCTTCGGCCACAGCGCGTTCCTTGGCGATCAGATCAGCAGGCACGTCAGCGGAAGTCAGAGCCACGGGCTTCATGGCAGCCACGTGCATTGCCACGTCCTTGGCAGCAGCAGCGTCGCCGTCGAACTCGACCACCACGCCAATGCGGGTGCCGTGCACGTAGGCAGCCAGGCCAGCGCCGCTGAAAGCCTTGAAGCGACGGAAGGACATGTTTTCGCCGATCTTGCCGATCAGACCCTTGCGCACGTCTTCCAGAGTGGGGCCGTAGCCGTCTTGTTCGTAGGCCAGAGCACCCAGAGCGTCCAGGTCAGCGGGGTTGTGCTCAGCGACCAGCTTGGCAGCGGCGTTGGCCATGGCCAAGAAGCTGTCGTTCTTGGACACGAAGTCGGTTTCGCTGTTCACTTCGATCAGGCCGCCCTTGCCGCCTTCGATGAAAGCAGCCACAACGCCTTCAGCAGTCACACGGGAAGCGGCCTTGCCAGCCTTGGTACCCAGCTTGACGCGCAGCAGCTCTTCAGCCTTGGCCATATCGCCATCAGCTTCGGTCAGAGCCTTCTTGCATTCCATCATGGGGGCGTCGGTCTTGGCGCGCAGTTCAGCGACCATGCTTGCAGTAATTGCCATCGTATTTCTCCAGTATCAGTTCGATTCGTTACAGGATTCCGGCTAAAAAAACGGGGCTACCTAGAGCCCCGCTTTTTCTCGCGATGCGGTCGCGCAGCCGGACTTCGCTTAGGCGGCGGACGCTTCCACTTCCACGAATTCGTCGCCGTTCTCACCGGCAGCAGCCTTGACCACGTCGTTCAGACGGGCTTCACGGCCTTCCAGGATCGCGTCAGCGATACCGCGGGCGTACAGCTCGACTGCCTTGGCGGAGTCGTCGTTACCGGGGATCACGTAGTCGATACCTTCGGGGTTGTGGTTGGTGTCAACCACGCCGACCAGAGGAATGCCCAGCTTCTTGGCTTCAGCGATAGCGATCTTGTGGAAGCCCACGTCGATCACGAAAATGGCGTCGGGCAGACCGTTCATGTCCTGAATGCCGCCGATGTCCTTTTCCAGCTTTTCCAGTTCGCGAACGAACATCAGCTGTTCCTTCTTGGACATGGATTCCAGACCGGCTTCTTGCTGAGCCTTCATGTCCTTCAGACGCTTGATGGAGGTCTTGACGGTCTTGAAGTTGGTCAGCATGCCGCCCAGCCAGCGCTGGTCAACGAAGGGCACGCCAGCGCGCTTGGCTTCTTCAGCCACCAGCTCACGGGCTTGACGCTTTGTACCCACCATCAGGATGGTGCCGCCGTTAGCAGTCAGCTGCTTGGCGAACTTCTGGGCTTCCTGGAACATCGGCAGGGACTTTTCCAGGTTGATGATGTGGATCTTGTTGCGGGCACCGAAGATGAACGGAGCCATCTTGGGATTCCAGAAACGAGTTTGGTGACCGAAGTGGACGCCGGCTTCCAGCATCTCGCGCATTGTTACTGCCATGTTAATTACCTCAAAGGTTGGGTCTAAAATCCGGCCCAACGATTGCAGCCGCCTTGAAAAAAGCGATCGCAACACCTTGAATAGGCCGGTTTGCTATTTGCCTTGCCGACTTAAAAGCAATTGCTGCAACACACAAAACGCCATCGCATCAACCACCTTCAGAGCTTTTCAAGTCAATCCTCACGGACTAACCCTTAGCAAAGCCGCAAAATTTTAGCACACTGCCATGCAACTCGACCTCAGTCACGTCGCTCTTGAGATCCGCGAAGGCCGCCAAAGCGCTGCAAACCTCATGCAAATGAGCATTGCTGCCGCGCAAAGCCCCTTGTGCGCCAACGTTTTCAGCCAGACTTTTTTTGACGAGGCACGCTGGGCTGCTGCAGAAACGCCATCCACTACGCCCCTGGCCGGCCTGGCCATCTCGGTCAAGGACCTGTTCGACACGCAAGGCACGCGCAGCGCCGCCAGCTCCCTGGTGCTGCAGGATGCGCCCCTCGCCCGGACAGACTCCACGGCCGTTGCCCGCCTGCGCGCGGCAGGCGCTGCCATCATCGGCCGCACCCATATGGTCGAGTTCGCTTTTTCCGGCGTTGGCGTGAACCCGCATTTCGGCACCCCCGCCGCGCTGGACGCCCGCCACCCCGCCAACCCTCAGCTGGCGCCCACGTGGCCGGCGCGCATTCCCGGCGGCTCCTCGTCAGGCGCTGCTGTTTCCGTCGCCAGCGGCGCCGCCTGGGCGGCACTGGGCTCGGACACTGGCGGCTCCATACGCATTCCCGCTGCGCTCAATGGCCTGGTTGGCTTCAAAAGCACGGCTAGACTGGTTCCCACCGAAGGAACAGTACCTCTATCGCCCACATTGGATACCGCCTGTGCCATCACCCGCAGCGTGCGCGATGCCGTGCTGCTGCACGAGATTCTGGCCGGGCGCAAAGTCACCAAGGATGAACGCAGCCTGAGCCAGTGGCGCCTGGCAGTGCCACGCCCCGTCTTCTTCGATCAGATCGAGCCCGCCGTGCGCAACGCCTTCGAACGCAGCATCGCCAAGCTGCAGGCCGGCGGCGCACAGATCGAGTGGATTGACCTGCCAGAGCTGCAGGAGCTGGACGGCGTCAACATCATCGGGGGCTTCTCGCCCACTGAAAGCTATGCCTGGCACCGGCGCCATCTGCAGGACCCCGCCAAAGCCGAGCTCTACGATCCCCGGGTGCGCTCGCGCATAGAGCGAGGCGCGAGCATGAGCGCTGCCGACTATCTTGATCTGCTGGCCGCGCGCAAGAGCTGGATTGCCAAGATGGAGAGTGCCATCGCCGGCTATGACGCCCTGCTCTCGCCCACCACGCCAATCACAGCACCCACGATTGCCTCCGTCGCCCCGGCCAACGGCTTCGATGCTGCAGCCGACCTCAGGCGTGACGAAGAATTTTTCCGCGTCAACGGCCTGCTGCTGCGCAATACCAGCGTGGTCAATATGCTGGACGGCTGCGCCCTGTCACTGCCGTGCCACAACCCGAACGAGCTCCCCATGGGCCTGATGATCTGGCATGCCGCCCTGCACGACGACGCCATCCTGAATATCAGCGCGGGCATCGAAGCCATGCTCAATCGGGACTGACTTCCATTTTTGTAGCTATAACCGCTTATGGTTATCGGGCCACAAGGCAAACATCATCAAAACCCACAAATACGCAGCCGGAGGCTATCCTCGGACCATGCTGCGCATTTCTCCCACCGACACCCCGCCCGCCTCCATTTCCGCTGGTCAAGGCTGGCCGCTGTTCAGCACCACTGCCACGCGTCAGATTGAGAAGGCTTGCGCCGAGCGCCTGCCGCCTCACAGGCTGATGGAACGCGCAGGCCTTGCCATCGCCAAGCTGGCAATGGCAATAGCCCCGCACGCGCAACGCATCTGGATTGCCTGCGGCCCTGGCAACAACGGCGGCGACGGCTTTGAGGCGGCGGCGCAACTCAGGGCCATGCTGCCCCATGCACAAATCATGGTCAGCGAAGTGCGGGCGGCTGCCGAGCTGCCCTCCGACGCGCAGACTTCCCGGGACAAGGCCTTGCAGGCTGGCGCGCAGTGGCTCGATGGCGCACCCGTCGATCTGGGCCCACAAGATCTGTGCGTCGATGCACTGCTGGGTATAGGACTGAGCCCGCGCACTTCTGGCAAGACCTCGGCTGCCTATCAGCGCCTGCTGCAGTTGCTGGCCCAGGTTCAGCATTGCACCTGCAGCGTACTCTGTGTAGACATTGCTTCAGGCCTCGATGCCGATACCGGTCAATATCTGAGGGAGTTCGCGCCTGTCCATATCACCACCGACCAACGACGCCACACGCTTGCCTTGCTGACCTTGCAACCCGGCCTGTTCACCGGTCAAGGCCGCGATGCCTGCGGACAAATCTGGTGGGACGACCTGGGCTGCGGCATTGCCAGCACCCCCGACGTACCGAGCTCGCCCACCCTAGCCGCTGCAGCACAGCCCGTGGCGCACCTGAGCAACCCTGGCCTTGCCTCCTCAAGAACACGCCCGCACGCCAGTCACAAAGGCAGCTTTGGCGATGTGGCCGTGCTCGGTGGCGAAGGCCTGGGCATGCGCGGCCTGTCGATGACGGGCGCAGCCTGGCTGGCGGCACTGGCTGCACTGCACACTGGTGCCGGCCGCGTCATGCTGGCCTTGCTGGACGAGCCATCACCGCAAGGCATTGCGCCCTGGCCGGAAATCATGTTGCGCCGGCCCGCCGCACAGGACTGGAGCCAGGCCACCGTGGTCTGCGGCTGCGGTGGCGGCGAAGCCGTGCAGGCCTGGCTGCCCCATATACTGGCACAAGCACCGCAACTGGTGCTGGATGCCGACGCACTCAACGCCGTTGCGGCCAGCCCGGCACTGGCACAGCAGCTGAGCCAGCGCGCCGCACTCCAGCAGAGCACGGTCTTGACTCCCCACCCGCTGGAGGCCGCGCGCCTGCTGCGAACGAGCACCGCTCAAGTACAGGCCGACCGCCTTCAATCCTGCCTGCAGCTTGCCAGCAAATTTCAGTGCACGGTGCTGCTCAAGGGCTCGGGCACGGTTGTTGCCAATCCACAGCAGCAAGTCTGGATCAATGCCAGCGGCAATGCCCGCCTGGCCACGGGCGGCACGGGCGATGTGCTGGCCGGATTGATAGCGGCGCTATGGACACAGGGTCAAAGTGCCGATATGGCAGCGACTCAGGCTGCATTCCGCCATGGCCACATTGCAGATTGCTGGCCAGCAGATCTCCCATTCAGCGCCAGTGCACTGGCTCTGCGTCTGGGCAATCCATAAACTGCCAAAAACAAAGGCCTTGCCATTATCTGGCAAGGCCTTTCAGCTCTTGATAGGAGAGCAATCAGCGCTCAGTCTTGCGCTTGCTGGTCTTGCTTGCCGGCACAGCCTTGGCACCTGCCGCAGGCTTGGCAGCAGCCTTTACGACTTTGGAAGCCGACTTCACCACAGACTTCGCTGCGACCTTTGTTGCGGGCTTTGCGACCGACTTTGATTCGGTCTTGACCGCAGCCTTGGCAACGGAGATGGCCGGAGCATCAGGCGCAAGCAGGGCTGCAACCTTTTTCCTGCCCCCCGCCTTGCGCGGCTTGGCTTGCTGCACCGCTGTGACGGACTCCATCACAGGCTCAGGCTTGGGCGCGGCTTGCTCTTGTGCGTACTCTGCCTCCAGTGCGGCCAGATTCACGCTTTTCAGCATGGCTTTCTTGGCTGCCTTTCGCCCCTGCTTGGCGCGATCGGGCTCGGGTGCAGAAGCAGGGCCCGCAGCGGCATTGCGCTGCGCACGATTTGCCTTGGCATCGCGGCGACTCCACTTGTCGGCATAGCCGCCCGCACTGCGCTCGTCACGTGACTCGCGGCGCCCACGCCCTTCATCCTTGGCCTGGCCACGCCCGCTGCGCGGTGTTTGTACCAAGCCATCCTCGCCATCGCGAACCAGACGGAAGTCGATGCGACGTCCATCCAGATCCACGCGACTGACCTGCACCCGCACTCGTGCGCCGATGCCATAGCGAACACCCGAGCGCTCGCCACGCAACTCCTGGCGAGCTTCGTCAAAGCGGAAGTAATCGCCGCCCAGCTCGGTGATATGCACCAAGCCTTCCACATACATGGCATCAAGCGTCACAAAGACGCCGAAGGTCGTGACCGAGGAAACCGTGCCCGCAAACTCCTCGCCCAGATGCTCGCGCATGTATTTGCACTTGAGCCAGGCCTCCACATCGCGGCTGGCTTCATCGGCGCGGCGCTCGTTGGCGCTGCAGTGCAGGCCGGCAGCCTCCCATGCCTGGAATTCCTTGGCCGCCGAGCGCTTGCGCGGCTTTTGCCCCGGCTCGACCACACGCGAAGAGAGGCGCTTGGCCATCTTGGCTTCGGCTTCACCCGGCGTGGGCAGGCTGGGCAGCTTGTAGTGTGTGCCGTTCAGCTCAGCCTTGATCACGCGGTGCACCAGCAAGTCCGGATAACGACGAATCGGGCTGGTGAAGTGGGTATAGGCCTCAAAGGCCAGGCCGAAGTGCCCCGAGCCCTCCGGCGTATAGAAGGCCTGCATCATGGAGCGCAGCAGCATGGTGTGAATCTGCTGCGAGTCAGGACGGTCCTTGGTGGCATTGGCAATCTGCTGAAACTCCTTGGTCGAAGGGTTTTCGCTGATGCTCATGCTCACACCCATGGCCTTGAGGTAGTTGCGCAGAATTTCCTGCTTTTCCAGCGAAGGCTTGTCGTGCACTCGGAACAGACCAAGCTGCCCGCTTTGGTCGATGAAATCTGCGCTGCAGACATTCGCCGCCAGCATGGCCTCTTCAATCAGCTTGTGCGCATCGTTGCGGGTACGCGGCACGATTTTTTCGATGCGACCGTTGTCGTCGCAGACGATCTGCGTCTCTGTCGTCTCAAAGTCCACTGCGCCGCGCGCCTCGCGAGCCTTGAGCAGGGACTGGAAGACGCCATACAGGTTCAGCAAATCCTGTACGCGCTCCTTGCGCTTGGCTGCTTCAGGGCCACGCGTATTGGCCAGGATTGCAGCCACCTCTGTATAAGTGAAGCGCGCATGACTGTGCATGACCGCCGGGTAGAACTGATAGGCGTGAATCTCACCTTGCGCCGTGATCAGCATGTCGCAGACCATGCACAGCCGATCGACGTCGGGGTTCAAGGAGCAAAGCCCGTTGCTGAGTTTTTCCGGCAGCATGGGAATCACTCGGCGCGGGAAATACACGCTGGTGGCGCGATCGTAGGCATCCACATCAATGGCGCTGCCTGTGGTCACATAGTGACTCACATCCGCAATCGCAACAAGCAGACGCCAGCCCTTGCTGCGCCCCACCTTGGCGGGCTCGCAATACACGGCATCGTCAAAGTCGCGCGCATCTTCGCCGTCAATGGTGACCAGAGGAATATCGGTCAGATCAATGCGGTGCTTGTAGTCTGCGGGCCGGACTTTTTCTGGCAGCGCCTTGGCTTGCTCGAGACAGGCGTCGGAAAAGATATGCGGCACGCCATACTTGCGCACCGCAATCTCGATTTCCATGCCTGGGTCATCCACCTCACCCAGCACTTCGATGATGCGGCCCACAGGCTGACCGAACAGCGCCGGCGCCTCCGTCAATTCGACCACCACCACCTGCCCCGGCTTGGCCGCGCCTGTGGCGTTGGAAGGAATCAGAACATCCTGACCGTAGCGCTTGTCTTCAGGGGCCACAAGCCACACACCGCTTTCCTGCAGAAAGCGGCCAATGATGGGCTGATCGGGACGCTCCACGATTTCCACCACGCGCCCTTCGGGGCGACCGCGATGATCATGGCGAGCAATGCGCACCTGGACTCGGTCCTTGTGCAACACCGCACGCATTTCATTGGGGGGAAGGTAGATGTCACGCTCACCATCGTCACGGACGACAAAGCCGTGTCCGTCGCGGTGGCCCTGCACTGTGCCCAAAATTTCTTCGTTCATATCGGCAACTTTTGCGCGAGGGTTCATTTTCTTGATATACAATCTATGTCTTTCCTGAGATGCCCAGGTGGCGGAATTGGTAGACGCACTAGTTTCAGGTACTAGCGGGTAACTCCGTGGAGGTTCGAGTCCTCTCCTGGGCACCAAGTTTAACGACAACCTGCAAGGGTTGAAACAAACTTGGAAAACATTCCTCAAGGGAATGTTTGCAAGCCAAACGGCATCTTATGAAAATTTAAAGATTCGGATTGAATGCAGAAAAATGCATTACAATACGAAGCTTCCCTGAAAGCCCAGGTGGCGGAATTGGTAGACGCACTAGTTTCAGGTACTAGCGGGTAACTCCGTGGAGGTTCGAGTCCTCTCCTGGGCACCAAACACGACAAGCCGTTGCATGCAAATGCAGCGGCTTTTTCGTTTTGGCA
>NZ_AHIL01000043.1 GCF_000241525.1 Comamonas testosteroni ATCC 11996
AACGTGAGCTTCTCAAGCAGGCCCATGAAATCTTAAAAAATGGGGCTGACATTGATCTGCATAGGCTGGCAAACAAAGATAAGGCTGTGCTGGTTGAAGCGTTGCACGGGCAGTATGAATTGCCAGAACTACTTTCTCTTGTTGGACTTGCTAGAAGCTCGTATTTTTACCATCGTGCCCGGCTGAAGCTGGCTGACAAATACTTGGATGTACGCCGAAGCATCACAGATATCTTCGACAACAACTACCGTTGCTATGGATATCGCAGAGTGCAGGCATCCTTGCTCAAGGAGTGCACGGGCATCTCAGAGAAGGTGGTGCGTCGGCTGATGAAGCAGGAAGGGTTGATCGTGGCCAAGCCAAAACGCCGCAGATATAACTCATACCTTGGAGAGATAGGTGCTGCCCCTCAAAACCTCATCAATCGAGACTTCCATGCTGCTGCGCCCAATGAGAAGTGGCTCACCGACATTACTGAATTCCAGATTCCTGCTGGTAAGGTTTACCTGTCGCCAGTCATTGATTGCTTTGACGGGCTGGTGGTGAGCTGGTCGATTGGGACTCATCCCAATGCAAATCTCGTCAACACAATGCTGGATGCGGCCATTGACGCTGTTCAAGGCAGCGAGAGCCGCCCTGTGATTCATTCTGATCGTGGAGCTCACTACCGATGGCCCGGCTGGCTCTCGAGGGTCCATGATGCAAAGTTGGTTCGCTCGATGTCTCGCAAAGGGTGCTCGCCAGACAATGCCGCATGCGAAGGCTTCTTTGGACGGCTGAAAATAGAACTGTTCTATCCCAGCAACTGGCAATCAACAACGATTGAGCAGTTCATTGAAGCTGTCGATACTTACATTCATTGGTACAACGAAAAACGCATCAAGGTATCTCTGGGACGTTTAAGTCCTGTGGAATACCGACAAGAACTTGGTCTAGCCGCATAAAAACCAGTCCAAGTTTTTATCCGCATCCCCGCCGGAGGCTAGTGGGTCACTTCTGGGTGGAAATCAACAGTCGTGCTCCAGGATTTGCCTGGCTGCTTCATTCTCGAGTTCTTCGAGGTAACGTTGGCAGCTCATAAGGACTCCTGATGGAACGAGGAGGCTCTGAACTAGCTATGAAACTCAGGTCGATCCAAGTTGGAATCTCACGACTGAGATTCAAAGATGTGTGGCGTTGTCTTAGGTGAGGCAGGTAATGAAATCCCAATTTTGGTGATCCCGCTTGAGGATGTCGCGAAAGCGGTACCGCCGTGCATCCGCGCTATAGCCGCAACGATGGCCAGTCCTAAGCCGTGATTGAGATTTGCATGTGCGCGGGACGCATCAGCACGATAGAACCGATCAAACAGGCGTGGCAGATGGATGGGATCGATCTCCGCTCCTCGGTTGATCACCGCAATGCTAACGTTGTCACGTTTGCCATCGGGTGTCTCCACTACGCTTTGGGAGATCTCGATAGTGATCGTTGATCCGGCTTCTGCATAGCGTGAAGCGTTGCCTAAAAGATTGGATAGTGCACGGCGAACCAAACGCGCATCCACAGCAACACTTGCATCTCCATCGATTAGAACTTGAAGGTGCGCTTCTTGAAGCACTGCCTCATGGAACTCGGCCACTTCTGAGGCAAGCTCTGCAAGACTCACTTTGGCGGATCGCCGCGCTTCAGTACCGCGGTCTGCGTGTGACAGAAACAGCATGTCAGCCACGATTCCGGCCATGCGCTGTAGATCCTCTAGGTTGGAGGCCAAGATGTCCTGTAGTTCAACAGCACTACGCGGTTTACGAAGCGCCAACTCGCAACTACTGATCAAGGTGGTCAACGGTGTGTTTAGTTCGTGTGCCACGTCAGCATTGAACGCCTCCATTTGTTGATAGGCGATGGCCAGTCGGTCAAGCAATGCATTGAACTGTGCGATCAATGGTCTTAATTCTTGAGGTTGATGGCTATCATCTAAACGGCGATGCAAGTCTTGCGCAGAAAGGCTTCGCGTTTGATCCACCAGTAGGCGTAAAGGCTTGAGTCCTATGCGAACAAGCCATGTGCTCGCAAATGAGACCAGCAATGCACCCGCCACGGCGGCAATGCCCAGGGTCCAGGCCAGACGATTAAGCAGTCGGTCATCTGGTCTACGGTCTAGCAACAGGACCGCTTGCATTGGCTGCAGGCCGTCGTTAACTGTCGGAACTTCCACTGAAAATTTGCGAACTGCAACCCGGTCGTCATCTTCAGGTTGGCGCAAAAGTTCAAATGCGCTTTTACCGGAGGTTGGCACCAGGCGTAAAGACAGTTCGTCATGCCCCGTGACGAAGTCGTTAAGCATGTGGTTCAAGGCCTCCGGGGAGTGAACCCCTCGGCTCTCGCTTAACAGGTGCTCGATTGCTGTTTTCTTGTGATCTAAGGTGTCTTGCTGACGTTCCGACAGCGTGACGGAGATCACGAAATAGACAGCAATGCATACAAAACCGAGGCCAACAATGGTTTGCAGTGCTAAGGCGCGGGCTAAACGTCGAGCTAAATGTGGTGCAGCGGTCTTGCTCATGTTGTGCGAGATTCGAGCACATAGCCCATGCCACGGACGGTGTGGAGGAGATGTTGCTCAAAAGGCTGATCAAGCTTTAGCCGCAGGCGTCGGATAGCGACCTCTACCACGTTGGTCTCACTGTCGAAATTCATATCCCAAACCTGAGATGCCAACTCTGTTCGTGTTAACACTTCCCCTTGGCGGCGTAATAGAAGGCTAAGCAAATTGAACTCTTTGGCCGTGAGCTCGATTCTCTGGCCCGCCCGCGTGGCCCTACGACGAATTAGGTCTAACTCTAAGTCAGCTAAGCGCAGAGTCGTCGCTTCGGGGGCGGCTTGGGCAACGCTGGGGCCACTGCGCCGTAATAGAACATGCAGGCGTGCGACCAGTTCAGAAAATGCAAATGGCTTAACGAGATAGTCATCGGCGCCACACTGCAGTCCCTTGACGCGATCCTCAACCTGGCCACGGGCAGTCAACATCAGTACAGGTGTTTGTTTCGTTTGCCTCAGCGCAGCTAGCACGGCTAGGCCATCGATGCCCGGAAGCATGCCGTCAAGCACGATCAGGTCATAGTCCATTTCACTGGCCAGGTGCAGACCGTCAATACCGTTGTGGGCTACATCCACAGTGAAGCCCTCTTCCGCCAGACCCTTGTTTAGGTAATCGGCGAGCTTGATCTCATCTTCTACAACCAGGATTTTCATGCTGACTATTCTGAGATAGGCGCACGCATTTTGAAAATGACAAATTTGTCATCCGGCTGTCAGGATGGTGAGGGGAGCACTTTATTATAGTGGCAGCGCCCACCCGCTTTCTATTCCTCACCTGGGCAATGTATCGCCCGGCTGACTTTGGATTGCACGGGTAGGAGTTTTAACAATGATTTCTTCGTCGTCTCATCGTGCTGGCCGAGCAGCTAGTGCGTTGCGTCATGCGTTGTTGTCCACCAGTTTGGCTTTAACTGGCGTGGCAGGCATAGCGCAGGACAATCCTGCCAATAAGGCGTCTCTGGCACCACTGACTCTGGACACTGCAGTAGCACGCGCTATCGACCAACACCCTCGTTTACGAGCTGCCCAGCGCGGTCTTGAGGCAAGCGATGGAGCCGTTCTGCAAAGTAAGGCGAGGCCTAACCCTGCGCTCTCGTATTCACAAGAAGATACGAGCAGAGATAAACGTACCACGACGGTTCAATGGACCCAAATGCTGGAAATCGGTGGCAAGCGCGATGCGCGCATGCGTGCTGCAGCACGTGGCCGAGATGTGGCTGAGGCGGAGCTGGATGCCGCCAAAGCTAATCTTGTCGCAGATGTCCGACTCGCATTCTTCGGGTTGTTAGTCGCACAGCAGCGTGAAGTCCTCGCAGGACAAACTCTTGACATCGCTCGAAGCGCGCGTGAGGCTGCATCGAAGCGTGTAGCAGCGGGCAAGGCAGCGCCCCTAGAGGCCAACCGGGCCAGTGTCGCTGAGTCCAGTGCAGAGCTGGAGCAAGCCCAAGCTCAGGCCGCAAAACGAGTGGCTCGTCAACAATTACAGGCCCTTATAGGAGAGGGAGGCCCTGTATTTGGTGATGCGCAAGGCAAACTTGACGCGTTGCCTACTGTTCCGGAAATTGGGGTTCTTCAAAGCCGCTTGGAGCAGTCGCCTTCCATTCAGCAAGCTCGCTTCACTGTTGAACAGAGCCGGGCGACCGCAGATCTGGAGCGCGCAAAGCGAATTCCTGACCCAACGGTGAGTCTAGGTATGAAGCGCGCTCAAGAGACCGGCAATCAACTCGTAGTCGGCGTCTCCATTCCTTTGCCTGTGCTCGATACCAATCGAGGAAATCAGTTGCAAGCCCTCCGCCTGGCTGACCAAGCTGAAGAGCGCTTGCTAGCTACCCGGTTGGAACTTCAGTCTCAACTTTATGCGGCGCGAGAGACGCTAGAGGCAAGTCGTAAACAAGCTATCCAACTGTCTGAACGCGTGCTGCCGACTGCACAAGTCGCCTATGAGGCGGCAAGCAAAGGATTTGCGCTAGGGAAATTCGGCTATCTGGACGTACTTGACGCGCAACGCTCTTTGTTTGATGTACGTAGTCAATACCTGGACCAGTTAATGGCCACACATCGTGCTTCGGCCGATATCGAACGCTTGTTGGGCACAACAGACGAGTAAGTTTTTTGCACAGATCATCAACATGAACGATACAAAACCATCTCCATTTGGGACTCGGCGTACTCAGATTGCAATTGCTGCAATCCTAGTAGTTGGCGCTCTTTCTGCTGCACTAATTCTTCGCAGTGGTCCAGACAGCAGCAGTGCTAAAGGTGCCGGAGGTCAGGGGCACTCAGAAGCCGCTAGCCACGCAGACACAGAACATCACGGCGAGAAGCAAAGCGGTGATCACAAAGATGAAAAAGGACACGCAGATGGTGAGCACCATGATGAAAAAGAGCAAAAGGACGGAGCCAAGTCTGCAGAGAAGAAAAGCGCCGAAGGTGCTCATGATGACGATGAAGGTCTAATCCAAATGGATTCGCAGCGTATGCAGGCTGCAGGCATTCGAACCGCAGAGGTCGGCGCTGCAACTGTTCGCTCAGTACTGCAACTTCCGGGGGAAATACGCTTCAACGAAGACAAAACGGCTCACGTTGTCCCTCGAGTCCCTGGCGTCGTCGACTCGGTACCCGCCAATCTCGGGCAGGTTGTAAAGAAGGGGCAGTTGCTGGCTGTGTTGAGCAGTGCGGCTGTTTCTGAGCAACGAAGTGAACTTCAAGCCGCTAGCCAACGCTTAGCACTGGCGCGTACAAGCTATGCCAGAGAGCAAAAGCTGTGGGAGGAGAAGGTATCGGCTGAACAGGATTACTTGCAGGCTCGGCAGACACTGCGCGAGGCAGAAATTGCCGTTTCAAATGCTCAACAGAAATTGGCAGCCAACGGCGCCGGAGGCGGTGGCGGTGCACTAAACCGATTTGAATTAAGGGCTCCTTTTGACGGAGTGATCGTCGAGAAGCATCTCGCCGTCGGTGAAGCTGTTCAGGACACTACCCAAGTTTTCACAATCTCAGACTTGCGCTCCGTTTGGGCTGAAATGAGGGTTGCAGCATCTGACTTGCCCGCCGTGAAGGTAGGGGAAAAAGCAACTGTCAAAGCGACAGCATTCTCGTCGTCTGCGACTGGGGTGGTTGCTTACGTGGGTGCTCTGATTGGCCAGGAAACACGTACCGCTCCTGCTCGAATCACTCTAGAGAATCCTGAAGGTGCGTGGCGCCCAGGTCTATTCGTTAATGTGGAGTTGACGGCCTCTTCGCAACAAGTGCCAGTGGCGGTAGCTTCCAGTGCTATCCAGCGTCTGGACGGCCAAAACAGTGTTGTGTTTGTGCCCGTCAAGGGGGGTTTCCGAGCTCAACCTGTACGCGTTGGTCGCTCAGATCCCCAGACAACAGAAATTCTTGAAGGGCTGAAGTCCGGCCAGTCCTATGTGACTGAAGGCAGCTTCATGCTTAAGGCCGAACTGGGCAAGGCTACAGCCGAGCACGCACACTAAGCAAGGGCTGCAAATGTTCGAACGAATTATCCGATTTGCCATTGAGCAGCGCTGGCTGGTCATGGTTGCCGTTCTGGCCCTAGCGGCTCTTGGCGTATACAACTATCAACGCCTCGCTATTGATGCTGTACCTGACATTACCAATGTTCAGGTACAGATCAATACGCAGGCCAGCGGCTACTCACCGCTTGAGACTGAGCAGCGAGTCACTTACCCAATTGAAACGGTGATGGCCGGCCTGCCCAATCTGGAACAGACTCGCTCGCTGTCGCGCTACGGCCTGTCGCAAGTGACAGTAGTGTTTAAAGATGGCACTGACATCTACTTTGCTCGCCAGTTAGTCAACGAACGCATCCAACAGGCCCGTGACAATCTTCCCGCTGGTGTCACTCCCACGCTGGGACCTATCTCTACAGGTTTGGGTGAGATCTATCTTTGGACCGTTGAGGCCGAGGACGGTGCAAAGAAGGCAGATGGAACGCCTTACACACCTATGGATCTGCGCGAGATACAGGACTGGGTGATCAAACCGCAACTGCGTAATGTGCCTGGTGTCACTGAAATCAACTCTATTGGCGGGTTCGCGAAAGAGTATCTGGTTTCGCCACGCCCAGAACAGCTGGCGTCCTATGGTTTCACTCTTGCTGACCTGGTTGCTGCGTTGGAACGCAACAATACCAATGTGGGAGCTGGATACATTGAGCGTCAAGGTGAACAGTATTTGATCCGTGCCCCAGGTCAAGTCTCTGGCATTGCTGACATTCGAGAAGTGATCGTGGGTTCGGCTCAAGGCCAGCCCATACGTATTCGTGATTTGGCAGAGGTTGGCTTGGGTCGTGAGCTTCGCACTGGAGCTGCCACGGATAACGGCCGAGAGGTCGTGCTTGGCACGGTCTTCATGCTGATCGGGGAGAACAGCCGTGTGGTCTCGCAGGCTGTGGCTGCACGTATGGAGCAGATTAACCGCAGTCTTCCTGAAGGCGTGAAAGCGATCACGGTCTACGATCGCACAAACCTCGTCGATAAAGCCATCGCAACGGTCAAGAAGAATTTGGTGGAAGGTGCGGCTTTAGTTGTTGTCATCCTCTTCCTTTTCCTAGGCAACCTCCGCGCGGCCCTGATTACAGCGCTGATCATTCCGTTGTCCATGCTGTTCACCTTCACTGGCATGGTGCAATACAAAGTCAGTGCCAACCTGATGAGTCTGGGCGCTCTTGACTTCGGCATCATCATTGATGGCGCGGTGGTCATTGTGGAGAACTGCGTGCGTCGTCTTGCCCACGCGCAAGAAGCACGCGGACGCTCTTTGACGCGCAGTGAACGCTTCCACGAAGTATTTGCTGCAGCCAAGGAAGCGCGTCGGCCATTGTTGTTTGGACAATTGATCATCATGGTGGTCTATTTGCCAATCTTTGCGCTCACAGGTGTAGAGGGCAAGATGTTCCATCCCATGGCGCTGACTGTGGTGATCGCGCTTGCTGGCGCAATGCTGCTGTCCATTACCTTCATTCCTGCGGCGATTGCTCTTTTCATGGGCAACAAGGTTGCGGAGAAGGAAAATCGCCTCATGGTTTGGGCACGTCGCGTTTATGCACCAGCCCTTCATCGCGTCATGAGAGCTCCTGCAGTTGTTCTGACTGCAGCTGGTGTGGCGGTGGTGCTAAGCCTGCTGCTGGCAACGCGTCTTGGTAGTGAATTTGCACCAAACCTCAACGAGGGCGACTTCGCCATTCAGGCTCTGCGGATTCCAGGAACCAGCCTGACCCAGTCCCTTGAGATGCAAATGCAGATCGAGAAAACCTTGAAGAAAGAGTTTCCTGAGATCGACAGGGTATTTGCTCGTACAGGTACCGCGGAGATTGCCTCTGACCCGATGCCTCCGAACATCTCGGACGGCTACATCATGCTTAAGCCGCAGTCCGAATGGCCGGATCCGGCACGTACACGAGACGATTTGCTGGCAGCAATTCAGGCAGCCGCAGATCGAGTTCCAGGCAACAATTTCGAGTTCTCTCAACCTATTCAACTGCGCTTCAATGAGTTGATATCGGGTGTGCGTAGTGATGTCGCTGTAAAGATTTTTGGCGACGACATGACTGTGCTGGAGAAGAACGCACAAGCCGTCGCAGGCATGTTGCAGCAAATTTCTGGAGCCTCTGAAGTCAAGGTCGAACAGACCACAGGCTTGCCAATGCTCACCGTGAAAATCGACCGTGAGAAGGCCTCGCGCTATGGTTTGAACATGGGTGACGTGCAAGACACCATCAGTACGGCACTGGGCGGTCGTGAAGCCGGCACAGTTTTCGAAGGCGACAAGCGATTCGACATTCAGGTTCGCTTGCCGGACGAAGTGCGCAATGACATGGAAGCGATAGGACGCCTACCTATCGCGCTTCCACGCGGTACGGATGGCCGACTTGGTTTTGTTCCGCTTTCGGCCGTGGCTAGTTTTGATATCGCACCAGGCCCTAACCAGGTGAGCCGAGAGGATGGTAAGCGCCGCATCGTGGTGAGTGCCAACGTGCGCGGACGTGATATTGGATCTTTCGTCACAGAAGCACAACAACGCCTCGAATCGCTGCAACTGCCTGCCGGCTACTGGACCCGATGGGGCGGAACCTTCGAGAACCTCGAGTCGGCTAGAAAACGCTTGACGATTGTTGTGCCGGCAGCATTGCTGATGGTCTTTGTCTTGCTGTTTGCAATGTTCGGCAATGTTCGTGATGGTCTCATCGTGTTCACGGGCATTCCGTTTGCGCTGACAGGTGGCATCTTGGCGCTCTGGATGCGCGGTATTCCTTTATCCATCTCGGCAGCGATCGGGTTTATCGCGCTGTCAGGCGTGGCAGTGCTCAATGGCTTGGTGATGATTGCCTACATCCGATCGCTGCGCGAAGAAGGAAAGCGCCTATATGAAGCAGTCACTGAAGGTGCTTTGACCCGACTGCGGCCAGTTCTGATGACCGCGTTGGTTGCATCGCTAGGCTTTGTTCCGATGGCCATCGCAACGGGCACAGGCGCGGAAGTTCAGCGCCCCTTGGCCACAGTGGTGATCGGCGGGATCTTGTCGTCGACTTTGCTGACCCTTCTCGTGTTGCCATTGCTTTATAGCTTGATACACCGCAAGGATCTCTCCGAGACGGAGGATGAGCAGGTGTTGGCGTCTACTGAGGAAAAGCCAGCCTGATACAAGTAGTTCAATTCACCTCATAAAAGCCATGGCCTCTAAGGCCATGGCTTTTTCTTGTAACAATACTTAATATGACAACATTGTCACATTCCTGTTGGCAATCTGTCGGTGGGTATTTTCTACACTTAAGCCATCTTCTCTGAATAGACGACTTTCTTAGATGGAGAAGAAAATCAATTCACTTAAGGAGTATTAAATGGCTCACCGTAAAATTTTTGCATCTCTCACCGCCGCAGCCGCAATGGCAACCGTTATGGCAATGCCTGGCGTCGCAGTCGCAGATACGTACTGGCACCCCACAAATAATGAGGCTGGTGTAAAAGTATACCCCGAGCATTTCAAGAGCTCTCGAACCCGTGACCAAGTTCGTGAAGAAGCAGCGAATGCCGTACGAGAGGGCGGGGACAATCGACTGCGCAGCGGAAACTACCCAGCTGAGGCGAAAGGTACGGAGCCCGAAAAGACACGTCAGCAAGTTATCGACGAACTGATTAAAGAAACCCCTTCGCAGCGAGATGCTCGTAACCAAGCTATAGCTGGGTAATCAGTAATATTTTCTTGGCGTGGATTCGTGGTAACACGATCCACGTTTTTTTTCGCTCAAAAAATGACAAAAATGTAATCGGAATGTCATCGTGCAGATCAGATTTTATCTCTAGGATTGTGGGTTTATATAAATTCAAAAATAGTTTCATTGAGAAGCTGAATAGTTCTTGATTAAATTCTTTTCGTAAAATGAAGACTTTAAATAAAATAAGTGAATTCCTGCGCTCTAGTGGCATGCAATCAACACGCATGATCATTGGAGTTAGTATATGGATTGCTATTTTTTCTAATTATTATCTTTGGCTGAAGATATCTAAACTAGGTGAAGAATCGAATATAAGTTTAATAATATCTTTTGTTTTTATATTGATTGGTGTGAATATTTTTTCGATTTCTGTTTTGGGATGGGGGTGGCTTTTAAGGCCAATTGCCAGCATCTTTGTAGTCGGTGCGGCTTCAGGTGCCTATTTCATGCAAGCATACGGGATTGTTATTGATTCCAATATGATAACTAATGTGCTTCAAACAGACTTCAATGAAGCCTCGGATCTGATTAACTTGCAGATGATTTTCGTGATCTTGCTGCTGTCGTTGCCTCCATTGTGGTTTATATGGCGCAGAAATTTCTCAAAATCTACTTTTGGCAAACTGATATTGCAACGTTTGATGCTTGCTCTCCTGGGGATTTCAATAGCAGTGGTAAGCCTAATTGTTTCTTTTCAGGCGTTCTCCTCAACCATGAGGAACCATAAGGAGATTCGCTATTTGATTAATCCATACAACGGACTATATGCGGTTTTCAAGAAAATTGACGATTCCCAGAAGAGGAAATCTAAAGATTTGGTAAAAATAGGAGAAGGAGCATACATTGAAGGGACTATAGACCCTATAGTATTTCTTGTAGTCGGAGAAACCGCTCGTTCAGATCATTTGGGGTTGAATGGCTATTTAAGAGATACCACACCTTTGCTATCAAGTCGAAAAGACATTTTGTCATTTAAAAATGCCTGGGCTTGTGGAACGAGCACCGCAGAGTCATTGCCGTGCATGTTTTCTCATTTATCAAGAGAGGAATTTTTTGATCGAAGCGAAAATTACGAAAATTTATTAGATGTTCTAAAAAGGGCAGGATTGGATGTCCTTTGGGTTGACAATCAATCAGGGTGTAAGGGGGTATGTGCGAGAATACCTGCTAGTAATCAAGAGATTATCGAAGGTAATATCAATTGCAGAGATGATGGCTGTTTTGATGCAGCAGTGTTGAACAATCTCCAAAAGAAAATTGAAGACTTGCCAAAACCTGGCAAAGCTAAAGGAACCGTTATTCTAGTTCACCAAATGGGAAGCCATGGTCCAGCCTATTACAAGCGCTCTTCATCAGATAGAAAAGCCTACTTCCCAGAGTGTGACTCTTCAGCTCTGCAAACCTGCAGTCGAGACCAAGTAGTTAATGCATATGACAATAGCATAAGAGAGACTGATTATTTCATTTCGAATGCAATTGATTGGATTAAGGAAACATATCCAGATCGACCAACTGCAATGATGTATGTCTCAGATCATGGCGAGTCTTTAGGAGAAAATAATATATACCTCCATGGCCTACCTTATAGTTTGGCACCCGATGCTCAGAAACGGATTCCTTGGATCGCTTGGTTCTCTGAATCATTTAAGCGCGAGAAATTCGACGAAAATGGATGTGCTGCTCTATTAGACGTTGATGCCAAGATAAGTCATGATAATTATTTCCATTCGGTTTTGGGAATGATGAATGTAAAGTCTGAGATCTACAATCCTGATCTTGATATTTTTAAAAAATGCAGGAAGTATTGATTTTTGAAGCGATGTTGAGCAAATGGGTTTCTGACTATCTGGTTGGATAAAGGCATAGCATGGTTTGTCGCTATCAGTGGCAAACAGGGGCGTAGCCCGAAGGGGGATGCGAACAAATGCTAGGACTACCAGGATTTAGTTCATATTCTCATACGAAGACAGGATTCGTGCAGTTGAACGTTACTTCAAGCTTGGCTTGCGTATCAGGGCCACAATTCGCCAGTTGGGATACCCAATCAAGAACGCATTGAAAGGCTGGTATCAGCACTTCCTGAAGTATCAGGATTTGTCAGTAAGCCAAGCGCCAAGAGCACCGAAATATTCGCTGCAGCAAAGACAGGCAGCGGTTGCTCATTACCTCGTCCACTATCACTGTATTGCTGCCACGATAAGGGTTTTAGGTTACACGGGTCGAGGAACCTTGTCGTCTTGCGTCACGGCGATATTCCGAACCAGGCTAAGCCGACCATGACCATGGGCTTCGCGGCATCCGAAAAGAAGATGCTAAAGGTTGGAGATAAGGTGAAGTCCTAAGCAGAGGTGATCAATGGCAAGGCATGGTGACGGAGCTGAAACCAAGTCGCTGATAGAAAAGAGCCTGCCGTCCACGGCAGGCTCTTTGTTCAAGACATTCGTTTAGGCAGCAGACCGTACTAGCAGAGCTCCAAACTCGCAAGTCATCGTGGGCTTTCGTTTACTTTCTGCCAACAGCCGAAGATTGGCCTAAAGCAGGCATCCATTAGTGGCAGCACAGGTGTGTGCTTCAGGCTATTGCTGTTTGAAACTCCCCTATGGATCATGTTTTTGCCGGTGCCTGAAGATCTTTGAGAGTCAGGGTGCTCGGAGCATAGTCGGAGCACCCTACCAAGGGGGCCTATTAATCTCAAACGATTCGGGGGTTCCGAGCCTTCACGGCGTTCATGGCAAAGCCCGCTAAGGCAATGGCAAGCACCAAAGCTTGCGCAATCGCGGTTTCCGCTGACGGATAGATGCCAAGCACTTCAATGCGCGGCCAATGGATCGGGCTCGCGCTCAACCAGCCAGCCTCCTGGAGGCCAGCAACCCCCTTGCCAGCGAGCACTACCGCGAGCACCGCAACCAGGATCGAACTGAGGCTGAAGAACTTACCAATCGGCATGCGCGCACTGCTCCGCAGCATAAGCCATGCAATGACGGCCAGGATGGCCACTCCGCATACCAATCCGCCTAGCAAGGCACTGTTGTTGCCGTCACTGGTCAGTGCAGAGTAAAACAACACGGTCTCAAACACCTCGCGGTAGACGGCGATGAACGACAAGGCGAACAATGCCCACGCTGAACGCCGCGTCATGGCTGCCGAAAGTTTGTCCTTTAGGTAGGCCTGCCACTTGCCCGCTGCGCTTTTCTGGTGCATCCAGAGCCCTACGCTCAGCAGCACAACGGCCGCGAACAGTGATGAAACCCCCTCGGTTACCTCACGGCTTGCGCCGCTGATGCTCATGAAGTAGGTGGCCACCGCCCAGGTCAGACCACCGCAAGCCAGTGCGGCCACCCAACCACCATGCACATAGCCCAGCACATCGCGTCGCTCTGCCTTCTTCAGGAAAGCCAGCATTCCCACGACGATCAACAGCGCTTCAACACCTTCACGTAGCAGGATCGTGAGGGAGGCAACGAAGGTGGTTAATGGATCTGCCTTATTAGCGCCGAGTTCGGCGTCCACCTGGGCAAACAGATCGTCCAGCTTCTGTGCTGTGGCATCGGCTTGTTCCAACCGCCCACCGGCGAGCGCACCGCGATAGGCCAGCATGGCGTTTTCGACTTCTGTGAGAAGTGCCTGGTTGCGTGCGCGCAATGCAGGCTCAAGCGGCTCAAAACCATCCAAGTAAGCCGACAGGCCCAGTCGTGTTGCGCTGGCCCGGTCGCCCGCGCGCGCCGCGGCAAGGCTCTTCTGAAGGAGTGAGCGGGCCAGGGTTAGTCCGCCAGAGCCGCTCGCAACAGCGGTGACTTCTGGGTGGCTACGAACATATGCGGTGAGGTCGCGAGCTGCGTCTGGTGCTATCAGTTCGGATAAAGCGGCTTCGGTCAAGGTCGCTGCAGCAGCTAGATCGGGAAAGACAGTCTTGGCGGCGGTGTCTCGAACCCAGGATTGTTCGCCGCGAGCACGCATGGCATCGTCATGCGACAGTGTTCCTGTGAAGAAGGCCAGCGCCCAACGATCCTCGTCAGCGAGCGTGCCGAAGCCCTGCATCGATGTGCCGGTCACGCCTTGAGAAATGACCTGGTACAGCGCGAGCACACTTCGCGAACGGGCACGATCATGATCGGTGAAGGCGATCGGGGGCGGGTCTAGCTTGGTGCTGAGTGGGCCGTCGCCAGCACCAGTTGCCCCGTGGCATGACGCGCACTTGGCTTCAAACAGCACCTTAGCGCGTGCGAGATCCGGTGGCTGAGTCGGAGATAGCGGAAACGGATAGGCTTTGACCAACGCCGCTGCCAGCGAATTGGCGCTGTCGGCCACTGCTTTGGCATCCGCCTTTGCGGCAATGAGGTCTACTAGCACTTTGGCCTGCCGCTGCAACTCGGGCAGCACCGCAGTGCTCGGCAATGCGGCTAGCTGCAGCACAGCGGTTGCCGCGAATTCCTTCATTTCTTCGTATTCACTCGCACTTTGAATCTGGCCGTTGCTTACTGCGCCACCGTAGTCAACCGCCAGGTAGTCCAGCAACTGCCAGGTCTGCTTAGCCTGATCGCTGGCAGCAGGGTCGGCAGCCCAGGCGGGAGAAGCAGACCAGAGCACAAACAATGCGGCTATTGCCAGGAATCTTCTGGCGTAAAGAGAAAGCATTTTCATGATATGGAAGTGTTATTGATTCTCATTTTATTCAGGATATGGCCCACTGGGCGTTGCTCAAGGCCGTTCGGCATAAGTTTCTAAAAAGGAGGTTTGCTTGTTGTAGGCAAAAAATGACTCAACCAAAAACGCCGCATAACTTAGGTTGCATTTATCGATCGAGTCACAGCCAACTGTGCTGAATGCCTATAAGAGGCAACATATTCATCTTCGTCATGGTTGCTGAACGATTACGTGACGAGCACTGCCAAGATTAGTGTTCCCAGTGCAATGCGATACCACGCGAAAACTCCAAATCCATGTCCGGTCAGATAGCGCATCAGAAGGCGTATGGCAAGCAGCGCAAATACGAAAGAGGCAAGGAGACCCATTACAAAAACGCCGATGTCGTCGCTCGACAATGCGTTCCAGTGCTTAAAGAGGTTGTATCCGGAGGCGGCCCCCAAGACTGGAATGCCAAGGAAAAACGAAAACTCCGTCGCCGCCTGGCGTGAAGCCCCGAACCATAGCCCGCCGATAATCGTCGCGCCTGAGCGAGAAGTACCCGGCCAAAGTGCAAGGCACTGCACGAAACCAATCTTCAATGCGTCGATTCGGCTGATCTCTTCGGCACGCTCGGCCTTTACATGCACGGGCCGCCGCTCGGCCCACAGAATCGCGATACCACCGATTACGAGTGCGACGGCCACTGGCCCTGGGCTAAATAGCAGCCTCTGCACATGAGATCCAATCAGCAATCCGAGCACTGCCGCAGGCATGAATGCAATGGCGAGGTTCACTAAGAACCGGCGAGCGCCCTGATCGGCACGCGCTGAGACAACAACGTTTGCCAGACGAGCCCTATATTCCCAGATGACCGCGAGCATCGCGCCGAACTGGATGAACACTTCAAAGACGTCGCGTTTCTCTTTCGCAAGGAATGAGAGCGCATTGCCCGCCAGGATCAAGTGCCCTGTCGAGGAGACTGGCAAGAATTCCGTGATGCCTTCGACGACGCCCATCATTAGCGTCTTGAGAACAAGTTCAGCGTGCATTTGCAGGCGGCATTGGTAGAGTCGAGTGGGACATCAGTTTCTCCGAAGCGATGTTCACGGCTCCGCATGTGTCAATGAAAAGATGGATCATCTTGCTGGCGTATGGGAATCTGCGCCGTTTCGTTCATGGCCGCGAAAAGCAGCGATCAGCAGAAACCCCGCTCCCAGGGTGATGCCAATGTCGGCTGCATTGAACGCCGGCCAGTGCCAATCACCCCAATGGAAATCGAGCCAGTCCACCACGGCCCCGTGCCGCACGCGATCAATAACATTGCCGAGCGCGCCTCCGAGAATTGCCGCATAGCCCACAGCCTCAGGTGTTGCAGTCTTCTCGCGGGCAATAAGCCAGGTGAGAAAGGCAGAAGCAGCGATGCCAAGAGCAACTAAAAAGCTGCGTTGCCATCCACCCGCCTGCGCCAAGAAGCTGAAGGCCGCACCTGGATTCAGCCAATGCCCGATGTTGAACCATGGTGTGATTTCATGGGAGCCATACAAAGGAATCCACGCGACGATGGCCGCCTTGGTCGCTATGTCGGCGGTAAGCACAGTCACGGCCAGCAGGTATACCCACAAATTAGTCCTCTTAATGGCCATGGGGCTTGATTTCCTCAGACGACCGCAGCAAGCGCATCCCATTGAAAACGACGGCCAGGCTAGCCCCCATGTCGGCCAGAATCGCCAGCCACAGACTTGCATGTCCAGTAAAAGCCAAGGCCATGAACACCGCCTTTGTCCCAAGCGCAAACACGATATTGGCCGTCAAGATGCCTGCAACGCGTTGCGATAGCCGGATGAACTCAGGAAGCTTGCGGAGGTTGTCTTGCATCAAGGCGACGTCAGCCGTTTCGATCGCTGTATCGGTACCAGCAGCGCCCATCGCAAAGCCTATGCTCGACTTGGCCAACGCTGGCGCATCGTTAACGCCATCCCCAACCATACCAACTGGCCCGCGTGCGAGTAGCCCTTCGATTGCCAACAGTTTGTCCTGCGGAAGTAGTTCGCCCTTGGCGTCGGTGATGCCCACCTGCGCAGCCACAGCTTGCGCGGTTTTCGAATTATCGCCAGTCAACATGACTGGCTCGATCCCCAGCGACTTGAGTTCGGCGATTGCTTGCCGGCTGGTGTCGCGCACCGTGTCGGCCACGGCCAGCAGGGCGAGTACTTGCTGGTCAGTTGCGAGGAGCACAACGGTCTTGGCCTCGTTCTCCAACGCATCGAGCTGAGTCTCGATCTCGAGTGTTGAAAGTCCCAGCTCTTTGATCAGCCGGTGGTTGCCGACGTAATAGACATCTCCATCGACGTTGCCTTTGACGCCTCGTCCAGGGATCGCTTCGAACTTGCCCACCTGAGCATGCGGTTGGTTGTAGCTGGCCACGATGGCAGAGGCCACAGGATGCTCCGACAGCGCATCGATGCTCGCAGCAATCCGCAGAACTTCTTCCCTCGGCTGGCCACGCAACGGTACGACATCGGTCAGAGAAGGGCGACCATGGGTCAGGGTCCCCGTCTTGTCCAAAGCCACCGATTTCAGGTGTCGCCCTTGTTCGAGGTAAAGACCGCCCTTGACAAGAATGCCCCGGCGTGCGGCCGCTGCCAGGCCGCTGACCACGGTAACCGGCGTGGAGATCACCAATGCGCAGGGGCAGGCAATGACCAGCATCACCAGCGCTTTGTAGACCCATTCGAACCAGGGCTGCCCGAAAGCGAACGGAGGAATGACCGCAACGGCGAGAGCAACCGCGAAGACCGCCGGTGTATAGATGCTGGCGAACTTGTCCACGAAGCGCTGCGTGGGTGCGCGTTGCCCCTGCGCTTCCTGCACCGATCGTGCAATACGGTCGAGAGTGGTTTCACCCTTTCGAGAGGTAACGCGGAACTCCAGCGTGCCGCGCTCGTTGATGGTACCGGCGAATACCGTGGCACCGGCGGTTTTCTCCACGGGCATGCTCTCACCGGTGATCGGCGCCTGGTTTACCGATGATTGGCCCGCGACGACTTCACCATCCAATGCGATGCGTTCGCCCGGACGCACCCGTACAATGCTGCCGAGTGGCACGGAATCCGCCTTGACTTCATGCCATTGCCCGTCCGGCTGGCGTACCAATGCGTTCTCCGGCGCCAGATCCATCAGCTTGCGGATGGCATTGCGGGCCCGATCCAGGCTCAAGGCCTCAATCATCTCAGCGATACCGAAGAGCCAGATCACCACCGCTGCCTCAGGCCACTGCCCAATCAGGGCCGCACCGATGACGGCGACCGTCATCAACAGGTTCATGTTCAGCGAGCGCGTCTTCAGCGCAATCCAGCCCTTTTTGAGGGTCTCGACCCCACCCAAGCTGATGGCCACGAGGCACGCAAGAATGATGGGCCAGGAGGCCTCGGATGCCCCCGCAAAGACCATGGCCTCTGCGCCGAGCGCTAGTACGCCGGAGACCGCCATCCGAATCCATTGCCCGCGCGAGATGCTGGTGCCGAAATCACGGGGCGCAGATGGCTCTGGGTCAGAGGTGCTTTGGAGCACTGGAGCCATGCCGAGTCGCTCAATCGCGGTCGTCACCGGAGCCAGATCGGCAAGATCGTGGCTCACGGTAAGCGTACGACCCATAAGATTGAAATTCAGTGCTTTCACCCCTGGCATACCTTCGAGCGCCTTGCGCAACAGCCCCTCCTCGGTTGGACAGTCCATTTTTTCGATGAGGTAGATGGCTTGGCCCTGCGGCGCGGTGTCGCCGCTGCGCTCGATGCTGGCCTTCATGCCGACATCGTTCAGCGCCTTGAGGATCGGCGCAGGGTCCGGCAAATGATGCAGCACATCCAGCCGTCGCCCCATCAGGTTGAAATCCAGTCGCTCAATACCGTTGATTGCACCCAGGCGCTTACGGATTGTTGCCTCTTCGGTGGGGCAATCCATATTCGGAATAAGGAAGCGTGTACCGTTGCCTGGCACTGGTGTCCGGATTGAAGACGCCACCATGCGAGGGGGGAGGGCTTCGACAGCGATTGGCATGCTACCCGCCGTCTTTTCTACCGGCTGCATACCCAGATTCACGATGGCCTGGGCAATCGGAGTGGTATCGGTGAGCGTATGGGATACCGTCAACGTGTGGGCCTTCAGGTCGAAGTCCAACTTCTGTACCCCTTCCAAAGGCTCCAGCGTTGCGCGCAACTGGCGTTCTTCGCTGGGGCAATCCATTTGCTGGATGAGATAGACAAGCTGCGAAGACCTGGGCTGCACGACCGCCTGCATGCCAATGTCGTGAAGTGCACGCAGGATTGCATTTTGGCCGGCAGGCTCATGCACTACTTCCACGTAATGAGCGGGCAAGTCAAAAACTACATCTTGGATGCCATCAATTTGCGCTAGCCGCTTGCGGATCTGGGCTTCCTCACTAGGGCAGTCCATATTGCCTATGAAAAAACCCGTCACGAGCGGCGCAACTGTCGCTTTCGTGATTCCTGTAGCGCACCCACATGTTGAGCCGCAAGTTGCTTGCGTCATTGCATTGTTCATAGTCAGTTGTCCTTGAATTCCTGATCGCTGGTTCGCTGCACGTAGTAACGGCATCAGATGCGACAGCGCACTCTGATTGATCATCACGCCGTCACTTGACTTCGGAGCCTATCTAGCGCATCATTAAAAACCCTAAAGCAGATTGAGAGTCAAGGGAAACCCGCAACTAGTGCCAGGGAATACAGAGTGAAGATCGGTGAATTGGCCAGCGCGACAGGGGTGCAGATCCCAACAATTCGTTTCTACGAGCAGGAGGGATTGCTGCCACCTGCAGCGCGCACGGCAGGCAACTACAGGCGATATGACGAATCGCACGTCCAGCGACTAGCGTTTGTGCGAAATTGCCGCTCGTTGGATATTGGGCTGGACGATATCCGGTCTTTACTTCAATTGAAAGATAGGCAGCGTGAACCTTGCGGCGAGGTCAATGAGCTTCTGGACAAACATATCCTGCAGTTAGTCAAACGCATTGAGGAGCTGAAGGCTCTCGAGGGACAGTTGATCGCTCTTAGAGCGCAATGCTGTTCCGGGCAGGTCGTCGAGCTGTGTGGAATACTTGATGGCCTGTCGTCGGCGTTGCAAAGTCCGGTGCCAACGATGTTATGAAAAATATCGGCCGTCTACTCAGCGAACCCAAGAGTTTGACTCGAAAGAGATTTGATTTACACGCGGCGTCTGCATCGATGATGGACTTTCAGTGTATTGCGCATACTTGCACTGGTACTTCTGATTTGATCGCGCAACGTTGACAATCTGAACCTCAGTCGGTTCGATACATAGAAGCTTCACGCCCAGCCTTCGAGGGATGTGGAAGTCACTCAATTTGGATCGTGTGGAATGCACGATCGCCCAGGGAAACATGAAGATCCATTTCACATCGTTGGGGCTTCTTATGCTCAAGTTCTTTATCGCACTCATCGGCCTGTTTTGGCGAGTCCTCCTCATCGTTGGAGGCCTAGTGCTTGGCTCGCTCTGGAATGCTGCTTGGGCCTTCTTCACTTCGCCCATGACGGATGATGAGGAAAGCACCTCGATCTCCTGCGCTTACGATGCCCATACTGCATTCCAAAATGGAGAAATTGGTATGGGTGAACTTCAGTATTGGTGCGAACAAGAAGAAGACCTTTAACTAGCTGTCAACGTTTTAATCGAACGCTAGACCCCTTACCAGCTTTGTTAGAGAGGTTGTCTGCTTTGTTAATGCTGGAGTTTTCAAGCCCAAGTCGATAGCCCGCCCACGCCATCATGGAACTCCAGATGAGTGGAAGTGCAATGAACATCATTGCCAATAAAGTGTTAAGAATCATGCGCTTGTATAGTTGCGGCTGACCGGAGCTCACGCTTTGCGTAATCTCTTGCATCAATGCAGATCCGGTCAAACCTGGGTACATCGCATCGATTAAATGGGCGTCAACCCATCGGGCCACATACCACATGACGGCCCAAAACTTAACTGTGAATATTGCTAATCCACCAACCACCATCACTTTCAAATCGTAGCAACTAATCACTACGATCAATGGCAGGAACATATACAACGCCATCAGTACAAGTGCTTGGAGCATGGGAAGCATATTCAACAATGGGACCATGCCGAGTGAGGATTCAAATGCCTGTTTACCTACTCCGATGGTACTAATCCCCCCTGTGACAGTACGCCACGCGTTCGTGCCCTTGCCATAGTCGTCGCCCAGCATCTTGTCAGGACTAACAAATGTCGGGTTGGCCTTCTCAAAGGCTAGCTTTGCCATGGCATCCTTGGCCTCATCTGTCGAACTAAACGTGATAGTGTTTTGGGCGACTTGCAAGAGACTCCGCCATGTCGAGGTGTTGCTGGTGAGGCGCTCTCGCACTCCTCCTGTAGCAGCGTCAGCTTCCCACCATTGCTTGCAAGTTGGGCGCCCCCAGTCCGGGTTCATAAAGCCCTGATCCGAACCGCCACCTTGCATGTATTCGCTGTCGCGATTGAAGTCGATGCTCCAGCCAGGCACCGGGTTATATGAGCGCATCACGTCATAGAAACCGGGCTCTGTTCGGAAAAACTGGCTGCCCACCCAGTCCACATCCGTGGGGCCATAGATGCTCCCCTCTGCGAGAATGCCTCGGCCGTTTGCTGAGATCTGATTCTTGTCCATCGAGAAATACTGGCTGCGCGCAGGCACAAAGCACTCGCTGTAGAAGCGCTGCACATCGTGCAACAGAGCCGGATCTTCAATCGTGGCCATCCTGGCCAGATCTGCTACGACGCGCAGATCGCGTTCAGAGCTGGTCATGCCCGCCCGAAAAGCGCCATTGATGCCAGAGGACAGCCCCATGACGCTGTACCACCACAAGGGGACATAGGACAGGTTTCCAGATCGGGCAAAAGACCCATTCACCGCGTCGGCCATCGCTCGGTCGTAGCCCGAGTTCGTCCCACCCTGTGTCGACACGACCTGAGGCTCAGAACCATCTGCAGCTCGCTCTGGCTTGTAGCTGAGATTGATGTTGTGCAGCGAGGTGAGAGGCGTGGTGGCGAAGCACAGGGCCATAACCAGCAATGCTGTAATCAGCTTGGTCTGTATGGACTCGATGAGAGCCAGCACGCCGTTAAACCCTGCGCCTTCTTCTTTAGCGCTATGCCACGCGCTAAACGCGATGAGCGCGAAGGGCAGGGCGGCCAGGCCGGTTCCGGTCAAAATTTCGCCGAGAAGGTTGGCGAATGCCCAGCCGTAGAGCGTCGTAAAAAGTTCAAGATAGCTATCGAGCTGCATATCGATCAGGAGATAAGGCCCATGATGAATCGGGCAATATTGCCCGCGCCTATTGGCACGAGTGCCAGGTACATCGTCAGCATGCCGGCAACGCGCCAGCGCATCGCCAGCACCGCCCGCAGCTCATGCTTGGCCACGTAGCCGCGTCTGAATCCCCAGGCCACGATCGGACGCCAACTGACAATCACCCAGCAGCACAGGGCGGTCTGAGTAAGCGTCCCGAGTTGCGCGCCCTTGCGAAACCACGCTGAGACAGAGACGACCTGTGAGGGCTCCAGCTTGAGCAGCCAGGTCAATAAGGTGCCGCCAATCAAAACGATCAAGGCACCGTAGATGAGCCAGGGCAGCCAACGACGAAGCCGCCCCTTACGCTTTGGAACCGACTCAGACGCTTCCACGACTTTTTCGGTGTCGGTCATCTTGTGCTCACACGTCCGTCGACCAACGGCGCAGGATCTGCACGCGTGCCGCCTTGCACATCCATCGACGCGGCCCCGGCTTGCTGCTGGTTGCCCATAATCGACAAAGCTGTCTCGCCGGTCATTTCTTTCCGAATGCGGAACTCAAACATCATGTCGTTGATGTACTGAGTCAGGCGGTCAATCTTCGTCTGCACCTCGGATCTAACGGGAGCAGCGCCCGTGGCCTCGGGCAGGCTCATACCGGAGATCAGCGCGTTACGCGCGATCAGTGCCTTGTCGATGGTCTTGTAGACCGCAACCTCCTGGGCCAGGCGGTTAATGGCCACGGACCGCACATCGGTCGGCAGCTTGCGCACGGCGTCCATCAGCTGTGGGCTCACGGCCATGCCGGGAGCGCTGACCTTGGCCAGGTCGGCATGGCTGCTTGAAGTGCTGAAGCCCATATTGCGCATCGTGGGCAGTACCTCGTCCAGCTCGCGCTCAAACTTCGGTGCAAGGCCAGTCGCCGTCGAGGTGATGGTGGGGCTCGGGCAATCGGAGCCTTGGGTGCACATATAGATTTTCTGATCACCAAGGACCTCAGAACTCCAACGGGCTAAGTCTTCAGGTGTCTTGAAAGCCTGGACCAGTCGTGTCGATGCCAGAGAGGAGCTACCGTAGTTCGCCGTTGCCAGCGAATTGGCAGCCTTGTTGATCGTGACGTTGTAGCCAGCCACCGCCAGGTCACGGATCGGCTGAATCGGTGGCGTGCCAGCACCCCCAGCGCGGGTACCGAACACCCATGGCAGCCCCGCACGCTGGCCAGACTCGTTCTTGTTGATATCGAGCTTGGCATTCACCACGCTGCCGCCCGCGTTGGCCTTTACCTTCCAGGCATCGCCCTTTGCCAAAGCAATGTACTCCTCATACGGGTCTTGACCATTCTTAATCATCGACTCCATCTCTTCGCAGGTCTTGAGCGACGCGGACACCAATAGATCCGCCTTTTGGCTGAAGTTCTGAAAGAGTTGGTAAAGGCCAGGCTGTGCGCGCTGGAGGAAGTACAGCGGCAAGGCCGAGATGCCCGCCTGGACGGCTCCAGTGATGGTTGCACCCAGGTTCTGAATGCTGTTCATGAGATCCGACCAGGAGAGGCCAATGTCAAATTTTCCGCAGGAATAGTTTGCGCGGACGCCAGCGCCCAGTTGCATCGACAAGGCACTGCGATGGGGCGCAGCGCTGATTGGAGAGCCGCCTCCCATCCGGTAATAAAGACCTGAAGACGTAATCGTCTGTGCGGCAGCCGGTGCCACGACCGAGGGAGCCAGCACGCAGGCCAGGCTCACGGCCACGCAGATCCGCTTGAGGCGCAGAGAAGGGGAATGTGTGATTGTCATAGTGATACTGGAGTGGGAGGTCAAGGCACGGAATAGAGATAGACACCACGGCGCCGGCAACAGGTGTACTTTTGCCAAAGATTCCAGGCGTAGCCGTCATCGGAACTGGTTGCACCGTCCCCAAAGGAGGTCAGTGAGAGCGAGTCGTTTTGGCCGAACTGCTGGCACCCGGACCAAGCCTGCGGATACAACATCTGCCATTTGCGTTTCTCCCCATAGTTGAAGTAGCGATAGCCACCGGAGGGCTGGACACGCGAATAGATGTGCGGCTGAGCCTCCTTGTAGATGATCGAGGCGACCCTCTCAGCCAGCACGGCTGAGGCCTTCACGGGGTGCGACTGGATGATTTCTCCGGTGCGTGGGTAAACGTTGCCCCAGGTCTGCGTGTAGCCAGACCCGATCTCGCCTAATCCGGGCACCCAGGCCTGCGGGTAGATCATTTCCACGGGCACGATGCCGCGCCAGAAAGGCGCATCGAGCTCGCTTTGGAAGTGCAGGTTGAAATAGCTGGCTCCGCCAGGACAGAAGAGGGCACCTCCGGTGCTGCCCGAGAGTATTTCTGAGAGCTGCTGCAGACCGGCGATGCCTGCCTGAATCTGCTGCACTGTCTCGGCAATCTCCATCACCTGCTTCACGCCCTCAATGGTCTTGAGGATCGTTCCAAGGCTGGCCAGCAATGATTCCGAGCTCAACAGACCCTTGGCATCAGATGCCACAGTTTCTGCAATGCTGGCAGGCACTTGGGTCCACTGGCGCCCAATATTGGGTAGCTCCTTCGAGGGGAACTTGGCCAACTCGCTAACCGTGGGAAATGCGATGGACTTCGGCATTGTGAACATGCCGCCAGACGCGAGCATGCTGGCAAACATGCCGGCAGGATTGCCTATGGCATCCGCCCCTTTGAAGTTCGCCATGGCCGAGTTGCTGTCCAGGCCGCCGGCGGACGAGTCCAGCAGCCGTCCTGTCAGTGCAGATCCAGCCGTTGTCAACGTGGTGGCCACGACCGTGCCGATGTCGGTCCAAGGGTGGCGCAGCGGTTCGTTGTAGGTGCTGACCACCACGTCTGGCACATAGTGGGAGATCTTGATCGAGGTCCGAATCCAGCATCCGGTCCAGCCGCAGCTCAAGAAAAAGCACACGCCCTCGACGGAGTACGACACACAAGACAAGGCTGCCTTGGCCGTATTCGCGATGATGGCCGGGGTGGTGGTTCCTGCCATGGTGGTGGCCGGTGTGAGCACGGCGCACATCGAGGCCGTACTGACGGCCGCGACGAGACGGCGCAGCCTGAGATTTAGGGAAGCTCGTTTTTTCATCGGGAAGGCCTCTGCTGAGCCGCGGCGAATAGTTCGATGGCGCGGTCCACATCCGCAACTCCATAAATGACCTTGGCGCGATTGATGACGATGGCCGGGAGCCGGTCCAATCGGTACTGGACGGCCAGCGTCATGCCGGAGGCCGCATTGGTGATCTGGTCCTTGTAGCGGCGGCGGATCTCGCCCTCGTGCTGACGCATGTAGGCCATGGCGTCGGCCTCGTTCTTGGGCAGCCCTGCATTGAGCTGCTGCTCAAGCTGAGCCATGGCGTCCACGCGATAGACCTTGAGCACGTAGCCAGGCTGGCGAAATGGCGGCCGCACCACCGTGGCCGAATTGGCGAAAACTTCCACCGTCGTCACCGAAGGGCCGATGGAGCCTTGGGCCAGGACGCCATGAGAGCAAAGGCCCAGCACCAGGGCAGTGAGGGATGACCGCATCATGCGCGTGCCTCCTGCAGGCGTGCCGCCACGCGGTAGGCCGCTTCAACCTCGGTGCATCCTTGCTCTTTCATGAGGCGGTGGCGCTCGGCTTTCTCGTGGCCTTCGGTCATTGCGAGGGCAATGGGCAATGCCGGTGGCACGTTTCGGAACAGCCACTGATTGTTCGCGCTGATGAGCACACCTTCGGTGTACTTAGCCGGCTCCTTCACGGCAGACTCCATCATGTGGCGTTGCTCTGGTGTGAGCGAACGAAAGCGCGCGATCTCCTCGATCTCGTTCTTGTCCATGGTCAGCAGCATCCAGAACTCGCACATGGACAGCACGCGGGACATACTGCCTGGGAAGTCCTTCAAGTTTTGCGTGGCCAACCAGAACCAGGCATTGAGCTTTCGCCACATCTTGGTGCCCTTGGCCACCTTCGGGCCAAGCAGCTCGTTGGTGGTAATCAAGTGCCCTTCATCAGTCAGCATGATGAGGGGGCGATCCTCATGCTGAGCGGCCTCTGCGCGCGACTGCACCGAGTCCAGCAGGCTGGTGTAGGCCACAGCAAGCGCATCCTCATAGCCGTCTTTGGTCAGTGTGCCCATTTCCACGAGGGTCACATCGGCATCGGGCCAGTCCTGGCCCAAGCGGTTGAAGAGCTTGCCGCGCAGGCCTGTGGTGAAGCTCATCATCGAATGGCCCATCTCTTCGGCACGCGAGCGGCGGTGCTCCGACAGAGATGCGTCCTTGACCATGGCCGTCAGCTCCAGGGCAACGTCTTGTGTCAGAGGATGGGGCTTGCCTTCCTTGGACACGCGCACTGCGGCTCGAATAATGGCTCTGGTGACCAGATAGCGGTCGGCCCGCGTCATGCGTTTGAGCTCGGCGTCTTCACCGCCCGTAATCATCATGATGGCCGAGATGAGCATCTCGCCCAGGTAGTCGCGCTTTTCTTCGTCCGAGTCGTCGTCGGCGTCAGCAGGCTCCATCACTTCATTGACCGACTCCATCAGTCGCTCGGCACCGACGAGCTCAGCATCCTCTTCGGAGGGGATACCCGCTCCAGCGCCGAAGTATTCCTCCGCTGCCTTGAAGGACTCCATGATCTCCTTGTCCTGCAGCAGCTGGCTGCCGTACACGAATGGAGGCAGTGATACGTCTGTATCGCCGCTCAAGTTGACGCGATGCACGCTCAAGCCTTTAGTGGCCATGTCCTTGACCATCAGATCGAAGGACTTGCCTGCATCAGCAATCACCAGGCGTGGACGGTGGATGGCCATCACCAGCATGGACAGGTAATTCAACGTCGCCGACTTGCCCGCACCTGTGGGGCCGAACACCACCATATGGGCGTTCTTCTTACGGTCAATCTTGTTGAGTGGGTCGATCCACAACGGCTCGCCGCCGCGATTCCAGAACCAAAAGCCTGGGTTGGCCGTGCCGCGTGAGCGCCCATAGACCGGCAAAATGGCGGCGATCAGGCTCGCAAAAGTCAGGCGCGACCGTCGCATGCTGCGAAGGTCGAACGAGGGATCGAATGCAAATGGCAGTGCACGCAGGAAGGCGTCATGCGGCACCAAGTCCTCTCGGGATTCGATGAAGCGCATCCCGGTCGGCGTCAGCTGGGCATTGACCTCGGAAACAGCCGCATCCAGATCCGCATGGGTCTTACCGCTCAGGTACAGCCCCATGAACATCGGATACAGCTTGTCCCCGGTGGCCATGTGCTGGAGCACTTGCTCCGACTCTCTATGGGTCTCCTGCGCCACGGCGTTTTGAGCACGGGAAGCCCTTTTGATGTCTTCGACGTGGCGCTCGACCTGGTACTGCGCTGCAATCGTCACCGTCACAGACAGCATCGATCCAGGCGGCAGTCGGTCAAACCGCGCATAGGCTTCGTTCCCGATCCGGCTTTCTGCGGAGAAGTGCCCGATGCTAGGGTGAGCACGAAGGTTTTGCAGCGTGAGGAACTTCACCGGCTGGCCATCGAACTCGAAGCAGCCTTGTTCCTGGTTGCACGAGGGCTCCGAAAGGTTCAGCGACTCGGAAAAATCCCAGTCATAAATACCCTCTGGAGCCTCATCACCCGGATAGGGCGCGCCGCGGAACAGCTCGGCGCCCGTGCTGGCCCAGGGCACGCTACGGTTGAAGAATGGAAGCATCCACTCGTAGAAGTCCTTGCCGTTGGCACGCCGCGCCGTCACGCCGGCTTCGTTCAGCGTGGCAAGCAAGGTTGTGGCCACCGCCTCCATCTGCTGCTCGGCCAGGCGGCGCTCATTGACCAAGTCATCAAACTGGCGATAGATGCAGCAGCGAACACGGCGCTGCTGGCCGCGCCAGGTCTGGCCCGTCACCAAGGTGTCGGTGAACAGCCCTTGCTCTCGGGAAACCTGCGACAGGTGACTGCGGAACTCTTTCAGCACGGACTGCGTGTATTCCGAGTCGATGATGGCCTGCGCGCGATTGGCGTCCTTGTGCTGGGACAGGATGTAGTCGTGAAGGTATTGGTTCAGCCCGTCGATGTTTCGGTCATCGCTCAGGAAGAACTGGACCACCCAAGGAGAAGAGTCGACCTCGGGAATCGCCTGGATAGCCTCTTGAATCTTGCGGCAGTGCTCTTGCAGGTACTCCAGCGGCTGCGCCTCCGTAGCGACAGCCCCCAGCTCGAACAGCGCGCCCAAGGTCTTGCCGTCGCGCATCACAAAGTTGCGGTCTTTGGGTGAAAACTTGACCCAAGGCAGCAGCTCAGTGAAGGAGGGCGGACGGGCGGCCATCTGCTTGCGGTCGGCGGCTGTCATGAGCCGGCGCTTGTGCCTGCCTTTGGTGCCCCCAGACAGGCCCAGCATTTCCAGCAATCCGCTCATTGGCCAGCCTCCCGCGCAGTGCGGCCGCGTGAGAATGCGGCGCGGCCTTGTTGCAGCTCTTCGGCCACCTCACCGGGCATGGCGTACTCCGTTGACTCATACATTGGGAAAACCGTGACATAGCCAGGCACGGGGTAACGGCCCTTGGCCAGGTGGGGATAGACCACCATGACTAGATCCGGGTTGGGTACGCGTGCAAAGCGCTGTTGCATAGGCTCCAGGGCTGACCAGTAGCGCTGCGTCATTTCGTCGCCGCGCGCGATCGGGCGCGCACTCGACGCACGCTCCAGGCGGTCCCGCGCCGTCTCACGAGAGGAAGCTGCTGACTGCGGGGGCTGAAACTTGCCCCGATACACATCCACCAGGGTCGGACTGCCAGCCGTAGCCTCCTTCAGCGGAGACTCGCGCGACCCAATAGCCGTGCAACCAGCCAGTAGCGCGGGAAGCACGATGGCAAGAAGAAGGGGATTATTCGAGGCCATAGCGGGCTCCAGACAGGACATTGGGGGACTGCGTGCGGTGCACGATCTTTCTTGGGTCGGCGGGCTTGTCGATTTCGATCTGGCGGTCCAAATGCACGACCAGCTGCTGGCCAGCGGGCGTGACCACCGCGTCAAACGAGCTCTTGAGGCGCTCAGTCAGCCAGCGCACCAGCTCATCGGTGGCTCCAGAACCCATGCGGCCCAGTGCAAAACTGCCGGCATTTCCGGTGATCGAGGAGGTGGTGCCATTGCTGCTGGCCATGGTGGTGGTCTGGGCCTGCGCCAAGGCCTCGGCGGCCACGCCCAAGCCCTTGGCACCAATGATGTCGGTCAGGTAAGCCGGCGCATTGGTCACGAACTTGCCTTGAATACAGGGGTTGCCGTACAGATCACTGATGAATCCAAGGTCTGTGGAACCATTGGTAGCGATGGCTGTGACGCCGGCACCTGCCTGGGTCTGCGGCGCACGACGCGCCGAAACCGTATGGATCGCACCATCGTTGAACACGAAAGTCATGCTGCGGATCTTTCCCTCGGTGCACGACAGCGCCATATCGCCTACGGCCACGCCGGTAACGATCATCCCGGCGAGGTCTTCGGGCAACTCCCAGCCGTTGGCGGCCAAGTTGTCGCGCCCGACCATGGCTTTGAATTGCATGGGGTCCGTCACACGGCCATTGACCGGCACACGGCCGATCAAACTGGTCATCGCGGTGACGCCCGCCAGCGTGGAGTTCTCCGGCAGCGTGAAATAAGCCACGGGTTGCGGCTTCGTGGACGCCTGAGTGGCCTGAGCAGCTTGTGCGGCCTGGGCCGCGCTGACCGCACTGGGCATGGATTGCGTGCCGTCCGGGGCTACCCGCACGTAGCGCGTAACCATCTTCCCTTGATGCTGGGTTGTCTCGGTGGTGTAGCCCATGGGCGGAACCACCTTGTAGGCAGTGCTGCCACCGGACAAGCCTAGATCCTGGGAGCCACCAGCGGGACGATGACCTCCGCCGGCGGCATTCGAACCAAGCCCTGTAACAGAGTCGATAGCGTCGCCAATGGGCTTAAAGACATCGACTGGGGCTGGATCTGTGTCATTGCTGGTACCACCAACAGCACCAGCAGAAGAGGTGCCTGCAGGTGCACCTTTCTCCAAGCGCTCCAGGCGCTTGTTGAAATCCTGGTTAGCACGGAGCACATCCTGAATATCAGCACGCAGATCCTTGTTGGAGGCCACCACTGTGGCCAGCGTCTCGCTGGGCGTGTCCTCATCGGCGCCTGCCGTTTTGGGCAGGGGGGCGGCTGCCATGGGCGCAGCGGTCGGTGCATTGTTCTGGCGCATGACGATGACCGAGCCGACGATGACGAAGGCCACAATGACAAGAACAGGGGTGAGTTTGTTGCTTTTCACTGCCATGGGGGCCTCACAGACAGGACTCGAAAGTGCGATCGCACACCAGGTAGACCGCCGTGGTGTCGGTGTCAGTGCCAGCAGCACCGATCCGGCCATGTTGGGCCGTGGCCGAGAGCCAGCGCCCGCGCAAGCTCTCCAAGGGCAGCTCCAGGGCAAAGCTCGAGCGGTTGGTGACGCGCACCGCAGTCACATACAGGTTTCCCGACTTCCACTGGCCTACGGGCGCAGCGTCCACGGCAGAGCCACGGAACAGTGTCGGCACGGGCTCGGTTCCTACGCCAACCTGGCTCACACCTGGCATGCCACCAGCCAAGCGTCGAGGTGCGTAGAGCTGGCGGGCAGCATGTCGAGTGAGCTGCACCATGTCCGCAGCAACACTCTCTTGCTGTTGAGACTGGCCGCCAGACAATGCAGCTCCACCAATGGGGTTCGGCACGGTCGTGGGCTCGATCACAGAAACCTGCAGCTCGCCTTTAGCGGACTGCGTGGACACGACCTTGCCCTTGGAGTCTTTAGCGTCTGGAGCGGCTACCGCAATCAGATCCATCGGAATCTGCTGGCCGCTATCCACCAGCTCGGCAATGATTCGGATCGCCGTGAATGGCACGAGCGCAGTCACATAGATCGTGCCGGCGATCGACTCGATACGCGCCACGCTATCCATGTCACTGGGCATGCGCAGCAACGCATCGGCTGGCAGGGTCACAAGGCGCTCCTGGCCGACCGTCAGATTCACCCGGACTGGCTCACGCGCAAACACAGCACGCTCGGCAGGGCCAGAAGTCAAAGGAGCTGGGCCAACGCGGCGTAGAGACGCTTCGGCAGCTGCGCGCCTGGCGGAGCCCACGGCTGTATTCGCCAGCGGTGCGGGCACGCTCACGCCTGCCACCATGCGCCCGCCAGCTGGGGCGCGTCCTGCATTGGCTCCTGCAGCTGGTGTTGTAGCTGCTGCACCCGTTTGGCCCAGGTCAATAGGCTCATTGAACTCGGGCGTCTCGGTACTGCCCGCCAGCGATTCGACCTGCTGAGCAGCGACGCTGCCATGCAGAAGCTGCAGGGCGACCAGGAGGCAGATCGAAAGAGAACGACGTTGGATCATGTGGATCAATCGACAGAGGTGTCACGAGGCAGGCTCGAAGGGGCAATAGTTCCGGGCAGACGCGGTGCTTTCAGGTCCGCTTGAACCGGCGCGCCAGGCTTGAGCTCCGCAGGATTGAGGCGCGCGGGCTGGCTACTGCCGAAGCAATCCAAGCCCAGACGCCATGGGTTGCGCTCACGGTCCACATCGAAGCGCACCACGCGCAGCGGGTACCGAATGAATACGTCCTTGACCGGCTGCCCTGCGAAGGTCTCCTGAACCTGCATGTCCAGCAGCACCGTCCAGGCATCCGAGCCTTCACGGATCACGCGGTTTTCGCTGTACGGGAATCCGGGGATCTCGCTGATCTGGCGAGTACGGCGGCGCAACTCGCCTTTGGCATGACGCTGCTGCATATCGGTTTGCAGTTGCGCCTGGCAACGAGGCGTCAGATAGAACTGCATCGCATAAATCTGCTTGCCATAGTCTTGAGAGCCATCGCTTTGCCAGCGATTAATCTGCTGCCAGATGTAGTACGCAAAACCGTAGGCATTTGTAGACGGCACTGGAGACTGCCCATCAATAACCCGTATCGTGTCACCCGCCTTAATATCTGGCGCAACGTGCAAGTCGATATTCTTTGGAACGCGCGAAGCGAACCACATGCCAGCCACTGCCAGCCCTACTATGCCAAATATGATTTTGGTAAGCTTTGCGCTATGGCTGCGCTCGGACGCAAGTGCGTCCAGATAATCACCACTGCTCATTATTTGGTTTCCGATGATTTGGCTTCAGCCCTGATCGAATTCAAGCGATAGCTGCAACCCAATTGCATCCGGCCGTCATGAACCAGAAATTTTGGCTTGGCCAAGTTGTGCGACACGAGAAAAAAATGCATCCAATGAAGGTAGTAGCCTTCAGGGCGGTTTCTCTTTACTTCTTGCAGGTACAGTGATGAATACCACAGCACTGTGAAAGGCACGATAATGCATATAACTGGAACAGTGATCCAAAGTCCCGAGATATATGCAACCACGCCTCCGACAAACAGGCTGGCGGCGAAAGACACGGCCCCAATGTACCCGGCTTCGCTTGCTGCCATGCCATTGATAATAGGTGGCTCAGAGTTCACGCGATCGGTCAGCGGAGCCGAAGCAATGGACATGCCTTGAGGACGGGTGTCTTTCGCTGTCATGTCAGGCCAGGGTCTGAGTAGCGTAATTGACCATCAACACCACGAGGCTGAGAATAATGACGCTAACAATTACGTGCTCTTTTAGATCGCCAAGCTGAATAGTGCCTTTGGTGTAGTCGCGATAGCGTTGCAGCGAAGCAATTACCACATATAAAAATGCGGCAACCGCAAGGACCAAACCCAGGATGGTAAATCCGAGTTTCAGATAAGCGCCTATGATCCCAAGAATATCGCCTTCTTGTGTGGTGCCGCCGCCGATACTTCCACCTGCTGGAGGTTGAATTGTTGGCAGAGCGCTAAAAGCAGGGCAGGTTGCAAGCAGCACAACCGGAGCCAATGCGATAGATGCGATGCCAGAGTTAATTTTTTTCAAGTGTTTCTTCATGATTTCTCCTGTCGATTAATTGATTTCTATAGGATGATTGATCCAAGCACTCCGGTCACTAATAAAACGGTAATAGCGACACCAATACATGCCCTCATGGCCTCCGATGTATCTAGCTCTCCATCCCCAAAGGCCTTCAATATCAGTGTCCCGAGCCATGCACCGACAGAAAACACTATCGCAAACACCAAGACAAAAATCAGGTACTTCAAGTTTTGAGGATTGAAGCCGGCGCCTTGTACGAATGCCGTCGCCATTTCTGAACGCATGGTTTGTTTTTCTTTTGGTTATTGCCGATAGTCACCACGCAATGGGGCGACTGGGCGAGGCTGGCGAGGTGCATCCACGTGGTTTGTTACGCCGAGGCGCAGCAGCTCCAGGTCGCGCTGCAGCCAGTCGTAGCGGAACTTCACGCGCTGGCCGGTCGGCGCGGCTTTCTCCGCGTCAGCAACCATCAATTGCACCTGCTCGATCTCGCCAGCGATGCGCGCCAAGCGCTCGCGCTCCAGCTCGTCGTCGGTAACATCTGCCCAGGCCATCGCAGTGGTGGAGAGCACTCCAATCACCAAGAGGGCAAAGAACGAATGTCGTGAGCGTTTCATCAATATCTCCTTCAAAATCAATGTCATGCGTATTTCTTGAACGCGCCTACCGTTGTCGATAGGGTGAATGCCACAAGCACGGTGAACACCAGAACCATGTAGGCCGGGTTGAAGCCGCCGAATGGCCAGGACAGGTACAAGCCAAAGCCACCTGTAAGCGCCCAGCCCACATAGCGCTTGGCGTGGTGGTAGACGAACGAGGATTCGCGGCCGCCTTGCCAACGGCGCCGATCCCTGCGCACCAGGCCGTCGATCACCCCCATCAGGCAAGCGAGCGCAAATGCGGGGAGCGCGAAAACAGCAGTGCAGAGGCGCAGCAGAACGTCCTGCAGGACAAACATGCTGATGACCACCCATTCACTGAGCATGTGGATGAACGACGAACCGGCCTTGGCCAGCCCTTTGAGTTGGGGCTGCACGCTTTGACCCAGAAAGCTAGGCAGAGCCGCATCTGTACCAGCCTGCTGGGCGGCCAAGTTGCGCTGATACCAGCGCAGCGCGCCAAGACGCTCGTAGGGCATACGCACCCACTTCACGATGCGCAGCGAAAAGTCCACGGTGTCTGGCACTAGCAGACTGCGTGGAGCGGCTGCGATATAGCGCAGATCCTGCTGCACCATCTCCTGTGCATGGCGGATGCCCTGGCCATGCCAGAAGAAATAGCCACCGCCGACTTCAATCACCAGACCAATGAGCCACGAGGACACTGTCACGCTGAATAGTCCAAAGCCAACCAACACGGCCACCCCCACAGGGCCGTGTGTGCTTGGCTTTCTGGCGGACGAGTTCGGAGCCGTCATAAGTGGGGCCCCATCACGTTGCCGGCCACGGCGGACGAAGTTGCACCTGCCATGGCGTAGCCAGGCATATCGTCATCAAAGGCAGAGGCGAGATCCGTGTCGATCAGCCCACCTGCACCAGCGCCCAAGGGCTGTGTACTGAGCCAATCGGTTTCTGCGGCCCACGTCTCACTCGTGCGATAGCGGCGCTTCATGTCCTCAGCAACCGCCTTGAGCGAAGCTGGTATGAACGGGTCGTCCTTGCTATCAGCCAGAGGAATACGAATCTTGTGGCAGCGATTGCCTTCCAGCAGCGCAAACGCTTGACCCTGTGGCAATGAAAGAACGTCCGAAGGCTCGATCAGCGGCGCCTTCGACTTGTTCGCTATGTCGTTGTTCTGGCTGGTGAAATCGACGCCATTGCCCTGAGCAGCCGTGTCCGACACGCCCGATACTGGCGTGAGCACCGTTACATTGACCTGTGGCACCTGGTCCGTCAGCAGGCTCGCGGTCGCCTTGCTGCGCACCCGCAGCATGCAAAGGTGGTTGAAGTTGTCGAGGATCTGGCCAGCCTTGGCCTTGTCACCAACCTTCGCCTCGATGTCGAACATCGACTGGGTGTATGCAGTGATGCGAAAGCCCGATCCGCCCAACTTGTTGACCATCGGAACGAACTCGGGGCCTGCAATCTCGTTGACCTCATCGAAATGGCAACACACAGTCGGCAGCTGCAGCTTCCCGTCGCCGTGTGGGTCGAGGCCTGTCTTGTAGAGCTTGCCGCCGGTCGAAACGAGATCGGACAGCATGGAATTACCCACGGCAGACGAAACCACGGAGTCAGACAAGGCATCCAGGCCGGCATACACGATGCCGCCCTGGCGGAACACCGTCATCCAGTCGAAGATCGGCCGCTTGTCGTTCGGGTCGAAGTAGTCCGGGCTGATGAGCTTGCCAACTGCGCCAGAGGTGAGCTTTTCGAGGAATGGCCCCAGGCTGGCAATGATCTTTTCGTAGAACGAACGCTCGTAGCTGAATGCGGCCGCCAGGCCGACCAGTACCTTGTCGTCCAGTCGTGCTTCCTTGATGAGCAGATACATCGCCACCTGATCGGGCGAACGATCCTGCAGGCTTCTAGGAACCGGGGCCTTCTTTGCCACGATAGCGCGCTCCAGCTCCACCAGGCGGTCCTGATAGCTGCCGAAGCGCTGGGGATGGTCAATCGCGAGCTTACGAAACGTCATGCCCGCGTAGTCCATGAACAGCGGGTCAATGCCAGTCACGTCCTTGAGCAGCGTCTCGTAGGTCGGAATGCGGCCGAGTGCCACCTGGGCCTGAGCCACGATGTTGGTGAACCGCCAGCTGAACTCCTTGAATGCAGCCGAGTTGCCCGAGGAGGGCAGGGCATTCGTCGCACGACCAGCGACTTCGGTGATACGCGCGAAATTGCCAATGCCGTTGTAGCGTGCAGAAATCTCCGGGTAGCCCAGATGGAACATATAGAACTGATCCAGGCGGCCAGCGCGTCGTGCCTCAGCGTGCATGCGTAGCATCAGCTCCGCGTCGCCCTTGGGGTCGATGACGATCACCACATGGCCGGCATGAATGTCCTGAGAGCACAGAAGCTCCAAGAGGCGCGTCTTGCCCACGCGAGTCGTGCCCATCACCAGCAAGTGGCCAGAGCGCGAGCCTTGGCGCAACACCACCGGCTTTTCGTTCTGCACTCCCACGCCATGAAGCACAGGGTTGCCGCCCAGGTCCACGCCCGTGGCGAAGGGGTTGGCGGTACCGCCGACATCAAGCGCACGCTCCAGTACCCTGGCCAGCAGGCTGTCGGTCTTGGCCTGCGCCCACTTGCGCATCTTTTCGCCGGTCGCTGCGAGCTTGAGCTCGGTTGGCGAGGCCTTCACGAAGCGCTGAACATCTGTCTCACGCGCGTCCAGCAAGCGCTGGGTGTGCAACTGCGTCCACTCAAAGCCTTCGCCCAGGTAGAGATGCTCCTTGAGATTGACAGGAAGCTTGTGAGGGGCCAAGCGCGTCATCTTGGTGAACTTCAGCCCGCGTTGATAGCTATAGACCTGGAAGGCCTGGCGCGCACGCACGCAACCGAAGCCGGCAGCGATTGCACCCGAGACTGCGCCCAGCGAGTGGGGCATCATCAGCGCCCATGGTGCGGCTGCTGCCACGCCAGCAATCCCAAAAGCTGTGGCAGCGCTCAATGCTTCGACTGGCGGCCTCAGCACGCCTTCCATGGTCCCGTCAGTCACTGCATGCCCTCCAGTTGGAACATGCCGTGAAGGCTTGGAACATTTTGGGACTGCGCAGCCACAAAAGGCGTTCCAAGCTGGCTCAGCCCAGCACGCAACAGTCGAGCATTGGCGCATGCTTTCACAGCGCCTTCCGATCCGAAATGCACCAGGCCAAGTCCGATCATGGAGCCTCCGCAAACGTGCGCTGAGGCAGGATCTGGTAGGCGCGGCCATTGCTGTGCACCAGCACGGGAAAAACTGGCGCACCCTTGGCGATCAATGTGTCTGCAAGGAATGCCCCTGTATCAGGAGCCAATTGCAAGGGGCTGGCCACTTGCTGCAGCAGCTTGAATGCGGCTGGCGTTGCTGCCTGCACCACAATGCCGACTGCATTGAGCTGTATCAGCTTCTTGTGATTGAAGGCTACCCAGCGCAAAGACGCGTCGTCCGCGCCGATCACGAACATGGGCTGAGTCAGCCATTGGCCATTGAAGACCTGCACGCCGTCTTGCTTGAGCACACCGCCGCGCAATTGGCTGCGAAACGGGAAACGCAGCCCGTCGAGCACATTCGCCTCATCTGTGCCGCCCACGATCTGGGCCACATAGGGCGCCAACGGCACAGACTTACCGCTGTCGTGGATCATCTCCAGCTCCACGCCGGCCAGGGCCGGCACGCTGCAAGCGAATCCAAGGGCGAGGATGGCGAACCGGCAGCGCATATCAGCGTTTTCCGCGGTTGGCAGGAGCTGGCGATGCACGCTCGATGATCTGCGTGCGCGGCACGTTCAGCATGTCGGCTGCACCTACAGACGACTGCACGCGCGGCAGGCCGTCATAGTTCACCATCGGCTCGTTGGGATACAGGCGGGCCATAGCCGCCTGCATTTCACGGTCCCACAAGATGCTTCGCTCCACATCTTGGTGGAAGATCCGCGCCATGCGCTCGGCATACTGACGGCGCTCTGCATCGTTGCGAGCATGAATGCCCAGCACCTCAAGGGGCGAGAGCTCCTTGACCGAGAAATTAGCACGAGGTCCCAGCGACAGCACCTTGGCGCGCTGCATCTCATCGGCAGTCAGACCCCACATCTGTTGCACTGCACGCGCTGTCTCGTCCAGTTGCGAGCGGCCCTGTTGAGTCGTGCTGGGCAGCGAGCCCGCTTCTGCAGTGCGGCCAGTGCGCAGCTGCGCAAGGGCGCCCGTGCTCAGCTGCAATGCGACCACGGTGGCAATAAAGGCAGTTTTTTTCATGAATCAGCCTCCATTGCTCACTGAAAGGGTCAGGCCTTGGCTGCCTGGAGCCACGAATGTGGCTGTGCGAGACACAGGATCTGCCGACTTGAGCGACAGACCATTGACCACATCACCTGGGCGCAAGACACGCACGCGGCGATCACCGGGCACGCCCGACGCGACCACGACCGACGGCTCGCCGTTCCACATATCGACGGACACAAGCTGGGCACCTGCAGGAGCTGCAGCTGGCTTCGCGGCAACGACCTTTGCTGCTTGGCGGGGAGTCGCGGGCTTCGCCTTCACCATTACGCGCTTGGGCGCTGGGCGCGGCGACGGCTGCTCGACGGGGGCGGCCTGTGCGGCTGCTGGAGCCACTGCAGGCGCTACCGCAGGAGCGGGAGCCGGTGCCGCAGAGGTCTTGCCAGCAAGCGCGTTGGCCTGCTGCATCGCGGCCAGCTGCTGGGACATCAGCAACATCATGTCTTCCATGCGCTTCATGCGATCAAGCACCTGGGGGTCGACGCCGACTGGTGTTGCAGTCGCTACTGCCGTGGGGGCCACCGCCATAGTCGGCGCTGGTGCGGCAGTAATAGGGGCACTACCAGCCGGTGCTGCTGCAGCGGCCTCATTTCGCTGGAGGGCCACGTTGGCCACGGCTTGCGGCACAGCGCCCGCGTCCCCCAGGCTGGCAACGCCTGCATCAGCTGCAGACTGACGCATAACCGCCTCTGGATCGAATTCTGGCTGCATGCCCACGGGGATTGGGTCCGCATCGCCAGCTGGTGCTCCGCCGATAGGTGCCGCAGCCGCATCAGCCAAGGGCGCAAGGGGCAGCGGGGAGGTGTCAGCCAGGCGCGGATCAAACTCGGAAGCATCGAAAGCAGGCTGCGGCGTCACCAGGCCGGCCTCGGGAAGCGATGAGCCAAGCAGATCCAGTGCTGGTAGACGTTTCGGCCCGTACTGAAGGTACACCACTGCCAATATTCCCACGACACCCGCAATGCCGACTGTGCGCAGCACCCATGGGTTCGTCGGCTTGCGTCGAGAGGGGATATCGCTGGACTCAACACTCACAGGCACCTCGGCCTTGCGTGGCCTTGCTGCAGCCGGTGCGCGACCAAACGCGCGGGCGAGGAATCCTGGCCGTTTTTGAGCCTCTACAGGCGCAGCAGCTGCCGCCGCAGTTGCAGTGGCAGCACTGAGAGGAGCGGCAGTCTCAAGCTCGCTCAACCAAGAATGATCGACAGCCGAATCATCGACACCAGTGACCTCGGGTGCCACTGAAACCGCGCGCGGCAAATCTGCCGCATCGGGAGGCGGCGGCGGTGGCACGCTTGGCTCAGTCACTTGTACGTCTGCATCGACAGTGCTTTGTTCCGACATGCTCACTCCTTGGCGGATGCCTTCGGCTGAGGCGTAGTGCTAGGGCTGACGATGGGCTCCAGGCGGCGAGGCTTGGGTGCGTTGGCCAGGGTGAACCAAACGCGGCGAGTGATGTGATCGGTGTGCCAGCGCCATGCCGTACCCACGAGCACGTTCAGAACGTCTTGAACAGAAAACGGGCCCAGCGTGCGCTGAGCCTCGGGCAGCGGCAGACCGAGAAAGCGCCGCGCATCGGAAGTCAGTGATTGAGAATCCACCAGGGCATAGCCCGTGCGAAGCAGCGTGTACTCGATGGCTTCGCCAACGGTCGTCACCTGTTCGCGCGGGAATGTGAGCTGGGCCACCAGGGCCAGCGGCTCATTCAGATGCGGCTGCGGCAGGGCGTCGGCAGTGGTGTAGCGGCCCAACTGCAGGCGTTTGTTGCCATCAACAAGCTGAGGGGTGGCCTGGGCTGAGGCCATGGCCAGCAAAGCCATGCTGGCAAAGAATCTGGGCATGCGGGTCATGGACCGTAGGAACTCCGTAAAAAGAACCCGGACCACAACCAAGAGGAGGTGTGCGAAGAAGATCAGTGGCCCGGGGGTGTCGACGCAATGCGTCAGTCGCCGGGCCGAATGTTCTTAGAGCTGCCGCTTTGTCACCAGCGGAAACCGTGCGTTACATACCTAACGGTTTACGCTTGACACACAAGAGAATAAATGATTGGTAACTTAAGGACGCAAAGGAAGGCGAGCGTCAGGGTCCGCTCGCATACTGGGCAAACGGCTCTACTGGGTACAGGACCTACCCAAAGGGCGCGCATGCTCCTCAAAATCGGAGCATGCGCAAAGGATTTACGGGTAATGGGAAGACAAAAGGCTGTACAGGAACGGGGAAGGCCCCAGCTCTCCGGAAGAGCTAGGGCCTTCAAATAAATGCATACAGCGTTTATGGTTGGCTGTGTTTCCTAGGCCAGATACCTAGAGTGCTTGTGCAGACCATTCAAGGCAATCGCCCCATCTCTGAGCAAAGCAGCGCAGCGAAAGCTAAGACGCCGGGATAGAGCGCCGATAAATCCCTCGCTTAGCGATCCAGCCGAACCCTCAACCGGCGTGCTCGTTCGCGAAAGGCCTCTTCACCACCTTCCAAAATGTCGCAAACGGCCTTACGAATTACCGCGTTCTCGAGACCGCCAGACGTATATTGGAGTGGGGGCAGGCCACCGGTAGGATGAGGGCCAGCGTCGGCGACGATGATCTGATCAGCGTCGGTGTTGATGACGAGGTTAGCATTGTGCGTGACCATGATTACCTGGCGTTTGGCCTTGGCTGCGATAAACAAAGCTACCAACTCTTCGAACACAGACTTTGGATCTAAGTTCTCCTCTGGTTGATCGATGATGAGCGGCCGATCGTCTGCGTCGTCAAGTGCCAAGTAAAGAAGAAGAAGTACGATTCCTCGTGTTCCAGGCGATAGCTTGCGGATATCGATCCCGTCATAGACTATTTCGTACCGCACAGAAATGTGATCGGTGGCGAAAAGCCAGTGCGCGAACTGCTTCAACCAACCACGAAACTCCACATGTTGGTTTTGGCCAAAGGGAGCCTGGCTCATAAGATCCCGCATGTATACCGAGATGAAATTCGCCATCGCTGCCTCCACGTCAGCGGCTGACCCTGTTTCCCAGGCTGGACGCAGGGTTGCATCCACTAAAGCGATTAGCGCCCCGCGGCCTTGAAATGGTCCAGACTTTCGCCTGTCGAGAAGCTTTTCTTCGGCAATAGCTCCCCAGGCGGTGACGTCAACGACTCGACGAACAGAGAACCCGAGCTTGCGAAGTGTGCCAGTCGATGCGGTCAGGCGCGTCATCAGCGGCGCGTAAAGATCAGCAAGGGAAGTCTGTTCATTGACGATTGCTTGAAACACTCGACCATAGGCTGCATCGCGCTCGTTCTGAAGCTCCTTACGACGCGCGGCCGCTCCTTGGGCGTCTGCTAAGCGTGATTGCAGACTAAGGAGAGCGGCATTCTCTTGCGCGATGCGTTTCGACAGGGTGGAGTATTGACCACGAATTACATTATCTGCGTTTAATAGGGCCTCCAGCCGATTCATTTCAGCGAGCAGCGTATTGAGCGTTAACTTCGAAATGTCTGCGGTGTCTGGAAAGAGTGGTGTGTTAGGGTCGCCGGCCGGAATGCCCGGGCCGGTGAGTAACGCTATTTGCTGATCGGACCATTCGACGTAGCTCGCCAAACTCTTGTCAACGTCGCCTTTATAGATCAACAGGAATTCATCCCATTGCTGCTGGCTGAGCCGGCTGTGACTGTGTCGCTCCTTAGCTTGACGCAGAAGCTCGGGTGCCTTCGTGGTACGAGTGCTAACAACCTCATCTTGCAGAGCAATGAATGTCCGGCGCTGATTACTGTACGCCTGGATCGTGCCGCGTAATGTCTGCACGACTTGTCCAAGCTGGGTGTGTCTGATAGCCTGCGCCTCCGTACCCTTAACGATAAGTTTGGCAAGATCTTCGTTGTAACTCTTGATCTGGCCGGTCTTTTGCGTCACCTGGACCACGAGGCTTGCGGTAGAGGCTTCTTTCTCGATCTCAGTGGCAATGCGCTCGGATAAGTCGGCGATTGCCTCAGACTCCCGTTCTCGGGCCTGCTGGAAGCGCGCGGTACGGAAATCTCTTAATTCAGCAAAGTCAATTGCGCCGTCCAGATCGTCATGCGGATGCGCATCGAAGATCACGCGTTCGATCTCCGCGATTAGTCCATCCGAGACTCCGGCAGAGGAACACAACTCCTCTACAAATTGCTGCGATAAGTACCGAGCGCGTGGAAAGGCAAGGTGGCCATTTGCATCACGACCGTCCAGGAAGCGCGTGACTGAAGCGCCTCCACCCCATGTCAGTGTTGTGGTCGCACTGCCTAGCAACTGCCGGGCACGAACGAGAAATGAAGGGCTTATGCTTGCACTCGCGCTCCAAGCATCAGGGGTGATTGCGTCGCAGCCGGCGGCGATCATGTCCGCAAGTGCGGTCTTGCCCGAGCCTCGCGCGCCGATGATTGCGACGAGTCCAGGATTAAGTGGGATTTCCGAGGTTGCAGCCCAACTGGCGTCTGCGACAGATAGGCTCGAGATTACTTGGGAAGGCATGGCCGTGGACGGCGATTCATTGCCGACATACGCTCGCCCCTCAGGGTCGATGCACGCCTGACGCAGGGCGTCGAACTCTAGACCACCCTTGATCCAAGAATAACGCTCTTCAACCGGTTGACCGACGGTTTTGTGGTCGTGGGCATCGCTTCCGTGCAGGCAGGGCTTACAGCCGCCATAACGTTCCTTAAGCTGCTCGAAAGTCACGCCCTTGCGACCAGACCAGAAGTCGCGCTGTGCTGAACTGCTCGAGAAGATGATGTGGGCGAACTTCTCAATCTCTTGTCGCATGGTTGCGTCCGCGGCTTGGCGCAAACCCGAAGTTCCATCACCTGTCGCACCTGCAACCGCGATGAGAATGTTGGCCTTAGCCCAATCGCTCTCGCGCATAACGCGGCGAAGCTGGTCGAAATTTACCTTGAACTGCGTGGCACCGTGAGAAAGCGCAGCGCGATCATCGACGATGCTGGAGTCGGCTTTCTTCCCAAGTGACATCAGATCGTGCCGGGTGCAATTGAACGTGTCACCATGCGCATGGAACTGAAGTCGCTGAAGAACGCGGTGCAGTTCTGCAATATGGTTTGGGTCCTCGGGGCTAACTAGGAGGTGCACGTTGACAAAGCCAGACTTTGCAGCGACATCTAGGCGCAATTCGACATTAGGAAAAATTAGCTGTACATCTGGCAAACGGCCTGCCATCTTTTGTCTTACCACCTCTTCGTAGGTGTCAGTAAGGTAGTAATCAGTCACCGCTAACGCCTCAATCTTTGGGGTCACAGTCTCAAGATTTGTGAGATAGGTTTCCCAAGGAGAGTCGCCGCCAAACTGATTATTCAGGACGGTTCCCGGCGCATGTATATGCGGTTCCCAGCGGCGCCATTCAGATCCCCGACTTATCACTTGCTCATTCTTCGTGACCATTTACCGTCCTTGTAACCATACTTAAATACGTTGTTCGCAGTGAGCAGTGCAGAAAAACCTGTAACACCTTATATGAATTCTGCGCGATAACCACTTTTTGCCAGTCGCAATCGAGCACACGACAATAGCCGCAAACTCGCCTACGAGCAGCAGAGAATTTTTTCGACCGACACCGACATCAGGTGAGCTTTTAGACCAGCTAGTTCTATCTATTGCTGGCCGTACTCTAGGTCTATGGTACGTACCTGTTGTTCAGCGATTGCTGCGCGAATCTCTGCCACGCTGTATGGGTCATCACGGCTATGCGCCACGTGATGACAAGTCGCACACAATGGCACCAGATCATGTATGGGATCGACCTGATATAAGTGACCAATACTCGATAGAGGTTTGAGGTGGTGCACGTGAATTAGGTTTGCTCCGATGATGCCGTACTTCTTTTCATAGCTCAGGCCACATGCCTGACAGGTAGCCCCGTAGTGAGCGATACATTGTTTGCGCGCAGATGCATTGCGCTCGTAGGCCGTCAATTCCAGCGTTTTAGGGGTTCCCTCTGTAAGCACCAGTGGAGATAACCGACAGGTAGGCTTGTCATCCCTTTTTACTGGTGATTGCGGAGGCAGTGGCCAAGTTGGGGGTAGTAGCGGTGCAACTAGTGCGCTTGATGGAGGTAGATGACCTATCGCGAAGACTCCATCTTCCCCTGTGACCACGCATTCCCAAACTCCCGCTTGGCCAATGAACAGATTCGATATGGGCTTGTGCTTGAGAACCTCTATCTTTCGCTGCCCAGTGGTCGGATCCTGAGACCAAAGTTGCATATCAGTATTTCTTTCATGCATATACGACGCGGGCCACTCACCCAACTGGTAATCCCAGCTTTCGCCACGTAAATAGCACCTTGATGCAAGGGCTAGACATTCTTCAGAAGAAGGGACAGCGATAGAGATGTGAAATGGTGGGAGGAGTTGCTCTGGGGGCGGAATGAGGTAAACGTATTTGGTAGTCTTTTTCACCAAGGTCCAGCCTCTTCTAGGCAGGATGACGCTTAAGGTCTCAGCGGCACCGAAGCGGTAAGTGTGTAGGCCGTGGTGGGCTGGCGCTTTGCCTCGCGGTTTGATTTCAATCGTCTGGATTGACCAACCAATAGGTGTATGGCTAGAGGCCGCTGCCTCGTCAAGTACCCATGATGTACCGGCCTGCGACTTAGACTTTCTACTCATTCTTTACGTGGCCTGGAGTCGTGGTTGTTTTATGAATGTCCATTCCTGCAGTGAACCGGCGCGGATGCTATTACACGACTCAATAATTCATTAGCCATTTAAGGTACTCCGCCGCAACTTTCCGTGGTCTGCTCAAGTGTAACGCGGTGATCAATCAAGCACAAAACATGTAGCTATTTGTAATTTCACTAACATGTTTCACGGTAAGTTTCAAGCGAAAAGCCTCTGGTCATCACCGCAGGGTTTCGCGCTGACAGGTGAGGGCGCACTAGGTACGGTTGCGCCCCATGGACGACCTCGCCCGCGCACCGCACCTACATAGTCAGCACATCCAGCAGAGAGCCAACAGTGATCCACCATTTCTAGGCAGAGATCCGCTCGATCGTGGCTGCTCGATATTCGCTATCGCAGACAGCTTGCAACTGCTGGGCCTTGCCAGCAAAACCAATCCGCTCATGCGCTGGTTGGGAAGATTCGAGGGGCTGGAGCAGCATCTGGAAGAGGAGCTTGATCCAATCTTGAGCGTGCGCTCAATCCTGCTGCAGCAGGTTGCTGACCATCCCAAAATGCCGCATGTGCCCAAACCTCAGCAAGAGAAGAATTGGCACAGCTTCGTCATGCGAGTCGTGGCTCAACCGTTCGTGCAAACATGCGGTGACTGGGGCCGCGACGGCATCGCCTCACGCATCAAATGGGACCCGCTGCAGCAGAGATTCATGGACTTCCTCGCACTGGGCCAGCCGGGGGAGGTGCTGTCTATCTGGACGCCCACCGATGGCAAGTCAGCGCGTGCCCAGCACTTCGCTCGAATCCTGCTCCAAGAGGAGTGCGCGTGAAGAGTATTGCTTCAAAGTTGCTTGCCATGGTGCCCTGGAGCAAGGCCAAGCCCGTGCTGCCTGCGCCTGCAGATCCGCTACCGTTGCCTGATGCGCCAGTAGGGAGGGGGGCTCAAGACCAGCCACTCAAGCCAGACGAGATCCACATCGCGGGCAGTGAGCCCGGATGGTTGCGCGTGCTCAATGCCCAGCAGCTGCTGGCCACGGTCCGCGCAGAACGGGCTATCACCCAGATTTGGAGCCAGTCGCATCAGTCGCAGGCCATTTGGGAGAGGGACCTGCTACCGGCGATTCGGCGATACGCCGAGTTCGTGCAGCTAATGCCGGCCTCCGAAGCGCACCACCACGCCCACGCGGGCGGCCTGCTGTCGCACACCATTGAAATGCTGCTCGCGGCCATGACCTGGCGCAATGCTCATCTGCTGCCAGGCGGAAGCCAGATCGAGATCGTTGACGCCCAGCGCGATCAATGGACCTATGTGGTGTTCTTCTGCGCTTTGCTGCATGACATCGCCAAGCCCATGACTGACCTACGCATCGCGTGGCGTCCTGTGGGCGAGAACGATCCAATCCGTTGGGCACCTGCAGGCGGAAGTCTGTCGCAGATCGCTGGCCAACGCACTGCCGAGTACCTAGTGGACTTTGCGCCCAAGGGGCAGCGCGATTACAGCGCCCATGCCAAGCTGGCCCAGCTGCTGCTACCCCGCATTGCGCCAGAAAGTGCGCTGCGATTCCTGGCGCACACGCCCACCGCCTTGGATGCCCTGGAGCAATACCTCACCGGCCAGGACACGGACAGTCTCGTCGCCAAGATCGTCAAGCGGGCCGACCAGCTTTCAACGCAACGCGCCTTGCAAAAAGGCTCCAAGGCCCGCTTCGCCACGGCCAAGGCCGTGCCTCTCATCGAGCTGCTGATGCAATCCATGAGGACCATGCTCCAAGCTGGCACACAACTCCCGCTGAACCGCAACGGTGCGGCAGGGTGGGTGTTCGAGGGGGCGATCTGGTTCGTGGCCAAGCGCCTCGCTGATACCGTGCGAGAGCACATCCAAGCAAACGAGCCCGATGAAAGCGTGCCTGGCAACGCAAAGAACGACCGGCTGTTCGACACCTGGCAGGACTACGGCGCGATCGAGCTCAACCCTGCCAGCGGCCAGGCCGTCTGGCATGTCACAGTGCACGGTTACGCCGAAGATGGGTCAGAGCAGGGGGCCTACATGCATGACTTTGCCATGCTCAAGTTTCCTCTGGCCAAGCTGTTCAACCACGAGAGCAAGTACCCGGCCGCCATGCGCGGGCGGCTGGAGATCCGCGACCGTCGCAAGGATGGAGCAGGGCAAGACGAACAACAAGCTGCTGCAACTCTCAGTGCATCGGAATCTGCGGCAGCAATCGATGCCAATGCACCAGCAGCTGCGGCATCCTCAGCCCAACCATCCCAGGTTGCGGCAAAGCCTGCGAAGCAACAGCCCCAGGATGCGGCAGAAGCAAAAAAGCATGCCGCCATCATGCGGGAGCCTACTTTCACCAAGCCGCCGAATGCTGCGGCAAAGCCCAGGCCTGCGGCAACCACTGCGGCAGTAGCCAAGACACCTGCACCAGAAACTCCATCCCAAACTGCGGCAGTCATGGCAGTTAGGGCGCCTACGGCGCCAGTGCAGCAGACCCAAGCTGATACAGCCTACGACGAGTTTGAAGCTGGGGCAGCATCGAGATCCGGCGTGCCCACCCCATTGAAGCTGGACTACGACAGCCTCGACAACGGCGAAGCCGCGTATTTGCTGGGCGACAGCGAGGGCAGCTACTTCCTCGATCCATCCGAATCTGCAACAGCATCGGACAAGCCTGGCAAAAAGAACAAGCCGGCCAAGAACCCACAGCCGGCAGAGAAGGGCGCAGCGCCCTTGGAGCAACCATTCCAGGATGCCGCAGCGGTGCCGCCACCACCACCAGCTGCGCCTCCTCAGCCCGCCACCTTGCACCAGCCGCCCCAAGCTGCCGCAACTACGGCCGCAAGGCCGCCTTCTGTCAAACCTGCAGCAGCTGCGCCGCCGCCAGCGCCAAGCGCACCTAAGAATCCCGCCCAAGAGCTACGTCATGACCAAGTGCCGCGCTCTCAAAGCGTGAGTGCCGAGTTCAAGCGCATGGCCGCTGAGCTGGACGAGCTCGACGACCTGCCCGTGCTCAAGGGGCGCACCGCCACTGCAAGTGCGCCGCCGGCGGCCGCAGCGACACCAGGGCCGGTTCTTCTGCTTCAGCCGCTGCCCGACATCGACGCAAACCCCGACAAGCCGCCACCCGAGCCAAGCCCCTTGGCATTGGCTTTCATGCAGTGGGTGCAAATGGGGCTGGTCAATCGCGAGCTCAAGTTCAACGAGACCGGCGCGGCGATTCACTTCGTGGAGGAGGGCATGGCCCTGGTATCGCCCAAGATCTTCAAGGAGTACGCACGCCATGGCGACCGTGAGGACGGCCACGAGGATCTCACCGTCGACGAGCTCAGCACCAAGACCCAGAGGGAGGTCATCAAGTGTGGCTGGCACCTGCCAGCCGCGAATCGCACAAACATCGTCCGCTATGAGATCCACAGCCGCGGCACCGTAGTGGCCCATCTGTCCTGTGTTGTCCTCACCAGCCCAGGCCGGTGGGTCCAGCCCATCCCCCCCAGCAATCCCGCATTGAAGATGGTTTGATATGAAATCCACCTACTCAACTGATTACGAGATTGGCGACAACACCGCGCCAGACAAGCGCCTAGAGCTATGGAAATCGCGTAGCTTCTGGTTTCGGCTGCGGCACCGATGGAACGTGCTCAGTGCTTTTGCCGAGGGCAGCTTGACCTGGCACCACGCCAAGCTCGGCCTCAAATACCCGGATCAGGTCATGTGGCTGCAGCGCTGGCCACCGGGCAATGGATTGATGCCGGTCTGCCCAGCCGTCATTGCCGAGCTTGAGCACATCGATCGCACCATGATGGACTCCGACCAGCCCGCGCCACGGGTCGCTATTTTCTCACTCCACAGCATCGGCCACGATCGCACCCAGTGCAGGAACTGCGGCGGATCTGGCGGGGCCTTGCCCACGCAATGCCCAGGTCGCCCCATGACCGATGACGAGCGGCATGCCGTCCTGGAGGGGCTACTCGATTACGTCGATGGCCAATGGCTTGGCCAACTCATCAAGCAAGCCCCAAAACCGCTTGCCGAAACCTGCAAACTTGAGCCCAAAACGTCTGCCGAAACCTGCAAACTGGATTTGCCGTTTCCTGCACTCTATATACAAGGGTCTTCTATACAAAGAACTACTACTACGTCTCCAAGCGTCGTAGCGCTCGAAGTGGCACCAGCTCGCGAGGCGCAAGTCTTCTCGGAAAACGACTGGGCAGCGAAGTGCGCAGCCTTGTCGGACGCTGCCAACCAAGGCTGTGGCCAGGTGTACGAGACCTACGAGCTACGCGTGGGGGCCAGCATTGACCTTGCGCTGCTGCAGGTGCCCGAGCTGCACCTCGATCGCGCCATCGAGATCGCTGTTCAACACGGCTACACAACGCCTGCTCAACGTGCGAAGACCGTGCAGATGCTGCGTGACGATGGTTCTTGCAGCCATGGGTTTGATCCACACACGTGTCCAGTTGGATGTGGAGACGTCGACAATGTGAACGATTCAATGGTGGACTCAGACGGGATGCCGTGCGGCTCCTGCGGGGGCTCGAAACGTGTCCAGTGCTTGCGACTTTGTAGCAGCGGACGCAGCGCCGATGCCGGAAAAAGATGACGGGTCAAACAAAAATGTTTGACAGTTGGCAGCGAAGTCCTTAGAGTCCGAACCGTGCGTCAACGGGAGCTATTTGTAACTCTCGCGGAATTGGTTAAGAGGAAGAGGTAAAAACGTAGTCCCATGGGTCTACTGAAAGCCTTAAAAACTGGAGCTCTAGCGCTCCTATTTTTAGAGCTTATCTACTAGATACGATGTATATTATGTTAAATCACAAATGCTAGACTAGTTGTAGCAGCACGCCCTTTCACTGTAAGCATCTAAAGGCTGCGAATGCGAAATGCTGGGTGATGTTTAGAGCACCTTACCCCGCACATCTGCCACATCTGCGATACATCCTTGATGATCTGCGCTACAGCGATGCACAGCTCGCTAGGCTCCTAGACCTCAAGTCATCTACCATCAAAAAATATCGGCGCGAGGGGCAAGCTCCTCGCGCCGTTCATTTAGCCCTGTTTTGGGAGTCACGATGGGGAATTTCTACCATCGACGCAGTCGCTTTCAATCATGCAGCGGGCAACTACGCACTAGCCGAATCTCTGAATCGCAAAAACGCTAGGCTTGTCAAGCAAATCTTGACCATGGAAAAGAGCTTGCGAGGCATAAAACCGCATCGGCAAACGTTCCAATTTTCCAAATTGGCTAGCAGCCGATACGAAATTGGCGGTCTCGGGCTTCCTTTCGTGCAGCCCTGACGTCATCGAGTTTCTTCATCCCGCATGCATTTACTCGGCACTCGGCATCAAGCACTCGAATCTGGTGCTCAAGCATTTGGCATTCGCTCAGAGTTGAAGAAGCAGATCGAGAAGCTACTGGAACGACTTGTTCTGTAGCTATGGCGTGGGCTCTATCTCTCTGCTGTCTGGCGATTGCCACCTGCTCTTCCCAAGATACGTGGGCAGGAACACGTGCAATACGGTCCATAAAACGACCGTTTGCTGAGCACGGCACGCTCTCCCATGTGAGCCGATCTTGAAAGTCTTTGCAGAGGTAGATTTCCTTTGTCTCCGACCTATCTACCGGACGGATGCCTTGTTGAGCTATCTGTTGGCCGCCCTCGCAGGGTGCATTGCTGTAGGTATTTCCACACCGATAGATCTGACCTGTAGATTGCGTGCGTGGTACCTCAGGAGCTTTAGCTTTTGGCGCTGCCTCATTTGGCTCAGGCGGCCTAACGACAGTTCGTTGAGAAACCGCCCCGGGAGGCCCCTTTAAAAATCGCAGGATCTCAGACTGATACCTGTATGCAAGTGCGGCGATTAGAAGCACCGAAATCGTGAGAATGAGCTTTGACAAAAAGCTCATCTCATTTCGTCCACTCGTGAACGGATTTTCGCGTTTCCAGCTCCCAGGATCGTAGTGCCCCACTTCCCTACCCTTCCTGCTAACTTATTGCTCTAGTAACAAGTTCTCGCCATTCCCGATTGCGAAGCTCGCCCGCTGCGTGAAGCGCACGGATAACATCCTGAAGTACTTCAGGTTTGTGCCCCAAACCATGAAGTGCATTTATCAATGTTGACTTTCTATTGGCTACTTGCGCTGGAGCGCTAAGGACTCCATGCTGTTGCAATTTCTGGTCAACAATTAATTCTGCAGCAACGGTGTTTACCAGAACACTTTCTGGAATACCCGACCAAACCCATAGCTTCGCAGGGGTAAGCGACTCGCGCACTGCTCGCATGCGTTTTCGGGCCACATCACTAACTAGCTTTGCCATGTCAGTTTGGTTCAATACCCGAGCCTTACCGAGGTGGCGTCCAAGAACGGACTCACTAAAGCTCGCGTTAAACGGCACGGTCGTCTGAGCAAGCTCTCCACGTAAGCTATCAATGAATTTCTGAGCCTTGCTCTTCTTAGCGCCATGTTGCATCAGTTGCAGCTGAATTGTGTCTAATGCATTGGTTGTAGCCGTAATTGACGCCAAAGGCAGACTTTTCTTCAGCATGGGCTGACGCGTATCCTCCGTTGCATCCCAATCCATAACGCCCAACCAACTGGCGCCCAGCTCCTCAAGCAACAAACAAAGATCTGAAACGACTTCTTTACCACCGGCCGGGATGATCAGAAGGTCCTGTCGATCTGGAGATCTATCTGTCTGGATTTCAATAAGTTCTCTTAGAAGAGTAACGTCGTTTGCCCCTTCAACAACAACAACTCTCTTAGATAACAAAGCCTCAGGTGGTCGAAGACCATATTTTCCGAATGCAACTCTGAGTTCTCGATCAGTCTTCGTTAGCCTACGCAAACGCAGAGTCGTTGAGCGCTGCGAGTCAGCGACAAGCGGAAACCAGTCGTCCACAGGAAATTGATTCATGAAGTATGGGGAATGAGTCGTGATCACGGCTTGTGAATCATCTGTAACACACTCCTTTAGCTCATCAGCAATCGCTCTAAGTGATGTTGGGTGAAGGTGGTTGTCAGGCTCCTCGAACAAGTACAGAACAAACTTTCCCGTAGCCACGCCGAGTTGCCGATACAGGCTAAGAATGACGGAGCTCTGATGTCCTGTGCCTAACCTCTCCAACCCAGATTCTTGATCATTTATTCGAAATGTGATGCCGGCCATTGGAAGCAGAGAGTCGATATCAATGGAATTTGCATCCACTGACAACGCTTCGACCTCCAAAAGACTTCGAGCAGCAGCTTGCGCACCGGAGAGAATCTGCTCTCCACTCCTCTTAACTGCAGCTCTTACTTGCTGATTAAGTTGCACAAGTGAATGAGCGCCACGGGCCTTACGAATGGTCGCTGCCAGCGTGGCTCTGAAAGGGTCTAGCCCACCCGTTGTGAGATCACGTATTGGTGGTACATGCACAATCACTATCTCATCTAGAAAAGATGCTCGACCGCTTTCATCTAGAAGTTGCCCGTTCAAATGGCATGTAGGCTTGCCATTGCGCTTAACCTTAATCTGATATGTTACTTTCTGGTTGAGTGCCAAATTCAGTCCCTGCGAAAGACTTTGCGTAGGAACATCAAAAAAAACTCGAATGGTGATTGTCGCGTTTGGCCCCGTGATTGCACTGCAAAAATTAGAGGCTGTCTTTTCTGGGCTGTAAGCTGAGAGGAAAGCAAACTTCAATGCCCTTAGGACATTGGATTTCCCGCAGCTGTTAGGTCCACATACCACTGATGACCTCGTAAGATCCAAATCGAGTCGTTGTATCGACCTAAAGTTGCGAATCTCTACTCTAGATATGCGCATTAACCGTCCCTCTGAGGCTTATGTTGAACCCAAGTACATCACTGGGCTCTTGTTTCCTCAGAGCATACCAATGATTAATATTCAAACAGCCTTAGTGGTTATCTAAGACACGTGGTGACGTATTGAGGTTTTTAGAGGGTCCGCCACGCGAATCAGTGCAGCGCTTTGCCAGTGGTGCCGCGATCGCATGATTCAGTTGCACTTGGCACTGCCTGATCGATAGGTGAACATCAGGGGCACTGCCCCCGATACCCCCTCAGTTATCCATCAGGACAGAGCGCACCTGTGAATTGCGCCTCGCCAGGGCTTCCAGGTAGCTGCTTGTCTGTTGCTGCTGCTCCTGGCGCACCTGGGCCACTTCCTGAGGCATTGGCGCGTTGCTGTAGCGGGTGTTGCGGCCATCGCTGCGGGAACCAGTCACCGCATCAACCACCAGGGGCCTGTCCTGGCCGCCGGTATTGAGGTATGGCGCGTCGCAGGTGACAGGGCGGACTACCCCGTCAAACTTCACGGTGACCATGCAATTAGCCATGCGCTTGACGCTGTAGCCCGCAGCCTCCAGGTCTTCGCTGGTGACCTCGAACATGCGGCGGGTACCGTCGCTGACGATGAAGAGCGTGATGCTTTTGTCCTTCTTCGACAGATGTCCGGCAACGTGTAGCTGCTTGCCGAACAGCGGTTCTTTCGTCTGAGGTGGCGCTTCGACCGGGGCCGCGGTGGCCTGCTGCGGCTCCAGAGGCTTTGGCTCTGCCGGCGCGGGAGATGGTGACGCGACTACCGGGGTTGCAGCAGCACCAGGTGCAGGGCCAAGGACGCGTGGCTTGACGGGCGGTGAAGGAACGACCTTGAGGCCCCAGACATCGTGCTCACCATCAGGCCAGAAGGCCCAGAACTGAGGAATGGGCTCCTTGTCCGTCCAGAGCTGAAACGCTTTCTGCTCTGCGATGTTGGCCGCGTTCCAGTCGCCGAGCTGGGGCGCTGGTCTCGTGCGAACTTCGACCAGGTCGCGATAACTCGGGTCGATGGCTGCGAGCGCGTCGATGTTCAGCGGCAACTGGCCAAGGCCTGCAAACCATCCGTGTGTTCTCTCCGCGACCCAGCGATGCTTGCCCAACCTTTCGCTGCTTTCGATGCCTCGCCTGAAAATCAATGCCGGTGGGTCGGTCCCCCAGAAGAACTGGACCGCGCTCGCGCTCTGCTGGCGCTGGCCGCATGAGATCAGCAACACACAGTGTCGGCTGGCCAGAGCCATTCAGAAATGACCAACACCTGTCCTTTTTTTTCGTATGTGGCAAACTATGACCATGGCTAAAGCACACACACTCACCAAAGCGAAAACGGGCACGACCCCCGCAGGTGGTCGTGTGGTTACTCAATCTGCTGACAAAAGCACATCCAAAGAGGTGATCGCGCGCAGCTTTGAGAAGAAAATGGCCGCCGCGCGTAAGGCGTCCGTCAACAGCCATCTTGGTTTCGTTGTTCCCAAACTGACAGGCCATGAGGCATTGCACTTCATGCGCAGCGTTGGCGGCTTCGCCTTGTCTAGCAAAGTAAAGACTTCCAAGCCCAAGTCCTGATGGGTCAGATCCTCATTGCGTATCACGGCACCGATGCAACAGTCCGTGATGCACTGGTATCACGACGCACTAGCCCTGTACCTTCGTCCAACCCATATGATTGGCTCTATGACGGAATGTACTTTTTCGAAGGCGACTCAGCCCGCGCCTTAAAGCTTGCTACAGCCTCCAGCAAGCGGCCTCAACACAAGCTCACACGCAACCCTATAGCTACGCCAGCTGTTGTTGGGGCAATTATTGAGATTGATCGCCTGTTTGACCTGACCACGCAAAGCGGGATTGAAAACTTCACCCTCGCTGCGGAACTCATGGTCAAGGCCTATGAAGTCGATGGCAAAGAGCCGCCCAAGAATAGGCCTTCATTTCCGGGTGACACCGAAAATCTTCACCGTGCCTTCGACCGAGAAGTGTGCAAGATGGTGCATGCCTTGCGCAGACATGCAAATACCGAGGCGATCGCTCTGGCGGCTCAGCTATCGCAGTTGCTGGGGCTAAATGAGAGCGGTTCATCCTCGTTGACTGCATCGCAGCTGAAGCAACTCGGAGAAGCCACCCTGCAGATTGTCAATACAGCACCGTTTCAAGCTTCGAGGGGTGCCTTTGAACAAGGCAAGCAAGTTGACCCATCGAGCGCAATATACGATGACACACACCTCCAGCTCGCGGTGCACGATCTTTCATCCATCAAGGGCTGGTTCCTGTGCCCTGGGGACAAGCTGCTGACCCCGGATGAGTTCAGCGCTGCCGAGGATGCCTTGAATGCTGCCAAAGCACTGCGCACAGCCCAGAAACCCCGTACACGCGCCTCCTGATTGCGCCATGCGTTCTCTCCTTGCTTTTGCTCTCGCCCTTTTCGTCTTCTAACCGGCTTCAACCTTGCAGCGCGGCTGCAATCCACGAGCAGGCCAAATTTATCGACAAGAGCTGCCAAGCCTATGCATACGCAGCTCCGAACCTGCTGGCAAAATGGTGACCATGCGATTCCTCCACACGATGTTGCGCGTTGGCAATCTCCAGCGCTCTATTGACTTCTACACCAACGTCATCGGCATGCAACTGCTGCGCAAGTCCGAGAACCCCGAGTACAAGTACTCGTTGGCCTTTCTTGGCTTCGAAGGTGGTAACCCGGGTCAGGCGGAAATTGAGCTGACTTACAACTGGGGAACCGAGAGCTATGACATGGGCACGGCTTACGGTCATATTGCCCTGGGTGTGCCCGATGCCTATGCAGCCTGCGAGAAGATCAAGGCGGCCGGCGGTAATGTGACCCGTGAAGCAGGTCCCGTCAAAGGCGGCAGTACCGTGATTGCTTTTGTGACGGATCCCGACGGCTACAAGATTGAATTGATTCAACGCAAAGACGACCTGGGCACCGGCACCGGTCTGCGCTGATTCTTTTTCTCCAGATTCCTGGACCGAGCGGCACATGAGTGCCGCTTTTTTTTGCCTGAACGGCCTACCTATCGTCCAAACATGGGTTTGCAGGCATTGGCCGGCATTCCAGACTCGGTACTCCAACACCAATCAGGAGACAGGCAATGAGTGACTCGGTTCTGGAGCAGCTCCAGCAGCGTTTGCAGCATCTTGAGGATATTCAGTCGATACAGGCTTTGAAGGCTCGGTACTTGCGAGCCTGTGATCAGAAGCAGCCGAACGCCATGCGTGAGTGCTTTGTGGAGCATGGTGCAGCCATCGAAGCCGATGGCTTTCCGTCTTTTACGGATCGAGAAGAATGGGTTGAAACCTTCACCAGACTGGCAGTTGCCAATCCGTCCATCCAGGACATGCACCACGGCCACAACCCTCAGATCAGCTTTACGGGAGCTGATAGTGCAAAAGGCTTGTGGGATCTGGAGTTCTGCCAGGTCAATGTCAAGGAACGCACCATCGTCAACCTCTCAGGTCAGTACAGCGATGAGTACGAGCGCATCAACGGGTGCTGGCAGATCCGTTCCATGCGCTTTGCGCGGAGATCGTTTGTCATGCGCCAGGTCGATGCGACAGGTATTGAAAGAGTCATTGCCCTGGGCAAGCCTCCAGCAGCTGGATTCATTGAAAACAACTGATCCTTGCTCTGCTGCAAATACCAAAAAGCCCGATACAGCGAATGCCATATCGGGCTTTGTGCAAGAGAACTGGGTTTATCAGTCGGCCAGAATCACTTCCACACGGCGAGCTTCGGCATTGGAGCCGTCGGCCTGAGATTGCTCGGGCTTCTTCAGCTCGACCTTGTCTTCTGCCACGCCCAGTGCCACCAAAGCGGCCTGGACCGCTTGCGCACGCTGCTTGGCCAGCTCGGCATTGATTTCAGCACTGCCGGTTGCATCATGGAAACCGGAGATCACGGCGCGCTTGCCTTCAGCCACGCCCTTGACCACGTCGCTCAGCGCTTCGTTGGCGCCAGCGGCCACTTCCGCCTTGCCCGAGACAAAGTAGAACTTGACCACACCGTTTTCCACGATCACGCGGGCAGCCTCTTCAACCACCACCACAGGCACGTTGGTCGCGCTGGGTGCGGACACGGCGGCTTCAGCCTTGGGAGCATGGGAAATGCCACGCTTGTAGACGACGGTGCCGACGACGGTGGAGACAACCAGAGCGATCAGGGCAAACAGAAAACCCAGGGCAAAGCGTTGTTGGCTATCGTCGTCAGAGCTGTTGAAGGACATGAATGAAATCTCCGTATTTGCGGGTGATTATGAAAGTACGAAACCTGTATTCATGACACTTTGCGGCCCGACTACATGCTTCGGGCTGACAAAGCGACAAAACCACGCATTCTAGAGGTTTGCCGTGAAACGCCCTAACGGCCGCCTTCACGGCAATCGCAAAAAAGATTCAAATTTCAGCTGCTTCAGAGCGGGAAAGCGTTGCTTTTACGCCTTCGTGCGTGCACAGGTACACCGATGGCGCGTCCGCGCGTTATATATCAAAGTCAATTCAGCTCTGAATCCGGTTTGAGGAGTTTCCATGTCCGCCCTGCCTTTGTTGAATCATTCCATGCGTGATGCTGACCAGATGCTGGAGCGGGCTCTGGTGCAGTGGGGAGGTGACGAGGATTTGTGGATTTTTGGTTATGGCTCCCTGATCTGGCGCCCCGAATTTGACTTCAGCGAACGCCGTTCGGCCCATGTTCATGGCTGGCATCGTGCTCTCAAAATGTGGAGCACCATCAACCGTGGCACGCCGCAGGTGCCAGGCCTGGTGTTTGGCATGCTCTCGGGCGGCAGCTGCCAGGGCATGGCCTTCCGTATTCCTCGAAATCAGGGCGATACCGTCATGCGCAAGCTCTGGCTGCGTGAGATGCCCAATGCCGTCTATGACCCGCGCTGGCTGCCTTGCCGCACCCCGCATGGGGCTGTGAAGGCCCTCGCATTCACGCTCTCGCGCCAAAGCCCGCACCATACCGGCGAGCTGGCGCCGGATGAATACCGGCGCATCTTCTCTGAGGCCCAGGGCATATACGGCACGACACTGGACTACGCCCAGGCCACTTTTGACGAGCTGCAACGGCTGGGCATCGACGACAAGGCGCTCAAGCGCCTGCTGGCCTATGCGGACTTCCAGCAAGCCAGGTGCTCAGCTCTTGCTGCTATTTGAAACGTAGCTAACATCGCTCTGCAGTATTGGGCTACAAGGCAAAAATGCTTGAAATTCTGACGATCCGGGGCACAATGGCCTTTTGATTTCGGAAAGACTGCCATGCTCCCTAACCGTGTTGCCGCCCTCTTTTCGCGCCCAGCCTGGACAGGTCTGGCGCTTGCTGCAAGCTTGGCCGTGACGGCCTGCTCCACGACCAGCAACACGGCCGCGCCCTCTTCTTCGGAGACAGCCCCTACAGCAACTCCCAGCAAAGGCGTGCAATCGATTGCACGTCTGGAAGCCACCAAGGGCAGCCAGGTAACGGGCACGGTGCAGTTCTTCCCACAGCCCGATGGCAGCGTTCGAGTACAGGGCCGCGTGGAAGGGCTGGCGCCGAACAGCGAGCATGGCTTTCATGTCCATGAAAAAGGCGACTGCTCCAGCGGCGACGGCTTGAGCGCCGGCGGCCACTTCAACCCTGGACAACAGGCGCATGGCAAATTCGGCGACAGCAAGGCCCATCACATCGGTGACCTGCCCAGCCTTGACGCCGATACCCAAGGCGTGGCAACTATCGATTTTGTGAGCAAGGAGTTCAAACTGGACAGAGGCGGCAACGGCATTCTGGGTCGGTCGCTGATCGTGCACAACGATCCGGATGACTACACGACCCAGCCTACCGGCAATTCAGGCGCGCGCCTGGCTTGTGCCGTAATCGAGCGCGGCGCGTAAAGCCGTCGCTCTCGCATGGAAAGAGCCGCGAACGCGCGCCAGCAAGACAAGGTCTGATGGTCGACCAAGCCTTGATCGAGACACAGCGACAAACCTGGACGAGCTCGGCAAAGTCAATGGTTGTCGAGTCCTAGCCCCTCCTTCAGGGGCTTTTTGACGACCGTGAATTGCGGTCATGCCAGATCTTGCGCGCTTCCTCCAAGGCCTGCACGGTGTCCACATCGAGCACACAGCCTATGTCGTCGCAGTCCCAGCGTTGCAGACGCTGATTCTTTGCCGCATTGCGCACGATGGAGGCCGCGCCCTGATCGCCGCTCAGCAGGGCGAGTGCCTGAGCTGCCGCCCGGCTAAAAGCCACTGGATGGCCCTTCCGCCCCTGGTAGAAGGGTTGAATCACATGCAGCTCACGGCTATCCAGCCGCGTTAGCTGCAAGGCCAACTCGTGTAGCGTAGCGGCCTGAACCAAAGGCAAATCTGCTGGCAGGATCAGCCAGCCTTTGGCGCCGGCTGTGGCCTTGACGGCAGCCGCAATGCTGTCGCTCATGCCGGGATGCGGCCCGCATTCCAGATGCCATGGAAGGCCAGAGGCCTGCACTGCAGCCAGAGTAGTTTGCAAAACGGTTTGCTGGCCCAGCATGGCCTGGAGCTTGTGGCTGGAGCCGCCCGATGCGAGAAAACGCTCTCCCCTGCCCGCAGCGAGAACCAGCACACAAGGTCGCTCCGGATCAACCATGGGAGCGGGCAAAACTTCTTGATTCATATTGCTGTCGAGCATAACGCCGGCTTTGGCTGCGCGGCACAATGTGAACATGAGCAGCCTATCTTCATCCATTGCCGATCTGCGCAAAAGCTATGAACGCGCAGAGCTGAGCGAATCCGCTTCCAACCAGAATCCCCTGCAGCAGTTCGACCAATGGCTGCAGGAAGCCGTGAGAGCCCAGGTACCCGAGCCCAATGCCATGACTGTGGCGACCGTGAGCGGCGACCTGCGCCCCAGCACGCGCATCGTGCTGATCAAAGGCTATGACGCGCGTGGCATTGTCTGGTACACCAACTACGACAGCCGAAAAGGTCAGCAACTGGCGGGCAATCCATTCGCTGCCCTGCAATTTCACTGGGTGGAGCTGGAGCGTGTGGTGCGCATCGAAGGTCGTGTGGAAAAAGTCAGCGCCGAGGAAAGCGATGCCTACTTTGCCAGCCGCCCGCTGGATTCCAGGATCGGAGCATGGGCCAGTCCACAAAGCCAGGTCATCAGCGGTCGCAGCGTGCTGGTGGCCAATGCCGCCAAATACAGTGCGCAGTTTTTGCTCAATCCTCCCCGGCCTCCCCACTGGGGCGGTTATCGTCTGGTGCCCGAGCGCTGGGAATTCTGGCAGGGGCGCAAGAGCCGGCTGCATGACCGCCTGAGCTACCGCCAAGAAGGTCAGCACTGGATTCGTGAGCGACTGGCGCCCTGAGTTATCCGTCATGAAAATGTGAGGGCGCTGCGACAGAAAGCGCCCTCTTCGCTGTTTACTTCAGGCTTGTGGTTAAGTGAATATATTTTTGTGGGTAGCAATAACTAATTCATGTAAGTTACATTAAACTCATCACATGCAAGACAGAAACATTCCGGATCAGCAGCCTCCAGATCCATCCACACTGCCAACTGGAAGCCAGCTGTTTCGCGCCTGGCTCGAGCATGAGGGCAGCAAGAGCTGGGATGCGCTGGACACCTCTCCAGACGGTAACTATGAAAAGGTCTGGCAGGCCTGGTTGATGCATCTGTCCGGACAGGCTGCTATCGCAGGCAAGCAGCGCCCTGCCCGCAGGCCGCGTTCTTCAAAGTCCTGGCATCAGGCAACCGAGCTGGATGTGCAGAGTTTCTTGCAGATACGCGATGGCCAACGTGCGCACCACCACCCCGAGCGCAAGATCAGCCCGGTCACCCGCCGCCGCTACTGGCGGCTGCTGGAGCGTATCTACGACCATGCGATGGAGCACGGCTGGATCAGCACCAACCCCGCAACCGGTCTTGAACCAGCCGAACGCCCCCCCTCGGAAGACGGCAAGGGCCATTGCCTGCCTCCCCTGCTCTGGCAGTCACTGCCAAGGCACTTTCCCAGCGCCGACGGTTATCAGGACGCACGCGACCGCGCCATTGTGCTGCTGCTCTACGAGATGGCTCTGGCCCCCGAAGAGGTGCGCTGCCTGCTATGGAAGAACCTGCTTTCAAGCGCAAATCAGGTCTGGGTTGGCAGCTCGGAGAGCATTGCGAATGGAGAGTCGCCCCTGCCCCGCTATCTGCAGATAGAAGGCGGCAGAAATGCTCAGCAAAGGCTGCTTGAGCTGCCCGACTCTGTGGCCCAGGCCTTGCAAAGCTGGAGAAGATTCAGCGCCGCACAGCGCGGGCCGTCGGTGATCGACGGCGACCACATCGTCTTCTATTCGCGCCGTGGCGGCGAGTTGTCGGTACGCATGCTGTTCCATGTGGCCTCGCAGATCATTCAGCGCGCTCATAATGCCCAGCCCGAGGACAGCCAGAAATTTCCGCTGCAGCGCGTGGGGCCGCAGGTCTTGCGCAACACGGCCATCGTGCAATGGCTGCGCGCCGGCGTGCCCGAATCGGAAGTGATTGCCAGGATAGGCGTGGACAGCACTCGTTCCCTGCGCCATCTGCAGCACTATCTATAGCCATGGCATCCAGCCCAGGGCAAACCTGGGCAGGATGTCATTTAGCTCACAAAGAGCTGCTTCAGAAGTCCATTCTCAGACCGACCACCAGATTACGACCCGTCAAAGGTGCAGCACTCTTGATGAACGAGGTTGCAGCGTAGGCCAGACGGTTGGTGAGATTCTGGCCCTTGACATAGAACTGCCACTGGTTGCCACCACTCTTCCAGAGGTAGCTGGCGCCCAGGTTCAGCATGCCGTAGCCCGGCGTCTGGGTTTCGTACTGGGCCGTGCGATTCTGGCGCAGCACCTGGGTCCATTCAGCCATGGTGTCCCAGCCGGCCAGACGCGCGTTCACACGCAAGCCGGCACGCAATGCCGGAATGCGTGGCAGCGCAGAGCCGTCTTCCAGACGCGCACGCACGCCGTCGCCAAACACACTCAGGCTCAACTCGCGACTCAGGCGCTGGCTCAGCTGAGCCTCCCAACCCGTAAAGCGCGCATTGCCCTGGGTGTATTGCAGCAGCTGCAGCCCTTCGTGGGCATCCAGCGTGGCGCCGTAGATATAGCCCTTGATGCGGTAGTGATAGGCATTGAGCTTCCAGGTCGTATCACCGGCCGTCTTGGCCAGGCCCAGGTCCAGCGCCTGCGAGCGCTCGCGGGACAGATTGGGATTGCCGATCTCGTAGGTTGCCGTGGCCATGTGCAGACCGTTGGCAAACAGCTCTTCGGCCGTGGGCATGCGGCTGCCGCTGGTGAACGAAGCCGATGCACTGTAGCCGGGCTGGAACTTCCAGACCGTGCCCAGCGACGCCGAAGTCGCGCTATGGCTGCGACGCTCGTTGCTCAACTCTGCCTCCACACGCTGGCGGTCGTGACGCAAGGCCCCTTGAAAGCTCCAATCCTGCCAGCGGTATTCCTCCAGCAGATAGAGGCTGTGGCGCTGGGTGTCCGTGGGCTGCACATAGGCCTCTTCGCCCGTGGCGCTGAAGCGGCGCTTGAGGGTCTGCAGACCCAGCGTGCCACGCCAGCCGGCGATGGGTTCATGCTCCATCTCCAGGCGCAGGTCATGGGCCTTGTTTCTGAACTGGGTGGCCACGCTGCCGTCCTCGATCTCGTCGTGACGGTAATTGGTCAGGCCACCGCGCAGACGCAGCGCGGCAATGCCGGCGGTGGGCTTGCGCCATTCGCCACGCAGATCCCAGCGCTCGCTGGTCAGATCGACCACGGGCACGCTGCCGCTTTCCTCATGATCATGGTCGTGGTCGTGCCCGTCATGGGAGCCGCAATGCAGATGATCGCCATGTGCGTGGCAGCCTTCGAAGCTGTGCTGATGGCCGGGCAAGCCGTATTTGGCTTGCTGGCGCGTGTAGGCCAGGCCCAGATAGCCCTGATTGCCAACCCAGGAAAGACCCACGCTGCCCGTGTTGCCGCGGCTGAAGCTGCCCGGAACCTTGCTCTGGCCCCAGCCGCTGCCCACGCGATAGTCTCCCGCGTTGCGCGCCACGCCTTCGGCATGCAGCACCAACTGGCCGTTATCGTTCTTCAGCGGTGTGGCCGCGGTCAGGGAGAACGCACCTGCCGACATGCCTGCAGCTGTGCCAGCCTGCACCTCGGCCGAACCTTCCAGGCCCTTCTCGGGCGCCTGGGTCGGAATCTTGCCGTCCAGCACATTCACCACGCCACCCATGGCGCCAGGGCTGTAAAGCAAGGCCGAAGGGCCGCGCAGCACTTCGATCTGCCGGGCCAGCAAAGGCTCGGTGGTCACCGCATGGTCGGGGCTGACGGTCGATGCGTCGAGCAACTCCGAGCCATCGCTGAGCACGGAGACCCGTGCACCATCCATGCCGCGAATCACCGGGCGGCTGGCTCCCGCACCGAAATGGCTGGCATTGATGCCGGGCTCGGCCGCCAGGGTCTCGCCCAGGGTTGCAGCGCGGCGCAGGCGCAGCTCCTCTTCGCCGAGCACCTGAACGGGCGTAGCCATATCGCCGGCGGCCATGCCGGTCGCCGAAACGGTCACCTCAGCCAGGCTGGACTCCTGCTTGGCCGCATCGGACTGCGCAAAGGCCAGGGGTGAACAGGCCAGCAGGCCCAGGCCTGTGCCCAGGGCCAGTCCGCGCCCTGCCGGCTGCAGCGCCTCGATGGCGCGGGCCAGAGCCGACTTGGGAGAGCGGCGCAAGGAATGGGCGGAAGAATTCGAAAAACGTTGAGACATCTCAGTTCCACAAACAACCGTGCGCACGCAGACGATCAAAGAAAGTACGCACGGATATTCAATAAAAACAGCCTTAATCGCTTATCTATAAAGCGCTTATAGCTATCAATTCTGAAGTTTCTGGCCTGGGCGGCAAGCCATGCCGCAGTATGGCTCTTACCTAGGCCAGGGAGCTGAGAGACAGAGGGGGCGCGCGTGCAGCCAGCGGCGCTGCAATAAAGACGGATCTGGGCGCGGGAGCAAAAGGCCGGGGGATGAAGCTGTCCGGTGGCGGCGCACTGAAAGCAAGCACGGCCACAGGCCCGGCATAGCCGTGATTGGCCTGGTCCAGCAGCTGGCATTCTGCCGGTCCATGACCGGCAAACAGCGCATGCACCCAGGACAGGTCCGAGGCGCAGTTGCTGCGGTCGGCCTGGCAATCTCCCGCCACTTCGGCAGAGGCTGCCGATAGCGCGGGTGCCGCATGGCTGTGCGCCGCATAGATCTTGCCCCCGGGCGAGCTGCCCAGGTGAACAGCACGGTGCATCTGGCCCAGCGTCGGCCCCAGCACCATGGCCAGGGCCAGCAGGCCCATCAGCCAGCGCATCACCCAGATTTCGCGCAGACACAGACGACCGTCAGCAGGGGCTGAGCGGGTGGGTCGACGCAGATGGGAGTGAAGTGACACGTTATGGAGCTAGTTCAGCCTCGGACGGTGCGAAAGCGGCCAAGGGTTGCAGAGTGTATCTGCACTCCGGGCCATACGCTGACAGACTGGCTTAATCCTTGAGCCAGCGTGAAAACGCTTTCTGGAACTTCTGCACCTTGGGGCCCACCACGAAAGCGCAGTACCCCTGGCCGGGGTGCTGCAGAAAATAGTCCTGGTGATAGTCTTCGGCAGGCCAGTAATTGGTCAGGGGCTCGATCTGAGTGACCATGGGCGCATCAAATGCTTTTTCGTTCTGCATTTCCTGCAGCAATGCCTGTGCCTCGGCCGTTTGCTGCGCGTCGGTGGTGAAGATCGCGCTGCGGTACTGCGTGCCCACGTCGTTGCCCTGGCGGTTCAGTGTGGTCGGATCATGGGTGCCGAAGAAGATCAGCAACACATCGCGCAGGCTGATGACCGCGGGGTCGAACTCAAGCTTCACCACCTCGGCATGGCCGGTCTGTCCGGTACAGATATCGTCGTAGCTGGGATGATCCAGGTGGCCATTGGCATAGCCGCTCTGCACATCGACAATGCCGCGCACACGGTCGAATACGGCTTCAGTGCACCAGAAGCAACCTCCGCCCAGATAAATGGTTTCCGCTGCCATCACCGGCTCCTCGTTTTTAAGACGCGTCAAGCGTAGCTCAAATCAACTACCCATTTTCACCAATGACAGCGATTGCCGCCCCGCTATGCTGCAGGGCGCCCACTACACTGCTTGCTGCTTTGCAATACAAGCCGTTTACGGCGCACCTACCATGTGGCGCATAGAACAGAAAAACCTGCCTCAGAGGGATACACACCATGAAGCGTTCCGGCCGTTGGGCCTTGAGTCTGGCCCTCATCGGCTTGCTGGTCGTCCTAGGCTGGCGCGCAGTCGTCAATCTGCAGCATAAAAAACAGGCCGCGAACCATGCTGCGGCTCCGCAGGAGCTGCCCATACAACTGGCTGCCCAGGAGGTTCTGACGGCCCAGCCCCTTCAGCTTGCTTTGAGTGTTCCGCTCAACGGTGTGGTTCAGGCGGTGAACTCGGCCGTGGTCAAGGCTTATGTCGCGGGCGAGCTGCGCGGCCTGACGGTGCGCGAAGGCGATAGCGTTCGCAAGGGCGAGCAGCTGGCGCGCGTCGATGCCACGGAGGCCGAGGCACGCTGGCGCCAGGCCCAGCAGCAGGCCGACGCTTCCAGAGCCCAGCTGGCGATTGCCCAGCGCAATCAGGACAACAATGCAGCCCTGGTACAAAAAGGCTTTATCTCCACCACGGCGCTGCTGACCTCTCAGGCCAACCTGGATTCGGCCCGCGCCAATCTGGCCGCAGCCCAGGCCGCCGCCGATGCGGCCCGCAAGTCCGTCACCGACGCCGTCATCACCAGCCCCATGAACGGACAGATCGCCCAGCGCTTTGTCCAGAACGGCGAGCGCGTCGGTGTGGAAGCGCGCATCGTCGAAGTCGTCGACCCAGCCAAGCTGGAAATCATGGCCCAGCTCGCACCCGCAGATTCGGTACAGGTCCAGGTCGGCCAGATGGCCGAGCTGCAAGTGCCCGGAGCCCCCCAGGATATGACCGCCATCAGCGCCAAGGTGGCGCGCATCAATCCCAGCGCCCAGACCGGCTCGCGCACCGTGGCCGCCTATCTGGCGGTACAAGAGAATGAGGCCGCCAAGAACAATAACAGCCAGCGCGCGCCCCAGTTGCGCCCCGGCCTCTTCTTGCAGGGAAGCATAACGACCGGCAAGGACAGCCAGTTGGCCGTGCCTCTGGCCGCCGTGCGCACCGACAAGCCCCTGCCCTATGTGCAAGTGCTGCAAGCCGGCAAGCCGGCCGTGGCCGCAGTTGCACCGGAGCGTGCCCAGGATATGGCCGGCCGCACAGAGCTTCGCGTGATCCACAAGACCGTGGAACTGGGGCGCCAGTCCGCCCATGAAGGCGCAACCTGGGTGCAGATACTCAAGGGCCTGAATGCGGGCGACCGAGTACTGGCCGGCAGCACCGGCGGTCTGCGCGAAGGCACGCTGGTTGAAGCGTCAAGCCCGGCTGCGGTTGCTGCCCAAGGCGCCAAGGCGGCGGATGCAGATCGCCCCGGGAGCCCATAAATGTGGTTCACGCGCATCAGTCTGAAAAACCCGGTGCTGGCCACCATGCTCATGCTGGCCTTTGTGGTGCTGGGCGTTTTTTCCTACCAGCGGCTCAAGGTCGACCAGTTCCCGAACATCGAATTTCCCGTGGTAGTGGTCACGGTCGAGTATCCGGGAGCCTCGCCCGAAATCGTGGAGAGCGAGGTCACCAAGAAGATCGAGGAGGCCGTCAACTCGGTCGCCGGCATCAATGCTCTGACCTCACGCAGCTATGAAGGCACCAGCGTCGTCATCATCGAGTTCCAGCTGCATATAGACGGGCGCCGCGCTGCCGACGATGTGCGCGAGAAGGTCGCCTCGGTGCGCCCCACTCTGCGTGACGAGGTCAAGGAGCCGCGTGTCATCCGCTTCGACCCGGCCAGCACGGCGGTCTGGTCGCTGGCCGTGCTGCCAGACCCCCATGCCCTGCATGGCGAGACCGCCCCCGATGGCCAGAGCGTGACGCCGCCCGATGCGATTGCACTGACCAGCTGGGCAGATCAGGTGCTGAAAAAGCGGCTGGAGAACGTGCGAGGCGTGGGCGCCGTGAACATGGTGGGAGCCACCAAGCGGGAAGTCAATGTCTATCTGGACCCACGGGCGCTTGAGGCCTACTCCATCACCCCCGAGCAGGTTGCCCAGGCGGTGCGGGCCGAGAACCAGGATCTGCCTGTGGGTTCGATCCGCTCCAAGGCCCAGGAACGCGTGGTGCAGATCGATGCCCGCATTCAGCGCCCCGAGGAATTCGCCCGCATCATCGTGGCCCACCGCAATGGCGCTCCGATCCGCGTCGGCCAGCTGGCCCGCGTGCAGGACGATGCGCAGGAGCTGCAGACCCTGGCGCTGTACAACGGCAGCCGTACCCTGCTGATGTCCGTTCAAAAAGCCCAGGACGAAAACACCATCGAGGTGGTCGACGGCCTGAATGCAGCGATCAGGGCCATCGCCCCCGAGCTGCCGCCCGGCGTGCGCCTGCAGGCAATTGCCGACAACTCGCGCGCCATCCGCGTGGGCGTGGACAACGTGCGCCAGACACTGATCGAGGGTGCCTTGCTCACGGTGCTCATCGTGTTTCTGTTCCTGAACTCCTGGCGCTCCACGGTGATCACGGGACTGACACTGCCCATCGCGCTGATCGGCACCTTCCTTTTCATGTACTGGTTCGGCTTTTCCATCAATATGGTCACGCTGATGGCGCTCTCGCTGTGCGTGGGCCTGCTGATCGACGATGCCATCGTGGTGCGCGAGAACATCGTGCGCCATGTGCAGATGGGCAAGAACGCCTACCAGGCAGCCATGGAAGGCACGCAGGAGATCGGGCTGGCCGTGCTCGCCACCACGCTTTCCATCGTCGCCGTATTTCTGCCCATAGGCTTTATGGGCGGCATCATCGGGCAGTTCTTCCATGAGTTCGGCATCACCATCGTGGCAGCCGTGCTGATCTCCATGTTCGTCAGCTTCACGTTGGACCCCATGCTTTCCAGCGTCTGGCATGACCCGGCGATTCATGCCCATGGCGAGCATGGCAGCAAAAGCCTGTACGACCGCACGCTGGGGCGCGTGACGGCCTGGGTGGAGCGCATGAGCGATCGGCTCTCGGACTTCTATCAAGGCATTCTGCGCTGGTCGCTGGCTCACAAGCTGCTCACCCTGGCGCTGGCCTTCATTATTTTCATAGCAAGCATCGCTCTTGTTCCCTTGCTTGGTACCGAATTTGTACCCAAGGCGGACTTCTCGGAAACTTCGATCAGCTTCAACACCCCCGAAGGCTCCTCGATCGAAGCCACCGAAGCCAAGGCCAGGCAGGTGACGGACATATTGCGCGCCTTGCCCGAGGTGCGCTACACGCTGACCACCATCAACACCGGCAATGCCAACGGCAAGAACTACGCCAATATCTACGTGCGCCTGGTTGACCGCCACCAGCGCAGCCGCAATGTGGACGAGATTTCGGCCTATCTGCGCCCCAGACTGCAGGCGATCGCAGGCATCAAGCTCACCCATGTGGGCCTGCGCGAGGCCGTGGGCGGGCAAAAGCAGGTCGAGTTCTCGCTCATGGGCCCGGATCTGGACGAGCTGGCCCGCCTGAGCCAGATCGTGCAGGAGCGCATAACCGACATTCCGGGCCTGGTCGATCTGGACTCCAGCCTCAAGCCCAACAAGCCCATGGTCAATATCGAGGTCCATCGGGATGCCGCGGCCGATCTGGGCCTGTCGATAGGCAATATGGCCGGCGCGCTGCGCACCTGGGTGGCCGGCCAGACCGTGGGCAACTGGCGGGCCAGCGACGACCAGACCTATGACGTGAATGTGCGGCTCGAGCCCGAGGCGCGCACCACGCCGCAGGACCTGGAGCGGCTGCCGTTTGCACTGGCCACCGGAGATGGCGGCATGCGCATCGTGCGCCTCAACCAGGTTGCCAGCGTGGTGGACAGCACCGGCCCCAGCCAGATCAACCGCCGCAATCTCAACCGCGAGGTCGCCATCAACGCCAATGTCTATCTGCGCAGCACAGGCGAGGTCACGGCCGATATCAAGCAGGCGCTGGCCACCATTCCCATGCCGCCCGGCTACAGCTACCAGTTCAGCGGCGCGGCCAAGAACATGGCCGAATCCTTTGGCTACGCGATTTCCGCGCTGATGCTGGCGATCATCTTCATCTACATGATTCTGGCCAGCCAGTTCAAGAGCTTTCTCCAGCCCCTGGCTCTCATGACCTCGCTGCCCCTGACACTGATAGGCGTGGTGCTGGCCCTGATGATGTTCGGCTCGGCCCTGTCCATGTTCTCCATCATCGGCGTGGTCATGCTCATGGGGCTGGTGACCAAGAATGCCATTTTGCTGGTGGACTTTGCCATCCGCGCCCGCGAACCCCGCGTCAACGAGGTCAGCGGCCAGACCGAGCCGGGCCTGCCGCGCAACGAAGCGCTGCTGCTGGCGGCCCGCGTGCGCCTGCGCCCGATCCTGATGACCACGCTGGCCATGATCTTCGGCATGGTGCCGCTGGCGTTTGCCGTCACCGAAGGCTCCGAGCAGCGCGCCCCCATGGGTCAGGCCGTGATCGGCGGCGTCATCACTTCCTCGCTGCTGACCCTGGTCGTGGTGCCTGTGGTTTACTGCTATCTCGATGATTTTGCCAACTGGATACGCCGTAAATGGTCTGGCGCCCCCTCAAAAAGCGCTGAGCCGCCGCACGAAGCCTCCGAGGCTCGTAGAATCGATGGTTTGTCCTGATAAGTCTTTCCCCGGAGATACCATGGCCCTGCCAATGAATGCCCAAGTGGACCCGCGCGATGTGCACGCGCAGGCTCGTTTCAACATGATCGAACAGCAAATCCGTCCCTGGAATGTGCTGGACGAGTCCGTGCTGGAGCTGATGGGCAAGGTCCACCGTGAAGACTATGTGTCGCCCGAATACGCGAACATGGCCTATATGGACATTGAAGTCCCCCTGAAGGGCACTGCCGAAGAAGCTGCCGCCAAAGGCTGGCACATGCTGGCCCCCAGGATCGAAGCGCGCATGCTGCAAGACGTGAAGATCAAGCCCACCGACCGCGTGCTCGAGATCGGCACCGGCTCCGGCTACATGGCAGCCCTGCTGGCCGCCCAGGCCAAGGAAGTCGTGACGCTGGAGATCGACCCCGAGCTGGCCGAAATGGCCCGTGAGAATCTGCTCAGCGCCGGCGTCAAGAATGTCGAAGTCAAGCTGGCCAACGGTGCCACAGCTTCCCTGGCTCAGGGTGCGTTTGACGTGATCGTGCTCAGCGGCTCGGTGGCTCAGGTCCCCGACGCCCTTTACGCCCAGCTCAACGAAGGCGGCCGCATTGCAGCCATCGTCGGTCACATGCCCATGATGCGCTTCACGCTGGTGACCAAGAACGGCAACAACTTCGAAGTCCAGCAACCCTGGGATACCGCTGCCACACGCCTCGTGGGCTTTGAAGAGCCTTCGCGCTTCTCGTTCTAAACGCTTGTTGCGTTCGCCCTGCTTTATGCAACCGTCACTTCGGTGCATCCGGCAGGGCCTGTCTTTCAGTGTCAGGGCCGGCCCGCAGATTCGACGGCCGGCCGCCAGGAGTTTTTATGTTGACCCAGGTCTTGCCCGCCCAGTTCCAGCAATGGCTGGCTTCTCATGCCGCGAACGGCGTCAAGCCCGTAGTGCTGGATGTGCGCGAACCCTGGGAAGTCACCCTGGCCAGCATTCAGCCCGGTGAAGGCTTCGAGCTGCGTTGCATTCCCATGCACGATATCCCCGGCCGCCTGCAGGAGCTGGACCCCGACCACCCCGTCGCCTGCCTGTGCCACCATGGCGCACGCAGCATGAGCGTGGCCGCGTTTCTGCTCAACAACGGCTTTGAGGACGTCAGCAACATCACCGGCGGCATTGACGCCTGGTCGCTCAGCGCCGACCCGGGCGTTCCCCGTTATTGAAAGATTGCCGGGCCTATTGCTCGGACAATCCAGAGCTTTGTTGAGTTTTCCGTTGTGATCGAGACCGCCCAACCCTGACATCTATGACCAAGCTGCCCAGGCCCCTGCAAGCCCCCTCCGCCCACGCTCTGCGTGCCATTTCCTTGGGAGTTTTGCTGGCATGGGCCGGCGCTCAGACACAGGCCCAGACCTTGTCCGAGCTGGTAGCCCAGGCCCGCGGCTATGACGCTTCATGGCAGGCCCAACAAGCCGATGCGAGGGCTGCGGCCAGCCGCGCCGATCAGGCCCTGTCCGGGCTGCTGCCCAACGTGGGTCTGTCGGCGGGTGCCAACCGCACCCATGTGGACATCCATACCTCCGTGCCCCTACCCGGCATGGCCAGCAGCTTCAACAACACGCAGCAGAACGTGCAGCTCAGCGCCCAGCAGCCGCTGTACCGTCCTGCCAACAAGATTGCCTACGAGCAGGGGCAGCGCGGCGTGGATGTCGCCCAGGCTCAGCTGGATGCAGCTGCACAAAACCTGATCGTGCGTGTGGCCCAGGCTTATTTCGATGTACTGGCGGCCCAGGACAGCGTGCAGGTGGCTCAGTCGCAAAAGCAGGCCATCAGCACCCAGCTCGAGATGGCCAAGCGCAATTTCGAAGTCGGCACGGCCACCATCACCGATTCGCGCGAAGCCCAGTCCCGCTTCGATCTGGTCACGGCCCAGGAAATCGCTGCGCAAAATGACCTGCAGGTCAAGCGCGTGGCCCTGGATCAGCTCGTGGGCCGCGTCGGCATTCAGCCCACGCCGCTGGCTGCGCCGCTGACCTTGCCAAGGGTGGAGCCCGACAATATGCAAGTCTGGGTGGACAAGGCCCTGGCCGCCCAGCCCCAGTTGCGCCAGGCCCAACTGGCCCTGGACATCGCCCGACTGGACACGCAGAAGGCCGAGGCCGGCCACAAGCCCACCGTGGACCTGCAGGCCGGTTATGTGGTCAACCGTTATCCCAACGGCTCCATGACTCCATCCATTCCCCTGAGCTATCGCACCAACGCGGCCCAGATCGGCGTGGTCATGAACATGCCGCTGTTTGCGGGCTTTGCGGTTCAGAACCGCATCCGGGAAACCGTGGCGTTGGAGGAAAAAGCCCGTGCCCAACTCGACGATGCCCGCCGCAACGTGGAGCAGACTACGCGCACAGCCTTCCTCGGCGTGCAATCCGGCCAGGCCCAGGTCAAGGCGCTGGAAGCCGCGCTCGCTTCCAGCCAGAGTGCGCTGGAAGCCAACAAGATGGGTTATGAGGTTGGCGTGCGCATCAATATCGATGTGCTCAACGCCCAGAGTCAGGTCTACCAGACCGAGCGCGATCTGGCCAATGCGCGCTATCAGGTGTTACTTGGCCAGCTCAAGCTCAGGCAGGCTGCGGGCGTGCTGACAGATGATGATCTTCGCAGCATTGACAGCCTGACTTTGCCAGCGCCGGTCGTTCAAAAAGCCACGCCCCAAACACCCGCAGTACCTGCACAACCTGTAGCGCACCAACGCAAAGCACGTTAAGTAGCGAAACCGCCAGCTGGAACAACGGTGAAGCAATCGCTACTGAAACAATAGCTGTTAGCGCTTTATACAAACCATAATTTTGCTGTTTCTTATCTGAAATACTTGCTGAATCAGCGCAAGCAGCTCTTATTTCAGGAGTTCATCAGTCGCACAATCGCATCCGCCGTAGCACCGGCTGCGCCGCGATGCTGCGCCATGAAGTCATGTGCTTTGGCGCGGGCGGCTTCCAGGTCGGCACCGTTCTGAACCCAGGCCAGCGCATCCTGCACGGCCTGGGCCATATCGGCACTGCGAATGGCTGCACCGGCCTGCACGGCCAGCTCAGACGCCTGGCTGAAATTAAAGGTATGTGGCCCCAGAATCACAGGCGTGCCACAGGCCAGCGACTCAATCAGGTTCTGCCCGCCCAGAGGCTCAAAACTGCCGCCCATCAACGCCAGATGCGACATGGCGTAGTACAGCGGCATCTCGCCCAAGGAATCGCCCAGCCAGATAGCGTTGGCCAGCGCGGGTGGCTGCGCTCCCCACAGACTACGCCTTGATACCGCAAAGCCCGCATCCGCAATCTGCTGCGCCACTGCCTCAAAGCGCTGCGGATGGCGCGGCACGATCAGCCATTGCACAGCCTGCATTGCTTCCGGCTGACTTTTAAGCTGCCCCAGAAGCTGGGCTTCTTCACCCTCGCGGCTACTGGCAAAGAGCACGACGGGCTTGCTCAAGCGCTGCTTCCAGCTCGCAGCCAGACTCAGCAAATGCTCGTCGGGCTGCACATCAAATTTCAGATTGCCCAGCACGGCGCTGACCTGCGCGCCCACATTACGCAGGCGGCGCGCATCTTCCTCGCTCTGTGCCCAGACGGCTGCCAGTGCACCATAGGTTCGGCGCGAAATCGCCCCCATCTTGAGCGCCCCCGCTTCGGACTTGGCATTGAGCCGCGCGTTGGCCAGCACCAGGGGAATGCCTGCGTTGGCACAGCCTGCAATCAGATTGGGCCAGATCTCGGTTTCCATCAGCACACCCACGGCGGGGTGAAACTGCGCAATAAAGCGCTGCGTTGCACCCAGCGTGTCCCAAGGCAGCCAGACTTGAACATCGCCTGATTGGAGCAGCTTTGCGCCCTCTTCTCGCCCCGTCGCAGTGCTGTGCGTCAGCAGCAGACGCATAGCAGGCATGCGCTCGCGCAAGGCCTTGATCAGAATCGCGGCAGCTCGGGTCTCGCCCAGCGACACCGAATGAATCCACACCCATCGGCCGCGTCCATCGCGCCCCAGATCTGCGGGCTGGTAATGGCCGAAGCGTTCAGGCACGGCCACGCCGTAGCCTGGCTCAGCCAGCGCTCTGCGACGCAGCTTGCGCCGCAGCAGCGGCTGCACTGCCCAGGCCAACGCACTGAACAGCGCACGGGCAAAGCTCATGGGAGCCGGTTTGGCCATGCTTGAGGCTGCTTCGATCAGTGCGCAGAAGCGCCCACCTGGGCGTCAGGCTTGACGCGCTTGAGCAAAGCCAGCATCTGCGCTTCTATGCGCTGCAAGGCTTGCTGTGTATGGCCTTCAAAGCGCAGCACCAGCACCGGCGTGGTATTGCTGGCACGGATCAGACCAAAACCGTCAGCCCAGTCCACGCGCAGGCCGTCAATGGTGCTGACCCGGGCAGGTTCAGCAAACTCCGTGGCAGCGAGCGCCTGCAGCTCGGCCGCCAGACGATGGGGCTCGCCTTCGGCACAGGCCACATTGAGCTCTGGTGTAGAGAAGCTGGTGGGCAATGCGTTGAGCAGTGCGCTGGGGTCGGTTTCGCGGCTGACGATTTCGAGCAGACGGCAGCCGGCATAAGTGCCATCGTCAAAGCCGAACCAGCGCTCCTTGAAGAAGATATGGCCGCTCATCTCGCCACCCAGCGGCGCGCCCAGCTCCTTCATGCGAGCCTTGACCAGCGAATGGCCGGTCTTGTACATCACGGCCTTGCCGCCGGCAGCTTCGATCTCGGGGGCCAGACGCTGGGTGCACTTGACGTCGAACACGATGGAGCCGCCAGGCACGCGTGAAAGCACATCCTTGGCGAACAGCATCATCTGACGGTCGGGGAAGATGTTCTGGCCGTCCTTGGTCACAATGCCCAGGCGGTCGCCGTCACCGTCAAAGGCCAGACCCAGCTCGGCATCGCTTGTCTGCAGGGCCTGGATCACATCGCGCAGGTTCTCGGGCTTGCTGGGATCGGGATGATGATTGGGGAAGTTGCCGTCGACTTCGGAGAACAGCTCGATCACCTCGCAGCCCAGCTGACGGAAGATGGCGGGAGCCGATGCACCGGCCACGCCGTTGCCGCAGTCCACCACAATCTTCATGGGCCGCGCCAGCTTCACATCGCCCACGATGCGGGCGGTGTAATCGGCCAGCACATCGGCGCGGCTGATCTGTCCGGCACCGGTAATCGTCCAGTCCTCGGACTCCATGCGCGCGCGCAAGGCCTGGATTTCCTCGCCATAAATGGCTCGGCCTGCCAGCACCATCTTGAAGCCGTTGTAATCCTTGGGGTTGTGACTGCCCGTCACCTGAATGCCGCTGGTGCACAAGGTGGCGGCGGCAAAGTACAGCATGGGCGTGGTGGCCAGGCCGATGTCGATCACATTCACACCCACCTCGGTCAGGCCCTGCATCAACGCAGCCGACAACGCGGGACCCGACAGACGACCATCACGACCCACCGCCACGGCTTTTTCACCGGCAACCAGCGCTGCCATGCCGAATGCGCGGCCGATGCCACGGGCGACTTCTTCAGTCAGTGTCGACGGCACGATGCCGCGAATGTCGTAAGCCTTGAAGATGGAGGATGCAACTTGCACGACAGCTCTTTCTCGAAGTTTTTCTATTTCATAGCGCCAGGCAACGGACCGCGTGGCGTGATCGGGCGATTTTAGGCTGCAAACAGCAAGGCCTGCGCCTTGATGGTCGCAGGCCTTGAACTATCGATTCGCCGCAATCCCGACACGCCGCCCCTGCGGCGCTAGCTGCGGGAGTGAAGCTCCACAACAACCGTTGCGGAAGTTACAGCCGCTGTTGCACCTGGGCCAGGGCCGCCGGATCTTCCATGGTGCTCAGGTCACCGGGATCACGACCTTCGGCCACGGCCTGCAAGGCCCGGCGCAGCAGCTTGCCGCTGCGTGTCTTGGGCAGAGCCGTGACGAAAATCACACGAGACGGACGCGCAACCGCACCCAGACGCGAATCGACCAGCTTCATCACATCGGCTTCGAGGGCCTTGCTGGAGACCTCGTCTGCCACCAAGGCCGCGTCACGCACCACGGCAAAGGCCAGTGCAGCCTGGCCCTTGAGATTGTCGGCAACGCCAACCACGGCCACTTCGGCAATCTGGGCATGGGCAGAGATGCTCTCCTCGATCTCCCGCGTGCCCAGGCGATGACCCGCCACATTGATCACATCGTCGGTACGGCCGAGGATGAAGTAGTAGCCGTCCTCATCGCGGATGCCCCAGTCGAAGGTGCTGTAGATCAGCCGACCCGGAATGCTCTTCCAGTAGGTGTTGACAAAGCGGTTGTCGTCACGCCAGACCGTCTGCATGCAACCGGGCGGCAGCGGACCTTCGATCGCCAGCACGCCCTTCTGATTCGCCTGGGTCAACTCCTCGCCGCTGGCGTCATCGATGAGCTTGACGTTGTAGCCATAGACCGCCCGTCCCGGACTGCCAAAACGCGTGGCCTGCTTTTGCACGCCGTTGCACAGCGTCATGATGGGCCAGCCGGTCTCGGTCTGCCAGTAGTTGTCGATGATGGGCTTGCTGATGGCCTGGCTGATCCAGGTCGCCGTGGGCTCGTCCAGCGGCTCGCCGGCCAGCCACAGGGCCTTGAGGCTGGAGATGTCGTAGCGCTTGAGGTAATCCGCATCATGCTTTTTGAGCACGCGAATCGCCGTCGGCGCCGAGAACATGTGCGTGACCTTGTATTTCTCGACAATGCTCCACCAGATGCCGGCATCAGGGTTGACCGGCAGACCCTCGTACATCACCGTGGCCATGCCCGCAATCAGCGGCGCATAGATGATGTAGCTATGACCCACGACCCAGCCGATATCGCTGGTGCAGAAGAAGGTCTGCCCGGCCTGGGCATCGAAGATGTGCGGCATGCTGGCCGCCAGCGCCACGGTATAGCCGCCCGTATCGCGCTGCACGCCCTTGGGCTTGCCCGTGGTGCCGCTGGTATAGAGGGTGTAGCTGGGATGGGTTGATTCCACCCAGACGCAATCCACCTGCGCATCCATGTGTCGGGCACGCAAGGCCGACCAGTCATGGTCGCGGCCCGCCTTCATGGGCATTTCGGCCAGTCCGCGGTTGACCATCAGCACGGCAGCGGGCTGGTGACTGGACTGCCTGAGCGCTTCATCCAGCAAAGGCTTGTAGGCCACGACGCGGCCGCCGCGCGAGCCCGCATCGGCACTGATGATGACCTTGGGTTCGGCATCATCGATTCGCGACGCCAGCGCGCCCGAAGCAAAGCCGCCGAACACGACGGAGTGAACGGCACCCAGACGCACGCAGGCCAGCATGGCAAAGCAGGCCTCGGCAACCATGGGCATATAGATCTGCACGCGGTCGCCTTTTTGCACACCCAGCGACTGCAGCACGGCAGCCATGCGATTGACCTCCGCATGCAGCTCGCGATAGCTATAGACCTTTTCGGTGCGGGTTTCGGTGGAAATGGCGATCAACGCATTCTGATCGCCGCGCGCTGCCAGATGGCGGTCAATGGCGTTATGGCAAAGATTCGTTCTGCCGCCCACAAACCATTTGGCAAATGGCGGGTTGCTGTAGTCACAGATCTGCTGCGGCTTCTGCTGCCAATCGATCAGACCGGCCTGCTCTGCCCAGAAGCCGTCGCGGTCATCAATGGAACGCTGATAAAAATCTTCGAAATGCGTGGTCATGAATATGTCTCCTTGACTCTCCGTCTTTTGCAGAGAGCTTTCTGAATTCATAATTATTCATAACGCGCTTGCCGAAAACTGACAGCACTTGACTATCGCACCAACACCGCGTCAGAGCACAGGCCCCGAGCACGCTCAGTTCCTCGGTCCTCCTTGAAGCCCTCTTCCCGGATGTCGTGTCCGCCCCGCCATGGTGTAGAGCGTATGGCTCCTGGCTCCTCTGTGGACGCCCCATGAAGACGGAGTATCAAGCCGGGCCGCAACTCCCGGGACCTGAGTGCCACAAGCCGAAAATGTGACGGTCGATGCGCAGCCCAAAGAAAAAGCGCCCAGAAGGCGCTTGTTTCCTGAATGGCTACCGGCAATTACTTGACCAGAGCCAGCATCTCCTTGAAGGCAGGGTCTTCGCAGGTGCGCAGCCACTCGAACATCACCATCTCGGTGGTCACCAGCTCGGCGCCGGCACCTGCCAGACGGTCAAATGCTGCATCCCGGTTACGCTCGGTACGCGAGCCGCAGGCATCCGTCACCACCCACACATCGAACTCGTCTTCCAGCAGCTCCAGCGCCGTCTGCAACAGGCAGACATGGGTTTCGCAGCCGGCAATCACCACCATATTGCGCTCGGGCGCCTGCTGCTGGGGCTTTTGCAGATGCTTGGGCAGGCTGCGCGCATTGCCGCCCTGGGGCTTGGCGGGAGGACGCAGCCATTCGCCCAGCCCCTCCGGCACGGCGCTGAAATACATTTTCTCCAGTGTCTTCTGGCACAGAGCCTTGAGCTCCGCATTGTTGGCGCCAAGGCGCGAGGGGTTCTGCTCCGTCCCCCAGACAGGCACCTCCAGCAGCTGCGCCATCTTGGCCAGCTTGACCGCATTGGCCAGCGCTTGCGTGCCTTCGTGAATGACGGGCATCAGCTTGTCCTGGTAGTCCACCAGAACCAGTTGCGACTCGGAAGCTTCTAACAACATGGCAAATCTTTCTTAAAACTGTGTCAAGCCTGACGCAAAAAAGGCGCAGCGCTTGCGCAAGACCGTCGTGCGATGGGCTGAGGAAGCGCACCGCATCGGCTGCAATCGATGGCGCTATTGTCGCTGCAAGCGCATGTCGGGGCAGAAAGTCCGTCAATGCAACGCCTTTCGCATGTCAATACCATGAATTGGTGCATTCCCGACCCGCATTCACCAGAATGGGGAAATTACGTACTGTCATACGCTGCAAATTTGAGAGCACCTCACGCAATAAGCTTATGCCCGCAGCTCACTTGCTGTGCCGCATCAAAAACCAAGAGAAAAAATTGGAAATAGAGCCCCCATCCTACAAATGAACGTGTTACCCTCACGCCCCATGTCCCGATGGCTTATTGCACTTCTATTTGTCGGCGTTACCTCAGCGCACGCGGCGCCTAGCGAGCAGCGTGACGACGACATGGCCCAGTTGCTGGTCAACCGCGGCCTCATCACCCAGTTGCGTGAAGCTCGCCACTCCGTGGCCGAGAAGACGACTGACTTCGTGCGCGAAGCACGTCAGAACGTGGCCGAAAAAACCTCCGATCTGGTGGTGACGGCCATGGGCTTCCTTGGTGTTCCCTATCGCCTGGGTGGGACCAACGCCGAAACCGGCTTCGACTGCAGCGGTTTCGTGCGCGCCATCTACTCCCAGACCATGGGCAAGGTTCTGCCTCGCGTCTCTGCCGAACAGGCCAATGCCACCCAGCAGATCGACCGCAGCGACCTCAAGCCTGGTGATCTGGTGTTTTTCAACACCATGCGCCGCACATTCAGCCATGTGGGCATCTACGTGGGTGACGGCAAATTCATCCACGCACCGCGCACCGGTGCCAGCGTGCGCGTGGAAAGCATGCAGACCTCCTACTGGGCGCGCCGCTTCGACGGCGCCCGTCGCGTCGAAGGCGCTGACGCCTCGGCAACCACGGCTGCTGCATATAGCGCCCTGGGCCCATTGCAGCCCTGATTCCGAATCGGGGCTTGACCAAAACGCCTGCAGAAAGCAGGCGTTTTTGTTTCGCCCTTGGGCCCCGATGTAGCCCATGCCTCTGTGTGTTTTCACGCAAGAACCGCGCTCGCGCCTACATTCAGAATCGTCCGACAGAGTCGAACCGTCGGGCCGCGTAGAGTCACTTTCGTCAAAGCACCAACAGGGAACAGAATATGTCCATCATCGGAACCATCATCGTCGGCCTTATCGTCGGTTTGATTGCTCGGGCCATCAAGCCCGGCAATGACAGCATGGGCTGGATCATGACGATTCTTCTCGGTATCGTCGGCTCGTTTGTAGCTACCTATCTGGGCTCGGCCATGGGCTGGTACCAGCCCGGACAAACCGCAGGCTGGATTGCATCGGTCATTGGGGCCGTGATTCTTTTGTTTATTTATGGCATGGTGCGCGGTAAGGCCAACTGAATCTGAATTCCGACCAAAAGGGGCCGACAAGCCCCTTTTTCTATTTCCGTCATCTCCTTATCGAATATGTGGAAAAAAGACCCGAGCTTCAGAAACCTTAGTGCGACCAGAGCGGAGCGCAAAGACATTGCCCAAGCCGCTGAACGGGCCCGCAAATTACTGAGAAGACGGGCACTCGTCAGCGCTGCCGCCAGTGCCATCCCCATACCCGGTCTGGACTGGGCTGCAGATGCCGCCCTGCTCGCCCAGCTCTATCCGCGCATCAACCAGGAGTTCGGGTTGACGCCAGAGCAACTCGACCAACTCACGCCAGGAAAGCGCGAGCAAGTCCAGAAAGCCATCGCCATGGTTGGCTCCGTGCTGATCGGCAAGTTCATCACCCGCGACATGGTGCTGCGCCTCGGCAAAGCCATGGGTTTGCGCACGAGCACCAGGCAGGCCGCCAAATATGTGCCGCTACTGGGCCAGCTCGCAGCTGCGTCCATAGGCTACGCGACGCTGCGCTATCTGGGCGAGCGCCATATTCAGGACTGTATGCGGGTGGTGGAAGAAGCCGAACTGGACATTCCAGGCCGCTGGCTGGACACCCGAAATCTGCTGCAACGCAATAGCGATCTGGTGCGCAATTGGCAGCAGGATCGCGGTCCCTGGCAGCGTGGCCGTGAAGACTGAGACAGCTCCCCCCTCACAGACAATGCACCTATGAACGACAGCAGCCCCCAAGCCCATCGTTACTGGCTCATGAAGAACGAGCCCGACGAGTACTCCATCGACCATGCTCTGGCATCCCCCGAGCAGACCATTGCCTGGAATGGCGTGCGCAATTACCAGGCACGCAATTTCATGCGTGACGATATGCAGGTGGGTGACGGCGTGCTGTACTGGCATTCCAGTTGCGCCGAACCCGGGATTTACGGCATTGCCCGCATTGCTGGCAATCTGCGCGTGGACCCTTCCCAGTTCGACCCTGCGGACCCCTACTACGACCCAAAGTCACAGACAGACAAACCGCGCTGGCTTATGCTGGATGTGCAGGCGCTGAAAAAGATCCGCCCACTGCTGATGCCGGAACTACGCGAGCAACCTCAACTGGCGCAGATGCGCGTGCTGCAAAAAGGCAATCGTCTCTCCATTACCCCCGTGACCGAAGCCGAATGGCAATGCATTCAGTCTCTGCTGCAAGAGAGTTGAGGCTGAGCATGTGCATGCTCTTCCTGTCATAGCAAGCTGTGCTGATACTGGCGTGAAATTAATGCGATTTCCATCATAAGCAATCTCGAGAGTAACAAAATCCGATAATGCCGGCTTTGCGTTGCTGCCCGACCCAAGGCTCAGCGGAACCCAAGAACGGTGCCCTGCTTCAGGGTATGTCCTAACCATTAATAACACAGTGGCAACCAAGCTGAGACTCATCTCTGCGGCGCATTGCCACGCGCAGGCCGGTGCAGATTTTGTGCCGGCTCTCTTGTTCTTGTAGAAGATGACTGCACTGACTGATCGCCCTCCCTTGGCAGCCTCGACCACCTCCCCCGCTCGCCTGCAAAAGACTCTGCTGCTATGGCATGTGGTCATCATCGGCCTGGCCTACATCCAGCCGATGACATTGCTGGACACTTTCGGCATGGTCTCGCGCGATTCGCTGCAGCATGTGCCCACCTCCTACTTCGTTGCCTTGCTGGCAGTGCTGCTGACCTCGCTGAGCTACGGCCACATGATCCGGCGCTACCCCTCCTCGGGCTCGGCCTACACCTATGCGCAAAAGGCCATTCACCCCAATGTGGGCTTCATGGTGGGCTGGTCGTCGTTGTTGGACTACCTGCTCTCGCCCATGGTCAATATCTTGCTGGCAAGGATCTATCTGACCTCCATGTTCCCCGAGGTCAACCACTGGGTCTGGATCTTCGGCCTGACCGCGCTGATGGTCTGCGTGAATCTGCGCGGCATTCGCTTTGTCGCCCATTTCAACGGCTTGATCGTCTTCTTCCAACTGCTCATCATCGCCATCTTCACCTGCATGGTCTGGCGCGATCTGCATGCAGGCCGCAATGCCCTGGGCGCGATTGCCGAACATGGTGGCCAGGGCCTGTGGACGCTGTCGCCCTTCTGGAGCTCCCAGGCCGAAATCGGCGCACTGATTACGGGAGCCACCATTCTCTGTTTTTCGTTCACAGGCTTTGACTCACTGAGTTCACTGGCCGAAGAGACCCACGACACCCGAAACACCTTGCCCAAGGCCATTTTTCTGACGGCACTGATTTCCGGCCTGATCTTCATCGCGGCCACTTATTTTCTGCAGCTCTATTTCCCCGGCGACCCCAGTCGATACTTCGAGGCCGTGGACGAAACCCAACCCGAGATCCTCTATCTGGTGGGCGGAGCACTGTTCAAGTCTGTGGTGCTGTCCTTTGCCATCGTCACCGTCATGGCCTCGGGCATCGCGGCTCACGCGGGTGTATCGCGCCTGATGTATGTGATGGGCCGCGACGGCGTGATCCACAAGCGCTTCTTCGGCCATATCAGCCCCAAGTCCTTCACGCCTTCCTACAACATTGTGCTGGTGGGCGCGGTGGCCCTGACCGCTGGCTTTCTGAGCCTGGAATATGTGGTCGCCCTGATCAGCTTCGGCGCGCTGACGGCTTTCAGTTTTGTCAATCTGTCGGTGCTGGCTGAATACATGTGGCGCCAGGGCTGCTGGCACAGTCCAGGCGACCTGCTGCGCTATCTTGTCACCCCGGTGCTGGGCTTCATGAGCGTAGGCGCCATGTGGCTGGAGGTGGAGCCCAGCTCGCTGAGTTCGGGCCTTATCTGGGGCAGCATCGGCCTTGTCTATCTGGCCATCATCACCAGTGGCTTTCGCAAGACCCCACCCCAATACGACGACTCGGCGGACTGATCCGCCGGCCTGCATTTTCGGATGGCGTGGCGTATTTCCCACAAGGCAATCTCGCCGCGCCCTCTAACATCCTTGAATCGGAGTCTGATCGACCGCCATGCCAAGGAGTTTGAGATTGCGCTGGAGCACCCCGTTCATGCTGGCCTGGCGTCGTGCCAAGACCACTTTTCCATCGCGGGCCAGGCTGGCCCTGCGTGATGCGATTGCTGCAGCACTGGCCAGCATGCTGGCCTGGGTCATCGCCCAGCAGCTTTGGGGCCACCCCAAGCCCGCCTTCGCCGTGGTCACCGCCGTGATCTGCCTCGCCCCGGGACTGCCCAGCCATCTGAAACAGGCGCGCAGTCTGCTCATAGGCTGCACACTGGGCATCGTGATCGGCGATCTGCTGTGGCAGTTGCCCGAGCAGCATCTGTTGCTGCGCATGAGTCTTGGCGCATTCCTCTCCATCCTGCTCGGCGCCATCATCGGCCCCGCACCCGTGGTGCCTATTCAAGCCGGGGTCTCGGTGATTCTGGTGCTGGTGCTCGGCCCCAGCATGGCGGGCGGAGCGCGTCTGCTGGACGTCACGGTCGGTGCTGCGGTCGGGCTTATCTTCAGCCAGGTGCTGCTGACCTCCAATCCCATCAAGGATATGGGCCGGGCCGCCTCGATCTTTCTCAAGCAGCTTGCCAACGGTCTGGATCTGATTCTCAAGGCCTGCCAGCAGCAAAAAGCCGATGCAGCCGAAACCGCCCTCGGCCAGCTATCACTGGCCCATGAATCGCTGGCCGCCCTGCGCGCCGCCGTAGGCCAGGCCCATTCCTCACGCCGCTGGTCCTTGCGCGGACGACTCAATGCAGAGCGACTGGCTTTTGTCACCCGCCGCTATGACCGCCATGCCGTGCGCGTCTATGCCACGGCTCTGCTGCTGGCCGAAAGTCTGAACCGTGCCACCGCCCACACCGGGAAGCCGCCGCCTGCGGCGATGGCCGACTACTGCCGCTGGCTGACGCATGCCTGTCTCGATCTGGCCAATCAGCCAACCGTGGTCGCGCTCAAGGCCGATGATCCACTGGCGATCATGGACAGCTGCCCTGCATCAACTGCACCGACTGAAGTACTTCAGCCCGAATGGCTGCTGGTGCATGAAAACGCCCAGCAACTGGAGCGTGCATTGCGCGCCCTTATCGGCTCGCGCGATGCGTGAAAAACATTCACCCAGACGAACACCTATCAATCGCAAGCAGCCCTCAAATCAGAAGTTTGCCCCGTCGCGCTTGTAAACCGTGCGCCCTTCCTTGATGGTCTCCAGCACCTGAAGATTGGCAAGCTGATGAGACTCCACGGTCAGCGGGTTGTCCGAAAGCACGACCAGATCAGCCAGCTTGCCGACTTCGATGGAGCCCTTGCGGTCTTCCTCGAAATGCTGGTAGGCCGACCAGATGGTCTGCGCCTTGAGCGCCACCCAGGGCGAGACGCGATGCTCAGGCCCCAGCACGCGGCCCGAACGCGTGGTGCGATTGACGGTGGCATCGAGCACGCGCATCGATGACGGCAGAGCAACAGGTGCATCGTGGTGAGAAGTGAACACCATGCCCTCGCCCAGCACCCAGCCTGTCGGCGAAATGTTCTGCGCGCGCGGATCGCCGAGCACCGAATCATGGTGCCAATCGCCCCAGTAAAAGGTATGCATGGGAAACAGCGATGGGAAAATGCCCAGCTCCTTGAGCTGGCTCACCTGGTCCCGCCGCAGCGTCTGTCCGTGGATCAGCACAGGGCGAACGGCACGCGCCTGCTCCACCGGGCCGCTGGCACGTACAGCTGCGATGAACTGATCGATCGCCGCGTCACCGTTGCCATGCACCAGAATCTGCCAGCCGTTGTGAATGGCCTTGGCCACCTGCTCATTGGCCCTGACATCGCTGAGCACCCCGTAGCCACGATAGCCGGGCTGCTGGCCATCGGGCGGCACCAGATAGGGCTCGGTCAGCCAGGCGGTCTTGCCCTGGGGCGAGCCATCAAGCGTGAGCTTGACACCGCCAATGCGGAAGCGATTGGTATAGCTGCGACTGAACTTGAGCTTGTTGGCCAGCGCGCCGTCGCCCAGTTGCAGTATGTCGGGATAGGACACCACGTCGATGACCAGCCGACGCGACTCGGCAGCCGCCATGGCCGAGGCAATGGCGCCTGCGTCGGAGCGACCGTCCTGCACCGTGGTATAGCCGAACTCCAGATAGAGCTGCTGGGCTTTTTCCAGCCAGTCCATGGATTGCTCCAGCGTGAGCTTGGGCATGATCCTGCCCAGGCTGTGGAAGAAGGCGTTCTCCTCCAGCACCCCGTTGGGCACCGGGCTGCCGGCACGGCGGCGGATCACGCCGCCCTCTGGATTGGGTGTGCCGGGACCGATGCCAGCACGGGCCAGGGCCGCAGAATTGAGTGCACCGAAGTGCCCGGACTGGTGAATCACGGCAATCGGCAGATCCCGGGAGACGGCATCGAGGTCATCACGTGTGGGATGGCGCCGCTCCTGAAGCTGGGAATCGTCATAACCAAAGCCGAGCACGATACCCAGCTGTTTGACCTCGGGCGAAGTCTGGATGTATTCACGCAGCGTCTGCTGCAAGTCGGCGATAGAGGCGTTGCCGCCGTCGGGCGGGGGCAGCAGATTGGCCGAAATTGCCTGCAGCCCCACGCCGCCGATATGGCTGTGCGGGTCCACAAAACCCGGAATCAGCGTGCGCCCCTGCAAGTCCACCATGCGCGTGGCAGCGCCGCGCAAGGCCTCCAGCTCCTGAGCCGAGCCAATTGCAGTAATCATCCCGGCGCTAACGGCCACGGCCTCCACCTGAGGCTGTGCGTCATTCATGGTGAGAATCGGGCCGCCGTAATAGATCAGCTCGGCCGGCTTGACCGCCGTCTTGGTACGACGCGAGGCACAGCCCGCGAGCCAGGGCGTTGATGACAATGCCGTCAGCGAAGCTGCGGTGGCGAGAAACTGGCGCTTTTGCATCATGGACCTCCACAAGCCTGCAGCGTAACCGCAGTTCAGACTCGAATCATGCTTGAGCTGGCAATTGAGTCCTGTGCGCCAACTCAAAACGATGCATCAAATCGGGCTACCGCACCTATCCGGCAAGAACTGAAAGCTCACAAATACAGAGCATCATTCCCTGGTCTCAGGGCCTGAGGCGGCTCCAGCAACGGCCCACTCCCAGCGCCAGCAACCAGCCCAGCACGCACATGCTGCCCGTCACCATCCAGGTGAACTGCCAGCCGCCCATCTGCATGGCCACGGCCGCCACCAGCGGCGGACCTGCGAACTGCCCCACGCAAGACCATTGCTGCATGAAACCCACGGTGGTGGACACCGTGGCCTGGCTGGGCGCCAGATGCATGGCCGTTGTGAACAAGGTCGCCGGTATCAGGCCGCCCGTCGCCGAGAACAGCGCCACGGCCACAAAGCGCAGCCACAGAGGAGCCAGCGACTCGCCCCCGACCTGCGCATAGGCCAGCAGCGCCGTCAGGCCCATCAGCACATAGCCGGTCTGCAGGCAGCGCGCAGGACTCCAGCCGCGGTGCAACAACCGGCCTGCCGCCACATTGCCCAGCATATTGCTGGCAGCGACCACGGCCGTCAGCAGGCCTGCCAGCTTGGCACTGAGCCCTGCTTCCGAATAAAGCGTGGGCAGAAAGCCGACAATGCCCATCCACTGACCTGAATACACCATGAAGCCCAGTGAAACCAGCCAGGGGCCGGGGCTGCGCAATGTGAGCGCCAGACGCGGGCGCCATCCCTCATCGACAATGGCTGCGACGGCTGCAGTTGCAGCAGCATCCGCAGGCACCATGCGCCAGACGGCATAGGCCGCCAAGGCGGAGGTACAGCCCAGTGCAAGCCACCAGGTCTGCCAACTGGTCGCCTGCAGCACCCAAGGCCCAAGCAGCAAGCCCATGGCGCTGCCAATGGGCATATAAGAGCCCCACCAGCCCATGCGCGCCCCCAGCTCTGACGGCTTGACGCTGCGACGAATCAGCCCTGGAGCAGGCATGGCGACCAGCAAAAATCCCAGGCCTTCAAACGCGCGCAGCGCCAGCAGCCAGGCAAAGCCCGTGGCCGCAGCGCCCACCGCGCTGGACAGAGCCATCAGCACCAGCCCGGTCAGCAGGCTGCGACGCAGACCCCATTTGTCGGCGCCCAGGCCCACCACCAGGCCCAGCACCATGCCCGCCACCTGGACGGTGGAAAGCAAGAATCCCGCCTGCACCAGGGACACGCCCAGTTGCTGCTGCAGCAGGGGCACGGCGGGCGGCAGCTTGCCCACATGCAGCGAGGCACTGACGCCCGCAGCGACGATGATCCATGAGGGGTTCAGACCCCGGCTAGTCACAGGCTCCACCACGTTGTCTCTTTTTCTCAGCTAGGTGATATGTCAACTATCTAGCATATGACAAAACATGAGGCCGATCGACAAGCGGGCTCGCAAGTAATGTCAATGCAGGCAGCGCTTAGCCCGGATCGCGCCAGAACACGGCCTAGCATGGGGGAGCCGGAGGGATCTGCAAAACTGTCGAAGGTAAGAGTGCTGGTGGCCATGGCGACGCAGACGCCAGCGACCCGGGAGCAGGAGTGGGAGCGATGGGCATTGGTCTGGGGGCCGGACCGGGTTCTGGTCTGAATGCCGGCACGGGTAGGGGCGCCGCCAGTAACGCCACTCGACTGACGCTGGCGCCCTCCTTGCTCAGAGAATGTCCAGCGGCTGCTTGAAGCGCGGCGGGGGCGATGCAGCATCTATCAGTGCCAGCTCCTCGGCACTGAGCCTGAGCTGCAGTGCGCAGACGTTGTCTCGGATATGGTCTGCCGAGCCGCTCTCGGGAATTGGCAGCACATGGCCGCTGCGCAACGCCCAGGCCAGAGCCACCACACTGGCACTGACACCATGGCGACCACCAATTTCGGCCAGCAAACTCTGCTCGATCAGCTCACCATGTCCAAGCGGGCAATACGCCATCACGGTCACGCCGTTGTTCTGGCACCAGGGCAGCAAGTCATATTCGATGCCGCGGCTGAAAACGTTGTAGAGCACCTGATTGACCACGCAGTTGCTTCCGCCCGGAACTTGCCACAGCTCCTGCATATCGTCAGTGTCGAAATTGGAGACTCCCCAATGGCGAATCTTGCCCTGCGTCTTCAGGTCCTCAAACGCAGCTACCGTCTCGGCCAGCGGCGTGTTTCCGCGCCAGTGCAGCAAATAGAGGTCGATACACTCCACTCCCAGCTTGTAGGCACTCGCCTCAAACGCGCGCATCACTCCCTTGCGGCTGGCATGCATGGGTAGCACCTTGCTGACCAGAAAGGGCCGGGGCTTGGCGGATGGCCACTCACGCAGCACATCGCCAATCAGTTCCTCGGATAGGCCGTCGCCATACATCTCGGCGGTGTCGATCACGCTCAGGCCGAGCTGCGCCCCCGTGAGCAGGGCCGCTTTCTCCTCGTCCCGGCTGCGCCGCCCCTGGCCAAGATGCCAGCTGCCCATGCCCAGACCGGCATGTTCCTGCAAGAAAGCTATGGCACTGTGCATATGACCGATCTCCATGAAAAATCTTTAAAACATGCTTTTTGTCCGATATTACTGACGCTTTACGCTATCAATCCTGCTAATTTTGTCAGCTCAGTTTGAGCCGCGTTATGCTTCGCGTGCGAATCAACGACGATGATTCGAATGCGAATCTGAAACCAAGTTCGCTATTACCAATAGCAATCCTCAATAAATTCATAACACGGGAGTTCATTGAATGTTCAAGTCCATCGCGGCCGCCGTTCTCGGCCTGTCACTTTCTCTAGGCGTCTGGGCCAAGACGGAAGCCACTCAGGAGTTACCCCCTGAAATCAAGGCACTGCACTGGCAGGAAAGCGGCAAGGGAGAAATCGCTGACAAGGCCAGCGTCAAGATTCCATCGGGCTATGCCTTTCTCGGCGAGGCCGACACCTCCAAGCTGTTGCAGGCATTTGGCAACCCGCCCAGCAGCGATCACTTTCTGATAGCCCCCAAATCGCTGGACTGGTTTGCAGTGTTCTCCTATGACGAAACTGGTTACGTGAAGGATGACGAGAAGATCGATGCCGATGACTTGCTCAAATCCATGCAATCAGGCGACAAGGCCGGCAACGAGCAACGCAAGAAGCTGGGTCTTGAAGCGCTGTACACCGATGGCTGGCAGGTTCCCCCCCATTACGACACTGCCACCAAGCGACTGGAGTGGGGCCTGCGTCTGCGCGGAGAATCGGGCGAGAAAAATGTCAACTACACCTCGCGCATTCTGGGCCGCAGCGGCGTGATGACAGCCACCCTGGTATCCGACACCGCGACACTGGCCCAGAACACCGATGAGTTCAAAAAGGTACTTGCCGGCTTCGACTACAACAGCGGCCAGACCTATGCCGAGTTCAAGAACGGTGACAAGGTCGCCGCAATCGGCCTGGGTGCACTGGTACTCGGCGGCGCTGCCGCAGTGGCCACCAAGAAAGGCCTGTGGGGTGCGATTGCAGGCTTTCTGGCTGCAGGCTGGAAGATCATCGCCGCAGCAGCGGTCGCGCTGTTCGCTGGCATAGGCAAATTGCTTGGCCGCAAGAAAGCCGCTGAATAAAGCATTAGGTCGGCCGCAGATTCACCCCCTCTAACCCCACCCCGCGCATCGCTAAGATCGCGGGGTTTGTCTTGTCCCGAAAGCCGTCTTGTACTTCACGATCTCCACGCAGTTGCAGGTAGTTCTGGCCATCGTACTGTTCTATCTATATGACACGGCCTTGCTGCTCAAGCCAGAAGAGGGTTTGCTGCGCCCGCTAAGGTCGGGATGGCGGGCACAGCTGGCAAGCCGAGGCTTCGAGCTGCGTCAGAACCGCCTGCTATGGCTGCCTGTCTTTGCACTGCACCGGCCCGTCTACCGTCAGCACTGGAGCAGCACCCGGATTCATCTGCCCGGTGACGCGGCATTTTCAAAGGCGGTGGAGGCACATGCCCGCAGCTTCAAAGCGTTTGCGCTGCCGCTGTATCTGCTGGCCGCGCTGCTGTTTCTCGGTCTTCCCGCCGCCTTGCTGGTGCTGCATTCCGAATTGCTGCAGCTGATCGCACTCGCGCTGATCTATCTGAGCACCGCCTGCCTGAGCTGGCTGGCCCTGCGCCACGGCAAGCAGGGCCACAGCAATCGTTCCTTCGCGCGCTCCACTGCGTTTCAGATTCTGCTGTGCCCCCCATTTGCCCTCAATGTGGTGCGCAAGCTCTCGCTGTCATATGAAATACAAGCCGACTTGCTGCAGACGGCCCAGGCCCTCATGAGCGTCTCTCAGTGGCAGGACCTGGCAGCACAGGTGCAACAGCTGATGCAGCGTGAAATGGATGAAATTGCCGAGTTGCCCGAATATGCACCAACGCTTGCGCAGATGCAGCAGGCACTGCGGGTGCTGGAGCAAAACAAGGCCCGAAACTGAACGGGCCATCAGGCTGCCCCACAATAGCGGCTTCCATCACAGCGACCATCGCGAGCACACCATGGCCTTTGCCGACAACCTCAAGCAACTTCCCTCCATCGCCCATATCGCCGAGCTGCAGCTGATCGACTCCGACGGCAAGCTGGCCGCAAGCATTCCGAATGCGCCTGGCAAGGCCGGCTCGGTCACGGTCTACAACGCGCTCTACGCAAAACATGGCAGCATCGATGTCGCCGCTGCCGAAGAAGGCCTGCAGCTGTTTGCCGAGCACACCGAAGACGCCAAGGCACGCCCCGGTGCCCATCCCAATATCGATCGCCTTCTGGACGTGATTGCCAGCGGCAAGGGCTATGCCGTGACGGTGATTGCAGCCTGACAGCCCTCAGGCCCTTTCCCGGTTAGAAAGGCTTGATCTTCTTGCCTTGCTTTCTGGCGCCCGAGGCACAAGGTATTCGGGGTCCGCACGCTGAACGCGGTTGCGCCCGGCGCTCTTGCCCCGATAAAGAGCGACATCGGCCTGCTGCAGCGTGATGTCAAATGCCTGAGTAGAGATGAACGGATTGGAAATGCCAATCGTCGCCGTGCAAGTGACAGAGCCGTGCAGGCTGATGCCAGGTAGCGCGATTGCCGCAATCGCTGCACGTATTCTTTCGGCCAGTTGCAGAACTTCATCGCCCTTCAGGCCAGGGCAAAGGACCAGAAACTCCTCGCCGCCCAGACGACATTTCAGATCACTTCTGCGCGTGCTTTGCTGAATCGCTTCTGCCACGCGACACAGCACATTGTCGCCAAACTGGTGCCCATAGTTGTCGTTGATGCGCTTGAAATGGTCAATGTCCACGATCAAGAGGTGGACAGGTTCGGCTTTCCTGGCAGCGAAATGCGCCTCCAGTCCATCCAGCAAACCACGACGATTGAGCAGTTTGGTCAGCGGGTCCTGCGCTGCCATGCTGCCGAGTTCGTCGGTCAGGCGGCGCAACGCCAACCAGACAGCACCTGGCGGAATCACCGTGCCCAGGAAGGACATATAAATATAGAACACCATCTGGAAACGGCTGTTCATGTCCAAAGCCTGCAAGCCGCCCTGCAGGATCAGCACGAACTTCATGACATTGAGAATGCAGATGCCGCAGATCAGAATGGCAAACACCATCATCTCCACGGCCATATTCCTGGCAAAGCTGCGCGCTCCCCAGAGCAAAGTGATCGTCATGCAGAGAAACAGCAAAGCACATGCTGCGGCCAACATGGCATGACGCGCCTCCGGACCCAGCGTAGACTGCACCAGCATCTGAGCCGCGCTGTAGGCCAGCGCCAGAACCAGCAACGGACGCCATACCGGCGTCGGCCGATTGAAAAACCGCATCGCGCCCAGCACATACACTACCGGCGCACACAGCGTCAGCGTGTGATTGACGAGGCTCATCACACTCCAGCCAGGCTTGCCGCCCAGCAGCTGCAATATATACGCGCAGCCAAGCAGCAGATTGCCCAGAGCAAAGACTTCCATGCCCATTTTTCTGCGGGGCAGCCTGCGACTGATCAGCATGAACAGCACGCAAAAACACAACAGATGCACGCAGAGCATGCCAAGGATGACGGTCGCAACCATGAAATCGCTCATTTCCGATAAAGGTAGGCGCCGCTTGGCTCAGGCAATGAAAAAAGCCGGACCTGCGGGTCAAAGCAGGACTGGCACAGGCTTTACTCAAGCCTTATCAACCCGCACTCTTAATTAAGTGTTGGCAACTCTAATGCCTTGCGCCGAGCCGATAATGTCAACGCCAATCAGGGCCTGCCGGCGAATCTGAGCGAAGCCTGGCGTACCACCTCCGGCAACTGCTGCACCCGGGCATAGCTCTCGCGCAGCCAGCTCGCATCGTTGCCGCCCTGCAGCACCTGGGCCAGCTCCCGCAAAGCGCTCTTGCCTGATGCCGGCGCATGGCTGGTGATGCGTTCCAGCGTTTGTTCAATATGCTCGCGCAGCGGCAGTTGCTCGCTGGTGGCGGGGTCCACATAAGTGCCGTCCAAGCCGAAGCGACAGGCCTGGAAGCGGTTATAGGTATAGACCAGATAGTCGTCCTCGCTGGGCACGAAGGGCTGCTCGCTGAGGAACCAGGCGCCCAGCGCCTGAACATAGGCCGCCAGTTGCGCCGCGCGGTGGATGGACAGCGGCGTATCGAAGACACGTACTTCCACAGTGCCGAACTCCGGCTTGGGACGGATATCCCAGTAAAAATCCTTCATGCTGTGAATCACGCCCGTGGCCGCCATCTTGGCGAAGTAGCGCTCGAAGTCTTCCCAGTGCAGAGCAAACGGCGCACGACCCGAGAGCGGAAATGCGAACACCGAGTTCAGGCGCGCAGAGTCAAACGCCGTATCCTGCCCCTGCACAAAGGGGCTTGATGCCGACAGCGCGATGAAATGAGGGATATAGCGTGAAAGCCGGTGAAGCATCATCAACGCATCGTCGGCACTGGGACAGCCCACATGCACATGCTGACCAAAGATGGTGAACTGCTTGGTCAGATAGCCGTACAGCGCCGTCAGCTCCTTGAAGCGCGGCTTGTCGTAGATGCGCTGCTGGTGCCATTGCTGGAACGGGTGCGTGCCGCCACCGGCCAGCGCAATATTGAGTCGGTCGGCCGCCTTGACCAAGGCATCGCGCGTAACAGCCAGCTGCTCATAGGCGTCCTGTGCATCCTGACAGATGCCGGTCGAGATCTCGATCATGCTGGAGGTCACCTCCGGCACGATGGAGCCCGGCACCTTGGCATTCTTGAGCAAAGCCAGCATATCGGGCGCATATGGCGTCATATCGTAGTGATGGGTGTTGAGCAGCTGCAACTCCAGCTCCACGCCCAGCGTCAAAGCCTGTGATGGCGCAAATTCGCCCAGACCGCCGACCTCCGCCGCAGCCGGCTGACTTTGTTCTATCTCATGCGTCATGGCGCTTCCCCCCTCTTTGCAAGGCCGCTCGACCCACTCCGCGATGGGCATCGCCGCTGCGCCAGAGTGCGGTAGCAGCCAGCAACACGCCCAATACCTCGCACACTACAATCACCGGCAGGGCAATGGCAGCCACCTGCTGGGCCACGCTGGCGTTGAAGGCGGTCCATTGCAGCGCGATACCGGACAGCATCAGCAGAGCCAGACCCGACAAAGCCAATTGCCCGCAAGCCACAGGCCACTGCCTGCGCCAGCCTATCCCGGTCCCCAGGCCCAGCAGCAAGATGGAGCCGAACTTCCCCAGAATCCTCGCCAGGACGACGCTGGCGACCACCGAAACCATGGCCCAAGACAGGTTCACCTGAGAGGCCATGCTGGCCACCAGCACGAACATCAGCAGATTGAGCATGGCATGGGCAGCCTGAAAGGCCTGGGGCCAGACCAGGGGCATGGGGCTGAAATTGCGCAACATCAGCCCAGCAACCACGAAGCCGAGTGCGGCCGAGCCACCCCATTGTTCGGCCAGCAGACAGACCGCAGCCATGGCCGCCAGCAGATACAGGGCCGTGGTGTCGCTGCGCGATGACTGCCAGCGCAGCACCGGCCAGAAGGCAACCGTGACCAGCAAGGCCCAGAACAGAGTCAGAAGCAAGCTCAGCAGCAAGCGTCCAAGGCCCGCCGTCGAGAATTGCAGGCCTCCGCCCGCCGCTTCGGCGACCGGCACAAACACTACCGTCAGCACCAGCGCCCCCAGCAGCGCCAGCAAGGTACTGATGGTGGCAAGAAGCAGGCTGCGATCGGTCACCGCACCGCTGGCACGCAGATCATCGGCAATACGCAGCAGCACGGCCGGCGAGGCCGCCATGGAAATCACACCAACGCCCAGCGCCACGGCCCAGCCCCAGCCCAGCGCCAGCAAGGTCGCAGCCACCACGGCCAGCGTGACCAGGGACTCGCCAAGGCTTTGCAGCATCAACCAGGGCTGGCGCAGCAGCCAGGGCAAGGAGACCTGGGAGGCCGCCAGCAACAAGCTGGCGCCCACGGCCACCTCCAGCAGCAAGGCCGTGCTGCCCTGCAACGGCCAGGGCAGATCGCCAAATCCCACCCAGCCGGCCACGAGGCCGACCAGGGTGTAGCCCAGCATGCGCGGATAGCCGGAAAAACGGTGAACCATATGGCCAAGCAAGGCTGCAGCCGCTACCAGCACGCACCAGCTCAGCAGCGGCGGAAAACCGGCAGGCCAGATGCCCGCCTCCAATTTGCCAAACGGCATAAAGCGCCCTCCTGTATCAAGACCCGTACAGTGCGACAAAGTCACGGCACCAGGGTTGGTGCAGGCAGCGTTGCGAGAGATGCGGTCAGCGCCGCTTGAAAGCCCGGACATGCGCCGGAATGCAACACCTGCTATTGCGCGACCAGCTCTTCTCCAGAGGATCAAGGCGGTCGCCACGCACGCTCCGTGGCCTGCCTGGAACACAACAGGCACTATCGCGGAGCGCTACAAACATCATAGGGGCGCCAGGTCGAATGGCGTTACAGGGTGTCAGCCTTCCGACATTTCTGTGTCCGAATGCATTGCATGTTAGAGTTTTGCAAATTGTCCAAGTATGAAAAATGCCGGGCTCAACCTTGCGTTGCCCCGGCATTGATTCATGTGAAAAAGCCCTTCTGTCAGGCCGGCAGCTTGCCGCCCTTCAGCAGCGCGCCCACCAGTTCCACCCAATAACGCATGCCCAGCGGCAGATTGGCGTCATTGAAGTCGTACTTGGGGTTGTGCAGGGAAGCGCTGTCCTCGCCATTTCCCAGCCAGATATAGACACCCGGGCACTCCTGCGCCATGAAGGCAAAGTCTTCCGAGGCCATGCTGGGCACCATGTCCCGGCGGACCTTGCCTTCGCCCAGCACGTCGGTCAGCACTTCGGCGCAGACTTCGGCATGCTGGGGGTTATTGATGGTTGCAGGGTAGCTGACGCGGTAGTCGAGCTGGGCCTCCAGTCCGTGCAGCGCGCAGGTCGCGGCAATCGCATCGCGAAAACGTTGCTCGATGCGCGCGCGCTGAGCCATGTCGAAGCAGCGCACAGTGCCGCGCAGCTTGATGGCTTCGGGCATCACGTTATAGGTATCGCCGGCGTTGAAGCTGGTCACGCTCAGCACGGCCGGCTTGTGCACCTCCTGCTCACGCGCAATCAGCGCGGGCAGCTGCGTCACAAGCTGGCAGGCCGCCAGCAGTGCGTCTTTGCCCAGATGCGGCATGGCGGCATGGCAGCCCTTGCCGGTCAGCGTCAGATCGAAGATGTCAAAGGCCGCCATCACGGCCGTGGAATGCACTGCCGCCGTACCTACGGGCAGGCCCGGCCAGTTGTGCATGCTGTAGACCGCGTCCATGGGGAAGCGCTTGAACAGCCCTTCCTCGATCATGGCGCGCGCGCCACCTTCGTTTTCCTCGGCAGGCTGGAAGATGAAATGCACGATACCGGCAAAGTCGGGGGCCGAGGCCAAAGCCTGGGCCGCCCCCAGCAGCATGCTGGTGTGGCCGTCATGGCCGCAGGCGTGCATACGGCCAGCGTGCGTGGACGCATGCTCGCACTGGTTGAGCTCCGTCACATTCAGCGCATCCATATCGGCGCGCAGGCCGATGGAGGGACCCGCGCCCAGATTACCCTTGAGCACGGCAACCACGCCCGTACCGGCCAGGCCGGTGTGCACTTCCAGACCGAAGCTCTTGAGCAGCTCGGCCACGCGTGCGCTGGTTCGGTGCTCCTGAAACGCGGTTTCGGGATGACGATGAAAGTCATGGCGCCAGGCTTGCAGCTCCTGCTGACCGGGCCATTTGATGGTGTTCATCATGGTCTTGCTCCGTTTTTACAGCGTGTGGACAAAGGTCTGGGCGATCAGCGTCGCGGCCAGGAACACACCGGCATTGGCCAGCAGCGAAACCACAACGATGCGCCAGCCCAGACGGCGGAAGGCCGGGATGTCCTTGGCCAGTGACAGGCCCGCAAACGTCAGCATGGGCGTGATCATGGCCAGGAAGTTGACCTTGCCGGTCAAAGCTGCCACTTCGGCGGCATAAGGCGTGAGCGGGAAGGTCATGGCCATGGCGATGAACGAAATCCAGCACACGGCGGGCAGCATGCGGCGCGTGCCGACATAGATCAGGTCGCCGACAAACACGGCGGCAATGATGAGCAGCACGCCAGGCAGCGCATCCATCACGGGAACGCCATGGCCGATGCGGTTGCCGATCAGCACCATGGCGCCGACCAAAACCCAGGAAGCGAAGCGCATGCCCAGACCCAGCGCCGGAACCTGCGCCTGTTCTTCATCCTTGGCGGCAGACAGGTCTACCGCCTGCTCCACCACGGCCTGCTTGCGCTTGCGGCCCAGAATCGGCTCCAGCCATTGATAGGCACGCAAGGCCAGGGGCAGCGAGATGAACAGCGTCAGATAAGTGCCCACCGTCGTCGCAATCAGATTGGCGGCAGCAGCAAAGGTGGCAATCTGGTCGCTCATCTCGGGATGCTGGGCGGCAATCGCGCCCACGGCGGCTGCCGTCATGCTGCCCGAGCCCACACCGGCGCCCATGCCCAGGGCCAGGGGGTGGAAGATATTGAGGCTGGAGACAAAGCCTGCCATCAGCGAGATGAAGATGGCACCGATCAGCGTACCGGTAATGTACTCGGCCAGCACGCCGCGGCCTTCGGGCGAATCCATGCCGAAGCGCTCGCCGATGATGGCCAGACCCGGTTCACGACCGATGGAGAACGTCGCGCCAATCGCTTCGCGCTTGATGCCCAGCAGCAGCGCCACCGGCATGCCCAGGGCCACGCAACCGACCAGATTGCCCAACTCCTGCAGCACCAGCCCCCAGCCGACCTCCGCCAGCTTCGGCAGCGAGCCACCGACCAGCAGACCCAGCTTGGCAATGAACAGAAACAGCGCGCAAGACAACACGGCAGCGGCCAGATTCTGGCTGTACAGGCTCAGCTGCAGCGGGCCGGGCATGCGCTTGCGCAGCAGACCCAGCACCAGGCCAATGAGCAGCGCCCAGATCATGGGCAGCAGCACCACCTTGCCCACGCCCAGCGCAATGGGCAGCGGCCCCAGCCACTCGGACAATGCTGCAATCACCAGCGCCAGCGCAAATACCTGCACCACGCTGCCCACATTCAACGCGGCCTTGGCCGGCTGCACCTCTGTACGCATCAACTTTCCTTGCGCACGACGGCCGCTGCCGACGCGCTGAAATAGCTTTGAACCCTGAAAATGGGCACGGCCAGCCCAAGCTGGCGCTCACCCATGCGGGCGCTGAATATAACAATGCATTTATTGCATACGCATTCTTTTTCTGTTCTAAAAAAGTGAACATACGTATGAATACAGATGCAATTTGGCGACGACAATCGCCGCATGCCCGCCTTTCAAGACTCCCGCGCCCGCTATCTGTTTGAAGCCGTCTACTGCGGCTCTGTCCGTGCCGCAGCCGAAAAACTGGGCATCGTGCCCTCGGCCGTCAGCCGCCAGATCAGCCTGCTCGAAGAGGAACTGGGCGTTGCCCTGCTGGAGCGCCACCGCAGCGGCGTGGTGCCCACCGAAGCCGGCCAGCTGCTGCTGGACTATCACCGCGAACACACGGCCCACCGCCACGACATGCTGGCCAAGGTCGATGCGCTGCGCGGGCTGCACAGCGGCAGTGTCAGCGTGGTCAGTGGCGAGGGCTTTGCGCAGGAGCTGATCGACGGACCCATTCGCAATTTTCGCCAGCAATATCCGGGCGTCAGCATCTCGCTGGAAATCTACGGCACGACCGAGATCATGCGCCGCATTCGCGAGGACGCTGCCGAGATCGGCCTGGTCTACTACCCACCCGCCGACAGCCATATCACCGCGCGCGGTGCGGCGCGCCAGCCCATGCATGCCATCGTGCATGCACAGCACCCGCTGGCCAGCGCTGAGCAAACCTCGCTGCAGGAGCTCAGCCAATGGCCTGTTGCCATGCTTCAAGGCGTGTATGGCATTCGCCAGCTCGTGGAGTATGCAGAACACAAGGACAAGATCCACCTCAGCCCTGCTCTGACCAGCAATCTCATCAGCGTGCTGCTGGCCTTTGTCACCAGCGGCCAGGGCGTGACCTTGCTGCCGCCCTGCTCCGTCACGGCCGAGCTGGCAAGCGGGCGCCTGCGCGCCATTCCCATTCACAACCCTGCATTTCAGGACGCGGAGATGCAGCTCATCACCCGCACCGGCCGCCATCTATCCCCGGCCGCCAATCGCTTTCTGCTCTACTGCATGCAAGGCATGCAGGCGTTTCAGGAGCCATGAGCGACTTGCCGTCCATAAGGCCAAGACTCTGAGTCATGGCCGCCTGCGCACGCTCAGAACACCGCTGCACTTGCCTTAGACTGCAGGCAGCATGCAAACCAGTCTGGCTCTCACTCCTTCGCAACTGAGCGAATTCCTTCTCAACGTCGCCACCGTGCGCCCCGTGTTCATCTGGGGTCCACCCGGTATTGGCAAATCGGCACTGGTACAGAACTTTGCGCAAAGCGTGGGGCTTGATTGCGTGTCCCTGCTGGGCAGCCAGCTCGCACCAGAGGATCTGCTGGGCGTGCCGCAGATCATTGACGGCGTGACTCGCTTTTGCCCGCCCGCAATGATTGCGCGCGAGCAACCTTATTGCCTGTTCCTGGACGAGCTCAATGCCTGCAGCCAGGATGTGCAAAAAGCTTTCTACAGCCTGATCCTGGAGCGCCGCGTGGGCGAGTATGTGATGCCCGAGGGCTCCATCGTGATCGCGGCTGGCAACCGGGCTCAGGATTCCGCGATTGTGCGCACCATGTCCTCGGCCCTGGTCAACCGCATGATTCATGTGCAGCTCAAGGTCAGCGCCAGCGAGTGGCTGCAATGGGCGCAGCAGGCCCAGCTGCATACGCTGGTGCTCGAATACCTGGCCCAGCGTCCCGACCATCTGTGGAGCCAGCCGCCCAAGCATGAAGAGGCGTTTTCCACGCCGCGCTCCTGGCATATGCTGAGCGACGCCTTGCAGTCCTATGGCGATGCGCTGAACCTGCATACGCTCGAAGCCCTTGGCAGCGGCTGCCTCACGCCCCAGCATGCGGCGCAGTTCAAAGCCTTCTACAAGCTGGCCGAGGACCGCCACCGTCTGGATGCCATTTTCAAGGGCGACGCCAACTGGCCTCATGCGCCGCAGGACAGAGATGTGCTGTATTTCCTGGCCCAGGCCTTCCGCGCGCGTCTGCTCAAGATCCTGCCCGCCGACAAGCAGCAAAGCGGCGGCGAGTTGCAGCAAACCGTGCACCGCTCCAAGGCCATGCTCAAGGAGCTGGCCCAGATCAGCCTGGAAATGGCCCAGATCGTCGCCACCGAAAGCGACGGCCAGACCCTGCCCGCCTGGTATATGGTGGAAATCGTGCGTGACCTGCCACGCCTGGTGGAAGCGCGCGAATGTGGCCTGCGACTTTGTCATCAACGACTGGCTGATCCAGATGGACGTGGGTCAACCGCCGGGCATTGGCCTGCTCTACGACCCGGAGCTGCGCGGGCTGGCAGCTGAAGAGGTCTACGACCGCATCGCGAGCGATCTGCGCCGCATGCGCAAGCTGCGCACCCTGGCCGGTGGCCAGGGCGACATGCTGGAGCGCAATGTGCGAGGTCAGCGCAACGCGGGCGACTACACCGATATCGACGAGTTCTGCCGCACCCAACTGGGCAAAGGCCTGCTGCGCCACGAGCAAAGCGCACGCGGGCTGCTGCCCGCGGGATTGATCGAGGAAATCCGCGCTCTGCTGCAGCCGCCGATTGACTGGCAGGTGGAACTGGCACGCTGGTTCGATCACCACTTTCCGCCCATAGAGACGCGGCGCAGCTATGCCCGCATAAGCCGCCGTCAGAGCGCCACGCCCGATATACCCAGGCCCCGCATTCAGGCCGACAGCCGCTGGCTGGAAGGCCGCACCTTCGGCGTGGTGCTGGACACCTCGGGCTCCATGGAGCGCCATGTGCTTGCCAAAGCACTGGGGGCCATCGCCAGCTATGCCGAGGCCAAGGATGTGCCCGCTGCACGCCTGATCTGCTGCGACGCTGCCGCCTACGACCTGGGTTATCTTCCAGTCGCCGACATTGCCCAGCGCATTGCCCTCAAAGGTCGTGGCGGCACCGTGCTGCAACCGGGCGTGGATCTGCTGCTTGAGGCCGACGACTTTCCCAACGACGGCCCCATCCTCATCATCACCGATGGCCAGTGTGACCCACTGCGCGTGCCACGCGAGCATGCCTATCTGTTGCCTGCAGGACGCAGGCTGCCGTTTCGCACAGCTGCGCCCATCTTTGCGATGGGCTGAGATTCAAGATCAAGCAATAGCTGTCTCGTGCAGCGCATGCCACAGCACGCCGCCAGCTGCGACTTCCAGAATGGCCGTGGAATAGCGCGCATGGCTATGGCCGGCCAGCATATGTGCTTCGCGGTAGCGCAGCGCGATATGTGAGCCCGCCTGCCAGATGGTTGTCAGTTCATCCACCGCCATCTGCAAACCGGGCCTGCCGCCAGCAGCGCTCTCAAACATCTGCTGTACCTGGGCACGCGTCACGATCCGGCCGCCTGTGGTGACCATGCTGAAGCCTTCGGCAAACACCTGCATCAGCGCCTTGGTAGCGGCCTGGGCGGCATCGCCCTTTTGAGTAAAAACGGTCTGGATCAGCGCATGCACATCGTTAATGCTTTGTGCGGCGGCTTTGAGGTTCTGGTCGTTCATTCCTGGCTTTTTCTCAATGTGTGTAAACAGGTCAGCGGCAGCAGCCCAACCAGGGCGGCAACGGCAAAGCTTGCGTGATAGGCCGACAGCGCACCGGTATGCGGCTGCAGCAGGTTGAAGATCATCAGAAACAGGGCCGCGCCCACGCTGAATGCCATCTGCCGGTTGATGTTCCAGACCACGCTGGCCTGGGGCAGTTCCGAGCCGTGAAAATCCATCAACGCCGTGGTTTGTGCGGCATTGGCAGCCAGACCGCCGCCCAGGCCCATCAGGGCATAGGCGAGCACCAGGGTTAGCAGATCGCCCGCGCTGTTCACCGCCATCAGGCAGGCAATACCCAGGCTGTGCAGCAGCAGACTGACCACAAACAGCGGCCTCGCCCCCACGCGGTTGTAGATGCGGCCGCACATCAGCATGGCCAGCAGCGCGCCGCCGGCATAGACCAGCATGAACATGCCCGAGCGCTGGGCGCTCAGTGCCAGCAGGTCCTGCAGAAAAAACAGGCTCAGTAGATTGACGCCCGTAAACACGCCGGGCACGGCGTAGTACACGGCCATGGACACCCACAGGCGTGGGCTGCGCAGCAGGCGCAGCTCGACCACTGGGTCTGCCGCGTTGCGCCAGTGCCGCAAATAGAGCACGCTGGCTGCCAGACCGAGCGCAAGACACAGCAGCGCCCCAACCCGGCCACGGCCTGCACCGTACAGCGACATGCCCATGAGCACAGCAGTCAGTGCCGTGCTGATCAGCAGCAGTCCGTTCATATCCGGCTTGGCTGCGACCGACGGCTCGAATGACCCTGCCGAATCGCGCACCCAGCACCAGGCCAGCAGAGCGGCTGCCAGAGCCAACGGAATATTGGCAAAAAACACCCAGCGCCAGGAACTGCTGTCCACAATCAGCCCACCCAGTCCCGGTGACAAAGCCGGTGCAATCAGGGCCACGGCCATGACCAGGGTGGAGATGCGTGCACGCTCCGCCCCCTGAAACAAGGCAAAGGCCATGGCCTGCCCGACGGGAATCAACAGCCCGCCGGCCATCCCCTGCACGAAGCGCCAAACCACCACGGCCGTAAAGCTGCCCGCCATGCCGCAAGCGGCCACAGCCAGTGCAAACACCAGCATGGAAGCTGCCAGCAAACGCCGCGCGCCCCAGCGGCCGGCCAACCAGGTGCTGATGGGAATCACCAAGGTCAGGCCCAGGATGTAGGCATTGCCCACCCAGGCGGTGTCCAGGCTGGCTGTCTCGAACTCGGCAGCCAGACGCGGCAAGGCGACTGCGGGCATGAAGATATTGATGCAGTCTATAAAAAACCCGGTCAAAAACACCAGGGCAATGCGGTAACGGTAGCTCATGTCTGTCCTTTGAGCTGCGCATGGTAGGCAGCGCAGTTGCCCGAGTCGATACCGCTATGCTTGATACTTTGTTTGACCAAACTGAACAATGGCCGCCATCACAAGCACTGCCACCCACACCCAGCTTCACCGAGTGCAGACTTTTCTGGCCGTGGTGGAACTGGGCAGCTACACCAAGGCTGCCGACTACCTGAACATCAGCAAAGCCATGGCCAGCCTGCATGTAAAGGCGCTGGAAGAAGCCCTGTCCATTACCTTGCTGGTGCGCAGCACGCGGTCGGTGGCGTTGACGGAAAGCGGCCAGCAGTTCTATGACGAGTTCAAGCAGATCTTCGGCCATATCGAAGCTGCATTTGACAATGCCCAGCACGGCAGCCGCCGCCTGCGCGGACAGTTACGCATCAGCACCACGGCCGAGTTCGGCGAGCGCTATGTGCTGCCGCTGATCCCGCAGTTTGTGCAGCGCTACCCAGGCATTGCCATCAGCCACGATGCCAATTCCTCGCTCAGTGATCTGGTGGCCGAAAAGCTCGACCTGGTTGTGCGCCTGGGCAGCCTGGCCGATTCCAGCCTCAAAAGCCGCAAGCTGGCAGATTATGAAATCTGGCTGGTCGCATCGCCCCGGTTGACTGGTCTGCAAGCCGTGCAGCAGCCGCAAGACCTGGCCGATCTGCCCTGGATTGCCAACAGTAATCTGGACAGCCCCACGCACTGGGTGCTGGAAAGCGCCCAGGGCCAGCAAACCGAGGTGCAGGGCCGCGCCGCCCACCAGTCCAATTCATCGAGCGCGATTCGTGCGCTGGCGCTGGCGGGCCTGGGTGTAGCCGTGCTGCCCGACTGGCTGGTGCAGGACGATGTGCGCAGCGGCCAGCTGCAGCGCGTGCTGCCCGAGTACGCCCTGCCCAACCAGCCGATTCATCTGGTCTTCCCCGGCAGCCGCCACCTGCCGCGCAAGACACGGGTGTTCATCGACTTTCTGGCCGAGCATCTGGTGCGTTGATTTCCCACAAAAAACTCAAGACAAAACAAGCTCTGACGCTTACCCAGAAAGCGCCAGCAGCTATCAAAAAAACAAAATTCATGCCATGCGGCGGCGCCCTAGCCTCGGGCATGGTCGTCTTGCAATCCGCACCAATCCGGGACACTACTGTTTAGCAGCTAGGCTTGGTGCTTACTCTTTGAACGGAAGCGAATCCTTGAGCACAGCCACCCTCCCCTCTTGCCCCCAATGCGGTCTGGACAACACCTATCCCGATGGCGATCTGCTGATCTGCCCCGATTGCGCCCATGAATGGTCGGTCCATGCAGAAACCATTGCCGATGAAGACAACGGCCCCCGCATCATCAAGGATGCCAACGGCACGCCACTGGCCGACGGCGACAGCGTGCTGCTGGTCAAGGACCTGAAGGTCAAGGGTTCCTCTACCGTCATCAAAAAAGGCACCAAGATCAAAGGCATTCGCCTGGTCTATGACAACGGCGACCATGACGTGGACTGCAAGACGGATCAGGGTCCATTCATTCTCAAATCCGAGTTTCTGAAAAAGGCCTAACGCAGCCCTCCCCATCGCTGCCCACTGCGATGCCCTCCAACGCCCGGAGCCATGCCGGGCGTTCCTTCAAGCACCATGTGGCGGCTCAACAGTTCTGGCAACCCGCTGGTACAAATAGAAGCCCAACCGGTCCCGGCCCTGATATTCAAAGCGCTGGCCGTTATCAAAAAACAGACTCAGCCACATCAGCCATCCGCAAATGAAACGGCTGCCTGTCCCCGCGCAAGTACAAGCTCAGGGCAACATGGCTCTCAATGGCACACGCCATCGCCGCGCAAAACTGCCGCTTCTTCCACCGCCTCGCTGCGGCAAGGCCGACCCTAAGGCTTACCCTCGGATGTCATGATCTGGCAATTTAATTGCGGCATGCGTTAAGTCCATTCAGGGCACCGGCCCTACATTGCCCCTCGAACTCCTTGATTTCTGCCCCTGCAGAGGTCAAGACAGGCTGATGCATACCTCGTGCGCAGCCAGGTCCAGGCCATGAAGGGCAATAGCAGGAAATGAACCGGGAACTCGAAGGCAAGCAACCCAATCACTGGTCACAGTCACAGTCACAGTCACAGTCACCGCACTGGCCTGGAGAGATCCTGGCACAAAGACTTGGCAGCCTATGCCTCACAGGTTTGACGCTGTGGGCCTGCGCAGTTCCCCCCTGCATCAAGACAACAACTAAAAGCCCTGCCTAGCCCTAGCACTGCGGCTTGCAGCGTCTACGTCGTGATGCTTGCAACTCGTGCAGCAGGGATCCGCCCATCGCCCCATACCAACTTCCAAGAGACAAGCATGACCCCAAGCGCGACGACCATTTCGGGTGCAACGCCCAGGCAGGATACCAGCCATGACATCGATGCAGACAACGCGCTGTATGCCAAGGTCAGCTGGCGGCTGCTGCCCCTGCTGCTGATCTGCTACATGGTCGCCTACCTGGACCGCATCAACATCGGCTATGCCCAGATCCAGATGAAGCAGACGCTGGATTTCGGCGACGCTGCCTACGGCTTTGGCGCGGGTCTGTTCTTCATCGGCTACTTTCTGTTCGAAGTGCCCAGCAATCTGCTGCTGGAGAAGATAGGCACGCGCAAGACGCTGATGCGCATCATGCTGGTCTGGGGCGTCATCGCCACGGCCATGGCCTGGGTCTCCACTCCCATGCAGTTCTATGTGGCGCGTTTTCTGCTGGGCGCCTTCGAAGCCGGCTTCTTTCCCGGCGTCATTCTCTACTTCACCTACTGGTACCCCTCGGCCCGCCGTGGCCGTGTGATCTCCATCTTTCTCTCAGCCGTCATGGCCATGGCCATCGTGGCCGGACCGCTGTGCGGCGCCATCCTCAAATATATGGATGGCATCGACGGCCTGCATGGCTGGCAATGGCTGTTTCTCATCCAGGGCCCTCCCGCCTGCATGCTGGGCCTGATCCTCTACTTCTATCTCCAGGACAGGCCAGCCGACGCAAAATGGCTGACAGACGCCGAAAAAGCGCGCCTGCAACACAACATCGCCAACGACGGCGGCCAAGTTGCTCATCATGGCGGCCACGGGCACAAGGCGGCCCACAGCAGCGCCACTCTGGGCCAGCTGCTGCGCGACCCCAAGGTCTATGCCCTGTCACTGGTGTATTTCATGATGCACGGTGCCACCTATCTGTTTGTCTTCTGGATGCCTACCGTGATTCAGGGCCTGGGCGTGCAGGACGTGCTGCATGTCGGCATCTACTCGGCCATTCCCTTTGTCGCAGGCTTCTTCGGCATGATTGCCTTCGGTGCCAGCTCCGACCGGTTCCGCGACCGCCGCTGGCATCTGTTCATCGCCACCGGCATGGCCATTGCTGGCCTGCTCGTCACCCTGCAGATGCACGGCCATCTCGAAGGCTCGCTGATTGCACTGGCCTTCACGCTGATCGGCCTTGCGGCCCTTCCCCCGCTGTTCTTTGCCCTGGTCAGCGACTATCTGTCACCTGCCGTGGCCGCCGGCGGCATAGCGCTCATCAGCAGCCTGGGCAACTTGGGCTCGGCCGCCAGCCCCACGCTGGCCGGCCTGCTGACCCAGTACACAGGCAACAAGCACTACAGCATCTATCTGGTGCTGGTCATGCTGGTCCTCTCGGCACTGGTGCTGATGGTGGCAGTGCGCAGCGCCAAGACCAGGCGCGCCTGACCCATGCCGGGCGCGCTTGCCGGGCTGCGCCCCGCCTGTACCTCCCGCCAGTCTATCTGGCTGGCTGTTTCGATGCGGAACGCAGAAAATTTCAGTAAAAACGACCGCTAACGCTTTCCTGCAAATCGTTAGTAGCTATCAAAATCATTCTTCCAGCTGCACTTCGGCCAAGGGATTCGCCTTGTAACTCAGCCAGCCTGCCGCCACAGACTTGCCTCCAGAAGCGCCTGCGCGGCGGTCATTGGGATGCGAGCGTCCCTCACTCACCACCACTTCGGCAAAGTCAAACGGGCTCATGCCTTCAATACAAGCCACATTCACTCCGTACTGATGCGGCGACGAGCGCCGCTGGTGAAAGGTATAGATGCCGCAGTGCTTGCAGAAGAAGTGCCTGGCCTGCCCGGTGTTGAACTGGTAGAGCGTCAGCGCGTCCTGCCCTTGCAGCACCTCGATTCCGCTCAAATCAGCCGACACCGCCACGGCCCCGCGCATGCGGCAAAACGAGCAATTGCAGCGCCGCGCGGTGTTCAGTCCGTCGCTTAGCAGAACGGTAAAACGCACTGCACCGCAGTGGCAGGCAGCTTGGAGCGGACGGGAAAAATCAAGGCTGGTACTGAGCATGGTTGTCTCCATCAAGTGGCAGTTTTGTGGCGAGCACTGAAATCAATGGCATCCAATATCGGCCAAATCAGACTCAAGCGCTTATTTATCAGGCGCAAGCAGCTATGAAGTTTTTAAATTTCCCGATCAGGAAATTTTTCGACTTGTTGCAGCTGATCTAAATACATATTTCCCGTTCGGGAAATTTAATTGATATCGCCGCTTTCCGTTTTAGAGTGAAATCACCCGCGCGTTCAGACCAAACGCCGCAGCGTCAAGGTGCAGCGCTGCTCAATCAATTGCACGATCTGCTCCACCACGGCATTGCCCACAAAGCCATGCGGTGGCGCGGCCTGCAGCTTGCGGGCGGCGGTGGGTAGCTCATTCGCCAACTGCTGCAAACGCTTGCGCGTCGCAGCCTTGGCTAGACCTGCTTCTTCGGCAAACTGCTCCCAGTGCCTGGCCTCCAGCTCGCGGAACTTGTATTTGCTGCCCAGCTTCATAGCCATCTTGGGCGTCAGCTGGGGGTAGACCGCTGTAGCCAGCAGGTCGTAGAACGGTGCCAGCACAGAACTCCTACCCCGTACAGCAGCGAAAGACTCTTGCCATGCACATCATGGTTGCCAATCAGCGCATTGAAGCTCAGCAGGCATAGAAAATATAAAAATCAGATATGCCTCCAGCGCTTGCCAATTCAGCGCAAGCAGCCATCAAAGTAAAAAAGGCAGCCCGAAGGCTGCCTTTGCTTTGATCAAGCGATAACGCTTGATCGCTGCGCTTACTTACGCACTGGTGGCACGTCCGTGCAGGAACCATGCGCCACTTCCGCAGCCATGCCGATGCTTTCGCCCAGCGTGGGATGGGGGTGGATGGTCTTGCCGATATCCACGGTGTCTGCGCCCATTTCGATGGCCAGGGCGATCTCACCGATCATGTCGCCAGCGTGCGTGCCGACCATGCCGCCGCCCAGGATGCGGCCGTGGCCGTGGGCTTCGGGGGAGTCATCAAACAGCAGCTTGGTGAAGCCTTCGTCGCGGCCGTTGGCGATTGCGCGCCCGGACGCAGCCCAGGGGAACAGGCCCTTCTTGACCTTGATGCCTTGTGCCTTGGCCTGGTCTTCGGTCAGACCCACCCACGCCACTTCGGGGTCGGTATAGGCGACCGAAGGAATCACGCGGGCGTTGAAGGCAGCGGAAGCCAGTTCCTTGTTGCCTTGCAACTCGCCTGCGATGACTTCAGCGGCCACGTGCGCTTCGTGCACGGCCTTGTGCGCCAGCATGGGCTGACCCACGATGTCGCCGATCGCGAAGATGTTGGGCACGTTGGTGCGCATCTGGATGTCGACGTCGATAAAGCCGCGGTCTGTCACGGCCACGCCAGCCTTTTCGGCGCTGATCTTCTTGCCATTGGGCGTGCGGCCCACGGCTTGCAGAACCAGGTCGTAGGTCTGGGGTTCGGGCACGGTGACGCCGTCCTTGGCAGGAGCAAACGTGACCTTGATGCCTTCGGGCGTGGCTTCGGCACCCACGGTCTTGGTGTTGACCATGATGTTGTCGAAACGTGGCGCGTTCATCTTTTGCCAGACCTTAACCAGATCGCGGTCAGCACCCTGCATCAGACCGTCCATCATTTCCACCACGTCCAGGCGCGCGCCCAGCGTGCTGTAGACGGTGCCCATTTCCAGGCCGATGATGCCGCCACCCAGAATCAGCATGCGCTTTGGCACTTCCTTCAGGTCCAGGGCGCCGGTGGAGTCAACCACGCGGGGGTCTTTGGGCATGAAGGGCAGGTGCACGGCTTGCGAGCCTGCGGCAATGATGGCGTTCTTGAACTGAACAACCTTCTTGCTGCCGGTCTTTTCCTGGCCGGAACCGGTGGTTTCTTCGACTTCGATGTGGTTAGCCGACACGAAGTTGCCGTAGCCGCGCACGACGGTGACCTTGCGCATCTTGGCCATCTGGCCCAGACCGCCGGTCAGCTTGCCGATGACCTTTTCCTTGTGGCCGCGCAGCTGGTCGATGTTCACTTCGGGAGCAGCAAACTTCACGCCAGCCACTTCCAGGTGCTTGACTTCGTCCATCACGGCAGCCACGTGCAGCAGCGCCTTGGATGGGATGCAACCCACGTTCAGGCAGACGCCGCCCAGAGTGGCGTAGCGCTCGACCAACACGACCTTCAGACCCAGGTCGGCAGCGCGGAAGGCTGCGGAGTAACCGCCGGGGCCACCGCCCAGAACGACGACGTCGCAGTCCATGTCCACGGTGCCGGCAAAGTTGCTGGCCACGGGAGCAGGAGCAGCAGCCACGGGGGCTGCCACAGGTGTTGGAGCGGCTGCGGCAGGCGCAGGGGCTGCTGCCTGAGCAGGTGCGGCGGCGCCGGCTGCGGCTTCCAAAGTCAGCACCAGCGAGCCTTCGGCAACCTTGTCGCCGACCTTGACCTTGATTTCCTTCACGACGCCGGCATGGCTGGAAGGAATCTCCATGGAGGCCTTGTCGCTCTCCACGGTAATGAGGGACTGGTCCACGGCCACGGTGTCGCCGGGGTTGACCAGCAGTTCGATCACGCCCACTTCGGCGAAGTCGCCGATATTGGGCACCTTGATATCGATGAGGCTCATATGCGCTCCTATCTTGGTTTTTGTCTCTGCGCCGCCTGATCGCTCAGGCCGCTCAAACGGTTTATTCGGTCTTTGAAACTGAGCCTTCAGCTCCAGTCAAAGGTCTGCAGCACGGTGCGGCTTTGGGGTTCGTAGAACAACAGAATTTCGCAGTCGCTACCGGTGAATTCACTGGCATAGGTGCTGGTAATGAATTCAAAGGGCGCGCCGGTTTCCGGGTGGATGGGGTGAATGCCATCGTCGGTGCCGGTGTCGCTGAGCAGCTCGTTGGTGAGGTTGCTCCAGTTACCGCCCCACGCGGGCCCGCCCAGTACGCCGAGCAGATAACGGCCACTCGTCGAGTCATAGCAGTCTGTGCCCGGCTCGTACAAAGGCAGCTTGGCGACTTCAGCAGCGTCGTCCCAGGGCTTGGCTGCGTTCCAGCCGTGGGTCAGAAAGTCTTGCCTGGCCTGCTCATAGATCGCATGCTGAAGCGCGTAATGCAACTCCATGACGTCGTTCCACGAGTATTTGGCTTCGTGATGCAGCTCAAACGGGGGCTGTGCGCCCAGTTTGACCAGCTCACGGTGCATGTCCCTAACCTCGCGCCAACTGGAATTTTTTTCCGCCCACTCCGCACGGTGTTGCTCGAGCATGAAGTAGCGCCAATCGCCCAGCAGCTCGTACTTGCCTGCGTCGTTCAGCTTGAAAGCCAGCCAGTCGGGCTTGAGCAGCGCATTTCCAAACTCCTCACCTCCCCACTCCCCCACGCGCCCGTCATAGGGCTCACAAGGTGCCAGAAGATGAATCGGCCCACTCCAGCTATCGTCAAGCAGCGCCAGATCGATGGTGACGAGCGGCAGAAGGTGCCGCGCGTATTTCTCGACCGGCTCTGCGAAGACGTCAGCAGCTTCCGGAAAAGGCCGGATGCCGGGGATGACGCCACGCAGATGCTCAATGGGGTGCTGTCGAAGGTTCTTCATCTCGCTCGTGTCACTCACAGACTGGCAAGGTGGGCTCGCAAGGTGAAGCGCAAGAGCATCAAAAAAGATAGCTTCTCGCGCAATTCAGATAAGCGCTGCAGGCCGATTTCATTCAAAACCGACCTGCCCTGTGACTACCTTACAGCAGGATGCGACGGTAGTCGGCCAGCACGGCACCCAGATAGGCGTTGAAACGCGCGGCAGCTGCGCCGTCGATGACACGGTGGTCGTACGACAGGCTCAGAGGCAGCATCAGGCGCGGCACGAACTGCTTGCCGTCCCACACGGGCTTCATGGCGCCCTTGGACAGACCCAGGATGGCGACTTCAGGCGCATTGATGATGGGCGTGAAGTTGGTGCCGCCGATGCCGCCCAAAGACGAAATCGAGAAGCAGCCGCCTTGCATGTCTGCAGCGCCCAGCTTTCCGTCACGGGCCTTCTTGGCCAGCTCGCCCATTTCCTGGCTGATCTGCAAAATGCCCTTCTTGTCGGCGTCCTTGAGCACAGGAACGACCAGGCCGTTCGGCGTGTCGGCGGCAAAACCGATGTTGAAGTACTGCTTGTAGACCAGAGTGTCGCCGTCCAGAGAGGCATTGAACTCGGGGAACTTCTTGAGCGCAGCCACCACGGCCTTGATCACGAAAGCCAGCATCGTCACCTTGACATCACTCTTGGCCTTGGCGCTTTCGGCATTGGTCGAAACGCGGAAGGCTTCCAGCTCGGTGATGTCGGCCTCGTCATTGTTGGTGACGTGAGGGATGACCACCCAGTTGCGGTGCAGGTTGGCGCCTGAGATCTTCTTGATGCGCGACAGTTCCTTGCGCTCGACAGCGCCAAACTTGGCGAAGTCGACCTTGGGCCAGGCCAGCACTTCCAGACCGCCGACGTTGCCGCCGGAAGACTTGGGAGCCACAGCCTGCTGAGCCAGGGTCTGCACGGCACCGGCCATCACCGACTTGGTGAAGGACTGGATGTCTTCTGCCGTGATGCGGCCCTTGTTGCCTGAACCCTTGACTTCTGCCAGAGGAACGCCCAGTTCACGAGCGAACTTGCGCACCGAAGGTGATGCGTGGGGCAGCTGACCCGAGGGAGCCACGGTGGGATTGTGCGCAGGAGCAGCCACAGAAGCCGATGCCACGGGGGCGGAGGCAACAGGAGCAGCTGCCACAGGTGCAGCGGCCTGAGCGGGTGCAGCCACGGGGGCAGCAGCTTGCACAGGAGCGGCTGCGGGCGCAGCGCCCTGCACCGTGATCTGACCGACCACGTCACCGATGTTGACGGTGTCGCCGAGCTTGATGCTCAGCGCGGTAATGGTGCCGGCTGTGGGCGATGGAATTTCCATCGAAGCCTTGTCGGACTCGACAGTGAACAGCGATTGCTCGACGGCCACGGTGTCGCCCACCTTGACCAGCATTTCAATCACGGCCACGTCCTTGAAGTCACCGATATCGGGGATCTTCAGGTCCACGGTCGACGAGGCAGCAGGCGCGGATGCAACAGAAGCAACCGGTGCAGCAGCCACAGGAGCGGCGGCCACGGGCGCAGGTGCTGCAGCCACGGGAGCTGGAGCAGCCGCTGTCGGTGCGGGGGCCGCGTCAGCGGTTTCCAGCACCACGATCACGGAGCCTTCCTTGACCTTGTCGCCCAGAGCGACCTTGATCTCTTTGACCACGCCAGCGTGGCTGGAAGGGATCTCCATGGAAGCCTTGTCGGACTCCACGGTCAGCAGGGACTGCTCGACCTTGATGGTGTCACCCACCTGGACCAGCACTTCGATCACGCCAACTTCGGAGAAGTCGCCGATGTCGGGGACTTTGATGTCTGTCAATGCCATGTTCGATATCTCCCGTTCTTAGGCGTACAGCGGGTTGATCTTGTCGGTGTTGATACCGTACTTCTTGATCGCTTCGGCCACTGTCGTGGCGTTGATCTTGCCTTCATCAGCCAGGCCGCGCAGTGCAGCCACGACGATGTAGTGACGGTTGACTTCGAAGTGCTCGCGCAGCTTGGAGCGGAAGTCCGAACGGCCGAAGCCGTCGGTACCCAGCACCTTGTAGGTACGGCCCTTGGGCATGAAAGGACGGATCTGCTCGGCGTAGGCCTTCATGTAGTCGGTCGATGCGACCACCGGACCTGCATGACCAGCCAGCTGTTGCGTCACGAAAGGAACCTTGGCGGCTTCCAGGGGGTGCAGCATGTTGAAGCGCTCCACGTCCTGTCCTTCGCGGGTCAGTTCGTTGAACGATGGGCAGCTCCAGACGTCGGCAGCAACGCCCCAGTCCTGCTCCAGCAGCTCTTGCGCCGCAAACGATTCGCGCAGGATGGTGCCCGAACCCAGCAGTTGCACGCGCAGACCGCTCTCGGGAACCTTCTGACCAGGCTTGACCATGTACATGCCCTTGAGAATCTGCTCTTCCGTGCCGGCTTCCAGGCCAGGCATGGGATAGTTCTCGTTCAGCAGGGTGATGTAGTAGAAGATGTTTTCCTGGTTCTGCACCATGCGGCGCAGGCCGTCTTGCATGATGACTGCCACTTCGTGAGCGAAGGTGGGGTCATAGGACACGCAGTTGGGGATGGTGTTGGCCAGGATGTGGCTGTGACCGTCTTCGTGCTGCAGACCTTCGCCGTTCAGCGTGGTACGACCGGAAGTGCCGCCCAGCAGGAAGCCGCGCGCTTGCAGGTCGCCCGCTGCCCAGGCCAGATCGCCAATGCGCTGGAAGCCGAACATCGAGTAGTACACATAGAACGGGATCATGACCCGGTTGCTATGGCTGTAGCTGGTGGCGGCAGCGATCCAGCTGGACATGCCGCCGGCTTCGTTGATGCCTTCCTGCAGGATCTGACCGGCCTTGTCTTCGCGGTAGTACATCACCTGGTCCTTGTCGACCGGCGTGTATTGCTGACCAGCGGGGTTGTAGATACCGATCTGACGGAACAGGCCTTCCATACCGAAGGTACGGGCTTCGTCCACCAGGATTGGCACCACGCGGGGGCCGATGTTCTTGTCGCGCAGCAGCTGCGTCAGGAAACGCACATAAGCCTGGGTCGTGGAGATTTCACGGCCTTCGGGTGTGGGCTCCAGAATCGCCTTGAAGGTGTCCAGCGAAGGAGCAGTGAACTTCTCGTCGGCTTCCTGACGGCGGTGTGGCAGGTAGCCCCCCAGAGCCTTGCGGCGCTCGTGCAGGTACTTCATTTCCGGCGTATCGTCGGCCGGCTTGTAGAAGGGGATGTCAGCGATCTGGCTGTCAGGAATTGGGATGTTGAAACGGTCGCGGAAGGCCTTGATGTCCTCGTCGCTCAGCTTCTTGGTCTGGTGAACGTTGTTCTTGCCTTCACCAATCTTGCCCATGCCAAAGCCCTTGACGGTCTTGACCAGCAGCACGGTAGGCTGACCTTGGGCAGTGTTGGCAGCGGCGAAAGCAGCGTAGACCTTCTGCGAATCGTGGCCACCGCGGCGCAGATTCCAGATTTCGTCGTCGGACATGTGCTCAACCAGCTTCAGAGCGCGGGGATCGCGGCCGAAGAAATGCTTGCGCACGTAGGCACCATCGTTGGCCTTCATGGCCTGATAGTCACCGTCGTTGCACTCCATCATGATCTTCTTGAGCACGCCGTCCTTGTCCTTGGCCAGCAGCTCGTCCCAGCCCTTGCCCCAGATCAGCTTGATCACGTTCCAGCCGGAACCGCGGAATTCGCCTTCCAGTTCCTGGATGATCTTGCCGTTGCCGCGCACAGGGCCGTCCAAGCGCTGCAGGTTGCAGTTGATGACGAAGACCAGGTTGTCCAGCTTTTCACGAGCGGCCAGACCGATCGCGCCCAGGGATTCCACTTCGTCCATTTCGCCGTCGCCGCAGAACACCCAGACCTTGCGGTTTTCGGTGTTGGCAATGCCGCGGGCGTGCAGGTACTTCAGGAAGCGAGCCTGGTAGATGGCCATCAGCGGGCCCAAGCCCATGGACACCGTGGGGAACTGCCAGAAGTCTGGCATCAGCTTGGGGTGGGGGTAGCTCGACAGACCCTTGCCGTCCACTTCCTGGCGGAAATTCAGCAGTTGCTCTTCGGAGATACGGCCTTCCAGGTAAGCGCGGGCGTAGATGCCGGGCGAGACGTGACCCTGGATGTACAGGCAGTCGCCGCCGTGGTTTTCGTTCTCGGCGTGCCAGAAATGGTTGAAGCCGGCCGCAAACATATTGGCCAGCGATGCGAAGGAGCCGATGTGACCACCCAGGTCGCCACCGTCAGCGGGGTGCAAGCGGTTGGCCTTGACCACCATCGCCATGGCGTTCCAGCGCATGTAGGCGCGCAGACGGCCTTCGATTTCGAGGTTGCCAGGGCACTTGGCTTCCTGGTCAGCCTCGATGGTGTTCACGTAGCCGGTATTGGCCGAGAAAGGCATGTCCACGCTGTTCTGGCGAGCGTGTTCAAGCAGATCCTCAATCAGCTTGTGGGCATAGTCCGCACCTTCGCGGTCGATCACCGCAGAGAGGGCGTCCATCCACTCGCGCGATTCTTGTTGGTCCAGGCCGGCAGGCAAGCCAGCGCCTTTGGGATCAGTCTGAGCTGTCATTGTGAGTGTCTCCTTCGAGAGGGGGTAGCTTTATCACGAAGCAGTGAGTGCAGCGTCAACCGGGTGCGGCAAGCGCCACACCGCATAACGCGTGGCACAGCACCTTCGGGTGCTCCCCGGATTAAACCGATTCACTGTGTCGATCGCTGGCAAGTTTCGCACATTTTTTTTGAATTTCAAATTGTGCTTTGTGATTTCACTATATAAAAAAATGCTGCAAATGCACATACAGTGAAGCCTCTATAGATTGTCTTTTACGCGACAGAAATAGTCGCAGATTCCACTGGGTCTCTCCCCTACACTGGAGGCATGCAAACAAGCAATAACGAACGAGAAAAAGAGGATGCAAAAAGCGCGCAATCCGTTGCATCCCCTGTGCGCTGGTGGCGTAGCTGGTGGCGTAGCCTGTCGCCGACTCGGCAGGATCGCTATGCCGCGCTCGCGCCGTTGGCATCCGTGCTGATGTTCATGGCTGCAATCATTGCGTCGTTCTGGTATTTGCGCACGGAAGAAGTGGATCGCGAGCAGGAGGCGCTGCGCCGCGATGTGGAATACGCCCAGCAGCGCGTGCGGCTGCGACTGCTGGAGCGCCAGGAGCAGCTGATGCGCATGGCCCGCGACATCGGCACCCGCGAAATGCGCAAGGCCGACTTCGACGGCCGCACCGAAGCGCTGATCAGCCAGTACCCCGAGCTGCAATCCATCACCTGGATCAACGACAAGCGTCAGGTTTTGTACAGCCAGTCCGCCCCGACAGTGGCCACGGATCAGTTGCGTGCCGTCGGCGAAGGCCTGCATCAGGGCGAAACCCTGCAAGCCTATGAGCAGGCCCGTGAAATGCTGCAGCCCATTTACGTGCAAGAAAGAGCCCAGCCCAACGAGTTGCCTCCGCTGCTGCAGCTGCATGTCCCCATCAGCTCCAACAGCCGCTACCAGGGCGAGTTGTTGGCCGAATTTTCGGTGGACAGTCTGCTGCGCTATGGCACGCCCACGGAAGTGATGGCCCGTTACGCCATCACCATGCGCGACGCCGACAACCATGTGCTGGCCGGCACTCCGCTGGCACCGCGCAAGACGCCCACCGAGCTGCTGCACTGGCGTGCCATTGCAAATGAATACGAAGTGCCAGTCTCCCCTGTGGGCACGGCGCTGATGATGCGCGCCCAGGCCTATCAGACCTCGCTGGGCGTAGTCGGCAGCGGCCTGTTCTGGCTGGTGGGCACCTTGTCGGCCATGACGGCCTGGCTGCTGCTGGCCACCTGGCGCCACACGCGCCGCCGTCAGCGTGCCCAGGAGGCCCTGGTGGCCGAGACCAACTTCCGCCGTGCCATGGAAAATTCCGTGCTGACCGGCATGCGAGCACTGGATCTGCACGGCCGCATCACCTATGTGAACGCGGCCTTCTGCCAGATGACGGGCTGGAGCGAGAAGGATCTGGTCGGCCAGGTTCCCCCCTATTCCTACTGGCCCGACAATGACTACGACAATCTGCATTCGCAGCTGCGCGAAGAGCTGTCGGGCAAGACCATCGTTGGCGGTTTCCAGGTACGTGTGAAGCGCAAGAACGGCAGCCTGTTCGACGCGCGCCTGTATGTATCGCCGCTGATTGATGCCCATGGCCAGCATACGGGGTGGATGTCGTCCATGACGGACATTACCGAGCCCAATCGGATTCGCGAACAGCTTTCTGCCTCGTACGAGCGCTTCACCATCGTGCTGGAAGCGCTGGATGCCTCCGTTTCCGTGGCACCGCTTGGCAGTGCCGAGCTGCTGTTTGCCAACAAGCTGTACCGCCAGTGGTTTGGTTCGCACACCGAAGGGCATCTGCAGCTGGTCGCCCAGGCCGGCAAACTGCCGATTCGCCACCAGCCCGAAGCCGAGAACGAGGACGGCCTCATGGGCTTGCCCACGGATACGCTGACTGCCGCACGCAGCGAGAATGCCGAGATCTTCGTGCCTAGCCTTGGCAAATGGCTGGAAGTCCGTTCGCGCTATCTGAGCTGGGTGGACGGCCGTCTGGCCCAGATGGTGATTGCCACCGACATCACCCAGCGCCGCCTGGCCGAGGAACAGGCTGCGGCCCAGGCCGAAAAGGCCCAGACCGCCAGCCGCCTCATCACCATGGGCGAGATGGCATCCAGCGTGGCCCACGAGCTCAACCAGCCCCTGACCGCCATCAGCAATTACAGCTCGGGCATGCTGACACGCCTCGAAAACGGCACGCTTACACCCGAGCAGATGAAGTTCGCACTGGAAAAGACAGCACACCAGGCCCAGCGTGCCGGACAGATCATTCAGCGCATCCGCTCCTTCGTGAAAAAGAGCGAGCCCAATCGCATGCTGGCCCAGGTGGGCGAGATGGTGAGTGAGGCGCTGGAACTGGCCGGTATCGAGTTGCGCCGCCGCAATGTGCAGCTGACCTCGCATATTGCCGAACGCATGCCGCCGGTAATGGCCGATGCCATCCTCATCGAGCAGGTCCTCATCAATTTGATGAAAAACAGTGCTGAGTCAATTGATATGTCCGACCGCCCGCTGGGTCAGCGCAATGTGGAATTGCGCGTGCGCCCCCAGGTCTTTGAAAGCCTGCCGGGGGTGGAGTTCACCGTGGAAGACACGGGCAAGGGCCTGCCGCCGGAAGTGTTGGAACACTTGTTCGAAGCCTTCTTCTCCACCAAGAGCGAAGGCATGGGCATAGGCCTGAACCTTTGCCGCTCGATTGTCGAATCACATCAGGGCCGAATGCATGCCGAGAACCTCTACAATGGAAGCGAAGTCACTGGTTGCCGGTTCTCATTCTGGCTACCGTTGGCAACGGGTGTGGAGACGACAACACTCACCACGACAAGCGAACCCATAAAGAGGACGATTGCATGAGTTTGATTCCCAAAAAAGGCACTGTTTACGTAGTTGACGACGACGAAGCAGTCCGTGATTCGCTGCAATGGCTGCTGGAAGGCAAGGACTACCGCGTGCGTTGCTTTGACTCAGCCGAGACCTTTTTGTCGCGCTATGACCCGCGTGAAGTGGCCTGCCTGATCGTCGACATCCGCATGGGCGGCATGACCGGTCTGGAACTGCAGGACCGACTGATCGAGCGCAAGTCTCCTCTACCCATCGTCTTCATCACCGGTCACGGCGATGTGCCCATGGCTGTGAACACCATGAAGAAAGGCGCACTGGACTTCATCCAGAAGCCTTTCAACGAGGAAGAACTGCTGGGTCTGGTCGAGCGCATGCTGGATCACGCCCGCGAGGCCTTTACCGGCCACCAGCAGGCCGCCAGCCGCGATGCGCTGCTGGCCAAGCTCACGGGCCGCGAAGCTCAGGTGCTCGAGCGCATCGTCGCCGGCCGCCTGAACAAGCAGATCGCCGACGATCTGGGCATCTCCATCAAGACCGTGGAAGCCCACCGCGCGAACATCATGGAAAAGCTCAACGCCAATACCGTGGCCGATCTGCTCAAGATTGCGCTGGGCCAGGGCCAGACCAGCGCTGCGGCCAAGGCGGCAGCTGCCGTCAATTAAGTGCTCCCCGCGAAATTGGAAGCCATTCCAATCGCGAGATAATCCTAGGAGCACTGGCCAAGCCTCGCGCTTTAGCCAACTCCTATTCTGATAGCTGCTAGTGCTTGTACATCAAGGGCTAGCAGCATTTTTTATTGGTACTCCAGCAATGACAGCCCAACTCATCGACGGCAAAGCACTCTCCGAACAACTGCGCAAGGAAGTCGCCACACGCGCGGCAGCACTCAAGGCCAAGGGCATCACGCCCGGCCTAGCCGTAGTTCTGGTGGGCGACAACCAGGCCTCCCAGGTCTATGTGCGCAACAAGGTCAAGGCCTGCGAAGACGTGGGCTTCCACTCGGTGCTGGAAAAGTACGATGCCTCCATGACCGAAGCCGAACTGCTGGCACGTGTCGAAGCGCTGAACAACGACCCCAGCATTCACGGCATTCTGGTGCAGTTGCCCCTGCCCAAGCACATCGACGACCACAAGGTCATCGAAACCATCTCCCCTGCCAAGGATGTGGATGGCTTCCACGTGGCCAGCGCCGGCGCACTGATGGTCGGCGAAGTCGGCTTCAAGGCCTGCACGCCCTATGGCTGCATGAAGATGCTGGAATCCATCGGTATGAAGGATCTGCGCGGCAAGCACGCCGTGGTCATCGGCCGCTCCAACATCGTGGGCAAGCCCATGGCCATGATGCTGCTGGCCGCCAACGCCACGGTCACCGTCACCCATAGCGGCACCGCCGATCTGGCTGCCATGACTCGCCAGGCCGACATCATCGTCGCGGCCGTGGGCAAGGTCGACGTGCTGACCGCCGACATGGTCAAGCCCGGTGCCGTGGTCATCGACGTGGGTATGAACCGCAACGCCGAAGGCAAGCTCTGCGGCGATGTTGACTTCAACGGCGTCAAGGAAGTGGCCGGCTACATCACCCCTGTGCCCGGTGGTGTCGGCCCCATGACGATTACCATGCTGCTGGTCAACACCATGGAATCTGCGGAACGCGCTACGCGCTGACCCCCCCTGAGGCGCTTTCGCGCCTTCCCCCTCTCTATTCGGGAGGGGGACGACAGCATCGCTGCGGGGCGGCCCTTGCTTGCTGTCTCTGGCTTAAAACCAGCACAGCGCGCTTCTGACCAATGGCTGACGCTATGACTGCCATAGCAAATATTGCCGTGGCAGTGCTTGATTTTCCCGACCTTGCCGGCACCTAATACAGCATGAGCAATCCACTTCTCGAATCCTCCTCCCTGCCCTTGTTTGACCGCATTCAGCCTGCGGATGTGGCACCCGCCATCGACACTTTGCTGGCCCGTGCCAGCGAGGCGCTGGAGACCGTGGTTGCACCGGACTTCCCCGCACAGTGGGAAGCCATCTCTGCCGTGCTGGACGTGGCGACCGAAAGGCTTGGCACCGCCTGGTCGGCCATCAACCATCTCAACAGCGTGGCCGACACCCCCGAGTTGCGTGCGGCCTATAACGAAGCCCTGCCAAAAGTCACCGAGTTCTGGACCAATCTGGGCGCCGATGAGCGCCTGTATGCCAAGTACAAGGCCATTGACCCGGCCAGCCTCAACAAGGAACAGCGCGCCGCCTGGGACCATGCCATGCGCGGCTTTGTGCTCTCCGGTGCAGAACTGCAGGGCGCTGCCAAGGAACGCTTTGCGCAGATTCAGGCACGCTCTGCCGAGCTGGCCCAGAAATTCAGCGAGAACGCGCTGGACGCCACCGATGCCTTTGCCTACTACGCCAGGCTCGACGAGCTGGACGGTGTTCCGGCCGATGTGATCGCCGCGGCCAAGGCTGGCGCCGAAGCCGATGGCAAGGAAGGCTACAAGCTGACGCTTAAGATGCCCAGCTATCTGCCCGTGATGCAGTTTGCCAAGAGCAGCGCACTGCGCGAGAAAATCTATCAGGCCTATGTGACCCGAGCTTCCGATCAGGCCGAGGGCGATGGCAAACGCTTTGACAACACTGCCGTGATGAAGGAAATCCTCGCGCTGCGCCTGGAAGAATCCCAGTTGCTGGGTTACAGGAACTTCGGCGAAGTCTCGATCGTGCCCAAGATGGCCGATTCGCCCCAGCAGGTCATTGACTTTCTGCGCGATCTGGCGAAACGTGCCCGTCCCTATGCCGAAAAGGATGCAGCCGATCTGCGTGCCTTTGCCAAGGCTGAACTCGGCATTGCCGACCCGCAGCCCTGGGACTGGGCCTTCATCGGCGAAAAGCTCAAGGAAGCCCGCTACTCCTTCAGCGAACAGGAGCTCAAGCAGTACTTTCCGGCCCCCAAGGTGCTGGCCGGCCTGTTCAAGATTGTCGAAACCCTGTTCGAAGTCTCCATCCGCCGCGATGAAGCTCCGGTCTGGAACCCCTGCGTGGAGTTCTACCGGATCGAGCGCTCCACCGCACAAGGCCCTCAGCTGGTCGGCCAGTTCTATCTGGACCCTCAGGCGCGCAAGGGCAAGCGCGGCGGCGCCTGGATGGATGATGTGCGCACGCGCTGGCTGCGCCCCGACACCCATAAGCTGCAAACACCTGTGGCCCATCTGGTCTGCAATTTCGCGTCCGGCGTGGACGGCAAGCCCGCGCTGCTCACGCACGATGACGTGATCACCCTGTTCCACGAAACCGGCCACGGACTGCACCACATGCTCACGCAGGTCAACGAACGCGATGTCTCGGGCATTGCTGGCGTGGAATGGGATGCGGTCGAACTGCCCAGCCAGTTCATGGAAAACTTTTGTTGGGAATGGGATGTGCTCAAGCACATGACCGCCCATGTGGACACGGGCGAGGCCCTGCCCCGCACGCTGTACGACAAGATGATTGCCGCCAAGAACTTCCAGTCCGGCATGCAGACCCTGCGCCAGATCGAGTTCGCGTTGTTCGACATGTTGCTGCACACCGAGCACAACCCGGCAGACGACTTCATGGCGCTGCTGAACCAGGTGCGCGCCGAGGTGTCCGTGCTGCAATCGCCAGCCTACAACCGCATGGCCCACACCTTCAGCCATATCTTTGCCGGTGGCTATGCCGCCGGTTATTACAGCTACAAATGGGCCGAGGTGCTGAGCGCGGACGCCTATGCGGCTTTCGAAGAAACCATGCTGGCCGATGGCTCGCCCAACCCCGAGACCGGCCGCAAGTACCGCGAGTCGATCCTGGCGGCCGGCGGCAGCCGCCCTGCCATGGAATCCTTCAAGGCTTTCCGTGGTCGCGAACCACAGATTGACGCCCTGCTGCGCCACCAAGGCATGAGCCAGGCCGCCTAAGTTCTTGTGCGGCCTCTCAAAAAAGCGCCCCTCCAGGGCGCTTTTTCATGCCCGCGACTGCGAGCAGAAGGCATAGACTGACACTGGCTGACTTGCGCACCGGGACCAGATCAAGACAAACCGGAGTCTGGCTGCAGACAGACCTTCATGCAGGCTATGCTCTGCCCATTGGCGTTCGCGCCCTCAGACCTCTTCATTGCACTTCATTGATCAAGATTGAGATGCCACGATCTTTCATTGCCCGGCCTTCGGCCGAGAAACCGACTTCACGCAACGCCCTGCTACTGACGATGCTTGTGGCCGCCTTTGCCGCATTGGCGGGCGGAGTCAGCCAGGCCCAGAACCTTTATCGCAGTGTAGGCCCCGATGGGCGAGTCACTTATTCCGACCGGGCCATCAGCCCCAACGCCAAGCCCAGCGCCGAAGCCGTGAGCAATGCCGATGGCCCGGCGTCTACGGCCAACGTGCAGCTGCCTTACGACTTGCGCCAGACGGCCAACCGTTACCCCGTCACGATCTATACGGGCAAGGACTGCGGCCCGTGCGACGAGGCTCGGTCGCATCTGCAGAACCGCGGAATCCCGTTCAACGAGCGCACCATAGATACCAGCAGCGATGTTGCAGCGCTGCGCAAGCTCAGCGGACAGGACAACCTGCCCTTTGCCACCATCGGCAACCAGCACCTCAAGGGCTTTGGCGCCGACAGCTGGGACCAATACCTGAGCGCCGCAGGCTACCCCAAGCAGCCCCAGTTGCCGAAGAACTACAAAGCCCCCGCTGCCAAGCCCTTGACCGTACCGGCGCCAGCCGCGACCGATGCGGTCAAGCCTGCAGAGCGCCCCGCTGCACGCATCACGGCGCCCGCAGCCCCCGCCCCGGGCGCACCCACACCCGACAACCCCGCAGGCCTGCGCTTCTAGAATTCATGAACTTCAATAAAATCAGGCTCTAACGCTTACCCATCAAGCGCTAGCAGCTATCAATTTCATAAAAAAAGCCACCTGCACAAGCAGGTGGCTTTCGGGCAGCTGCTTGCTGCTTAGTATTCCAGCGTCTGCACGCCTTGCGCGGTTCCCAGCAGGCAAACCGCAGCCTTCTGATGGGCAAACACGCCGACGGTCACCACGCCTGGCCACTGGTTGACTTCGGACTCGAAGGCCAGCGGCTCGGCGATCTTCAGGCCGCGGACATCCAGAATATGCTGGCCGTTGTCGGTCACCAGCGGCGCTCCATCCTTCATGCGAATTTGCGCCGTCACGTCAGCGCCCATGGCTTCGAAGCGACGGGCGATCTGGGCAGCTGCCATGGGAATGACTTCCACGGGCAGTGGAAAATTGCCCAGCACTGGCACGCGCTTGGATTCATCGGCAATACAGACAAAACGTTGAGCCAGCGCCGCCACGATCTTCTCGCGCGTCAGCGCCGCACCGCCGCCCTTGACCATATGGCCCTTGCCGTCGATCTCGTCGGCACCGTCGATATAGACAGCCAGGCTGGTGACTTCATTGGCATCGAATACCTTGATGCCCAGGGCCTTCAGGCGCTCGGTACTGGCCACGGAGCTGGAAACGGCGCCAGGAATCTGATCCTTGATGGTGGCCAGTGCATCAATGAATTTGTTGACCGTGGAGCCTGTGCCCACGCCCACAATTTCACCAGCGACCACATATTTCAGGGCAGCTTGTCCGACCAAAGTTTTCAGTTCATCTTGAGAAAGAGGTGCAGCAGATGTCGTCATGAGGGAAAATCCAGGTAATCCAGCGATTATCTCCATGTCTCTTATTCCTTACTCACTGACGCGTCCTATTCTTTTCGGCATGGACCCCGAAGCGGCCCACGACCTCACCATGAACTTCATGGCCAAGGGTCAAAATACCTTGCTCCAGAAAGCCTGGGCGCGCCCTCTGATCAGCGACCCCATCGAGCTGGCGGGCCTCAAGTTCCCGAACCGCGTCGGCATGGCCGCCGGCCTGGACAAGAATGCACGCTGCATCGATGCGCTGGCCGCCATGGGGTTCGGCTTTGTGGAAGTGGGTACCGTCACGCCCCGCCCCCAGCCCGGCAACCCCAAGCCCCGCATGTTCCGCATTCCGGAAAAGAACGCGCTGATCAACCGTCTGGGCTTCAACAACGAAGGCCTGGATGCTTTCCTGGCCAATGTGCGTCGCTCGCAGGTGCGTGCAAAAGCAGGAAACAATGGCGGCGCCATGCTGCTGGGCCTGAACATCGGCAAGAACGCCACAACCCCCATCGAAGAGGCCACCAGCGACTACATCAAGGCGCTGGACGGTGTTTACCCTCATGCCGACTACGTGACGGTCAACATCAGTTCGCCCAACACCAAGAATCTGCGTGCGCTGCAAAGCGACGAAGCGCTGGATGCTCTGCTGGGTGCTGTCGCCAATCGCCGCGAACAGCTTTCCAGCCAGCATGGCAAGCGCACGCCGGTGTTCGTGAAGATCGCTCCCGACCTCGATGAAGAGCAAGTCGGCGTGATTGCGGCGACGCTGGAGCGCCACGGCATGGATGGCGTGATTGCCACCAACACCACCATCAGCCGCGACGCCGTCAAGGGGCTGCCGCATGCCGAAGAAGCCGGCGGCCTGTCCGGCGCGCCCGTGCTCGAAGCCAGCAACCAGATCATTCGCCAGCTGCGCTCAGCCCTTGGCAGCCGCTTTCCCATCATTGGCGTGGGCGGCATCCTCAGCGGTGCCGACGCCGTGAGCAAGATCCGCGCGGGCGCCGATGTGGTGCAGATCTACAGCGGCCTGATCTATCGCGGCCCCGACCTGGTCACCGAAGCAGCCCAGGCCATCGCTCATATGCACTGAGTTTGACGCGTGGCCTGGCCGCGCCAAAAGAAACAGCCCGTCATGCCTGAGCCTGACGGGCTGTTTTTTCATGCCCCTTCAGCCGCGTGTACGTTGCTGCAGTTTGAGGATCCAGGGCAGTGCTGCGCTACCCCAGCGAATCAGCTTGCGTGGTCCCAGAACCATGAGCAAGCCACCCGCTGCCGCAGTTGCCAGTGGATGCAGGCGAACAAAAGACAGCAGCCGCTCAGGCAAGGGAGCCTCCGCGTCTACATGCGGAGTTTGCGTAGTGCGCAAGGCGAGTGCCTGCGCCTTGGCCGTGGCTCGGGCCTTGACGCGCGCGCGTTGCTTGGCAATGCGCGACAGCACCAGCTTTTGCTCGGCGGTCGCTTCATCCCAGAGCAGAGCATCCATGTCTGCGGGCTTGATGGGCTCCAGCTCTGTGGATCGCGAATCGGGAGAGATCCTGCTCATGCTAAATCCTCTCCTTCAGCGCTTGCCAATCCGATTTGAGCTCGCGCCGCGTGAGCCTGAAAGGACTGGAGAGTTGATTGACAGCTGCCAGCAGTCGCCACAGCCCCAGGCCCCAGACCAGAACCCAGCCACCGACCAGCAGCCATGCCACCAGCCGACGATGCTCGCTGTCCCAGAACTGCACGAGCACAGCCATGGACAGGACGATGAGCACGACCACGGTGAGTGCACCCAGCACAATGGCCAGCACCGCCAGCACTTGCATGCTGCGCTTGTGCTGCTGCCACTCAAGCTGGGCAAGATCAACCCGATCTTCGGCCGCGATCGCGGCCTCGTTCAGATTGGCACGCCAGCGCTCCAGCAGGGAATCAAGACCTAGTAGTGAAATCAAATTCACAGGCACTTGTCCTTTTGCAGCTCAGCAATGCTTAGCGACGACCCAGCATGAAACCCAGCAGTGCACCCACTGCCAGCGCGGCACCGGCGACGCGCCAGGGTTCGTCATGAGCGTAACGATCCGCCACATCGGCAGCTTCACGTGCCTGGCGAGCGGCATCCTGAGCCGCACGCACGGCAGACTCGCGCACGTTGGCCATGCCGTCGTCGATGCGCTGACGAAGCACGCCGATTTCAGGAAGCTTGTCCAGTTCACGGGCAGACAGCAGACCACGCAGATCGCTGACCAGTTTTTCCAGATCGTCTTGGGCGGTGGAAACGGCGTCGGAAACAGAGCGTGACATATCGATCCTTTCAATGTGACGAAATTGGAATATCGCATGCACTTTGCAGTGCACCAAGATAGCTGCGAGACAGCAAGCATCAGGGCCGGCCGCTCATAAAACCTGCAGCATGTGAACATCTTACAGAAAACGCACCGCCTCTAAGAAACTCGCGGGCCTGCAGCACTGTCGGACAGCAGCGAAACTGCCTTGCGTCAAGGACATACAAAGCCACCCAAGGCTCCAAACCGATCTGTTTGCTGCAGCAGCCGTTGCGGTGGCGCAGCACATCGAACTCAGACTGCGCTCAGGCACGCCATGTATGCATCAGCTTGATCTCCAGAACTTGCCACCAAGTAAAGCCGATTACATACGGCAACACACCGATTGCTTAACAGTTCATTAATAAAGTGACTGCATGCTCGGCGGCAAGTCATCTTCTCGCGAGATTTCCATTCAAAAAAACTCCTGGGCAAGCGAAGACTTGACTCAAATCAAGTGACACAAACGGCAACTTTCATATAGTCAATTAGACATAAAAGATATTAATTTAATACTATTTTGTGTTTAAGGCATCGGGGTTTTCTGGTGCCAGTGCGACGATGAAAGGAAGGGCCATGCCACTTCAGAAACGAGAATTCTCCGACTGCTCAACCAGCAGCTCGGACTGCACCTGCAGCACCCCATCCATTGCCCGGACACCTCAGCAGGCAGTGACAGCGCCCACCAAGCGCGGTTTTTTGCAGGACTTGATTGCCATGGCCGCCAGCTTCGGCGTTGCGGGCAGCGCCCGCGCAGCGCTGCCCGGCGACCCCAGCTTCCAGCCCCTACGCCGACCCGGCATGGAAGGCAAGCGCTTCGGCATGCTGGTCGATATGCGCAAGTGCATTGGCTGCCAGGCCTGCACAGTGAGCTGCTCGGTCGAAAACCAGCCCCCTATCGGCCAGTTCCGCACCACGGTGCTGCAGTACGAGATCGACCAGGCCGGCGACACGGCTGCCGCTATGGTCAGTCTGCCGCGACTGTGCAACCACTGCGATGAACCGCCTTGCGTGCCCGTCTGCCCGGTACAAGCCACATTTCAGCGCACCGACGGAATCGTTCTTGTCGACAACGAGCGCTGCGTAGGCTGCGGCTATTGCGTACAGGCCTGCCCTTACGACGCACGCTTCATCAATCACGAAACGCAGACCGCCGACAAATGCACCTTCTGCGAACACCGCCTGGAAGCCGGTCTGCTGCCCGCCTGCGTGGAAAGCTGCGTGGGCGGTGCGCGCGTGATTGGCGACCTGAACGACGCACACAGCGAAATCAACCAGCGCATCAATGCTCACAAGGACGAGATCAAGGTCCTCAAACCCGGCATGAAGACCAAGCCGCATGTCTTCTACATCGGCCTGCCCGATGAGTTTGTGAACGGTGTCGATGGTCAGGCCACGGTTCGCCTTGTTGCCGAACATCTGTGAAAGGAGTGCCCTCATGCAAATCATTGAACTCCTGACCCCAGCCTACGAAGCGGCATGGCTGCCATGGGCCGTGCAGTATTTCTTTCTGGTCGGCATGGCCACGGGGGCCGCACTGCTGACTTCGGCCTGTGCGTTCGGCCCGGCCCGAGGCTTGCTCCAACGCCTGTTGCCCACTTCCGTGCTGGTGCTGGCCGTGAGCGCAATTGCCGCACCTATCGCCCTGCTGGCCGACCTGCACCAGCCAGCGCGCTTCTGGCATTTCTATGCCCACCTCACACCCTGGTCGTGGATGAGCCTGGGTGCCGTGCTCATGCCCACGTTTGTCGGGCTATGCGTGTTGATGTGCGCGCTGTGGTGGCTGGGCAAGCACAGGTTGATGCGCCTTCTGGTGCCTGTACTGGTGCTGTCCACACTCAGCATCGTGGTCTACACGGGCGCCGAAATCATGGTCATCCGCTCGCGCCCGCTGTGGAACACGCTGTGGGTACCGATCAATCTGGCACTCAGCGGCTGGCTGGCCACCGTGGGCATGGGCTTTGTGCTCTACCGCTTTCTGCCCCGAGCCTTGCAGCCTGATGCAGCAGCCCTGCATGGGCTGCGCCATCTGGGCCTGTGGCTGGCCACCGGCCTGATTGCCAGCGCCCTGACCTGGGGGATTGCCGGGATCGCAGGCCAGAGCCCTTCATTTGACATGGCGGTGCGCCTGTTCAATGAATTCCCTGTCTGGCGCATCTCCATGCTGGGCTCGGCCATGTTTGGCGCAGCCGTGGTGATCGCCCTGCTGCGCGGCGAGCATCGTCTGGCAGCCAAGGGCTACACCCTGGTGCTGGGCGCCGGCCTGACAGCATCGGCATGGGCCTTCCGCTGGGCACTGTTCATGGGCGTGCAGGGCGTGCCCAAGTTTGGCGCAGGCCTGTATCTGTACAGCATGCCTCTGGGCGGTGAAGGACTGATGGGCATGCTGGGCATGGCTGGCCTGTGCGTGGCACTGGTTGGGCTGGCCACCTGGGCGCTGGAGCTGTTCCCGGCTCGCAAGCCCGCTAGCGCCGCCTAGAAATCAAGCCAAGTACGTATACAACGCAATACCCGCAGGCGCCAGCAGCTATCAAAACCATAGAAATGCTGCAGCGCTTGCCCTTCCCTCACACAAAGGGCAAGACCATGACTGACAAAAAACTCCCCCCCGAACAATCCCAAGGCGCCGAGACCGGGCACACCGATGCCGGCCGCCGCCGCATGCTGCTGCGCGGCGGCGCCGTCGCAGGCGGTCTGGCAGCTTTTGCCGCAGGCTATGGCGAAACTGTGGCCAAGGGAGCCAAGGGACTGATCACCGGCAGCTCGGGCAAAACCACCCAAAGCGCCACGCGCGGCAACTCGCTGACGCCCGAATTCCGTATCGACCCCGCCAGCGGCAAGCTGACAACCCAGCCCGGACAGGTGGTCAGCCCCTCCTCATGTCTGGGCTGCTGGACACAGTGCGGCGTGCGTGTGCGCGTCGACACCGCCGACAACCGTATCATCCGTATCGCCGGCAACCCCTATCACCCGCTGGCCACAACCCACCCCGCGCCCATGGAAACGCCGGTGCGCGAGGTCTATGCCATGCTGGGCGGTGACAACGGCCTGGAAGGCCGCGCCACCAGTTGCGCCCGCGGCTCGGCCATGCTCGAGCACCAAAAAGCTCCCCACCGCGTTCTCAAGCCGCTCAAGCGCGTGGGCCCACGTGGCGCCGGCCAGTGGAAGAGCATCACGCTCGAAGAGCTGGTTCAGGAAATCTGCGAAGGCGGCGATCTCTTCGGCGAAGGCCATGTGGACGGCCTGCGCGCCATCCGCGACGTCAACACGCTGATCGATGAAGCCAATCCCGAATACGGCCCCAAGTCCAACCAGCTGCTGGTGACGGAGGCCGCCAACGAAGGCCGCACCCCGCTGGTCAACCGCTTTGCCAAACAATCGTTCGGCACCATCAATGTGTCCAATCACGGCTCTTACTGCGGTCAGACCTACCGTGTGGGCACAGGTGCGGCGCTGGGCGATATGGCCGGCATGCCCCACGGCAAGCCGGACTGGCAGAATTCGCGCTTCGGCCTGTTCATCGGCACCTCGCCAGCGCAGTCCGGCAACCCGTTTCAGCGCGTGGGGCGCGAGCTGGCCGAGGCCCGTTCGCGTAGCGAGAACACCTATAAATATGTGGTGGTCTCACCCATGCTGCCCACTTCGTCCAGCCATGCGGCAGGTGACAACAACCGCTGGCTGCCCGTCAAACCCGGCAGCGACCTGGCGCTGGCCATGGGTCTGATCCGCTGGATCATCGACAACGAGCGCTATGACAAGCAGTTTCTGACCCAGCCCGGCCCCGCCGCCATGGCAGCAGTGGGCGAGGCATCCTGGAGTAACGCCACGCACTTGCTCATCAACGAACCCAAGCACCCCCGCTTTGGCCAGTTCTTGCGCGGCGCGGACATTGGCCTGCCCATGCCGGAGCCAGTGGACGAAAAAACACCCGCCGAAGACGTGTATGTGGTGCAACTGGCTGATGGATCGCTGGCCGCGCACACCGTGGCCCAGAGCGCCGAGCTGATCGTGGAGCGTGAATTCACTCCCCGCAAGGCTGCGGATGCGACCGATGAACCCACTCCGATTGCTGTCTGCACCGCCTTCGTCAAACTGCGCACTGAAGCGCACAAAAAGACGCTGGAGGAATACGCTGCTCTTTGCGCCGTGCCCGTAAAGGAGATCGAAGACCTGGCGCGCGAGTTCACCAGTCATGGCAAACAGGCCGTGGCCAACTCCCACGGCGGCACCATGAATGGCTCCGGCTTCTACACCGCCTACGCCATCGCCATGCTCAACAATCTGATCGGCAACTTGAACGTATGCGGCGGCTGGGTGATGGACGCGGGGCCATTTGGCCCCTTCGGCCCCGGCCCACGCTACAACTTTGCGCAGTTTGAAGGTGCCGTCAAACCCAAGGGCGTGGCCCTGTCTCGCACCAAGTTCCCCTACGAGAAGACCAGCGAGTTCCGACGCAAGAAAGAAGCGGGCCAGAACCCCTACCCCGCCAAGGCCCCCTGGTACCCCGCGCCCGGCGGCCTTTCCAGCGAGATGCTGGCCGCCGGAATGCTGGGCTACCCCTACCCGGTCAAGGCCTGGATCAACCATATCAGCAACCCCATCTACGCTATGTGCGGTTTCGAGAATGCGCTGGCCGACTCGGTCAAGGACGTGAAAAAGCTGCCGCTGTTTGTCTCGGTGGATCCCTTCATCAACGAAACCTCTGCGCTGGCCGACTACATCGTGCCAGACACCGTCACCTATGAGAGCTGGGGCATTGGCGCACCATGGGCCGACGTGGTGGCCAAGAGCAGCACGGTGCGCTGGCCCACCGTCGATGCCGCTACCGCCAAAACTGCCGACGGTCAGCCCATCAGCTTCGAGACCTTTGTCTTTGCCGTTGCCAAGCAACTGGGTCTGCCTGGTTTTGGCAAGAACGCCATGTCCACCAAAGACGGCGAGCCGCTCGATCTGGAAAACGCCGAAGACTTCTATCTGCGCGGCATCTGCAATATCGCCTACCAGGCGGGCAAGTCCGTGCCCGAAGCCAGCGATGACGACATCGCAATCACCGGCCTCGAGAAGTGGATGCCCTCGCTGCAAAAGCGTGTCGCCCCTGAGGAAGTGCGCCGCGTCGCCATGGTCATGAGCCGTGGCGGTCGCTTCGACAAGGTCGAAGACGCCTGGAAGGGCGACCAGCTCAAGCTGCAGGCCAAGTTCCCGGCCACGTTCTGGCACGAAGGTCTGTCCAGAATGCGCCACTCCATGACCGGCGAGCGTTACAGCGGCTGCCCCACCTGGTACCCCACGCGTCTGGCCGATGGCTCGGACATGCGCCAAGTGTTTTCCGAGCAAGACTGGCCGCTGACCATGACCAGCTACAAGTCCAACTTGATGAGCAGCATGTCCATCGCCGCCTCACGGCTGCGCCAGGTGCACCCGCACAATCCTGTGAGCATCAACAAGGCCGACGCGGCAAGGCTGGGCATAGCCAATGGCGACCACATCGAACTCAGCACCCCCGGCGGCAAACTCCAAGGCGTAGCCTTGGTACGCGCGGGTATCGCGCCCGGTGCGATCGCCATTGAGCACGGCTACGGTCACAAGCAACTGGGCACCGTGTCCCACAAGGTCGACGGCCAGCCCACCCATGCCAACCCCCAACACGGCAATGGCGTGAACCTCAATGCTCTGGGCTTTACCGATCCGACCCGACCTCAAAAAGACAATGTATGGATCGACTGGGTATCGGGGGCAGTGGTCAGGCAAGGGTTACCAGTAAGAGTCCGAAAAGCTTGATAAGAGCCTGAAGCTCTGGCGGGCGATCGGGGCAGAAAATCCCGTCGCTCGCGTCTGCGAGGGATGGCCCTGAAACGACCGCCAACAACCCGCTGCGATATCTTGAACCTGCCGAGAAGCAACCGCATTGCCGATCATTGGCTTGCAACAAAAATCCTGGCCGGATTAGAGATTAGGTTCGCCGCGACATTGGACGTGGCAAACCGCAAGCTCTACTCCCGGATGACAGGTTTTCAACTTTCATGGAAATTCAAAAAGATAGTAATCAATTCATGAAGCACTATTCCATCAAATAAAACAGCACATTATTTACAATTAAAAACCACTCAATATTGGTATTTAAAGCCAAAAAAAACAAAGCTTCTTTCTTCTCAGGAAAATTTCGCATACAGCCATCAGAATATAGATGATTATATTGTTTTGAAAATTACACTTAAAAACAATATCTAAATTATCTAATTTCACTTCATTGTTGATAGCAATGTAGTTCTAGACTTCAATAAATTGTACAAATAACAACAGCAGATCCGCAGAATCCTATTCCGTGCCCAAACAAGGTATTTCTGTTTTCATCTGGCTTATTGAAACTGACATTAACCGAAAGAACGTTTTGGCACAGGCATCTGCGAAGCCAAAACGCAACTCCGGTTGGCATTGATCATTGCGCAATGGCAAATGGTCTTTCGCCTGAATTCATCCCGGTGGTCTGAGAACTCGCTATTCAAAGGAATGATCATGAAAAAGTCTTTGATTGTCATGGCGGTTGCTGCCTTGGCTGGTGTGGCATCTGCTGCAACCAACACGGGGACCAATGCATCCTCGGGAACCTATTCCTCGGTTGCAAGCTCCGGCACGGGCAGCGCTGTGAGCTTCAATAGTGCGAAGACCAGCGCTCAAGCAAGCGGCTTTGGAACCAGCACCGGCACCACCGGTTCCTGGGGACCTGTGGCCTCGGGCCAATCGAGTGTCGGCGGAAGCGCCTCCACCACAGGAACCGTCACCAGTCTTGCGGCAACCAGCGGGGGCGGCGTTGCCGGCGGCTACGGAACCACCAACGCCAACGCACATTCGGATGTAGGTAGCAATTACCTCGGCCACGCTCCCGGTAAGTTGGTCAGCGGTGGCGCCGGAGGCTACGCAAACTCGAGCACCAACAATGTGGCTGGAACCGCGTCAATCGGCAACGGCATTGCAGTGGTGAACAGCACTGCCCATACCAACTCCTACTTTGGTGCGAACTCGCAGGCGATCTCGGGTCCGGGAGGAACCTCGACCAGCAATAACTCTGGCGCCTCCTCTGTCGGCAATGCGACAACTACCGGCTTCAGCCTGGGTACAGCCTTCGGAGGCTCCAATGGTGGCGGAACTTCGGGCAATGCTTATGGATGGGCGAACTCAGCCGCCAACTAGATAAGTTCCGCGAACTCAGTTGTATTGCCCCCGAGTTGAGGCCTCCCAAGTCAAGACTCGGGGACAAGGGAGAAACAGCATGAAAGCCTCAATAGCCTTGCTAAGCCTTTGTGTCCCTTTGTGCAGCTTTGCGCAGAATGCCGATAGCAGTGCACAAAGCCTCTCCAGCTCCTCGTCAGTGGGTGCACAACAGAATCAATCCATCACCATCGTGAATCCGGTTGCTGCGGCGGACAGCCGATCGGTATCCAGCATCGAAAGCAGGTCGACCTCAAGCTCGGATCAAAACATAACAACCAACGGAACCACCACCCAGAATCTGAACAGCACGGTATCTGGGACATCCAGGAACATCGTCGAGTACAGCGGCACATACACCGTGAAGAACGTTCCCAGCGTGAACGGCCCCAACCTCACGACCAGCAATGACACCTGCATGGGCAGCAGCAGTGGAAGTGCCAACGGCCCAGGCTTTGGCGTGAGCTTCGGCACAACCTGGACGGACGAGCATTGCAAACGCCTGAAAATGAGCCGTGAGCTCTGGAACAAGGGCATGAAGGCAGCCTCGCTGGCAATGGACTGCATGGATCCTGCCGCTCGCATGGCACTTGAGATCACGGGTTCTAAATGCCCTCAATCCATGACCGTAGAAGAGCGTCGGAACAACTACGGGCCGGATGCTTCGGCACAGGGCAGTCCTGCACCTTCTACCGCCCAGGTGATTTCTGGCACCAGCCTCGGGCAGGCAATCGAGTCCAGACAAACGGCAAGCCTCTATCCGAACTGACAAGCGCTCGGGGCAGTCCTGGCGGGTGGCACAAGGGCAGCCTGAGCCTTGGCGGATTCTGTGAAATGCAGGAGCAATCCTTGCAAAGACTAGGGCTTTGGCCCAAGCCAAGCACGGTTGGTGCCGCTGTGGAGTGGACTGCAAGTCCTCCTGAATCCACACTATCCCGGCCACCCCAATCTCGCGGGCTGATGCGATACGCTAGCATCCTCTTGTGCGCCTTGGCGCTCCGTCGCATTGTGCGGGATTTCTCCGCCTAGCCCCTTCGAGATCCAGCCCATTTGTCCGTCATGCCCATCTATGTCGCTCTGCTGCGGGCCGTCATGTCGGCGGAACCGGCAAACTCCCCATGGCCGAGTTGAAGTCCATGTGCGAGGCCGAAGGGTTTGCACAGGTACAGACCTATATTGCCAGCGGCAATGTAGTACTGGATGCAGATTGCACCGAGCAGCAGCTCAAGTCCGCATTGGAACGACGCCTGGCCAGTTACGCCGGCAAGCCCGTGGATGTCATCGTGCGCACGGCCCGGGAAATGGAGGAGGTGCTGGCCAACAACCCCTTTCCCGAATCCCCGGGCAACCGCACTGTTGCCATCTTTCTCGATGAAGCACCACCTGCGGACGCACTAACCCAGATCAAGGGTCGCAAGGACGAACAACTGCAGTTGGGACGGCGCGAGATCTATGTGGCTTATGGTGCAGGAATGGGCAGTTCCAAGCTCAGGATTCCAGCAGCAGCCCAAGGTACGGCCAGAAATATCAACACGATTGCCCAATTGGTTGAAATGGCGACAGCACGCCATGAGGTTGCGACACGGGAAAAGCGCTGATACCCGCTTGAGCCGGTCGCACGCAGGCGGTGAAAGCGGCACAGCCACCTGATATCTCATCCTTTGTCTTGGCTCAGGCAGGCTCTTTCTATCCACCCTTGCTCATGAATGCGTAGTGTTCTGCTGCCGGTACCGGCTTGCGCGCACTCGAAAGTACGGAGCCCTGCTCCGTGAAGAGAAAAGGATAGAAGCTCATGCAAGCATCATTGCCCATGCCGGCCACCTCGGCTTCCCAGCCTTCCCAACGCAAATCACGGTAGAAGTCGCGCAGCCCACCCGTGAAAGCCCATTGCACAAAAGCCGTATGCCTCATCTCCAGCGACTCCCAGGCCCAGGTGTCTGGAGCCAGATAATGGACGGCCCCCAGATCCTCGCCCAGGGCCCCGCCATTGATGGCAAAGAATCCCCCAACGGCATCGTCGGCAATCAGCAAAAATCCGCTGCTGCGCGCGCGATTCCACGCTGCGAGATCGCGTGTAAGCCTGGGATGCCCCGAGCCCAGCATTCTGAGCCAGCCCCCATCAATGAGAATTCCACCGGTTCCATGAGCCATGGCCCCCAGCGGCGAGCGTGTCGTGACCTGCAATGCAAGCAACACGGAGTCTCTCTGAGCCGAGGGAGGAAGGCATTCGACAGGAATGCTCGCCTCCTGCGCCCAGGCTTGTATCAGTGGCAAGGCCGGCTCGTCGCGATCCAAAAGTTCTGCCAGTGCACGCATCGATCCTCCTTGATGCAAAAGTCAATAATGTCGGAATTCTGACATTTGATCCTGGTATCCGGAAGCCTCGTGAAAGACCTCCAATCGCTGCATGACTCAACATTGACGTGATGGCTCATTCGCTAGGCATCGGCTCCGGCGGCTGGCTGGCGCCTGGCAGTGTCTGGACCGCTTGCACGGAATGAGGGTGGGCCTGATGCAGCCCTAAGGTGCAGCCAAAGGGATCAAGCAGCATTGCCGCAGCCGCACCAAGGCTTGTGACGATGGGACCTCGGTACAAAACCGCCCCTCTTTGTTCAAGTTCCTGTATCGCTTCCTGCAAATCAGCCACCTCCCAATAGACTGTCGCCCCACCGGCTCCCCCCGGACACTTGCTGTCCTGCGGATGGAAACCGATCAGACATCCCGACGTCCGGATAAAAGCGTAGTGATGATTCTCGTATTGCACCTGGGACTGAAACAATTCGGCATACCAGATAGCAGCGGCATCAATATCTTGCACAAACAGCACGATGGATTCAATTTGCTTCAGCAACATAAGCGTTCAATGACTCTGCAAAACAGCGGCCCACAAATGTAGCGCTGACCTGGTGCTGAAAAGCAGCCGATATGCAGAAGCTGCAATCGCCTGGGAAGCATGCCGCGCAGCAGCCAGGAGCCATCGATTCCCGAGAATGTCTGCAGCCTCCTTCTCACCCCCCATTGGGTGGCACTCTGAAGCCTGCCCCTACTCGTGCCTCGGCACGCTCCAGCCAGTTTCGGACTCGTGCCAGCCACTGCAACGCGCGGAGTTCCCCGGACTTTGTCACTTCAAGCGAGTTGAGGCTCGGAGCCCTGTCACTCAAGACCCCATATTCCCCGCCGTGGTCTTCAATTTGATGATTTTTCATGGTCGGCCAATGGTCTACAGACACCTAACATCTGTAAAGTTGAATGATCTGACCATTTAATTCAGAAAATCTGAAGAATAAATCATGCGAAACCTCAATCTCGACCAGTTGCAGACGCTGATTGCCATTGCCGATCTCGGCACCTTCGCCGCAGCGGCCCAGGCGCTGCATCTGGCTCCACCCACGGTCAGCCTGCACGTCAAGGAACTGGAGGCGCGCATGAATGCCACGCTGCTGCTGCGCGGCAGGCGCCAGGCGGAACTGACATCGGCCGGCCTGGTGCTGGTGCAGAAGGGACGCAAGCTGCTGGAGGCCGGAGACGACCTGATCGATCAGGTTCAGCGCCATGCAAGCGGTCGCGCCGGCCTGGTCAAGGTAGGCGTATCAGCCGGGGTCAACATCCGGCTGTTTCCGTTGATGCTCGACGCCCTGAGTCGCCGCAGCCCGGGCATTGACATCAAGTTGGAGGCTGTTGGCTCGGCCGACTCCATGCAACGCCTCAAGGCCGGAACGCTCGATATCGCCCTGGTCGCCAGCCCGCAGGCGGAGACGGCTGAGATCATGCTCACGCCCTGGCGTAACGACCCCATGGTGGCCCTGTTGCCCGCAGCCTGGGAGGTCCCCGAACAGGTCAGCCCCGAATGGCTGGCAAGCCGCCCCTGGGCCTGCTTTGCTTCCGCCACGCAGATGCACGGCCTGATTGCCGGCTGGTTCGGCCAGGCAGGCCTGAGTCCCCGCCCATTCATTGCACTGACCTATACCGAGGCGCTAAAAAGCCTGGCAGCCGCCGGTCAGGCTGCAGCCCTGCTGCCGCTGGAAGCCATGGAAGAGCAGCAGCAACAGAGCAGCGTGCAGATACGGCATCTGTCACCCACCTTGATGCGCCCCATGGCCATCGCCCATCGCCAATTGCCAACGCTGAACCCTGCGACCGCCAGCGTGCTGACGGTGCTGGCGGAGTTCGGCAATCAGGCAGCGGCGTGCGCGCCACAGCTCGCTTGACCTCAGCGCTGGACTGCCTAGAATTGAGCACTTTCGCTTTCCAACGAGACTCTTCACCCATGCGCCATTGATGCCGCCGTCTGCTTGACGGCCACCTCCCCTCCTCCCAATCGCTGCCGTCCACATGTGCAGCCTGGGGATGTTAGGCATCAACCCATCGCATGGTCTTATGACAGAAACTCGCCTGACGCTGCATGGCGTCTCTTACACACTGCCCAATGGGCGGCCACTCTTTTCCAATCTTTGCTGCAACTTCGGCTCACAGCGCACGGCGATGGTGGGTCGCAATGGAGTGGGCAAAACCGTGCTGGCACGCATTCTGGCTGGCGAGTTACCTCCCGGCAGCGGCGGCGTAACCCGTGCGGGCCGCATTCACTATCTGCCACAGAACCCTCTGGCATCCCGTCCAGACCTGAGCATCGCTGCACTGGCAGGCCTGAGCAACACGCTGCTGGCACTGGAGCGTATTGAACAGGGCAGCTGCGAAGCCAGCGACTACGAACTGCTAGCCGAGCGCTGGGACATACGTCAGCAATTTCAGATGCAGCTCGAGCGGATCGGCCTGCCTCAGCTGGCACCGCAAACACCTGCCAGCCAGCTCAGTGGTGGCCAGGCCATGCGCGTGGCGCTGCTGGGTGCACAACTGGCCCAGGCCGACTTTCTGATTCTGGATGAACCCAGCAATCATCTGGACGCTGCCAGCCGCTCTGCCCTGGCGCAGCAACTGCAACAATGGCGCAGCGGCCTGCTGCTGATCAGCCATGACAGAGTCTTGCTGGAGGTCATGGACTCTGTTGCGGAACTGACCCCCAGCGCAATCACCATCTATGGCGGAAACTACTCTTTTTACAGAGAAGTCCAACGCCAGAAAACCCAGAATGCACAAGACGAACTGGCCCGCCTCAAGCTGGAGCGCAGCCGCACCGAGCAGGCCTTGCACACGCAGCAGCAGCGCCAGAGTCGCAGGCAGGCACGCGGTGAAAAGCTGGGAAAGAACGGCAATCAGGCCAAGATTCTGCTGGACGCTGGCAAGGAACGCGCCCAGAGTTCGGGCGGCAAGCTGGCGACCCAGCAGGCCGCAGCGCGCGAAACCCTGAACCAAAACGTGCGCGAGGCGGCCCTGGCACTGCAGCGCCAGGTGGACTGGCAGGCCGACAGCATCCACTGGCATCCGCCTCAAGAGCTGAGGAGCCAGGGAGACCACATCGTTGCCGAGCTGCGTGATGTGCAACTGCCTCACGTTGGGCCGCCCCCTCCTCTAAATCTGGTGCTGCGCGCCGGTCAGCGCATGGCCGTCAGCGGCCCCAACGGCTGCGGTAAGTCCATGCTGTTGCAACTGCTGGCAGGGCAGTTGCAGCCGCTGACGGGCGAGTACAGCCTGAATACGCCGTTTGCACTGCTGGACCAGCACCAGAGCCTGTTGCAATCCGAATCACCGGTTCTGAGCCAGTTGCTGGCCGCCAGTCCGCGCACGCCCGAGTCGCTGCAACGTATGCGACTGGCACAGGTCGGACTGGATGCGCGCCATATTGATCAACCTAGCGGACAACTCAGCGGTGGCGAGCGCCTCAAGGCTGCCATGGCCTGTGCACTCTACCGTGACGAGCCAGCGCAATTGCTGCTGCTGGACGAACCTGACAACCACCTGGATCTGCCATCCCTTCAGGCGCTGGAGAACATGTTGTGCCAATACGCGGGCACGCTGATTATCGTCTCGCACGACAGCATGCTGCTCCGGGCGCTGAAGTTGACGCACCAGCTGAGCTTTGCCGCTGAAACATGGACATTGACAACGCTCTGATCGCTGCAGTCGGCACTGTCACGTTCATTGCCGACTGGCAGGGTCAGCTCTCGGTTGAGCAGCGCCGCGCATCCTGCCCGTAGTTCGGCAATCCACGAGGCACCTGTGCACACCATGTTTCCGAGCTCCCCGACCATTCACGCGCTTGCCCCTGTTTTCGGTTTCAGAGGTTCAGGAAGTCTTTTTCCAGCTTCTTCCGTCAGTGGAGCGATAGTCACCACCCGTGGCACAGCAACCGCCTGCACCAAAGGCCATTCGCCCCAGTGTGACCCGAAGCACGCCGGCCTCATAACGGATGGATTGACGCTGGCAGGAGGTGAAGAACGGGTATGGCTCGGGTGCCAGCACCTTTTCCCAGCGAACTTCGCCCTTCTCCAAAGGCTCCACAAGAAAGACCTCGCAATCGTGGACCAACAGGAATACCGGCAGGCCTGCCAGCACGCCCTTGAAGACCTGCTCCGGCGTTGCATCACGCGTGGCCTGCGCCTGCTTGCTAAGAGGTGTTCGGGCTTCGCCAGAGTTGCAGCCCGACAGACCTGTCAGCGCCAGCAACAGAAAGGAAAACAAGGGCTTTGCGATCATGAGAGCCCAGTATGCCAGTTGCCTGCAATCGCCACGGCTGAAATCGTTTTGGAAAACCAGAGCAGTCAGCCTGTGTTTCCTGTGATCCGCGATATCTTCATGCCCTACTGCATCAGCGCGCGCGACCAGCCCACCATATCGCCCCCTGGAGTACGGTGTCAGACCACCAGCGCAAGCTGTGTTTTTTCAAATCGGCCCCACGTCTCATGCCTTCCGGGCGAGTCTCAAGGCATTGGGCTTCGACCTGAAAACCGACAAGGTCATGAAGCTTGAGCTGGGTGCAGACCAGAGCCATTTCTCTTCGGGCAATGCCACGGCAGAACTCCCGCTCTTGGCAGCGCTTCAATTTCTGGGCACAAGGTCTAGCGGACTTGAAAAAATGGCCAGCGCCTGATGCATCAGCGCTGGTCGCTACGGTTGTAGTGAGTGCGACCTAACCGAGCTTGGTGCCCACGCGTTCGCGCAGTGATGCCAGAAGCTCGGCCGGGAGAAACCTGAAAGCCAGTTGCAGCAGCACAAAGCCGATCAGGCCATCGTCCAGCCAGCCCAGAATGGGGATGGTGTCGGGGACGAAGTCTATGGGGCTGACAATATAGAGCGCCGCCAGCACGGTGAACAACTTGGCCGTCCGGGGCGAGCGCGGGTCACGCAGCACGGCCCATGCGAGCAGCAGCTCCTTGCGAAAGCTTGTCAGCAGACGACCCAGTTTCCACATGGCGGAGACCCCTTCAAAGCGACAAAACACCAGCCCTTAGCTTGCGACTGCTCTCAGGAAAAACAAGGGAGCAGCCATTTTCTGGCGGCACAGAATGTATCCAGGAACCCGATCCATTCAGGACATACTCACTGCGGCGCCTTGTAGGCAGCCGCTGAAAGTTATCTTTTTCGGAGCAACTCAACCATCCACCGGATTCAGCGGCGTCTGCAGCGTGAGCTGATAGAAGGCCAGATCCAGCCAGCGCCCGAACTTGAAGCCCACCTGCGGCATCAGGCCCACGGACTCAAAACCCAGACGCTTGTGTAGTGCAATGCTGCCCGAGTTGGCGGCGTCGATGGCACCAACGAGCACGTGCACATCTCCACGCTGCCTGGCCTCGGCAATCAGCAGCTCCATCAGTTGCTGCCCCAAACCTCGGCCCCGGTGCTGTGGATGGACATAGACCGAATGCTCGACCGTGTACTTATAGGCGGGGTAGGCGCGAAAACCACCCCAGCTGCAAAAGCCCAGCAACCGGCCTTGCGCATCCTCAATGCCGATGACGGGGAAACCGCCTGCACGCTTGGCCTCAAACCAGCTGACCATGTTTTGTGTCGTGCGCGGCTGGTAGTCGTAGAGCGCCGTGGAGTTGACGATGGCATCGTTGAAAATGTCCAGAATCGCAGCGGCGTGGCGTTCGTGCGTGCATTGCACGGTGTTCAGATCACTCATTTCTTGGCCTAAGGCACCCAAATTAGAGACGGTATTATGGGCAAGGACCAAGCAGTCGTGGCCTGCGCAGCGTTTAACTGCACAGGCCTGAGTGCTATAAGAATAGATCCGGCATCCTTCCCGCCGGTATTTTCAGGAAACCCTCATGCAAAGCAGCGCACGCAACCAGTTCAAGGGCAGTGTCTCCCATATCAGCCACGGCATCGTCACCGATGAAGTCCAGATCCGTACTGAACACAATGCTGAGCTGGTGGCGACCATCACGCATGGCAGCGCCGTCAGCCTGGGCCTGAAGGCCGGCAGTACCGTGATCGCCATGGTCAAGGCGCCGTCCGTGATGGTGGTGACGAATTGCGAAGGCGTGCGCTTTTCGGCGCGCAACCAGCTCAACGGCAAGATCACCCGAATCAAGCCCGGCGCGGTGAATGCCGAAGTGACCATAGACGCCCAGGGTCTGCAGGTAGTGGCCATGATCACGCAGGAGAGCACCGAAAACCTGGGCCTTGCCGTGGGCAAGACGGCCACCGCCTTGTTCAAGGCTTCTCAGGTCGTGCTTGCGGTGCTGCCTTGATTAACGAATCTATTGTTCTGCAGCCGATAGGCCGCGTACACAGCCCGTTCAAGCATGCCGTGGGCATGCCCATACAGACCGTTGCCGCCCAGCAGCATGAAGGAAAGATAGAGGTTTTTGCGCCTTTTGCCGCGGGCTTGCGCGATGTGCAGGAGTTTCAATACCTGATCCTGCTCACGCACCTGCATGAAGCCACGGAAAAGCTTGAAGTCGTGCCCTTCATGGACACCAGCAGTCACGGCGTGTTTGCCACAAGGGCACCTGCAAGGCCCAACCGCATTGGTCTGTCCATTGTCGAACTGCTTAGCATGGACGGATGCTGGCTGCATTTCCGCGGTAACGACATGCTGGATGGCACGCCCGTGCTCGACATCAAACCCTATGTGCCCCAGCTGGATGTGCGCGAGACAGAACGCATAGGCTGGTTTGCCAGAGGGCTGGATCAGTTGCCGGGCAGACTCTCCGACGAGCGTATGCGTTAAGAGCTATTTATTTTCCGAGCTGGAACAGCCGATGCGTCCATCCCCAAAGCGCATGCAGCTAATTGATGCATGGCATGGCACTTAGCGCTCTTCGTATCTGCCGGTCACGCGCCCCTGGCTATCCGTCACCACACTGCTCTTGACCTGCCAGACCAGACCATCGAGTCCTGGCACGGTGTACTCGCCGTCGCGCCCCTTGACGGCCTGCTTCCAGGCCTGCATCTGAGCCTGGGTCAGGCTAAGCTTGAGCTCATGGTCGCTATGCCAGTCCAACATCCCGCCTTCGCTGTCGCCGGCAGGCACCAGCTCCAGGGTGGAACCATCACCTGCCAGAATCAGCGGACGGCCATGGGGCAGGCGAGCCGGCAGCATGGCCTTGAGGTCGCGCACGCCCAGGCTTCCCAGACGTATCACTGTCTGCGGGCTGCGCAGCAGGCGCTTGCGGTGACTGAAGCCAAGCACATCGTTGTAGAGCACACCCGTCTTGGAGCCTTCACGCGCCGCACCAGCATCAATGGCGGCCTGGACATCGGGCAGATCATGCAGGCTGGGCCGCGCCAGGTCGGTGATCCACAGCGGCATATAACTCTGCAGGGAATGCAGCGCTCCCTGCACATTCCAGCGGCGTACCTCGCGCAACTCGTCACTGGTCAGCCCCACCAGCTGCAAAAACATCAGGTCGCCATAGGGCGTATGAATGGCCGGCAACTCCGGATCCAGCGCAAAGCCCATTTCGGTCAGCAGCGTGTCGGCGTCAGCCTTGATAGGACCGTTGGCCGTCATCCAGTGGCCGGGAGCCAGCACATTGCCAGTGCGAAATACATATCGAGCAATATTTTGCAAAAAGTTAACAGGCCAACTAGGTGGCTCCTGCTCACTGGCGGCACGCATCAGTCTGAAGCTCAGCTCGAAACCATAACCACTGGGCTTGCCTGGAGCGATGTCGTAGCTATCATCCAGATCGCCATACAGGTCGCTGAAACCATAGCTGACATAGTGCCAGTGCGGCGCACCCTGCTCGCTGCGATAGACGCTGACCCCGTCCAGCGGCTCTTCTCCCCCTAGACGAAACTTGATCAGCGTCCCGAAATGCACGGGCTGCTGATCGCCATAAACCGTCTGCAGCGCCCCATCAATTGCATCCCATCCCTGGCTGCCCTCTTGCCCGTTAGCGTGGGTTTGAGAGTCGTAGGTTTCGCGGGAATTCATGGCCTTTTTCTCCTTTGCCCCAAGTATCAAGGCAGGCGAAAGCCGTTCGAGCAGGATTACAAACGGAGATGTGAGCGAGCGTTTCTTGCAACCATGCGTTCAAAAACCTCGGCCGCCCACTTCAATCTGCCACCAGGCTGGCAGCAGTGCACGCACCTCGGCGCGCGCGAAGCGGTCGTCCATCAGCACCAGAACGCCACGATCGTACTCGCTGCGTATGACCCGGCCAGCTGCCTGCACCACCTTGCGCAGGCCAGGGTAGAGATAGGTATAGTCATAGCCCAGCCCCACTCCCATGGCCTGATCCATGGCTCGCTGCATGGCTTCGTTGACAGGATTGAGCTGGGGCAGACCCAGCGTGGCAACAAAAGCACCGATCAGACGGCTGCCGGGCAGATCCACGCCTTCGGAGAACGCCCCGCCCAGCACGGCCAGACCCAGGCCCCGACCGCCCTCGACAAAGCGGGCCAGGAATTCGGCACGCGCGGCTTCGTCCATGCCGCGCTGCTGCAGCCATAGCGGCAGCTGCGGGTGCAGACGTTCCAAAGTGGCGGCAACCTGCTGAAGATAGTCAAAACTGCTGACAAAACACAGATAGTTGCCAGGCAGTCGTGCGTATTGCTGCGCGATCAGCTCGGCCATGGGGGTCAGCGATGCATCGCGATCTCGCCAACGTGTCGAAATATGGCGTGCGATATGCACCTGCAGCTGCCGGGCTGCGAACGGCGCCGGAACATCCAGCCAGGCCGTATCCGCAGGCAGCCCCAGTAGATCGCGATAGAACTGTGGCGGACTCAGCGTACCCGAAAACAGCACCGTGGCCTGTGCCGCCTCATGGCGTGCCGCCAAATGCGGCGCGGGCACCACATTGCGAATGCACAGCGTGGATGTCGGCGTACGCACTCTGCTCGCACGCTGCAGCGGCGTGGCCAGTTGAATATCAAACAGCGCATGCGGCCCGAACTGATCAGCCAGCGCCTGAAAATGCAGCAATTCCCAGTAAAAATCCAGCAAGGCATGGTCGGCAAGTGCAGGCTGCCCTCCTGTGGCCGCATGACCGGCTATCTCCTGCTCAGCCAGCTGATCCGCTATTGCGCCTGCGGCCCGTTGCATGGCGCCCAGCAGCACACCAGGAATGCTCTCGTAGCTTTGGTAACTGGTCTGATCCTGGGCCTTGTTCAGCGCCTGCCACTGGCGCTGCAGTGCATCGAGTGCCTTTTTGACAGCACCTGTCGCGCCCTGGCGAGCCTGCGCCAGATCAAGCTGTGACAGCGGTGCCGTATACATGCTGCGTGCGCGCTCCAGCAGATTGTGCGCCTCGTCCACCAGCACACCCACACGCCAGTCCTGCTGCAAGGCCAGCGCATAGAGCATGGCGGCACTGTCGTAGTAATAGTGGTAGTCGGCCACCACCACATCGGCCCAGCGCACCAACTCCTGCGACAGATAATAGGGACAGATGCCATGCTCCAAGGCCAGAGTCCGCAACGCCGGTCCATCCCAGAGCGGCAGTTGCAGCGCCTGTTGCCTGGCCGCAGGCAGTCGGTCAAAGAAGCCACGCGCTAACGGACAGGACTCTCCATGGCAGGCCTTGTCGGGATGCTCGCAGGTCTTTTCGCGCGCCTTCATGTCCAGGACACGCAGTGGCGCAAACGATGCCGATGCCGATGCCGATGCCGATGCCGGCAAGGCTTGCTGCAGCTGGCCCAGCGCATGCAGGGCCAGTCCATGGCCAGTGCCCTTGGCAGTGAGAAAGAACAGCTTGTCCAGACCGGCTGCATCAGCCTCCGAGGCACCCTTGACCATGACTGCTGCCATGCTCTTGAGCATGGGAAAAATCGTAGCCAGGGTCTTGCCGATGCCGGTCGGGGCCTGGGCCATCAGGCAACGACCGCCTTCGCTGGCATGGGCCGTACGATAGACGGCCACGGCCAGCTCCCGCTGCCCGGATCTGAAAGCCGGCATGGGAAATTTCAGCTGCGCCATGGCCCCATCGCGCGCCTGACGGTGGGCGTCCTCGCGACGTGCCCATTCGAGATAACGGGCACATTGCAACTCGAAAAAGGCTTGCAGTTCGGTGGCAGAGCACTCTTCCACCAGCACGGTCTCCTCTGCGCTGCCGATCTGGAAATAAACCAGCGCCAGCTTGATCCGCTCAAGGCCGCGCTCCTGACACAGCAAATGACCATAGACCCTGGCCTGGGCCCAGTGCAAGGCCCGGTGATGAGGGCGCACGCCGTCGAGCCGGCCCCGGTACGTCTTGATCTCTTCGAGTTGCTGCTTGAAGGCATCGAAGCCATCGGCCCGGCCGCGAACCTGCAGCTCTTCGAACCGGCCGCTGAGCGCCAGCTCCGTTTCGTAGCCACTGATGTTTTTACGCCGTTTCTGCACCACGGCATGGCCTTCCATACCCTCCAGCGCACTGGGCGCAGGCGTGAAGCGCAGATCCAGATCGCCGCCGCGCGCCGTGAACTCGCACAGTGTGCGTACTGCCACGCTAAGCGCAGGCTTCATGGCGCGCCACCATCGTCACGCCACTGTACATGGCAGACGCTCACGGGAATGCCCTTCTCCGTGCAATAGGCCAGCCAGCGAATCTGGTTGTCCTGCAGCTTGTCACCCGGCGCTTTGACTTCCACCAGCTCATAGCGTGAACCGGCATCGGACCGCAGAGGCCAGAAGCGCACCAGATCGGGAAAGCCGGTGCGGTTAGCCTTCACGTCCAGCAGCAGCCGCGCGAACAGAATCCGCAGATGGGCTGCAGGCATGCAATCGAGCGCCAGCTCCAGCAGCTCTTGCGTCAATGTGCCCCAGAACACGAACGGCGACTGAACGCCTTGCTTGTCGGCAAAACGCTGGCGAATCGTGGCCCGATAGCGACCGTCCTCCAGCTCGGCCAGACAGGCATCAAACAGCGGCTGGCGGCGCAGCACAAAATCCGGTGCTCCCAGATCGGCCGGCCCACTCTGGAAGGGATGAAAAAACGCCCCCGGCAGCGGCGCAAAGACGGCGGGCCAGCACAGCAGACCGAATAGCGAGTTGACCAACGCGTTCTCGACATAGAACACCGGCGCATCGTCTCTATGCCAATGGAATTGAAGCGCGAACTCCACCGCCATGGGCTGGGTGGGTCGGTCCAGCAGCACATCGCTGCGCAGGGCCGCCACGGCCGGGGCCAGAGCAGGCTGGCGCCCCGCAGCCACCAGCCCCAGGCTGCGGCTCAGACGCGGCAACATGCGCGCCACGCGCTGACGCTCCTCTTCACTTTCAGGCGCGGCTTGCGCCTGGCTGGCAAGAGCCAGCGCCTGGTCGAAGCATTGCATGCGCTCCAGCACGCGAATATGACGGTGACGTGCACCCGCATAGCGGCTGGCCCCATAGGCCTGAGCTGCCAGCGGCCAGTCCTGCAGCCTCTCGCACTCCTGGCCAAGCTTCAGCAGGACCTTGGCCCTGCGCATGTCCAGCCACGGGTTTTCGCTATGGTTTTCAACAAGTGCAGGCAGCAGTTGTGCGGGCTCCACGCCTTCATCGAGAGCCTGGCGCCGGGCCGATATCTCCAGATAGAAGTCCAGATCTTCGCGGCGCTGAAATGCGCGCGAGTCAGCATCCAGCGCCACCGGCTCATAGCGGAAAATACCGAGGTCGGCCAGCACGAACTCCGACCAGTCCTGATAGAGATTGCCAAAAAACATCAGCCTCAGACGCTCTCCCAGCTCGCCCACCATGACGCGCCAGACTGGCTCCACGGCCCCTGGGTACCAGACGGCATAAGACCGGGGCTCGGGTTGCCTCTCGGCCAGCAGCTGCAGCATCTCGGCCTTGCGCATGGAAGAACACAGTTCAAAACCAGCCAAGATCCGCAATAGCTCGGGTTTGGTGTGCAGGCCGAACAGCTCGACCACCTCCATGGGCTCGGTGGCACTGAGCCAGCCACGCTCCAGCAGGGGCGCTGCGGCATCGACCGTCATTGGAATCTCCTCGTAGGCCAGCTTGCTGGCGCGAAACCAGGGCCCGCGCCGCATCAGCATGCGTACCAGCAGCGCCCTGGAGCTCTGTGGCAGGCGCGCAAAGCCGGCGATGAAATCAACCTCCTGCTCGCTGAGCAGATCGCCATAGCGCTGCGCCAACCAGTCCAGCGCCTGCTGGAAGTTGTGCAGATAGTAGAAGCGGTGCGGCGGAAGAATGGCGACTTGGGGTACGGTCACGATGACGCTTACAAAATGCTCGGCAGGAAGATGGGTGGATGCCAACGATGGGACCTGTATTTTCATACAGCTCGAAAATCCCTGCAGATTCACCCACCCAACGATTGCTGCTCAGCGGACGAAACGCTTGTAGCTTGAATGCCCGATGACAGTGGCACACAATCAAAGCTTCATTCAACAAGGAGCAGGCAATGCTGGACTGGAACGAATACCGCAAGGAATTGGCTGGCAGGCTGGGAGAGTTTTCCGAGTTGAGCCCAGGCACCATGGAGGGCTACAAGGCCCTGTCCAGCGCGGGCAAGAAGACCGCTCATCTTGATGCCAAGACTCGCGAGCTGATTGCGATTGCCGTGGGCGTTACCACGCGCTGCGACGGCTGCATTGCCGTGCATACCAAGGCTGCCAAGGCAGCCGGTGCCAGCCGGGAGGAAATTGCCGAAGCTCTGGGTGTGGCTGTGGCCTTGAATGCGGGCGCCGCCATGGTCTACTCGGCGCGTGCCCTGGACGCTTTGGACGAATAAGACTCTAAAAACATGGTGGCCAGTGCTTGGCTGGCTTGCCTCCCTACCATTCAAAGCACGACCTGCGTGCCCAGCTCCACCACCTGGTTGGCTGGCAACTTGTAATAAGTCGCCGCGCTGGCCGATTGTCGGGACATCCAGCCAAACAGAGCGCAGCGCCAGGCGGAAAGACCGCCGGGCCCGTCCACCACCTGCACCCTGGCCACGAAAAAGCTGGTCGTCATGGGGTCCAGATTCGGTATCTCGCCATCGACGTCCGGTGCAATCCGCTGGAGCGCCGCCGGAATATCAGGCTGCTCGCGAAAGCCGAAATGCATGTCCAGTGCCCAGACCCCATTGCACATGGGCTTCAGTTGCAGGCGCTCGCCATCATGCACATAGGGCGTGTTCTCGTTGATCACGTGGAGAAATACCGTCTGCTCATGCATGACCTTGAAATGCTTGAGATTGTGGAACAGCGCGTTCGGCACCAGCTTGGGGTCGGAAGTCAAATAGACGGCCGTGCCGGACACTACCGGCACGCCGCTCATGGGCGAGCTCATCAGATCGCTCATGGGAATATCAAGGCGACGGCGATGTTCGGCCACCAGCTGGGTGCCGTCGCGCCATGTCGTCAGCGCAATGAAGATGATGGCGCCCAGCGTCAGCGGCAGCCAGCCGCCCTGCTCCAGCTTGGTCAGGTTGGAGGCAAAAAAACCTATCTCCAGCACCGCAAAACAGGCCAGCGCTGCCAATGTGGCGACTCTTGCGCGGCTGCGCCCCAGATAGACCACAAAGCCCACCAGCATGGTGGTGATCAGCATGGTGCCCGACACGGCAATGCCATAGGCCGCCGCCAATGCCCCCGAGGACTTGAAGGCCAGCACCAGCGCGATCACGGCCAGCAGCATCAACCAGTTCACGCTGGGGATATAGATCTGGCCCTGCTCCTGATCGGAGGTGTGCAACACACGCACACGCGGCAGATAACCCAGACGGCTGGCCTGCAGCGTCATGGAATAAGCCCCCGAGATGGTCGCCTGCGAGGCAATCACCGTGGCAGCCGTGGCCAGCACCACAAAAATCAGCAACCAGGACGGCGCAGCCAGCAAGAAAAAGGGATTGCTGGCCGCAGTCGCATCGCGCAACAGCAACGCGCCCTGGCCGAAGTAATTGAGCATCAGAGCCGGGAACACCAACCCATACCAGCCCAGACGCACGGCCCGGCTGCCGAAGTGACCCATATCGGCATAGAGGGCCTCGGCACCTGTCATGGCCAGAAACACGGCCGACAGCAGGAAGAAGGCCTTGTCCGTGTGTTGCACGGCGAAGCGAAGCGCATGCAGCGGGTTGACGGCCTCCAGCACCATGGGCGTCTGCACAATGCTGGCCACACCTGCCCAGGCAATGCATAGGAACCAAACAATGGTGACCGGGCCGAACAGCCTCCCCACCACACTGGTGCCCTTCATCTGAATGGAAAACAGTCCGATCAGAATACCTATCGTGATAGGTACGATGAAATGCTCGAACTCTGGCGTGGCAATGCTCATGCCCTCCACGGCAGAGAGCACGGAAATCGCCGGCGTGATGATGGCATCACCATAGAACAGTGCAGCCGCAAACACGCCGGCCCCGACCACAAAGCGGGAGCGGCGCGACTGATCGCCCATCACGCGGTGGGCCAGCGCCGTCAGCGCCAGCACGCCGCCCTCTCCATCGTTATCGTGGCTGAGCACCACCCACACATATTTGATGGCGACGATGACGATCACAGCCCACAGCAGGGCCGAGAGCGCGGCCAGCACATTTTCGGGACCCACCGTCAGCCCATGTGTGCCTGTAAAAGCCTCCTTGAACGCATAGAGCGGGCTGGTGCCGATATCGCCAAAAACCACGCCCAAAGCCGCCAATGTCAGTGCCGACTGGCTGCTGCCCTGCCCCGTACTCCCAGCCCCATGAAGCCCGTGTTTGCTTTGTGACATAGCCATGCTTTTGCAGTGATAAAGGCCACCGCAGCCGGGCGGCGGCAGCCCAGTATGGCACGCTGACGGAAATTGAAAAGCCTGGATGACGCCGGACCGAGCTGTCTTTCTTTATGCAATCTTGATAGCAGCAGCCACCATCCATACCAGGGCTTGAGGCCTGATTTTCTAGATTCAAGGCTTCACAACAACCGGCTTGCCCTTCAAGCCTGTCTCCCATGAAGCCTGTCGCCATCCTCCAGCACGAAGCATCGCAAGGTCCCGGCATCCTGCTCGACCATCTGCGTCAGCAAGACATTGCCCATGTGCTGCTAGATCCCTGTGCCGAAGGCGCGGCCCCGGCCAATGCGCGCGACTATCGCGGCATCATCGTGCTGGGCAGCAACCATTGCGCCAACGAGCAGTTGCTCTGGATCGATGAAGAGCGCTGCCTGCTGCAAAGTGCCCTGCAGTACGACATCCCCGTGCTGGGCCACTGCTTTGGCGCGCAAATGCTGGCCCGCGCCATGGGCGCACGCGTATGGCGCAACCCCTGCCCGAACATAGGCTGGAGCGAAGTCCGTATCACCCCCAGCGCCCAGCAACTGATGAACCTGCCCGCACAAGCCACCATCTTCAACTGGCATTACGACACATTCGACATTCCGATGGCCGCCAGGCGCACCATGTACGGACAGCATTGCCTGAACAAGGGCTTTGTCCATGGCCGGCAATGGGCGTTTCAAGGCCATCTGGAAGTGACCGCAGACAGCGTGCGCCAATGGTGCGGCGAGGGCCACGATGAGCTGCTGCAGGCCCGGGGACCGGCCGTTCAGAGCGAGGCCCAGATCCTGAACCGGCTGCCGCAACACATAGACCGGCTGCATGCCATGGCTCTGCGCACCTACAAGGCATGGACCGATCAGCTGGACAGGCCGGTGTCGGTTTCGTGCAGCAATTCCTCGGAAGCTTTGAGCCGATTTCGCCTTAAGTCCAATGCATACCTTCGCATGCAGCTATGAATTTGCAAGCATCAGAGTCCAGGAATGCAATGAACAGACGTTTTTTTGCATCTGGCGGACGGTCTCTGGCAAGGCACGGCCGCTGTCTGGGTCAGAATGGCCTGCAAACTCACTGCTCCAAGCTTCATGGACTTCACAACGCTTGAAAAACACCTGGATGCCTCGCCACTGCTGAAGGCGCACAAGCAATACTTTCTGAATCTGGCCCAGCCCGCCGTGGCCATTCGCCTGGGCCACACAATAGGCACGCCCCTGCAAAGCCGCTTTGGCGGCCAGCCCATGGTGCCTGCGGGCTTTGCCTGGCCCGAGCATCCAGACGGCCACTACCTGTTTGTCGGACAGGTCAACTTTGCCGAACTCCCGGGCGGGCCCGGCCGCCCTGCAGAGCTGCCGGCCAGCGGCCTGCTGTCGCTGTTCTACGGCTTTGACGAGGACGACGCCATCTTCTGGCGCGACCAGGACTATCTCAAGGCGTTCTACTGGCCGGACATCAGCGACATGCATGAGATCCAGGCTCCCCACCAGTGGGTCACGGACAGCCGTGCGCTTCAGTTTGAGAACGGCATCGACCTTCCTCGTCACGAGGAGCTGCGCAAGGACTGGCCAGTGGAGTTCGATGAACTCCAGGACTGGCTCCATGGGCTTGAGGAAAGCGGCGATCTGCCTCGCGACTATCTGCTGGGCCGCCCCTCCTGGGACAGCCTGGGCTACGACCCCACGCCCGAGGCAGAGGAACACCCCGGCAGCTCGCACTGGCGCTCTCTACTGACGCTGCAGTCGCATGAGCAGTTCCACTGGTGCTGGCAGGACGGCGCACGCCTCATGGCCTTTATCGAGGATGCCAGGCTACGCGCCAGGGACTTCAGCCATTTGCAGGTGGACTGCGGCTGACGCCAGGTTCAACAGCCACAACCATAAAGAGCAGTTCATGCCCACACAAATTCCAGCAGAGATCCTCAGGCACTGGCAAAACGGTCACAAGATCGAAGCCATCAAACAGCTGCGCGAGCAAAGCGGGCTGGGTTTGAAGGAGGCCAAAGACCTGCTGGAAGCCAGCGACGAGCCGGACTTTGTCCAACATGGCGCAGCAGAGCGGACGCAGGCCATGCAGCAGTTGCGCGAGCAGCTGGACAAACTGGGCATGAAGGATGCCACTTTGCTGCTGGACCAGCTGAATCGGGCCGACACCGTGCCCGGCAGCTCCTTCTCTTCCATCAAGACCACCACCACGACCGTCAATGGCAAGACCACCACCAGCGTCACCGTGAGCGGCGATCATGCAGAGGCCATAGAGGCGTTGATGTCCGGCGCGAACACAGTGCCCGCAGAAACCAGGGCCGAGGTGGAAGACGCCATGGCACGCGGCAACAAGATCGAGGCCATCAAGCTGCTGCGCGATGCCACGGGCCTGGGTCTTGCCCAGGCCAAGGACCATATCGATGCGGCCATGGATGGGATTGCGCTGGACTGGCAAATCCTGCAACGGCAATCGGTGCAGGCCAGCGTCCCAAACCGCTTTCAGCCCGGAGCGCCATCGCCGGGAGAAGTCCCCAGAGGGCAAGGCCGGTATCTGTGGCTGCTGGTGCTGGCACTGGCTGCCGTCGGCCTTTGGTATTACTTCAAGATGCCTTAAACCCATAAAACACAGGCGGAGAAGGCTCACTTTCCAGGAGCTTTCGGCTCAGATTCAAGGTTGCGGGGCAGTTGCATCGGCCAACTGCCAGCCGCCACCCAGCGCCTGGTACAGCGCCACGGCGTTTTCCAGCTGGCTCTGACGCAGGCGCAGCACTTCCTGCTGCACGGCAAACAGATTGCGCTGGGCATCCAGCTCCTCCAGATAGCTGGCGTAGCCGGCCTCATACCGATCCTTGGCAAAACCCAGGGTACGACCCAGCACTTTTTCGCGTTCCTTGGCATGCTCCCACTGGGCTTGCAGTTGCTGGGAACTAACCAGGGCTGTTTCCACATCGCCAAACGCCTTGATGACCACGCCGCGATAGGCATAGGCGGCCTGATCGCGCTGGGCAGATGCCGCATCGAACTGACCCTGCAGGCGACCGCCGTTGAACAGCGGGGCCAGAATGCTGCCTCCCAGCGACCAGACCCGGGCCGGGTTGTAATCCAGCGCGTTGATGAACAGGCTGCCGAAGTTCACGCTCAGGCTCACCTGCGGCAAAAAGGACGCGCGCTGTGCCGCAAGATTGCTGTCGCTGGCCGCCAGCAGCAGCTGGGCACGTGCAATATCGGGGCGGCGCTCCAGCAAGCCCGATGGCAAGCCAGGTGCAGGCATGGCAGGCAAGCTCATGGACTCGAGCCTGGCATGGTCGCTCAATGTGGTACGGGCCAAGGCCTGTGCCTGGTCGTCACCGCTGCCGCCCACCAACTGCATCAGCACTATGCGCTGGCGCTGCAGCGCCAGAGACAGCTGCTGCACCGATTGCCGCACGCTTTCCAGCTCGGCCAGCGCCTGGCTTTGCTGCAGCTGCGAGATATAGCCCACACGCACCTGGTCGGTGAGCAGGCGCACCGCTTCCTCGCGCGACTTCACCGTATCCTCGGCCACGGCCAGCTGGGCCTGCAGCGAGCGCAGAGCGATATAGGCCTGCGCCACGGTCGCGGCCACCGTCAAATGTACTGCGTCGCGATCCGCCTGGCTGGCCTGCAGGCGCTGATCGGCGGCCCGGCTCATACTGCCCAGGCGGTCCCAGAGATCCAGCTCCCAGCTCGCTTGCAGCACGGGCTGGGCCGAACGCACATGCACCATCTGGCCGGTTCTCGCGCTCAAGCTGCGGTTGGCCGAGCCCGGTGCGCTGAGCGACAGCTGCGGTGCAGCCGCCGAGCCCGTCACATCGAGATTCGCGCGTGCCTCCTCCACCCTGGCCAGGGCTGTGAGTACATCGTTGTTGCGCGCAAGCGCCAGTTCCACCCAGCGACTCAGCTGCGCATCACCAAAGGCCTGCCACCAACCGGTCTGGACTACGCTGGCACCACCTGCGGCCTGATCCGTGCTCCAGCTGGCCGGCACCGCAGGCTGAGCGCTGTCCGGGGCCCGGGTCAGACTGGGCACGCTGCAACCAGCCACGAGGAATGCCAGCGCCAGGGGCAAGGCACGCACGGTATGAAGGGCGTTCTTCATGGCTTGGCCTGTTCGGATGCAGAAGCTGCGGGCGCTTGAGATTTTTGAGCCAAATCGGCATCAATCGCCTGCTGGGTATGCGCTGAATGCTCTACTTTTTGTGCAGTATCGAGGCGCACGATGACCGACATGCCGGGGCGCAGACGCGCCGCATCGGCCTGACCCTCATCGATGGCTATCTTGATGGGCAGACGCTGGACGACCTTGGTGAAATTACCCGTGGCGTTGTCGGCCTTGAGCACGCTGAACTCCGAACCCGTGGCTGGCGCAATCTCCAGCACATGGCCCGTGAGGCGCAAGCCGCCCAGTGCGTCCACGCTGAAGCTCACGAGCTGGCCGATCTGCACCCGAGCGGTCTGGGTTTCCTTGTAGTTGGCCACCACCCAGTAAGTGGGCGGCACCACATACATGAGCTGCGTACCGGCCGCCACGTACTGGCCCTTGCGCACCGATACCTCGCTGACCTGTCCATCGCTGGGAGCATGGACCACGGTGTTGTCCAGATTGATCTGGGCCTGACGCAGCAGCGCTTCAGCCATCTGCACCTGGGCCTTGAGAGAGTCACGGCCCACGGTCGTGGCCTTGATCTTTTCCTGGTTGATCGCGATGTCGGCCTGGGCCTTGGCCACGTTGGTCGCGGCCAGGCGCGAGGTGGCGCGCACCTTGTCGCGTTCGTTCAGAGACACAGAGCCTCGCTCGGCCAGCTCCTGCACACGCTTGAGCTCCGCCTGCGAGCGCTGGGCCTCTGCCTCCACGGCAGCCAGACCGGCGCGGCTGGCACTCAGCGTGGCACGGTTCTGGGCCTGTGTCTGTTCCGAATTGCTCAGCTGCGCCTGGGCATTGGCCAGTTGCGCCTGGGCCTGGGCGACGGCCGCTTCATAGCTGCGGCTATCGATGCGCACCAGCGGCTGGCCGGCCTTGACCTGCTCATAATCCTTGACCAGCACCTCCGTCACGTAGCCATTGACCTGCGGAGCCAGCACGGTGACGGCACCACGCACATAGGCATTGTCCGTGGTCACCACCGAGCTGTTGAAGGGCCACAGATTCCAGGCCCGCAACACGAGCAGCATGCCTGCCAGGGCCACGACCAGCATGATGAGCACGCTGCGCAATGAAGGCTTGATCTTTTTTGGCGTGGGAGGCAAGGCTGCAGCGGGTGAAGGGGCAGCTGTCGCCGCAGAGGCTGCGGGGGAATGGGGTTGTTGACTGTCGCTCATGCTCAATCTCTTGCTGTTATCGGTTTGAGTTCCTTGCCTGGGGGCCGGAGCCATCCCGGCCGCCATCGTCGGCCGCAGGGCTGCTGCGGGCGTTTGTGTCGATTTCCTGCTCCAGTTCGGCCTCGAGTTCGAGCGCCTGGGCGTTGTCCTGCAGGGGGTCGCGGCTGGCCAGCACGGCCTGCTCGCGAGTCTCGGCCGCCTGCGCGGCGGCAGCCAGGTGCGTGGCCTGCGCGCCTTCGATCACCACGGTCCGCGCCGGACTGGCGGGCCCGGCCTGAGCGCCCTCTTCCACATCGCCATAGGCATCGGTGGCCGTGGGCTGCACCACCACCGTGACACGCTGCGATACATCGGGCTCATGGGCGTTCGCTGCCTCAGGCTCTGCGAGCGGCGCCACCGAAGGTGCGCGCTGGGGCGTACCGTCGGTCCCGGCGGCTGCCGCCACCTGGTTGCCGCTTTGCCGTGTCATGGCGCGCACCATGGCGGCAGCCTGGCGCACTCGCGCCGAGGCTCCCAGACTCCAGAGCAGATACAGCAAGGCGATGGCGGCCGTCAGCGCAAACACATCGTTATAGGCCCTGACATTGGCTTCACGCCGCACGATCTGCGACAGCTGCAGCGTTCCCTGGTTGGCGCGCATGGCGGGATCGGGCGTCACCTTGCCGTAGATCTGGTTCTGTATCTTGAGCCGCTCGGCCACCACGGGGTCGGTCGGGTCCATCTGCGCCACCAGGGCCACGGAGTAGATCTGCTCGCGGTAGGTCTGGTAAGTGCTCAGCAAGGCCGAACCGAGCAAACCGCCCATAGCCTGGGTCATTGAGATGGTGACCACGGCGGTGAGCATGTGATTGGCTCCGAACTTGAGCCCCTGGATGATGCCGGTCAGCATCAGCGGGCCCATGAAGACGCCCGAGCCCACCGCCAGCAGGAACTGGCTGAAGAAAAAGTCCGAAGGACGGTCCACGCTGCTGCGATGGTGATCGAGAAACGCGGCCACGGCGAACAGCGCAATCGCCACCACAATCTGCTTGCCCATATTGGGGACACCGAAAGTAGTGGCAGACAATGCAATACCTATAAGCGTTCCAAGCAAAATCACCATGAATAGCGGCTGCATCTGGTCGGATGTCATGCCCAGCGTGCGCATCAATCCCACCACGCCGTAGCTTTGCTCGGCCGTGAGAAAGCGCAGCAAAATGGCACCGATCACGAAACGAATCGTCGGCATCTGCGCGAACCAGCGCGTGTGGAACATGGGGTTGACGCGATGGTGCTCGATGTAAAGCGCGACGCTGAGCAACGCGATCGCTGCCACCAGCATCCAGGCCAGCCCCGGCGTATCGAACCACCAGCGCGAATAGCCCTGGACCAGCACCGCGATCAACAGACCCAGGCCCGGCACCATCAGGCTGAAAGTGACGAAGTCCAGCTTCTCGAAGGTCCTGATGTACAAGCCCGATGGCAGCTTGAGCAGCACCACGGCGGCAAAGGACATCAGTGCCAGGCCGGCTTCAAACAGATAGAGGTTGTGCCACTCGCTGTTGTAGAGCAGACCCGGCGACAGAATCCAGGCCAGCGGCGTGGCCAGTTGGCCCACGCCCACGCCGATCACCAGCATCTTGAGCACATAGGTGCGTGGTGCGGCCTGCAGCATGTAGAGCGTGCTCAGCGACGAGCAGGTCGCTGCTGCCAGGCCACTGGCCGCGCGCAGCAGAATCAGGCTGTCGTAGCTGCCCAGCAGCAGATGCAGCACGCTGAGCGCCGCGTAGCAACCCAGGCCGATCTCGGTGAACAGGCGCATGCCGAACTGCTGGCGGAATTTATAGACCAGCAGATTGGCCGTCATATTGAACATGACGTAGGCGCCCGTCAGCCAGGCGGCCTCGACCGAGGTCAGCCCCATCTGTCCCTGAATCGTGGGCAGATTGGCTGTGAACAAGGCATTGCCCAAGCCACCGGTCAACCCGACCAGCACAGCAATCAGCCCGTAGCAGACGCGAATCCAGGGCTCGTGATGGGGCATGGCCGGCGAGCCGGGCAGCGCGGGCTTTTCATGCTCGGCCCAGTCCGGCGGGCGGCGCAGCAGGATGACGGGCCCCTGAGGAATGGCGGGAGGAGCTGAAGCCTGACTGCTGGGAGATTTCGGGCCTTCTTGATTGGCTTGAGCCTCCGTGGCTTGTGCTGCAGCTTGACTCATAAACCTCAGGCCTTGATTCCGTCCAGAATGATTTGCAGGGCGCGACGCGCCAGTTGTTTGCGTTGCGCAGGAGTTTCACCACGCAGGGCGCCGCCCAGCATGCCGAACACCAGGGACAGATCCTTGGCATTCAAGGCCTGCTTGCACAGGCCCTTGGCCACAGCACGCTTCATGGGCTCTTCGAAAACCAGCCACATCTGCTGGCGCGCATGGATGACCTCTGCATCACTCTGGTCCACCGTACGCCAGTAGTCCACCAGCGTGGCGGAGACAGCGATGCGCTCGCCCACCAGAGCCAGCAGCTTGAAGAAGGCCTGGTCGTCGTCGCGCCAGGCGATGGCAGCGGCCCGGGTCTTCTCGACCGAGCGCTCCAGCAGCGCCACCATGATGGCGCGACGGTCCGGGAACTGACGGTACAGCGTGGCGCGGCCTACCTGGGCACGCTCGACGATGAGATCCAGGGGAGCGGTCACGCCATGCTCGGCAAACACGGCATCGGCCGCGTCCAGCAACTGGGCGCGGCGTTCGGCGGATGGAGGACGGGTGGTGGACATGTCATCAATTATCGGACAGTTTTGTCCGATAATTGATGACACCCAACGTTTCCCCTTCCCTGGTAAGGGTCGGGCAATGCGCTGCCGGACTCAGTCTTGCGGCAGCGCCTGCAGGCCGCGCCGGCTGGCGAATTCGCGGCGTTGTCCAGTCAGAGGATCGTCAAAGGCCAGGCTGCGTGCCAGCAACTGCAAGGGATTGGAATAGTCGCCCGGCTCCGGGTCATTGACCACGGGATAGAAGGCATCACCCCTGAGCGGCAGACCCAGCGCCGCCATATGCACACGCAGCTGATGGCGCTTGCCCGAAACAGGACTGAGCCGATAGCGTGCCCAGGCACTGTTGTGCTCAATGATTTCCATCAAGGTGCGGCTATTGGGCTCGCCCGCGACCTCATGCATGCGAAAGAAATGCCCGCTCTCCTCCATGCGGCTCACGTGCTCGCGCGGAAAGCTCAACTCGGCACGGTAAGGTGCCACGGCCTCGTAGACCTTGTGAATGGCCCTGTCCCTGAACATCCCCTGATAGATGCCGCGTGTAGCGCGCTGCACCGAAAACACCACCAGCCCCGCGGTGTCGCGGTCGATGCGATGAATCGGCGACAGCTCGGGCAGATCGAACTCGCGCTTGAGCCGTACCAGCAGCGTGTTCTGCAGATACTGGCCTGCGGGCACCACAGGCAGAAAATGCGGCTTGTCGGCGACGAGCAGATGCGCATCGCGATGGATGACTTCAGCCGCAAACGGAATCTCTGGCTCGCCGTCCTGCTCGCGATAGTAGTAATAGCGCAGCCCCGGCATGAATGCAGCGTCCGGGCCGGCCATCTCTCCGGTTTCGCTGACCACTTGACCGGCTGCCATGCGACGCAGCCAGTCTGCGCGCCCGACGGCGGGCAGGCGTTCGCACAAGAAGTCGATCAACAGCCCCCCGCCCTGGGATGGCAACACCACACAACTAGGGCTGACGCCATCGCGCACGGGCAGAACCTTGGGATCGTGGGAGTTATGCATGGCGCGGAATTTTAGTGGCTGACCCGATTCCTGGACCTCATGGCGGCATGGCCCCCTGAGCTCGGGGCGTCATGAATGCTCCGACCAGCTGCTGCCGGATCAGCGACCGCCTGCGCCCTCGCCAGACAACGATGCGACTTGGCGCTGGCTAATCCGTTCGGATATTGGCTTTGCGAATAGTGTTCTCCAGAACTCTTTTCTCCTGCTCCAGATAGGCCAGGAACTGGAGATGCCCCATTCGCATGGGCTTGAAGCCGGCTTCCGTCAGTTTTCTGCTCATCTCGAGGTCCGCTTGCAAGACCGCGATTTCATCGGCCAGACGCTTGACGATACGGGCATCCGTATGAGCGGGAGCCAGCAAGCCTTGCCAGGCCTCAACCTCCAGATTGCGAAGGGCCGGTGTCTTCGAAAGACTTGGCGTTTGGGGCAGCGCGGCCAGACGCTGGCGGGATGTCATGCCCAGTGCCCTGACCTTGCCCTCCAGCACAAACGGCTGAGCCAGCGCTACAGGCAGCACGGCAAGGTCGATCTGACCACCTGCCAGCTCGGTCAGCACCTGCGGGCCAGACCTGTAGGGAACATGCACCAGATCGATACCGGACATCTGCTGAATCAGCTCCCCCGTCAGGTGCAGGCTGGTACCGATACCATCGGTGCCCAGAGTTAGTCGCCCCGGTTTCTGGCGCGCAAGTTCAATGAGATCGTCCGCACTGCCTGCAGCAAGTCCCGGGCGGGCGAGCAGCGCAAACACCGAAGAGGCAACCGGTGCCACGGGCTTCAACTCGTGCAAGCCGTCATAGCGAAACTTTGCCGGCGAGATCAAGGGAGCAACCAGCACCGAGCTGGCCACACCGAAGAGCAAGGTATAGCCATCGGGTCTGGCTTTGATGACACGCTGCGTTGCAATGGTCCCCGATGCCCCAACCATGTTCTCGATGATCACGGGCTGGCCCAGGCGCTCTGCCAGACGCGGCACTACCAGCCTGGCGGCTACGTCCACACTGCCTCCGGGCGCGAAGGGAACTACCACCGTCAGTGCCTGGGCAGGCCAGAGCTGGACAGCAGCCTGGCTTGCCGGTGATAGCTGCTGCAGCAGCGGAGCGCCCAACGCCCAGGCTGCAAACTGTCTGCGTCGTATTTGCATGATGATCTTTCTGCTGGATCTGGAATGGCTCAGCGGGACAACCAAGGCAGTTGCGCTGCCTGGTAACGCCATGTCTGGAACACCATGTTCAAACGGCCCGGGCCTGTGCGTCGTGCAGCGGCATCGGGATACTCGCCAAACCAGGGCAGGATGAACTCCCAGACCACCTCGCCTTGCGGCGTCACTTCAAACAGGCGTCCCGTGGCTGACTCCGTGATGTGCGTGTTGCCGTTCCAAAGCCGCTGCGCGCTGCCCATGAAGGCGGTGTAGAAGGCATTGACCATCTCGTCCTGGTAGCTCCACGCGATCTCATGCGAGACAGGATCTATTTCCAGCACACGCGAGAAAGCGACATGGGCTCCCGTGCGGAAGTTGCCGTTGTCAAAGGTCAGGATATGGCCGTTTGCCAGAGGAACCGGAGCATGCTGGTGCGAGACCACCGATGGCGGGATATGCAGCTTCACGCTGCCACTGGCCTTGTCCACGCCAATGATTCCCGAGGTCGTGCGCAAGCTCATGAACACCGTTCCATCGACCGCAAGCCCAAGGCCGTTGACCAAAGGCCAGTGATAGCGGCCAAAGCCCGGGTGAATGGGAAAGTGCTCGGGCTCCAGATGCTCCCAGGCCTTCCACTCCCAGACCAATCGACCTGTGCGGTCCACTTCCCGGATCACATCGCCATACATCACCTCATCCGGCCCTTGGGAGCTGCCGCCCGGCACGCGTTCTGCAAAGCCCTGGGGGACAGGGGCGCAAGCGGCGTAGAGCAAATGGCCATTGGGCAACCACTGTGCATCATGGTGATGGGCCGGATCTTCATAGCGCCAGACCACCTCTCCATCGGGTCTGACCTCGTAGAAATCGCCGCCGTGCCACATGGACCATGGCGCATAGAGGTCCGGCGATCCACGGTGGTTGCCGTTGTAGCCCAGATTGCCGTTAGGCAGGATGACAGCATGGCGGCCGGCGCGCACCGGCAGCTTCCACTCGTGAGCCACCTGGCCGTGGATATCTATGAGGTAGACATGCCCATCCGCCGTCTGGGGGGCGATCAATGTGTAGCCGCCTGCGCTCAGAGCGCTGTCATGAGCGATAAGACCTGTGCCGCGTCGGCGTTGGGTGACCTGGTCAACGGTGGTAGCCATGGGGTTCTTTCTGTGACAGAAGGGATTGATGGCTGCCACTCTAGAAGTTCGTCAGCGTCAGGAATAGCTGTTTGTTTTTTAAGAGGTGTCAGATAAAACTTTACACTCAGGACATGCCAGCAATTTCTCAGGCTTTTCGATGCTTTGACGAGGTGGCGCGCCGAGGTTCGGTGCGCAAGGCCTCGGCGACCCTGCACCTGACCGCAGCAGCGGTCAACCAGCAAATCCTCAATCTCGAAGCGCAGGTGGGTCAGCCACTGTTCGACCGACTGCCCAGAGGCATGCAGCTGACGGTGGCCGGCGAGATCGTGCTGGCAGCAGTCAGGCGAAGCCAGCGCGACTTTGACAATGCCCTAGCCCAGGTCGAAGACCTGAATGCCTTGCGGCACGGGCATGTAAGCGTGGGTGTACCCCACGCGACGGCCGAATACCTCGTGCCCCAGGTAATTGCGGCAATGCATCATCGCTATCCGGACATCACTTTCAGCGTGCGTGCCGGCATCGGTGAAGAGCTTCTGCGTCATGTAGCGCAAGGCGAGATCGATGTGGCCTATTGCCTGCGCCGAACACCTCCTGCCGGTGTCGAGGAAATGCGCTCCTGGGCACAACCCTTGGGCGTGGTGATGACTCCTGATCACCCTCTGCGCATGCGGCCTCGACTGCTGCGTCTGCGTGACTGCCTGGCCTATCCGCTGATCATGATGACTCCCGACATGGAGTTGCGCAGCATGCTCGAGCGTCTGGGCGACGGTGCACTGAGCCGGGCCCTACCGCTGGTGCAAACCAGCAGCATCCCCATGGCCCGGCGCCTGGTGGCAAGCGGCCAGGCACTGGCCTTCATGCTGCCGGACAATGTGGCGGAAGACGTGGCGGCCGAACGCCTGAGCTGGCGTGCGCTGCACGATGCCGGAGCCCTGCTGCACAGCTGCGCTTATCAGCGCACCGGCTACGCGATGGCTGCGGCCATGGAGATGTTTCTGACCGAGCTGGAACATGCAGCGGACGAGTTGAAGGCAAACTTTGATACCGGTGTTTCCTGGTCCATCGGCAATCTTGCCGTTTAACAGCATGGAATCGGCAGGCACCGGATAGGCACTGGCACCTCAACGCCGAGCGGAATGACTTTGCACAATGGAGCAACACTTCGCAGCACTTCATGAAGCACCGCAGTCATTGCTGCAGATGTTTGCATTCGCAGCAACAGCACTCTTCCAGCTGCAGCATCGTTTCCCGGATCGGTCGCAAAGTCTGAGCTCATTGCATGCGGGCATACATGCATCAGGCAATTGGATGACGAGGCATTTCACGTATGCGCAATAGCATGTGGCAAAAAAGGATGCAACAGCCATGGTCGATCCCACCAGCACTTCAGCCCCTGAATCCGCTCCTGCACATTCGCGCCTGGCACGTCACTGGCTGCGCTGGTCAGCCCTTGCGATGGCGCTGCTGCTGGCTTTGATTCTGGCGGCGTCACTGCTGATTGCCTTCATGGACTGGAACAAGCTCAAGCCATGGATCAATGAAAAAGTCAGCACTTCCACGGGCCGCGAATTCGCCATCAATGGCGATCTGCAGCTGCAGTGGACCTGGCCACAGCCTCTCGATACGGGCTGGCGTCACTGGGTGCCCGGCGTGGTGGTGCACGCCAGCGATCTGACACTTTCGCAGCCCCAGGGCTGGCTGGTTCAACAGGCGCCTGAAAAATCCGATGACAAACAGCCGGCATTACCTGCGACGCCCAAGGAGCTCAACACCGGTCGCCTGCCCGAGCAAGGCCAGGCAGCTAACGAGAAAAAGACGGCCGCAGATGACGATGACGCCATAGCTGATGCCGGCCGGCAACCGCCCGAACGCGATGCCCGCACCATGATCACCGCAGCAAATGCCACGGCCAGCCTGCGCCTTTGGCCACTATTGGCGCACCATGTGCAGCTCGACTCCTTGCTGTTGCAGGCTCCAGATATGGTGCTGGCCCGCAACGACAAGGGCGAGAACAACTGGACATTTGACAAGCCCGCAAGCAGCGGCCCGAAGTGGAGTTTTGAAATAGGCCAGCTGCGCATCAGCGACGGCGTTCTGGGCTGGTCCGACGCTGTCAAGAACATGGCCGTGCGCGCCCGTATCGACACGCTGCGTAGACCGGTCAGTGCCGATCAACCTTATGGCGTGCGCTTTGGCCTCGCTGGCTATCTGCACCAAGGCAAGACCCGCGCGCAAATTCAGGCCCAGGGTCTGGCGGGGCCTGTACTGGATCTGCGCCAGGACAGGCTGCGCTTTCCGTTGCTCATTTCGGCCAAGGCTGGCAGCCTGCAAGCATTTGCCAAGGGGATTCTCGACAATCCCAAGACACTGGACGGACTGGACTTTCAAGTTCAGGTGCGCGGCAAGAGTATGGCCGACCTGTTCGAGCTCAGCGGCTTGCTGCTGCCCGCCACACCGCCGTTCGAGACCAGCGGCCGTCTGATCGGCAGCCTAGCGCCAGGCAAGGCCGTCTGGCAATACGAGAAGTTTCAGGGCAAGCTGGGTCAGAGTGATTTGAGCGGCGACCTCCAATACCGCTCCGCCCAGCCTCGGCCAAAACTGACAGCACAGCTGCACTCCAAACAACTGCGACTGGTGGATCTGGGTCCGGTCATAGGCGCAGCCCCGTCCGGCAGCCCCGACAAACCCCAGCCCGTCAACGGCAAGGTACTGCCGCAAATTCGGTTCCAGACCGAGAACTGGGACAAGATGGATCTCGACCTGCGCTATGAAAGCAGCCATATCCTGCGGCCCGAAGCTCTGCCCCTGCAAAACCTCAGCGTGCATGCGCTGCTGGACAACGGCAAACTCACCCTATCGCCACTGAAGTTCGGCCTCGCCGAAGGCACGCTGAATATCGACGCCAGCGTGGACAGCCACGCCAGGCCCGTTGCAGCCAAACTCAACACACAGGTGCAATCTCTCAAGCTCTCCGCGCTGTTTCCCACGATTGAAAGGATGAAGAAAAGCCTGGGCCGGCTCGATGGCGCAGTCGCGCTCACCGGGCAAGGCGAGTCACTGGCACAGTGGCTGGGCACGGGCAATGGCTCGCTACGCCTGTTTGTGCGCGACGGCACTTTCAGCTCGCAACTGCTGGACCTCGCCGGACTGAACGTAGGCTCCATCGTCATCGCCAAGCTATTTGGGAGCGACAAGGAAGTGCAGCTGCGTTGTGCCGTGGCCGACTTCAATGTGCAACAAGGCATTGCCCGCCCACGCATGGCCAAGCTGGCCACGACTGAAGCCGTTGTTGAAGCCACGGGCGAGATCAACCTGGCGCAGGAACAGCTCAATCTGCGCATCGTCCCTGAATCGCTGAAGTGGAAGTTTTTCTCACTGCGCACACCACTTTATGTGCGCGGCAGCTTTGCCAAACCCGATGTGGGCCTGGAGCCGGGCCCCTTGGCAGCCCGTGCCGGTGCTGCAGTGGCTGCTGCCGTTTTTGCGCCAGCGGCACTGGCTCTGGTGCCGCTGACCGTGCCTGCCGCCGACGACGATGTGAACTGCAAGCAGTTGCTGACTCAAGTACGCAGCCGGTAGACGAAGGCAAAGGCGGGCTGCCGATTCTCGCCTTCCCAACCGGAGCTCATTGGTACCTGCTTGTCTGCGCACGATCCAATTCGGTCGTCAACGCCTCCGTACTCAGTGACGGCCTTCATTGTGGAAGATCATCAAGAAATGAACGGATGTATCAAATCTCGAATGCCCCAGGCCTAGGAATGAAGCTCGGTACTCTGGGCACGTAGCCAATTGAATACCTGCAGGACGATTTCCGAACGCGCCTGCTTCTCCATCCCCGACAACCACCAGGTAGAGCCAGGCAAGCGCGGATATTCCGAAAGTATTTGCAGTTGACCGCGTGCGAGGCTGGCGTCTACCAATAGACGCGGCAGACAAGCAATACAGCCTCCTTCCAGAACAGCCTCGATCAAGAGGCGAGCGTCGTCATAAATGGCTCGCTTCCTGAAGCGTGCCAGCGGCCCCAGGAACAGCGGAGCAGTTACGTCACTCGTCAGGCTTTCTTCCAGACACGTCAGATCCGCATGCAAATGGTGCTGTGTCTGCGGCACTTTGGCTAACTTCCGTGCCAGATCGGTGTTCGCTACGAGTACCCATTCATCCTGAAATAGTGGTATTTCCTGCAAACCAGGCTGCAAAAGAGGCCTGTTGCCGATAGCGATATCGACATCAATTTCGTCAACAAAACGGGCACTTTCGTCCACGGACAGCAGCAGACACAGCTCGGGCAGTTGAGCTTGAAGTTCTCGCAATCTTGGCTGCAGCCAGCCATGCAGCAAGGGTGCCGGGCATACCAGCACCACCAATCCCGGATCCAGATAAGTGGCGATTCTTCCGAGGCCACTTCGCAAAACGGTCAGCGTACGTTGAACGCTGCGCAGCAGCACTTCACCAGCGACGGTCAGTTCCACTCCCCGCCCTGCCCGCCGGAACAAAGGCTGCATGACCTGGTCTTCCAACTGCTGCACCTGATGGCTGATTGCCGACTGTGTCACATGCAGTTCGTCAGCCGCACGCGAGAAACTGCCATGTCGGGCTGCAGCCTCAAACCCCATCAACAACTTCAGAGAAGGAATGCGATGCTCTGACATATGAGAAAACTTAATACATTTATCAGAATCATATCATTTGTCCTCATATAACTCTCTCACCACAATGCCGTCCATAGCAATGCGGTGGCAATTTCCCCGCATTGATTCTTTTGATTGATAAGGATGAGTGATGAGTACACGTCGATATTTCATGCGAAGCTGCGCGTCAGGTGGCGGCGCAATGGCGGTGCTGGGTTTGCTGGCCGCGTGTGGCGGAGGCAGTGATGGCGGTCCAGACACAAACCCGGTCACTCCGCCCTTGGACAACGGCAGCACCAGCAATCAGGGCCAGGACTGGCATATGCCCGACGAGGCCGAAGCACATAAGGCAACATGGATGGCGCATGGCGCCTCGAGCGCGATCTGGACACGTGCGCAAGTACCGCAGGTTCAACTGGCACTGGCGCGCATCGCCAACGCCATTGCAGCCTACGAACCCGTCAACATGCTGGTTCGCCAGAGTGAACTCGAAAATGCGCGGCAGTTGCTTGATCCGCGTGTCACGCTGATTCCCGCCAAACTTGACGATCTGTGGATGCGCGACACCGGCCCCGTCTTTATACGCAAGCCCAATGGCGAGCGGGCGTGTGTGAAGTTCAATTTCAATGGCTGGGGAAAAAAGCAGCAGTTTGACCATGACGGCCTGGTAGCCGATGTGGTCAGTGCTCATGTGAAATTGCCACTGCTTGCCACACGCCTGGTCCTTGAAGGCGGAGCATTGGAGGTTGACGGCAAGGGAACGGCCATCATCACGGAAAGCTGTGTGCTGAACAGCAATCGCAATCCAGGCTGGAGCAAGGCCGATTGCGAAGCAGAGTTACGCCGTTTGCTGGGTATTCGCAAGGTCATCTGGTTGCCCGGCATCAAGAACAAGGACATCACTGATGCTCACACGGACTTCTATGCTCGCTTTGTACGTTCCGGCGTGGTGGTTGCTCACCGCGACATGAACCCTGACTCCTATGAGTATTCGCTGACCAGGCAACACCTGGAGATCTTGCGAAGCGCCACCGATGTCGACAATCAGCCGCTGAAAATCGTCGTTGTCGATAGACCCAGCCAGATTCGCCCGGGAAATAATCCGGACACTTTCGCCGCTGGCTACATCAACTACTATGCAAGCAGCCGCGCCATTTTCTTGCCCGAATTCGGGGATGCGAAAGCTGATTCGATTGCCAAGGAAATATATGCGCAGCTGTACCCAGGACGCGCAGTGGTCCAGATCAATATCGACCCTATCGCTGCCGGCGGCGGGGGCATCCATTGCACCACGCAACAGGAAATCATCTAAGACCGGATGAGCCATATGCAACGACGACATTTCCTGAATGCCGCTATTGGCCTGACAGCCGGCACAACCGCTGGCATGCATGGATTGCCAGCTCAGGCAGCCGGTAGCTGGCGCATGCCTGACGAAGGGGAGCGCCACTCGGCCACCTGGATGGCCTTTGGCGCCAATGACGATGTGTGGGGAAAACGTCTGAAATCGGGCGCGCAGGCAAACCTGGCACGCATCGCACAAGCGATTGCCAGTGTTGAACCCGTTCACATGCTGGTCAACGAGGAAGACTACGACCTTGCGGCGCGGTTGTGCGGCAATAAGGTCAAGCTGGTGGTGCAACCCATCGACGACTTCTGGATGCGCGACACCGGGCCAGTCTTCGTGAAAGGGGCTGGCGGAGCGTTAGCCGGTGTGAGCTTCAATTTCAATGGTTGGGGTGAAAAGCAGGACTACGAGGACGATGCGCTGGTGGCCAGCTTCGTCGCCGGGCGCGCGGGTGTTCCCGTTATTGAAAGCTCCCTCGTTCTGGAAGGGGGCGGTATCGAAGTCGATGGTCGCGGAACGGCGATCATTACGGAAAGCTGTGTACTGAATGTCAATCGCAACCCTGGCGTAAGCAAGGCGCAGTGTGAAAAAGAGCTGCACCGAGTGCTGGGTATCGAGAAAGTCATCTGGTTGCCAGGTATTGCCGGCCAAGACATCACCGATGGTCATACCGACTTTTATGCCCGCTTCTGCGCTCCTGGTATGGTGGTGGCCGGTTTCGAAAGCGATTCATCGTCGCCTGAGCATGCGGTCACACGTCGCCATCTCGAAATCCTGCGCAAAGCCACGGACGCACGTGGCCTTCCGCTAAAAGTTGTGACCCTGCCAGGGCCTGACCATGTTCGGCCGCAGTATGAAAACAAGGACTTTGCTGCCGGCTACATCAACTTTTATGTATGCAATGGCGCGGTGCTATGCCCTGAATTTGGTCATGTGCAAGCCGATCGCAACACGAAAGCGATCCTGCGTGAGCAATTTCCCGGACGCGACATCGTGCAACTCAACATTGACGCGATCGCAGCTGGCGGTGGCGGAATCCACTGCACCACACAGCAGCAGCCGGCCTGAAATGATCAATAGACCTGTCCGGAATGAGAGGTTTCAGGAAAAGCTGACCTTCACTACAGGATCTCGAACGACAGCAATCGGTGTGCTGCCGCAGCATCCATCGACGTAAGCAAGCTCTGTTTTTGGCTCGATTGCTGCCGTTGAGCTTTCTGACTGCTTTGGCGAGTCTCGCTGTCCGGCCTCCCGGGGTCTTGCTGTGTCCAGTACTGCGACCAGAAATCTGTTTGAGTGCCAATATTGAAAGCTTCATGCATGCTTTCAGGCGAGATGGTGCCGGACTGTTCCAGCCATGTCTTGCATGCCGGGAATCGACGGCAGCCAGAAGGCATACAGCCTCCTGCACTGCCGCGGATAAACCTTTCGGCTTCAGTCCTGATCGCTCTACAGAATCAGACGCTCTTGAGGCGGAAGACGCTGACCATCTGCGACAGGTCGCTGGTCTGCTGCTGCATGGATTGCGCAGCAGCGGTGGACTCTTCCACGAGGGCAGCATTCTGCTGGGTCACCAGATCCATCTCGGCCACCGCGCGGTTGATCTGCTCGATGCCGCTGGTCTGCTCATGGCTGGCGGCAGTGATCTCACCCATGATGTCAGTCACGCGCTGCACGCTGCTGACGATTTCATCCATGGTCTGGCCAGCCTGACTGACCTGCGCGCTACCCTCCTCCACCTTGGTGACCGAGGCCTGAATCAGCTGCTTGATTTCCTTGGCCGCTTCAGCGCTGCGGCCAGCCAGCGAGCGCACTTCCGATGCCACGACGGCAAAGCCGCGGCCTTGCTCGCCTGCGCGTGCCGCTTCCACGGCTGCGTTCAGCGCCAGGATATTGGTCTGGAAAGCAATGCTGTCGATCACGCCGATGATGTCGGATATCTTGCGCGAAGACTGGCTGATGGCCCCCATGGTCTCCACCACCTGCGACACCACCATACCGCCCTTGACGGCCACGTCGGAGGCCGACAGCGCCAGCTGATTGGCCTGACTGGCGTTATCGGCATTTTGCTTGACGGTAGAAGTCAGTTGCTCCATGGATGCAGCCGTCTGCTGCAGGGAGCTGGCCTGCTCTTCCGTGCGCGCAGACAGGTCATGGTTGCCCGCTGCAATCTGCCCCGACGCTGTGGCAATGCTGTCCGTGCCCTGACGCACCTGCCCCACCAGCCTATCCAGGCTGGTATTCATATCGTGCAAGGCCTGCATGAGTTGCCCGGTTTCATCGCTGCTGTTCACATGGATCTGTGCCGTGAGATCACCATCGGCCACGCGGCGGGCCACGCCGACAGCATGCTTGAGCGGAGCGGTGATGCCTTGCGTCAGGCGCCAGGCGCTGACAGTGCCGATGGCCAGAGCCAGCAAGGCCAGAACCAGGAAGTACGTCCGGCTGCTGCTCTCGATCTGCTCCACCTCTGCCGCCTTGGCATCCAAGCTGGCGCGCTGCAGGTTCAGCAGCTCGCCGAGAAGCTTCAGATAGCCCTGGGCGGCTGGCACATAGCTGTTGATCAGCGTGGACTCCGCCTCTTCGGCCATGCCTTCGGCCTTGAGCTGACTGACCTTGTCGCGGCTGGCGAGATAGGTCTTGCGCACCTGCATGATCCTGTCCAGGATCTCGCGCTCCGCAGGCTCGGAGATCAGGGGCTCGATCTGCTTGAGCACATTGGCCGTGCTCTTGGTAGTGGCGGCCGCATCCGCTGCCAGAAACTGCACAAGACTTGCGTCGCTGCTCTTGGCGATGGCCGTGGTGCGTGCCACGGCCACGCTGACATTACTGTTCCAGTCGCTGATCAAGCGCTCCTTGGTCAGCGGCTCCTGCATCATCTGCTGCGTGGCCTTGCCCACCGAGTGCAGTTGCCAGATGCCGATAACCGTGATCACCACGGCAAATGCCAACACCACTGCGAACCCCAGGCCCAGTCGGGCACCAATGTTCAGCTTGGTCAATCTCATCGCTTTCATCCATTCCATATAAAAGTAAATAGCCGGCAAAGCGGCCACTCCGATACATGAAATGGGGCCGACCCGGCAAAGCCGCTTGCTGCGTCACTCGCATAGCGCAAATCGCAACACAATGTAATTGGTATTATCAAGGGATTACGTCGTTGGGTTAGCCGACCTGAAGCATCAACGCACAATGCAACGCGCTACAGCCTTCACAACAACAAGCAAAGGGCGCGAAATGCGCCCTTTGGTGTCTTTGTTGCATGCTCTGGTTAAGCAAGCCTGCTGGCTCACGAGAAGCTGGGTGACCGCTTCTCGATAAAGGCTATCACTGCTTCACGATGATCTGCCGTTTTATGGGCAATCGCCTGATAGCCGGCCGATATTTCCAGCAGCGAAGCCAGCGTGGCATTCTGGCCCTCTCGCAGCAAACGCTTGGTCATGCGCATCACCCCGCCCGGATTGGCGGCTATCTTGAGCGCCAAGGCCCTGGCGGCCGGCAGCAGCTCGTTCGGGGGCACGACCTGGCTCACCAGACCACAGGCCAATGCCTGGCCTGCGCTGATCGCCTCTCCCGTGAAAGCCATTTCGCTGGCCTTCGACATCCCCACCACGCGCGGCAGCAACCAGGCCCCGCCATCACCGGGAACAATGCCCACACGAACAAAGCTCTCCGCGAACGTGGCATTTTCCGACGCAATCCGGATATCGCACATGCAGCTCAGATCCAGACCCGCTCCAATGGCCGGGCCGTTGACGGCACAGATCACGGGAACATCCAACTGGTAGAGGGCATTCGGAATTTGCTGAATTCCCTGCCGGTATTCCTCGCGAATCATGTCGGGAGTGAGTGCGTCATCGAAATAGCGCTTCATGTCCTTGACATTGCCGCCGGAGCTGAAGATAGAGCCTGCGCCGGTCAGGATCAGCACCTTCACGCTGGCGTCCAGGCGCACATCTGCACAGAGCTGCACGAACTCCGCAACCGCCGTATTGCCGGTCAGCGCATTGCGTGTCTCCGGCTGATTCATGGTGACGGTCAAGATACCGCCATCGCGTTCAATGTTCAGAAATGCCATGTTCCATGGTCTCCATAGTTGTTGAGCTGCTTCAAGCCAGGGCCTCTACATCGGTGATCCGCCGGATCAGATCCAGTGTCATGCCCTCGTGCGACATCAGGGCCTGCCCGGCCGATGCCTGCCAATAGGCTTCGCTGCCTGCCGTCAGTCGCCATGCATGCAATCTGCGGGTGAACAGCTGCAGGTCATATTCCTCGGTGAAGCCAATCGCGCCATGAATCGCATGCGCAAGCTCCGTGACCACCAAAGCCGCCTCGCTGCAGCGTGCCTTGGCAACGGCCACACGCAATCTGTCAGGTACGATGCCTTCACCGCTGCAACCGAGCTGAGCCGCCATGCGGGCCGCAAACACATGCTCGCTCATGACTGCCAGCTGATGCTGGATCGCCTGGAACTTCCCGATAGCACGCCCAAACTGCTGACGCTCGTTCGCATATTGCAAGCTACGCTGGAACACGTCACGCATGGCTCCCGCCATCTGCGCGGCCACCACGGAGGCCTGCAGGCTGCGGGCATCGAACTGCAGCCCGGGCCGGATGACGCCGGCGACCCGCAGCTGGTCTGGCGCCCAGGTCAACGACGCGTCCAGCGCCAGAGCGTGCGGCGCAAGCTCAGCCTGTGCAACGCTCAGCAGATACCAGACCCCGGCTTCTTCTTGCACTTGCACCAGCACCGAGTCCGTGACCTGCCCGCCTCGCACCAGCGCGCAATGCAAACCGCCATCGACCTGCACCGTACCCTGCGCCAGCGCAATGCTGCCGGCCGGGCAGGCCATCTCCGCCTGCGCCAGCATGGCCCGAGCAAGCATGGTCTCTCCCAGAGGCAGAGGCAGGGCGTGGGCTCCACATTGCTCCAGCACGCCAAATATCTCGCTCAAACCCAGACCGGCACCGCCCTCTTCTTCGGCCAGCAAGGCATCGGCCAAGCCGGTTTCCTCCAGCTGCTGCCATAGTCGGGCGACGGCCGCTGAGCGGCTGCCAGCACTCTCGATCTTGCGAATCATCTGAGGGGAACACCAGTCTGCCAGCACCTTGCGCGCTGCATCTGCAAACAAATCGTTATTGCTCATGAACTTGTCTCCGATCAGCGCAAACCCAGACCACGGGCGATCATGCCGCGCAGAATGTCACGCGTGCCACCGCGCAAGGAAAACGAGGGAGAAGCTTCGGTGACGTACTTGAGCGTCAGCAGCAGCTCCACCGGTACATCTTCGGCCGGCCGGGCAAACAGCTCCTCGGCAATGGCCGCCGGGATCATCTGCTCCAGTGTCGTGCCCAGCTCCTTGACCAGCGCGGCTTCGACAACAGGACTTGCTCCCTGGGTCAGCTTCTGCTGCACGGATACCGACATCGCGCGCAGCGGTGCCAGTTGCGTCAGTACTTTGCCCGCAAGCCGCATGCCGGACTCGGTGCGCCCCTGCGGCGTGCGTGCATATTGCAGCCATTGGTCGAACAGCACGATGCTGGAGAACAGCCGCTCCGGGCCGCTGCGCTCGAAAGCGAGTTCGGCGGTAACCTGCTCCCAGCCCTGACCTTCGGCACCGATCAGCGCATCGGCAGACAGCTGCACATTCTCGAAAAAGACCTCGCAGAAATGGCTGTCACCCGATAGATCCTGAATGGGACGCACCGTCACACCGGGCAATGTCAGGTCCACGATGACTTGCGACAAGCCCTTGTGACGGTCCTCGGCACTGCCGGAGGTTCGCACCAGGGCAATCATGTACTGGCAGTGATGCGCGTTGGTGGTCCAGATCTTCTGGCCATTGAGCAAGAAACCCTGCTCGTTGGGAAGCGCTCTAGTCCTCACACTTGCCAGATCCGATCCCGCATTGGGCTCGCTCATGCCAATACAGAAAAATATCTCGCCCCGGCAGACTCTTGGAATGTAGAACTGCTTTTGCGCTTCCGTACCGTATTTGAGGATCAGCGGTGCACTCTGACGATCGGCAATCCAGTGCGAACCCACGGGCGCACCGAAGTTCAGGCATTCCTCCACCAGCACATAGCGGGCGAACGCGCTGCGCTCGCCTCCGCCATAAGCCTTGGGCAAGGTCATGCCAATCCAGCCCTTTTCCCCCAGCTTGCGGCTGAGGGCCGGGTCATATCCGCTCCAGGATTTGGCGCGGACATGCGCAGGAATGTCTTTGACCGCGTCCTGCAGAAAAGCACGCACCTCGGCGCGCAGTGCCTCGCCTTCTGGCGGGATGCCTGTCAGGCTCAGTCCATCGAGAATGGTCATCGTCTTGCTTTCTCTCAGTCCAGGGACACGCCCGTGCTTTTGACAACACCTGCCCAGCGCTTGATTTCGCTCTGTATGTATTCGCCGTAGGCCTTGGGCGTGGATCCCAGCGGCTCGGTGCCCTGCACGCGCAGCTTCTCCAGCACTCCGGGGTTCCTGAGGGCCTTCATCAGCTCGGCATTCAGGCGCTCCACAATCGCATCAGGCGTTTTGGCGGGCACCATCACGCCTTGCCAGGCACCGGCCTCGAACCCGGTCATGCCGCTTTCGGCCAGCGTAGGCGCCTTGGGGAAATTGGGAATCCGTCCGGCCGTGCTGACGGCCAGCAGCCTGAGCCTGCCGTCCTTGATGAAAGGCGCTACCGAATTGATGGTGTCGGTCATGAAATCGATCTGGCCAGCCACCAGATCCACGTCGGCAGGGGCGCTGCCTTTGTAGGGCACATGACTTGCATCCACGTTGTAGTGCTGCACCACCTGAAAAGCCGCCAGGTGCGTGACATTGCCGTTGCCCGCCGAGCCGTAGGAGAGCTTGCCTTTGTGGTCCTGGGCGTACTTCACAAGCTCCTGCACCGTGGCGACAGGCAGCTTGGGATTGACGACCAGTCCCAGCGGAACCACCGCAGTCAAGGCTACGGGGCGCAGGTCCCGGCTCACGTCATAGCTCTGCTTTTTGTAGAGCGAGGGGCTCAGTGCAATCGAGGAGGTGTTGTAGAGCACGGTGTAGCCGTCGGCTGGCGCCTTGGCCACCAGCGCATTGCCGATGTTGCCGTTGGCACCTGGCCGGTTGTCCACGATGACCGACTGCCCCAGTTGCTGGCCTACCTGCTGCGCCAGCACTCGTGCCACCATGTCCGTGGGACCGCCTGGCGGGAAAGGGACGATCAGCGTGATCGGCTTGCTGGGCCAGTTGTCCTGCGCCTGAACCGCACCGCAAACGGCCAGCGCGGCAGCGGCCGACGCGGCAACGGCGAGCAGCGACAACCGACGTGAAAATCGATATCTCATCTTGTGTCTCCTGTAGTTTTCTCATCTCGGCGCACAGGGATGTGCGCACTGGTGCAACGGCGTCAGCAGCAGCGCGGACCTAAGCTCCACGCCCAGCCAGCAGGCGCACGGCGGTATAGACCATCACCTGCTGGCGACGCTGGTTGTAGACCTCGATCCGCGAACTCACCACCGCGCGACCGCCTTTGCTCGTTGGCTTGATGTCGATCACTTCGACCAGCGCCTCAATGGTGTCGCCCACCACCACTGGGGCCAGAATCTTCTGGTGCAGCTCGAGCATGGCCAGGCCCGTGCCCTGGATCATGCTTTGCAGGATGAAGCCTTCGATCAAGGTATAGGTGAGCGCGCCCGGCACCGGGCGGCCCTGAATGGCACCGCCGTCATAGCCGTCCTCGATGAAGATCGCCTCAAGCATGCCCGTGGTGTTGATGAAGTTGACCAGATCGGTCTCGGTCACCGTACGGCGAAAGGTGCGCAGTTGCTGGCCTACCCGCAGGTCCTGCCAGACAAAGCCCTGGCCCATGCGCGGCGTGTCTGCCAGCGCCGAGGCACGGTTTTCAGTAGATGAAATCAAATTGCTCACGCTCATTCTGTCTCCGCTTCATGCTGTTTGTTCAGCAGTCCTTCGACTGCAAGGCGGCAATGCGCGCGTCGTCCCAGCCTGCCTCGCGCAGCAATGCCTGTGTGTGCTCGCCCAGGCGCGGGGGCATGCCTATGGGTGGCTGGGTGCCGTTGATGCGCACGGACGAACGCGGAAATTTCACAACCCCCATCGCGGCATCCTTCTTCTCGACAAAAAAGCCGGTGGCCTGCAAATGCGGGTCATGGGGCAGATCGTCCATGCGAGTCACCGGGGAGGCTGGAATCTCCAGCTGTTCGCTGCTGGCCAGCCAATAGGCGGTGTCCTTTTGCGCCACGTAGCCGCTCATCGTCTCCAGCAGCTCGGCGATGTGGCGGGTGCGCATCGCCTGGGTGGCAAAGCGCTGGTCCTGTGCCAGCTGCGGCTGACCGACGGCCGCAAAGAAGCGGCGCCAGTGCGCATCGGTGTATGGCATCAGGCAGACATGGCCGTCCAGCGTCCTATAGGGCTTGCGCCAGGGCGCCATCACGCGCGGATAGCCCGCGCCACTCTGCGCGGGTGTGAAGTGCATGCCGTAGAAATGCTCCACCAGGTTGAAGCCCGCCATGGTTTCGTACATGGGCACTTCGACATAACTGCCCTCGCCCCTGCGCTCACGCTGATAGAGCGCCGCCAGCACCGCATGCGCCGCTACCAGAGCGCAGGTCTTGTCGGCCGCAATCGTGGGCAGATAGCGGGCCTCGCCCGTCTGGCGCTGCATGAGATCGGCCAGGCCACTCATGCCCTGGATCACGTCGTCATATGCAGGCTGCCCGGCATAGGGACCGTCTTCGCCAAAACCGTGCAGGCCCACATAGATGAGGCGCGGGTATTGCTTGCGCAGGCTGTCCGGATCGAGCCCGAGCCTGGCCAGCTTTTGCGGGCGCATGCTGTGCATGAGCACATCAGCGCCCTGCAACAGCGCATGCAGCGCGGCCTGCGCCTGCGCTTGCTTGAGGTCCAGCATCACACTTTTCTTGCTGCGGTTGGAGCCCATGAACATTGCCGCCATGCCAGGCTCCAGTGCCGGGCCGGTGTGGCGCGTGGAGTCGCCCTGCGGCGGCTCGATCTTGATCACCTCGGCGCCGTAGTCGGCCAGCACCTGGCTGGCCATGGGGCCGAAAATCACGCTGGAAAGGTCCAGTACCCGCACCCCTGACAAGGCCCCCTGGGCTTCGTCCTGGCCCACGATGCGCGTGTGCTTCAACGACTCCTGGCTGCTCATCCCAATACTCCGCTTTCCTGATAGGCCTGCATCTGCTGGGCAGACAGGCCCAGATGGCGCTCCAGCACCTCTTGTGTGTGCTGCCCCAGCTGAGGCGGTGCATGGCGGTACGTCACCGGTGTGTCCGACAAACGGATGGGGCTGGCGACCAACGGCACCTGGCCCGCCTTGGGGTGTGTCATGGCGATCTGCATGCCGCGAGCCCTGACCTGCGGATCCTCGAACACCTCACGCACCGTGTTGATGGGGCCGCAAGGCACGGCATGCTGCTCCAGCAGTTGCACCCAGGCCCTGGTGCTGCGCGTGAGCGTCACGCGGCGGATCATCTCCACCAGCTCGGCTCTATGGGCCAGCCGCGCCGCATTGCTGCAGAAACGCTCGTCCTCGGCCCATTCGCTCCTGCCTGCCGCCTGGCAGAAACGGGCAAACTGGCCGTCATTGCCCACGGCCAGGATCATGTGGCCGTCTTCGGTCGGGAACTCCTGGTAGGGCACCGTGTTCGGATGCGCATTGCCCATGCGCTGCGGCACCTGGTCCCCGTACAGATAGTTCATGCTCTGGTTGGCCAGACAGGCCACGCCGACATCGAGCAAAGCCAGATCTATGTGCTGGCCACGCCCCGTATGCTCGCGGGCCTGCAGGGCCGCCAGAATCGCCGTGCTGGCATAAAGCCCGGTGAGGATGTCGGTCAGCGCCACGCCGACCTTCATGGGGCCGCCTCCGGGCTGGCCATCGGCATGGCCCGAAATACTCATCAGTCCCCCCATACCCTGGATCAGAAAGTCATAGCCCGCACGATGCGCATAGGGACCGTCCTGGCCAAAGCCCGTGACCGAGCAGTAGACAAGGCGGGGATTCAGGGCACTGAGGCTCGCGTAATCAAGCCCGTACTGCGCCAGACCGCCAGTCTTGAAGTTCTCGATCAGCACATCGCATCGGGCCGCCAGCTGACGCACGATCTCCTGGCCTTCGCCGCGGGTGAAGTCCACGGAAATCGACTGCTTGTTGCGGTTGGTGCACATATAGTAGGCCGACTCCCCCGTCGGCAGGCCTTCGGTGTCGGCCACGTAGGGCGGCCCCCAGGCACGCGTGTCGTCACCGCTGCCGGGTCTTTCCACCTTGATCACCTCGGCGCCCAGATCGCCCAGGGTCTGTGCCGCCCACGGACCCGCCAATACCCGCGAAAGATCGAGCACCTTGATGTGCTGCAGCGCCTGTGCCGGCCGGCTTTCATTGGCTTTCATTGCAAGGGAACCTTGGCCTTGACGACGATGCGCTTCCACAGCGCGATTTCGTTCTTCTGGAATTCATGCATCTGTGCCGGGCCGCCGGTCATGGGAATGGCCCCCAGACGCTCGTAGAAGGCACGGGTCTCATCCATCTTCGAGATGGCGGTGAAAAGCTCGGCAAGCCTGGCAGTCTCGGCGGCCGGTGTCTTGGCGCTCACCATGGCACCCACCCAGGTGTAGGCCTCGAATCCGGGCAGGCCGGCCTCGGTGGCCGTGGGTATCTCCGGGGAGGTGCTCACGCGCTTGTCGGAGGCCACTGCCAGGATCTTGACGCGCCCTCCCCGGGCCAGTTCCTGTACTGCCGTGACTTCCGCGAAGGTGTAGTCCACCGTCCCTGAAGCGACGGCCGTGGTGGTCTCCCCTGCGCCCTTGAACGGGACATGCACGGTTTCGATCCTGGCAGCGTCGTTGAGCAGCTCGCCCATCAGCTGATAGCCTGCCGAGCCGGCCCCGAAATTCACCTTCCCCGGGTTGGCCCTGGCATGGCTGATCAGGCCCTTCAGGTCCGAGTAGGCCGCTTGGGGCGCAACGGCCAGCATGGCCGGCGAGCGCATCATCATGGTCAGCGGCGCAAAGTCCGTTAAGGGATCGTAGGGCAGATGCCTGAACAGCGCTACATTGACCGCCAGCGTTGAATTGCTGCCGATGAACACGGTATAGCCATCGGCGGGCGCCGACAGCACCTGTTTGACGGCGATGAAGCCGTTGGCTCCTGCCTTGTTTTCCACGACCACGGGCTGGCCTGTGAGTTCCTGAAGCTTGCGCCCGAAATAGCGTGCCGAGGTGTCGGTGCCGCTGCCCGGACCAAAGGGCACGATGAGCTTGATCGGCTTGGAAGGGAAGGCCTGGGCCCGGGCCATGGAGGGCATGCCTGCGCCGAGCAGGCCGTAGCCCAGCAAGGTCGCCAGCAGGTATCTGCGTGCTTGCTTCAAGTTTGTCTCCTGATACGGAATTGCTGCCGTGTTTTTCTTGTGAGCTCACTTTAGGCAGGCGAGAAATTAATGTCTAATATTAAAAATTTCATTTCTGATATCCATTGAATATCAATGAACCTGAAGCAACTGAACCAGTTCATCGCTCTGGCCGAAACCGGCAACTTCCACCGTGCCGCAGAGCAGTTGCATATGGCTCAGCCGCCGCTGTCCATCTCGATTCGCAAGCTGGAGGAGGAGCTGGGCAGCGCCCTGTTCGATCGCACCAGCACCGGCGTCGTGCTGACGGCTGCCGGCAAGGCCATGCTGGAGAGCGCACGCGCCACCCTATTTCATGCCGACCAATGTCGCCAGGCTGTACGCGATACCAGGGAAGGCGTGGGCGGCCTGATACGGCTGGGCTTTGTCGGCTCGGCCACCTACGAACTGCTGCCGCGCCTGATCCCATCGTTTCGCGACCGCTACCCCAAGGTGGGGCTGGAGTTCTATGAGGCGACCAGTGCCGAAATCCTGGAAGGGCTGACGACCCGGCGCTTTGATGCCGGCCTGCTGCGCTACCCCGTGCTGGAGCTTGACGAAGGTATTGAACTCACGCCGCTGGATCAGGACGAGTTCGTGCTGGCCGTCTCGGACAGCAGCCCCCTGGCGCAGCGCGACGCCATCGCTCTGTCCGAGGCAGCGCACGAACCTTTTGTGATGTATCCGCAGGACACGGTTCCCAGCCTCGCCGCGCTGGCCAAGCTACGCTGCCAGCAATCGGGCTTCACCCCCCGCATCGCCCAGGAGGCCATGCAGGTGCAGACCATCATGAGCCTGGTGGCCTCCGGCCTGGGCGTGGGACTGGTCGCAGGCGTGTCGCACCTCGTTCAGCCACGCGGCGTGAAATGCCTGCCCTTGCTGGACAACCCACCCGGCTTTCGTGTGGGCATAGCACTGGTGCATTCGACCGCACCGGGGAGCCGGGCCGTGGAAAAGCTCATTGAACATGCGCTGCAACATGCCAAGCTGCCGGCAGCGCCCTGAATTCGCTGCGGCCAGCGCGCACCGGCCTCGGCGGGCTCAATGAAAATCCCGGCTGTTCAGTCCGACCTCGGCAAACCGCCCCAGCCAGCGGGTCACATCCCTGGCCTTCATCACGACCAGATGACGAACCGCAGGTTCATCCCCTGTCTGGGCCGCAGGCATATCCCCCTCTGACTCCGACGCCTCCAGTTGCGGGGCCGTGCTACGCTGCCAGATGCCCTCCACGGCCAGCAGACGCGAGGCCAACAATGCAGAGCGCCAGCGCGCAAAGGTCTGGCTCCAGACCACCAGGTTGATGACGCCGGTTTCGTCTTCCAGCGTGATGAACAGCGTGCCGTTGGCGGTAGGCGGGCGCTGGCGCACGGTCACGATGCCACAGGCACGTACCTTCTGGCCTGGCAGCATCTGATGCAGCTCGGCTGCGGTTTTCAGGCCATGGCGCGCCAGCCTTGGGCGCAGCAAGGCCAGCGGATGGCGGCGCAGGCTCAGGCCGGTGGCGGCATAGTCGAACATGATTTCCTCGCCCTCGGCAGCCTGGGGCAGCTCAAGCCTCGGCTCATGAATGGCGGCCTGCGCAAAAATGGGCGGCAGGCTGGCCTGCGCAGCAGCATCCCACATCTGCTGGCGGCGGTGACCGGCCAGGCTGCGCAGCGCATCGGCTGCGGCCAGGGCTTCCATATCCGCCTTGTCCAGCCGAGCCCGGATCGCCAGATCGCTCACGCCCTTCCACGGAGCCTGCGCAGCTTCACCTTCGATCCGCAGCGCAGCGGCCTTGCCCAGCCTGGCAACCCGGTTCAGCCCCAGGCGCACGGCCGGCTGAGGCTGGGCCACGCCGCGCATGGCTTGCAAAGGGGCTTCCAAGGTGCAATGCCAGTGGCTGTGGCAGACATCGACCGGCAGCACACGCACGCCATGGCGGCGCGCATCCTGCACCAGTTGCGAGGGCGAGTAAAAGCCCATGGGCTGGGCGTTGAGCAGAGCCTGCAGAAAAATGGCCGGCTCGTGGCGCTTGAGCCAGGCGCTGGCATAGGCCAGCAGCGCAAAGCTATAGGCATGGCTTTCGGGGAAGCCATATTCGCCAAAACCCAGCATCTGCGCAAAGATGGCCTGAGCGAATTCCAGCTTGTAACCACGCGCCACCATACCGTCGATCAACGGGCGCTCGAACTTGTGTACGCCGCCCTTGCGCTTCCAGGCCGCCATGGAGCGACGCAGCTCATCAGCCTTGCCGGCCGAAAACTTGGCAGCATCCATGGCGATCTGCATCACCTGCTCCTGAAAAATGGGCACACCCAGGGTCCTCAGCAAGGCATTTTCAAGCTCCGGTTTTTCAAGCTTGAGTGGCAGCTTCCGGCGTGCACGCTCGCGCGCAAGCAGATAGGGATGGACCATGCCGCCCTGAATCGGGCCGGGGCGCACAATGGCGACCTCCACCACCAGGTCATAGAAGGTGCGCGGCTGCAGACGCGGCAGCATGCTCATCTGGGCACGGCTTTCGATCTGGAAAGTACCCACGGTATCGGCCTGGCAGATCATCTCGTAGGTCGCGGCATCCTCCTGCGGAATCTGGTGCAGCTCCCATGGCTCGCCACGCCAGCGAGCGCGCTCGTTCAGCGCATTGCGCAGCATGGTGAGCATGCCCAGGGCCAGCACATCGACCTTGAGCAGACCCACGACATCGAGATCGTCCTTGTCCCACTGTATGACGGAGCGCCTGGCCATCGTGGCAGGCTCCACGGGCACCAGGCGCGTGAGCTTGTCCTCGGTCAGCACAAAACCACCCACATGCTGGCTGAGATGACGCGGGCTGTCCTTGAGCTGCCAGGCCAGCTCTATCCAGAGGCGCAGCCGGTGCGCGCCCACAGCGCAATGCATTTCGCGCGCCAGCACCTCGGCTTCCTGTAGCTTGCGCTGCACCCAGTCTTCGGGCAGTGCTTCGGGCGCCTGGTACTCCTCTGCCGCATCCGCCGTCTCGGCATGCGTCTGTGCTTGCGCCTGGGCATGCTCGCTGAACCAATACTGTCCCTTGGCCAGGGCATCGATCAGATCGACCGGCAGGCCCAGCGCCTTGCCCACATCGCGCAGCGCGCTGCGGCTGCGCCAGCAGCTGACCACGGCCGTGAGCGCGGCGCGGTCACGGCCATATTTGCCGTAGATGTACTGGATGACCTCTTCGCGCCGCGCGTGCTCAAAGTCCACATCGATATCGGGTGGCTCGCTGCGCTCCTTGCTGATAAAGCGCTCGAACAGCAGATTGCCACCATCCGGGTTTACCGCGGTGATGCCCAAGTAGTAGCAGACCGCAGAATTGGCCGCCGAGCCGCGCCCCTGGCAGAGAATACCGACGCTACGCGCATAGCGCACGATGTCATGCACGGTGAGAAAGTACATCTCGTACTTCTGATCCTCGATCAACGCCAGCTCTTTGTGTAGCTGATCGCGCACCTTCTCGGGAATGCCCTGGGGATAGCGTCCCGCCGCGCCCTCCCAGGTCAACCAGGCCAGGGTCTGCGTCGCCGTCATGCCGGGCAGCACGCTCTCCTTCGGATAGCGGTAGCGGATCTCGTCCAGAGTGAAGCTGCAGCGCCCTGCCAGCTCCAGTGTTGCCTCCAGCATGGCCCTGGGATAGAGCGAAGCCAGCCGCAGACGCGAACGCAGATGCCGCTCGGCATTGGGCTGCAGCGCAAAGCCGCATTCGGCCACGGTGCGCCCCATGCGGATCGCCGTGACCACATCCTGCAGCGGCTTGCGCGAGCGCGCATGCATATGGACATCCCCGCAGGCCAGCAAGCGCAACCCCAGCGCCGCGCCCGCCTGCTGCAGGGTCTGCAGCCACAGGCTGTCGTCGGGCGCCAGGTGCAGCTCCACACCCAGCCAGAGGTTTTCAGCATCAAGATAGCCTGAAACGCCTTCCAAGCAAGCGGTTACAGCTATCAAATCCGATGCATCCAGCTTCCCACGCTGCGGCAGCAGCAGGCACTCGCAGCCTTGATTCAGCAGCTGCCAGGGGCTGGACTCGTCGACCAGATACTTCCCTTTGTCAGCCCGGCTGCGTGCAGCGGTGATGAATTCACAGAGATTGCCCCAGCCTGGCAGATCACGCACCAGCACCACGATCCTGAGCGGGCCCCAGGCGAATTCGCTGCCATGGATCAGATGCAGGCCGCAGTCCCGCGCCGCTTCAAAGGCGCGCACGGCACCGGCTACCGAGCATTCGTCGGTCAGCGCCAGCGCCGCATAGCCCAGGCTTTTGGCCCGGTGCACCAGCTCTGCAGGCGATGAAGCACCGCGCAGGAAGCTGAAATGCGAGAGACAGTGCAGCTCGGCATAGGCCAGCGGCCCTCTGCCCATGCCCTGAGCCACGGGACTGGCCGGTATCGCGGCAGGCGGCGGCCCCGCCAACCGCAGAGAGGGAGCGGGCGGCTCGGCCATGATCAGCTCAGCCATACATGCCTTGCGCGAACCAGCTGGCAGGGCTGGCGGTCATGCCCATCAGGTGTTCGCTACGGACGCGCTCGCGGTAGATCCAGACATGTCCGACGACGGCGTTATAGGCCACGAAATAGTCACGCTCGGCGAGGCCGCTCGGTGCAGCAGCCTGGGCATCGCCAGCAGCATCCCACCAGCCGGACTCCAGCCTGTAGGGACCAGCCCTGAGCTGCAGCGGCCCATGCCATTGGGGACGATTGCCCTGCACGGGCAAGGCCTGGGGCTGGGGCAGCAGCCAGGGCGGCCACAGGGCTTGCCAGGGGTCGGCACATCCGGGCTGACGGCCGCGTTGCGTGCCTTGCTGCCTGAGCTGCGCTCCCGCTCCAGCCTGGGTAGCGTCTCTTGCCGCAGCCGGATTCTTGCTCTGCAGCAAGGGCGCAGCAGCTTGCCAGCGCTGCATGCGCTCGGGGCGGTGGTCGGCCAGCGGCTGCACCATCTGCACGGCCTCCTCACCCCAGCGGGCGCTCAGCCGTTCCACCCATTCATGCCAGGCCAGACTGTCCGACGGGCTCTGGCCCTGGGCGGCAGGCAGGCAGCTCAGCGGCTCGGCCGCCCAGGCAGCCGTCTCCAGCGCCTGCAACTCCAGCATGTCCACGGGTGCGCGCCAGCGCTGCTGGCCCAGGTGCTCACGCAGCAGGCGCTGCAGATGCGCCATGCCCTGCGTGGGCTGGGCCGTGCGGATGACCAGCGCTTCCCAGGCCGGCAGCTCCTGGCCGTCGATACGGCGCAGATCATGGTGCCAGCGCAATTGCAGTGCCAGCACCGCATGGTGACGGGCCTGCAGCCAGCACTGCAGCGCGCGCAACAGCGGCTGCGCGGCATGGAGCACGGCATCGGCATGGTGGGCCGGATAACCCAGATCATGGCGCAGCTCGAACTGCTGAGGCAGTTGCAGCCAGTCAAGTGGCTGGGGCAGCAGACCATAGGCCTCGTCGAGCGCACGCAAGGCCTTGGCTCCAATACGGCGCGACAGCCCCGCGCGCGGCAGTGAGCGCACATCGCCCCAGCACCGGCAACCCAGGCGCAGCAGCACGGCGCTGTTCTGCTCCAGAGCGCTCAGCGTCCATAGCGGCAGCGCATCGGCATGCAGCGATGTCTCAGGCATGGTCAAGGAAACAGGGATGGAGCCACAAGGTCGCCCCTGCTGCAGCCGCAGCCGTGCCAACGCCTGCCAGGCCGTGCCGCCCTGTCCGCGCAGCGGCTGCACTGCCGCATCGCCGCCCCCGGTCTCCGGCGGGCCGGACACAGCGGCCTGACAGGCCTGGGCAAAAGCACTGTCCAGCCGTGTCAGCAAGACCTCTCTCCCGCCCCAAAGACGCTGCACCATACTGGTCTCCATGAGCAAGGCGTCTTCGAGCAAGGCCACACGCGGCGAAAACTCCAGCGCCCACCAGCAGGCACTCTCGGGCACCGGGCTTGACTTGCTCAGGCAGGCCAGAGGCCAGGCTATCCAGTGCTCTGCACTGCCCATCTCATGCCTCCGTCATCCAAGGCGAGGCCGCTGCAGGAGCTGCGGCTGTCATGCGCCCTTGCATGAGCATGGCGGCCTCTTCGCTCTGGCGCGCATGTCTTTGTGCCTGTGCCTGCAGCACGGGCTGCCAGGCCCACTTTGAAAGCGGGAGCTGTATGGGGCGCTCCAGCAAAGGCCCACGGCGCTTGAGTATCTGTATCTGCAAACCCGGCGCCTGCTGGGCAGCGGAGTCTGCCGTGACTCTCTCCAGTCTCAACCGCAATGCGGCGGGAGAGCTCAGCGGCTCGGCCAGCAACTCCTGCCATAGCCACAGAGGCCGGCCCTGCGAAGCGGCAGCCAGCTGCAAGCGGCGCAGCGTGGACGTTGGAAGTTCAGGCAACCAGGCCAGCACCGCCAGCACATCCCGGCAATGCAGCGCCTGCTCGCAGGCCCAGGCCAGATCCTGGGCACTGCGCCCCAGCTGCACCGCGCACAGCCGCTTTGCGTCAATGCCGGCGGCCTGCAAGGCCGGGGCGAAGGGCAGATAGGGCGGAGCCACCAGCACCAGTTGCCCCATCCGCGCATCCCCGCGAGAAGCCGCATGCTGCCGGACACGGGCGGCCAGCGCGGGCAACAGCAAGGCCCACTCCGCATGGCAGTGCGCGGGTTGCTGCAGCTGAATCAAGGCGTTGCCGGGCCAGCCACCACCGGGCAGCTCGCAGTCCAGCGCTGCATGGCCGCTGGGCCAGACATTGCGGCAGGCATCCTGCTGCCAGTCCGTGCCGCGCCAGACACCGGGAATCTGTATGGCGGACAAATGCGGGTGGCCCACAGCTTGCAGACCCCGCTGCACGCCCTGCTCTGCACCAGCCTGCTGCCGGACGGACGCCGTCATGCCTGGCTGTGAGCCAGGGCGGGCCAAGGATGTCTGGGACTGGATGTGCATGCGAAAACTCTTTGATACTGTACAAATATACAGTTATCTGAGTTTCTGCGCAAAACAAAGCCCTAAGACTGGTAGAAGATGCTGCCAGCCCTTGTTGATCGGGCATCGCACGCTATCAAAAATACTTTTTCAAAATGCCGCCAGCAGACACGGCAAAGCACGCCGCGCCGCGGCGTGATGCACAGAATATTGAAGAAATACCCATGTAGCGCCCGTCGATAAAGCGCCTGCAGCTATCAAACTTGAGGACAGCCGTTTCGAGCGAAGCTCGTGGTCAATGCCGTCAATTGAGCGACTGCGTGTCGACATTCATGGCCGAAGTGCGGCCTGCCTGCGGCATCAGCTGAGCACAGGCCTCGCACCATTCGGCCACGGCGACTTCCAGCGTGGAGCCGCCCTGCCCCAGCGTGGGCCAACGGCGCAGGCAGTCGTTCATGATCGCCTGCAGCTGCCACAGGGCCTCGCGGTTGACCAGGGCCAGCTCGCTCATGCCCATCGCATCATCCTTGAAGAATCTCAACACATCCAGCTGCTGGCTGGGGTGGGAGCCTGCCTCGGCCAGCTGTTTCTGCAATTGCGCAAGACTGGCCTCCACGGCCACCGCCGCCTGTGCGTCGGGCATTTGCTGCCAGTGCTCGGGAAAGTCACGCCTGAGTTCGCTCCATTTGCGCAGCGCAGCCTCCAGGGCCGCAATGCTGTGAGAGAACTCAGCCTGAATCGGCGCCAGCGGCTTGCCGGGACTGATTTCGTCGTAGAGCAGCGGCAAAATCAGGTGCACCAGATCGGCCGGATAGCTCTTGTGGTTCATCCGCAGCATGAGCGACAGGCGCTGACCCGGCATGTCCGTGAATTTCTCGAAGAAGGCCGAGACCACCTCGGCCAGCAGCAGCACCTGCCCCATGGGCGAAATGGCGTTGCCCTTGATGCCGCGCGGATAGCCGGAGCCATCCATGCGCTCATGGTGCTCGAGCACGGCGATTTCCACGGCGCGCGAATACAGTTCGGTGCTGCGCACCACCAGCATGGCGGTGACGGAGTGCGCGACCAGATGCTTGCGTTCCTCGCCGCTCAAGCGATGGTCCGGGTCGGTCCAGACCGGGTCCATATAGAGCATGCCCACATCGTGCAGCAGCGCAGCCGTGGCCAGTGGCACGCATTCGCGCTCGGTCCAGCCGTTCTTGAGCGCCAGAAAGATCGCCACCAACGTCATCTGCAGGCTGTGGTGGTAGAGGTCGGAGCGCTGCTCGCGCATGACGGTGAGCTTGAAGGCAATGGCCTGAGGCAACAGCAAACTCTTGAGCGGCGCGAGCAGACGCTCGATATCACCGATGGACGCCACCATGCGGTGCAGCAGATCGACCTGCTCGCATTGCTGGCGCGCCAGAGCGACCAGGGATGCCACGTCGACCAGGTCGCCCGTGATCAGGTTGGCATCGATGGGGTCACGCAGCTTGTGCATGACCAGACGGTCATAGAGACGGCTGTCAACACGTGTGCCTTTGTCCACCAATTTCATGCCCTTGTCGGTATAGATTGCATCGCCTGTCATGACCTCCGTATGCTCGGCCATATCGGTGACCGCGCGCAAAAAATGTACATCGGTCTCGTGCCCCTGCGCACCAGCGTTCTCACTCATCAAAGCGCTCTTTTTCTGTCTGCTCAATCAAACTCAATTGTTGCAGATTGCAATAATTTGTGGGCCACAATTAAAGCAAAAACAGCTTACATCGCTTGTCTCATCAACCCTGGCAGCTATTAATTCTGCTGATTTCGCAGAAAAGGCATAAAAAAAGAACCGCCGCAGCGGTTCTTGCCCGGGAGCGCAGCGCCGCTTATTTCAGCAGCGTGACACCCGTCTTGGACTGGATCTCGTCAAAGCTCACGCCCTCGGCCAGCTCCACCAGCTTCAGGCCTTCGGGTGTCACGTCCATAACACCCAGATCGGTGATGATGCGATCCACCACGCCCAGACCCGTCAGCGGCAGGGTGCAGCTGGGCAGAATCTTCAGGTCGGTCGTGCCGTCCTTTTTCTTGGCCACATGTTCCATGAGCACGATGACGCGCTTGACGCCTGCCACCAGGTCCATGGCTCCGCCCATGCCCTTGACCATCTTGCCGGGAATCATCCAGTTGGCCAGATCGCCTTTTTCGGACACCTGCATGGCGCCCAGAATGGACAGATTGATCTTGCCGCCGCGGATCATGGCAAACGACTGGTCGGAGCCGAAGATGGCCGAGCCGGGAAGCGTGGTCACGGTCTGCTTGCCGGCATTGATCAGGTCGGCGTCGACCTGGTCTTCGGTCGGGAAGGGGCCGATGCCCAGCATGCCGTTTTCGGACTGCAGCCACACTTCCTTGTCGCCCGTGTGGTTGGCCACCAGTGTGGGAATGCCGATACCGAGGTTGACGTAGAAACCGTCTTCGAGTTCTTGGGCCGCGCGCGCGGCCATCTGGTCTTGGGTCCAGGGCATAAGAGCCTCCTGAATAAATCTTGATTGACGTTATTGGTAGTCGCCGGAATCGATCATGGGCTGCAGGTGCGAAATCACACCATCGAGCAAGTGCAGCAGATCGACGCTCTGGCCGTCTTCGAGCCGTTTGAGGACCATGTCGCGAGCCCCCACCTGGATGCTGGTTTCGCGGTAGCGCACAACGGGGTCGGTTCCCCACTCGTCGCTCACCATATGCCAGTCCATATCGTCCATTTCGCAGCTCAGCGCGTCCCCCAGCACCACGCCCAGTCCTCGGGCCAGCAACAGGTTGTCGGCCGATACCAGGCCTCGATCGAGCAACTGCTGCAACTGCGCCAGGCCAGAGCGGTCCATGCTCCAGTCGCTCAGCCCCAGTTCACGGGCCGCGACCTGGCACACCAGCAAGCGCTCGCGGTCCAGTTGCTCCAGCTCCTGCGCAGCCAGCGCACGAAAGATTGGCAGGTCGGCCTGGGCGGCAGCCTCGGGCGAATGGGACGAATCCACCATGGTTCAGGCTTCGCGCACGGTGCGCTTTTCGATGCGCTTTTCGGGATTGGCGTTGTGCACGATGCGGTGCACATAGATGCCGGGCAGATGGATGTCGTCGGGGGCGATCTCGCCCACTTCCACCAGTTCTTCGACCTCCACCACGCAGACCTTGCCGCAGGTGGCTGCCGCAGGGTTGAAGTTGCGCGCCGTCAGGCGGAACTGCAGATTGCCGCTCTTGTCCGCGCGCCAGGCCTTGACCAGGGACACATCGGCCACGATGGCGTGCTCCATCACATAGGTCTCGCCGTCGAATTCGCGCAATTCCTTGCCCTCGGCCACCAGCGTGCCCACACCGGTCTTGGTGAAGAAGGCCGGAATGCCGGCGCCGCCAGCGCGCATCTTCTCGGCCAGCGTGCCCTGAGGCGTGAACTCCAGCTCCAGCTCACCAGCCAGGTACTGGCGCTCGAACTCCTTGTTCTCGCCCACATAGCTGGAGATCATCTTCTTGACCTGGCGGGTGTCCAGCAGCTTGCCCAGACCAAAGCCGTCCACGCCGGCGTTGTTGGATGCCACCGTGAGGTTCTTGACGCCGCTGGCGCAAACCGCATCGATCAGGGCCTCGGGAATGCCGCACAGGCCGAAGCCGCCAACGGCCAGCAATTGCCCGTCGGACACCACGCCCTGCAGCGCCGCTTCTGCTGATGGGTAGAGCTTTTTCACACATGTCTCCTTGAAATTGGATGCGCTACGATACTACGTACTTGAGTAAGTAGTTTTTCGTAAAGAGCAGTACCATGGTTGTGGATTACCGGCTGGCGTTCGACGCCGCCCCTGTAGGTCTCGTCATCTCGCGCAACCGCATCATGATTGACTGTAATCGGCAATTGTGCGAAATGTTCCATGCCTCGCGCGAGGTACTCATAGGACAGACGTTCCAGGTGCTATACCCCAGCGTTGACGAATACGAGCGCCTGGGCGCGCGCATTGCCCCGATTCTCAACACCACAGGCATCTATTCCGACAACCGCATCATGAAGCGCGCCAATGGCGAGGTGTTCTGGTGCCATGTCAGCGGCCGCACGCTGGACCGCAACGATCCCCATGCCTCGGGCATCTGGAGCTTCGAGGACCTCTCGGCCCACCGCCCCGTCAAGGCCGAACTCACGGGCCGCGAACGCGAAGTCGCTGCACGTCTTCTCGAAGGCATGACCAGCAAGGAAATCGGCAAGGCACTGGCCATCAGCCATCGCACCGTGGAAATCTACCGCGCCCGGCTGATGCGCAAATACGGCGCCTCCACCGCAGCCGATCTGGTGCACAAGCTGGTAGCCGGCTGAGCCGCTGCCACAGCTGAGGCCAGGTAGGTCAACGACCTGATTTGATGGCTCATGCTTGTGCAAACAGGCTGCCTCGCATACGCTTTAAAAGTCACAGTCTCAGTCACTTTGCGAAGTACCTGAACCCGACTTTGCGTCGGCTCAAGACTCGACCCACATTTCTTCCTATGGCGCTGCTTAGTAATTTCAATAGCACAACACGCGCTTCAGGCCAGCCGCGCACCGATAATTCATCTCAGCCAATCGCTAATAGCTATTGAGTTGAATTGAGTGATATCAATTATTGATTGATATCTGTTTCCTGGACCTACCGACCTGTCGGATCGTTGAAACGGAGAGCCCCATGACTACTGAATCCAAGTGCCCCTTCCACCAAGGACAGAACAGCGAAACCGCCGCCGCAGGCAACGCCACCAGCAACAAGGACTGGTGGCCCAATCAGCTGCGCGTGGATTTGCTGAGCCAGCACTCCGCCAAAAGCAACCCCTTGGGTGAAAATTTCAACTACGCCCAGGCTTTCCAGAAGCTGGACTATGAAGCCGTCAAGCGCGACCTGCGCGCCCTGATGACCGACTCGCAGGACTGGTGGCCCGCCGACTTCGGCCACTACGGTCCCCAGTTCATCCGCATGGCCTGGCACGCAGCAGGCACCTATCGCATTCAGGACGGTCGAGGCGGCGCAGGCCGCGCCCAGCAGCGCTTTGCCCCGCTCAACAGCTGGCCTGACAACGTCAACATCGACAAGTCGCGCCGCCTGCTGTGGCCGATCAAGCAAAAGTACGGCAGCCAGATTTCCTGGGGCGACCTGATGATGCTGTGCGGCAACGTTGCACTGGAAACCATGGGATTCCGCACCTTCGGCTTCGGCGGCGGCCGCGTGGACACCTGGGAACCCGATCAGGATGTGTACTGGGGCGCCGAGAAGGAATGGCTGGCCCCCACCCAGAACCCGAACAGCCGCTACAGCGGCGAGCGCGACCTCGAGAACCCGCTGGCCGCCGTGCAGATGGGTCTGATCTATGTCAACCCCGAAGGCCCGGACGGCAATGGCGACCCTCTCTCGGCCGCGCATGACATCCGCGACACCTTTGCCCGCATGGCCATGGATGACGAGGAAACCGTGGCGCTGATCGCCGGCGGCCACACCTTCGGCAAGACCCATGGTGCGGGCCCCGCCAGCCATGTGGGCGCCGAGCCCGAAGCCGCCGGCCTGGAAGCCCAGGGCCTGGGCTGGGCCAGCAGCTACAAGTCCGGCAAGGCCGGCGATGCCATCACCTCCGGCCTGGAAGTGACCTGGACCCAGACTCCTGCACAGTGGAGCAATTTCTTCTTCGAGAACCTGTTCAAGTACGAATGGGTGCAGGAAAAAAGCCCTGCGGGTGCCATTCAGTGGGTTGCCAAGGACGCTGGCGATGTCATCCCCGACGCACATGGCGGCCCCCACAAAAAGCCCACCATGCTGACCACCGACCTGTCGCTGCGCATGGACCCGGCCTACGAGAAGATCTCGCGCCGCTTCCTCGAAAACCCACAGGCTTTCGCCGAAGCCTTTGCCCGCGCCTGGTTCAAGCTGACCCACCGCGACATGGGCCCGCGTGCACGCTATCTGGGCCCCGAAGTACCCCGGGAAGAGCTGATCTGGCAAGACCCCATCCCCGCCGTCAAGCATGAACTGGTCAACAACGCCGATGTGGCCGCCCTCAAGGCCAGGCTGCTGGCATCGGGTCTGTCGGTGCAGGAGCTGGTGGCCACGGCCTGGGCATCGGCCTCCACCTTCCGCGGCTCGGACAAGCGCGGCGGCGCCAACGGTGCCCGCATCCGCCTGGCTCCGCAAAAGGACTGGGCAGCCAACAACCCAGCGCAACTGGCCAAGGTACTGGGCAAGCTCGAGGAAATCCAGCGCGAGTTCAACAAGGCTGCCGAGGGCGACAAGCGCATCTCGCTGGCCGACCTGATCGTGCTGGCTGGCAGCGCGGGCGTTGAAAAAGCGGCCGCAGACGCTGGTGTGAAGATCAACGTGCCCTTCACTCCCGGTCGCGGCGACGCCAGCGACGAGCAGACCGATGCAGAATCCTTCGCGCCGCTGGAGCCCAAGGCCGACGGCTTCCGCAACCACCTGCAAGGACGCTTCCCGGCACCCGCCGAAGCCCTGTTGATCGACAAGGCCCAGTTGCTGACGCTCACGGCCCCCGAGATGACCGTGCTGATCGGCGGCCTGCGTGCCATCAACATCAACACCGCCGGCAACCACGGCGTGCTGACCCAGACTCCGGGCAAGCTGACGAACGACTTCTTCGTCAACCTGCTGGACATGGGCACACAGTGGCAGCCTCTGGAGGATGGCAACTACGAAGGCGTGGACCGCAAGAGCGGCGCCAAGAAGTGGACCGGCACCCGCGTGGATCTGGTCTTCGGCTCCAACGCCGTTCTGCGCGCCGTGGCCGAGGTCTATGCCGAAAAGGGCAATGAGCAGAAGTTCTACCAGGACTTCGTCGCTGCCTGGGTCAAGGTCATGGAACTGGACCGCTTCGACCTGAAGAAGTAACAGGGCGCACCGGGGTGAAAGCCCCGGCTCCAGGAAAATCCCAAAAGAAAAAGCTGCCAGCGCCTGTCAATCAAGCGCTGGCAGCTCTTTTTCCAGGCGCAACACATCACATCTCCAGCTCGACTGCTTCCTGCGACAGATCCCAGCCCAGCACAAAGACTTCGTACTGGTTCTGTCCGCTGTCGTCGCTCCAGACCTCGGGACCGAACTCGCTCATATTGCCGCTCAGGCTCAGCCCTTCGCGCAGCGCGCTGGAATCGGTCTGCTCGGCCAGCACAAAGCGGCCGTTGCCGGTACGCAATGCGACCCGCCCGGAAGACTGCTTGAAGGCCACGACGGTGGCTTGTTCTGGCATAAGGACTCCTGTGCCATTGCTGGCTGTTTTTGGTTGCAGCCAAGTCTAATCAGGCCTGGGCAAAGCGAAAGCCCTGCTATTTCGGCCTGTGTGTTCCATCCGTAGGACGATCTCCGTTAGGCTTGCGATATCTCCCCAATCAAGCCCCACAAGCCATGCTTTTCATTCTGTTCAAACTTCTGCACCTTCTGGCCATCATCATCTGGGTGGGCGGCATGTTTTTCGCGCATTTCTTTCTGCGCCCTGCCGTCCAGGGTCTGCAGCCGCCCGAGCGCGTGACGCTGATGCATGGCGTGCTGCAGCGCTTTTTTGCCTGGGTCATGGTGCTGGTGGTCGTCGTGCTGGCCACCGGCATCGGCATGATTGGCAGCATTCACGCCATGGCCGCCCAGGCCGGCGGCCAGTTCAACATGCCGGTCAACTGGATCGTGATGAGCATTCTGGGCCTGGTGATGATGGCCGTGTTCGGTCATATCCGCTTCGCCCTGTTCAAGCGCCTGAATGCGGCCGTGCAGCTCAAGGACTGGCCCGCAGGCGGCAAGGCACTGGAGAGCATCCGCAAATGGGTCTCCTTCAATCTGGCCCTGGGCCTGGTGATCGTGGTCGTGCTGCGCGTGCCGCTCTGAGCCTCCTTTCCCCTGCCCGCACCCGCCCGGTCTCCATGACCGGGCTTTTTTTTGGGGCTGCGCCAGATTCATGCACATAACAACAAAACGCAAACTGCTTTTATTTTCATAGCAAGCGGTACAAGCACGCCAAGGCCCGATATCTCGCTGCTCAAACCTTGCTGACATTTTTTTGCAGCTGCACAATAATTGCTGACTCAATCATTGACCAAGCAAATATTGGTGGCGCCATTGCAAAACCAGACCGACCCCATCATCGACCCGCAGGACGAATCCAGCTTCTTCTACCAGGCAGGGGTCTACGCGCCAGACAAAAGCATTGGCTTTCTCATGCGGCGTGTACTGAGCTCCATCCTGCAGCTGGCCGACGCTCAGCTGGCCGAGCAAGGACTGACCTATGTGCAGTGGCTGCCGCTTTACAAGCTGCTGATCTGCTCCGACACCAACAGCAGCACGCTGGCCAAGGACCTGGGCATGGACCCGGCTTCGGTGACGCGCGCGCTGGACCGCATCGAGGCCAAGGGGCTGCTGCGCCGCGAGCGCTCCACCACCGACCGGCGCGTGGTACATCTGGTACTCACCGAGGAAGGGCGCAGCGTCGCCACCCAGGTGCCCAAGGTGCTGACCAAGGTGCTCAACGGCCATCTGCGCGGCTTCAGCCACAGCGAATGCACGCTGATGCTGTCCATGCTGCAGCGCATGCTGGTCAACGGCGATGCGCTGCGCGAGGCCCTGACCCAGGAGCCGGGCAAGCCCCCCATCCAAACGAACGAGGCAGGCCGCGACCCCGGGCACTAGGCTGGCCTGCTGCCTACTTTTTTCACCGCCCTATTTCAATAAAAACCACTGGCACTTTTCCATGACCTCTAGACCTTCACGCAAACCCGCCACCGAGTGCGCCCCTGGCCGCCCGCTGCTGGCAACCGCAGCACTGGCCGCCGTGCTCGCGCTGGCAGGCTGTGCCTCGCAAGGGCCGGCACACCAGCCGCTGGCACGACTGGGCTCGGCCGATGTCGGCCTGAACGACTCCGCCAGCCTCAGCGCTGCAGATGCCACGGCACTGGCCTCCTCCCAATGGTGGAAAGGTCTGGGCGATGCCCAGCTCAATCAGCTCATCGATCAGGCCCTGGCCGGCAGCCCCAGCCTGGCTGCCAGCAACGCCCGCTTTGAAAAAGCCGCGGCCCTGGCCACGGCCAGCAGCACGGCCAGCGATGTGCGCGGAACGCTGAGCGCTGATGCCACACGCCAGCGCTACACGGCCAACGGCATGATTCCCGCCCCCATTGCGGGCAATATCTACAACAGCGGCAATCTGCAGGCCGGCCTGTCCTGGTCGCCCGACTTCTTCGGCAAGCATGCCGCGGACCTGCAGGCCGCGCTGGGCCAGGCGCGTGCTGCCAAGGCCGACAGCGCCGCCGCCGCCAACCAGCTGGCCGCACAGGTGGCGCGCAGCTATATCGCCCTGGCCAGGCTGATTGCCCAGAAGGAAGTGGCACAGCGCACGCTGGGCCAGCGCCAGTCACTGCTGAACCTGAGCGAGCAGCGCACCCGGGCGGGTCTGGACAGCCAGGTGGAGCTGACCCAGGCCCAGGCCGGCATGCCCGATGCCCAAACCCAGATCGAGATGCTCGGCGAGCAGATCACGCTGGCGCGGCGCACGATTGCCGTGCTCTGCGCCCAGGCGCCCGATGCACAGAATGCGCTCTCACCCAGACTGTCGGTGCTGCGCATCCAGCCCGTTCCCCAGGCTCTGGGCGCGGATCTGCTGGGCCGCCGCCCCGATGTGGTTGCCGCGCGCTGGCGCGTGGAAGCGGCCACGCAAGGCATTGAATCGGCCAGGGCCGACTTCTACCCCGATGTGAACCTGACCGCCTTTGTGGGCCTGAACGCGCTGGGCCTGGATAATCTGCTGCAGGGCAGCTCGCGCCAGATGGGCATCACGCCTGCGCTGCGCCTGCCGATCTTCGACGGCAAGCGCCTGCGCGCCCAGCTGCGCGGCAAACAGGCCGATCTCGACACCGCCATCGCCCAGTACAACGGCGCCGTGCTAGATGCCGTCAAGCAGGCGGGCGACGCCATTGCCTCCGTGCAATCGCTGCAGCGCCAGCAGCAGCTGCAAACCGAGTCGCTGTCCAAGGCCGAGCGGGCCTATGACTTTGCCGTGCAGCGCTATCAGGCCGGCCTGGGCAGCCAGATCACCGTGCTCAACACCGAAACCCAGCTCATCAACCAGCGTCGCCTGGCCGTGGACCTGCAGGCGCGCGAGCTGGACACCCGAGTGGCCCTGGCCGCAGCCCTGGGCGGCGGCTGGAGCGACGACACCCCGGCTGTTGCCCTGCAATAAACATCGGACTCAACAAAATCAATAGCTGCTATCGCCCTACTGTCATTGAATTCAAGGCAGAAACACTCTCAATTCCTTTATTGACAAGCGCTAGCAGCTCCTCTTTTTCAATAGCGCAAAACCGCTTCACAGATAACAAAGCGCCAACATCATGACCGACACCAAGCCTACTCAGAACGCTCCTCAAGCTCCTGCGGCAGCCACGCCCAGCGCCAACCCTGCGGGCCGCCGCAAGGGCCTGACCATCGTGGCGGCCGCTGTCGCCGTGGCCGCCATCGCCTGGGGCGGCTGGCACTGGATGGTGGCCCGCAACTACCAGACCACGGACAACGCCTATGTGGCAGGCAATGTGGTGCAGATCACGCCCCAGGTCGGCGGCACCGTGATCAGCATCGGCGCCGACGATACCGACTATGTCAGGGCCGGCCAGCTGCTGGTGCAGCTGGACCCTGCCGACTATCTGGTGCAGCTGGCCCAGGCCGAGTCGCAACTGGCCCAGACCGCGCGCCAGACCCGCACCCTGTATGCCAACAACGCCCCGCTGGCCGCCCAGGTAGCCCAGCGCGAAGCCGATCTGCTGCGCCTCAAGGCCGATGCCGCCAAGGCCAACGACGATGTGGCGCGGCGCCGCCCCCTCACGGCCACCGGCGCCGTGGGCAAGGAAGAGTTTGACCATGCCAAGGCTCTGGCAGCGGCCGCCAGCAACGCCGTGGCGGCCGCCGAAGCCGCCGTGCGCGCGGCCAAGGCCCAGCTGACGGCCGCCGAAGCCCAGACCAAGGGCACGACGGCCGAGGACTTCCCCGCCGTCATGGCGGCCGCAGCCAAGGTGCGCGAGGCCTATCTGGCCCTGCAGCGCACGCGGCTGATCGCGCCCGTGGACGGTTTTGTGGCCAAGCGCGGCGTGCAACTGGGCCAGCGCGTGGCCGCCGGCTCGCCGCTGCTGACCGTGGTCGATCTGCACAAGCTCTGGGTGGATGCCAACTTCAAGGAAAGCCAGCTGGCCGATCTGCGCATGGGCCAAAAGGTGGAGCTGACCGCCGATGTCTACGGCGACAAGACAACGTACGAAGGCAAGGTCGTGGGCCTGGGCGCAGGCACGGGTGCGGCGTTTGCGCTGCTGCCCGCGCAGAACGCGACCGGCAACTGGATCAAGGTGGTGCAGCGCGTTCCCGTGCGCATCAGCCTCGAGCCCGAGGCGCTCAAGCAGCACCCGCTGCGTGTGGGCCTGTCCATGGACGTGAAGGTCGATATCCGCGACAAGGACGGTCAGGCCCTGGCCAGCACGCCGCGCACCGAGCCCGTGGCCCAGACTACCGTCTATGACGGCAGCCTGGCCCAGGCCGAGCAGCGCATCCAGCACATCATCGCGGGCGACAAGCTGCCGGCGCTGACCCAGCTGGCCGACCTGCCCGCCCCGGTCGCACCCGCTCAGCCCGCCCAGTCCGCAGCCCAAACTGCGCAATAAGACGCGGAATCAGCCATGACTTCCACGACCTCTGACGACCCCGGAGCTGGCGCCTCGCCACCAGCCCCGGCGGCCCGCCCCATGCCGCCAGCCATCGCCCCGCTCAAGGGCGCGCAGCTCGCCCTGGGTACGCTGGCGCTATCGCTGGCCACCTTCATGAACGTGCTGGACTCCTCCATTGCCAACGTGGCCATTCCGGCCATCTCCGGCGATGTGGGCGTCAGCCCCAGCCAGGGCACCTGGGTCATCACCAGCTTTGGTGTGGCCAATGCCATCTCAGTGCCGCTGACGGGCTGGCTCACCCAGCGCTTCGGCGCCGTGCGCCTGTTCACCATGAGCGTGCTGCTGTTCGTGCTGACCTCCTGGCTCTGCGGCTTTGCCTCCTCGCTGGAGATGCTGGTGCTGTTCCGCGTGCTGCAAGGCGCCGTGGCCGGCCCCATGATCCCGCTGTCGCAGACCCTGCTGCTGTCCAGCTATCCGCCCGCCAAGGCCGGTGTGGCGCTATCGCTCTGGGGCGTGACCACGCTGGTCGCGCCCGTGGTCGGGCCACTGCTGGGCGGATGGATCACGGACAATATTTCCTGGCCCTGGATCTTCTACATCAACGTTCCCGTGGGCCTGCTCTCGGCCCTCATGACCTGGAGCATCTACCGCAACCGCGAAACGCCCACGCGCAAGCTGCCTATCGACACCGTGGGCCTGTCCCTGCTCGTGCTCTGGGTGGCGGCGCTGCAGCTGATGCTGGACAAGGGCAAGGAGCTGGACTGGTTTGCCTCCAATGAAATCATCGCCTTTGCGGTGATTGCCGTGGTGGCCTTTGCCGTCTTCGTGGTCTGGGAGCTGACCGACGCCCATCCAGTCGTCGATCTGCGCCTGTTCAAGCGACGCAACTTCGCGGCTGGCTCGATCGCGCTGTCGATCGCCTATGGCCTGTTCTTCGGCAATGTCGTGCTGCTGCCGCTGTGGCTGCAGCAATGGATGGGCTACACCTCCACCTCGGCCGGCCTGGCCCTGGCGCCGGTTGGCCTGCTGGCCATCCTGCTCACGCCAATGGTGGGCCGCAAGGTCGGTGTCTGGGATCCGCGCAAGATGGCCACGATTGCCTTCATCGTGTTTGCCATGGTGCTGTGGATGCGCTCGAAGTTCACCGTGGAGACCGACTTCGCCCATATCCTGATTCCCACGCTGATTCAGGGCGGTGCCATGGCATTTTTCTTCATTCCGCTGACCACCATCACGCTGAGCGGACTGACGCCGGACCGCATTCCTGCCGCCGCTGGTCTGTCCAACTTCGTGCGGATCACGGCTGGTGCCATGGGAACCTCGATTGCCACCACCCTGTGGGAAAGCCGGGCTTCCATGCACCATGCGCATCTGACCGAGTTGCTGGTGCAGGGCCAGGGCACGTTTGCCAGCACGGTCAGAAATCTGCAGGCAGCGGGCATGAGCGCCGAGCAGGCCTATGCCCAGATCAACCGGCTGATCGATCAGCAGGCCTTCACACGGGCCGCCGACGACATCTTTCTGGCATCGTCCTTTCTGTTCCTGAGCCTGATCGTGCTGATCTGGTTCACCAAGCGCCCGGCCTCTGCCGCAGGAGCCTCCGACGCGGCCGCCGGCGCACACTGACAAACTTCAGACAGAATGGGCTGCAAGCGATTGATCCACAATCGCTTGCAGCTATTTTTCTGAAGTTTCTAGGTGCCGGCAGCCTGCTTGTCCAGGCGCCGCAAAAACACCTGCAGCTCCTTGACGACCTGGGCATCGCCCTTGGCCTGAGCGCAGCTCAGCCCTTGCTGCCAGGCGGCTCGCGCCGCCTGCGCATCGCCCAGCGCCAGCTCCACCCTGCCCAGCTGCTTCCAGGCGACGGAGTATTCGGCATCCAGTGCCGTGGCCTTGCGCAGATGCTCGCGCGCCACGCCCATCAGCTCCTCATCGGCATAAGCCTTGCCCAGGGTGTAACGCAGCAAGGCACCGTCCTTGCCGGCAGCCAGCAGATTTTCGAGATTCAGAACCATGGGATTCATTGTGCTTGCTCCTCCTCGAGCAAGTGTCGCATCGGTCCCATGCCAGTGCCCGAATGGCCGTTGCCGCGATACGGCCTCTTGCAAGTTCGCTCTTGCAGCGCAGCAAACCGTCCCAAACTGCGGCAAATGTCTTACTAAGGCGCCCGATCTTGTTTCGCAAACCAAGCCTCTCCACCCCCATCGCCGACTACGAGGACTCGCCTCAGTATTCAGGCGGGCGCTTTCGCAACACGTATCCACGTCCGGCTGACGGCCCCAAGCCTGATGCCGGGACGCTGTGGAAGTTCTTCTTCAACAAGCCGGCCGATTCCGAGCCGGGCAAGGCGCTGCCCGTGCTGCCGCTTAGCACGGCCGAGCTGAACCTCGCGCCCGAACGCAGCCTGTATCGCCTGGGCCATTCCACCTTGCTGATGAAGCTGCGCGGCGGCTGGTGGCTGACGGACCCGGTGTTTTCCGAGCGTGCCTCCCCACTATCGTTTGCCGGCCCCAAGCGCTTTCATGCCCCGCCGATTGCCCTGGACGAGTTGCCTGCCTTGCGCGGCGTGCTGCTCTCGCATGACCACTACGACCACCTGGACCGAGCCACCATTCGAGTGCTTGCGCCCAAGGTAGGCGTTTTTCTCTGCCCTTTGGGAGTGGGAGACAGACTGGCGGCCTGGGGCGTGCCGGCCGACAAGATCGTGCAGCACGACTGGTGGCAGGGCAGCGAGGTCGACGGCCTGCGTTTCACGGCCACGCCCGCCCAGCATTTCTCTGGGCGCAGCCTGCGAGACGGCAACCGTACGCTCTGGTCTTCCTGGACCATAGAAGACCGCCAGGCCGACAGGCCGCTGCGCGTTTTCTTCAGCGGCGATGGCGGCTACTTCGACGGATTTGCCGAAATCGGCAGGCGCTTCGGCCCCTTCGATGTCACATTGATGGAGACCGGAGCCTACGACGCCCACTGGCCCTATGTCCATATGCATCCGGCCCAGACCATGCAAGCCCACCGGGATCTCGGCGGCCAATGGCTGCTGCCCATACACAACGGCACTTTCAACCTCGCCATGCATGCCTGGTGGGATCCCTTCGAGCAAATTCTGAGTCTGGGCAGGCAGCACGGCATAGAGATCGCCACGCCCATGATGGGCGAGCGCCTGGACCTGAGCGCTCCGCATGCCGGCTCGGCCTGGTGGCGTGCCTGTGCCGAGGTCGATATCAAAGGACTGGATCTGCGCCCTGCGCAACCCTGAAAATGCTGCCGACATGGCCGACAATGCCCTCATGGACATTTCGCGCACTTCACACCTTGCCGCAGCCCTGGCCACCTTGCTGCTCGGTGCCTGTTCCCACCTCTCCGATGGCAGTCAGCCCAAGCTGCCTCCGGATGCCGGCACCCCGAGCACGGTTTCCGAGCGGCCGGAGCCGACGCCGGCTCCGTCATTGAACACGCAGCGCAAGCGGTCACAGAGCATGGAATGGCCCGCCTGGATCAATGCAGATTGCACACCCCCCGCCCAGCTCGATCAGCAACCCCGGCCACGCCGCCACACCACGCCCTCCATCAGCGCCCACTGGTTTCCGAACGGGCTGGAAACCACGGTGGTCTTCCGCCTGGAAGTCACGGCTCAGGGTCAGCTCGGCCGTGTGGCCTATCAACCTGCCGATGCCGATCCCCGCATCGTGAATTCCATCATGCGCTCGCTCAAGCTCTGGAAGTTCAAGCCCGGCATGCGCCAGGGCCAGCCCGTGGCAGCCTGCTTCGAGCAGCCCTATCAGTTGGTGTTTCCACGCCAGGAGATTGAGCTCCCCGAGCCTCCATCCTTGAATACCGAGACACGATGAGCGCACAGGCCCAATCCCGGCGATCTGTGCTCGAAAACCCCAAAATCCACTAATTGCGGTGGTGCAGGCACCCTGCCCGCCGCTAGAATCGCCAACGTCAGGAGAGAGTGCCTGCAGCTTGAAGCTGCCTTGCACCGCCGAAGGCGCAGACCCCCACCCGGAGTCAAAACGCTCAGGCAAAAGGACTGACAAACGCTGCAAGGTGTGCGAGCCTGCAGCGTCCCTTGCTGGAGAGAGATGCAGGCCGTCATTTCGTATGTGCGCCAGCATCCACCGAAGGAGCAAACTGTCCGCGAAAGCAAAGACAGTGAATCTCTCAGGTAAAGCGGACAGCAGGGCAAGCCCGCCAAGCATGGCCCAGTCATGCATGGCCACTCATTTGGTTTTGACCACCGGAGCGCTTGCCTGTGACTGCTGCTGCCACTTCTTCCGATCTGCGTTCCACGCCGCTGTTTGCCCTGCACCAGAAACTGGGTGCCCGCATGGTGCCGTTTGCCGGCTACTCCATGCCCGTGCAATACCCTCAAGGCCTGATGGCCGAGCATCTGCACACGCGCAAGGCCGCCGGCCTGTTCGATGTCTCGCACATGGGCCAGTTGCTGTTGCGCGGCCCCGATGCCGCCGCCGCGCTCGAATCGCTGATGCCCGTCGATGTCATCGACCTGGGCCTGCACAAGCAGCGCTACGGACTGCTGCTCGATGAACAAGGCGGCATTCTCGACGACCTGATGTTCGTCAATCGCGGCGATGATCTGTTCCTCATCGTCAACGGCGCCTGCAAAGAGGCCGATATCACCCATATCCAGAGCGGCATCGGTAACCGCTGCGAGGTCGTCCCACTGCCCGAGCGCGCCCTGCTGGCCCTGCAAGGCCCGCAAGCCGCTGCGGCCCTCTCGCGTCTGATTCCCGGTGTGACGCAACTGGTCTTCATGACCGGCAATCACTTCGACTGGCAAGGCCATGCGCTCTACATCACGCGAAGCGGCTATACGGGCGAGGACGGCTTTGAAATCTCCCTGCCCGGAGAAGCAGCCGAAGCCTTTGCCCAAGCTCTGCTGGCCCAGCCCGAGGTGGCCCCCATCGGTCTGGGCGCGCGCAACTCGCTGCGCCTTGAAGCCGGACTTTGCCTGTACGGCAACGACATAGACACCAGCACCACCCCGGTGGAAGCCGCGCTGAACTGGGCCATGCAGAAGGTGCGCCGCACCGGCGGCGAGCGCGAGGGCGGCTTTCCCGGTGCGGCCATCGTGCTGGAGCAATTGCAGAACCCTCAGTCGCTGCGCCGCAAGCGCGTGGGCCTGATCGCGCTGGAGCGCATTCCCGTGCGCGAGCCCGCCGTGCTGGAAAACATGGACGGACAGCATATCGGCCACATCACCAGCGGCCTGCTCAGCCCCACGCTCAACCAGCCCGTGGCACTGGCCTATGTCGAGCCCGACTACGCCGCCATTGATACGGAAATCTTCGCCATGGTGCGCGGCAAGCCCGTGCCCATGAAGGTGGTCGCCACGCCATTCGTTCCCACCCGCTACTACCGCGGCTAGGTCTGCCGCCGTGCATGAGACGGGCCACTTTGCCAAACAGCCGCCAGAACACCGCTAAAGTGCGAACTGGACCTTTCTCAAACAACACCCGATTCCCCTGAATCCCCCATCTGGAGCTTTCCATGAGCATCAAGTATTCCAAAGAACACGAGTGGATCAACGCCGCTGACACCAATGCCGCCATCGTCGGCATCACCATACACGCACAGGATGCGCTGGGCGATGTGGTGTTTGTGGACCTGCCTGCCGTGGGATCCTCCTTCAAAGCCGGCGATGTGGCTGGCGTGGTCGAATCCGTCAAGGCCGCTGCCGATGTCTACATGCCCGTGACCGGCGAGATCGTCGAAGTCAACGAAGCCCTGCGCGATGACCCGTCTCTCGCCAACAGCGACCCACTGGCCGCGGGCTGGTTCTTCAAGGTCAAGATGAGCAATGTGGGCGAGCTCGAAGCTCTGATGGAAGAGACCGCCTACAACGACTTCGCCAAGGACAACTAAGCGTATCAACGGCCCTCGCATTGCGAAGGCCGTTTTTGCATGCAGCCATGAGCACCATTCTGTATTTCGACGATCCGGACATCGGTCTCGCCCGCGAGACCAGTCACCCGACCTTTGCACGCATCGCGGCCCAGGACTTCTATTACGACTGCGGTGACGACTTCAGCCCCTTCGGCAACGATGATGGCAGCGACACGCTGGCCGCACTTGAAGAGTGGTACCAGGAGCAGACGGGCGGTAAGCCCGCCAAGGCACTGCGCTTTCTGCGCCAGCAACTGAGCGACTGGGATTTGCCCGTGCCCCAGGACATGCTGGCTCAAGACGAAGCTGCCAAGGCCCAATGGATGGCCAGCGACGACATGAACCAGATCTATCTGCGCTCGGTCTGTCGCGCCCACGTGGCCACCGCCTTTGGTCAGCTCAAGATCACAGGCAGCATCGATGCCGATCTGCACCAGCAAGCCCTGCTTGCCCTGGCCTGCCAGCAATGGCTGAACACCGTGGCGCGCAGCAAATATCCCGATTGGGAATATGCCGACCAGGAAAGCGAACGCCTGGCCCTGATGAACACCGCGCTGGAACAAGCCAGCACTGCTTGAAGCACCGGCCGTATGCCTTCAGGCATACGGCATTCACGCATGCCTGGCATGCAAACCGTCAGTCACAGTATTTGAGAATAGGTCCCTCCCATGCTGATGTCGCCTCCCGCCCCCGTCGCTTCGCTGGAAGCGCTGGAAAACAGCCAAGAATTCATCCCCCGTCATATAGGCCCGGACGCCGATGAGCAGCAAAAAATGCTGGCCGCCATCGGCAAGCCATCGCTGGACGCCTTGATCCGCGATGTGATGCCCGACTCCATCGCTCGCGCCAGGCCCATGGATCTTCCGCCGCCGATTACTGAAGCCGCTGCGCTGGCCGAACTCAAGGCCATCGCCAGCAAGAACCAGGTGCTGAAGAGCTTTATCGGCCAGGGCTATTACGGCACGCACACGCCGGGCGTCATCCTGCGCAACATCCTCGAGAACCCCGCCTGGTACACGGCCTACACTCCCTACCAGGCCGAAATCTCACAAGGCCGCATGGAGGCGCTGGTCAACTTCCAGACCATGGTGACCGACCTGACCGGCATGCCGATTGCCAATGCTTCCATGCTGGACGAGGCCACGGCAGCCGCCGAGGCCATGGCGCTGGCCAGGCGCTCTGTCAAATCCAGAAGCCATCGCATCGTGCTGGCCGGCGATCTGCACCCGCAAACGATTGAAGTCATCGAGACCCGCGCCCGGCCGATCGGCATCGAAGTGGTGATCGCCAACAGCCAGCAGGAGTGGGATGCCGCGCTGGCGGGCGACCTGTTTGCCGCCGTCATCCAGTACCCGGCCTCCAGTGGCTGGATCGTGGACTGGAAGGCCGATGTGCAAGCCATTCACGCCAAGCAGGCGGCCGCCATCGTGGCCACCGACCTGCTGGCCCTGACACTGCTGACACCGCCCGGCGAATGGGATGCCGATATTGTCGTGGGCAACAGCCAGCGCTTCGGCATGCCCATGGGAGCAGGCGGCCCGCACGCGGCCTTCATGGCCTGCCGCGACGAATACAAGCGCAGCCTGCCCGGCCGTCTGGTGGGTGTCAGCGTCGATGTGCATGGCAAGCCCGCCTACCGCCTCGCGCTGCAGACACGTGAGCAGCATATCCGCCGCGAAAAGGCGACGTCCAATATCTGTACGGCCCAGGTCCTGCCGGCCGTGATCGCCAGCATGTATGCCGTCTACCACGGCCCCCAGGGACTGAAGCGCATTGCCCAGCGGGTGGCGCGCCTGACGGCGATCCTGAGCCGGGGCCTGGCAAGGCTGGGCTTCAGCGCCCATCACCACGACACAGCCTTCGACACACTGAGCCTGCATACCCGGGATGCAACCGATGCCCTGGCGGCTCGTGCCGTATCCCGAGGCGTCAATCTGCGCAAGGCCTGGAATGAATATCTGTGCATCAGCCTGGACGAAACCACGACCCGGGCCGATGTCGAGCTGATCTGGAGCATCTTTGCCCAGGAGGGTCAGGCTCTGCCCACCATCGAGGCCATGGATGAAGGCCCTACCTCACTGATCCCCGAATCCCTGCAGCGCAGCACGGCCTATCTGAGCCACCCGGTCTTCAACACCCATCACTCCGAAACCGCCATGCTGCGCTATATCCGCAGCCTCAGCGACAAGGACCTGGCCCTGGACCGCAGCATGATCCCGCTGGGCAGTTGCACCATGAAGCTCAATGCCACCAGCGAGATGATCCCCATCACCTGGCCCGAGTTCGCCGACATCCACCCGTTTGCTCCTGCCAGCCAGCTGCAAGGCTATGCCGAGCTGGACCAGCAACTGCGCGACTGGCTGTGTCAGGCCACGGGCTACGCGGGCATCAGCCTGCAGCCCAATGCAGGCAGCCAGGGCGAGTACGCAGGTCTGCTGGCCATCAAGGCCTTCCATGAATCACGCGGCCAGGCGCACCGCAATATCTGCCTGATTCCCAGCAGCGCCCACGGCACCAACCCGGCAAGCGCGCAGATGGTGGGCCTGCAGGTCGTGGTCACCCAATGCGACGACAACGGCAACGTGGACATGGCGGATCTGAAGCTGGCCTGCGAGAAGCACAGTGCCAATCTGGCCTGTATCATGATCACCTACCCCAGCACGCACGGCGTGTTCGAGACCCAGGTCAAGGAGCTGTGCCAGCTGGTGCACAGCCATGGCGGCCGCGTCTATGTGGACGGCGCCAATATGAACGCCCTGGTAGGTCTTGCCGCGCCCGGCGAGTTCGGCGGCGATGTCAGCCATCTGAACCTGCACAAGACCTTCTGCATTCCTCACGGCGGCGGCGGCCCCGGCGTCGGCCCCGTGTGCGTGGTCGAAGATCTGGTGCCCTTTCTGCCTGGGCATGCCACCGCAGGCGACGTCCGCCAGGTGGGCGCTGTCAGCGCAGCGCCTCTGGGCAATGCAGCCGTTCTGCCGATCAGCTGGATGTATATCCGCATGATGGGCGAGCCGGGTCTGAAGCTGGCGACCGAAACCGCCATCCTCAACGCCAACTACATCAGCGCGCGGCTCAAGGAGCACTTCCCCACGCTGTACGCGGGCGAATACGGACACGTGGCCCATGAATGCATTGTGGATCTGCGCCACTTCAAGGACAGCTGCGGCGTGATGGCCGAGGACGTGGCCAAGCGCCTGATCGACTACGGCTTCCATGCACCCACACTGTCCTTTCCCGTGCCCAACACCCTGATGGTGGAGCCGACCGAGAGTGAAAGCCTGTATGAGCTGGACCGCTTCATCGAGGCCATGATCGCCATCCGCGCCGAGATTGCCGAGGTCGAGGCCGGCAGACTGCCCCGGGACGACAACCCGCTCAAGAACGCACCCCATACGGCAGAGGCCTTGCTGGCCGCCGACTGGCACCATGGCTACAGCCGCGAAACCGCCGCCTATCCCGTGCCTGCCCTGCGCCGCGCCAAGTATTGGAGCCCCGTGGGCCGCGTCGATAACGTCTATGGTGATCGCAATCTGTTTTGCAGCTGCGTGCCCATGGACGCTTACGAAGACTGATAGCCAAGGTCTCCGCCCCAAGCCAGTGCGTTCCGCCGCACTGGCTTTTTTATGCTCAATCAATGCCGAACGCCTGCCAGCCCATCGCTGCTCGCCAGCAATCAGTGCATTCACAACATCAATGCAATCCGCGTTGCTGGCGCCAAACCGAGCACCGAGTTGCCTGAATACCGGTTGACTGTCCGCCTTTTTCAAGGGCAACTGCAGGGACCGGCTTACACTGCCGATGTCTTCCGCCTGTCTCATGAGCTCCTCTGAACCCACTTCCCCACCCTTGCTGCCTGTCATTGACGGCGGCCTGCCTCTGCATGCCCTGCTGGCCCCTGGTGCTGCGCCGCTGGGCCTGAGCGCCAGCACCCAGCCATTGGTGCCCGAGGATGAAGACCCGCTGCAGGCCCTGGTAGCGGAGTTGCGCAACTACCAGCACGAGCTGGAGCTGCAAAACGAGGTGCTCAATTACAGCCAGGCCGTCGCCGAGAGCGCATCGGAGCGGTTTGAAACGCTGTTTGCAAGCATTCCGCTGCCGCTGCTGGTGGTTGATGAATACGATATGGTGGTTCAGGCCAATGCCATGGCACACCGCGCTTTTCAGCCCACCGAAAAAGACCGGTTGCTGATCAACTTCAAGCCCTTTGTGCATGTCAACGACGCAGAGCGCGTGACCACGGCCTTCGAGCAGGCCAAAGCGCTGGGACGCGCCGAGGTACACGAGGTTCTGTTCCAGATCACCGAAGAATTCGAGCTCTGCGGCGACCTGCATGTGGCCGGCGTGGTCGTGCCCCAGCAAAACGGTCCAGCCACCTGGCAGTATTTGTGTGCCGTTGTCAATCAAGGCCCGCTGCTGGCCGAGCGCAAGGCGCTGCAAGAGCGCAACCAGCAGCTTTATGCCAGCGAGAGACGGCTGGAGTCGGTCATCAACTCCGCGCTGGACGCCATCATCTGCGTCGACCAGCACCAGCGCATCACCGTCTTCAATCCCACGGCGGCGGCCCTGTTTCTGTGCTCGCCTCAGGATGCCCTGGGCAGCCCGCTGGAGCGCTTTCTACCCGATGCCGCCCGGGCGCTGGCTTTTTCCTCGCTGACCACACAGGCCGTGCTGGGCGAGATGACGGGTCTGACCCTGTCGGGGCGTGAGATTCCCATGGAAATCAGCGTCTCCTTCGAGCACCACAGCAGCGGCGACACCACCACCATCTTTGCGCGCGACCTGACCAGCCGCAATCGCGCCGAAGCACAGCGCAATGTGCTGGAGACCCAGCTGCGCGAATCCCACAAGATGCAGGCCGTGGGCACCATGGCCGGCGGGATTGCCCACGACTTCAACAACATCGTGGGTGCAATCCTGGGCAATGTGGAACTGGCCAAGGCCGATAGCTGCGGCAACCCGGCTGCCATGGAAAGCCTGCGCGAGATCGAAAAAGCCGGTCGCCGCGCCCGAGATCTGGTGCGCCAGATTCTGACTTTCAGCCGCAATGACCTGCCTGAACGCCGTCCGGTTCAGGTGCAGGAAGTCATGTCCGACACAGCTCGCCTGCTGCGCGTGACTCTGCCTCCCTCCATAGAGCTTCAGGTGCAGGAGTCCAGCGATCTGCCACCGCTGCTGGCCGACCCCACCCAGGTGGAACAGGCGCTGTTCAATCTCTGCAACAACGCCATGCAGGCCATTGGCAGTCAGCGCGGCATCATCCAGATGCGAGCCATGCGCATTGCTCCCGACAGCTACCAATGCGAGCGCCTGGGTCTGGCCGTGGCCGAATACCTGGTCTTTATGGTGCAGGACTCCGGCCCCGGCATGGACGCCGTGACCCAGAGGCGCATCTTCGAGCCTTTTTTCACCACCAAACCGGTCGGCCAGGGCACAGGCCTGGGCCTCTCGGTCGTACATGGCGTGATGCGCACCCATGGCGGCGCTGTCGATGTACACAGCGAACTGGGCCAGGGCAGTTGCTTCACGCTGTACTTTCCGCTCAGCGACCCGACTTCCAGCCACTGTGCGCTGCCGCCCATGCGCATGGACAAACCCGAAGCCCCGCTGCCCGAACCTGTCCTGGCCACGCGCCCCAGCCATGTCATGTATGTGGACGACGATCAGGCCCTGGTCTTTCTGTTTCAGCGCCTGCTGCGCCGTCGCGGCTATGAAGTCTCGGGCTTTACCGATCCTCACGAGGCCATGGCCGCCCTGCATGAGGAGCCACAGCGCTTTGACCTCATAGTCACCGACTACAACATGCCCGGCTTCAGCGGCCTGGACCTGCTCAGACAGGCTCTGCAGATCAGCCCTCAACTGCCGGTTGCCCTGGCCTCCGGCTATGTGACGGCCGAAATCGAGCAGGCCGCGATTGCAGCCGGCGCCCGGGCCCTGATCCACAAGCCCAACGATGTGCAGGAGTTCTGCGCCACTGTGCACGAACTGCTCAACCCCTGAAACAATCGATAGCTGCTTGAATGAGTGCGTTGAACTGTGTGTATGAAGACGAGCACCTGCTGGTGCTTGACAAGCCCTCCGGCCTGTTGTGCGTGCCCGGTCGCGGCCCCGACAAGCAAGACTGCCTGAGCCTGCGAGCCCTCCGGCATTTCGGCGATGCACTGGTCGTGCATCGGCTCGATCAGGCCACATCCGGTCTGGTCGTCATGGCTCGCAATCCGGCCGTCCAACGCCAGCTCAGCCAGGCCTTTGCCGAGCGCAAGGTCGACAAGCGCTATATGGCCGTAGTGGCCGGCGAATTGCAGGCGCACAGTGAAGCAGCGGATACCAGGGGCTGGCAACTGATAGACCTGCCGATTGCGGCCGACTGGGAGCGTCGGCCGCTGCGCGTCATCAATCACGAAACCGGCAAAAGCAGCCAGACGCTGTGGCGGGTGATCGAGCACACCACTCAATCTGGAATACCCGGCACCCGGGTTCTGCTGAGCCCGTTGACGGGCCGCACCCATCAGTTGCGCCTGCATATGGCTGCCATAGGCCACCCCATGCTGGGCGATGCGCTATATGCCAGCGAAGCCGTGGCCAGCGCCAGCCCGCGCCTGCTGCTGCATGCTGCAGCACTGGAGCTGTCGCACCCGGTCACCGGTGAACTGCTGCAGCTAAAAAGCGAGCCTCTTTTTTAAGCCCCATCAAATCAGCAGCAGCCGTCAAGCTCTCAAAGTTGCCACGCCGCAACAAAAAACCCTTCAGCGCTGCACTGAGGCAGGACAGGAGCCTGCACAAAAAGACCGCTGATGCAGACACTTGCAGCACAGTTCAGGCCTGGACTGTGCATATACATCACAAATGCAGGCTGAGCCATAGCCCTTGGGTAATAGCTGCTATGCACGACATAGCAAAAACCGAAAGCCTGCACCAGCCCCTGCATACCCTGTTGCCTTCGTTGACCACTCGATTAATCTGAGCTTCTTTGCGCGAACTGCTATGGCAGCAATCGCGCTTTTCGAACATCTCCCGATTAAGGAAGTCCTCATGAGCATTCCGTTCCGCATGCAAACCGTTGTTGCTGCCCTGGGCCTGGCTGGTGCCGCCCTGGTCTCCACCGCGCATGCCCAAATCAAGATCGCCCTGGTCATCCCCACCACCGGTGCGCTGACCCAGTATGGCGACATGGTCAAGGAAGGCGCCACCACCGCCGTTGAAATGGCCAATGCCTCTGGCGGCATCAACGGCAAGAAGATCGAGCTGGTACCCGTGGACGATGCCTGCGAACCCAAGCAAGGTCCTGTCGCTGCCAACCGAGTGGTCAACAACAAGATCGGCTATGTGGTCGGCCCCGTCTGCTCCGGCGCCTCGATTGCCGCAGCACCCATCTACAACAACGAAGGCGTGGTGGTCGTCACTCCTTCTGCGACCTCGCCCGCTCTGACCGACGGCAAGAACTACCACTTCATCTTCCGCACCATTGGCCGTGACGACCAGCAAGGCCCGGCGGCCGCCAAGTTCATTGCCGAGAAGCTCAAGCCCAAGAAGGTTGCCGTGCTGCACGACAAGCAGTCTTACGGCCAGGGTATTGCCTCCTCCGTGCGTGACGACCTGAAGAAGGCCAAGATCGAGGTGGCCCTGTTCGAGGGCATCAACGCTGGCGACAGCGACTACTCCGCCGTCATCACCAAGCTCAAGGGCGCAGGCGTGGACTTTGTCTATTACGGCGGCTACCACCCCGAAATGGGTCTGCTGCTGCGCCAGGCTGCCGAGCAAGGTCTGAAGGTCAAGATGATGGGCCCTGAAGGCGTGGGCAACCCCGAAGTGAATGCCATTGCCGGCCCTGCCGTCGAAGGCATGCTGGTGACTCTGCCCGCCGACTTTGCCGCCAACCCCAAGAACGCTGCCGTGGTCAAGGCCTTCCAGGACAAGAAGCGCAATGCTTCGGGTGCCTTCCAGCTGACCTCGTTTGCCGCAACTCAATCGCTGCTGGCCGCCATCAAGGCCGCTGGCGACAACCCCGCCAAGGTGGCGGACTGGATGCACAAATCGACCGGCGTGGACACCGTGCTGGGCCCCGTGTCCTGGAACAAGCAAGGTGACCTGAACTCCTTCGATTTCCAGGTCTTCCAGTGGCACAAGGACGGCAGCAAATCGCTCGCCAAGTAATTCCACCACTCTCTCCGGAGGCAATGGCAGGGGCCATGCCTCCGGATGTTTGTTATCTGGCCCTCGGGCCTTTTCCTGTTTCAAGGGTGGCGTTACATGTCAGACTTTCTCCCCCAGCTGATACAACAGCTATTCAACGGGCTCTCACTCGGAGCCATTTACGCCCTGATCGCCATTGGCTACACCATGGTCTACGGCATCATCGGCATGATCAATTTCGCACACGGTGACATCTACATGATCGGGGCCTATATTGGCCTCGTGACGCTTTCGGCGATTGGCACGCAAAGCGGCCTGCCCGTATGGGCCATCATCGGCCTGATGCTGGTGGTGGCCGTGTTCGTCACCGGAGTCTATGGCCTGGTCGTCGAACAGGTGGCCTACAAGCCCGTGCGCCAGAGCCCGCGTCTGGTCGCACTGATCTCGGCCATCGGCATGTCCATATTCCTGCAGAACTGGGTGGCTCTGGGCCAGGGCGCACGCGATATGGCCGTGCCTTCGCTGCTGCCGGGCGCCATCAATTTCCACATGGGCAATTTCGAGGTCTTCATCCCCTATACCCGCGTGCTCATCATCGCAGTGACCGTGGTTCTGATGATTGCGCTGACCATGTACATCAAGCATTCGCGCATGGGCCGTGCCTCACGCGCCTGCGCTCAGGATATGCACATGGCCAATCTGCTGGGCATAGATACCAACAAAGTCATCTCCTTCACCTTTGTGCTGGGCGCCGTGCTGGCGGCCGTGGGCGGCGTTCTGATTGCGCTGGCGGTGGGCAAGCTCAACCCCTTCATCGGCTTCCTCGCCGGCATCAAGGCCTTCACGGCCGCCGTGCTGGGCGGCATCGGATCCATCCCCGGCGCCATGCTGGGCGGTGTGATTCTGGGCGTAGCCGAGACCTTTGCTGCAGCCTACATCTCGTCGGAATACAAGGACATCGTGGCTTTCGGCCTGCTGGTGACCATATTGATGTTCCGCCCCTCGGGCCTGCTGGGCAAACCTGAAGTGGAGAAAGTCTGATGAAGTACAGCTTTTCTGCCGCTTTGCGCGATGCGCTGATCGCCACCGTGATGACGGCCATCGTCGTCACCCCCATCTTCAGCCTGCACCTGGAGCGCGCCGGCGTGCGCACCATCATCACTCCCGACTGGAGCATGACCGGCTGGGCTTGCCTTGCCATCTTTGTCGTGCAGATGCTCAAGCCCCTGCTCGCTGGCAAGCTGCCCAAGGTCAATCTGCCGGCCGTGCCGCAGATGAAGTCGGGCACACGCAACGTCGTCATCTTCGTGGTGCTGATGATGGCCGCCTCCTGGCCGTTCTTCGCGGGCCGCAATGCTGTCGACATCGCGACCCTGGCCATGATTTACGTCATGCTGGGCCTTGGTCTGAACGTGGTGGTCGGCTTTGCCGGCCTGCTGGATCTGGGCTTTGTGGGCTTCTATGCCGTGGGCGCCTACACCTATGCGCTGCTGTTCCACTGGGCTGGCTGGACGTTCTGGGAAGCGCTGCCGCTGGCCGGCGCAGCCTCGGCCCTGTTCGGCTTCGTGCTGGGCTTTCCCGTGCTGCGCCTGCGTGGTGACTATCTGGCCATCGTGACGCTGGGCTTTGGTGAAATCATCCGCCTGCTGCTGACCAATCTGACCAGCTTCACGGGCGGCCCCGACGGCATCTCCAGCATTCCCAAGCCTACGGTGCTGGGCCTGCCCATGACCCGCTCGCCCCTGACCGAGGACGGCACGACCTTTCATCAGTTCTTCGGTCTGGAGTTCAACTCCATGCACATGGTGATCTTCGTCTATCTGATGGCCCTGCTGCTGGCCATGGTGACGCTATTCATCAGCAACCGCCTGATCCGCATGCCCATTGGCCGCGCCTGGGAAGCGCTGCGCGAGGATGAGATCGCCTGCCGTTCGCTGGGCCTGAACCCCATGAAGATCAAGCTCTCGGCCTTCACGCTGGGCGCCATGTTCGCGGGTTTCGGCGGCGCCTTCTTCGCCGCTCGCCAGGGCATCGTCAATCCCGAGTCCTTCACCTTCATCGAGTCGGCCCTGATCTTGGCCATTGTGGTGCTGGGCGGCATGGGCTCGCAGCTGGGCGTGATCGTGGCGGCCATCATCCTGACCGTGCTGCCCGAGTTGGCACGCGAGTTTTCCGAATACCGCATGCTGATCTTCGGTCTGGTCATGATTTTGATGATGGTCTGGCGCCCACAGGGCCTGCTGCCCATGAAGCGGCACCAAGTGGAGGTGAAGTCATGAAGCTGCACCTGAACGCTATTATTTCAATAACTACAACCACAGGCAGGGCAAGCGCATGAGCGAGTATTTGCTAGAAGTCAAAGACCTGTGCATGCGCTTCGGCGGCCTGCTGGCCGTGGACAACGTGGGCTTTAACGTACGCCCTCAGGAAGTGTTTGCCATCATCGGCCCCAACGGCGCGGGCAAGACCACGGTATTCAACTGCATCAGCGGGTTCTACCAGCCTTCAGGCGGCTCGGTCGTTCTGGACGGCCAGAGCATTGCAGGCCACAGCAGCCACCAGGTCGCCAACCATGGCGTGGTGCGCACCTTCCAGAACGTGCGCCTGTTCAAGAGCATGACGGCACTGGAAAACCTGCTGGTCGCACAGCACCGCCAGTCGCGCGCCACGCTGCTCGGCGGCCTGTTCAACACGCCAGGCTATCGCCGTGCCGAACAGGAAAAGATCGACAACGCGCTGCAATGGCTGGACGTGATGGGCCTGCGCCAGTTTGCCAACCGCGAGGCCGGCAATCTGGCCTATGGTCACCAGCGCCGGCTGGAGATTGCGCGCTGCATGATCACCAAGCCTCGTGTGCTGATGCTGGACGAGCCCGCCGCCGGCCTGAACCCGCAGGAGAAGAAAGACCTGCAGCATCTGATCGACGATCTGCGCAAGCAGTACGGTGTGGCTGTGCTGCTGATCGAGCACGATATGGGCCTGGTCATGGGAGTGTCCGAGCGCATTCTGGTCATGGAATACGGCAAGCCCATCGCCATGGGCCTGCCCGAGGCGATTCGCAATGATGAACGGGTCATCAAGGCCTATCTGGGAGAGGCCTGATGAGCCAGCATATGTTGCAACTGGAGCAGGTCTCCACCCACTATGGCGCGATCTGCGCGGTCAATCATGTCAGCCTGCATGTCGATCAGGGCGAGATCGTCACCCTCATCGGCAGCAATGGTGCAGGCAAGACATCGCTCTTGATGACGGTCTGCGGCAACCCTCGTGCCAGCAGCGGGCGCATTCTGTTCGAGGGCGAGGACATCACCCAGATGTCCACTCATCACATCATGCGCCGCGGCATTGCCGTCTCGCCCGAAGGCCGTCGTGTCTTCAAGGACCTGACGGTGACCGAGAACCTGCAGATGGGCGGTTTTTTCCTGAACAAGGCCGAGATCGCCGACGGCGTCGAGCATGTGTTCAAGCTCTTTCCTCGCTTGAAGGAGCGTGCAGCGCAACGCTCGGGCACCATGTCCGGCGGTGAGCAGCAGATGCTGGCCATAGGCCGCGCACTGATGAGCAAGCCGCGCCTGCTGCTGCTGGACGAACCCACACTGGGCCTGGCGCCGCTCATCATTGCGCAGATCTTCGAGATCATTCAGACCATCCGTGCAGCGGGTGTGACGGTGTTCCTGGTCGAGCAAAACGCCAACCGCGCCCTGCAGATTGCCGACCGAGGCTATGTGCTGGAAACCGGCAAGGTGGTGCTGGAGGACAGCGGCGTCAACCTGCTGAGCAATGACGAGGTGCGCAAGGCCTATCTGGGTCATTGACAGCTCACTGACCTCATCCGAGGTCATCACCAGGCCCTGCCGGACGCCAGTCTTGCGGGGCCTGCTCTTTTTCTGTCTTCAATCACCCGTAAGATGCCCGGCATGACAAAGCATTTAACGATTCTGACCGGTGGCTCTCGCGGCATGGGCCTGTCCATGGGGCAACTGCTGCTGCAACAAGGCCATCAGTTGCTGAGCATTGCCCGCAAAACCAGCTCCGCCCTCACTTCCAGCGCCAGCAAGCCCGAGCAGCTATTGCAATGGGAGCAGGACCTGGCACAAAGCGCCGCAGCCGCGCAACGCCTAGCGACCTGGCTGGGCACGATGGATCCCCATGAATGGGCCAGCATCACCCTGATCAACAATGCGGGCGTCATGCCGCAGATTGCGCCGCTGTCTCAGGTGCCTGCCGCCGACATGATCAATGCCCTGCGCGTGGGTCTTGAAGCGCCCATGGCCCTGACCGGAGCCTTTCTCGGAGCAACCGAGAGCTGGCAGATCCCCCGCAAGGTGCTCAATATCTCCTCGGGTCTGGGCCGCCGTGCCATGGCCTCGCAAGCCAGCTACTGCACGGCCAAGGCCGGCATGGACCAGTTCAGCAGCTGTGTGGCGCTGGAAGAGGCTGCCAAGCCCAACGGCGCACGCATTGTCTCTCTGGCACCCGGCGTCATCGACACCGATATGCAGGTACAACTGCGCAGCGCAGCTTCAACCGACTTCCCCGACGTGGGCCGTTTTGCAGGCCTGCACAGCAACGGGCAGCTGACCTCGGCCGATGACGCCGCAGCCCGCGTGCTGGCCTGGCTGGCACGACCGGACTTCGGCGACCAGGTAGTCGCCGACGTACGCCAGGCCTGAGATCGCACTCGGAGCGGCCGGACTCCAACACATGGCTGCAGCCGCCTTATCCAAACCAAAGGCCAAAGGCGCCTGCAGCTCTTGTTGCTGTGAACTACCGGGCCAGGCAAAAAATCGGGGAACAGGCCCTGCCTATTCTCGAACCAAGCCCTGGCAAGTCTTTCATGCGTGGCAGAATGTTTCCACTGGTCTGCAGCAGCCTCTGAGGCTGCGCGCAGAACCACAATCCGCACCCGTGGGCCACATCGGCAGCGACACCCGATCGGTACGCTGCCCCCGTGCTAGCAACGGCAGCAACCCTGTCGTGCAGCGCGTGCGGATGGCGATCATGTCCGTACGGCATGGCTCTCGCACCCCGGTAAAGACAAATACCCATTGATGGCGGAACCACCGTCCCCGATCATCGAAAAGCCCACCTTCCGTGACTCTGGCTTCCGAGCTCAAGGCTCAGGTACCAGCCGCGACTGCGCCGCCCTTGTTTGCGGGCCAGCGCTCCCCCGTTCGTCTCTGGAGCTTCTTTTTCATGATTCGCCAAATTCTCATCAGCACAGCCGTGATCGCAAGCGCGGGCCTGAGCTTTTCAGCCGCTGCACAAGACCCCGCTGCCGACTACCCCAACAAGCCCGTGCGCATGATCGTGCCCTTCCCGCCTGGCGGCGGCACCGACATCCTCTCGCGCGTGATTGCCAACAAGCTCACCGAAGTCAGCAAATGGACCGTGGTGCCCGACAACCGTGCGGGTGCAGGCGGCACCATCGGCATCACCGAAGCGGTCAAAGCGGCGCCCACGGGCTATGACATGGTGATGGGCCAGAAGGACAATGTGGTCCTTGGCCCCTACCTCTACAAGAACCTGCCCTGGAACCCCAGCAAGGATCTGACCCCCGTGGCTCATGTGGCCTACACCCCCATCGTGATCGCCACCGCCGCCAACTCGCCGTACAAGACGCTGGCCGACGTAGTGGCTGCAGCCAAGAAGACCCCGTCCAAGATCACCTACGGCTCGCCCGGCAACGGCACCAGCATCCATCTGGCCGGCGTGATGCTGGAAAAGGCCTCGGACATTCATCTGACCCACGTGCCCTACAAGGGCTCCAACCCCGCGATGATGGATGCACTGGCCGGCAATGTGGATCTGCTGGTGTCCTCCGTACCCTCGGCCATAGCCCAGATCAAGGCCGGCAAGCTGCGCGCCATCGCCGTGACCTCGGCAAAGCGCTCGTCCTCGCTGCCAGACACCCCTACACTGGCCGAGTCCGGTCTCAAGGGCTTTGATGTGAGCACCTGGTACGGACTGTTCATGCCCAAGGGCACGCCCGCAGCCATCGTGACCAAGGTCAATGTCGAAGTGAACAAGCTGCTGGCCACGCCCGAGGTGCGCGACGCCATTCTGACCCAGGGCGCCGAGCCCCAGTCCATGAGCGTGGCCAACTTCGACAAGATGTTCCAGGCCGACTTCAAGCAGTCCAAGCAGGTTGTCGAGTCCTCGGGCGCCAAGATCGAGTGACATCCCGACGCGGCGCGCAGGATTCGCGCCGCCCTGCCTGGCGTGGACAGGCCTGATCTGAATCAATGCAGCCTATGACAGGCTCGTGAATACTTCTGCGGAAACCCCTGAATTTCTGGAGAACATCATGGCATTGCTGGTCTGGGTCCCCGAGCTGGACACCGGGATTGCGGAGATCGACCGGCAGCACCGCCGCATCGTCGATTACATCAACAGACTCTACGAGTTGCGCAGCTCGCCAGATCGCGAAGGTCTGGGCGATGTCATCGGCGAGATGATCGACTACACCGTCTCGCACTTCGTCTTCGAGGAAAGCCTGATCGAGAGCGCCGGCTATATGTTCGCCGGCCCGCACAAAAAAGTGCACGAGCTGTTCACGCGCCGCGTGATCGAGATGCAGACCCGCTTCGATGCGGGTGAGGATGTGGCCGCCGAACTGCACGGCATGCTTTCGCGCTGGCTGTTCAACCACATCCGCAACGAAGACCATGGCTATGTGGACTCGGCCAAGGTCTATCTGCGCATGATGTCCAAAGAGAGCGGACAAGCTGCACAGAAGGAACAGCTCAAGGCCGAGGTGCTTCAGGAGCTGGAATTGCAGCGCAAGAAAAAAGGCTGGCTGGCCCGGCTGCTCAATCGCTGAGCACTCTGGCTCATCAGAAAAACGGCTCCCTGAGGAGCCGTTGCTTCGTGGGCAGCCGCCTTACGCTCACTCGCGCACCACAAGAACCGGGATTTTGACTGCGCCCAGCACACGTTGCGTGACGCTGCCCAGCATCAGCTTCTCAAGGCCGCGTCGCCCCTGCGAGCCCATGACAACAAGGTCTGCGCCCACGCTCTCCATGGTGCGCACAATGCCTTCATGCACGGCATGACCCTCACCCACCAGGGTCTTCACGGGCACACCCGCCTCATCCATGATGGCCTTGACCGCATCCAGGGCGGTGTTGGCTTCGGCGGTGGCCGCGCTCAGATACTGAGACTGGCCATAGGCAAAGTCGGCGCCCACGCCGGTGAAAGGATAGGGATCGACCACATACACCGCCGTCACGGCGCTGCCGAAAACCTTGGAGAGTTCAGCGGCCTTGCGTGCGGCCAGCATGGAGGGCTTGGAGCCGTCGACCGGAACCAGGATGTGATTGAACATGGACATATGTTTCTCCTTCTAGGTTGCAGGCGACACGGAACCCGGACCAGGGACCCAGGGCAAATGCCGCTCTTGGAATAGCATGCAGTCTGCCTTCATCATGCCTCAGCGTGTTGACATGAATCAACCCTAAAGTTCACTCCAAGCCATCTGCCTCAGATGCAGACATGGGCCGCCTGGTACTCGTAGCACTTGTCCAGCAGAGTGTCGGACTTGTCGGTGATAGTGATGCGCGTGCCGTCTGGGCGCAGCAGGGAGACGTTCTTGAAAGCCGGCTCATGAGGCTTGCTCGATGCATCGCGGCGCACGGTCCATTCCTCCTGGACGATGCCGCCCGGCAGGTCCAGCATCACGACGATCTGCTCGGTATCGTCCGACAGCCTGATGCACTTGGCATCATTGAGCTCGACCACGGCACCGGCCGGCGCGGCCAGACCATAAGGGCACTCCTCCACCCCGTGAACCGGCACCGAGGCATCGCCAAGGGTAATCTCAAGGCCATTGCGAAAGTAGATCGTGGGTTCCTTGGTGTAGGCCGCCTGTGCCGGACGGTCTTGCGAAGGCTTGCAGGCCGCTACTGTGACAAGAGCGGTCAGCACTGAAATACTAAGGGCGTAAAAGCGATTCATATAAAAAACCACGCCCTGCAGGGCGTGGTGTCGGCCAGCTGTTCTGGCTTGTTGGATGCAGGAAAGACTTGAAGGGGCGAGAGCCTCGCCGCAACAAGCCTGCATCATGCAGTGTCGAGGGCGTCACTTTGATGCGTTGAGCACGTTACAGTTTTGCTCAAATTTTCAGAACAAAGCCGTCCGGCCCAATCAAGCTCAAGCGGCCTGGCCCTGCTGCTCCTGGAGCTCGGCCCCCTGGAAGTTGCCGCGGCGATAGGTCAGCACCAGCGTGTCGCGCACGCCACCGGGCTCGGCAGGTTGGATCGGCGTGGTCTCATGAATCATGCGCGCATCGTCGAGCAGCATCACCGACCAGGGCTCGGTCAACGTGAAGCGCTGGCCATTGGGGCCGGTCGCTTCGAACACGCGGGTCTCGCCCCCTTTGACGCCCTTGCGTCCCACCAGCAGCACGGCGACCAGATCGACGCCGTCGCGGTGCGCGCCTTCGGGCGTGGGCCGCCCGATGCCGTCCGTGGTGTCGATGCGGAACTGGTGCGCCTCGACAAACCAGCGCTCATGCCGCTCGTCGGCGCAGAACACCTGATCGGCCAGTTGCCCCAGAGCATTGATCATCTCCAGCCATGCCGCGCTCGTCGTCGTGCTCTCCAGCATGGGCTCGAACATGCGCTGCATGCCGCCATGCAGCGCGTTGTATTCCACCGGCTGCCAGTGCGCGCGGTGGGGCACTTGCTGCACCTGGTCGCCTTCGCTGACAAAGCAGGAATGGCGGCGGCAGCGATAGCGGCCACCATCCTTGAGGAAGGCATCGGGCGGCAGGCCCTGCCAGTCCGCATCCATGGCATGCAGATCGCTCACGCTCAGGCCCATCCACTGGGCAAAGTCCTCGGGCTGCAGCACGGCATAGCCGCGCGTGCGCAGGGACTGGGCTGCCTCGGCAGCGGCAATATAGGGAGGGGAAAACATGATGTGCGCCATAAGGTCGGCAAGCTTACTCCTCGCAAGCCCCGCCGGCTTGCGCCGCGTCATCAAAATTTACGCAAGGCAGCATCAACCAAATTGCATGGATGAAAAAAAGCCTGCTTCGCGCATGGCAATGCAGGCAGAGCGCAAGGCGCCGGGACCACGCACCGGGCTTCCATCACCGCGGTGATGAAGCCCAGGCGGTCTTGGGCTTAAACCAGGGGCAGACCCACATAGTTCTCGGCCAGCGAGGTCGAGCCTGCCTCGGAGTGAACGATGTAGTCCAGTTCGGCTTCCTGCACCTTGGTGTTGAACTCGCCCTCGCCGGGGAAGTTGTGCAGCATGGAAGTCATCCACCACGAGAAGCGCTCGGCCTTCCAGACACGGCGCAGGCACTGCTCGGAGTAGCGGTCGATACCGGCTTCGGACTGCTCCTTGTAGTACTGGGCAAAGGCCTGCGACAGATAGCCCACGTCGGAAGCCGCCAGGTTCAGGCCCTTGGCGCCGGTGGGGGGAACGATGTGCGCGGCGTCACCTGCCAGGAACATGCGGCCGAAGCGCATGGGCTCGGTCACAAAGCTGCGCAGCGGTGCAATGCTTTTTTCCAGCGATGGCCCGGTCACCAGATTGGCGCGGGCTTCGGGGTCCAGGCGCTTCTTGAGCTCTTCCCAGAACGCCTCGTCGCTCCAGTCCTCGACCTTGTCGGTCAGCGGCACCTGCAGATAGTAGCGGCTGCGCGTGGCGCTGCGCTGGCTGCACAGGGCAAAGCCGCGCTCGGTGTTGGCGTAGATCAGCTCGTGCGACACGGGCGGCGTATCCGAGAGCAGGCCCAGCCAGCCAAAGGGATAGACCTTCTCGAAGGTCTTGATCTTGTCCTGAGGAGCGCTGGCGCGGCAGATGCCGTGAAAGCCGTCGCAACCGGCGATGAAGTCGCACTCGATCTCATGCACCTGGCCGTCTTTTTCGTAGCGCACCTTGGGCTTGTCGCTCTCGAAGTCCACAGGCTGCACATGACTGGCTTCGTAGACTGTGGTCAGGCCTTCCTGAGCCCGCACCTCCATCAGGTCACGGGTCACTTCGGTCTGGCCATAGACCATCACGCGCTTGCCGCCGGTCAGACCATTCAGGTCGATGCGGTGGCGCTTGCCCTTGAACAGCAGCTCGATACCGTCGTGGGGCAGGCCTTCCTCGTTCATGCGCTTGTCGGCACCCGCCTGCTTGAGCAGATCCACCGTCACCTGCTCCAGCACGCCGGCGCGGATGCGGCCCAGCACATAGTCGGCGCTGCGCTGCTCGATGATGATGTTGTCGATGCCCGCCTTGTAGAGCAGCTGCCCCAGCAGCAGACCTGAGGGACCGGCACCGATGATGGCGACTTGTGTACGCATGATTGTGACTCCTTGTTATGGCTCAAAAACCTGTCAATCGGCGAGCGTGACAACGCCGGTTGCGCTATGAAGCAAGACTAAGTTTTGTGCTGTATCAAGACAAAGGAGAGAAGCGTTGTTTGCGCGATAATCGCACAATGAGAACGATGATCGCGCAAAACAAGAACGGCAGCCCCCTCCATGAGTGACCCCGGCTCCCCCTCCATCGCCCCGGCAGACTTCATTGCTGGCCTGGCCAAGGGCCTGGCCGTACTCGAGAGCTTCGACACCGAGCGCCAGCGCCTGAACGCCACCATGGCGGCTGATCGCGCAGGCATCACGCGCGCCGCAGCCAGGCGCCATCTGCTCACGCTGGCCTATCTCGGCTATCTCGAATCCGATGGCAGCTATTTCTGGCTGGCTCCCAAGGTCCTGCGCCTGTCGGGCAGCTATCTGGCCTCGGCCCGGCTGCCGCGCATCGTGCAACCCGTGCTGCACAGGCTGGCCGCACAGACCGGACTGTCCTACTCCTGCGTGGTGCGCGAGGGGCGTGAAGTCGTCATCGTCGCGCGCAGCGCCGTGCATGAAAAAGGCGAGCGTCTGATGGCCCACGGACTGCACCTGGGCACGCGCCTGCCGGCGCACGCTACGTCCACCGGACGGGTGCTGCTGGCTTCGCTCTCGAGCTCGGAGCTCGACGACTGGCTGGCCACCTATGACCTGCCCAAGCTGACGGCACACACGGTATCCGATGGCGCGGCGCTCAAGGGCTTGCTCGACGAGGTGCGCCGTCTCGACTACTGCATGGCACTTGAAGAGCATGAACTGGCGATTCAGGCTGTGGCCGTGCCGCTGCGCAATATGCGCGGGCGCACCGTGGCTGCGCTGAATGTGGTGACATCGGCCAAACGCATGAGCCCGCAAACCATGCAGCAGGAAATACTGCCGCTGCTGCAGGAGGCCGCCAGAACCTTGCGCCCCCAGCTTTGACGCTATTAATTCAGAAGCTTATTGCGCCTGCTCCCATTCAATTTCAGATAGATATATATCTGAAATCGTTATCTAACAATCGCAACAAGCTCCACTAACAGGAGCATGAGCCATCAGCGGCAATGCCCCGGCACAGGCCAGTCGTTCAGATATGCCCGCTTTCCACCGAGCAGACCTGCATGCTGAGGCGGCGCAGCAGCTCGGCCGTGCGGCGCATCAGGGGCGTGGACTTCTTCTTGGCGGGCTGCACCAGGCACAAGGTGCTGACGATATGCGGCGACTTGATGGGCACCTCCACCAGCGCAGCATCCGTGGCATGACTGTGCATGGCGCTATCGGTCAGCGCCGCATAGCCATAGCCGCCGCGCACCAGATCCAGAATGGCGGGCACGCTGGAAACCTCCCAGACCACATTGAGCTTGACCTGGGACAGCGTGGCCTGGGCCTCCATCAGCTTGCGGAAAATCTGCCCGTGCTGGGGCATGATCAACGGGAACTCGGCCAGATGCTCGAACGGGATGCTGGTGCGCCCTGCCAGCGTGCTGGCCGGGCCGATCAGGCACAGGCGCTCTTCGAGCACGGGCAAGACCTCGATCTGCGGATGGGGCTCGGGCGTGTAGACCAGGCCCAGATCCATGCGCCCCGAGGTCAGCCACTCCGAGATATTCATGGAAAAACCCTCGACCACCGCCAGCCTGGCCTTGGGCATTTCGCGGCTGAAGCCGTCGATCAGGGGCAGGGTCAGGCGCCGCGCCAGGCTCGGCGGCAGGCCGACGGTGATGCGCCCCACGGGCTCGTCGCGCTGGCTGCCCAGATCTTCCTTGGCCATGGCCACGCGCTGCATGATGGCGTGACCATGCTCGAGCAGGCGCCGCCCCGCATCGGTCAGCGTCACGCCGCGCCCGGTGCGTATCAGCAAGGTCTCGCGCAACTCTGTTTCAAGGGCCCGCACCTGACGGCTGAGAGCCGGCTGGGCGGTGTCCAGCAGTACCGCAGCCTTGCTAAAGCTCCCTACTTCGGCCACCCGAACAAAGGTCTCTATCTGCTGCAGATTCATGCTCACACCTTTCAAAACAAGCTATGCTATTTTGCTATAGCTGCTAGCCTCAGCTAGACCTAGGTGTTTATGCCCCAAGTGACACAATGTAATTAACTGGGCCTGAATATCTAAAAATAACAGCCGACGATATCAACAATGCGTGGTCCACACGCAATTCATCATCGACATCCTTCCAGGGAGACAAAATGACCCATAAGCTCAATATGAGCCGTCGCCAAGCTGCATTCGCACTTGGCGCCATTGCTGCAGCCGTGGCAGCCCCCTCTTTCGCCCAGAGCGACAAGTGGCCCACCAAGTCCTCGCGCATCATCAACCCCTTCCCCGTAGGCGGCGGCCCTGATGGCATCTCGCGCCTGGTGGCCGACAAGCTGGGCCGCGCCTGGGGCCAGCCCGTGGTGGTGGAAAACCGTCCCGGCGGCAACGGCTTCATCGCCATCAACGAATTCAAGCGTGGCGCGACTGACGGCACGGACATGATCCAGCTGGACAACGTCCACATCGCGGCCTACCCCCACCTGTTCAAGAAGCTGCCCTACGACCTGAACAAGGACTTCGACATCCTGATGCCCTTGTTCCGCAACTACTTCTTTGTCTGCGTGCCCGTCAACAGCCCCTACAAGACCATCGGCGATCTGATCGCCGATGCCAAGGCGCATCCCGGCAAGCTTAACTACGGTTCCTGGTCCGTGGGCAACCCCGTGCACCTGGGCTCGGCGCTGCTGGAAAACCAGACCGGCACCAAGATGGAGCACGTGATCTACAAGGAAACCAGCCAGCTCTACCAGGGCGTTGCCAATGGCGAGCTGACCTTTGCCCTGGGCTCTCTGGGCACTGCTGGTCCTCTGGTGCGTGGCGGCAAGCTGCGCTTCCTGGCGGTGGCGGCTCCCAGCCGCATTGCTGGCTTCGAGAACGTGCCCACGGTGTCCGAATCGGGCGGCCCCAAGGATTTCGCAGCCATCGGCTGGAACGCCCTGGCCGTGCGCCCCGGCACCCCTGCCGCCGTGGTCGAGAAGATCCGCACCGATGTCCGCCAGGCGCTGACCGGCCAGGACGTGAAGGAAAAGTTCGCCGCCTTCGGCTACGAGTCCTTCAACCCCACACCCGCCGAATTCAAGGCCTTCATGGCTTCAGAGAGCAAGCGCTTTGGCGAGGTGATCAAGAAGGCTGGTCTGGCTCTGGACTGATCCAGCCCGCCCATCCGTAAAGAAGCCGCCTCTTGAAGGCGGCTTTTTCATGCGCTGCGGCATCAGGAAAAACGCCCGATGCACAGCACCGGGCGTTTTGCAGAGAAGCGAGCAACCTTCTTATTGATCGCGCGCCTCGATGGCACGGTTGATACCCAAGGCAGCCAGCGTGCACAAGGCGCCCGACAGCAGATAGATACCCAGAGCCACCAGTCCGAACTTTGCCGAGACTCCCAGGGCCACCAGAGGCGCAAACGCCGCACCGATGAGCCAGGCCATATCCGTGGACAGGGCCGCGCCGGTGTAACGGTAGCGCGACGAGAAGTTGGAGGTCACGGTGCCCGAGGCCTGGCCGTAGGACAGACCCAGCAGCACAAAGCCCACCAGGATGAACACATTGTTGCCGGTGCTGCCGCTGCCCAGCAGCCAGGGCGCCAGAAAGCTGAAGATGCCGATCAGGCAGGCCATGGTGCCCAGGGTGTTGCGGCGACCCACACGGTCCGCCAGCCAGCCCGAGAGCATGATGGCCGCGCCTGCCAGCAGCGCGCCAATGATCTGCACCACCAGCACTTCTGTCATGGACTGGTTGGAATACATGGAAATCCAGGACAGCGGGAACACGGTCACCAGATGGAACAGCGCAAAGCTGGCCAGCGCGGCAAAAGCCCCGATCATCACATTGCGGCCTTCGTTGGCCATGAGACTGGTCACGCTGATGGGCTCCAGCTCACGTTCCTGCAGAAGCTGGGTATAGGACTGGCCCACGACCAGGCGCAGGCGGGCAAACAGCGCCACCACGTTGATGGCGAAGGCCACGCAGAAGGGGTAGCGCCAGCCATAGCTCATGAACTCGTCGGCCGTCAGGTTGGAGTACAGAAAGGCAAACAGCGCTGCCGCAATGATGAAACCCAGCGGCGCCCCGAGCTGACCAATCATCGAGTACCAGCCGCGCTTGTTCGGCGGCGCGGACATTGCCAGCAGCGAAGGCAAGCCGTCCCAGGTACCACCCAGCGCCAGGCCCTGGCCGATGCGCAGGATCACCAGCGCCCAGACGGCCTTCATGCCGGCCGTCTCATAGCTGGGCAAAAAGGTCATGCCCACCGTGCACACGCCCAGCAGCAGCAGCGCCAGAGTCAGCTTGGTGGCACGGCCCCAGGCCCGCTGCACGGCCATGGACAGCGCCGTGCCCACGGGGCGGGCCACGAAGGCCAGCGAGAAGATGGCAAACGCGGCCAGCGTGCCGTCGAGCTTGGATAGGTAGGGAAACAGCAGCGAGGGAAACACCAGCACGCAGGCGATGCCGAACACGAAGAAGTCAAAGTACTCGGAAGAGCGCCCGATGATCACCCCCACGGCAATCTCGCCGGGGGTCACATCCTCGTCGGTATCCGCATAGGCCAAGGTTTCCGAGTTCTCATAGTCTTGCTGAGTAAGACCAACGGACGGGTTCATGCTTGTCATAAAGGTACAACTCCTTGTCTTACTTTTCAGTCCCGGGGACGCTTTCCGTTCTACGCCCAAGCATGTGCAGCTGCAATAGAGTTTTTGCCCTGAACACTGTCAGCCCAGCCCCGTGCGGGCCCCGTTTCTGAGGGCTGATTTGACAATTTCAAGCCCTGTCAGCTCAAAGTTTGTCTACACGCCAAAGCTGCTAAACCCTTGTCGCATAGCGCATTTCCAATCCCGAGCTGTTGACCTTGGACAAAATGTCCAATGGACAAGCCCCTGTTTGGTATTACATTTGCCGAGATCCAGTAATCCGCGTTTACACCTAAGCGCGACTTTGTCACGCCTAAAGCATGTTAAAAATCAAGGAAATCCGTGGGCCCGCGTGGCTCTCAGCGGCCGCTTTGACCGCAACCCTCGCCGGTTGCAGCAAGGCCGTCGTCCTCAACCCAGCTGGCGATGTCGCCAAGCAGCAAGGCGACCTGGTCATTACGGCCACTTTGCTGATGTTGCTCATCATCGTCCCCGTCATCTTTTTGACGCTGCTGTTTGCCTGGAAATACCGCCAGTCCAACACCGAAGCCAAGTACGACCCCGAATGGCACCACTCCACTGCGCTGGAGCTGGTGATCTGGACGGTTCCCCTGCTCATCATCATCGCTTTGGGCGCCATTACCTGGATCAGCACCCACAAGCTCGACCCCTATCGTCCCCTGGACCGCATCTCCTCGACCAAGGCTCTGGACCCCAACGTCAAGCCTCTGGAGATCCAGGTCGTGTCGCTGGACTGGAAATGGCTGTTCTTCTACCCTGAGCAAGGCATTGCCACCGTCAACGAAGTGGCTGCCCCGGTGGATCGCCCCATTCACTTCAAGCTGACCTCCACCCACACCATGAACGCGTTCTACGTTCCTGATCTGGCCGGCATGATCTACACCATGCCCGGCATGCAGACCGAGCTGAACGCCGTGATCAACAAGCCCGGTGTCTATGGCGGCAAGTCCTCTCACTACAGCGGCGCTGGTTTTGCGGGCATGACCTTCAAGTTCCACGGCCTGGAAAACGAGCAGTTCGATCAGTGGATTGCCAAGGCCAAGACCGAAGGCAAGACCCTGACACGCGATGCCTATATCGATCTGGCCAAGCCCAGCGAGCGCAACCCCGTTGAACGCTTCGCCAGCGTGGACGAAGGCCTGTACCACAAGGTCCTCAACCGCTGCGTGGAAGACGGCAAGATGTGCATGAACGAAATGATGGCCATCGACGCCGCCGGCGGCAGGCCACCTGCACACCACAGCAAGACCTCCAGCGTGACCCTACCCCTGGATGTCTGCACTTCCAAAGACGCTGACCGCGTTGTCGCTCTGCTCGACGAAGTCGCCGCCTCCGGAGCTGTCGCACAGCAATAAGTAGTTCACGGTGCGGATGCGCTCACCGCTCAGCCGCTCCAATACGACAGAAGAGACTCAACATGTCTGAAACAACAACCCCGGCCTCCCACTGGCTGTTGGGCCGTATCACATGGGACCAGATTCCCATGACGCATGAGCCCATCGTGCTCTTGACCTTTATTGCCGTGGTGCTTGGCGGCCTCGTCGTGGTCGGCGGCATCACCAAGTTCCGCCTCTGGGCTCCGCTGTGGAACGACTGGATCACCTCCATCGACCACAAGAAGATCGGCATCATGTACATGATCCTCGGTCTGGTCATGTTCCTGCGCGGCTTTGCCGATGCCGTGATGATGCGTCTGCAGCAGTCCATGGCCTTTGGCGACAACATGGGCTACCTGCCTCCTCACCACTACGACCAGATCTTCACGGCCCACGGCGTGATCATGATCTTCTTCGTGGCGATGCCCTTCGTGACCGGCCTGATGAACTACCTGGTTCCTCTGCAGATCGGCGCACGTGACGTGTCCTTCCCGTTCCTGAACAACTTCAGCTTCTGGATGACCACCGGCGGCGCCGTGCTGGTCATGATCTCCCTGTTCCTGGGCGAGTTCTCCACCTCCGGCTGGCTGGCCCTGTCCAATCTGGGGCACCAGAGCGGCAGCACGGGTCTTGACTACTACATCTGGGGCCTGCAGGTCGCCGGTGTGGGCACGACCTTGTCAGGTATCAACCTGATCGTGACCATCATCAAGATGCGCGCTCCCGGCATGAACCTGATGAAGATGCCCGTCTTCACCTGGACTGCCCTGTGCACCAACGCCCTGATCGTGGCCTCCTTCCCCGTGCTGACCGCAGCCCTGGTGCTGATGTCGCTGGACCGCTACGTCGGCACCAACTTCTTCACGAACGAGCTGGGCGGCAACCCCATGCTGTACGTGAACCTGATCTGGATCTGGGGCCACCCCGAGGTCTACATCCTGATCCTGCCCTGCTTCGGCGTGTTCTCCGAAATCGTGGCAACGTTCAGCCGCAAGCGCCTGTTCGGCTACACCTCGATGGTCTACGCCACCGTGTGTATCACCATCCTGTCCTACCTGGTGTGGCTGCACCACTTCTTCACCATGGGCTCGGGTGCCAGCGTGAATACCTTCTTCGGTATCACCACGATGATCATCTCCATCCCCACGGGCGCGAAGATCTTCAACTGGCTGTTCACCATGTACCGCGGTCGCATCCGCTTCTCGGTGCCCATGCTGTGGACGGTGGGCTTCATGGTCACCTTCGCCATCGGCGGCATGACCGGCGTGCTGCTGGCCGTACCTCCCGCAGACTTCGTGCTGCACAACTCGCTGTTCCTGATCGCCCACTTCCACAACGTGATCATCGGCGGCGTGGTGTTTGCCGTGTTTGCCGGTATCAACTACTGGTTCCCCAAGGCTTTCGGCTTCCGACTCAACGAGTTCTGGGGCAAGGCTTCGTTCTGGTTCTGGCTGGTCGGCTTCTGGGTTGCCTTCACTCCCCTGTACATCCTGGGTCTGATGGGCGTGACTCGCCGTGCCAACCACTTTGACGATCCCTCGCTGCAGATCTGGTTCATCATCGCTGCCTGCGGCGCTGCCCTGATCGCTGCCGGTATCGGCTGCTTCTTCATCCAGCTGGCCGTGTCCATCTGGAAGCGCGACGAGCTGCGTGACGTGACCGGCGACCCATGGGAAGGCCGTACCCTGGAATGGGCCACCTCCTCGCCCCCTCCCCAGTACAACTTTGCCTTCACCCCCGTGGTGCACGACATCGACGCCTGGACCGACATGAAGAAGCACGGCTATCAGCGTCCGCTGAGCGGCTTCGAGCCCATCCACATGCCCGCCAATACCGGCGCCGGCGTGGTGATTGCCGGCCTGTCCACGGTTCTGGGCTTTGCTCTGATCTGGCATATGTGGCCTCTGACGATCGCTTCGTTCGTCGCGACCATCCTGGCTTCGATCATTCATACCTTCAACTACAAGCGTGACTACTACATCCCTGCGGTCGAAGTGGCCACAACGGAAGAAGCACGTACAAAGCAGCTTGCAGCAGCCCATGTCTAATACACATATCAACGCTGGCGGCGCAGCCGCCCTGGCTACTCGCGAGTACCACCTCGCGCACGAGCCCCATCCGGAAAACGGCACCTCGCTGGGCTTCTGGCTCTACCTGATGAGCGACTGCCTGATCTTTGCCGCACTGTTCGCCACCTATGGCGTGCTGGGCCGCAGCTATGCAGGCGGCCCCTCGGGCAAGGATCTGTTCGATCTGTCGCTGGTCGCCGTCAACACGGCCTTCCTGCTGATGTCGTCCATCACCTTCGGCTTTGCCATGCTGCAAAAGCAGAAGAAGAACGTGAACGGCACGCTGCTGTGGCTGGCCGTCACCGGCCTGCTGGGCGCAGCCTTCCTGGCCGTGGAACTCTATGAGTTCCACCACCTGATCCATCAAGGTGCAACGCCTCAGAGCAGCGCCTTCCTGTCGTCCTTCTTCACGCTGGTGGGCACCCACGGTATCCACGTGACCTTCGGTCTGGTCTGGCTGATCACCCTGATGATCCAGATCAAGAAGCACGGCCTGATCAACGAGAACGTGCGCCGTATCAACTGCCTGTCCATGTTCTGGCACTTCTTGGACGTGGTCTGGATCGGTGTGTTCACCTTTGTGTATCTGATGGGGGTGCTGTAAATGAGCGCACACGATATCCACGCCGGTCATGACGATCACCACGATCACGACGACCTGCACGTCACCATGGGCGACTATGTGAAGGGCTTCATCCTGGCTGTCATCCTGACAGCCATCCCCTTCTACCTGGTCATGAACAACATCATCACCGACCGCACCACGGCCGTGGCCGTGCTGGGTCTGTTCGCGGTGATCCAGGTGCTCGTGCACATGGTGTACTTCCTGCACATGAACGGCAAGATCCAGGGCGGCTGGACCATGCTGTCCACCATCTTCACGGTGATCTTCCTGGCGATTGCGATCTCCGGCACGCTTTGGGTCATGTTCCACATGAACACCAACATGATGCCCGGTCATGAAATGCACCAGGCCGCAGGCCATGCAGATCACGCAGGTCACACGGCTCCCGCAGCTGTCACACCTTGACTGACCTGATGAAGAACCAGAGCGCTGCGCGGCAGCGCTCTCCCTTCGCCAAGGCGATGCTCGCGTTTGTGGGCATCGCCTTGTTTTTAGGGTTCATGGCTCTGGGCACCTGGCAGGTGCAGCGCCGCGCCTGGAAGCTCGATCTCATCGAGCGCGTGGAGCAGCGCGTGCACAGCGCCCCCGTGGCTTTGCCCGAGCCCGGTCAATGGCCGCAGATCAATGCGGCCAGCCACGAGTACCTGCCCGTCAAGGCGCAGGGCCAATGGCTGGACAGGCAAAGCGTGCTGGCCAAGGCCTTGACCGAGGCCGGCGCGGGCTTCTGGCTCATGACGCCGCTGCAGCTGAGCGATGGCACGCAGGTTCTGGTCAACCGCGGCTTCACGCCCGAGAAGCTGCGCGGCCAATGGCTCAAGCAGATTGCCGAAGCCGGCCCGTCCGCCGAGACCGTCACCGTCATCGGCCTGATGCGCATGAGCGAGCCCGGCGGTGGCTTTTTGCGCAAGAACGATCCCGCCAACGGCCAGTGGTACTCGCGCGATGTCACCGCCATCGCCCAGGCCCTGGGCCTGAGCAGGGCCGCCCCCTACTTCATAGACCAGGGCGTGCCCGCCAGCAACCCGGCCTATGCCCGGGCAGAGGCCGGCACCGAAGTCCTGCGCCCCGGCATGACGGTCATCCGCTTCCCGAACAGTCATCTGGTCTATGCGCTTACCTGGTATGGGCTGGCCATCATGGTGATCGGAGCGGCCTGGCTGGTACGCCGGCACGACAAGGCAGTTGCCAAAAGCTGATGCCCCCTGAAAAGCGCTCCCCGGAGCGCTTTTTTTCAGTCCCTTAAGGCGGCGCCTACATCAGGAACGCATAGCCCCAGAGGCGTCCGTGGCAGTCCCGCTCGGTGACAATTGCGCGGTGAGCCAAATTTCCGATTCCCTGTTTCGCGTACAGCGCCTGACCGAGCGGCAGAACATGCAGCTGCTGATTCAGCTGCGCTGGATTGCCGTGGTCGGCCAGGTCGTCACCATCTCGCTGGTGCACTACGGCTTTCAGATTGCCCTGCCCCTGCTGCCCATGGCGCTGGTGCTGGTAGCCCTGGTCGCCACCAACCTGGCCTATATCTACTGGAGCCAGGGCCTGCACCGCCCCGTGACCTCGCGCAGCGTCTTCTATGCGCTGCTGGCCGATGTGCTGGCCCTGACCATTCAGCTGTACCTGAGCGGCGGCGCCAGCAACCCCTTTATCTATCTGTATCTGCTGCAGGGGATTCTGAGTGCCGTGCTGCTGCCAGCTCATTACACCTGGTGCGTGGTGGCGGCCTCCTTTGTCGGTGTCATGGGCCTGACCCTGTTTCACCAGCCCCTGCATGTGCAGTTCGTCAGCCAGGAAGGCCTGCCCAGCCTCTACGTCGTGGGTGTGCTCATCAGCTTTGCGCTGACCAGCATTCTGACCATCGTCTTTCTGACCCGCATCGTCGAGAACACGCGCCGCCGCGACAAGCGCATCTCCAACATGCGCCAGCGCGCCAGCGAGGAAGAACACATCGTGCGCCTGGGCCTGCTGGCCACCGGCGCGGCCCACGAGCTGGGCACCCCCATGGCCACCATGTCCGTGATCCTGGGCGACTGGCAGCATATGCCGGCCCTCATGCAGGACGAGGACCTGCGCGAGGACCTGCAGGAAATGCAGCGTCAGCTGCTGCGCTGCAAGTCCATCGTCTCGGGCGTGCTGCTGTCTGCCGGCGAGACCCGGGCCGAAGGCACGGAAAGCACCACCTTCGCCAGCTTTGTGCAAGGCGTGGTCAGCCACTGGCAGGCACATAACAGCCTGCAGCACTTTGCACTGCACCAGCAGGGTGTGAAGGACTTCGCCATGCTCTCGGATACTGCATTGCAGCAAATGATTTGCAATTTGCTGGACAATGCCCTCGAAGCCTCGCCCGACTGGGTGGAGCTGACCCTGAGCAGCGATCACGACCAGATCCGCATCCAGGTGCGCGACCACGGCCCGGGCTTCGATGCCGCCGTGCTGCAGCAACTGGGCCAGTGCCATGTCTCCACCAAACAGGAGCGCCCCGGTCGCGGCCTGGGCCTGTTTCTGGTGACCAACGTGGCCCGCGCCCTTGGCGGCCGCGTTCACGCCGGCAATCTGCCGGCTCAGCAAGGCGGCGGCGCTCTGGTGGAGGTCAACCTGCCCCAGTCCGCTCTCGCGATTTAAGACATTGTTGTTTGCATGCAAGAAGACCGTTTACTGCTGCTGGTTGAAGATGACGCGGCATTTGCACGCACGCTCAAGCGCTCATTCGAGCGCCGGGGCTACCGCGTGCTGCATGCCACCAGCGGCGAGGAAGTGCAGCTGCTGCTGACCCAGCACCGGCCGCAATATGCGGTCATGGACCTGAAGCTGGCCGGCAATGCATCGGGCCTGAACTGCGTGCAGATGCTGCATCTGCACAACCCCGATGCGCTCATTGTCGTGCTCACCGGCTACGCCAGCATTGCCACGGCCGTGGAAGCCGTCAAGCTCGGCGCCTGCCACTACCTGGCCAAGCCTTCGAATACCGACGATATCGAAGCCGCCTTCGGGCGGGTCGAGGGCCGCACCGACGTGGAGGTCAGCAGCCAGACCACCTCCATCAAGACGCTGGAATGGGAGCATATTCACGAGACCCTGGCCGAGTCCGGCTTCAACATCTCCGAGGCCGCACGCCGCCTGGGCATGCACCGGCGCACGCTGGCGCGCAAGCTGGAAAAGCGCCAGGTCAAGTGAGCGGCATCAAACCCTGACAACAATGTTGATAGCTGCCTACGCTTTTCAGCATTGCCTTTCAAATACAAAAGTATCTGAAATCGTTATGCAGCAATCGATAGCAGCTCCTTTTTTTATTAGCTTCGCTGCCTCGTCCCAGCGCACCGGCAGGCGTCCATGAAGCAGCAGCAACAGCGGCAGCCCCGACTCATCGGAACCACCGGCCTCGGCCTGCTGGTTCTGTCCTATGCGACGGCCCTGCCCTGGCTGCTTGGGGGCGAAGCCGTGCATCTGGTGCCTTTTCTCTGCGCCCTGGTCTTTGGCTGCTGCCTGATCCGCCCCCTGACCATCGCCTTTCAGCGCGCGCCAGGGGCAGCCAGGGCGACCGCTCTCCTGTTTCTGACCTTGATCGCCGCAGCCATTGCCTTCATAGTGACTGGCGGGCATGGCCAGCGCGTGCTTGTGCATCTGCGCACCCTGCCGCTGTGGCAGGCCAACCACCTCTTTTTTCTGTTCTTTGCCTTGCTGCCGCTGACCAAGGGCATCATCGTCGCTGCACTCAGCCTCATCAGCCAGGTCGCGCGCGGCACGGCAGGCAAGCCCTAGGCAGGCTCCCGTACCGTTTTCTCGCCGCAACCCGGCATTCATGGCTCCACCATCTATAGTTGCTTGGGAGATGCACATCATGAAAACCCTGGGCCGACTTGTTCTCTCCGCCTTTCTGGCACTGCTTGCCAGCCTGGCCGTGGCGGCGCTTTTTCTGCCGTTTCACAGCATCTTTCTGCCGCCCGACGGGGTCAGCTGCCTGCATGAGGGCATCTCGGGATGCATACGCACCCTGGAAATAAGCCTGCTTGTTTACGGCCCCTTGTTCTGCATCATTGGCGTTCTGATCGGCACGCCGGTCTTCATGCTGCTTCTGTACCTGCGCGATTGATCAGGCAGCTCTGCCCCCGGCATTGCGGTGCGGCTCCTTCGCGTGCGCGATCTGATCGTCGTCCGCAGGACAAAACATTCCGCCAAAGCTTGCGCCCATTCTGGCTACAAGCCCCGAAACGACCGCATTGGCAGCTGCTGCATCCGCCAGGATGCAGTCCATAGAACCTGATGAGCGAATCATCATTCATAGCTGACTTCGCCCGCCACCAGAAGTACTCAAGCATAAAAGCACCTGAATTGCTTGCCAAACAAGCGATAAAAGCTCTCATAAAGAGAGCAAATACAGGCCAGGCAGGCAATAAAAAACCGGCAGCGTCGCCACTGCCGGTCTCTTGTTTCAGCACCGCATACGGGCGCTGGCGAAGGCCTTAGTCGGCCACTGCCTGCTCGGGCTCGGCCTTGGGGGCATCCTTGGGCAACTCGGTAATGGTGAGCTTGACATCACCCTTGCCTTCGTTGCCCGCTTCGTCCCAGTCCACCTCCAGGCGTCCGCCGTTGGTCAGGCGACCGAACAGCAGCTCATCGGCCAGCGAGCGGCGGATGGTGTCCTGGATCAGGCGCTGCATGGGGCGCGCACCCATGAGCGGATCGAAGCCCTTCTTGGCCAGATGCTTGCGCAGCTCGTCGCTGAAGGTGACGTCCACCTTCTTCTCGGCCAGTTGCTGCTCCAGCTGCAGCAGGAACTTGTCGACCACGCGCAGAATGATCTGCTCGTCCAGCGGCTTGAAGCTGACGATGGCATCCAGACGGTTGCGGAACTCGGGCGTGAACAGGCGCTTGATATCGCCCATTTCATCACCGGCCTCACGCGGGTTCGTGAAACCGATGGTGGCCTTGTTCATGGTCTCGGCACCCGCATTCGTGGTCATGATGATGATCACGTTGCGGAAGTCGGCCTTGCGTCCGTTGTTGTCGGTCAGCGTGCCGTGATCCATGACCTGCAGCAGCACGTTGAAGATGTCCGGATGCGCTTTTTCGATTTCATCGAGCAGCAGCACCGAATGCGGCTTCTTGGTCACGGCCTCGGTCAGCAGACCGCCCTGGTCAAAGCCGACATAGCCGGGAGGCGCGCCGATCAGGCGACTGACTGCATGACGCTCCATGTACTCGGACATGTCGAAGCGGATCAGGTCCACGCCCAGGATATAGGCCAGCTGCTTGGCAGCTTCCGTCTTGCCGACGCCCGTGGGGCCGGAGAACAGGAAGGAGCCGATCGGCTTGTCCGGCTTGCCCAGACCCGAGCGCGCCATCTTCACGGCAGACGACAGCACTTCCAGCGCCTTGTCCTGACCGAAGACCACGCTCTTCAAGTCACGCTCCAGCGTCTGCAGCTTGCTGCGGTCGTCGTTGCTGACGTTGGCCGGCGGAATGCGGGCGATCTTGGCCACGATGGCCTCGATCTCGGCCTTGCCGATGGTCTGCTTGCGCTGACCTTCGGGTGCGATGCGCTGGGCAGCACCGGCCTCGTCGATCACGTCGATGGCCTTGTCGGGCAGGTGACGGTCATTGATGTACTTGGCCGACAGCTCAGCCGCCGCCTGCAGGGCTTCCTGCGCATAGGTGATGCTGTGGTGCTCCTCGAAGCGGGACTTCAGGCCCTTGAGGATGTCCACGGTCTCGGCCACGGTTGGCTCGACCACATCGACCTTCTGGAAACGGCGCGACAGGGCCGCGTCTTTTTCGAAGATGCCACGGTATTCCGTGAACGTGGTCGCACCGATGCAGCGCAGCTGTCCGCTGGACAGCGCGGGCTTGAGCAGATTGGACGCATCCAGCGTGCCGCCCGAGGCCGCACCGGCGCCGATCAGCGTGTGGATTTCGTCAATGAACAGGATGGCATGCGGCTTGTCCTTGAGCGACTTGAGCACGCCCTTGAGGCGCTGCTCGAAATCGCCGCGGTACTTGGTGCCGGCCAGCAACGCGCCCATGTCCAGCGAGTAGACCACGCCTTCCTTGAGCACCTCGGGCACCGTGCCTTCGGTGATGCGCCAGGCCAGCCCCTCGGCAATGGCCGTCTTGCCCACACCGGCCTCGCCCACCAGCAGCGGGTTGTTCTTGCGGCGGCGGCAGAGGATCTGGATGGTGCGCTCGACCTCGTACTCGCGCCCGATCAGCGGATCGATCTTGCCTTCCTTGGCAGCCTGGTTCAGGTTCAGCGTGAACTGCTCCAGCGGCGATGCTTTTTCATTGCGTTCGCCCGCCGCGCCTTCTTCGCTCTCCGAAGGAGATTCGGCCTTGGCGGGCTCGGGCGGCTCACCCTTCTTGATGCCATGAGCAATGTAGTTGACCACGTCCAGGCGCGTCACGCCCTGCTGGTGCAGGTAGTACACGGCATGGGAGTCCTTTTCGCCGAAGATGGCCACGAGCACATTGGCGCCCGTCACCTCCTTCTTGCCATTGCCTGTGGACTGCACATGCATGATGGCACGCTGAATCACACGCTGGAATCCCAGCGTGGGCTGCGTATCCACCTCTTCGGTGCCGTCCACCTGCGGTGTGTTGTCCTTGATGAAGTTGGACAGCGATGAACGCAGGTCGTCGATATTGGCCGCGCATGCGCGCAGCACTTCAGCTGCACTGGGGTTGTCCAGCAGGGCGAGCAGCAGATGCTCCACGGTGATGAACTCGTGGCGCTGCTGACGGGCCTCGACAAACGCCATGTGCAAGCTGACTTCCAGTTCTTGAGCGATCATGTGCGACTCCTTTCGGCTTGCTTGGTTGACTCTCTGCTAACTAATCTGAGGGCGGACTGCGCTTATTCAACAGGCTCGAATGTGGCCTGCAACGGATGGCCCGCTTTCTGGGCCGCCTGCAGCACCTGCTCGACCTTGGTCGCCGCCACATCCTGACTGTAGACGCCGCAGACGCCACGGCCGTCCAAATGAATCTTGAGCATGATCTGCGTGGCCGATTCTCGGTCCTTGCCGAACAGCTCCTGCAGCACGGCAATCACGAACTCCATGGGCGTGAAGTCGTCGTTGAGCATCACCACCTGATACATGCGTGGCGGCTGCAGCCGCTGGCGGCGCCTTTCAAGCACCAAGGAATCTCCATCGTCAGGCGTTCTGATCGCTGGCGAGACCGGGGGAATTGATGGGAGTTGGGTAGCCATGAAATCCATTCTAGCGAGCCGTTGCAATGTTTTTGCGCTGGCATATGCATAGCATTGTTAGGGATTTCAAGGCGACTGGAATCAAATTTGGCAAAACCAAGGGAAATCCATGGAAATCCCTTACCCAGCAAGCGCCCTGCGCTATCAAAAAATCAGGCTCTTATCCGACATTCGAGTGCAGGCAGCTTGCAAGGGCTGCCATGCTGTCTATTCATAGACCACTTTGACCTGACCCGCAGCTGCCGAGCCATACCAGGCGGCCAGTGCGGCATCCGAGGGATAGAAGCGACTGCTCTCGCCCAGCGCCAGCTCGCAACTGGCCGAGCCGCGCTCGTCGCGGCAGATCAGGTCCAGGCGCACTTTCACGCCATGGTTGATATTGCCGCTCTCGGTTTCCTCGACCTTGGCCGGGAACTGGCGCAGCAGCGCCGGCACATCGGGCATCTTCTCCCCGACGCTGACCTGCAGATAGCGCGCAAAACGGCAGCGTGCATCGGCCAGGCTCCACATCTGCTGCACCTTCATGCGCAGGCCGCCGCTGAAGCGGTCGGGCTGAAGACGGCCCGAAACCACGACAAACTCGTCCTCCTTGAGCACTTCGGCGCAAGCTGCCATGGTTTTTTCGTCGACGGAAGCTTCGATCACCGCCGATTTGTCGTCCAGCGTGAAGATGCTGAGCTTGCCGCGCTGGCCGTTGATGGTGCGCAGACCGCCGATGATGCCGGCCATGGTCTGCGGCTCGCGGCTGTCGCGCATCTCGCCGATCGGGGTGCGCACGAAACGGCGCACTTCGGCCTCGACCTCGTCGAACAGATGGCCTGTCAGATAGAAGCCGATGGCCGTTTTTTCCAGCGTCAGCTTTTCCTTGACGCCCCAGGGCAGCACATCGGCCATGGGCGGCTCCGCCGTGCTCGAGCCCAGCGCGTCATCGCCCATCATGTCGAACAGACCACCCTGATCGGCGTTGGCAATCGAGGTGGCAGCAAAGCCGAAGGCCGTGTCCAGCGTCGCCATCAGCGAGGCGCGGTTCATGTCTATCGTGTCAAAGGCACCGCCCTTGATCAGCGCTTCCACCGTCCGCTTGTTGATGCGGCTGCGATCCACACGCAGGCAGAAGTCGAACAGGCTCTTGAACGGCCCCTTCTCGTGGCCGTTGGGGCCTGTGCCCTCGCCGTTGCGCGCAGCCACAATGGCTTCAATGGCCGCCTGCCCTGTCCCCTTGATGGCTCCAAGGCCATAGCGTATGACCTTGTCGGTCACCGGCTCGAAGCGGTGCACGCCGCGGTTCACATCGGGCATCTCGAAAGTGATGCCCATCTTGAGCGCGTCCTCGTACAACACCTTGAGCTTGTCGGTGTTGTCCATTTCCACGGTCATATTGCCGCAGTAGAACTCGGCCGTGTAGTGCACCTTGAGCCAGCCCGTGTGATAGGCCAGCAGGGAGTAGGCTGCCGCGTGCGACTTGTTGAAGCCGTAGCCTGCGAACTTCTCCATCAGGTCGAAGACCTCGTCGGCCTTTTCCTCGCTCAGTCCGTTCTTGGCCGCACCCTCGCGGAAGATGCCCCGGTGCTTGACCATCTCCTCGACTTTTTTCTTGCCCATGGCCCGGCGCAGCAAGTCGGCGCCGCCCAGCGAGTAGCCGCCCAGCACCTGGGCGGTCTGCATCACCTGCTCCTGGTAGACCATGATGCCGTAGGTTTCGGCCAGCACCGACTCGACCAGCGGATGCGGGTACTCCACGACTTCCTGCCCGTGCTTGCGGGCAATGAAGGTGGGAATCAGGTCCATGGGGCCGGGACGGTAGAGGGCGTTCAGGGCGATCAGGTCTTCCAGGCGTGAGGGCTTGGCCTCCTTGAGCATCTGCTGCATGCCGCGCGATTCAAACTGGAAGACTGCTTCGGTCTTGCCGTCGGAGAACAGCTTGTAGGTCGGGTAGTCGTCCAGCGGAATGTTCTCGAATTGGAAGTTCTCCTGGCCCTTGTGGCGCTTCATGATGAATTCGCGCGCGATCTCCAGGATCGTCAGCGTGGCCAGACCCAAGAAGTCGAACTTCACCAGGCCCACGGCTTCCACGTCGTCCTTGTCGTACATGGCCACGGCCGAGGTACTGCCTGGCTGCTGGTAGAGCGGGCAGAAATCGGCCAGGCGGCCCGGCGCAATCACCACGCCGCCGGCGTGCATGCCGATGTTTCGCGTCATGCCCTCCAGGCTCTGCGCCATCTCGATCAGGGTCTTGACGTCCTCCTCGCGCTCGATGCGCTCGGCCAGAATCGGCTCTTCCTTGATGGCGTAGGTGTATTTGTCGCCTTCCTTGGGCGGATTGGGCGGGTACTTGAGCGTGACATGCAGGCCGGGCTTGTTCGGGATCAGCTTGGAGATGCCGTCGCAGAAGGTGTAGCTCATGTCCAGCACGCGGCCCACGTCGCGGATGGCCGCACGCGCGGCCATGGTGCCGAAGGTGGCGATCTGGCTGACGGCGTCGCGGCCGTAGCGGTCCTTGACATAGTCGATCACGCGATCGCGGTTCTGCTGGCAGAAGTCCACGTCAAAGTCGGGCATGGACACGCGCTCGGGGTTCAGGAAACGCTCGAACAGCAGGTTGTATTCCAGCGGATCGAGATCGGTCACCTTGAGCACATAGGCCACCAGTGAGCCGGCACCCGAGCCACGGCCCGGCCCCACCGGGCAGCCATTGGCCTTGGCCCACTTGATAAAGTCCGACACGATGAGGAAGTAGCCCGGAAAGCCCATCTTCATGATGGTGCCCAGCTCGAACTCCAGCCGCTCCACATAGCGCGCACGCTGGGCGTCGCGCTTGGCCGCATCGGGATAGAGGTGGACCAGGCGCTCCTCCAGCCCCTGGTAGGACTCATGACGGAAGAACTCGTCCATGGTCATGCCATCGGGCACGGGAAAGTTGGGCAGTTGCGGGTTGCCCAGCTCCAGCGTCAGGCTGCAGCGGCGGGCAATTTCCACCGTGTTCTCGATCGCGCTCGGAATATCGGCAAACAGTTGCTCCATCTCGGCAGCGGTCTTGAAATACTGGTCGCGCGTGAACTTGCGCACCCGCTTGGCATTGCCCAGGATCTCGCCTTCGGCGATGCAGACACGGGCCTCGTGCGCCTCGTAATCGTCGGGCTTGGCATACTGGATCGGGTGGGTCGCGACCACCGGCAGATTCAGACGGCTGGCCAGCTTCACGGCCGCCAGCACATGCGACTCGTCATCGGAGCGGCCTGCACGCTGCAGCTCGATGTAGAAGCGGTGCGGGAACATGGTGGCCAGGCGCTGGGCGATCTCGGCCGCGCCTTTTTCGTCGCCACGCGTCAGCGCAATGCCCACGGGTCCGGCCTGCGCGCCGGACAGCACGATCAGGCCCTCGCCCAGCTCCTGCAACCATTCCCACTTGTGCTGTGCCTGGTCGCGCACCACATTGCGCGTCCAGCCGCGTGCCAGCAGCTCGGCAATATTGTGGTAGCCCTGCCTGCTCTGCACAAGAACGATGATCCGCGAAGGCGGCGCATCGCCCAGCCCTTCGAGCACGATCTCGGCGCCCAGCAGAGGCTTGACGCCCTTGCCGCGACCTTCGCGGTAGAACTTGATACCGCCAAACAGATTGTTGAAGTCGGTAATGGCCATCGCCACCTGCCCGTCTTCGGCAGCGGCCTTGATCATGGCATTGACGCGGGTGGTTCCGTCGACGACGGAGAATTCGGTGTGCAGGCGCAGATGGACAAACATGGCCGCTATTGTAGGAAGAGCGCTTCGTCCCTGCGGACTCAATGCCTCTAGATTCGCTGTGGCCGTAGCGTAAAGACGCCAGCAACTCGCCGGCGCGATCCAGCGGCCCATTACAATGCGTCGATCCTTTTTCAGGAAGGTTTAGGCCTGGTGGTGTATGGTGTAGGTTTTGCGCCTTGCCGCCAGATGCGACGGGCCTGCCTCCTATTACCGCTAATGATTGTCAGAAAACTGTCCACCATGCCGCGTATTTCACTGACTCTAGTCCCTGCCGTGTTAATCGCCGCCACGCTGGCGGGATGCTCCAGCACCAAGGACGACCCGACGGCCAAGTGGACACCCGAGCGCATCTATACCGAGGCGCGCGACGAATCTTCCTCGGGTGCCTATGACAAGGCCGTGCCGCTGTTTGAAAAGCTCGAAGGCCGTGCCGCCGGCACACCTCTGGCCCAGCAGGCCCAGCTGGAAAAAGCCTACGCCCAGTACAAGGCCGGCGAAAAAGTGCAGGCTCTGGCCACGCTGGACCGTTTCACCAAGCTGCACCCTGCCAGCCCCGCCATGGACTATGCCCTCTACCTCAAGGGCCTGGTCAACTTCAATGACAACCTGGGCATGTTTGGCTGGCTGACCCGCCAGGATCTGTCCGAGCGCGACCAGAAAGCCGCCAAGGATTCGTTTGAGTCCTTCCGCGAACTGGTGACCCGCTTTCCAGATTCCAAGTACTCCGATGATGCCCGCCAGCGCATGCAGTACATCGTGAACTCGTTGGCCCAGTACGAAGTCCATGTCGCCAGGTATTACTACAGCCGAGGCGCCTATGTGGCGGCCATTGCCCGTGCGCAGACTGCCATCAGGGACTACCAGAACGTGCCCTCGGTGCGCGAAGCCATGGTGATCCTCGTCAAATCCTATGACGCCCTGGGCATGACTCAGCTGCGTGACGATGCCCAGCGCGTGCTGGACAGCAGCTATGGCGCCAACGCCGAGCAAAACGTAGAGAAGAAAAAAGAATCCTGGTGGAAGCTCTGGTAAGCAGCGTTTGCCACCCAAGAGACAAAAGGATGCGCCGAGCGCATCCTTTTTCATTTCTACGTCTCTGAATCCTGCGTCGGCGTCTGCTCGCCGTCACGTTTGACGTGTTGCACCGTCAACTGCTCCAGCGCCGCCTCGAACTCCGGCTGACTGCCCAGCACGCGCATGGGAGGCAACGCCGACATCAACTCCGCTCCATAGCCCATCGTCATCAAGCGACTGTCGCAGATGACCAGCACGCCACGATCGGCTTCACTACGGATCAGGCGTCCGGCCCCTTGCTTGAGGGCCAGGGCCGCCTCGGGCAGCATGTAATCATGAAACGCCCCTCTCCCCACGCTCTCCAGCAGTCGCGAACGGGCTTCAACCAGGGGATCGTCAGGTGGCGGAAACGGAAGCTTGTCGATCACCACCAGCTGCAGCATATCGCCGGGCAGGTCCACCCCCTCCCAGAAAGTGGCGGAAGCCACCAGAACAGCTCCTCGCCCAGCGACTGCCCCGGCGGCCATAAAGCGCTGAATCAAGGCCAGCTTGGGTGCCTCGCCCTGTACCAGCACATCCAGATCTGCAAACAGGCCCAGGCTGCTGCGCAGCGATGCGCTGATCGCATGCAGGGCCTTGAGGGTGGTAGTGAGCACCAGGGTGCGCCCACCTATGCGCTGCGCTGCATCCAGCACCAGTTGGGCGACCTGCTGGCTGTGCTGCGCGCTGCCTGCCGCAGCAAAGGGCTGGGGCACATAGACACCGGCTTGCCGATGGTAGTCAAACGGGCTTTCCACCTGTAGCACCTGTGCGCCGCGCAGGCCGCAGGATTCGACAAACCAGCTCAGCTGGGCGTCATTGCCCAATGTGGCCGAGGTGAAAACCCAGGCCTTCTTCCTTGAAGGATCGACCTCCCCGCCCTCATCCGAGCCGGCATCCTCCAGCGAGCGCTGAAGCAGCCGCTGCTGCATGATGCGGGCAATCGACAGCGGAGACTCCAGCATGCGCAGATACTGCGCACCGACCTCCAGCCAGCGCACGCATTCATCATCTGCAGGTGCAGCAAAGCGTGCCAGTCGCGCGAGCAACTCTGCGCCGCGCTCATACAGACGCTGCAACTCGGCCCCTGCCCCCCCCAGGCTTGAGAGTGGAATCAACAGGGCACGCAGGCTCTGCCCCAGCCGCACCAGTGCCGCACGCCATTTCACCGCATCCAGTCCCTGCGGGGTCACTGCTTGCCACGCAAGCCGCCCTCCGACCGGAGGCTTGCCTGCCTGCAGGCGCAGCTCACGCATGGCCTGCTCCAGCGTGGCGCAGAGCACCAGCCAGTCGGCCATGCCGCGTGCATGCTCCTGCGTCAGCCGAAGGGCATCACGTGCGTACCCCACCAACTGCTGACTGGACAGAGCCTCGCCCGCAAACTGCACGCCGATGTCGTTGAGCTGATGGGCTTCATCGATCACCACCACACCGGTGCTGGGCAAAAGATGGGCCATGCCGCTGTCGCGCACATCGAGATCAGCAAACAGCAGGTGATGGTTGACCACCACCACGTCGGCCTCCAACGCCTGCTGACGCGCCTGATTGACATGGCAGTCCTGCCAGTGCGGGCAGTCAGACCCCAAGCAATTGTCCTTGGTGGAGCTCACCAAGGGCATCACAGGGGAGCGCTCATCCAGCGCTGTCAGCTCGGCAAGGTCGCCGGTACGCGTGACCCTGGCCCAGCGCTCCACATCCGCCACGGCGCGCAGCACCTGCGGATCCTGGGGAGCCGTGCGGCCCTGGCGCACACGCTCCAGCCGCTCCATACACAGATAGGAAGAGCGCCCCTTGAGCCTGGCCATGCGAAGTGGCAGGCCCAGGCCATGAACCAGGCGCGGAAGATCACGGGCAAACAGCTGGTCCTGCAGCGCCTTGGTGGCCGTAGACACCAGCACGCGCTGGCCGCTGAGCAAGGCAGGCACCAGATAAGCGTAGGTCTTGCCAACACCCGTGCCTGCCTCCACCACCAGCACCCCGCCCTCCTCTATGGCCTGAGCCACCGCCAACGCCATGCGGGTCTGGCCTGGGCGCGGCGTGAATGCGGGCTCAGCCAGCGAGAGCGCACCTTGCTGCGCAAACACCTGCGCGACCGCCTCCTGCAAATGAGTCAAAACCGTTTCACCTTCCAACAAGCCAAGTCAGCCCAAGCTCACATAAGATCGCAAATATTCGCCGAAGCCCAGCCTCCGGTCGATAAAATGTAACGCAACGTTAAATCTCGCTCTGCGAGCGCACTCGCACATACTCATGTCATCCAGCTACCGCATTCAGGCGGCCACCGGCATCCATCGCGGTGACCGAGAATACCAGCAGGACCAGGTTCTGCTCATGGCGCACCCCTATGCCAAGGGCTGCATTCTCGGCGTGGTAGCCGATGGCATGGGCGGGCGCAGCGGCGGGAGAAAGGCATCTGACCAGGTCATGCTGACGGCCCGCCAGCTTTTCGAGCGCTTTGAGCCCGCCAAGGAAGACTGCACACGCATGCTGCGCACCATTGTGCAAGATGCCCACACAGTCATTCGCCTTACCGCCATAGCAGCGGAACAGGAGCCCCACAGCACCATCGCGGTCTTCGTGGTGCTGCCCGACAATCGCTGCCACTTCATGCACTCCGGCGATTCACGGCTCTACCATTTTCGCGGCGCCGCCCTGGTGCACCGCACGCTCGATCATTCCTATGTACAGGCACTGGTTGACCGCGGCGAGCTCACCGAAGCCGAGGCGCAATACCACCCACAGTCCAATATCTTGCTGGGCTGCCTGGGTGCCGAGCCGCCGCCGCCCATGAGCCACCACATGATTGAGAAACTGCTGCCAGGCGACAGCCTGATGGCCTGCTCGGACGGCCTGTGGCATTACTTCACCGCGCAGGAGCTGGGCACTGTGCTCGACGGCCTGTCGCCACGCGAAGCCTCTCAATTTCTGATTGAAAAAGCCAGGCGGCGCGCGGCTGGAGGTGGTGACAACCTCTCGCTGGCAATACTCAAGCTGGATACCTCAGCCGCAGCAGCAAGCGCCTGAAGAGTTATCAGTCCAGACAAGACATCTTCAAACGCCTTGGAAACGCGCGCTTGCAGCAATGCTTTCGGTAGCACCCTGCTGTTGAGCACTATCGATCCTCGAATGCATCAGGGAGCAGGCGCTGGCAGCGGCGCTGCAGTCTGACCGCGCTCCTTGGCCTGCTGCATAGCCCTGGCTTTGTGCTCGGCTGCAGCCTTCAGCTTGGCCTCATGATCTGCCCGGGCCTTGGCTTCACGCTCGGCCCGCCCCTGATCGGCCTGGGCACGGTTTTGCTCGTGACGGCGCACATAGTCGGCCTGCTTGCTGGCACGCTGCTGGGCCTCGGTCTGGCGCTGGGCCTGCGCCGCCTGCTCGTCAACCGCAGGTTTGGCACCCGGGCCAGTGGGCTGCGGCAAGCTCTTGCCGTTCTTCTCGCGTTGCTGCGACTTCATGGGCACGGCAGCATTTTCGGCCTTTTTCTCTTCGATGGCCTGCAGCTTGGCCGCCGCCTTTTCCTTGCGCTCCGCATCGTTGATTTCCAGCTCGCGCGCGCGCAGTGGCTCATCTTTTTCACGTGCCGCCTTGCGGGCATCGGCCAGACAGCCTTCCACGGCAAACTTCTGATAGCAGAGTTTTTCATCAGCCACGCGCTGCTGCTCGATGACGGCGCGCTTGCTGAGAATCTCGTCGCGCTCGGCTTCGCGCTGCTGAAGCAGATGCTGGCGCGCCTTGTCGGCAACCTCCTTCTGCGCCTGCTTGTCGCTCTGCTGCGCCGAATCCGCCTTTACCTGGGCCATGGCCGGCGCGCAAGCCAGCCAGACGGCGGCCAGAGGCGCCAGTGCAAAGCCTGCAATGCGGCGGCGGATCAGCTGGGCAAGGATAGTGGGCATCGTCATCAACTCAGAACTCGAAGTACAGGCTGGCATCTTAAAGCCGCAGGCAGCTGCCCGCAGGCGATCAGGTCAAGCTGGTGTCGACCACGCGGCGCTCAAGCGCCAGATATTCCTTGGAGCGCATCTCGTTGAGGCGCGAGACGGTGCGCGGGAACTCGTGGGACAGAGGACCTTCGGTATAGATCTTCTCGGGCGGCACGGCTGCCGACACAATGAGCTTGACATGGCGATCGTAGAGCACGTCCACCAGCAGCGTGAAGCGCCGCGCGGCCGAAGCCATGTTCACATGCAGCTCGGGCACATCGGACAACAAGATGGTGTGAAACTGCGTGGCAATTTCAAGATAGTCGTTCTGCGAGCGAGGGCCGCCGCAGAGTTCGCGAAAGTCAAACCACACGACGCCGCCGGCTCGGCGCTTGGCCGCAATCTTGCGGGTCTCGATCTGCATCACCGGTTCTTCGTCATGGGCTTCGGCCAGGCGATCGAAGGTCTCCTGCATCGCGGCATCGGCCTCCGGACCCAGCGGGCAGTGATAGAGCTTGGCATCTTCGAGAGTGCGGCGGCGATAGTCAGTGCCGTTGTCCACATTCACCACTTCCATGCGCTCCTTGAGCAAGGCAATCGCAGGCAGGATCCGGTCGCGGTGCAAACCACCGGGATAGAGCCCGTCTGGCTCGAAGTTGGAGGTCGTCACAAAGCCCACGCCGTTGGCAAACAGCGACTCGAGCAGCTTGTAGAGAATCATGGCGTCGGTGATGTCGGCGACATGAAACTCGTCAAAACAGATCAGCTTGTACTTCTTGGCGATCTTGGCGCCGAGGGCATCGAGCGGATTCTGCGTGCCTTGCATGAGATGCATCTCGCGGTGCACTTCGCGCATGAATTCGTGAAAGTGCAGACGCACCTTGCGCTTGAGGGGCACGGCGTTGAAGAAGCACTCCATCAGAAAGCTCTTGCCGCGCCCCACCCCGCCGTACATATAGACGCCCTTGGGCAGATCGGGGTGATTGATCAGTTTCTTGAGAGCATTGGAGCGCTTGCCCTTGTACGCGGCCCACTCGTCAGCGCAGCGCTGCAACGCATCGACTGCACGCAACTGCGCGGGATCGCTTTTGAAACCCTTGGCGGCCAGCTCCGCCTCGTAGGCTTGTCTTACATTCACCGTCTTGTCTCCAGATGCTCAAAAAACAATAGCTGCTACCGCTTATGCACTAAGCGTTAGCAGCCATTTTGTTCTGAATTCTAAAAGAAACTCAGCCTGCGCGCGGGCACTTCACAGCCATGTCAAAACCTGCGCGCAAGACTGAAAAAAACTTAGAAGTTCAGGGTGCGCTTGTCCACAGCCAGAGCCGCTTCCTTGGTGGATTCGGACAGCGAGGGGTGAGCGTGGCAGATACGGGCGATATCTTCGCTCGATGCCTTGAACTCCATGGCCACCACGGCTTCGGAAATCAGCTCGGACACCATGGGACCCACCATGTGCACGCCCAGGATCTCGTCAGTCTCGGCATCGGCCAGGAACTTGACCATGCCGGTCGTGTCACCCAGTGCGCGCGCGCGGCCGTTGGCCAGGAAGGGGAAGGAACCCGCCTTGTACTTGACGCCTTCAGCCTTGAGCTGCTGCTCGGTGCGGCCCACCCATGCCACTTCGGGGCTGGTGTAGATCACCGAAGGCAGGGTGGCGAAGTTCACATGGCCGTGCTGGCCGGCAATGCGCTCGGCCACGGCCACGGCCTCTTCCTCAGCCTTGTGCGCCAGCATGGGGCCGCGCACCACGTCGCCCACGGCCCACACGCCGGGCAGATTGGTCTTGCACAGATCGTCCACCACGATGGCGCCGCGCTCGTCCAGGGCCAGGCCCACAGCTTCGGCGTTCAGGCCGATGGTGTTGGCAGTACGGCCGATCGAAACGATCAGCTTGTCCACTTCCAGCGTCTGGGCTTCGCCCTTGGCATTGGTGTAGGCAACGGTCACGCCCTTCTTGCCGGACTTGACTTCACCGATCTTCACGCCCAGCTCGATCTTCAGACCTTGCTTGTCGAACGCCTTCTTGGCTTCCTTGGCGATCTGCTCGTCCACCACTGGCAGGAACTTGTCCATGCCTTCGAGCACGGTCACTTCCGTACCCAGACGGCGCCAGACCGAGCCCATTTCCAGGCCGATCACGCCAGCGCCGATCAGGCCCAGCTTCTTGGGAGCCTTGCCCAGGCTCAGGGCGCCGTCGTTGGACAGGATGTTCTCTTCGTCGAAAGCCACGCCGGGCAGAGCACGGGCGTTGGAGCCGGTGGCCACCACGATCTGCTTGCCGGTGATGACTTCCTCTTCCTTGCCGGCAACCTTGATTTCATAGCCGCCTTCGGCAGCCTTGACGAAGGAGCCGCGGCCGTGGAAGAAAGTAACCTTGTTCTTCTTGAACAGGTACAGGATGCCGTCGTTGTTCTGCTTCACGATCGCTTCCTTGCGGGCGATCATCTTGGCCACGTCCATCTCGACTTTGCCGGTGGAGATGCCATGGTCGGCAAAGTGCAGCTTGGCATGCTCGAAATGCTCGGAAGACTGCAGCAGCGCCTTGGAGGGAATACAGCCCACGTTGGTGCAGGTGCCGCCAGGAGCAGCGCCGCCAGCGGCGTTCTTCCACTCGTCGATACAGGCGACGTTGAAACCCAGTTGTGCCGCGCGGATGGCAGCGATGTAGCCGCCGGGGCCTGCGCCGATCACGACGACGTCAAATTGCTTGCTCATGATTTGAATCTTTTCTCTGTTTAACTCGAAAAAAGCCCACCGCTTTTGGTGGTGGGCTTTGTAGAAGCTCGATCTGCTGAATTACAGATCAAACAGGAGGCGAGAAGGATCTTCCAGCGCGTCCTTCATGGCCACCAGGCTCAGCACGGCTTCGCGGCCGTCGATGATGCGGTGGTCATAGGACATGGCCAGGTAGTTCATGGGACGGATCACGATCTGACCGTTCTCGACCACGGCGCGATCCTTGGTGGCGTGCACGCCCAGAATGGCGGATTGAGGGGGGTTGATGATGGGGGTGGACATCATCGAGCCGAAGGTGCCGCCATTGGAGATGGAGAAGGTACCGCCGGTCATTTCTTCAATGCCCAGCTTGCCTTCCTTGGCCTTCTGACCGAATTCGACAATCTTCTTTTCGATGTCGGCGAAGCTCATCTGGTCTGCATTGCGCAGGATGGGCACCACCAGGCCGCGAGGCGAGCTCACAGCGATACCGATGTCGAAGTAGCCGTGGTAGACGATGTCGTTGCCGTCAATGGAGGCGTTCACTGCGGGGAACTTCTTCAGGGCATGCACTGCAGCCTTGACGAAGAAGGACATGAAGCCCAGCTTCACGCCATGTTCCTTGGTGAACTGGTCCTGGAACTTCTTGCGCAGTTCCATCACAGGAGCCATGTTCACTTCGTTGAACGTGGTCAGGATGGCATTGGTCGCCTGGGATTGCAGCAGACGCTCGGCAATACGGGCGCGCAGACGTGTCATGGGCACGCGCTGCTCGGGACGGTCGCCCAGGTTTTCCTTGGTCACGGGAGCTGCCACCTGAGGCAGAGCTGCCTTGGGAGCGCCGGTGGGGATGGCTGCGCCGGCCTTGATGGCACCCAGAGCATCACCCTTGGTCACGCGACCGTCCTTGCCTGTGCCAGCCACGTTGGCAGCGGACAGGTTGTTGTCGGCCAGGATCTTAGCAGCAGCAGGCATGGCCACACCGCTCTTGTCGGCGCCGGCAGGAGCAGCGGCCACGGGGGCAGCAGCAGGAGTCGCAGCAGCAGCGGGGGCGGCAGCAGGAGCAGCGGCACCGGCGACGGCTTCGGAGTCGATCTTGGCGATCACTTGCTCGGCAGCCACGGTTGCGCCGTCGCCTTGCAGGATTTCGGTGATCACGCCAGCCGAAGGAGCGGGCACTTCCAGCACGACCTTGTCAGTTTCGATTTCGATGAGGATTTCATCGATGGCCACTGCCTCGCCGACCTTTTTCTTCCAGGTCAGCATGGTGGCTTCAGTGATGGATTCGGACAGCTGGGGGACTTTAACTTCAACGATTGCCATTTTGAATTCTTTCCAAAGATGTTTCTTGTGCCCCCTGTCCTCGGACAGGGGGTGTCGCCTGTATTACTTGGTCAGGACAAAGCCCTTGAGCTTGGCGAATGCGCCTTCCACCAGTGCCTTTTGTTGCTCTTGGTGCAGATGTGCGTAGCCAACGGCGGGCGAAGCGGACGCAGCGCGACCGGAGTAGCCCAGCTTCTGGCCTTCACGCATGTTCTCGTGGATGTTGTGCTGGATGAAGAACCAGGCACCCTGGTTCTGAGGCTCATCCTGGCACCACACGATGTCAGTAGCGTTGGCGTACTTCTTCACTTCGGCGGCGAACGCCTTGTGGGGGAAGGGATACAGCTGCTCGACGCGGATGATGGCGACGTCCTTGGATTCCTTCTCGGCACGCTTCTTGACCAGATCGTAGTACACCTTGCCCGAGCAGGCGATGATGCGCTTGACCTTGGCAGCGTTCTTGACGATGGTTTCGTCCTGCTCGGGGATCACGGTCTGGAAGCCACCAGAGGTGAACTCGGACAGGGGCGACGTGGCGTCCTTGTTACGCAGCAGCGACTTGGGAGTCATGATGACCAGCGGCTTGCGCAGGCCGCGAACCATCTGGCGACGCAGCACGTGGAAGATCTGGCTGGCCGTTGTGGGCTGCACGATCTGCATATTGGTGTCGGCAGCCAGCTGCATGAAGCGCTCCAGACGCGCCGAGCTGTGCTCGGGGCCCTGGCCTTCATAGCCGTGAGGCAGCATCAGTGTCAGGCCGTTGACACGACCCCACTTCACTTCACCGGATGCGATGAACTGGTCGATCACCACCTGGGCGCCGTTGGCGAAGTCGCCGAACTGGGCTTCCCACACCACCAGGGTATTGGGATCGTTCGATGCATAGCCGTATTCAAAGCCCAGCACAGCCTCTTCGGACAGGATGGAGTCGATCACGACGAACGGAGCCTGATTCTCGGCAGCGTTCTGCAGAGGAATATATGTGCCCTCGTCCCACTTTTCACGCTTCTGGTCATGAACCACGGCGTGACGGTGCGTGAAGGTGCCGCGACCCGAGTCTTCACCCGACAGACGCACGGGATAGCCCGAAGCGACCAGGGAGCCGAAGGCCATGGTTTCACCCATGCCCCAGTCCACGTTCACATCGCCGCGGCCCATGGCTGCGCGATCGTCATACACCTTCTTGACCAGAGCATGAGGGTTCACGCTGGCAGGCAGAGTCGTGATCTTCTCGGCCAGGCGCTTCCACTCGGTCAAGGGAATAGCTGTGTCGCCAGCGTCGGTCCAGGTCTTGCCCACGAAGGGGCTCCAGTCCACAGCGTACTTGCTCTTGAAGTTGGTCAGCACCACGTCCTGGGTGTGACGACCTTCGTCCATGGCGGCGCGATAGGCCTTGACCATGTCGTCGCCCAGCGTGTCGCCCAGGCCTTGCGTGGCCAGCTTGTCTGCGTACAGCTTGCGCGTGCCGGGGTGGGCAGCGATCTTCTTGTACATCAGAGGCTGTGTCAGTGCAGGTGTGTCCTGCTCGTTGTGACCCAGCTTGCGGAAGCAGATGATGTCGACCACCACGTCCTTAGAGAACTCCATACGGAATTCCAGCGCCAGCTGCATGGCCAGGCACACGGCTTCTGGATCATCGCCATTCACGTGCAGCACGGGCGACTCGATCATCTTGACGATGTCGGTGCAATACAGCGTGGAGCGCAGATCGCGGGGATCAGAGGTGGTGAAACCGATCTGGTTGTTGATGATGATGTGAACCGTACCTCCGGTGGTGTAGCCACGGGTTTCGGACAGCGCCAGGGTTTCCTGGTTCACGCCCTGGCCGGCGAAGGCTGCGTCACCGTGCACCAACACGGGCAGCACTTGCTTGCCCATGGGGTCGTCGCGACGATCCATGCGCGAGCGCACCGAACCTTCGACTACGGGGTTGACGATTTCCAGGTGCGAGGGGTTGAAGGCCAGCGACAGGTGAACGGGGCCGCCCTTGGCAGACACGTCGGAGCTGAAGCCCTGGTGATACTTCACGTCACCGGCAGGCAGATCTTCGGGAGCGGTGTGGTCAAACTCGGCAAACAGATCCTTGGGCGCCTTGCCCAGGGTATTGACCAGCACGTTCAGACGGCCGCGGTGAGCCATGCCGATCACGACTTCCTGCACGCCCTTGGCGCTGGCGGAGTTGATCAGCTCGTCCATGGCGGCGATGAAGGACTCGCCACCTTCCAGCGAGAAGCGCTTCTGGCCCACATACTTGGTGTGCAGATAACGCTCCAGGCCTTCAGCAGCGGTCAGGCGGTCAAGGATGCGCTTTTTCTCGTCGGCGTTGAAGACGGGCTTGGAACGAATCGATTCCAGGCGTTGCTGCCACCAGCGCTTTTGATTCTGATTGGTGGCATACATGTACTCGGCGCCCAGGGTGCCGCAGTAGGTTTCGCGCAGAGCATTCATCAGCTCGCGCAAAGTCATGCTTTCCTTGCCGAAGAAAGTGTTGCTGGTGTTGAACACCACTTCCTGGTCGGCGTCGGTGAAGCCGTAGAAGGAAGGCTCCAGCTCGGGAATTTCGGGGCGCTCGGTGCGCTTCAGGGGATCCAGATCGGCCCAGCGTTGACCCACGTTGCGGTAGGCAGCAATCAGCTGCTGCACGGCCGTGCGCTTGCGACCCAGCTCGGAGTCAGCGCCGGAAGCCACCACCACCTTGGTGCCGCCCTGCTTTGCACGCTCGGCAAAAGCATTGATCACGGGCAGGTGAGGAACGTCCTTGTTGTCGGTGCCGTCCACTGCAGGCACATGCTGCAGTGCATCGAAGTATTCACGCCAGGAATCGGGGACGCTACCGGGGTTGGCCAGGTAGTTCTCGTACATCTCTTCGACATAGGGCGCATTGCCGCCGAACAGATAGGTGTTGCCTTGATAGGCTTGATAGATCGTTGACTGATCGCTCATATCTCGCTGACCTCCGCTTTCCTTCGGAAAGCATTAGCTGGTTTGTGGAACCTCCCGCGACACGGCTGTACCGATTGGCGGATGCGACTGTGGCTGGGGAAGGGCCTTGAGTTGCGGCAGCCATTGTGCCACTGTTCAAAGTCTTGGTCTTATAAAAGACAAGATGTTTACACCCCTGGGAGTCGCTTACATTGCGGGAACTCCATAAACAAGGATTCGCATGCCGCTTTTGCCGCTTCACAAACGTGCATTCATTCTTCTTTTAATAGCAGTAACCGCAGGATTCGGCTTGGTTCTCGAGGAATATGCCGTAGCCATCTTCTGGGGTGTGGTGTTTGCCATCGTCTTCGCCCCCCTGCACCGCAAGCTGCTGATGCGCATGCCCAACAAGCCCACGCTGGCCGCGTTGGCAACCTTGCTAATTAGTCTGGTAATGGTCATTTTGCCGCTGTCTCTGATAGGGCTGTCGCTCATCAAGGAGACCTCGGCCATCTATGACCAGGTCAGCAGCGGCAACCTGTCCGCTGGCAGCTATGTGGAGCAAGTCTTCAATGCCCTTCCCTCCTGGCTGACGCCATGGATGGAAAAGCTGCACCTGGGCACTCTGGAGGAAATCCAGGCCAAACTCTCCAACATCGCGCTGCAGGCCAGCAAGCTCGCGGCTACCAAGGCCGTGGGACTGGGACAGAACACCCTGGGCTTTGTCGTGGGCTTCGGCGTCATGCTCTACCTGATCTTTTTTCTGCTGCGCGACGGCAAGGAGTTGGTCGCACGCATCTGGGCAGCCACGCCTCTCGCGCCCGAACACAAGCGCGAGCTGGCCATCAAGTTCATTACTGTCATCCGCGCCACAGTCAAGGGCAATCTGGCCGTTGCAGCCGCCCAGGGCGCGCTGGGGGGACTGATTTTCTGGATTCTGGGCATTCAGGGCGCAGTACTCTGGGCTGTGGTCATGGCTTTTCTGTCGCTGCTGCCCGCAGTGGGGGCGGGCCTGGTCTGGGGGCCGGTGGCTATCTACTTTCTGGCCACGGGCGCTGTCACCAAAGGCCTGATCCTTGCCGCTTATGGCGTACTGGTCATCGGCCTGGTGGACAACGTGCTGCGCCCCCTGCTGGTCGGCAAGGACACCAAGATGCCTGACTATGTGGTGCTGATCTCCACCCTGGGGGGCATGGCCTTGTTCGGTCTTTCGGGCTTTGTGCTCGGTCCGGCGATCGCCGCCCTGTTCATGGCGGCCTGGGAGTTGTTTGCCACCATGCAGGAGCAGGAGGAGAAGCTGCTGAATCAGAAAATCGCGCAAAAACGCACAACAACCGATTCGCAACAGCCTGCAGCAGACCTTGCCTCCACCGTCGCCCCCCTTCCTACCGAAACACGGAAAAGCGACACAGATTAGGAATTTTCTGTTCAATTCGGCCTGCCGACCGATGGCTTTTCGAGCTGAAAGTTGATAGGTTGAGAGGCGTAGGTTGAAAGCTATCGCCGCCATTAAGAAAAACAAAAACGAAACATAAAACTCAAAGTCGCTCAACGTTACTCAAGAATTAAGGGTTTGTAACTGCTATCAAAAATGAGGGGGGTCGTAAAATTTGCTTTCACATAAGCGTTCATACGAAAAGGTACCCCACAATGGACCAATTCTCCAGACGCCAGTTCATGAAAGTGACTGGTTCGACTCTGGCGGGTTCAAGCTTGGCGCTGATGGGCTTCTCACCCACAGCCGCCCTTGCTGAGGTGCGACAGTACAAACTGTCAGCCACCACCGTAACCCGTCAAACCTGCACCTACTGCTCGGTAGGTTGCGGCATCCTCATGTACTCCCTGGGCGACGGCGGGAAAAACTCCCGCCTGTCCGTGATGCACGTGGAAGGCGACCCGGATCATCCGGTCAATCGCGGCACGCTGTGCCCCAAGGGTGCATCGCTGCTGGACTTTGTCCACAGCCCCAGCCGTCTCAAGTACCCCGAATACCGCGCCCCCGGCTCGTCCGAGTGGAAGCGCATGTCCTGGGACGAGGCACTGAACCGCATCGCTAAGCTGCTCAAGGAAGACCGCGACGCCAATTTCGTTGAAACCAACGAAAAAGGTCAGAAGGTCAACCGCTGGCTGACCACCGGCATGCTGGCCGCTTCGGCCTCCAGCAACGAAGCCGGCTACATCACGCACAAAGTGGCCCGTTCCTGGGGCCTTCTTGCACTCGACAACCAAGCACGTGTCTGACACGGCCCGACGGTGGCAGGTCTTGCCCCGACGTTTGGCCGTGGAGCGATGACGAACCATTGGGTCGACATCAAGAACGCGGACGTTATTTTGATCATGGGCGGTAATGCCGCCGAAGCACACCCCTGCGGCTTCAAGTGGGTGACCGAAGCGAAGGAGCACAACAAGGCTCACTTCATGGTGGTCGATCCGCGCTTCAACCGCTCGGCATCCGTGGCTGACTTCTATGCGCCGATCCGTTCCGGCTCGGACATCGTCTTCCTCGGTGGCGTGATCAATTACCTGCTGACAAACGACAGAATCCACCACGAGTATGTGAAGAACTACACGGACTTCTCATTCATCGTGCGCGAGGACTTTGCGTTCGACGAAGGTATTTTCTCCGGCTACAACCCCGAAAAACGCACGTACGACAAGGCCTCCTGGGACTATGAGCTCGGTGAAGATGGCTTTGTGAAGGTCGATCCCACGCTGGAACACCCTCGCTGCGTCTATCAGTGGCTCAAGAAGCACTACGCCGGCTATACGCCCGAGAAGGTGGAATCCATCTGCGGCACACCCAAGGAAAAATTCCTGCACGTGTGCGAGAAGCTTGCTTCGACCGCCGAAGCCGGCCGTGTTGCCACCATCATGTACGCCCTGGGCTGGACTCAGCACACCACTGGTGCGCAGATCCTGCGTACCGGCGCCATGATCCAGCTGCTGCTGGGAAATATCGGTATCGCCGGCGGCGGCATGAACGCGCTGCGCGGCCACTCCAACATCCAGGGCCTGACGGACCTGGGCATCCTGTCTGCTTCGCTTCCCGGGTACCTGACGCTGCCAAACGAAGCCGAACAGGACTACAACCAGTACATCGCCACCCGCACGCCCAAGCTGCTGCGCCCTGGCCAGATGAATTACTGGTCGAACACGCCCAAGTTCCATGTCAGCCTGATGAAGGCGTGGTGGGGAGCGGCCGCAACTGCTGAAAACAACTGGGCGTTCGACTATCTGCCCAAGTTGGACAAGCAGTACGACATGCTGCAGATCTTCGAGATGATGACGCAGGGCAAGGTCAACGGCTATATCGCTCAAGGCTTCAACCCCTTGGCGGCTCTGGCCAACAGCAACAGCGTGCGCGAAGGTCTCAAGAAGCTGAAGTTCCTGGTCATCATGGATCCGCTGGTCACAGAAACTTCCGAGTTCTGGAAGAACCACGGCGAATTCAACGACGTGGACTCCGCTTCCATCCAGACCGAAGTGTTCCGCCTGCCAACCACCTGCTTCGCCGAAGAAGATGGCGCAGTGGTCAGCTCCTCGCGCGTGCTGCAGTGGCACTGGAAGGCTGCAGAGCCCCCAGGAGAGGCCAAGACCGACATTGCCATCATGTCCGGTCTGCACCTGCGCCTGAAGGCTCTCTACCAGAAGGACGGCGGCAAGTTCTCCGACCCCATCACCAATCTGTACTGGCCTTATGCCGAAGCCGATCACCCCTCCTCCGAGGAAGTGGCCAAGGAATACAACGGTCGTGCGCTGGTGGATCTGTTCGACCCCAAGGACCCCACCAAGCTCATCCGCAAGGCCGGCGAGCAACTGGCGGGCTTCGGCGAAATGCGCGATGACGGCACCACCCTGGGCGGCTGCTGGATCTGGGCTGGCAGCTGGACCTCGTCCGGCAACCAGATGGCGCGCCGCGACAACAGCGACCCGACAGGCATAGGCAACACGCTGAACTGGGCCTGGGCCTGGCCTGCCAACCGCCGTGTGCTGTACAACCGCGCATCCTGCGACCGCCAGGGCAAGCCCTTCAACCCCGAACGCGTGCTGATCAAGTGGAACGGCAAGCAATGGGGCGGCGCGGACGTGCCGGACGTCGCCGTGGGCCTGGATCCTGAGGTGATCAACCCCTTCATCATGAACCCCGAAGGGGTGGCTCGCCTGTTTGCCCGCAAGGGTATGGCAGAAGGTCCGTTCCCCACGCATTACGAGGCGTTTGACAACCCGCTGGGCTACAACCCCATGTATCCCAACAACAAGTTGGCCGTCATCAGCCCCGTGATACGCATCCTGGAAACCGCCAAGGGCACCCAGGGCGATCCCAAGGACTACCCGCACGTGGGTACGACCTACCGCCTGACCGAGCACTTCCACTACTGGACCAAGCACGTTCAGCTGAACAACATCGTTCAGCCCGAGCAGTTCGTGGAAATCGGCGAGGCACTGGGCAAGGAACTGGGCATAGAGACCGGCCAGAAGGTCAAGGTTTCGTCCAAGCGCGGTTTCGTGAAGGCGGTTGCCGTGGTGACCAAGCGCATCAAGCCCATGAAGATCGATGGCAAGACCATCCATCACGTGGGTGTGCCTATTCACTGGGGCTTCTCCACAACGGGACGCAAGGGCTATCTGGCGAACAACCTGACAGCCTCCGTGGGTGACGGTAACAGCTTGACCCCTGAATCCAAGACCTTCCTCGTGAAGGTGGAAAAGATCTAAGGAGCCACGCTGATGTCCTCAACCATGTCTCTCGATATCAAACGCCGCTCGGCCACGACGACCCCCGCACCCAGCGCACGCGGTGCGCACGCGGGGGAAGTCGCCAAGCTGATCGACGTCTCCAAATGCATTGGCTGCAAGGCTTGCCAGACCGCCTGCATGGAGTGGAACGACCTTCGCGACGAAATCGGCACGGTTGCCGCAGGCGTCTACGACAACCCGACGGATCTGACGTCGGAGTCGTGGACCGTGATGCGCTTTGCCGAGTACGAAAACGAAGCCACAGGCAACCTGGAATGGCTGATCCGCAAGGACGGCTGCATGCACTGCGAAGACCCGGGCTGCCTCAAGGCCTGCCCCTCGCCTGGCGCCATCGTCCAATATGCCAACGGCATCGTGGACTTCCAGCAAGACCAGTGCGTAGGCTGCGGCTACTGCGTCACGGGCTGTCCGTTCAACATTCCGCGCATCTCCAAGAAGGACAACAAGGCGTACAAGTGCACCTTGTGTTCGGACCGCGTGGCTGTTGGCCAGGAGCCCGCCTGCGTCAAGACCTGCCCCACGGGCGCTATCCAGTTCGGCACCAAGGAAGCCATGCAGGAGCAAGCGTCCCGCCGTGTCGTGGACCTCAAGGAACGCGGCTACGAAAAGGCGGGTCTCTACGACCCGCAGGGTGTGGGCGGTACGCACGTGATGTACGTGCTGCACCATGCGGACAAACCTTCGCTGTACAAGGGCCTGCCGGACGATCCGTCCATCAGCCCCATGGTGTCGCTGTGGAAGGGTGTAGCCAAGCCTCTGGCCATGGCCGCACTGGGCGCAGCCGCAATCGGCAGCCTGTTCCACTACATCACCAAGGGACCCAACGACGTGTCCAAGGACCTTGAAGATGAAATGGAACGCAAGGACGCCGAAGCGCTGAACAAGGAGAACGGCAAATGAAACGCAATCCTCGCGACCTCGTGCGCTACAACGCATCGGAGCGCGCCAACCACTGGGTGGTAGGCATTTGCTTCATCTTGCTGGCCCTGTCCGGTCTGGCGTTCTTTCACCCGGCCTTCTTCTGGTTGACCAATCTGTTCGGTGGCGGCCCCTGGACCCGCATCCTGCACCCCTACATCGGGGTTGTCATGGGCGCATTCTTCGTCATCATGGCCTGCCGTTTCGCCAAGCTCAACATCGTTGAGCCGCGCGACATCGAATGGCTCAAGAACGTCAACAAGATGATCGATGGCGACGACCACGACATGCCCGAACAGGGCAAGTACAACGGTGGTCAGAAGCTGTTGTTCTGGGGCCTGGTAATCGGCATGCTGCTGATCGTGATCACCGGCTTTCTGATGTGGCGCGCCTGGTGGACATTGCCGGTCAACGTGGTGCGAGCGGCTTCGGTGGTTCACGCCATCGCTGCCGTGTGGATGATCGGTCTGATCATCATGCACGTGTATGCCGCCATCTGGACTCGCGGAACCATTCGCGCCATGCTTTATGGCACAGTAACGCGAGCCTGGGCCAAGCAACACCACCGCGGCTGGTACCGCAAGATGACGGGTGACAACGACTAAGGTTTTTAGTCTTCTCCCCTAACAACCCAGCCGCCAAGCGTTTATCGGCGCTCGGCGGCTGATTCATTTGGAAACCCTGTCAATGCAACGCATTCTTCAACCCGGTGAAATTGAAGCACTGGATCACACCAGCTTTCCCCGCATCTTGCTGCCCCAGGTAAGCAGTCTGTTCGCCGAACGCGCTGCACGCCTGCGTCAGCTGGCCAACGGCAATCCCATTGCAGACTATCTGCTGTTTGTGGCCCAGATCATGGATGCGCAGCACAAGGCTGCCGCCACCATCGAGATCTCTGTGCCCGATGCCGAACTCATGGCGCGTGCTCAGGAGCACTCGATGCCTCTGCTGCCCGCAGTCGACACCATCGACCCCGCTTGGCAAGCCGTGCTCGACAACATGCTCGACACGCTGCAGGGCAGCGAAGGCCTGCCCGCACCGCTGCAGCCTCTGCTCAAGGAGCTGCGTGCACTAGCCCCCGAGACCCGTGCAGACATTGCCAAAAAGCTGCTGCAAAAAGAAGTCGCCGCCCGCCATGTGGGCATGGCCCCCTTCATCATGGCTGCGCTGCAAGTGACCTTTGCCAAGCGCTCGGCCAGTCTCCGTGCCCGCGACGTTCCCTACACCGACCCTGCCAGCATCTGCCCCATCTGTGCCAGCGAGCCCGTGGCCAGCATCATCCGCATTGGCGGCAAAGTGGCCGGTCACCGCTATGCGCACTGCGGAACCTGCGCCTGCGAGTGGCATATGGTGCGTATCAAATGCACGCACTGCGAATCCACCAAGGGCATCCACTACCAGGGCCTTGAAGGTGCGGGCGAAGAAGTTCTGGCCGAGACCTGCGATGAATGTGGCAGCTACCGCAAGATCGTGAATCAGGAAAAGAACCCCATGGTCGAGCCTCTGGCCGACGATCTGGCCAGCCTGATGCTGGATCTGCTGATGAGCGAGACCCAGTTCCAGCGCGCCAGCGCCAATCCTCTGTTGTTTGTGGCCGTAGCCGAAGAGCAGTCGGGCGAGACTGGCAACGAGCTGGTGGACCCCGCAGCCTGATCCCGCCGGCAGCAAGCGCCAGCATAATGAAGGCGGCAGCTCTTTCTGCCGCCTTTTCCATTTTCCGAAGACCCCACACCCTCCGGCCATGAGCAATACCGCAGCGACCGCCCCTGAAATTTCGCACCCCTCCCAGCTTCCCGCCGTGGACAAGGTCTTGCTCGCCATCGAGATGCAGATGTTGCGCGAATCCTATGGCCTGGACGCCTGCACCAAGGCAGTACGCGATGTGCTGACGGGGCTGCGCCAGCAGCTCCTGGGTTTTGCCGATCAGCCCGGCCAGACTTTGCAGGCCGACATCGGCAGCATTGTGCAAGCCGCACAGCGCCAGCTTCAGGCCCGGTTCGCGCCACGCCTGCAGCCGGTCTTCAACCTCACCGGCACGGTGCTGCATACCAATCTGGGCCGCGCCCTGCTGCCGCAGGCTGCGATCGATGCCGTGGTGCAGGCCATGAGCTCCCCCGCCAATCTGGAATATGACCTTGAAGACGGCAGCCGCGGCGATCGCGACGACCTGGTCGAGTCGCTGATCTGCGAGCTGACCGGCGCCGAAGCCGCTACCGTTGTCAACAACAATGCCGCAGCCGTGCTGCTGGTTCTCTCCACCATGGCCACGGGCAAGGAAGTCGTGGTCTCGCGCGGCGAGCTGGTGGAAATCGGCGGCGCCTTCCGCATCCCCGATGTCATGACCCGCGCCGGCGCGCGGCTGGTCGAGATCGGCACCACCAATCGCACGCATGAAAAAGACTATGCAGAGGCCATAGGCGAAAACACGGCCGCGCTCATGAAGGTGCATTGCAGCAACTACGCCATCACTGGCTTTACCAAGGCGGTGAGCGACGCCGATGTCGCCCGCATTGCACACGACAGCAATCTGCCGATGATTGTCGACCTGGGCAGCGGCACGCTGATCGACATGCGCGACTGGGGCCTGCCCTATGAAGTCACGGTGCGCGAGACGGTCGAGTCCGGCGCCGACATCGTCACCTTCAGCGGTGACAAGCTCCTTGGCGGCCCGCAGGCCGGAATCATCGTGGGCCGCAAGGAGCTGATCGCCAGAATCAAGAAAAATCCGCTCAAGCGCGCTCTTCGCGTGGGCAAGATCACGCTGGCTGCGCTGGAGCCCACGCTGCGCCTGTATCTGAACCCCGAAAAGCTCGCCCAGGAGCTGACCACGCTGCGCCTGTTCACGCGCAAGGCCAGCGACATGCAGACCCAGGCCGAGCAGCTGCAGCCTCTGCTTCAGCAGGCACTGGGCCAGGACTATGTGGTGGAGACCGCTGCCATGAACAGCCAGATCGGCAGCGGCGCCCTGCCCGTGGAAAATCTGCCCAGCTTCGGCCTCAGAATCTATCCGGCCAGCGGCAAGCAGGCGGGTCGCCAGCTGACCCGGCTCGAAGCACGCTTTCGTGGCCTGCCTCGGCCCGTGATCGGGCGCCTGCATGACGACGCGCTGTGGCTGGATCTGCGCTGCCTGGAAAACCCGGCACAGGCCCTGTTTGCCGCGCAACTGTCGCGGCTGGCCTGAGACAGCACCATGGCCCCGGCCCTCCGCATTTATACAAAAACACCTTGCCTCGCTTGATACACAAGCGCCAGCAGCCATCAAAACTACAAGCACACCATGATCATCGGAACCGCAGGCCATATCGACCACGGCAAAACCACGCTGGTGCGTGCGCTCACCGGCGTGGAAACCGACCGCCTCAAGGAAGAGAAAGCCCGCGGCATCTCCATAGAACTGGGCTATGCCTACAGCCCGCTGCCCAACGGCGATGTGCTGGGCATCATCGACGTGCCGGGCCACGAGAAATTCGTCCATACCATGGCCGCCGGCGCCGTGGGCATTGATCACGCCCTGCTGGTCGTGGCTGCCGACGACGGCGTCATGCCCCAGACCATAGAGCATCTGGAAATTCTGCAGCTGCTGGGTGTCAGGCGTGGCAGCGTGGCGCTGACCAAGGTCGATCGCGTGCTGCCGCAACGCATTGCCGACGTGCACCGCGAAATCAACGCCATTCTCGGCGTCACTGCGCTGGCGGGCAGTCCCATCTTTGAAACCAATGCCGCAGACCCCGGCAATGCCGGCGTGCAGGCTCTGCGCGAACACCTGCAGGTGCAGGCCCAGATGATGCAGGCCCGTCCCCGGGACGGACTGTTCCGGCTCGCCGTGGACCGCGTCTTCACGCTGCCGGGACAGGGCACGGTGGTCACGGGCACGGTCTTCAATGGCCAGGTGCGGGTGGGTGACACGCTGGCGCATTCGACCAGCGGTCAGGCCGTGCGCGTACGCAGCATTCATGCCCAGAACCAGAGCAGCGACAGCGGCGTCGCCGGCCAGCGCTGCGCACTGAATCTGGCTGGCATAGGCAAGGACGAAATCGAACGCGGCGACTGGATCATGGACCCGCGCCTGCTACAGGCCACAGATCGCCTCGACATTCATCTGCATCTGCTCAGCGAAGCGCCCCCACTAGAGCAATGGACTGCGGTGCATGTGCATCTGGGCACCAAGCGCACAACAGGCCATGTCGCCCTGCTGCAGGACCAAGGCATAGAGCCCGGCACCGAAGCCCGCGTGCAGCTGGTGCTGGATACGCCGGTCTTCGCACTGCCCGGCGACCGCCTGATTCTGCGCAACGCCCAGGCCAGCCGCACCATCGCAGGCGGCATGGTGCTCGACCCCTATGCCCCGAGCCGCAAGCGCCGCAGCGCGGAGCGCATGGCCTACCTCGACGCCATGGAGCAGCTCATAGCCCGCAGCGACTTCGGGCCACTGATTGCACAGGCTCCACACGGCATTGCGCGCTCGCAGCTGGTGCGTCTGAGCGGCCATGCCTTCCCCGAGTCCCGCCTTGCCGACACCATCCAGCTACCCATTGCCGGCGGCGATGCCCTGGTGCTGGGCCTGCAGCGCTGGCAGCGGCTGCAGACCCAGATCATCGACAGCCTGGCGCGCTTTCACGAAAAATCGCCCGACGAGCCCGGCGTCAACGCGGCCAGACTGAGGCGCATGGCCTTGCCCGGCCTGCAGCAAGGCAGCTACGACGCACTCTATCAAGGCCTGGTCGATGCCCTGCTCAGCAGCCAACTGCTAGCCAGCACCGGTGCCTGGCTGCATTTGCCGCAACACAGCGTGCAGCTGAGCAGTGCCGAGCAGACGCTGGCCGAAAAGCTGCTGCCCGCCATCACTGCAGGCCGCTATGACCCGCCCTGGGTGCGCGATCTGGCGCGCGACCATGCGGCAGGCGAAGAGCTCGTGCGCCAGCTGCTCAAAAAGCTTTCGCGCCAGGGCCAGTTGTTCCAGGTCGTCAAGGATTTGTTCTATACACCGGCACGCATGGATGAGCTCGCGGCCCTGGTTGCCGACATCGCCAGCCGCCACGCCAGGGGGGAAGTGGAAGCCAGCGCCTTCCGCGACGCAACTGGTCTGGGCCGCAAGCGCGCCATCCAGATTCTCGAATTCTTCGACCGTACCGGCTACACGCGCCGCGTGCGCGACGCCCATCTGCTGCGCCCTGACGTACATTGGAATAGCACTCCACGCTGAGCCTACAAGGAAAACAGATAGGAATCAGTCCAGGTTCTTTATCCCGCTTACGCAACAAGCTATCAAATTTGAGTAGATCGGGATATGCGGCCTTGACGTGCTTTTGTCATCGGGTGCCGGATTGCTGGCTACAATCGCTGTCTTATCTTCTACAAGAGTGGCAGTTGCCACTCTTGACTCAAAGGAAGGCAATCGTGCCCGGTGGCGCGGCCGGGCTTCAAACCCGGTGGGGGGCGTCAGCCGCTCCCGGGTTGGTTCGACTCCAGCTGCTTTCCGCCAGAATACGGTTTCAACCGTTGATGCGAAGCGACCACAACGGGCAATTGCCATCTCGCGGGAGCTGTGGTCGCAAGGAGCTCAGCTGATCGACAAAGGCACCTTTGTGGTGGACGAGTCCGAGCACAGCGGGGCCCCGGACATCATCACCATTCGCGCCCGTGCTGCCGATCTGGGCGGCGAGATCAGCAAGCGCACCGAAAAAAGCTGGCACGACAACAGTCTGGGCAACATCCTGGCCACGCTCGCCAAACGCAACGAGCTCACCCACAAGGTAGATGCCAAGCTGGGCGCCACCCAGATCCAGCACATCGACCAGACCAATGAATCAGACATGCACGTCATCACCCGGCTGGCGCGCAAATATGACGCCGTGGCCACTGTGAAGAAGAAGCATCTGCTCTTCATGCCGATCAAAGGCACCAAGACCAGCAAGGGCGAGAGCTTGCCCACCATTGAAATCACCCGCATCGACGGAGATCAGCACCGCTGGGCCAGTGGCACCCGCGATGCCTATGACGGCGTGAAGGCGCTGTGGAATGACCGAAACTTTGGCAGCGAGGCCGATGCGCTGGCTGCCGCCAAGAGTGAGCTGCAGCGCATCAATAGAGGTATGGCCACGTTCGATCTGAATCTGGCCATCGGTGTGCCAGAACTGATGCATCAGACCCCTGTGCGCGTGACGGGGTTCACTTCTGAGAGTGATGGCCAAGGCTGGCTGGTCAAGGAAGTCACCCACACATTGGGGGATAGCGGCCTGACCAGCAAGGGGCAGATGGAACGCAATGCAGACGCGATGAATACAACCGAAGCTGATGCTTAACGCTGCCCAGGCAGCTCTTACTTCAACGATCCCTTGTGCATCCTGGCATTCTCAATTTCCTTGCCTGCATCAGCGATAGCTTTTTCATAATCGCCTCTCGATGGTGAAATCACTGGCAAGACTTGCCGTTCGTCGAAATCCTTTACCGAAGCAAATTCAAGCTTCAGTTGGTACTGTTTGCTTTTGGCATTCTGGACCTCCAAGGTGTTCCAGTTTTCGCAAGCCATGAAGCCGACTTCATAGTTCTTCCTCATGCTTGCACCGGCACGCAGGCCGCCGCCGTACTTGAAAGAGCTGTAGACCTTGCAATGACGCGTGCTGGTTTCTTCACCATTCAAGAACAACCAGGCATCCCATTGGGCAGACGACAAATTGAATTTACTGGCGTTGCTGACTTCATAGACAAAGTCCTTGCCAAATCCAAATCGATTCTGAATCGTCAGTCCTCGAGCCGAGATCTTGGAAAGCTCTGCCTCCACGCTCTTCAGAGACTGCTCCTGCTGCGTCAGCCTCTCTGCATTGGCCGCCAACTCTGCTGCACTCTTTGCTGCCTGCAGGGTTTTCAGCTCTATGTACTCATCTGTCTCACGACTGATGACGACACGCGGCGTCATGCTCGAGTACTTCGCGATCAGCTGCTGCAGACTGAAATTGCTTACGGCCCAGTTGAATGCCTCCTGCTGATGAGCACTCATGTCTGGCCATGCCTTGTTCAGCGAAGCTCTATAAGCCGTTTCATCAGTTGTTGCCAAGGGAGCATCGATGCCCTTACCTGTACAGCCTACCAACAACAGCGCTAAGCCCAGCAGGCCCGCTGATCCACGACTCACTAGCATCGAAGTTCCCTCATTCGTTGATGTATTGCCGGCTCAAATATACCAATTGTTACAACTATACCAATGTATCTGAGACGACCCAATGTGGGTTCTGGAAATTCATGCGATCACTCAGTGCAGGAGGCCTTTGGATAAGACGAAGTTATCCGTCGCGCAAGTGATGTTGGTTACAAGAGCAATTTTGCGATTGACACACTGTGCACATAAACAGTATTTCAGTGAACCAACCTGCCCTCGTGGTCAGCACTCTTCCAGAGCCGGCCATGGCGCTAGGTTGCGTGCAGGCCGGATTTTCCAGCCCTGCAGAAGACTTTGGGATTCCCCGCTTTGACCTGGCCAAGAGCCTGATTCAACACCCTGCCACCGCCTTTGTGATGCCTTAAACGGTGACAGCATGATGGGCGCGGGCCTTTATGACGGAGATTGGCTCCCGGTGGATGAATTCTTACGTCCCCAGCATGACGACATAGTGGTGGCGGAGATGGACGGGGATTTCACCTGCAAGCGCCTGTCCAGCGCTCCTGCAGCGTGTGTGCAACTTTGCCGGGTCGTCGGTCGGCGATCTGCAATCTCTGATGGAATGCACGCCCGTGGACGATGCATGGGCGTCGGCTGGCGAGCAGCCGAGCACTTGGCAGAGCTTGACGTGCATACCGAGGTAGGCGCGCAAATTCTGGTGCAGGAAGGTCTCTACGGGCCGACGCAGGCCCTGTGCGACAAGGTGCTGTCGCTGCATCGACTATTTCGACAGCGTGACATGGTGCCCCTCGTCGCAAGGATAAGTCTGCTTGAGCCAACCAGCAATCTGCTTAGGCGACCATAGCATCCGTAATTTGTGGGCCACGGTTTGGGACAATGTGCGGTTCGCAACGAGTTTGCAGCACGTGGGGCGCCTTGCTCGGTCCCAAACAGCTGCATCTACCTGGTTCACTCGGTAGCTGTAGTGCCCAGCATTGCGCTTGATCTCCCGGCTGACTGTCGATGGTGCTCGTCCTAGCCGAGTGGCAATGGCGCGAATCAACGCCCCCCCCACGATGACTCGCGAGATCTCTTCTCGTTGGGCCAGCGTCAATGCGGTTGCGGCCCGTGATCGTTGGGCGGGACGGATTCCACCTGTCTCGGCCAGGATTCGGTGGATCGAAGAGTGGGCGCGATCAAAGAGCTTGCCGATCTCCTGCAACGTCCAGCCTTACGTCCAGCGCCCCTCATCAGAGCTTTCCGGCTATCTTAATAATAGATTCTGGGTCGCTGCTTCATTTGCAACACTCCTGCCGCCTATGTGGTGGCTAGTGTGTTGCATCGACCGGTTGAATCCGCCGCCGGACTACGACAGTCGCAGATCAACACATCTCAGCCACTGAAGGCCGCGAGGCTGTAATGACCGCTTTCGAAATAAGAACCGCCCCCCGAATCGCTACTGCGGTGCAAGCGATCCAAACCAGCAGGACGCGGTAACGCCCCCATCCGTCAGAAAGTCGCTGCCAGTAATAAAGGCACCATCGGGCCCCACCGGTAGCACGGCTACGTTCGCAACGTCATCCGGCTCGGTGAAAGGCTTCGCTGGACAGCCATCGATCATGCATCAATAGTCGGTGCCGCGCGCTCCTGAGAGCTCGTCCTTTGCCAGTGGTGTGATGATGCCCAGACTGATGGTATTGACGCGTACACTGCGCTCACGCCGCAATATTTTGTGCGCTACATATCGCTATCTACAGCCACCGTGCCGAGCGCAGTTTTCAAGTCGCCTTCCACCTTGACGCAGTTAAGGAACTTACACCCTCAAGCGAGTGCGTTCTGTGCGCCCAGACTTCGAAGTCCTGCACGAACGCGAGGCTGCACTCTTCCTGGCACTGTTTGGGCGCAACGGTGTCGAGCACAACCACTTCGTTGCTGCCCGAGGGCGACTTGACCATCAACGCGTGTCAGACCTTGATCGAGCCGTCGTCGACCAGCGTGTGCGTGATCAGCAGCAGCGAATCGTAAAGGCCGGTCAGGTACGACACCAACAATTTGATCTGACTCAGCGAACCCGAGCGATGTCTTCCAATTGCCACGTCTTGTCAAAGAGGGGCTTCGTCGGACCATATGCCCGAAACATCACTTCGAAGGTCCCACCGGATTTGGTCGGAATCCAGTTCTCAGCGCGCCGGGCCGGTGCCTTCGGACCAAAGTAGATATCCACGGAACCGTCCGAATTTTTTTGTAGGCCGGCCTCCAGCGAAGAACGCGTCGGGAGTTCTACCCCACGTATAAACGTGTGGGTCGCGCGGTCATATAAGGTGATGGACCAGTACTGGCTGACAGGTACATTCGGGGGTACGGTGAGGCGATAAGTGGTACCTCCATCAAGGAAGCGCCCGCCGCTGTCCTTTGTTGTCAGCAGGTAGTACTGACCGGTGCCCGGGTTTTTGATGTTGCTGAATCCGAAATAGTAGATGGTGCCACGCGCATCGGTTAGATAGCGGTCACCGAGCTCAAACGTTCCATGAGACTCGCTGACACCGGGTTCCGCTGGAAAGAACCACTGCCTGCCAGGGTAATACCGAGGCGGCACCATCAGGAATCGATTTACGAACCACTGGTGCGCTTCGTGAAGCGAAGAAAGGAGGATTGTCTTTGTCGTATTGTCCGGCGCGAATCGCTTACCTTTTTCGATGCCGATCGATGCCAGCCAGCTATACATCATCTTGTCTCGCGCCTGAACCGGTTCAATCTGAACCATCCTGTCAAGTGCCTCGAAGAAGCGGAGATCGTAGGGAATTGCCCCATCAAACTCGATGTTCGTCACATCGACAAACTTCGTTTCGGCCACGCTTTCAGCGGTAGACAACGGGTATAGCTTTACGCGTTTCACGTACGAACCGGCAGCAGCGATGTCCGCTTCGCTGTGGCTCCTCGGTATGGAACGAAGCAGGGCAAATCCCTGAAACGTCTGTGACGGAACGACAATGTAGCCGTCGGGCACTTGGCCTTGATATCCAGGTGGCAAGATCAGATATTTCCCGCCCTTTCCCTTGTCAGCACCGGCGATGCCCACATCTTCGACTGCTGATTGCCAAGCGTCCATTATCGAACCATTGATTGTGCCTCCGTCCGCAGGAGGAATCTCGAGCACCATCGGCCCGGCATCCTTGGTGTTGATGAATGGAATTGCGTACAGAACTTCGCTGTTGGGTGTAAGCAGTTGATTCGTCCAGTTCGACGGACGCGTCCACACAGCGATTTCGTTGGTGTGTCCTCCAGCTCGTTCCATTGACTGGATAATGCCGTCGAAATTTACCAAGGGGATGCCCCAGATTGCGAGTTCGACGGCGCGTCGTTCGACGGTGCGTTGGTGTATCGCTTCGCCAGAGAGAGGCCGCAGGTCGAATGGGGATGATCGAGCGACGAGGGGGAGTGTTGAGGTAGCGAGGGCGACGAACAACAATAGTTTCCGGCTTTTCTGCTTCACACGATTCATCGTTTTACCCTCCCGAACTAATAGTCATGCTGGCTTGAAAGCCAATTTAGTGGAGCCGGATATTTCCAGTTTCGACCGACACTGATTGCGGGCCCCTCTCGCCAGGTCATGCGGCATATGATCTAGCCTATGCAGGCCCAGTTTCTGGCGCATCGTCCGAATGGGGTAGCTCCTGGTAAGAAAGGATGCCGCTCAGGATTCGTAATGGATCATTCGATGCGGGGCGGCCTAGCTGTGAACCGTCAAGAGGTTATTTGCAGGTTCGAGCCTGGACACCGGAGCGATGTGACTGATGCCCCTGTATGGCCTGTGTCAGTTGTAGTGGCGCTGCAAGATAGCCAGGGAACGGGTCCGCTCAGCTGAGTTCTGGCACGTCCAGCCATAGGCCCACTCGCGTAGCGCTGACTGGATGAACCGCTTATCCTTCACTTCGCAGCCCGCTTTTGGCCGATCTGCGACTATCGCTGAACGACCCAATGCCGTCTATGGCTAAGAGTGGCTAACATCACTTCGTCATAGCCCCTCGCAGAGCAGTTATGCTTGCGGCCCTCATGGCAAGACGACCCGTTAGCAAAGAACTGTGGCGACAGCTACAACCCCTGATCCCAGCCTTCGTGCCTTCTGCCAAGGGCGGTGCGCGCAAGCTCGCGGTCAGCGACGAAGCCGCCCTCAACGGCATCCTGTTCGTGCTGCAAACAGGCATTCCATGGGAGGACCTTCCCCAATCTCTTGGGTACGGCAGCGGCATGACTTGCTGGCGGCGCCTGCGAGACTGGAATGCCGCTGGTGTCTGGAAGCAGTTGCACCAAGCCATGCTGATGCGCTTGCGTGAACACGACCAGATCGATTGGAGCCGGGCCAGCATTGATGGCTCCTCGGTACCAAGCCCCCGGGGGGCCAGGAAACGAGCCCCAACCCCACGGACAGAGGCAAGCTCGGCTCCAAACGACACATCGTCGTAGATGCCAGAGGCATCCCGCTGGTGATCTTGGTCAGCGGCGCGAACCGGCACGACTCTAAGATGTTCGAGAGGTGCGTGGACGCGATTCCTGCGATTGCAGGCTTGTCAGGGCGTCCCCGTAAAAGACCAGCCAAGCTGCACGCCGACAAAGGCTACGACTTCAAGCGATGCCGAACCCACCTGAGGCAGCGGGGCATCATCGGCCGGATTGCCAGACGAGGCGTTGAGAGCAGCCAGCGGCTGGGCAAGCACCGCTGGGTGGTGGAGAGGTCGCACAGCTGGTTTGCAGGCTTTGGCAAGCTGCGAATCCGCTTTGAACGACGGCTGGATATCCACGAAGCGCTGTTGAAGTTGGCGGCAGCGATCATCTGCGCACGCTTCGTGGATAGGTGGTGTTAGCCAGTCTAAGGACATGTCGACGACCGCTTTGCGGCGGTCCACAAAATTGCAGTCCTGACGCGTGAGGCTGCTTTGAGGCCAATAGCGTCCGCTCACATCAGCAAATCGGCGACACCGAAGAGCTAAGTAGCACGCAGAAGGAAGTACCGGCGTTCTTCTAGGAAAAACTGCCTCGATTAGACCGGGCAGGTCAGATAGGGCCGCTTCGGAATTAAAGCCACAGCTCTCGCCATAATTCAGGATGTGCCGAGGTTGATTCCTGCGCTGCCAGGATGCCTGGCGCTGCATGTTCCTTCATTTCACGTCTACCGATTCCTATCCGCATGTCCGCTACAACTTCAGACTCCAATCCTGCTGCACCGGCAGTGAAGCTTCGCATGCGTGTCATGACAGGTGACGTCATTGCCATCGGCCCGGGCAAAATTGAACTACTGGAGGCCATCAACGAAACGAAATCCATTGCAGCTGCTGCAAAGTCCCTGGGCATGTCCTATCGCCGGGCCTGGTTGCTTGTCGATGGCATCAATCATTCGTTGAATGCTCCGGCAGTGATCACCTCAACCGGGGGATCTCATGGCGGCGGTACAGCACTCACGGAAACAGGGCATCTGGTCGTCGCACTGTATCGACGTATAGAGCAAGAGGCACTCAAAGCATGCCAGTCTGATCTGGACAAGCTGGTCGCCCTGGTCCAGAGCAGCTAGGCAGGCATTTGACAGACACGCTGATTTGCAGGTGTCCCGCTCGGCCATGGAAGTGCATGCCAAAGTGGCACTTTGCACCCTGGACCTCATGACCGGGAGCAATGTATGCGCCTTCACCGCGGGCGCTCAATACATCCAGTCGGGTTCGTTGTAGGCTGCGGCAGAGCTTCCAAGCCTCTGTCGGGAGACTGCCCAATCCATCGCAATATATACTCAGATATAACGAGAGATGACCTGATGGACCTGATCTACTGACGCGCATGGACTGCTGCTTCAGGCTGCTCAGTCCTCCCCAACGCTTACGGAAATCGAGATCTATATGGGAAGCGAAAAGCTCAGTATCGAAGAGCGGCTGCAAGTGCTGGAGATTCTGCTGGAGGAATCGATATGGGGGCTGCACCTCGAGCAGCCAGAGCACCGCAAGGCCATCGCGTCTGCGCTCTATACCCGCCTTGCAGTGGCCAATCTGCATCAGGCTTATCCACCCAGCGTGACCGCCGCCTTGTATGAGCAGGCAGATGCGCTGTGCGAGCTGGACAACACGCCCGCCCCCCTCAAGCCCATGTTGCGCCCCCTGATCAGATATTCGGGGACCGGAGACTGAAAGCAAGCCCGGCCTCGGAACATTTAGGCCAGTTGGCAAAGGTTGGCGGGGCGAGAACCTGTGAGCACATGGCGCATGCGGGTGACCCCAATCACCGTCCATCGGCGCGTTCGAACAAGCAATGCCTTGTTGGCGCTGCGCAGCAATCACGTTGAATAGAGGGCTTTAGTGAAGCAAGATCACCTCTCCTACCTGCTAGCCCTCCACCAGGAGCAGGACTGGGTAGCCGCAGCAGTCGAATCTGTTCGAGCAGGAGAAACTGCGCCGCGACCCTCTCGCTTCCCGTGAAGACGTCAAACGTGCGCGCGAGCATGCCACGCGCAGTCCTGTCTTACTGGCTTTCATCGTGTCGCCCCAGCTGCGCATGCGAGTGCCGGAGCGCGAGCAATGGCTGGCAGCCGGCTGCGCCCTAGGCAACTTCATGAATGCCGCGCACCAGCTCGGCTTCGGTGCCATCATGCTCAGCGGCGAGCGCTGTTTCAATGCCTTGTTGTGTGCTGAGCTGGGGCTTGACCCCACAGAGTCTCTGGCTGGTTTCATCAGCCTCGGCAGCATAAAGACCGCAGCCGAGCCGCGCAAGCCGACCATGCTCAATGCCGTCAGAGCCTTTTGGCAACCTGGCAGCAGCCCCGAGTCATCTGGCTCGGCGGCAGACAGTTCACGCAGCGCAACATAAGGACCCGTTAAGCTGGCTGCGGCCAGGTCCAAGTGGTGCGCGGCAGATCACCTGAGCCGCATGGCTAGGCCCGCGTTGCATGCCGAGAACCGAGAAAATTCTCACGTTTTTTTCGCGACCGGTCTTTCAAGCTTCCGAAGTAGAAAGAATGCCAATGCTGCAACTCCAGTCAGCACCAGAGACAGCGCGTTCGCGCAATCTGTCTCTGACCCCAGCACATGGTTGTAAACAGCCAGCGATAGCGTCTCGGTGCGCCCACTGACATTGCCACCCAACATCAACGAGATGCCGACTTCCCCCATCGCGCGGCCAGCCGCCAACACCAGTCCGGCCAGAATACCGAGCTTGGCCTGCGGCAACTCGACCTTCAGAAACACCTGCCAAGGTCTTGCGCCCAGCGTCGCTGCCACCTCACGCAATGACTCGTCAATTTCAGCAAACGCGGCCTGGGACGGTTTAACCATCAGCGGAAGGCCTGCAGCCACCGCAGCAATCACCAGGCCGGTTTCGCTGAACACCCAATGCGGCCTCCATTCCAGAGGTAACCAAGCCAGCAACCAGCCCTCGCGCCCCAACAGCAGCAGCAGTGCATAGCCAATGACAATAGGCGGAAAGACCAGCGGCAAGGTCACGAGCGCGTCGAGCAAGGCCTTGCCACGAAATGCGCAGCGAGCCAAAGCCCAGGCAATGGGCACTCCAAGCGCCAATTGCAGCAACACGCTCCAGCCCATAACCTTCAGTGTCAGTGGGATGGAGATCCAGGCACAGGTCTCAGCGAGCAAAACAGCCGGGCAGAGGTTTAAAGACCATTGGCGGTCATGATGCGCCGCGCGGTGTCACCTTGCATAAAGGCCTGAAAGCGACTTTGTGCCTCGGTGAGGGAACGATCCCTGACTGTGCCAAGCGATATCTCAATCGGGTCGTAGCAGCTCTGTGGCAATTCGAGCACGGAGCCTGCGCGCCCGGCAATCGCCAGCGCCTCGGTCTTGTTCACGAACCCCGCATCCACTTCTCCCGAGGTGATGTAGCTACCAACTTGAGGCACACCTTCAACCTCGAGCAACTTGGGAGCCAGCGCATCGGCGAGGTGAAGCCGCTTCACGCACTCATCGGCCGCTCTGCCAAATACGGTCCGCGAGCGATGAGGAATTGCGACGCGCGTGAAGGCCGTGTTTTTGAGCTCGTCAAGGCGACTCAAGGATTTGCCTTTGCTTGAGACAAGAACCAGCCGACCTGTTCCGAGCCGGTCAAAGTTGCTGAATAGTCCGGTCGGCTCCAGCAGACTCTTGTCACCGATCAAAAAAACGACTTCCCGATTCTGCCTAGCCTGGGTCTCGATCTGTTTGATGTGGCCAAATGCAGCCTGCGCTTCAACACCCGTTTCTTTGCGAAATGCCTCGATGAGTTCGAGCACCGGTTTGCGGTAGCCGCCCATGGCGGCAACAAGCACTGACTCAGCGGCGCTGACTGGCGTGGCGACCAGCAGCGTGACCATGCCCGCCAGTCCCAGCAGATTGCGGGCAAAGAAGCGCCGTGAGGAACGCCGCGCTCGATATTGATTCAAATCGGCAGTGCTCTCGTCGTGATTAACAGCATTCAACATTCAGATCCTCTGCAGAAGCCAGCGCTGGTATGCAGCGTAGCGTTATATTCTTCTAAATATAACACTCTAAAATATTGAGCCGCAGCTTATGACAGACACCATCACACTACGCCCCATTGGCATCATTCATAGCCCTTTTCAAAGTACCCAGGGAATGCCGATACAGACTGTGGCAGCAGCCGACGTTGAAGGTGAGTTGGAGGTCTTCGAAGAGTTCGCCCCAGGACTGCGTGATATCGAAGGCTTTGAGTTCCTCATCCTGATCACCCATCTGCACCAGGCGGTGGAGAAGCTGGAAGTCGTGCCGTTTATGGATACGGTGAGCCACGGCGTATTTGCGACCCGTGCTCCAGCGCGGCCCAACCGGCTTGGTCTGTCCATTGTGCAACTGGTGAAGGTCAAGGGACGCATATTGTGCTTTCGCGGCAACGACATGCTGGACGGTACGCCTGTACTCGACATCAAGCCTTATGTACCCCAGCTGGATGTCCGCAGCACGGAGCAAGTCGGCTGGTTTGGCCACGGGCTGCAACGTCTGCCCGGCGCAGTCTCGGATGACCGGATGTCCTGACTCGACTCGGGTGACCTATATCTTCACTGGCCGCTTAGGCGTTTGGTACATGACACCGCATAGGCCTGGAAGCCAAAACGCAGCACCTATGCTCTGACCGCATCCTCGAGACAGCGCTCGAGGTCTGCAATGGGTTAGAACCACCAGTCCGCCGCCATGAATACTGCTTTTGACCTGCCTGGATCCGCTGATCCTTGATTGCCCTTGCGAGAGCTCTGCTGAATGGCCGCTCCCTGTTGGTACAGCGATCGCTCAGGGCACGAAGAGTCCAATGACCGCTAATGACGGCAGCTGTGACCAGTTCTCCAGAACTGGATGACTGCAGCCAGCCTGAGGCGGCCTGTCGGGCAATGATGCTGACCTGCAGCTCTTGGCCAGCCTCAGCCCTTGAACACGACCAAGACCAAGCCGCAGTCATTAACTAAGAAAAGATAGGCCTATGCATTGGCTTATAGAAACAATAAATAAAGCAGAAAGCAGAAAGCACGCCATGACGCAAATTTGCGCGGAAGCTGCTTCCCGCCATTCACCCTCTTTGCATTTCAGACTGCGACTTCCTGCTCCTGCAGCATCCGCCACATCACCTTGCCGCTTCCGCTCTTGGGCAAGGCCGTCACGAACTGCACCAGACGCGGTGCCTTGTAGACCGCCATATTGTCATGGCACCACTGGATGATCTGCTCTGCCGTCGTAGCCTCATGGCCGGCACGCAGCACGACCACGGCCTTGACGGTCTCGCCGCGATAGGCATCCTTGGCGGAGATCACGCAGGCCTCCTGAATCCCGGGATGGCGGAACATCAGCGACTCCACCTCGGCCGGCCACACCTTGAAGCCGCTGGCATTGATCATGCGCTTGAGCCGGTCGGTGATGAAGAAATAGCCCTCCTCATCCACGCGCCCCAGGTCGCCGGTGCGGAAAAAGCGCTTGCCATCCAGTTCCATAAAGCTCTGCTCGGTCGCCTCGGGGCGCTGCCAGTAGCCTTCAAACACCTCGGGGCCGTTGACCACGATCTCGCCCTGCTCTCCTTGGGGCACTTCCTCCAGTGTGTCGGGGCTGATCACGCGCGCATCGGTACTCATGAAGGGAATGCCCAGGCATTGCTGCTTGGGATGGTCGGGCGGATTGCTGTGCGAAGGTGCGGCGGTTTCGGTCAGGCCATAGCCCTCGCAAAAGCGCAGGCCGTATTGCTCAAGCAGGCGCTGGGCCACGGCCTGGGGCATGGCGGCGCCGCCGCCGCCGATGTATTTGAGGCTGGAGAGATCGAAGGACGCAAAATTGGGGCTGGCCAGCAGATCGATCACCATGGTCGGGATATTGGTCCAGCTCGTGACCTGATAGTGCGAGATCAGGCGCCCTGCCAGTTCACGCTCCCAGCGCGGCATGATGATCAGCGTCGCCCCCACGTAGATGGCGCTGTGCAGCACGGACACCATGCCCGTGATGTGAAACATGGGCACGACGGCGAGCACCACGTTCTCGCTGGTGCCCGTGCCCCACAGCGCGCCAGAGACGGCGTTGTGGTTGATGCTGCGGTGCAGGTGCATGCAGCCCTTGGGCTGGCCCGTGGTGCCGCTGGTATAGGGCAGAACGGCCAGATCGTCACGGCCCGCAGTATGCAGTGGCGGCAGCTCGCTGCAGGCCAGCGCCTGCGTCCATGCATGGACCTGGCCGTGGTTCAGGCTGGCAGGCTCGCGCTCGCCCAGCAGCCAGTTGCGCCAGGCTTCGGGCGGCGCATCCGGCCCCTGCACATCGGCATCAAAGCCGTCGGTGAACCGTGTCACCAGCAAGTGCTGCAGCGCCTCGGAGGGTTCCAGTGCATTGCTGGCCTTGGCCAGCTCCGGCGCTAGATCGGCCGTGGTAATGGCCACCTTGGCGCCCGAATCCGTGATGTAGTGCTTGAGCTCCTCTGCCGTATTCATGGGGTTGACCGGCACCACCACCGCATTGGCACGAAAGATGGCGTAATGCGCCAGCACCAATTGCGAGCTGTTTTGCATCAGCACGATGACGCGGTCGCCTTTTTTCACACCCAGGCCATGCAGATAGGCAGCCATGCGCTCCGTGCCCTCGCACAGCTGCTTATAGGTCGTGGTGCGCCCCAGAAACACCAGCGCGGCCTTGTCCGGGTAGCGCCTGGCATTGATAGCAAGGTTTTCCCAGACGCTAGTTGCTGGAACGGTGATGGAATATGGCAGCCGATTAGGCCAAAACTTGTGGTGAGCGGGCATGAGTCAGGCAATCAGAAAAGCGTATACATAGTCCGGGTGGACTAATCAATCCGCAAGACTAGGCCTGCAACCTCGGCCCGGCATCCGGGATGCCCCCAACAGCCGGTCACGCAGGTGACGACTGGTGCGACCTGGCGCGGCTCGCCCTGCTCCGGCTCCGCGCTATGGCTTACCATGCGCAAATGCCTCATGAATCACGCCTGCAGCAGTCGCTGCGCCAGCTACTCGCCAGCCAGCGCACCGCCGCCCTGGCCGTACAACCGCAGGCCGGCTCTTCAGCGCCCGGATATCTTCCGGCCCCGGGCCTGTCTCTGGTGCCATGGGCCTGGAGTGGCGAATTCAGCTGCCTGGTACTGCATGTCAGCGCGCTGGCCAGCCACACACAGGCCATGGAGCGGCATCCCGCCGTCAGCCTGCTGATGAGCAGGCCAGAGTCCGCTGGCGAAGCCGTGCATGCGCTGGAGCGCATCAGCATTCAGGGTGTGGCATCCACTCCGCCGCGCGACAGCGGCCTGTGGCATGGCGCCCGGGCCAGCTATCTGGAGCGCTTTCCCGAAGCCGAGCCCATGACGGCGCTGGGCGACTTTCGTTTTGTCTGCATCACGCCGCAAAGCGGCAGGCATGTCGCAGGCTTCGGCGCGGCGCGCGATGTGGACGAGCACGATCTCATAGCCGCACTCAACCCGGCTGCCTAGTCTTTGCTGACCCGGCCCAACCTGGATTGGACAGCTTGAGCCTGGTGCACATGCTCGGCAATCAGGCACATGCAGGCCAGAGGCTGGCCCTGCACCAGGGCCTGAACATGGTCCTGCCAGATCTGCCCCTGCTGCTCCACGCTTGCGTCCAGAAAGCACTGCAGCATCTGCTGCGGATCTGCACAGGCCCGATAGTGATAGGGATCGCGCCGCTGGCATGCCGCGCGCAGATGCAGGCCGAACGCCTCCCACGTCACCGCCCGGCCTTGCAGACGCTGCCACTGATGCAGCAGCTCATGGGCAAAGACGCCTGCCACCACAGGGTGGGCAAGCCGCAGCGGCCGATGCGGGTCAGCCTGCTCAAAAAAGCTGCGCGGCAGATAGATGCGCCCGCCACCCAGGGACAGCGCCCGCCTGGTATCGCCCAGACGCCGCACATGCAGACGCATGCCGGGCAGCAGCTCATCCAGCGCAGTGCCGAAATGCCGCTGCACGAATCCGGTCTCGACCGGCATCAGCCTTCGCCGCCAGAACATCATGCAACAGGGCGCGCGCAAGGAGGATTCCGCATATCGGAGACTCCCGGCACGCGCTAGAACTCGAAGACCTGGCCGGGCTGCGGAACCTGCACCGAGAAATGCAGGCGCTCGTGCAGCAGCGCGGCCAAGGCCCGGGATGCCTGCGGCTCCCCATGCACCACAAAGGTCTGCTGCGGCGGCCGGGTGAACGCAGCCGCCCAGTCCAGCAGGGCCTGCTGGTCGGCATGGGCCGAAAAGCCGCCCAGGGTATGGATGCCGGCACGGACCTCGACTTCATCGCCGAGCAGGCGCACCAACCTGGCACCGTCGACCAGCCTGCGCCCCAGCGAACCTTCGGCCTGAAAGCCGCAGATCACCACGGCACACTCGGGCCTGGAGAGATTGTTCTTCAGATGATGCAGCACCCGCCCCGCATCGCACATGCCGCTGGCCGAGATGATGACCGCGCCGCTCCTGATGCGGTTGAGCTTGATGGAGTCCTCCACATCGCTGATGAAATGAATGTGCGGCGACTCCTTGAGTCTTTTGACGCTGCCCAGCAACTGCCTGGCCTCCTCGTCGAACACGCTGAAGTGCCGCAGCGTGATGTCCGTGGCCGCCACCGCCATGGGTGAATCCACAAATATCTCTACCGGCGGCAGACGCTGCTGCTGGATCAGCTGCAGAAAGTGATAGAGCAGCTCCTGCGTGCGCCCCACGGCAAATGCCGGGATGACCACATTGCCATGGGGAACCGTGCGCGTGACCACATCGACCAGCTCCTCCAGGGTATCGCCCGTGCTCCTGTGCTGCCGGTCGCCATAGGTGGACTCGATGAGCAGCAGATCGGCATCCATGATCGGCGTGGGGTCGCGCAGGATCACCCGCCCCGGCTGGCCCAGATCGCCGCTGGCCACCAGCTTGCGCGAGCCGCCATGACCATCTGCCAGCCACAGCTCCACAATGGCCGAGCCCAGAATATGCCCGGCATCCTGAAAACATACTGTCACCGCAGGATGAGGTTTGAAGCTGTGGCGATAAGGCATGGCCTGGACCTGCTCCAGCGTGCTCGCCACATGGGCCAGCGAGTACAGAGGAACCGCCGGCTCTCGCTCGCGCCGCTTGCCTTCGCGCTGACGCCGCGCCGCCCGTTCGGCATCCATCATCTGGATATGGGCACTGTCCTTGAGCAGGACTTCGAGCAGGTCCTTGGTGGCCAGAGTGACATAGATAGGGCCCTTGAAGCCCTGAGCCACGAGCTTGGGCAGCAGGCCGCTGTGGTCGATATGCGCATGGGTCAGAACGACGAAGTCCAGGCCTGCGGCATCAAAGGCAAAGGCTTGCTGGTTGTGCTCGTCAGCCTCGCGACCGCCCTGGGCCATGCCGCAGTCGATCAGAAAGCGACACCCATGCGCCTCGACCAGAAAGCAGGATCCCGTAACCGACTGCGCCGCGCCGTGAAAAGTGATGTTCATGAAGCATCCATTGACGATCCACATGGACCGTCAATGAATCTAGCACCACTGGCACCTGCGTTTCCAGAGCCTCAAGTCTTGCCTTGACGCCCATCAAATCAACAGAAACCATAGCGACCACGTGCGGGCTGCGTCGATTGCCCGCACCAACGGCTCGCTGCCGTCTCCGGCTTTTCCAATACATGCCCTCCTGAGCTGCTGCGTCATTGGAGATGGGGTGCCCTGCCGCGTCACTCTGTTACGAGCTAGGTGCCCCGCGCCCTCGGCGGTACTAGCTGCCTCGGCTACGGCCCCCGGCATCCACATAGGCGCCTGACTCGAACAGGTGGGCCTCTGCCCTCTCAATGCGGTCGATGACCGGCTTGCCCGCGCGACTGACCAGTAGTTCCAGCAGCGACTCTGTCAATGCCATCCCCGAGGTAATCGATGGAAAAAATGAAGGACTCTGTGTCGAAAAAAGCAACGTCACATCCGCCAAAAGCGACAGCGGCGAGGCATCGCTATCGGTAATGGCAATTACTTTGCAGCCAGCACGCTTGCCTGCTTCCACCACCTGCAGCACCTCCCGGGAATAGGGCGCGAAGCTGATGACCAGGAGTGCATCCTCCTCGGTCATGGATCGAGTCTGCATCTCCAGAGAGCCGCCCTGGCCGTCTATGAGATGCACGGAATTTCTGAAAAGCCGATACACATAGACGAAAGAAAACGCGATGGGAAAGCAGGCACGAAACCCCGCTACATGAACATTGGGCGCCGCTTCCAACAAGACGGCCGCATCGTTGAGCCCGCTCCTGCTATGACGCTCCGTGGCCTCAAGGTTCGCCTTGTGAACCTGAAATATCTCGCCCGCCAGACCTTGCTCACTGGCGCGCTCCAGCAAAGAGCGGGCCCTGTCGCCATAGGCTTCCCGACCCAAGCCCATCTCCTGCGCAATCGCCTGCTTGAGTTCCGGCCAGCCGGCAAATCCTAGCTGCTGAGCAAATCGCACCAGCGTCGCCGGACGTGCATCCGCACTGATACCCACGGTGCGCATCGAACTGGTGACCACTTCGTTGGGATGGTCCAGCACGTATTTCGCAATCCGCTGCAGAGCTGGACTCAGTGAGTTGAAGCGGCCTCGCAGCTCGTCTTTGACAGTCATGGTTGAAGACTCAATCGAAAGCTTTCCTCGCCAGATGCTTGGCTGGAACGCTTATGGAACAAATGTTCCCAAAGCATACAACTCAGCAAAATACCTCTTGACGAAACATTTGTTCCATTAAATACTTTTAATAGAACATTAGTTCCAAAACACAGCAACACCTCCAAGCACCCATATCAGCTTTCGGAATCTTCCACATGACGCACGTCTTTCACCGCCATCTGCGAACCGCCCCACCCGTTGCCGTATCGGCTCACGGCATGCGAATTCAGGATGCCAGCGGCCATAGCTACCTGGACGCATCCGGGGGCGCAGCCGTTTCATCACTGGGCCACGGACATCCAGACGTGATTGCGGCGATGCACGCCCAGATCGACCAGCTCCCTTATGCGCATACCAGTTTCTTCAGCTCTCGGCCGGCCGAGGAACTCGCAGACGAGCTCATCCGCACAGCGCCTGAAGGCATGAGCCATGTGTATCTGGTCAGCGGTGGCTCCGAGGCTGTGGAATCCGCATTGAAGATGGCACGCCAGTACTTTGTGGAAATCGGAGAGCCTGAGCGCACACATTTCATTGCCCGGCGACAGAGCTACCACGGCAATACCCTGGGTGCTCTGGCCGTTGGCGGAAACGAATGGCGCCGCGCCCCTTTCGCTCCCATTCTGGTACCTGCCACGCATGTGGCGCCTTGCTACCCGTATCGCGAACAACGCGCCGAAGAAACTCCCGAGCAATATGGACAACGGCTGGCGCAAGAGTTGGATACGGCCATCCTCGCCCAAGGTCCGGGGCGAGTCATCGCCTTTGTGGCAGAGACCGTGGGCGGAGCAACTGCAGGCGTGTTGACTCCGGTACCTGGCTACTTCAAGGCCGTGCGCGAAGTCTGCGACCGCCATGGCGTGCTTCTCATCCTCGATGAAGTAATGTGCGGCATGGGACGGACCGGGACTCTGCATGCCTGCGAGCAGGAAGGCATCAGCCCGGACCTGATGACCGTCGCGAAGGGACTGGGAGGCGGCTATCAGGCCATAGGCGCGGTGCTTGCAAAAAAGCACATTGTTGACGCCATGTCTTTCGGCAGCGGCTTCTTCCAGCACGGGCACACCTATCTAGGACACCCCGTCGCCTGTGCTGCGGCGCTTGCCGTCCAGCGGGTGATACACCGGGACGGACTTCTGGCCAAGGTGCAGGAGGACGGCGCCTTCTTCGGTGCGCTGCTGCGCGAAACCTTCGCCGACCACCCTCACGTGGGGGACGTGCGCGGTCGTGGCTTCTTCTGGGGCATTGAGCTGGTTGCAGACAAAGCCGAGAAACGCCCATTCGACCCGGCGCTCAAGGTCAATGCAAATCTCAAGAAGGACGCCATGGCGCGGGGCCTGCTGTGCTATCCGTTCGGAGGCACTGTCGATGGAGTCAACGGAGACCATGTGCTGCTTGCACCGCCCTATATCGCCAGCCGCGATGAGCTCAAGACCATTGCCAGTCTGTTGGCAGAGTCCGTGGACGCCATCACCCGGCAAGCCGCAATCGCGGCCTGAAGACTCCCACACCCCGTTCTCAACCCCACTCTCTCATTCAGGAATACCATGCGCTTGTCTATCCGAAACGTCGCGGCTGCCGCCATGATGGCCACTGCTCTTGTCCCCGCACTGGATGCCCTCGCACAGGAGTCGCCTACCTTGAAAAAGATCAAGGAGAGCGGGACTATCACCCTGGGTCACCGCGAGGCCTCCTTCGGATTCTCATACATCTCCGATACCTCCACCCCCATCGGCTACAGCCTCGACATCTGCATGAAAATTGTGGACGCCATCAAGGCCGAGCTGAAACAGCCCAAAATCGATATCAAGTACCAGGTGGTGACGTCGCAGAACCGCATCCCTCTTGTGACGAACGGGACGGTCGACCTTGAGTGCGGCTCCACGACCAATTTGGTAGAACGCCAGAAGGACGTGGCATTTTCTCCGGACATCTTCCGATACAACGTGCGCATGGCAGTCAAGGCCAGCTCAGGCATCAAGAGCATTGCTGACTTGCAAGGCAAGTCGGTTGTCACCACCGCTGGCACGACTTCGTTCCGACTCCTGCGTGAAACCAACCGTGGCAAGGTGCTGGAGGTCACACAATTGTCCGGGAAAGACCATCTCGACTCCTTTCTGCTGCTGAATTCGGGCCGTGCAGCCGCCTTCGTGCTCGACGACATCTTGTTGGCAGGTCTTATCGCGAACACCCAGAACCCGAAGGAATTCATCATCACGGGCGAAAACCTGCGCACAGAAAATCAGTCTCTGATGCTGCGCAAGGACGACCCGCAGTTCAAGGCGCTGGTAGACCGCGTGGTGGTCGGAATGATGAAATCAGGCGAAATGGAGACACTCTACAAAAAGTGGTTCATGTCGCCGATTCCACCGAAGGGGACCAACATCAACTACCCACTCAACGCAGAAACCAGAGAAGGCTTCGAGAATCCTTCTTCAAAGGGCATCTGACATCCTCGAACTTCCAGGCACCAACATATGACTCGGATTGCTCTCATTCACGCCCTTAGCCATTCGGTCGAGCCCATCAACGCCGCATTCGACCGAGACTGGCCGCAAGCCGTTCGCATGAACCTGCTGGACGACAGCCTGTCGGCAGACCTCGCACGAAGCAGCCACGGACTCGACACAGCCATGCACAGGCGCTTCGAGGTCCTGGCCGACTACGCAGTGGGCACGGGTGCCCAAGCTATTCTCTTCACCTGTTCGGCATTCGGATCCTGCATCGATGCGGTCGCTGCGCGGCATGCCGACCTCCCGGTGCTTCGGCCCAATGAGGCCATGGTGGCCGAAGCACTGCGACAGCCCGGAAAAATTGGACTCATCGCGACTTTTGCGCCCACGCTGAAGTCGATGCCGCCCGAGTTCGGTCCGGATGCCGACCTCGTTCTGGCTCTGGCCGAAGGCGCGTTGCAGGCCATGAATGCGGGAGACCTGGCCCGCCACGACGCGCTCATTGCAGCCCAAGCCGCTCGATTGAGAGACGAAGGATGTACCCGTATCGCTCTGGCGCAGTTCAGCATGGCAAGAGCCAGGGCGGTTTGCGAGCAAGCGTCGAACCTGCCGGTACTCACCACGGTAGATAGCGCGGTACGCGCACTGAGGACTGCGCTTTGCAATCCGGTCACCACGCGGGGATAGGCTAGAGCCCGCCTCTTAGCGGCCGAAGACCTTTGTGCCGAGCTTCATCACTCAACGCAGAGAGGCAGCTGCCGACAGCGGTAGACGCGGGCCGGCACAGAGCCTGCGATGATGTTGCATCTGGGCCCAGCTCAGGCCTGCCCGGAGCAGGCCCCTCCTCATCCACGAGCCGCCACGGGCTCGCCGCTGTCCCAGCCTCCGCCCAGTGCACGAATCAGCGCCACCGTGGCGGTGTACTGCGCGGTGCGCACCTGCAGGGCCTGGCGCCGGTTGCGCAACTCGTTGCGGCGTGCATCCAGCAGCTCCAGCTGGCTCACCAGACCGTTGCGATAGCGCACGTCCGAGAGATGGGTGGCGCGCTCCGCAGACTGCACGGCCTGCCCCAGCACATGGGCCTGACCCGAGAGCAGACGCAAGGCACTGAGCTGATCCTCCACATCCCGAAAGGCCGCGAGCACCTGGCCGCGCTGGGCGGCCACTGCTGCCTCCAGACGCGCACGTGCGCCCTCTTCCTGCGCTGCGCGCTGGCCGCCGTCGAAGATGGGCAGGGACAGCAAGGCGCCTATGCCCCAGGAGCGCGCCGACCACTTGAACAGATCGCCCAGCTCCGGAGAGGCATAGCCGCCATTGCCCGTGAGCGTGATGGCCGGAAACCATGCGGCCTGGGCCACGCCCACGCGGGCCTGGGCAGCCAGCACCGAAGCCTGGGCCGCCGACACATCGGGGCGGCGCGCCAGCACCGTCGCAGGCACGCCTGCCGGAATCACAGGCAGCGTTGCCAGCACAGGCTGTGCAGCCAGCGTGAAGCTTGTGGCGATATCGCCCACAAGCACGGCCAGCGCATGCGTGAGGGCCGCCTGCTGGCGCTCCAGCGCCAGCGTCTCGGCCTCGGTGGCCGAAACCTCGGTCTGCATGCGCGCCACATCCAGCTCTGCCGCATCGCCGGCCCGGAAGCGCTTCTCGATCAGCGTCAAGGTCTCGCGATAGGCCACCAGACTCTGCTCGACCAGCTGGCGTTCGGTCTGCAGCGAACGCAGCTGCAGATAGGTCTGCGCCACATCGGCCTGCACCATCAGGCGCGTGCTCTGCAGTAGTGCTTCGCGTGCATTGGCATCCTCGCGTGCCGCTTCGCTGGCCCGCGACAGCCTGCCGAACAGATCCGCTTCGTAGGAGAAGTTCAAGCCGGCCGTGACCAGGGTTGCGGGTTGCATGCCGCTCGCGGTGTTCAGCCCGGCCTGGCGCACAGCGCCGCCCGAGGCCCCGATCTGCGGCTGCCGCTGGGAATCGGCCGAGCGCAGCAGCGCACGGGCTTCGGCCAGGCGTGCCGCAGCGGTCTGCACATCGGTATTGGCTTCACCCGCGCGCTCCACCAGAGCGCTGAGTTCGGCGTCGGCAAATACCAGCCACCAGGCACCGCGCGGCTGGGCCTCTGCCGGGGCAGCCTGCGTCCAGCCCGCGGCTGCGGCCTGGGCGCTGAAGCTTGCTGGCACGGCAACGCCGGCATGCTCGGCCACCGTGGGCGGTGCGCTGGCGCAACCTGCCAGCACCAAAGCTGCCGTCAGCACGCTCAGGGACGGCATCAGGGATCGAATGCCTTGCATCGTTTTCATATCGGAATCCATGGTTGATTGGGCTTATTCGTCATGGCCGCGCGGCGCAGCAGGCATGGGCAGGGCCGAGGCGCCGTGACCCGGCTCGCTGATCGGCGCCACATGGCTGCCGTGCTGCTGCAGGGGCCGGTTGCCAGCCAGACGACGCAGCACCACATAGAACACCGGCGTGAGGAACAGGCCAAAGGCCGTTACACCGATCATGCCGGCGAACACCGCCACGCCCATGGCGCTGCGCATCTCGGCTCCCGCCCCCGTGGACAGCACCAGGGGCAGCACGCCCATGACAAAGGCCAGCGAGGTCATGAGGATGGGGCGCAGGCGAAGGCGGCTGGCTTCGATGGCGGCCTGCACGGGCGTGCGGCCGGCAAATTCCAGCTCGCGGGCGAACTCCACGATCAGGATGGCGTTCTTGGCCGACAGCCCCACCAGCACGATGAGCCCGATCTGCGTGAACACATTGTTGTCACCGCCGCTCAGCCACACGCCCGTCATGGCGGCCAGCAGGCCCATGGGCACGATGAGGATGATGGCAATCGGCAGGGTCAGGCTTTCGTACTGAGCCGCCAGCACCAGGAAGACCAGCAGGATGGCGATGGGGAACACCAGCACGGCGGAATTGCCGGCCAGGATTTCCTGGTAGGTCAGCTCGGTCCACTCGAAACCTATGCCGGGCGGCAGGGTTTCGGCAGCAATGCGCTCGACGGCTGCCTGGGCCTGACCCGAGGAGAAGCCAGGAGCGGGCCCGCCATTCACGTCGGCGGCCAAAAAGCCGTTGTAGCGCATGGCGCGCTCGGGCCCAAAGCTGGGTTCGAGCTTCATCAGCGCCGACAGCGGCACCATCTCGCCCGTGGTGGAACGCACCTTGAGCAGGCCCACGTCTTCGGCACGCGCCCGGTAGGCGGCATCGGCCTGGACGCGCACGCTATAGGTGCGGCCGAACTGGTTGAAGTCGTTGGCGTACAGGCTGCCCAGGTAGATCTGCAGCGTCTCGAAGATATCCGTCACGGGCACGCCGAGCTGGCGCGCCTTGGTTCGGTCGATGGCGGCGTAGAGCTGGGGCACGTTGACCTGCCAGCTTGTGAACAGGCCGGCCAGCTCGGGCGTCTGGTAGGCCTTGGCCATGAATGCCTTTACGGCCGCGTCCATGGCGTCGTAGCCCAGCGAGGCACGGTCCTCGATCTGCAGCTTGAAGCCGCCGGTCGTGCCCAGGCCTGCCACGGGGGGCGGCGGGAACATGGCGATAAAGGCTTCCTGGATGCTGCCAAAGGCCTGGTTGAGCTGACCCGCCACGGCACCGCCGCTCTGGTCGGCATGCTTGCGCTCGGCAAAGGGCTTGAGCGTGACAAAGACGATGCCCGAGTTGGAGCTGTTGGTGAAGCCGTTGATGGACAGGCCCGGGAAGGCGATGGCGTCTTCCACATTGGGATTGTTCTTGACGATCTCGCCCATGCGGCGGATCACGTCTTCCGTGCGATCCAGCGTGGCGCCATCGGGCAACTGGGCAAAGCCGACCAGATACTGCTTGTCCTGGGCCGGCACAAAGCCGCCGGGCACCAGCTTGAACAGACCCCAGGTCGCGCCCACCAGCACGGCGTAGATCACCAGCATCAGCGCCTTGCGGCCGATGACGCGCTGCACGCCGCCGCTATAGGCATCGGAGCCGCGGCGGAACAAGGCGTTGAAGCGGCGAAAGAACCCGCCCAGCACGCGCTCCATGCCGCGTGTCAGCGCGTCCTTGGGCGCATCGTGGCCGCGCAGCAGCAGCGCGGAAAGCGCAGGCGACAAGGTCAGCGAGTTGATGGCCGAGATCACCGTCGAGATGGCGATGGTGGCCGCAAACTGGCGGTAGAACTGGCCCGTGAGGCCGCTGATGAAGGCCAGGGGCACAAACACGGCGCACAGCACCAGGGCGATGGCGATGATGGGCCCGCTCACCTCCTGCATGGCGCGGTAGGTGGCCTGGCGTGGCGACAGGCCGGCCTCGATATTGCGCTCCACGTTCTCCACCACCACGATGGCGTCATCCACCACGATGCCGATGGCCAGCACCAGGCCGAACAGGCTCAGCGCATTGATGGAAAAACCCAGCAGGTGCAGCACGGCAAACGTGCCCACCACCGAGACCGGCACGGCCAGCAGCGGAATGATGGAAGCGCGCCAGGTCTGCAGGAACAGGATCACCACCACAACCACCAGGGCCACGGCTTCCAGCAGGGTCTGGATCACGGACTTGATCGAAGCCCGCACGAATTGCGTGGGGTCGTAGGCGATGCGGAACTCCACACCTTCAGGCATGTGCTTTTGCAGCTCGGCCATGGTGGAGCGCACATTGGCAGAGATCTCCAGAGCGTTAGAGCCCGGAGCCTGGAACACGCCCATGCCCACGGCGGGGTCGTTGTTGAGCAGGGAGCGCAGCGAATAGTCGGCCGCGCCCAGCTCCAGCCTGGCCACGTCGCGCAGGCGCGTCACGGCGCCGTCGGAGCCCGTCTTGACGATGATGTCGCCGAACTCTTCCTCGGTCTGCAAGCGGCCTTGCGCATTGATGGACAGCTGCATGTCAACGCCAGGCAGGCCGGGCGAGGCGCCGACCACACCAGCAGCGGCCTGCACGTTCTGGCCGCGGATGGCGGCCACCACGTCGGCGGCCGAGAGACCGCGCTGCGCCACCTTCTGCGGATCGAGCCAGGCACGCATGGAATAGTCGCCGCCGCCGAAGATCTGTACCTGGCCCACGCCCTGGATACGCGCCAGGCGGTCCTTCACATTGAGCACGGCATAGTTGCGCAGATAGTCGATGTCATAGCGGCCATTGGGCGAGACCATGTGCACGACCATGGTCAGGTCGGGCGCGCTCTTGACCGTGGTGATGCCCAGGCGGCGCACTTCCTCGGGCAGGCGCGGCTCGGCCTGGGAGACGCGGTTTTGCACCAGTTGCTGGGCCTTGTCGGGATCGGTGCCCAGCGCGAAGGTCACGGTCAGCGTCATCACGCCGTCGGTCGTGGCCTGGCTGCCCATATAGAGCATGCCTTCCACGCCGTTGATGGATTCCTCCAGCGGCGTGGCCACGGTTTCGGCAATCACCTTGGGATTGGCGCCCGGGTACTGGGCGCGCACCACCACCGAAGGGGGAGCGACCTCGGGGTATTCCGAGATCGGCAGCGTCCGCATGGCGATCAGCCCTGCGAGAAAGATAAGCACCGACAGCACGCCCGCGAAGATCGGGCGGTCGATGAAAAATCGGGAAAGGTTCATGGTGTCGGAGGATTAAGGGTTCTCAGACCGTAGGTTGCTTGGCGGCGCTGCGGCCATCGGCCAGCTCGGCCTTGGCGTTCATGGGCACGTCCTGAGGCGCGACCACCACGCCTGGGCGCACACGCTGCAGTCCGTTGACGACGATGCGCTCGCCGGCCTTGAGGCCCGAAGTGACCACGCGCAGGCCGTCCACCGGTGCGCCCAGTTGCACCTCGCGGTACTCGGCCTTGTTGCCTTCGCCCACCACCAGAACGAATTTCTTGCTCTGGTCCGTGCCCACGGCACGCTCGTTGATGAGCACGGCCTGGGTGGTCTGGGGCTGACCCATGCGAATGCGCGCGAACTGGCCGGCCATGAGCGTGCCGTCCACATTGCCGAACACGGCGCGCACACGCACCGTGCCGCTCTTGGCATCGACCTGGTTGTCTATGAGCTGCAGATGACCGGCATAAGGCGTGCCGCCGCTGGTGCCCACCCCCATCTGCACGGGAATGGTTTCAATCAGCGCACGCGTGCTGCGTCCCTGGCTTGCGCTCTGCAGGCCCTGCAGCGCCTGGGCCACGATCTGCTCGTCGGCGTCGAAGCTGGCATACATCGGGTCCACCGACACCAGGGTGGTCAGCACCGGCGCTCCGGCCCCCGAGCTCACGAGATTGCCCACGGTGACCTCGATGCGGCCCACGCGCCCGTTCACCGGAGCCTTGACCTGGGTGTAGCCCAGGTTCAGCTTGGCGGTCTGCAGCGCAGCCTGGGCGGCGCGCAGATTCGCATCGGCCTCGCGCCGGGCATTCACGCGCTCGTCGTATTCCTTTTGCGCGATCGCCCGCTCGTCCCACAGACGCGTGGCGCGCTCGGACTCGCTCTGGGTATAGGCCATGCGCGCCTTGGCGGCAACGACCTGGGCTTCAGCGCGATCGACTTCTGCCGCATAGGGAGCCGGGTCTACGGTGAACAGCAGATCACCGGCCCTGACCAGCGCACCTTCCTTGAAATGCACGGCCTGCACTGCGCCCGAGACGCGCGGCTGCACGTCCACGCGCTGCACGGCTTCGAGGCGACCGGAGAATTCATTCCACAGCGTCACGTCCTGCTGCAGAACCTGGGCTGCCGAGACCGGCACGGCCGGCGCGGCGGCCTGCGCAGCCGGGGCTTCCGCGTGCGATGCCTGCAGGCCCAGCATGGCGGCGGTCGTGGCGATCACGGCAGCGGCGACGCCGGCGGCGGCCCACCGGCGGCGGTTGGAGAGTTTGGAGTGCTCGTTCATGGCAATGTCTTTGGTTCAAGGGTTGAAAGCGGTAGCGGCTCTTTCGGCGGCAGGCATGACTCATCCCTTCCAGCGCTCAGGCCAGGAATCGAATGAGAAAGAGAAGAAAAAGGCGCAGCCGTGCTGCGTCCGGCCCACAGGGACGGATCAGGTCAGCGATCTGGGCAGGGCAAGATCAGCTCAGAGCCGACATCGGGTGGTTTCGAAAAACTGGCGCAGCTGCTCCTGCAACTGCGCGGCGCAAGGGCAGGACTCGGGCGGCTGCTCCAGCAGCGCCTGCGGCCATTGCCCCGCTTCTGCAAACACATGGCGAAACACGCTCAGGCCGGCAGCTTCCAGCCGCGCGCCATAGTTCAGTGCCTCATCGCGCATGGGGTCGGCCTCGCCGACCAGAATCAGCGTCGGCGGCAGTCCCGCGAGGCGGCGGGCCCTCGCCGGCACCGCATAGGGGTGCTCCGCATCATGCGGCTCACCGAGGTACTGGCACCAGCCCGAAGCCCATTTGCATTCGACGGACTCGCCCTGGGCGGCACGCTGCGAAGGCGTGGCCGAGCAAGGGTCCAGCATGGGAGAGATCAGAATCTGCCCGGCCAGCGGGGGCTGCTGCTGATCGCGCGCCATCATGCAGACGCCGGCCGCCAGATTGGCGCCGGCCTCTTCACCGGCCAGATAGAGCGGAGCGCCCTTGCCGGCCAGCTTGGTGCGTTGCTTGTAGGCCCACAGCAGCACCTCGTAGCCCAGCTCCAGCGGACGCGGAAACGGATGCTCGGGTGCCAGCGGATAGGCCAGCGACACCACACAGGCCCCGGCCGCCGCCAGCGAGCTGCCGACGGTGCAACCGTTGTCCAGATCCCCGGCCACAAAGGCGCCGCCATGGAAATGCAGCACCAGCGGGACCACTTCGCCGCGTCGCTTGCCGCCATACAGGCGCACATGGGCCTGCACACCGTCGGCCACGGAAATCGTGGTGTCGGTATGAGTAATCGGCTGCAATGCGGTGGCTTTGGTGTTTGACATGGATTTTCCGGACAGGACCGGGTGATGGAACAGAAATGTAGCAACAGCAATTGACGGCATAAACCCCGCAAACGCGGCCACACTGTTTCCAATTCTCGAACAATGACGGGGTGAGCTGTGTGTGAGAATCCCGCATCCTCGGCGAGTCCGGGTTTTCGCGAGGACAAGGAGATCCCATGGATCAGATACAGGCCATGCGTATTTTCGCGCGGGTCGTGGAAGCCGGCACTTTCACGCGTGCAGCCGATTCGCTGCAAATGCCAAAAGCCAGTGTGACCAAGAACGTTCAGGCTCTGGAAGAGCGCCTGCGCGTGAAGCTGCTCAACCGTACCACGCGTCGCGTCACCGTGACCGCCGATGGTGCGGCCTACTACGACCGTGCCGTGCGCCTGCTCGCCGACTTCGACGACCTCGAGGCCAGCGTCAGCCAGGCGCGCACCACGCCGCGCGGGCGCCTGCGCGTGGATGTGGGAACGACGGTGGCGCGTCTGCTCATCATTCCCCATCTGAGCGAGTTCCAGTCGCGCTACCCCGAGATACAGATCGATCTGGGCGTGAGCGACCGCACCGTGGACCTGATCAGCGACAACGTGGACTGCGTGATCCGCGGCGGCGAGCTGGCCGACCAGTCCCTGGTGGCGCGCCGCATCGGCAATCTGGAATTCATCACGGTTGCCGCCCCCGAATATCTGCAGCGCCACGGCGTGCCCCGGCATCCGCGCGATCTGGAGTCCGGCCATCGCAATGTGATCTATTTCTCGCCGGTCTCGGCCAGGCGCTATCCGCTGGAGTTCCACAAAGACGGCGAAGTGATAGAGATCGCCAGTCCCGCCCACCTGGGCATCAACGAAGGCAATGCCTATATCAGCGCCATCCTCGCGGGCCAGGGCATAGGACAGCTCAGCCGCTTTCAGATTCACAAGTACCTGGAAAACGGCCAGCTGCAACGGGTGCTGGAAGACTGGAAGCACCCTCTGCTGCCGATCTACGTGGTCTATCCGCCCAACTCCCACCTCAGCGCCAAGGTGCGCGCCTTTGTGGACTGGGTGGTGGAGCTGTTTTCGCGCAATCCGCTGCTGCAGGGCGAAAGCCGGCCCGCCTAGGCAGGCAGGGCCGCACTTGCCAGGCCGTCAGGGCAGCATCACTGCTGCAGCTGCGCCCAGACCTTGTCCAGCCGCTTGGCGCTGACCGGATAGGGCGTGCGCAGCTCCTGGGCAAAAAAGCTCACGCGCAGCTCCTCCAGCATCCAGCGGTACTCCTGCATACGGGCATCGATCTGCCCCTTGCGCTCGGCCACCAGCCGCCAGTAGCGCTGCTCCAGCGGCAGCAGCTCCTTGAGCTTGGCGGCATCGCGTGCCGGATCGGCCCGGTACTTGTCCAGGCGCGAGGTAATGGCCTTGAGATAGCGCGCGTAATGACCGAGCTGCGCCCAGGGGGCCACGGCGATGAAGTTCTTGGGCATCAGCTTTTGCAGCTGCTCGCTCGCGTCCTTGGTGGCCTCGGGCGCGTTCTTGGTGTCCTTGATCTTGCGCGCGGCGGCCGCGTACTCGGCAAGGATCGTGGCCGACATGCGTGCCACCTCGTTGGCAATCAGCGTCAGGCGGCCACGGCCGTCCTGCACGCGCTGCTTGAAGTCAGCCTCGTTGCTCGGCAATGGCTCCTGCAGAAAGGCGCGGTCAATGGCCACATCGATGATCTGGCCGCGCAGCTCCTCCTGCGTGCCCAGCGGCATATAGGCCACGGCCATCTTCTGCAGGTCGGGAATGTTCTTCTCCAGATACTTGAGCGCATCACGAATCTGCAGCGCGAACAGACGGCGCAGGCCCACGCGGTGCTTTGTGGCAGCGGCTTCGGGTTCGTCGAAGACTTCGATGCCGACGGCATCGCCATGATCGATCAAGGCCGGAAAGCCGATCAGCGTGGTGCCGCCCTTCTTGATTTCCATGAGCTCGGGCAGCTCGCCAAAGCTCCAGTCCTTGTAGCGCGCATCATGCGACTGGGCCGGCTTGCCCGCCGCAGCCCTATCATTTTTAGGAGCTTCTTTCGCTTGCCTACTATCACTTTCAGATACTTTTGACTCTGAAATTCTTGTATCACCTGCGCTAGCAGCTACCTTTAATGAAGCAAGCGCCTGAAAAGCGCCGCGTGCCTTGGCGCCCCACTCGGCCTTGAGCGCGCCCAGATTGCGGCCCTGGCCCAGCTGGCGGCCATGCTCGTCCGTGATGCGGAAGTTCATGAACAGATGCGGGCTCAGCATGTCCAGCTTGAAGTCTGCGCGCTTCACATCCAGCGAGGTCTCTGCCTGCACCTGCTTGAGCAAGGCGTCGATCAGCCCCCCCTGGGCCCAGCGTTCGTTCTGCGTGAACAGCTCGGCCAGCCGCGCGGCGCTCTCGGGCAGCGGCACAAAGCGGCTGCGCGGGCGCTGGGGCAGGCTCTTGAGCAGCGCCTGGATCTTGTCCTTGAGCATGCCCGGCACCAGCCACTCGGCACGCTCCTCCGACACCTGGTTGAGCACGAACAGCGGCACGGTGACCGTGATGCCGTCGCGCGCGTCGCCAGGGCTGTGCAGATAGCTGGCGCTGCAATCGGCACCGCCCAGCTTCACGGTCTTGGGAAATTTGTCCGTGGTGATGCCGGCGGCCTCGTGCCGCATCAGCTCGTCCCTGGACAGGCGCAGCAGCTCGGGCTGGTTCCTGCTCTCGGTGCGGAACCACTTGTCGAAGGTCGCGCCGCTGTACACATCCCTGGGCAGTTGCTGGTCGTAGAAGGCAAAGATCAGCTCGTCGTCGACCAGCACGTCCTGGCGGCGGCTCTTGTGTTCCAGCTCCTCGACCTTTCGCATGAGCTTGAGGTTGGCGGGCAGGAAATGCCATTGGGTTTCCCACTCACCCTCCACCAGAGCCTGGCGGATGAAGAGATTGCGCGCCTCGTGCGGATCGACACGGCCGTAGCTCACGCGGCGGCCGTTGTAGACCACCAGGCCATAGAGCGTGGCGCGCTCCAGCGCCACCACATCGGCCTGCTTCTTGCTCCAGTGCGGGTCCAGCAGCTGCTTCTTGAGCAGATGCCCGCCCACCTCCTCCAGCCACTGCGGCTCTATGGCCGCAATGCCGCGGCCGTACAGGCGCGAGGTCTCGACCTGCTCGGCCGCCACGATCCAGCGGCCGGGCTTCTTGCTCAGGTGAGCGCCGGGATGCGGGTGGAACTTGATGCCGTGCGCGCCCAGATAGCTCTCGCTTTCCTCTGCCTTGTAACCGATATTGCCGAGCAGCCCCGACAGCATCGACAGATGCACGGCCTCATAGCCCGCAGCCTCGTTGTTGAGCAGCCATTTCTGCTCCTTGACCACGGTCAGCAACTGCGAATGGATATCTCGCCACTCACGCACGCGGCGGATATTGATGAAGTTCTGGCGCAGCAACTGTTCCCACTGGCGGTTGCTGATCTTGTGCGTGGCCTCGTCGGCATGTTGGGCCTGCTCGGCGGGGTTGAACAGCGCCAGCCGCTCCTCGACCGTGCCTTCGAGCTGCGCACCGCCAGCACGCTGACTGACGGGCAGGAAGGCCTGGTTGCGCGCATTGGGCTTGGCCGCAGGCGCGTGCTGGGCCGCCATCTCCTTGCGGCTCTTGGCCACGACCTTGCCGCCGCGCGCATCCGACAGCCACTGCCACAGACGCAGATAGCCGCTGAATTCGCTTTTCTCGTCGTCGAACTTGGCATGTGCCTGGTCGGCCTGCTGCTGCGCTTCCATGGGACGGTCGCGCACGTCCTGCACGCTCAGAGCCGAGGCAATGATCAGCACCTCGGCCAGGGCGCGGCGCTCGCGCGCTTCCAGAATCATGCGGCCCACGCGCGGGTCCAGCGGCAGACGCGACAGCTCCTTGCCCATGGGCAGCAGATGGCCGTGATCGTCCACTGCACCCAGCTCGGCCAGCAACTGATAGCCGTCGGCAATGGCGCGGCCCGAGGGCGCTTCAAGGAAGGGGAAATGCACCACATCGCCCAGACCCAGCGACTTCATGCGCAGAATCACGCCAGCCAGCGAGGAGCGCAGGATTTCGGGGTCGGTGAAGCGGTCGCGGCTGACAAAGCTCTCTTCGTCATACAGGCGAATGCAGATACCGTTGGCCACACGGCCGCAACGGCCCGCGCGCTGGTTGGCAGCGGCCTGCGAGATCGGCTCGACCAGCAACTGCTCCACCTTGCTGCGAAAGGAGTAGCGCTTCACACGCGCCGTACCTGCATCGATCACATAGCGAATGCCCGGAACCGTGAGCGAGGTTTCGGCCACATTGGTAGCCAGCACGATGCGCCGGCCCGTATGGCCGTCAAAGATACGGTCCTGCTCGGCCTGAGACAGGCGCGAGAACAGCGGCAGCACCTCGGCGCTGCGCAGCGTGGGCGAGTGCTGCAAATGCTTGCGCAAATGGTCGGCGGCTTCGCGGATCTCGCGCTCGCCGGGCAGGAAGATCAGGATATCGCCACCCTTGCCGCCGGCCCAGAGTTCATCGACGCCATCGGCAATGGCGTCGTTCAGATCCTTGTCCTTTTCACCCTCGAACGGGCGATAGCGCATCTCCACCGGATAGGTTCGGCCCGAAACCATGATCACGGGCGCCAGACCGTTCTTCGATTCGAAGTGCTTGGCAAAGCGGTCGGCATCAATGGTGGCTGACGTGACCACCACCTTCAGATCGGGGCGCTTGGGCAGGATCTGCTTGAGATAGCCGAGTAGAAAGTCGATGTTCAGGCTGCGCTCATGCGCCTCGTCGATGATCAGCGTGTCGTAGGCCTTGAGCAGCGGATCGGTCTGGGTCTCGGCCAGCAAGATGCCGTCGGTCATCAGCTTGACGGAGGCGTTCTTCTGCAGCGTGTCCTGAAAACGCACCTTGTAGCCCACCACTTCGCCCAGCGGCGTGTTCAGCTCCTCGGCAATGCGCTTGGCCACCGAGCTGGCGGCAATGCGGCGCGGCTGGGTGTGGCCGATCAGATGGCCGCGCACCTGGCCGTTGGCATCGGGCGCGGCATTGAGCCTGCCCCGGCCCAGCGCCAGTGCGATCTTGGGCAGCTGCGTGGTCTTGCCCGAGCCGGTCTCGCCACAGACGATGATGACCTGATGGCGATCCATGGCCTCCATGATTTCCTGGCGACGGCTGGATACGGGGAGCGACTCGGGGAAGTTGATCTTCAAAGGCATAAGGGCTGGGATTATCCCCGTCCTTGGACGGTCTTGCGCAGCAATGGCAAAAGCAGCCGTGCCGCGCAATTTTCAACGCCCTGCGGCGCGCCGGCGATGGCAGATGCAGCAGCGTTCATCGCGGGGACACCAACGCTTGCTATGCTCGCGGCAATTTTTGCAGGACTTACGCAAACAAGAATGCTACAACGGCCTGCCTTCTGAGGCAGTCGCCCGGCCTGGGCCCTTTTTGCGCAAGTCGTTTTTTGGTTTCTCCGCTGCCCATGGTCTCGACTGCTGCTTTCGTCATCCCTCTTCTGGCTCTCTGGCTCTGGTGGCCTGTCTCCAGCCTCAACGGCACCTCCCGTCTGGCCCGCCTGCTGGCCGTGCTGATCACAGGCCTGCTGGGCATCGCGCCGGCCTTGCTGCTCAAGGCCGTGCAGACCAATGCCCTGCCCTACGCCGTGGTGGCGCGCCTGCAGGTTCCCGGTGGCTGGATTCTGGCCATGCTACTGATGCTGGCGCTGTTCGTGCTGCTGCGCGATCTGCTGTGGCTGATCGCCCGGCTCATGGGACGCACCGGCCTGGCGCAGCTGCTGCACCTTCCCGCACTCACCGCAGCCGCCGTGGTGGCCACCGGCTGCCTGAGCGCCATCGGCGTCTTCAACGCCCTGCAGCCACCCCGGGTGCACGAGCAGCAGATCGCGGTCAGAAACCTGCCCGCTGCCCTGCAGGGCCTGCGCATTGCCGTGCTGGCCGATATCCACGCCAGCCCGGTCAATGATGCAAGCTATGTGCAGACCATCGTGCAGCGCACCCTGGCCACCACGCCCGACCTGATCGTGCTGCCCGGCGATATGGTGGACGGCGATGTCGCCACCAGCCGTCCCCATGTGGCGCCGCTGGCCGCCTTGAGCGCACGCTACGGCGTCTGGGCGGCACCGGGCAACCACGAGTACTACAGCGGCTATAACGCCTGGATGGCCGAGTTCCGCCGCCTGGGCCTGAATCTGCTGGAAAACCGCATGCAGCTGCTGAACATCAAGGGCAGCAAGCTGGCCCTGTCCGGCATCGGCGACCCGGTGTTCGGCCGCACCTCGCCCAACAACGCCGACCCCGAGGTCGCCGAAGGCGTCCCCCCCGATGTGGACGCGGTTGCCGCCCAGGCCCGCAAGGCCGGCGCACCGTTTCATATCCTGCTGGCACACCAGCCCAAGTTCGCGCGCGACAACGCGTACAAGGGCGTGAACCTGCAGATATCGGGCCATACCCACGGCGGGCTGATTCTGGGCATGGACCGCTGGCTGGTGGCTCCCGTCAACAACGGTTTTGTGCGCGGCGAATATGACGTCGGCAACATGAAGCTGCTGGTCAGCAGCGGAGCAGGCCTGTGGGCCGGTTTTGCCATACGCCTTGGCGTAGCGCCGCGAATCGAGCTGCTGACGCTGGTTGCGCAGCAGTGATTACCGGCTTTGCTGACTCCCGGGGTTCAGCAAGGCCCGTATTTCGTTGAAATCTTTACAGCGCAAAACACTCTCAACCATTTGAAGCATTTGCAAAAATCAAACAGATTTCGAGATTCGAACTTTTCTCGGCAATCCAGGCCTTCATAAAGCAGCTGATTTACGGCCTTCTTTTCAAATCAGTCACTTGCACCAGAAATCCCTTGAAACTTAGCGCGCAGTCTCATTAACCCAAACCCCATTCATGGATTGCCATGCCTGACAAAAAGCTGTCAAAACCAAGCGTACTTACATTCCCGTAAAGCGATCCAACAGGCTGCGGCAAATGCGCCGCTAAGATACAAATCATTTTTCATGGGTCCGTACCGGTTCATGCCAATGCGCAGAAACCGGCCCATATTCCAGGCATTGCCAAGGCAGCAATGCCGCCGAGCGGCCATTCCAGCGGACTCTTTTCTCGATTGCAGACCATGAATTGTTCCCAATGCGGCAACCCGCTCTCTCCCAATGCCAAGTTCTGCAAGAGCTGCGGCGCCAGACAAGAGCCGGACGCGGCAATCACTGCTGCTGAAAAAATCTGCAGCCAATGCCAGGCTGTCTGCAAACCCGAGGCCCGCTTCTGCACACGATGCGGCATGGTGTTCGAGCGCACCGTCGAAAACCGTGCTGCAGCGGCAACTGCGCAGCCCATGCCTTCAGGTGCCTCGCAGACCATTGATGGCGCAAGCCTGGCTCCGCCCTTGATCGAGCCCATGGATACACCCGCACCAAGGCCGCCACAGTCGGAGCCCGTCGCATTTGCGCCGCGCAACGACCGCACACCGGCCTTTCCCCAGGAGCCGGTGAGCGGCAGCAATGCCTGGATCAAATGGGTGGCGCTGGCACTGCTGATCGCTGCCATTGCGGGCGGAGTGATGATGGCAAGCAATATGAAGGGCCTGACCGGCGCGGGCAATAGTGCATCCGGTTCGTCCCAGGCCGGCAAGGATGGGATTTCGCCCGAAGACAAAGCCAAGGCCGACGCCCTGGTCGGCCCGCTGGGCGGCAGTACCGCAGCGCAAACGACACCTGCCGAAAATGCCACGATTGCCGGCGCCGTAGACAACGCGCCCGCCACCGCAGTCGCCCCTGTGGTGACGACCCCAGACACTGTCAGCGCCCCCCCCGCGCCAGCGGCCAGCCCGGAGCTGTCCCCAGCCCCGGCATCTGGCAAACCGCCCATGCCGGCCCCTGCAAGAACACCCGCAGTCAAGAAGAACACCGCGCCATCGCTGGATGACCTGCTGGATTGAAAGCCATGAAAAAACTCAAACTCACTGTGCTGGCCTGCGCCGCAACCCTGCTTGGCGGCTGCGCCACCTTGCAAGATGCCTCCACATCGCTGAGCTGCATGCTCTCGCGCGTCACCAATTCCGCCGACCCCAGCTGCGGCCCCGGCGGCAGCGCGCCCGCAACCGCTGTGTCGGGCGGGCAGAACGAGCGCTTTGCGCGTCTGCAGGCCGCTCTGGATCAGGAAACCCAGCAGGCGCAAAGCATGCAGGCCCAGGCCGTGCAAGCCATGCACAAGCTGCCGCCCAAACAGCGTGCCGTGGCCGGTCCGGTGCAGACCAGAACCGTCAGCATCGCCGATGCCCAGTCGGGACAGGCACACCAGATGCGCAGCTTCTCCGCCCTGACCGTGGAGATGCCGCTGGCCGCCAAGGGCCGCAAGGAATACACCCAGGCCATGAATGTGCTCAAGGAACTGGCCAATGAACTGGCCGACAACCGGGGCTCGTCGAGCATCGTGGTCGATCAGTCTGACGAGGACGTCAAGGCCGGGCGTGTGAATACCGCCACAGGCACCACCCAGTCCAAGGGCGGCAAGCCCGTGACTGTCATCAAGAAGATCGATACTGGTCTGCCCGCCGGCGTGGAGCGCTACACCATCGAAGCTGGCGAGATCCGCGGCAAGCTTTGACACCCGGCAAGCCAGCGGCTCATCGCGCCACACCAGCCAGCCTCAACCATCAGACAGGACAAAAAATGAGAGAGCAACCCCTGGGAGAAATACGTTTTGCCACCCTTGCCAGAGCCGCCGAAGGACCGACTCAGTGGCGACCGCTGCTGCTGTGCTTTCTGACGCTGCTGCTGACCGGCGCACTGATAGCAGGCGCGGCCTGGATGCTGGTCAAGGCCGGCTTCTTCATGTACCTGATCTTCATGCTGGCGGCCGTCGTCGCGCTGCTGGCCGGCTCTTCAGGCGTGGGCATCATGCTCATGGACAAGGCCAGGAACGAGCCCGTACGCTCCTTCTCGGCGGCTGCATCGGCCGGTCTGCTTTGCCTTCCCAAGTTCCTGCTGGTCGGTCTGGCGATATTTGTTGCCACGCTGGCCTACTACCTGCTGGCTGCCGTCATTTACTTCATCTGCAAGATTCCCGTGCTCGGCGGCATTCTGGCCTTTGTGGCCCACCCGATTCTGGTGCTGGTCGCCGCAGCCTTGCTGATCGCAATGATCTGGGTCGTCGGCCCGCTGATGGGTCCCGCGCTGTGGAGCGGCCTGTCCGTCAAGGCTGCGCTGGCCAACGTGCTGAGCATCGCTCGCAAGCGTCTGGTCGAAGTGGTGCTGATGGAAGTCGTGCTCTATGTCATTTTGGGCCTGGTCTGCTTCATGCTGTTTGCCGGACTGGTGCCTGCCACCGTCTCCCTGACCGGGATGGCCATGAGCATTACCGGAGATGCCGGCGCCATGGCCGGCATGTTCATGGGCGGCGGCTACGGCCGTGGCTACGGTGGTGGCTTCAATCCCATGGGCATGATGGGTGGCGGCAGCACCGGCCTCATCGCCGGCCTGGGCGTTCTGTACTGTGTGGTGGGCGCACTGCTGGCCCAAGTCGCCATCATGGGCATGAATCTGATCTATCTGCAGGCTCGTGAAAGCGTGGACCCTGCCGAGGCCGAGGGTGCACTGGACAGCCTGATTGGCGATGTACGCAAAAAAGCCGAGGAAGCCAAGGCCCAGACCATGGCTGCCGCAGAACGCACCATGGCTGCGGCCGAGCGCGCCAAGCAGGCTGCCAGCGAGCGCCTGCAGGAAGCCACAGCCAAGCCCGCCGCCACCGACACCCCGCCCGGCAACGACAGCAATGCCAGCGCTGGCGCGGTAACGACTGGCGCAGCAACGGCTGGCGCAGCAGCGGCTGGCGCAGCAGCGGCTGGCGCAGCAGCGGCTGGCGCAGCAGCGGCTGCCGCAGGTCTGACTGCCGCTACAGCGGCATCCACCGAACAGGCATTTGCAGAGCAGCAGGCGCGCGAGCGTGCTGCCGCCGATGCGGCGGAAAAAGCACGTCAAAGCGCTGAAGATGCTGCCGCCCGCCAGCGTAGCGAAGCCGAAGCGTCACGCCTGCGTGCCGAGGCCGAAGCAGCCCGTCTGAAGGCTGAAGCCGAGGCCGCCGAGCAAGCTGCACGCGAACGTGCGGCTGCCGAAGCTCAGGAACTGGCCGCACGCCAGCGGGCCGAAGCCCAGGCCGCAGAGCGCGCAGCACAGCAAAAGGCCGCTGAGGAGCGCGCCGCAGCCCAGGCTGCCGAAGAAGCACGTCAGCAAGCCGAAGCCGAGCGACTGGCCAGGCAGCAGGCTGCCGAGCGTGAAGCGGCCCGCGCCCGCGCCGAAGCAGAGGCAGTCGAGAAAGCCCGCCTGGCTCAGGCTGCGCCGAGCTGCCCCGCCTGCAGCGCCCCTGTAGCCGCCAATGACCTGTTCTGTGGCGAATGCGGCAACAAGCTCAAGTAGAAGCTTGCATAAAAAAGGCCTGCAGCGCTTGCGAACAAGCGCTCCAGGCCAAAAGCAAAAAAGGGGGCTTCAGGCCCCTTTTTTTGTGCTCCCCGGACTCAGAGCCCACAAGCCTGTTCGACCTGCTCCTTGAGCCCCTTGGTCGATGGCTCTCGCCCCATCAGCGCCAGCAGCCCGCAGGCCAGCGAACCCTGCCAGTGCACATAGTCATGACCGGTGCTGTGCACACGCTGCACGACCTTGTTGCCCTTGGCACGCAGCACATCACCCAGCTCCTGGCTGGTTTCGCGTATGCCTGCCTGACCACCGCGAGCCCCTTCGTATAGGCCGGCATCAAAGTAAAAGCGAATAGGCAGTTGCGGTGCTTGCTCATACTGGCGAGCCAGCCAATTGGGCGGCTCGCCCTTGGGTGCCCACCAGTAGGAGCCCGAAAGACTGAGCACATTGCCAAACCACTGCGGATAGCGCAGCGCCACATAGCTTGAAGCCAGGCCGCCATAGCTCGATCCTGCAATCACAGTGCGCTCAGGCCCGGCCGCTATACCCTGTGCCTTGAGCCAGGGCATGAGCTGCTTGCCCATGAAGTCGGCAAACACCGGGTTGGGCGGCAGCTCGCGGCTGCGCGCGTCGCCTTGGCCATTGGCCACCAGCACGACGGCCGTTGCAGGCAGCAGGCCATCGGCCATCAGGTTGTCGATGATGGCGGGCGTGGGAACCTGGCGCAGATAGGCCTGGGCGTCGAACAGCACCAGCAGGGAACGCCCAGCCGCATCGGCCTGCTGCCAGCCCTGCGGCTTGTAGATCCAGATATCGCGCCCATTGCCCAGCGCCTGGCTGCCCAGCCAGTGACGCTGCAACTGGCCAGTTGCCACGCTGGCACGGGACTGGCTCCAGGGCTGGGGCGGCGCCTTGGCCAGTGTCAGCACGGAGCGCCCGTCGTAGCGATCCTGCACCGCCTGCAGATCCGCAGACCGCCCCCAGCTCTGGCGATTGAGGGGGTCGCGCTGCAAGGTGGACAGAATGGATCGGCGCTGAATCATGGCATCGGCCGAAACCTGAGGCACATCGGGCGCAAAGCCATAGCTGAGCCGTGCATCCCTGGGCATGACGAAACTGGCCCACCAGACATCGCTGCTTCCGAGGCGCTGCAGCGGCTCATGATTGCCCGATGGACTGCCGAACAGTCTCACGGACTGCCCGGCGCCGCGCCAGACAAAGCTCACCAGCTGATGCTCGGCATCCCAGGGCTCGATCAGCGGCGTGCCCTGGCGTTCCATTTCCTGCCAGAAGCTGCGGCTGTCGCCGCCCTGCGCCAGCCGCTCCTGCAAGGCCTTGAGCCTGGGGCTGCGCAGCGGCTCGGGTTCGATCTCTGCCGCAGGCCCATGGCCAGCCGCCAACGGCGCCAGCACCTGGGTGATCGTCAGCTCGTAGGCGCCAGGACTGGGCGCGGCATGGGTCGGTGCATCGCTGTGCCCGCCCTGCGCCACCGACATGCCGCTTGCTGTCGATGCATAAGGCTGGGCATTCTCTGCACGCAGCACCAGACGCTCCTTCGCCTTGCCCCGGCTTTGCCAGGTGAATGCGTGATCGACGCCTGCGCCCTGACTCAGCCGCCGCAGATGGCGTCCGTCAGGCGTCTGCACATCCAGCACCACGCCCAGCGCCTGCAGATTGCCGCGCACCACGGCTCCGGCCGGAGCCTCCAGCTGCAGGTTCAGCGTCTGCCCCGGCGCCAGCCTGCCGGAGAGCGGCTCCCGCACCGAAAGCAACGAGGCCGCCTTGCCCTCGCTCTGAAGAGTGCTGGCCGGCAAGGGCCGGGCCGCACCGGCCGAGCCGCCGATGCCGACGCTGGCCGCAGCCAGCAGACCTGGAACAAGCAGGGAGCGCAGCCCTTTGCCCGGTGGCCTGTGGCCCCTCACCGGCAATGGCAATGGCAATGGCAACCCTTGATGATTTTCATGCATTGATGCCTCCTCTGCCTCAGAAGTCCACCGCAGCGCTGATGCGCACGGTGCGCGGTGCGCCCACGGTCAGGAAATTGTCAGCAAAGGCTCCAGCCCAGTAGTTGCGACCAAAGACGTTGTCCACCGTACCGCGCAAGACCACTTTCTTGTCGGCAACGCGCGTGGTGTAGCGGGCGCCGACATCAAAGCGCGTCCAGCTCGGTGCACGCAAGGTGTTGGCCGAGTTGACCCACTGCTTGCCCGTGTGCACCATGCGTGCGTTCAGCGCCAGACCGGCCACACCCGGAACATCCCAGTCTGCCGCCAGATTGGCCGCCCAGCGCGCCGCGCCGAAAGCATCATGGCCGTCGTTGTTGGCGCCCTGGGTGCTGGTCAGCTTGGGCTGCAGGTACGTGATGCCGCCCAATACGCGCAAACTGGAGCTCACGGCACCAAAGGTATTCCACTCCACACCGCGATTGCGCTGCTCGCCATTGAGCTTGAGGGTATTGGCCGCCGTATCGATGGTGGTCGAAGGCTTCTCGATCTGGAACAGCGAAAGCGTATTCGTCCAGCCTGCGCGGCGCCACTTCACGCCCGCCTCCATCTGCTTGGATTTGTAGGGCGCGAATGTCTCGCCTGCATTGGCATAGGTGGAGCCGACCTCAAGGCCGGGGCTCAGCCCCTCGATGTAGTTGGCATAGAAGGACAGATCCTCGCCCCAGGGCTTGGCCACCAGGCCCAGCATGGGAGTGACAGCGCTCTCGTCGTAGCCCTTCATCTTCTGATTCACGCGCTGGTGGCGTGCGCCCAGCGTCAGCTGCAGCCTGTCCTGCAGCAGGCTCAGGGTATCGGCCACGGCGAAACTGCGGATCACATTGTCGTTTTCCTGGCGCACGGCATTGCGCGGGCCTGCCAGAACCGGCAGCACCGGGTCGTAGATATTGGTGGTGTAGCTGCTGCTGACCACGATGGGCAGCGCGCGCCCGCTTTGCTGCTGCAGCTCGTTGAACGAGAACACCAGCTGATGGCCCACATCGCCGGTCTTGAAGCGCCCGCGCAAACCCGCGTCCAGCGCCGTGCTGTTGGTATAGCCCTGCAGGTTATAGGTCTGACCCACGGCAGAGCCGTCGCCCACGGCATTGAGCACCACACGTGTGCCCGTGGGCTGGCCTGCATAGTCATGCCAGGCCTTGCCCAGGCTGCCGTAGAGCTGCCAGCTGTCGCTCAGCTCGAAACTGCCGCGCAGCGCCACCGACTTGTTCTCCACTTCGGTGTTGACGCCGCGGAACAGATTGTTGCTGGCATCCGGCGCCGCAATCAGATTCTTCATCTTGCCAAAGCTCACCATCACCGGGCTGCCGTTGTCCAGATTCACTTTGTAGTGATAGGCATCCAGTCCCAGCGTAAAGCGATCGCCCTGATAGTCGAGCGCCACGGCGCCCAGGCGGCGGCGGCGCTTCTGCTCGTCGACCTCGGTTTCCCCGCTGGACAGCACGCCGTTAAAGCGTATGCCCAGGCGGCGCTCGGGGCCAAAGCGCCGCGATACATCCGCATGCTCCTGCAGCTGCGAGCCCGAGGTGAAGGTGGTGGTCAGCCGCGTCAGATCCTCGGCCAGCGGCTTCTTGCTGACCACATTCACCACACCGCCCACCGCTCCATTGGGAGCCATGCCGCCAAGCAGCGCGCCCGGGCCCTTGAGCAGTTCCACGCGCTCGATCATCTCGGTCGGCACATGGCTGTCGGGCGCCAGGCCATACAGGCCGTTGAACGCCACTTCGCTGGCGTTGACGTCGAAGCCCCGAATCACATAGTTCTCGTTGACATGGCCGGTATTGGTGGTAAAGCGCACCGAAGAGTCGTTTTCCAGCACAGCAGCTACCGTGGCCGCATTCTGGTCGCGGATCAGTTCTTCGGAGTAGGCAGTGATGTTGAAAGCAGCATCCATCACATCCACATTGCCCAGCAGCCCCAGCGCTGCCCCTTTGGCGACCTGGGCGCCAGGGGCAAGCGCGGGCAGAGCGCTGCCGTCCTGCTTGCCGGAAACCATGACTTCGCCCAGGCGTTTTTCCTGCGCATCCGGCGTCTGGGACTGCGCCTGGGCTCCGGCACTCAAAACCACCAACACCGCCAGCCCCACGGCTGAGCGGGGGCTGCGGCAGGCCGCAGAAGAAAGCCAATGCGCGAATGGCGCGAACTGTGTGGATGCCGGCTGCACCTTGCCTGCGCCGCCACGAACCGGGGTTGCCATGTAGACCTCGTTTTTGATTGATCTCCTATGGCTAAAACGAAGTGCGTGGCTAAGGCTTATTAAGAATGAATCTCAATTCTGTGAAATTGTATAACACGCAAACCTTCTTAAAAAGATAGCAGCAAGCGATTTCCATGCATAGCGATAACCCGTTTTCAGGGCTGAGTACCGGCGGGCTTTTCCGCCTCGCAGTTCTGCTCGGCGTTCTCGCTCATCAGCACACGCACCACCTTGTGGGCATCGGCATCGAAGACCGCGATATCGGGGCAGTAACGGGCACCTTGGGGCGTATCGACTTTGCGGTAGCTTGCGCCATAGGCCTTGAGGACTTGGGGTGGCTGTCCGGCTCTGGGCTCGGCCAGTACCTGTACCTGGTTCTGGCCCATGGTGGCAGCGGGATCGGTATCGCACCAGTCGGCAGCGGGCTCCTGCCCCAGGCTCAGCTCGCCGCCGCGCTGGTACAGGCCGCCAGGCCAGCGCACATGGCCTTGTGCATAGGCTGGCATCTGATAGCAGGCCATGAGCTTGCCGCCCTTGCGCACCGGCAGCATATAGCTTTCGGCCTGCTCGACCAGCTCCGGCCCGGTGGGCTTCCAGGCATAGATGTCCACGCCATGGCTGCAGCAGCTGGCACGCCATTCGCTATAGATGCGTTTGGCCTTGCCATCAAAGGCGGGCGAGGTGATGTCCTGCAGGGACTGCGGCCCCAGTACCAACTTCTGCGTACTCGGGTCGTAAAGCCAGGTGCGGTGCGCAATATTCGGCCCCGCAGGCAGATCCAGGGCCTGGGTCAGGTCCGGCCAGCCATCAAAATTCGCATCCACCCAGCGCGGCTGCACCAGCCAGCAACTGCCCACGGCAGCGGTCGGCAGGCTTTGCTTCAAGCGTCCCTGCTCATAGACCTGAATGGCTGAAACCTCAAGATCCGTATGTTCGCCGCAGTCCGCCAGGGAGCGCAGCTTCTGATTCATCAGCAGGCGCAACTCGTAATGCAGCGCATGGGGAAAATCCGGGGGCTGGCGCAGCAGATGGACCGGCCAGCGCCTTTTGCCATCCATGGACTGCCACTGGCCCTGCAGACGCTGCGGCGCCATGCCCGGCAAAGCCGCCAGCGACCAGCGGCCCGAAGGCCTGGGATCGCTGGCCCCCGTCATGGGCGTTTCCGTCAGCTGTCCGCTTGCCGTGCCTTCGAGATCAAGCGTGGCGTCGGGCCGATTGCAGGGTTCATAGCAATAGCTGCCGCCGACGGCACCGCCCAGCCGCCATAGCTCCAGCTTGACTGCCTTGCCGGCGATCTCGCCACGATAGCTAGCCGACCAGACCACTGCTTCATGCAGGGTGTCTGTCTTCTCGGCATGCGCCATCGACGCCCAGCTCATGAGCGCCATCGCGATATTCAGGCTCACAGCCCGGCCAGTCAGGCATTTCAACGTCATATCTCTTCCATTCACTTCGATCACCAGGCTCGTATCTGCATCATGCCCGCAGCAAGCCTTTTAATGTGCGGCCAATATGAATGCTGCAAGATGTGACAGATCTGCGCACAAGCATGGACAGCCAAAGCGATTTATGCAATCAGACAACAACACACAACAAAGCCGCAATATGGGCCTGCTGGTCGCAGCCCAATCCCTGGGAGGAGCCTCTCCGCCCATCATCATCTCGCTGGGCGGGCTGGTCGGGCAGCAGCTGTCGTCCAACCCCACGGCATCCACCTTGCCGGTCAGCATCTACCAGCTCGGACTGGCGCTGTCCACCCTGCCAGCGGCCTGGATCATGAACCGCATGGGCCGCCGCGCGGCCTATGTGCTGGGTGCCATTTTGGGCGTGATCTCCGGCGTGGTCGCCGCGCAAGGCATTGCCCACAGCGACTTCGTCACCTTCTGCATCGGCACGGCGCTGGCCGGCTTCTATGCGGCCTGCGTGCAGAGCTACCGCTTCGCCGCCACCGATCTGGTGAGCGAGCCCGCGCAGCAGGCCAAGGCCATTTCGCGCGTGATGATCGGCGGTCTGATTGCCGCCATCATCGGCCCGCAGGTCGTGATCTGGACCCGTGACGCCCTGCCTGCCACCCCGTTTGCCGGCAGCTTCTACAGCCAGGCGGCCCTGGCCTTGCTGGCCCTGCCCCTGCTCATGGGCCTGCGTCTGCCGCCGCCTCAGAGAAAAAAGGCCGTGGCTGACGACGCCAGGCCGCTGGGTGAAATTGCCCGCACGCCCCAGTTCGTCGTGGCCTGCGCGGCCGGTGTCGTCAGCTACGGACTGATGGCGTTCCTGATGACCGCTGCGCCCATGGCCATGGTGGGCTGCGGCCACAGCGTGGGCGAAGCCGCCATGGGCATCCAATGGCATGTGCTGGCCATGTTCGTGCCCAGCTTTTTTACCGGCAAGCTGATTGCACGCTATGGCAAGCGGCCCGTGACAGCTCTGGGCCTGCTGATGATAGGCGCAGCCGGTGTGCTGGCCTTGATGGGCCTGGATATCTTCCACTTCTGGGGCTCGCTGATTTTGCTGGGCGTGGGCTGGAACTTCGGCTTCATCGGTGCCACGGCGCTGCTGACCGAGTGCTACCGCCCCTCGGAGCGCGCGAAGGTGCAGGCACTCAACGACTTTCTGGTCTTCGGCACGGTGGCCGTGGCCTCGTTCGGATCGGGCCAGCTGCTGCACAGCGCTGGCTGGAACGGCATCAATATCGGCATGCTGCCCTTGGTGGCCGTCGTGCTGGTGCTGCTGGGCCTGCACAGCCAGCGCAGGGCAAAGGCCTGAAGCTGCGCCGATGTTTGCCGCCTTCAGACAGCTATCAAAATAGAAGCTATCACCACCTTACTGGCAATGGAATCAATGGATTTCACCCATGAAATCCATTCAGGCAAAGCGCTTAAAGCTATATTTTTTATAGCATAACATTCCCTGTGAATGCACCGATCGGGTGTTGCCTGAAGGCCGCCTCAACGCTCGCAGCAGACCGTCTGCAGGACCGCGCCGACAGGCCAGGAGGGAATGCCAGCCTCCAGCCGGGCTGCAGCTTGCCGAGGATTACCCTGGCCTCATCCCTCAAAGCGGCTACTCAGTCCTGCCGCAGCCTTGCCCCAAGTCGTGATGCCGACGCCCGGGCCTGCCCCGCCATGCAGCAGCGGCCACTTCAGGCCCCGGAACATGGGTAACGCCCATAGCGCATTTCAGCGCCTGCCGGGCCCACCGAGCCAGCTCCCTCTTCAAGCCATGTCAGCGCCTTCGCCGCCCCCCGGGCGCCTTTGCGCGCGGGCTCCAGGCAAGGCCTTGCGATCGCGCTCTGTAGCCGACACCGACCGTGGGCCGATCTGCGTCAGCAAGCGCATGAGACCAATGCTTACGCAACCTACAACGGCGTCACATTTGCATCTCACGCAGATTAGAAAAATTCTTACGAACTCGAATATTGATAAGCGATTTCTATAGGAATACTATTTCCACAAAATTAAACAAAAGAATGAAGTTGATAGAAAAATTGTATTTAGTCACATATCGCCCGAATCCTGTAGACATCAGTCAGATGAGCTGAACGCAGCAGACCGCCAGCGTCAGCTCTGAGGCCCGAACAGGATTCGCTGAACACAGGACTGGAGATTGACCATGACATCTTCCGAACTCAGCGCAGCATCCGAACTCGTGGTCGCCGTTTTCACCGAGCCGCGTTCGCTGATCCTGTTGCTGCTTTTGCTGGCAGCCAGCATCAGTGACCTGCGCACACGGCGCATCCCCAATCGCCTGACCTTCGGTGGCATCACCCTGGCCCTGCTCTATGGTCTGCTGGCCCACCACCCCCATAGCGGCGGCTTTTTCTGGGCACTGGGCGGCATGGCGGTAGGCCTGGCATTGATGCTGCCTCTCTATCTGCTGCATGCCATGGGAGCCGGCGACGTGAAGCTGATGGCCATGGTCGGCAGCTTTCTAGGCCCCGCCGCCACCTGTCAGGTCGTGATCTTTGTCTTTATCACCGGCGGCTTGGCAGCCATCAGCTACGCACTCTGGCATCGCATGGCCGGCAAGCTGGTGCGCAACTCGGCCGAGGCAGTGCAGTTGCTCTACGTCAATGTCGCTGCGGGGATCCGTCCCGATGCCCGCTCCAACTCGGCGCATTCGGTAGGCACCTTGCCTTACGGCGTCAGCATCGCCCTGGGAACCCTGGCGTTCCTGGTCGCTCGGCAGTTCACCTGGGTCTAGTCACTTACATCACGGCATAGCGGGAGCCTCCCATGAAAAACCTCAAAGCTTTGGGTCTGTTTATCCTCGCAGCACTGGCCAGTCTGGCAGCGGCTGTCTACGCCGCCAACTGGGTGGCCCAACGCGGCAGCCTGGACGCCGACAAGGTGGTTGTCGCTGCCACCGACATTCCACTGGGCGGCAAGATCTTGCCGAACATGCTCAACACGGTGGACTGGCCGCGGGGCTCCATACCCGATGGCGCATTCCATGACATGCAACAGCTGCAGGATCGCGTCGTCAAGGTCGGCGTGCTGCGTGGCGAAGCCGTGCTCGAAGGCAAGCTGGCACCCGTAGGCACCAAAGGCGGACTGGCAGCCGTCATCGCTCCGGGCAAGCGGGCCATGACGGTACGCGTCAACGATGTGGTCGGTGTTGCGGGCTTCGCCCTGCCCGGCAACTACGTGGATGTGGTGGTCAATGCCCAGCAGGAACAGAACGGCAAGACAGAAGAGTCGCGCCAGATCAGCAAAACCGTGTTGGAGAACGTGCTGGTTCTGGCCGTGGCCCAGGAAGCCGATCGTGACGAGACCAAACCCAAGGTGGTGAGCGCCGTCACCCTCGAGCTGAGCCCGGAAGATGCCGAGAAACTCGATCTTGCACGCAGCGTGGGCAATCTTTCACTGGTGCTGCGCAACCAGATTGACAAAGATCCCACCAGCACTGCAGGCATCACCAAGCACCAGCTGTTTGGAACACCAGAGGCAGCCCCTGCACCGGTCAAGGTCGCAGCTCCTGCCAAACCCGTGATGCAGCGAGCCAGGCCCGCACCCCAGGCTTCGACAGCCACCTGTGTCGAAGTGATCCAGGGCGGCGCTCGAACTCTCAACTGCTTCTGATCTTCTACTCGCAACAACTCAGAGAGGTCGGCCGTGCAACACCATCACCTATACATAGCAGCCAGCATGCTGCTCGCCAGCTCAGCGCCTGTGCTGGCCCAATCTGCGGGCACGCCTGCTCAGCCCGGCCCCGTGGCTGCGGCAGCTCCCGCAGCTCCCCGCAACACCTTGCCCGCCAGGAATTGCACGGCCATCCGCACGGAGGATCCAACCACCGTCACGCTGGGGAAATCCGTGGTCATTCCGCTGAGCTCGCCCATGGCGCGCATCCTGGTCAGCGGCCAGACGCCCGGAGCGGGTCAGGCAGCAGCGCCCATGGCCGCGAATGCCCAGCCGCAAATGCAGAACGGCATGGGTGATATCGAGGTCCAATTGCTCAGCCCGCGAGACCTGTTCTTTCGCGGCCGCAAGTCTGGCTCCATGAACGTCATCCTGCAAAATGCCCAGGGTGCCTGCTTCATCAAGGACGTGATCGTCACCATGGACCCGGGGCCGCTGCAGGCCAAGCTCAGCGAGCTCATGCCCGAGGAACGCAGCATCCGCGTCCAGGGCGCCGACAATGCCCTGGTCCTGAGCGGAGAGATCAGCAATCCGCTGCGCCTGGACGATGTGGTGACGCTCGCCGGCGCCTACAGCGACAGCAAGAAGATCGTCAACCTGCTGCGCACCACTTCGCCTCACCAGGTGATGCTGGAAGTCAAGATTGCCGAGGTCAGCAAGACATTGCTCGACAAGCTCGGTGCCAGTCTTGCGGGCCAGCGCATCACCAGCAATGGCATGAATACATTCTCCATCGCCTCCAACTTCCTCAGTGGCGGCGGAGGACTGCTGAGCGCCATGCGCATAGGCAAAGGCTCAATCAGCATTGACGGCCAGAAAGACGACGGCCTGGTGCGTATTCTGGCCGAGCCCAACATCATGGCCATCAGCGGCCAACAGGCCAGCTTTCTCTCGGGCGGCAAGATCTTTATTCCCGTGGCACAGAGCAATACCACTGGCGTGCCAGTGATGACGCTGGAGGAAAAAGAGTTCGGCATCGGCGTCAAGTTCACGCCCACCGTACTGGGTGGCTCACGCGTCAATCTCAAGCTGGTCTCAGAAGTGTCCGACCTGTCTCAGACAGGCTCACCCTTCACCGCCATCAATGGCGTCACCTCCGTCATTCCCTCGCTTTCGGTGCGACGCGCAGACACCACGGTGCAGCTCAATGACGGGCAAAGTCTGGTCATTGCCGGTCTCATCAAGAACAACATCACCGAGGCCGTCAAACGCTTTCCGGGACTGGGGGAAATACCGGTTCTCGGCGCACTGGCCCGCAGCACCGAGTTCCAGACCGATCAGACCGAGTTGATGTTCATCATCACTCCGCGCCTGGTACAGGCACTCGCAGAAGCACCCAGAGTGCCCACCGACAACCATGTGGTGCCCTCACGCGCCGAGGTCTATCTCAACGGTGCGCTGGAGAGCTCCAAGCCCGCGCCAGCCGCGAAGACTGCGCCCGCCGCAGCCATGCCGTCCGGCACTGCAACCCCAGCTCCGGCACCTGCCCCGGTAGCAGCACCACAGGAGCTGCTACCGCAAGCACCGGCCGAGCCCTCGGTTGACCGTCCCGCCCCCTGAACCCGCCCACCTGAACCGGAGGCAAGCCATGATCGAACGCAGCATCCTATTTCCCGTGGCCCTCGCCGCCCTGCTGGCGGGCTGCGGCAGCACAACCCCGCACTACGACGCTCGCTTTGGCGAGGCTGTGCGCACCGCCCGCATGCAGATGACCCTCAACCCTGAAGCCGGCAAGGCTCCTGGCGTCGGTGTTGATGGAGCCACTGGCATGGACGGTCGAGCCGCAGCGCACACCATGGAACGCTACGAGCGCAGCTTTAAAACGCCACCGCAGGCAGTCAATGTCATCAATATTGGCGGCTCGCTGACCGGCAACCAAAGCGGCGGTGCAGGGGGAGGCAGCGGCGGTACGCCCTAGTCCCTGGAATCTCCAGATCTCAGTTCATCAGTTCCACACCATTGAATTTGAAAGGAGAACAGATCGCATCGCGGCCTTGCACGCCACTTACCGCCGGCCCAGCAAACCGGCACCCAACCCGTGTAGATGTTTTCGATCCGTTACTCACTTTAGAGGTATCACCATGAACAGCATCGCTCAGCAATTTGGCCGTTCCCTGCAAGCCTTTGTCCAGGATGAAGAAGGTGCGCAGATCATCGAATACGCGCTCGTCGTAGCCGTAGTGTCCATCGGACTGATTCTTCTGATGAAGTCTTCCATAGGCAACGCCCTCTTCACTGATTGGCTCACCAAAGTCAAGGCTTGCCTGACCAACTCGGCCAGCTGCACCTAACTGTATTGAGAGGTAAGCCATGACGCAGCCGCGCTAACTGTCATGGCCATCAGCAAAGAACCGATAAAGACGCATTGCACCATGAAAAACAGCCCGCACTACTGGACCGCAACCCGGCACATGCGTGGTTCTGGCGCCGCGCCATAGCGCCAGCATGGAATCGTTGACCCAACTTTGAGGTATCACCATGAACAGCATCACTCAGCATTTTGGCCATTCCCTGCAAGTCTTTATCCAGGATGAAGAAGGCGCGCAAATCATCGAATACGCACTCGTTGTGGCCGTGGTCTCCATTGGCTTGATCCTGCTGATGAAGTCTTCGATCAGCGACGCCCTCTTCAATGATTGGCTCACCAAAGTCAAGGCTTGCCTGACCAACTCGGCTAGCTGCACCTGACTCTATCCACAGATAAGCCATGGCGGTCGTCTCGTCCGTCATGGCTCTCCAGCCAACCACTCCATTCGAAACACATCATGAGAAACCACCCACACCTCAGGTCCAAAGCCCGGCCCATGCGTGGTTCTGCCGCACAGCGGCGGCAGCATGGTGCCTTTCTGATTACCTTTGCCCTGTTCATGCTGTTCCTGCTGGGCTTTATGGGCATTGCATTGGATTTGGGCCGGCTGTTTATCGTCAAGACCGAGCTGCAGACGGCCATGGACAGCTGCGCGCTGGCAGCGGCACGAGAACTCAATGGTCAATCTGACGCCATCACGCGCGCCCAGAACGCAGGCATGGCGGCGGGTAACAGCAACAACGCCAATCTGCAATCCGCTAACTGGAACGGACAGGGAAAGCTCCCCGCCACTGGCATCAGCTTTCGGAAACAGGATTACGTCACTCCGACATCGGACGGCAAGCTGGCACGTTATGCCGAATGCCAGTACTCCATGAGCAGCATCAAGCTCTGGCTGCTGCAAGCCATGGGGGCCTTTACCGGCGATAGCGCCACCTGGCCCAATACAGGCACCGTGGAAGCAAGGGCCGTGGCAACTCGCGCGCCTTCACAAAGTGCCTGCCCAATTCCCGTGCAACTGAAAAAGGCAAAGTTCGATGCACTGAACAGTTCGCCCGGTGGCGGCAAAGGCACCTGGATCGTCGCCATGACCAAATCGGGTGGCGGCAGCGACTTCGGCTGGTCCAATCTGGATGGATCCACCAGTGCCACTGAAACATGGGCTGAGCTGGAAGGGAAATACTGCAACACCCAGTTTCCCCAACTCCCCCTTGATACCAACGGCCTAAAAGCCTCGGCTTTCGAATACTGGAACCATCGTTTTGGTATTTACAAAAAGGCTTCAGACACCCCGTCTCAGAACCCTAGTGCGAGCCGCCCCGATTTCACGGGCTATATCTACACCGACACCAACTGGCCGAGCAAATTCAATGCCTACGACGGTCCTGCTCAAGGCGGCACCTCCAACTTCATAACGCAGCGCCAATCGTTTACCCCTTGTGGGCCCAGCTGTCCCGCCAAAGGCAATGAAACCGTGATAGGGACCGCCGAGATCAAACTTTTTGGTGCCGACCGCCGCCTGGTACTCGTCCCTGTAGTGAATACCGGTGGCTATGTCGTCAATTTCGCCTGCATGTTGATGCTGCAACCGCTTCCCAGCCCAATCAAAGACGACATTTCCCTTGAATACCGGGGCAATGCCACCGACCTAGACAGTCCCTGCACCACCACCGGTCTGGCAGGCGGTACATACGGCCCATTGGTACCCGTCCTTGTAAGGTGAACATCATGCGCAAATATCAGCATCGACAACAGGGGGCAGCGCTGATTGAGCTGGCGCTAAGCATTCCTTTCATGATCATGCTGAGCATGATCGTCATCGAGTTCGGCCGTGCCCTTTACGAATACAACACGGTGACCAAGTCGGTACGCGATGCCGCGCGCTATCTCTCGGCAAACACGCCTAACACCTTATGCCCTGACGCCCAGAATCTGGTGGTCTACGGTACAACGACAGCGGGCAGCCAACCCCTAGCTCCCGGACTCAAGACCAGCGCCGTGAGCTGCAGCTGGCAGACCACGGGTGCACTCCCGCTGATCAATACCGTCACCGTCACGGTTACCGGGTATCACTTCTCGTCACCGATATCCAGCGTGTTCGGCCTGCAGCTGTTCACCAACGGAGGCATCAACTTCGGCAATATCACCGCCACGATGAGGACGCTGACATGAAACACCTCACTCAACGCGGCTCCACACTCATTGAATTTGCACTGGGGCTGCTGATCTTTCTGATGTTCCTGCTGGGCGTGGTGGATTTCAGCCGCCTGCTCTACACCTGGACCGCGGCCAACGAAGCCACACGTGCCGGTGCTCGCTATGCGGTGGTGTGCGATGACCGAAACCGGCAAACCAAGGTACTTCAGCACATGCAGAACCGGCTGCCGCAAATCACCGCTGTGGACGTGATTTGGAAACCCGACAGTTGCACGACTGCCACCTGCAAGAGCGTCACGGTAAGCATCCCTCAAGACGGTCTGAAGTTCCAATGGATCGCGCCCATCGTGGGGTCGGCGGCGCAGACCGTCATCGACATGCCGGGATTTAGCACCACCCTGCCGCGTGAAATCATGTACCAGGACTCCAACGCCCAATCGGACTGCACCCCTTGACCAGCGAGAACTCGTATGAAAATCGCCATCATCTCCCCCAACACCGCCCATCTCCGCGAGATGGCCCATGTGCTGCAAGAGCAGTCGCACCAGGTGCAGACCTTCGAGGGTGGCAAGACCCGCATGCCCACGATTGCCGAGCAGGAGCTGCCGGATCTGATCATCGTCGATGGTATGTGCTGCGACCCCGCAGACCTGGCTCCGGTGGAACAGGTAACCACCCATCACCCACGCATGGCCGTGGTCCTGCTGTGCGCCCAGCAGACACCAGAGTTTTTGCTGCAATCCATGCGGGCGGGCGTGCGCGAGGTTCTGCCATCGCCGCCGCCGCCGCAGGCGCTGGCCGATGCCGTTCAGCGCCTTGCCAGCAAATTGCAGGACAGCACCACCAACCGTGCACAAGGGCAAGTCATGGCCTTTCTGCCCTGCAAGGGCGGTGCCGGCGCCACTTTCCTGGCCACCAACCTGGGCTGGGCGCTGGCGCAAAAGCACTCCGTGCTGCTTATCGACCTGAATCTGCAGTTTGGCGATGCGCTGCCCTATCTGCATGAAGGCAAGCCAAGCTCGACATTGGCGGATGTGGCACGTGACCTTCACCGCCTTGACGCATCTTTTCTCACCGCCAGTACGGTAAAGATCACACCACGCCTGCATGTGCTGGCGGCCCCCGAAGATGCCATGCATGCCATGGAAGTGGAGCCCGGGCATATTGAGGCCATCGTGCAACTGGCTGCCACACACTACGACTTCGTGCTGCTGGACATGGGGCGCGTGCTGGACCCATTGGCTCTACGCGTGCTCGACAAGGCGCAGTGCATTGTTCCTGTGCTGCTGCCCAACGTACCCGCCGTTCGCAATGCGCAAAAGCTGCTGCGCATGTTCCACGATCTGGGCTACCCGCAAAGCCGCCTGCATCCGGTGCTGAACCGGGTGGACAGGCGCAGCGAAATCGGTCTGTCTGAAGTGCGCAAGACCCTGGGCCTGGAACAGCAATGGCGCAGCATTCCCGACTCAGCCCAGGAAGTACAAGCAGCCATCAATGCTGGAGCACCGCTGGCCGAATCCGCTCGCAGTAGCAGCGTGGTGCGCGAGCTGACGGCCTGGGCCGATGCGCTGTCACCTCGAACTCATGAAGAAAACGGTAATTTCTTGAACCGGCTCTTTCGCCGGGCGTAGGCATCTGTATTGCAGAAGGAGACTGTCATGTCACTACGAGATTTCCTGACCGCGCCATCAACACGCACGCCCAAGCCTCTGCTGCAGGTCGTGTCTGAGTCCGCAGATATGTCGGCCATGCCCGCAGCAGAGCCTCCTGCGCCATCCACCCCCATCTATAGTCACTCTGCGGCCTATCTGGCACTCAGAAGCCGCATTCATGCCAAGCTGCTGGAGCGGTTCGATCTTGCTGCCCTGGATGCAGTATCCGTGCAGACACTGCAGCAAGAAATTGCGACCATGACCGAGCGACTGCTGACTGAGGACTCCGCGGCCATCAACGATCTCGAGAGAAAAATGCTGATCCGAGATATCCAGCACGAGATGCTGGGTTTCGGTCCACTCGAGCTGTTGATGGCCGACCCTTCGGTATCGGACATCCTCGTCAATCGCTACGATCAGATCTATGTGGAACGCCAGGGCCGGCTGGAGTTGACGCCCGTTGTCTTTACCGATGAAAAGCATTTACTGCGCATCATTGACAAGATCGTTTCACGCATAGGCCGACGCATCGACGAATCCAGCCCCATGGTCGATGCCCGCCTGCCAGATGGTTCGCGCGTGAATGCGGTCATCCCGCCCGTGGCCCTTGATGGCCCCATGATGTCGATCCGGCGCTTTGCACGCATCCCTTTGCGCATGGAGAATCTGATCAACGACCTCAAAAGCCTGACACCTGGCATGGCCCTGGTTCTTGAGGCTCTGGCCAAGGCCAAGGTGAACATGATCATCTCTGGCGGCACCGGGGCCGGCAAGACAACGCTGCTCAACATTCTCTCCAGCTATATTCCAACAACGGAACGCGTGGTCACCATCGAGGATGCGGCCGAGCTGCAACTGCAGCAGCCTCATGTGGTACGCATGGAAACGCGCCCGCCCAATATAGAGGGCCGTGGAGAAATCACGCAGCGATCCCTTGTGCGTAACGCACTGCGCATGCGCCCTGACCGCATCATCATCGGCGAAGTCCGGGGCGCCGAAGCGGTAGACATGCTGCAGGCCATGAACACCGGCCACGAAGGCTCATTGACGACCATCCATGCCAATACGCCACGCGACTCTTTGGCTCGACTCGAGAACATGGTCGGCATGGCAGGCCTCAATCTGCCGCACCAGGCCGCACGCCAGCAGATTGCATCGGCCATTACGGTGATCGTGCAGGCACTCCGGCTCACGGATGGCAAACGCAAGATCACCAGCATCCAGGAGATCACGGGCATGGAGGGGGATGTGGTGACCATGCAGGAGATCTTTGCCTTTACCCAGACCGGGATCGGCGCCAATGGTGAAGTCCAGGGATATTTCCACGCCACGGGTGTCAGACCCAAGTTCGCCGATCGGCTAAAAGGCTTCGGCATTGCGTTGCCCGACAGCATCTTCGCTCCAGAACGCCACTATCAATGAACTCCGCAAAAAGGTGCCGCCATGCTGTCCTTTTTCTCTTCCCACTCGATCCTGGTAATCATCGGTCTGGTGTTTGTAGCAGTGCTCCTGCTACTGGAAGCACTGCACACGATCTGGAAGCAGTACAAGAGTCCTGAGGCAAAGCGGCTTGAGCGCCGGCTCAGAGCCTTGTCAGCAGCCGATGACAACAGCAATCCGACCAAGCTGGTCAAGGAGCGCGTACTTAGCGATATGCCCAGGATGCAGCGTGTGCTGCAAACCATGCCGCGCGCCCACCAGCTAGACCGCTTCATTGTTCAATCAGGCCTGGACTGGACGGTTTCGGGCTTGCTGCTAGGCAGTGCAATACTGTTTGCGCTAGGTATGCTGACAACCGTCATGCTTCGCCAACCCATGGAGCTGGGCGTGCTTTCAAGTCTGGTGCTGGGCTCCCTTCCATGGCTGTTTCTGCAACGCAAAAGACTGCAGCGCCTGAAACGTATGGAGCACCAACTCCCAGAAGCGCTGGACCTCATAGCGCGCGCATTGCGCGCAGGCCATGCATTCTCCGCAAGCCTGCAAATGGCTGGAGAGGAACTGACCGAACCTATCGCCGACGAGTTCCGCCTGGTGCATGACGAAATCAACTATGGCACATCGCTACAGCAGGCCTTGAGCAATCTGGGTGAGCGGGTACCGATCACAGATTTGCGCTACTTCATCGTCGCCGTACTGATACAGCGCGAATCTGGCGGCAACCTCACCGAGATGCTCAGCAACCTGAGTCGCCTGATCCGCGAGCGGCTCAAGCTCCATGCCAAGGTCCGCGTACTCTCCGCTGACGGGCGAATGTCGGCCTGGTTCCTGGGCTTGATGCCATTTGGACTGGCCGCTCTGCTCAATCTAATGAATCCGGAATTCATGCATCCGCTCTGGACTGACCCTATTGGCATCACCATTCTGAAATGGTTGGCCGCACTGATGGTCATAGGTCTGTTGCTGCTGCGCCGCATCGCCCGTATCAGGGTATGAGTCCATCTGAAACGCAAGGAGTCCTCCATGTTGATCGTCGCCCTGCTCACTTTCACCGCCGTCATGCTGGCTGCTGGCGCCTTGTTCTTCTGGGCAACGCCAACAGTCGCCGAGCGACGCTTACAGTCACTTACACCCACCTCTCAAGACAAGGGGTGGACAGAAACAGTCGTCAAGCTGGTCGGCCCATTTGCACACCTGTCGTCCCCCACCAAAGACAGTGATGCAACGCCATTGCGGCTGCGCTTTCTGAATGCCGGCATCCGCCACGAGAGTGCACCACTGCTGTACTTTGGAGTCAAAACGCTGCTGCCTCTTGCTTTGGGGCTGACGGTGTACTCGCTCATGCGGGCAGCCAGCAAGGCAGACAGCACCCAGCTATTGTTCTTCCCCTTGGTGACCGCTCTTGTGGCCTGTTACCTGCCGAATCTGGTTCTGCGCTGGATGGCCTCGCGCCGCAAGCGCGAGATCTTTGAAAACTTTCCCGATGCCGCTGATTTGATGCTGGTCTGCGTAGAAGCAGGCATGGGCCTGGATGCCGCGCTGGGCAAGGTAACCGATGAAATTCGCATCAAAAGCGAAGCCCTGGCAGAGGAGCTCCACTGGACCAACCTGGAAATGCGAGCTGGCAGCACTCGCGAAAAATCCCTGCGAAATCTGGCGGCCCGCACCGGTGTAGATGAAATTCACACTTTTACGGCCATGCTGACGCAGGCAGACCGATTTGGCACCAGCATAGGCGAATCGCTCCGGGTTTTCTCGGATGATCTACGCCACAAACGGCAGATGCGCGCCGAAGAGCTCGCTGCCAAGATACCCACCAAGATGCTGCTGCCACTGGTGACCTGCATCTTCCCGGCCATCATCATGGTGGTTCTGGGTCCGGCCATCATACGAATCGTGCGCATGATCCTGCCCATGATGGGCGGCAGCATGTGAGGGCTTCAACAGGGGGTCGGATTCGCCTCTCGGACGAGATATCCTGAAAGTAGTCGCGACATCTTTGACCTAATCCACAGGGACAGCCATGACCTGCAGAGAGCATGTGCTCTCTCTATGACGCCTGGATTGACAATCTTGAGCTGGCCCCCTCTCGACGTGGTCGAAAGATGCGCCATGAAATGAGCAGCACGGAAAAATCTGCGCAAACGGCAAACGGCAAACGGCAACCGGCAACCGGACGATTGACCGAGTGTCTATCTTTGCCTCGCATGGTTTCGACGCTGACTGCCACTCGGAGCTCTGCTCAAATACAAGCCGTCATTTTTTGAAAACTTCACGCCACAAAAGCCACAAACTGTGCGATCAGCGCGCACAAACCCTGCAACAACCTGCTAAGGCAAGCGAGTAGCCGCTACACTTTGCGCCTCAGGCCTGCGTAATACCCGACGCGGGCCTTTTTTCCCGCTTTTCGAGGTTTTCGCGCACTGCCATGTCCACCGTCTTCAACTTCACCTTTGTTCCCTGGTTCCGGTCTGTGGCCCCCTATATCCACAAGTTCCGACACCAGACCTTTGTGGTGGGCCTGACCGGTGAAGCCATTGATGCGGGCAAGCTCAGCTCCATCGTCCAGGATCTGGCCATGATCCAGGCCATGGGCGTCAAGATCGTGCTGGTGCACGGCTTCCGCCCCCAGGTCAACGAGCAGTTGCGCCTTAAGGGCCAGGAGCCGCGTTATTACAACGGCATGCGTGTCACCGACTCCATAGCACTGGACTGCGCTCAGGAAGCGGCCGGCCAGCTGCGCTACGAGATCGAAGCCGCCTTCAGCCAGGGTCTTCCCAACACACCCATGGCCGGCGCGCGCGTGCGCGTGATTTCGGGCAACTTCCTCACGGCCCGCCCCGTAGGCATCGTCGACGGTGTGGATTTCATGCACTCCGGTCTGGTGCGCAAGGTAGACGTGGAAGGCATTCGCAGCGCCCTCGACTCAGAAGCCATGGTGCTGGTCTCGCCCTTCGGCTTCTCGCCCACGGGTGAGGCGTTCAATCTCAGCATGGAAGAAGTGGCCACCCGCGTGGCGATCGAGCTCAAGGCCGACAAGCTGCTGTTCCTGACCGAAGTGCCCGGCGTGCGCATGGACCCCAGCGGCCCGGCCGATGAGAACAACCCCATCGATACCGAGCTGCCGCTGGACGCCGCGCGCCGCCTGCTGGCCCAGCTCCCGCCTGCACAGCAGCCTACCGATGTGGGCTTTTACCTGCAGCACTGCGTGCGCGCCTGCGAGCATGGCGTGGAGCGAAGCCATATCCTGCCCTTCTCCACCGACGGAGCGCTTCTGCTGGAGATCTATGTACACGACGGCATAGGCACCATGGTCATTGACGAAAAGCTCGAAGAACTGCGCGAGGCCACGATCGACGACGTGGGCGGCATCATTCAGCTTATCGAGCCCTTCGAGCGCGACGGCACGCTGGTCAAGCGCGACCGCACCGAGATCGAGCGCGATATCGCCAGCTACACGGTCATCGAGCATGACGGCGTGATCTTCGGTTGCGCGGCCCTGCACCCCTACCTCGAGGCCAAGACCGCCGAAATGGCCGCCGTTACCGTCTCGCCCAAGAGCCAGGGTACGGGCGATGGCGAGAAGCTGCTCAAACGCATTGAACAGCGCGCCCGCGCCCTGGGCTGCGAAACCATGTTTGTGCTGACCACGCGAACCATGCACTGGTTCATCAAGCGCGGCTTTCAGCCCGTGGAGCCCGAATGGCTGCCGGAGGCCCGCAAGGCCAAATACAACTGGGGCCGCAAGAGCCAGGTACTGGTGAAGAAGCTCTAATCCGCCTTCATTATCAAAAATGGCTTTCAGCGCTTGATGAACAAGCGTTGGGGGCTATTTTTTTGGGGAGTAAAAGATGCGTGCAGCAGGCGCAGGCGGCGCAAGCCGCGGCTCTGTGTGCAGCAAGGCCGGCTAACGTGGCGTCGCTCTGTCTGCCACAGCCGCAAATTCCGACGGCGGGCGGCCGAACTGTTTGCGGAAAGCCGCCGAATAGGCGCTATGGCTTTCATAGCCGCTTTCCAGCGCCACGGTGGTGATGGGCATGCCCTGCAGCAACTGGGGGATGGAAGCCATCAGCCGCATCTGCTGATACCACCGGCCCCAGTTCATCCCGGTGCTTTTCAGAAATCGACGGTGCAGCGTCTTGGGCGTCAGCGCGTGCTGCCGGGCCAGGAGTTCCACCGTGGTGCGCTGCGCCGGTGCACCCAGCATGCTCTCGCAGATGCGTCGCATCAGCGCATCTTCAGGCCAGGGCAGGTAATACGGCAGCGGCGCCAGCGCCTGCAACTCCTCCAGCAGCAGATCACCCAGCAGCGCATCGCGCGGGCGATGCGGCCCCTGATGGGGCAAGTCGACAAGCGCCGCCATCAGCTCCCTGACCAGCGGCGAGACGTGGAGCACGCAGTCCCGGGCCGGCAGGCGTGCCGACCATGCCTCCTCAATAAACAGGCCAAAGGCTCGCACCGCCGTGGTCGCCGTGATCCTGTGCAGCATGCCCGGGCGCAGCCACACCGCAGTGGTGGGTGGAACCAGCCATTGCCCGCAAGGGGACTCGACCAGCAACACGCCTTCCGAGGCATAAATGAGATGGCCGCGCGCGTGGCTGTGCTGCGGCACCACATGACCAGGCGGGTAGCGTTGTTCCACGCCGGTGACAGGCAGTGACGAGGCCTGGGCATGCTGCAAATCCAGGGCATGTGCACCATGTTCGGGGGAAGCAAAACCCATGAAATATGTCCAAATCTCTACAACAAATGAATATCTATCGATAGAAGTCTATACCTTTGGCCGCATAAAGTAGCCCCACTGTCTGCATCAACAAGCATTTTTGCCGTGAAACACTGCCACCCGCTTTCGCTACGCCTACTGGCTCTGACATCTGGTCGGGGTCTGCATGCACGTGTTCGCGCATGGTCCCATCCTGGTCTTCCCAGACCCCGGCCTTAGCCAGCCCCATCCGGGCAGGGAGACCAGGTGATCGTTTCTTCAACTCCAAGGTCTCTATGCTGGCTGATCCTTCTACCAAATACCGCGCATTTCCCGTTGTGGACTTGCCCAACCGCCAATGGCCTGGCCGTACATTGACGCAAGCGCCCGTGTGGCTGTCGACCGATTTGCGCGACGGCAATCAGGCGCTGTTCGAACCCATGAACCGCGAGCGCAAGCTGCGGCTGTTCCAGGAGCTGGTCGCCATCGGCTTCAAGGAAATCGAAGTTGGCTTTCCCTCCGCTTCGCAGACCGACTTCGACATCGTGCGTCACCTCATCGATGCCCAGCTGATTCCGCATGACGTCACGCCCATGGTCATCACCCAACTGCGTGAGGACCTCATTGCCACCACGGTGCGCAGCGTGGCCGGCGCGCGCCGCGTGATCGTGCACCTCTACAACGCCGTGGCCCCGGCCTTCCGCGAAATCGTCTTTGGCATGGAAGTGCCGCAGATCATTGCCATGGTGGAGCACCATGTGCGCCACCTCAGGCAACTGACCGAGCAGCACCCCGAAACCGAATGGGTGCTGCAGTACTCTCCGGAAACCTTTTGCATGGCCGAGCTGGACGTTTCCCTGGCCGTGTGCAATGCCGCGATTGCCGCCTGGGATGCCGGCCCCGAACGCCCCATGATCATCAACCTGCCTACCACCGTGGAGGTGACCACCGCCAATGTGTTTGCCGACCAGATCGAGTGGATGGACCGGCGTCTGGTTCGGCGCGAGCACATCACGCTTTCGGTACACCCCCATAACGACAGAGGCACTGGCGTGGCCTGTGCCGAGCAGGCCCTGCTGGCCGGTGCCCAGCGTGTGGAAGGCTGCCTGTTCGGCAACGGCGAGCGCAGCGGCAATGTGGACCTGGTGACTCTGGCCCTGAACCTCTACACCCAGGGTATTGCTCCGGGCCTGGATTTCTCCGACATCGCCGCCGTGGCACGCATCGCCGAAGCCTCTACGGCCCTGCCCATACATCCGCGCCACCCCTATGTGGGCGATCTGGTGTTCACAGCATTTTCCGGCTCACACCAGGATGCGATTGCCAAAGGCTTTGCGGCGCAGAAAGCCGATGCCCCATGGCGCGTGCCCTATCTGCCCATAGACCCGCAGGACCTGGGACGTACCTATGACAGCATCGTGCGTGTCAACAGTCAGTCCGGCAAGGGCGGCATTGCCTTCCTGCTGCAAAAGGACAGAGGCATCACCATGCCACGGCGCATGCAGATCGAGTTCAGCGCCATTGTCCAGGCCTGGGCCGACAGCAGCGAAACCGAGCTGAGCAGCACGCAGATCTGGGAACTCTTCGAAGCCACCTACCTGCATGCCCAAGCCGAATCTCGGTCACTGCGTTATGAAAGCCACCGCCTGTTCGACAGCCCGCAAGGCCAGGGTATCGAACTGCACTGGCACGATGCCGACGGGCACCCCAGACTGCGCAGCGGCATCGGCAACGGCCCAATTGCAGCCACCGTCGCTGCACTGGAGTTGCCGCTGCGCATCGACAGCTATGAAGAGCGCAGCCTGGGCAACGGCGCCGACGCCTGCGCCGTTGCCATCATCGAAGCCGCATTGCCTGGCGTGCCCGGCTCTCGATTTGGCGTAGGCATGCACGCGAACATCGTCACCGCATCGGTGATGGCGCTCGTGAATGCCGCTGCGCGCTTTGAGGGGGACATGATTCAGACCCGCGCGTAGCCTCGCTGCTTCGCCCTATCGTCGGCCGACACCATTTGAAGCTCGGCCTGCGCGGAGCCCTCCCTCATACGCCGACCCGGTCTTTTCCGTCTAGTTTGGGCCGGTCTGTCACAATTTCGGGGCGGGCCCGTTATGCCGATGGAGGCCTCTGCCCACTTGGTGCATCGGCGATGTTGCGCTGCGTCACAGCACTACCAAGCAGTCTGCGCTACAAAGTCGACATCCGATTTGCATGAGGCATGCCATGAACACACTCCCTCCTCAGGCCATCAGCCAGGATGTACTGGCCGAAAAATATCTGGCTGACGGCGAGCAATCCGAGCAAGACCTGTTTGCCCGCGTGGCACGAGCCCTGGCAGCAGTTGAAAAGCCTGAACTTCAGACGCATTGGGAGCAGCAATTCCTGGCCAATCTGCAGCGCGGTGCCATCGGTGCTGGCCGCATCATGGCAGCTGCGGGGCTGGACACCAAGGCCACATTGATCAACTGCTTTGTGCAGCCCGTGGCCGACGCCACCAATGGTTTCGACAGCCAGGGCAACCCCGGCATCTACACAGCGCTTTCTCAGGCGGCCGAGACCATGCGCCGCGGTGGCGGCGTGGGTTATGACTTCTCCAATCTGCGACCGCGCGGTGCGCTGGTGCGTGGCACCAACTCCTTTGCATCGGGCCCCTGCTCCTTCATCGATGTCTTCGATGCATCCTGCACCACGGTGGAATCGGCCGGTGCGCGCCGAGGAGCCCAGATGGGTGTGCTGCGCATTGACCACCCCGATGTGCTGGAGTTCATCACCGCCAAGCGACAAAAAGGCCGCTGGAACAATTTCAATGTCTCCGTGGGCGTGAGCAGCGCCTTCATGCAGGCGGTCAGGGACGATGCCGAATGGGAGCTGGTGCATGTCGCCAGCCCCAGCGAGGCACAGATCCAGGCCGGCGCCCATCGCCGCGACGATGGTCTCTGGGTCTATCGCAGCCAGCCTGCGCGCACGCTGTGGGATGCCATCATGCGCTCGGCCTATGACTTCGCCGAGCCCGGCATCCTGTTTCTCGACAATATCAATGCCGACAACAACCTCTGGTATGCCGAGCAGATCGCAGCCACCAATCCCTGTGGCGAGCAACCCCTGCCGCCCTATGGCTGCTGCGATCTGGGCCCCGTCATACTCACTCGATTTGTGCGCGAACCCTTCACACCCCAGGCTTTCTTCGACATGGAGGCCTTTCGCGCCGCCGTCACGGTTCAGGTGCGCATGCTGGACAATGTGCTGGACGCCACCGTCTGGCCCCTGCCCGAGCAGCAGCGAGAAGCGCAGCAAAAGCGCCGCATCGGCGTGGGCTTCACAGGACTGGGTGACGCGTTGATTCTGCTGGGCCTGCGTTACGCCAGCGATGAAGGCCTGCAGCAGGCCGAATCCATAGCCCGCGCCATGCGCGATGCGGCTTATGCCGCATCAGTGGAGCTGGCACAGGAAAAAGGCGCCTTCCCGCTGTTCAACGCCAAGCAGTATCTGAAAAGCGGTTTTGCCAAACGCCTGCCCAAGGAGCTGCGCGCCGCCATTAAAAAATATGGCCTTCGCAACAGCCATCTGCTGTCCATCGCTCCCACAGGCACCGTGTCGCTGGCCTTTGCTGACAATGCGTCCAACGGCATCGAGCCCGCCTTTTCCTGGACCTATACGCGCAAAAAACGCACGGCCGACGGCGGCGAGCAGTTCTACACCGTGCAGGATCACGCCTACCGACTCTACAAGGCCTTGCACGGTGACGAGGCCTCGCTGCCCGAGTGCTTTGTCAGTGCGCTGGAACTGAGCGCCAGCGAGCATGTGGCCATGATGCGCTGCGTACAGCCCTTTATCGACACCTCGATTTCCAAGACCGTCAACATCCCGGCCAACTATCCGTTCGAGGACTTCAAGCACCTCTATATGGAGTGCTGGGAGGTTGGTCTCAAAGGCTGTGCCACCTACCGCCCCAACGACACACTGGGTGCGGTTCTCTCCACAGATTCAGCACCTAACCCCTCTCAAGCGCTTACCGATACAGCACAGACCGCTATCAATTCCTCAGGCGCCGGCGGCCTGACGGCCGTGATCGAGCGCCGCCCCGAGGGTCCGCTCAATGCCGTGGTGGACAAGATCGAATATTTCACGCATGACGGCATACGGCGTCTCTATCTGGTCGTCAGCTTCATGGTTGTCGACGGTGTGGAGCGTCCCATCGAGTTCTTCATGCCCGTGGGCCAGACTGGCGAGAGCCAGCAATGGATCACGGCCACCATGCGCAGCCTGAGTCTGGCCGCGCGTGGCGGTTTTCTCGACAAGGCCCTGGCTGATCTGCGCAAGGTGGCCTGGGATCGCGGCCCGGTGCGCTACGGCAGCAGGACGCGTGACGATGGCAGTCGCATCCCGCTCTGGCACGACAGCGAAGTGGCGCTGCTGGCCTATGCGATTCAAAGCATCATCGCCAACCGCGGCCTGCCCCAGCCGGCGCCCAGCACGGCCGCCACGCCGACATCTCCGCCCGAGAGCAGTGTCTCCGTCAGCGGCCAAAAGTGTCCCGACTGCGGAGCACACGCCATGATCAGAAAGGATGGCTGTCAGTTCTGCACCGCCTGCGGCTTTGTGGGGTCATGCGGTTGAAGATGGGTAGTTTCAGTCGCGATCAAGCTGAGCAGCGAATTGGATGACTGAGTCCGCAGCAGCATCCATTCAGATTCAGGCGGATACCCGAAGCAGCGGTCCGACCTGGCTTCGACCCCAACACGCTGCGCTCAACAATGCGACGGGTTGCCGAGGCATGTGGAAACGCTAAGTACAGACGTTGATATCGAGGCCTTCGATCATCGCTCGCTCATCTGAAAGGTGTTCCGTCATGAAAGTCAAAGTCCTCTGCTTCGGCATCTCGCTGGACGGTTACTCCGCCGGCCCCAACCAGGATCTGCAGAACCCGCTCGGCGTCGGTGGGCCTGAGATCCTTGAGTGGTTCTTCCCCACCCAAGTCTTTCAGCGTATGCATGGGGGGTCTCAGATCGGCGAAACAGGTGTCGACAATCAGATGGCCGAGCGCTCCTTCGAGAACATCGGTGCGTGGATCCTTGGGCGCAATATGTTCGGCCCGATACGCGGCCATTGGCCTGACGAAAGCTGGAAGGGCTGGTGGGGCGATGAGCCGCCTTATCACGTGCCCGCATTTGTCCTGACTCACCACGCGCGGCCCACACTGCACATGCAGGGCGGCACTGATTTTCACTTCGTCACGGATGGCATTGCATCGGCGCTGGCACAAGCCAAGGCAGCCGCAGGTGATCGCGATATTCGCATTGGCGGCGGCGTAGATACCGTGCGACAGTTCCTGCAGGCGCGGCTGGTCGATGAGATTCACCTCGCTGTACGTCCTCTGTTGATGGGCTCCGGTGAAAACCTCTGGCAAGGCTTGGACATGCGTGCTCTGGGCTATGAGATCGCCGAGGTGAGACAGGGCGAGCGGGCCATGCATGTGATTGTGCGCAAACAAGCGTAACGCCTGCAAATTGGGTCGCACTTGATACAGCTGGCGTACTCCTGGCAGTCCGGACTGCCCAAGCCCATTGGCCTGACGCTTGTGTCGGTCAAGGGCCAACCGCGATGGCCAGCGGCAGTCGTATCCAGGACGCTTGCTTAACGCTTGGCTTCGGAAGTCGAAAAAGATGACCGGCTGGAACGATAGGCCAGATCGGTGCTGCAAGTGGCCTCAGTCGTAGACGTCACATACCTCACCAATGGCGAGGTCGCCCCACTTCTCGCTCATTGGATATCACATGCCTGTAGGCCTGACTCACCGACTGCGCCTCGCGTCCAGAATCACCTGAACTACTGATTTCACCCGAGCATAAGCACCGTTGGCCCAAGCTAGTTCAATTCCGCGTAGACGCTGCTGATGGATTCAACCGACAGCCTAGCCTTGACGCGACTTTTGCAGTGCATCAGGCTCGGAAGACTCGTCCCGCGCCACAGGCTGTGTGGACTCCGCTGGAGCCGCAGCGGCTTCAGGCTCCGGCTCCTTGGGCAAAGAGGCCCTTGCCACCTGGAGCATGTGCAAGGCCAGCGATTCATACAGCGGCCGTGCAATCATGCGCGAGATCATGCTGGCGATCATGGCCGATGCCATGAGGCTCAGCACCAGTGAGTGGCCGTCCACCATCTCCATCACGATGATGAAGGCCGTCAGCGGCGCCTGGGTGACCGCCGCCAGAAAGGCCGCCATGCCCATCGCTATCAATGCAGGCGCTATATCCGTGGTTCCAACAATCGATGCAACGTTATTGCCCACGCCTGCACCAATCGACAGCGAGGGCGCAAAGATACCGCCGGGTACGCCCACCCAGGCCGATAGCCAGGTAGCGATGAATTTGAGCGTGACATAGAACTCGGGCACATCGGCCTCGCCCTGCAGCATATGCTTGACGGCTTCGGAGCCCGCACCAAAGGTGGCGCCGCCGGTGACCACGCCGATGACGGCAATCAGCAGGGCCAGCACTGCCGCAAAGCGGATGGGAAAGCGTGACCTGAGTTTGTTGAGACGCTCGGAGGACGAAGTCAGCGAGTGGGTCATGAGCTTGGCGAACAAGCCGCCCAGCACGCCGCAGGTCAGCGCCACGGCAAGACAAGGCAGCAGGTCACGCCAGCCGAGCTCTGCCACACGAATGCGGCCAAAATAGCTCAGGTTGCCGAAGACCGAGACCCCCATCAGACCGGCCAGAACAATGGCCGCGATGATGAGCCCGCTGGAGCGCGACTCCAGCTTGCGCGAGAGTTCCTCGATTGCAAACACCACGCCCGCCAGCGGAGCGTTGAAGGCTGCGGCAATGCCCGCCGCTCCACCGGCCACCAGCAAGGCATGGGTATTGATGACGGACTTGGGCCCCAGCCAGCGTCGCGCCGAATGCATGACGCCGGCAGCCACCTGCACAGACGGTCCTTCCCGTCCTATCGACAGCCCCGCAAGAAAGCCTGCGCTGGACAGCACGATCTTTGCAAACGACAGCCACAGCGACACAAAGCGCTTGCGCAGACTGGCATCGACCGATGGCTCCAGCGTGGCAATCACCTGCGGGATGCCCGAGCCGCTGGCACCGGGAGCCCATTTGCGCGTGGCCCAGACCGCTGCCGCCGTGATGGCCGGCATCCAGATCAGCACCAGCCAGCCATTGACACCGTGGTAGATGCTCTCGAAAAATCCGAACGCTGCCTCTGCCAGCAGCGTGAAAGCCACCACGCTCAGGCCCGCTGCTGCGGCATAGGCCAGCACCACCGTCCGCTCCAGCCAGCGCTTTCCGTCGCGCATCTCCTCATTGAGGTTGTGAAAGAAATCTGGCTCTTGCTGCATGGGCGGGCAATCGTTTCGGGGCGGCTGGAAAAATGGACGAATACCCACATTCTGCGCCCGCCCAAGGGCTTGCTAAATCGGCAATAGCCACAACGATTGCCCACACAGGTTTTTTACAATAGCCAACCGAGCGGCACATATATTTCGAATCACCGGGCTAAGGCCCGAGGGAATGCACATGCGGTCATGCCGCGCAGGCTCATCTCCGCCATGGCGGTGACAGGCCTCTGCATCCAGGCCTGCTGGCTCCAATCCGGTAGCCCTCATGCCGTATCGGTCATTCCTTGCATGCGGCCAAAAGCGTCACGGCCAAGGCAGCCAGACCTCCCATGGCCACCAGCACCGCACCGGACCTTGGCATGTAGGCGAGCAGCCATGCGAGGGCCAGCGCGGCCACACACAGGTCGCCCAGCCAGACGATGACTCCCACCGCAGCACCCCACAAGCCCGTGCACAGCCACAGTGCGAGCAGCATCAGCGCCACCCCCACCAGGCGCAACACGACCCGCAGCGCGGGCCCGGGCTCGCCGCGCGATACAAGCTGATCGCAATGCCTGTCCATGGCCTGGCTCAGCACCAGCATGCCTGCCAGACACAGCGCCAAGGCACAGACCATCACTTGCCACAGACTCATGCCACACCTTTCAGCGCCTGCAGCGCGACCGCCATCACGGCAGCCGAGCCTGCCATCCATGCCGCCACTTTCAGCAGGCTGCGCACATGAAAGACCCAGAGCGCCACTGCCGTGTAGAGCAAAAAGCTGAGCAAGGTAGACAACAGCACGGCAGGTCCACGCTGCATGGCACCCACGGCCACAAGCACATGGGCCATCACGGCGCAGGCCAGCGCCGTGAGCGCATAGCCGCCCAGCGCGGCCATCAACACGCGCAGCAGCACCGCCCAGCGATGGCGCCTGGTCTGTGCCCTGGTCATTGCCGCCGCTTTCATGCGAGACTTCCTGAGATCGCGCCACGGCCCGCACGCGGCTGCGCCATGTTCTTGCTATGCTGCGACTTGTCATGCCGCCATGCGCCCCAGGCCACCAGCAGGCCCAACACCATGCATGTCAGCTCCAGTCCGCCCCTCTGACCATCGCCCTGCGCCAGATACATGCCCACGTGCTGGCCTGTAGTCATGGCATTGAGCAGCGGCAGGCCCAGGCACAGCAAGGCCACAATCCATAGCTGTTCGCGCCAGGCCTGGCGCGCCGTGCGCAGCAGCGCATGCAGCAGGCTCAGAGCCCAGACCGCAAAGAACACGCGAATTTCCCAGTTGGAACGCGCCTCCAGCACCAGGGGCAGCAGACGATTGCCATACAGATAGGCAATGGACGCCAGCGCCGAGCCTGCCAGCGCTGCCACATTGAGCGCATCGATGCAGCGGTACATGGAATGCGTTGCCACGCCCCATTCGTTACCGCTTTTTGCTCGACGCTTGACTGCAAACAGTATCGATCCGGAGGCAATCATCGCGGTGCCGATCAGACCCAGGACAAAGTACAGCCACTTCATCGTCCAGCCACCAAAGGTGACCAGATGCAGCGCGCTGATGACGGGATAGGTGTCGCTTGCGAAACTACTGGACGGCCGATTGGCGGGCGGCTGCAGCAGCTGGCCGTCGACGGCATCGAAGGTCGCCGAATTGGCGACATTGACCATTTGGCGCGTCGCCGCCGTATCGGGCTTGCCTTCCATGAAACGCACCGTGGCCCGACCGTGTTCGGGTCGCTGCATCGACACCTCCACCACAGGCTGCGCCAGCAAGAACTGGGCATGCTGTGCAAGGCTGACAAGATCCGCACCGGCAACGGTAACGGCAGGCGCATCTGAAGCCGCTTTCACCTCGGGCCTGGCCTTCAGCTCGGACTCGTAGCGGCTGTAGGCCGAATGGTCCTGCCCATACAGCGATTGCAGCGGCCAAGGCATATAGCTGGTGTAGAAATGCGCGAGTCCCGTGTAGACGATCATGAACAGAAACGGCAGCGTGAGCACGGCCGATGCATTGTGTGCATCCAGCCAGGAGCGCTGGCCCTTACCGGGCCGGAAGGTAAAGAAGTCCTGAAAAATGCGCCGGTGCACGATCACGCCGGAGACCAGCGCCACCATCATGCACATCGAGACCAGTCCCACCACCCAGAAGCCAGCGATACCTCCCTGCAAGGAATAGTGAAAGGACATGAAATGCCGGCCGCCTTCGGTCTCACGCGTGGCGGGTTCGGGCAAGGCTTCGCCCGTCTGTGCATTCAGGCTGGCCTGCAGATCGCCGTCCTGGGCACGCGCGAATACCTTGACCCCATCGCCTGTGTGCAGCGGCAGACCGATGCGCCAGATACTCGCATCCGGCGCCGTCTTGCTCAGGTGCCGCTCGGCCAGCCGCAAGGCCTTCAGACGCTCGTCCAGAGAAAGCGGCTGATGGCCGCTTCCCTCCAGTGGCAATCCCTGCATCCATCGCGTGATGGGCTCACGGAACACACTGATCGAGCCCGTCAGAAAAATGGCGCAGAGCAGCCAGCCGCACACCAGGCCGCACCAGGTGTGCAGCCATGACATGGTCTGGCGAAGTCCGGGCTGAGATGCTGGCTTGCCGCTCATGTCAGCCCGCTCAGAACGCGCCACGCAAGGTCAGCAGCACGCTGCGCGGCTCGCCATACCAGTTGCCGCTACCCGAGGTTCCAACCGTCTTGTAGTAAGTCTTGTCGAACAGATTGTGCACATTGAGTGCAGCCGACCAGTTGCGATTGATACGGTATTGCACGCTGGCGCCCCAGACGGCGTAGCCGGCCTGAGTGAAGCGGAAGGGAACGGCATTGCCATCGTATTGGCCCGATGCCGGGTTGTAGCTGTTGGCCGTACCGCTGACATAGGTGGCGCTTTGCAGCGTCACGCCGCCGCCCAGCGTCCATGGCGAGAGCTGCCCCTGCAACTGATACGTGCTCCACAGCTTGAACAGGTGCTTGGGTGTGATGGAGCTATAGACCAGTTGCGACGGGTCGGTCTTGTTGCGATTGTGGTTGTAGGTATAGCCGGCAAACAACTGCCAGCCTTGCGCCAGCTGACCGGTCACTTCCATGTCCAGCCCCTGGCTGATGATCTTGCCCTGCGCGACATAGCAGCAGCTCAGGCCCAGATTCCCCACATCCGTTTCCGGATAACGCGGATCACGCACCGCCTGCCCCTTGCGCTCGATACGGTACAAGGCCAGCGCAGTATTGAGCTTGCCATCGGCGAGCTCCCCCTTCATGCCCAGCTCGAAGCTGCGCCCCTTGATCGGGTCCAGCGCAGCCCCCGGTGCCGGCCCAGCCAGCATATTGGCCTGCGACTTGTGGATCTCGGTCACGCTGCCATAGGCTGTCCACTGGTTGCCCAGGTCATATACCAGGCCCGCATAGGGGGTGAAGATGCCGCTTTCGCTGTAGTACTCGCGACCGCTGGCCCGAACACTGCCATCGGCGTTGTAGTTGATATATGGCGTGTCGTAGGAGTAGCTGGCATATCGTCCTCCGACAATGGCGGTGAGCTGATCCGTCAGGCTCAGGTTGGCACGACCATAAAAGCCTTTTTGCGTGGCACCATAGCCGGGATAGCTGCGCGTCATACGTTCACGTACCGCTGGGGGTATTCTGCCGGGATCGAACTCATAGACATTGGTCAGAGACAGCGGCGTATCCATCTCGGAGTAATAGGTGTCCTGATCGTCACGGACCTTGCTCCAGTCCGCGCCGAGCAGCAAGCGGTGCTTGCGACCGAACAGCGAGAACGGGCCGCTGGCATGCACATCCAGGCTCTTTTTCTCCGAACGAAAGTCGTTGGAAAAGCCGGTCCAGTTGGCGCCAAGACCTGTTGCCGGGTCAACGGCTCCGCTGAGGCTGGCCAGCCGTGCATCGCTGTCCACCTTCTGATAATTGAGCTGGGCCTTTAGCTTCCAGTCCCCCGCCAGTTGCTGGTCGAGCTGCGCAAAAACCTCCTTGGCGCTCTTGTCGTAGTGGCTCCAGCCCGCCATCAGCGCGGTTTTGCGGGACAGCTTCAGATCGTCGCCATTGGCAGCTCGCGGCAGGCCTTCGCGCCAGGGAGTGGCCTTGAGCTTGTCGTAGCTGGCTCCCAGGCTCACACGTGTGGAGCTTGTCACATCGGCCTCCAAAATGCCGTAGAGCAAGCTGTTTTGCGAATTTGCTCCGCGATAGAAGAAATCCTTGTCCGAATGCGCGAGCACAGCACGGCCACGCAGGCTTCCTGCTTCATTCAATGGACCCGCGACATCCAGCTCGGCCTGCTTGCGACTCCAGCTGCCGACGCCCACCGAGCCCAGAATCTGCCTTTGCGCCGTGGGACGCTTGCGCACCAGATTGATGGCGCCGCCAGGCTCCCCATTGCCGCTGAACAGACCGTTGGCGCCGCGCACCACCTGCACGCTGTCATACATGGCCAGATTGGGGTCGAACAGCTGCTGACTGAAAGCGTCCACGCTGGCTCCGTCGATCTGCACATTGCTGATCTCGAAGCCGCGCGACAGAAACTTGGTGGCCGCACCGCCGAGCCCTCCCGCACCGCCATAGTCCACCGTCACGCCGGTGGTCTGCTGCATCACTTCCCCCACATTGCTCATGGCCTGATCTTCAATGCGCTGGCGCGTCACCACCGAGATCGACTGCGGTGTCTCGCGGATGTCCTGCCCTTTGCCCAGGGACACATGCGAGGCGGCATACGAGCCGCTGCCCTCCGTGGCTTCGCGCTGAGCCTGGGCCGTCACCGTCACTTCGCCTAGAACGCCGCTCTGGCTGCTGTGGCGGCGCACGGTGATGGCCGCCCCGACAGGGACAGCCTCCAGCCCACTCCCCGCCAGCGCCTTGGCCAGCGCCCCGTTCAAGGTCTGAACGCCTTGCAGCGCAGGCGCCGTGCGGCCTTCCACCAAGGCTGCGTCGACCGAAACCGACACCCCCCAGGTGCGGGCCAGTGCATTCAATGCCTGCCCCAAGGGCTGCGCAGGCAAGCTCAGGCTGTGCGATGTGGACATGGCCGCCTGGCTGCTGACGGCCTGGGCATGGGCCGTCGGCAACACCGCCAGAGCTGACCATGCCAGACAGGCCATGGCACTGGCCAGAGACACTGCGCGCAAACCGCCACAATGTGAACCCGCAGCCTGTGAACCTGCAGCCGTACCCTCCTCTTGTTCAGAAGAAAAATGAGAGTGATTTCTTTTCATCAGATGAATCCTGTGAATTGCTTGTCAAAGTGCTTTCACAGTGAAGACGCATGAAACGGCTTGTACCGGACAAAAATTTTCAGCCGGCCAGGCCTGCCGTCAGCGCCGGAGGATGGCGACTCTGCCATCGGGCAGCGACTGCACTCGCACCGGCAGGGAGCGCGGCAGACTGGCGATGAAGATGGCAGGCTCGCGCAGCTTGAAACTGCCGGTCAATCGCAGGGCTTGCAGAGAAGCTGCATCGTCCAGCACCATCGGCTGGGTCAGGTAGTCATTCCAGCGCGCCACGACCTCGGGAAGTGGTGTGTGGTCAAACACCAGCCAGCCTTCACGCCAGGCGCCCACATCCGCCGCGTTCAGGGAGTAAGGGGCAAGCTGGCCGTCTGCCCCCAGGCGCAAGCCCTGGCCTGCGGTCAGGAGCGCGTCGGGGGGCCGATCGGCCATGCCGCCCTGCTTCCACACTGCCACACGCCCCTGAGCAACGCTGACCTGCAGGCCGGCAGGCCGCAGCGCCACGGAGAAAACCGTGCCCAGCACACGTACGCGGCCCAGGGCCGTGTACACCTCGAGGGGTCGCTCTGCGTCATGGGCTACGTTGAGCCGGATTTCGCCCTGTTGGAGATGAACCTCGCGACGCTGGCGATACAGCAGCACCGATGCGTCGGTGCTTGGCGCCAGATCAAGCTGGCTGCCGTCGGGAAGTTGGCGGCTCAGTTGCTGGCCATGGCCTGTATGCAGCGCCATCTGCTCCGTTGGCTGCAGCCAATGCCAGCGGCCAAGCATGCCGGCCAGGCCCGCCACACCAGCTACCCCCAGCACGGACAGCGCACGACGGCGGGTCTGCTGCACACGCGCCGAATGAGTCGCGGGCAAAGGCATCTCGCCCTGCAAGGCACTGCCTTGTGTCGCAGCCCAGCCTGCCATGGCCGCCTGCGCCGCCTGTTCGTTCGCAGGTTCCCTGGCACGCCAGCGCGCCAGCGCCTCGGTCGCTTCCTGCGCCGCTTCAGGGCTTGCGCCATGCTGGCGCGCAATCAGCAACAAGGCGTGCTCCAGCCGCTTGCGGTCCGGCATTCCGAAGGAAACGTCGACACTCATGAGGTCAGCCCCATGCAATCACACACGGCGCGCACCACATGCTTTTCAATGGCGGCTTCGCTGATATTCATATGGGCTGCGGCCTCGGCATGGCTGAAGCCATAGATGCGCACCAGCACAAACACCTCGCGGCGCTTGCGCGGCATGGCCTGCAAACGGCGAGACAGCAGGGCCAGCTGCTGCTGCCCTTGCACCTGACGCTCGGGCGAGGGAGCTTCGTCCGCAGCCACCACGGCCAGGGTCTGCAGCATGCGGGCTTCGGCAGTGCGGCGGCGCGCATCGTCGATCACGATGTTCTTGCCGGTGCGAAACAGCAGTGCCCGCAAGTCCCGTATTGCAAGATCTTGCGACTGCATGGCAAATACGCGGGCATAGCTTTCCTGCACCACATCAGCAGCCGCATCCCGGCTATTGAGCGAGCGAGCAAAGAAACTGACGAGTTCTGCGTAATAGTGCGCAACCACGGATACACCTCGACCTCTTGCGAGGCATGCCGCCCAGGCTCTGGAATCGGCCGCAAAGCATGCAGCTACGGAGCGGGAAAGCGCAGACTCTATCAGAAAATGAGAATCAATCTCATTGATTGGCGAATCTCAAAGCCTCTTCGCATTGATGCAGAGCCGGCGTCGCGACAGGCTTTGAACTTGCGTCTGCATCGCTGGCGCGGCTGGACGAGCTCCACCCCGGGTCATCTCCGGTGCTCAAACCTTCAGGAGTGGCAACTGCTGCTTGCCCGGTGTTCCGGCCCGGGCAGGCAGCACAGCTCAGGCCAGAAAGGCCAGCCCGCAGCGCGTCTTGCTGAAGGCAATCGAGTGGACGGCCAGACCCCTGCAACAGCGCTTGTTCCAGGCCGGCAGGCATGCAAGATCCTTGCCCACCATCGAAATGGCCACGGTGCTTCAGATCGCGTAATACCAGCGTTTGACCGCTTCGCCAGCCCTGGCCAGCACGGCCTCCCGACCCGCACCATCGAGCTGACTGCCAGTCAGATAGGCCGTCACCAGCAGCGGCGCAGATTGCTCGGTAGGCCAGACGATAAGGGTGTCGCAGGCCGTACCCCTCTCGCCGCTGCCCGTCTTGCCACCCACCTTCCAGTCGCCGGGCATGCCGGCACGCACACGCTTGTCGCCGGTACGGCTGTCCACCAGCCATTGCTGCAACAGGGCGCGGGCATAGCCCTCCAGCACATCGCCCAGCAGCAACTTCTGCAGGCTTTGCACCATGGCCTGCGGCGTCGTGGTGTCGCGCTCATCGCCGGCCAGCGCCGTGTTCAGCGAAGGTTCGTTGCGGTCCAGCCTGGTGGTGCCGTCACCCAGTTCGCGCAGCCATTGCGTCAGCGCCGCCGGCCCGCCGCTGGCCTCCAGCAGCACATTGGCCGCCGTGTTGTCGCTGACGAGCACCATCGCTTCGCACAGCTCCTGCACCGTCATGCCCCCATTGGCTCCCGCCCGCTTTTCGGATATCGGCGACCATGCCACGACCTCGGAAGGAGAGTAATAGAGCTTGCGCCACAGACGAATCTCGTCTCTTTGCGCCAGATACAGCACACGTGCTGCGAGCAAGGTCTTGAAGGTGCTGCACATGGGAAAGCGCTCATCGCCACGCCAGCCTGCCTCGGCACCGCTGACGGTATCCAGCACATGCAGTCCGAATCGGCCCTGAGACTGAATTTCCAGCGCCGCCAGCTCGTCGCTCAATGTTCTCGCTGCTGCGGCTTGCTGCTTGGAGATAAAAGCACAGCCGCTCAGTCCCCAGGCCCCCAGACCCAAGGCCAGTCCTGTTGTCAGCATGCTGCGTCGTTGCATAAGATCCTCTTTTGGTTAACTGCCATGGTTTGAAGCATAAATCGGTAGATTCTTACGAACCAGCAGTAATAATTGACGCAATCCATTAGAAAAACTTTTACCTCCATCGTCCCATGCAGCTTCCACTGAACGCCTTGCGCATGTTTGATGCAGCAGCCCGTCACCTGAGCCTAACCCGCGCAGCACAGGAGCTGCATGTGACACAGGCCGCCGTCAGCCAGCACATCCGCAATCTCGAAGAACGCCTGGGCAAACCTTTGTTTCGTCGCCTGCCGCGTGGCTTGGCCCTGACCGACGAAGGCCAGGCTTTGTGGCCCGTGGTAGCGCAGAGCTTCGAGCGCATAGAACAATCGCTGCAGCAGGTGGCAGAGCCACGACCACGTGAAATTCTGACCGTGGGCGTGGTCGGCACTTTTGCCATCGGCTGGCTGATCCCCAGGCTGAGTCAGTTCCAGCAGTTGCACCCCTATATAGACCTCAGGCTGCTGACCAATAACAATCGCGTGGATCTGGCCGGCGAAGGGCTGGACGCCGCCGTGCGCTTTGGCGACGGTGCCTGGCATGGCACGCACGCGCAGATGCTGCTGCGCGCACCGCTGTCTCCCATGTGCATCCCCATGCTGGCACAGCAACTGCGCGAGCCTGCCGACCTGGCCCGGCAAACCCTGCTGCGCTCCTATCGCACCCAGGAATGGGAAGGCTGGTTTGCCGGCCTTGACCAGGCAGCCCCGCTGGCGCGCGGAGCCATGTTCGACTCTTCGCTGACGCTGGCCGAGGCCGCCGCTCAAGGCGCAGGCGTTGCCTTGCTGCCCGCACGCATGTTCGAGCACATGCTGCAGCAAGGCCGGCTGGTGCGCCCTTTTGCCCATGAGGTCGACACCGGCGCCTACTGGCTGACCTATCTCAAGTCGCGTCAGGCCAGCTCCGCCCTGCAGACCTTCAGACAGTGGCTGATGACCCAGCTGCAAACTGACTGAAACAAGCGCTCTGCGATGGATAAAACCTTTTCGGGTCAAGAGTTTCAAGCTATCAATCCGTGAGCACTCCACCGCACCTAAGCCGCACAGGCCTGCATGGCTTCAGAGCAACAGGTACAGTACACGCCCAGCAAGCGCCATGGCGCTTTGGTTTTATTCATCTCATCAGACACCTGCCTTGACTGCCGCCGCCACCCTGCCCGTCCTGTACTCCTTCCGCCGCTGCCCTTATGCCATTCGCGCCCGTCTGGCGCTGGCCCATGCGGGCCTGGCTTGCGAACTGCGTGAAATCAATCTGCGCAACAAGCCGCAGGCACTGCTCGACGCATCGCCCAAGGGCACGGTGCCCGTGTTGGTACTGCAGGACGGCAAAGTCATTGACCAAAGCCTAGAGGTGATGCTGCATGCGCTGCGCGACAACGACCCCGACGGCTGGCTGCAACCCACGCACGGCAGCCTGGAGGACATGCTGGCTCTGATCGAGCGCAATGACAGCTTCTTCAAACAGGCTCTTGACCGCTGCAAATACCCCGAGCGCCACGACGCCGAGACCGTGAACCAGGCCCAGGCCGATGCGCTGACCTGGCTGTCGGCCCTGAACGATCAGCTCGAAGAAACCGGCTATCTGTTCGGCCTGAACCCCAGCCTGGCCGATATGGCACTACGCCCCTTTGTGCGCCAGTACGCGCGCATCGACGAAGCGCAGTGGAATGAGCAGCCTTGGCCTCATCTGCAGCATTGGCTGCAGCGCTGGATCGACTCGGCCCTGTTTGCCGAAGTCATGGAAACCTATCCGGGCTGGGTGCCAGGCACGACTGGAGCTACGTTTGTCAGCGACAGCATTGAAAGTCTTTGATATTGAATTCATAACTGCATGCGTTTACAAATATGCGCTGCGCCCCAATTTCCAGATAAAAAGCCCCCGCAACACAAGCTGCAGGGGCTTTTTATATAGCGCTCACTCCTCGATCAGTAGTAGCCCACCATGTTGATATACCAGCCCTTGGCCCGGTAATCATCCACCTTGGTCAGGTCGCCCTTGAAGTCCGTAAAGTTGTAGCCCACGCCCACGCGCAGATTCTTGGTCAAATCCCGGTCCACTCCGACCAGCCAGCCGTTCTTGTCGCCACCGTCCTTCACACCCAGCCAGCGGTATTCGACCAGGGCATGCCACTGGTTCATCACCTCGTAGCGGGCCTGCACGGCGGCAAACGTGGTGGCGGAGTCGAACCATTGCCCTGTGCCACGCCCGAATCTTGCCTTGCCTTCGCGGTGGGCGAATTTGACGGCGCTCTCCCATTTCTGGGTCCAGCGGTACACGCCTTCGAGCGAGACCACATGCGACTGCTGGTCATAGTAGGCGGACGAGGTGCTGGCCGTGCCGTCCCAGCCGACCTGGCCCAGTGAGCTCATGTCGTAGAGATAGGTGTAGCGACCGAACAGGCCCCAGCGGGAGCTGTCCCAGGGTCGGTAGGCAAAGCCGATACTGCTTTCGACCAGCTTGGCGCCGGCTTCGGCGTTGTTCCTGTCCTTGGTTTCCGAGTAATTGAGCTTGCCGGCGATGCGCCAGCTGTTGTCCACCTTGTGGGTGAGGTAGTTGGTGAGTACCCATTGAGTACGGTTCTCCGATCCGGAGTCACGGCGCCATTCGACCTTGCTACTCCAGTTGGTGCGCACATTGGTGCGCCCACCGTAGAGGCTGATGGCGTCACGACTGACGTTACCAGTGGAGGCCGTCAGGTCGCCATGCTGCAAGGTGTAGCCCAGGCGCCAGTTCTGGCCGGGGTAGAAGTCCATGCCAAAAGTGTGGGCCAGGCCAGAGCCGCTGCGCGGATCCTTCAAGTACTGGCTTTCGTTGAAGATATTGGTGCGCTGGCTCAGGCGCCAGCGCTGGCCCAGCGTCAGGCCGGGGCGCTTGCCGTTGTTGAACAGACTATCGTACTGGGTGGTGTCGGTGGAGACGGTGTAGGCACCATAGAAGCTGTGCTCGGGCGTGAGGCGGTATTCGCCCGACATGGTCAACGCATTGCCCCGGCTGCCATGGGTAGCTTCGCCGCTGACGGACGACTGGTTGCCGAACAGGTAGCGGGCGCCTGCGGTGACAGCGTCGTTGTTACGGTATTTGCCGCCGTCGTTGTCGAGTGTGGCCTGACCAATGCCGTAGAGCTCCAGCGAGGGGTTCAGGCGCTGGCTGTACTTGAGCGCTGCCAGCGTGCCGATGCCCTGACCGCTGTAGCGATCTTCGTCGATGCGGCGCACTTCGGCCGTCAGCGCACGCCTGTCGTCCATGCGCCATTCGGTGGTGACCTGGCTCTGGGTGAGCGACTCGCCACCTCGCTCGGCACGACTGTGCTTGGCGTAGAGGGTCATGTCGGGGCGCAGCTCGCCGAGCAGCTCGGCGCCATATTCGGTGACGTCCTGGCCCAGGTAGTCGGTGCGGGCGGTGGAGAAGCCGGCATCGACCTTTCGCCACCAGGCGCCGGTGCTCCAGGCGCTTTGGGTTATGCCCTGCTCTTGCAGATTGACGCGGGCTTCGACCGAGGTGGCATCACCCTTGCGGGCTGCAGCGGGGTTCAGGCGGGTAAAACTCAGACCGCCGTTATCCGAGAAAAAGACGGGCACACTGGTGGATTCGCTGTGGCTGCGCTCGACCTTGAGGTATGTGCCACGGCCGGCCTGCAGGGTGACGTCCACACTCTTGAGCTTGTAGTCGTCGCCTTCGTTCTGCTCATCGACATAGGTGCCGCCCACGGCCACATGCTCGCCAATCCATTGCTTGCCACGGCCACCCAAGGTCATGTTCTTGCGCAGATCGCTGGGGGCGTATTCGTAGTCCACCAGCAGGCGCTGCTCGTAGCCAGACAGCGGCGCATCCCGGGTGATAGTGTTGTTGCTTTCGCTGGCGATCTGGGCCAGCGGTCTGCGCGTGATGATGCGGCCCTGGTAGGAGTCCACTTCGTAGTCCGCGCCCCGTACTAGTTGCTGGGTGCTGATGGTGCGGCCCGTGGCCCGGTCACGCACTTCCAGCATGACGATGTCGGAGCCGGGCAGGATGTCGGTGTGGCGCAAGTAGTAGAGACTGCCGCCCGTGCCCAGCAGCTCAGTGTGGCCATGAGCGGTGTTGCTGTCGGAGGCAAACACGCGCAGCTGGGATTTGGCCTCACCCAGCTGGGTGGTTTCATTGCTGCGCAGGCTGGCCGCTGCGCCGTAGAGCGAGCGCTGGTATTGCGCAAACTCGGTGCCGGTCAGACCAGTGGCGTAGTTGCCCCACAGGGCCTGGTTTTTGTCCCAATCGGCACGCAGGTACATGCGGCCCTGGGTGTCGACGTCCCGCGTCGTGGTGGAGTCATCACCGTAGGTCAGGTAGTACTGATCGGGGTCGAGACGGCGGAAGACATCGCGTGCGTAGGTGTCGGTAAAGCCGTTGAAGAGGCTGCCTATGGGGCGCTCGGTGGTGTCGGCCTGAGCAGTAATGAGGTATTTGGACTTCAGTTTGGACTTCAGATAGAAGGCCAGACGGGCGTCGGTGAGCAGGTCTTTGTCTCTGCCCTCTTCCTTGAAACCTTCGTGCGAGCCACTGATGCGGTTGCCCTGCAAGGTGACATCGGCCAGGGCCACGCCAAAGAAGTATTCGCCGCTGACGTCCACGCCCAGCTTACGCTCGACCTTGCCGCCACGGCCGTCCACGGCCACGTCGAACTCATGCTGGCCCACAGGCATCATGTATTCAGCAACGAACTTGCCCTCCAGATCTACGGGGTAGCTCTGGTCATTGATCTTGAGGGTCGTACCTTCGGGAATGTTGCGGCCCTGCACGCGAATGCGTGAGCCGTAGAACGGAATATTCTGCAGGCGCAGACCATTGCCCGCAAAAGCGCTGTTGATCAGGCTTTGCTGCAGTGCTTGCTGCAGCGACAGCGATCCGTTCATGGATTTTTCCAGATTGTCACGCAGCAGCGTGTTGGCACGCTGTTCATCCTGCGGAGTGACAAGTTGGAATTTGCTGGGGTAGGTTTCGTCGAACTGCACGGCTTTGCCGTCCGTACCGGGCTTGCCATAGGCCCGCACGATATAGATGAGCTCGTCGCCGACCCGGTAGCGGTAGTCGCTGGACAACTGGCCATCCCACTCGGTGGAGACCACGGCTCCGACCTTGAGCGGCACGGTGGCAATGGGCTTGACGAAGTCGGTGTCGCTGCTGCGGAAGACCAGCAGTTCCATGCGATCAATGAAGGCCGGGTAGTTGCTGCGCACGTAGAAGTTGACGCTCTTGGTGATGCTCCCCATGTCGAACGGCACCAGAGTGGGCCCGGAAGCCGACAACTCAGCCTGGCCCAGCGTCGGATCTTCGGTGGCCCAGATCACGCCGCCGTCGGGCAGCGAGAAGGAGAAGCGCCCACGCGCATCGGCCCTGCCCGGAGTCTTCAGACCCAGGGAGACACGACGGTCAGGAGCCAGCTCTTGCGAACTGGACTGACGGCTGGTGCCCAGGGTCACGGGCTGGTCGTAGCTTTGCGATTGAAGACGGAACAGCATATGGCCGTCAGCATCACATTGGCCGCCGGAGACATTCTGGACTTCAGCGCAGTCTGCATTTACGCCGGCAGCTTCTGTTTCAGGAGCAGAGGCTGGAGCCGTGCTGGCCACGGCCGCCCTGGGGTTGATTTCAGCGGCCCAGAGTCCTGCCGCCGAACCTGCCATCAAACTCATGATGGTGTAGTCAAGCAATTTCATTTTCATGATCTGAACCTCAGTGGCGCGTGGCTTTCTTGTTGGAGCGATGGGCGGGGGCTGCGCCCTCTTCTGCCTGGACCTGAAGCTTTTGCTTCAGCCCCTGGGACAGATGGGGAAGCAGCGCCTCATAGACCGCCTTGGCTCGGGCCAGGCCCAGCTTCTGGTTGTAGGCGTGGCTGGCTCGCACATCGGTGTGGCCGACGATGGAAACCATGCCGCTGCCTTGCGCATTCAGGTGGGCTGCCACTTTTTGCAGCAACGCCTGGTACTGGGGGCGCACGATGGCTTTGTCGGTGTCAAACAGCACGTTGCCCAGCACGGCACCGTTGGCAGTGACGCCGCTGACGAGGCTGCCCGAATCGCTCACATCACCACGCACGCTGACCCTGGTGGCTGCCTGCACAGGGGCGGACAGTTGCTCGATCACCGCCTTGCGCACCGCATCTGCCCGGCCAAAGGCCACGGCTTCGCTTTCGCCATTGGCGCTGATGAGCAGCTCGCCGCCCTGGTATTGCTGCAGCTTGGCCGCAACCTGGGCAATGACACCGTTCTCAGCCAGGTACTGTTTGCGGATCTCGGTAGAGCCTGCGGCAAACAGCACGCTGCCCAACTCGATCTCGGCAGTTTGTTGCGCACCGGCCATGAACTCGGGGTTGAGCTGCACGCCAAAGTCAAAGCGCACGGGCAGACCGGGAGTGATGCGGCGCAGCAGCGGGTTGCTGGTGGTGAACTCGGCACCGGCCGGCAGAGTGCTGGGGTCGACCTTCAGGATGAAGTGACGGCCACGCTCCCAGCGCCCTCCGTTAACGCCCACAAGGTGGTAGCGACCAAAGGGGTCGGTTTCCATGAGCAGGCCTTCGACGGATGCCACACGCACGCCGGGAATGCCGCGCTCATCAATGCCGGTGCTTTTGATGATGTAGTCCACACCATAGCCGTCGGCACCCTGGCTGATCTTGCGCTCGACGTCGATCTCGACCGCATTGCGACCAGCAGCAGCTTCACCAGTTTTCTCGATCAGGGTCTGGCCGGCCGCATTCATGCGCACGGTCACGCCCTGGTCGTTGCTCAGCACAAAGTCGTCGGTAAAGTCCAGGCTCTTGAGCTTCTGGTGGATGACAACGGTGTGCTTGGCCACGGGGTCGGCTTCGGACTGGCGGGCCGTGATGGAGCCCAGTGCCAGACCATGCAGCAGCGGAGCGCTGGCGTCAGCTGCCGGTTCGGCGCCTTGTCCGCGATCCACTGTCGTGGAATTGGCGATGTAAGCCGAAGGTGCAAAACCACCTTGAGCTTTCAGGCCCGAGATCCTGGCGCTGTCTTGCCAGCCGTCGCGGTCTCGGTCATCAAACACGGTGCCGAAGATCAAAGAGTCATCAAGCAACGGGTCGCTGACCAGTTCCACCGAGGCTGTGGCCTGGTTGGAGATGGGGTCTCCCAAACCGTTACGGGCAAAGGCCGTGTTGACATGGTTGCCTGGACGCACACCGGCACCCACACGCATCATGTAAACGATGGTGCCGGTCTGGCCCACATCCAGTGTGACGCCGCTGAACTGCACAGGGCGCACGCCCGATGCAGAGACGGCAGAGCCAAGGCCCACAGCACTCATGGAGCCGTTGACAAAGGTGAAACCGTTGGCAGCCGTATCGATCACGTTGGCATTGACGACCTTGACGGCACCAATGTTCTGCACCTGGAGGCTGTAGCGGACCAGGTCACCAATCTTCACGGTGCGCACCGAGGCAGTCTTGACGATACGCAACAGCGACTCATCAGGTTTGACCGTGACCTTGATCACGGCGTCATCGCAATTTCTCGGGTTGAGCTTCTCGCAGATACGGTAGTGGATGACATAGTCGCCCGCAGGTGTCCCCGAGGGAACGGTGACCTTGCCGGTCACCACATCAAGCACCGGTACACGGGGATCGCCACCAATGGGCTGGGCCGGTGTGGTCACCGTGCCAGTGATGCGCTCAGGCGTGAATGGCTTGCCGTCCAGGGTGTCATTCTCCGAGTAGGCATTACCCACTTCCTGATCGCCACCCGAGCCACGATTGCCGGTGTAGCTATCGTCCTTGGCGTCTATGGGGGAAGCCGTCACCTTGATGGTGATAGTGGCCGTATCGCACACCGTGGGAGCGAGCCTGTCGCAGATCTTGTAGACGATGGAATAGTCGCCGGCGGGGGTGCCGGGCGGCACTGACACAACACCCGTAGCCACATCAAGCAAGGGAACCGTTCCACCGTTGATAGGGGTTGCCGGTGTGATGACTGTGCCGACGATCTTGCCCGGTTCAACAGGCACGCCATTGAGCGTGTCGTTGACATAGGCATTGCCTGCATTTGCACTACCCGTTGCGCCATTGACGCTGGGCAATGGATCATCCACGGCATCGATTTCGCGCACCACGGGAGTCGTCACCGAGCAGGGAGCTTGGCCGCAAGTCGGAGTCAGGCCACCATCGCTCGGGATGCCTTCCACCCGATTGTTCACCGAAGTGATCGCATCCGGCAGTACCCGAACGCTATAACTCACGCGGTAGATGCCCGGAATCGTTTCCTTGGCCAACGTCAGTATCAAGGCCTTGCCATTGATGGAGTAGCTGATACCCGGACCAGGCATCACTGCCACGAACTCCAGCCCTTGACTCAGGTTATCCACGATGCTGGAGACGGCTTCGTTCAGGGCTGCATTACGGACATCCATCTCCACCACATAGCTGATGATGTCACCCACTCGTGCGCTGGTGTTCGGCGAGGTCTTGCTAAAGACCACCTCAGGCTTGACAACCGGCGTATCGGTCACACAAGCGATGGCGCAGCTTGGATTGTCATATCCGCTGCCGATCACGGCATTGCGCACCGTACCGGTCGCCTGCGGGGTCACTTTGGCCGTGTACGTCAGACTATGGATCTGCTCTGCACCAGCAGCACCGGAAACCAAGCCGGCGGGAATCGTTACCTTGATGTCGCTTCCAGAGTTCGTCACAGTCCAGCCCACTGGGCTGGCCTGAACTGCGACAAAGGCCAGGCCCTTGCCAAGCGTGTCCAACAGTTCCAGCTCACCCAAGGTCGGCGCATTCTTGACTTTGACATTGAGCCTGAAGGTCAGAACGTCACCCACCTTGACGGGCCCGGAGGCGCCGACGAGCTCCTTGTCATAACGCACATCGGAAACGACCAAGGGCGTGGATGTTTCGCAGCGTGCCCCAGCCAAGCAAGTGGGTGGTGTGCCGCCACCAGCTCCGGGGGTGACCACATTGGTCAATGGATTGCTAGCTCCGGCAGTGACCTTCACCTTGTAGGCCACTTTATAGCTACCCGGCAGACTTGGTGCGGGCAGTCTCAAAGTAATGCTCTTGGAGCCAGGAGTCGCCGAGATCTGCCAGGCACCGGAGGAGCTGACCGAGTCAAACTCAAGACCGGCACCCAGGGTGTCAACCAGAACCACATCCGAGGTGGTCTGAGCGTCCGAGACCTTGGCCACTACCTGATACTCGATCAAATCCCCTTCCTGCGCCTTCACCGCCGTTGTGGACTTGGAGTACTCCACTTTGGGATCGCTCTTCTTGTGCTCGGTCTGACATTGCGTGCAGCCCGGCCCGGGATCTGATGGATTGCCGCCACCCGAAGCGGTCACCACGTTTGTCAGGTTGGCGCTCGAACTGGCATTTGCCTTGACCTGGGCCGTATAGCGCAGCACATAGGTGCCCGGAAGCTTGCCCGCAGGCAAGGTGAACACTCGTTGATTGCCCGATCCAGACAGCACAAAGCCATCATTGGCAACCACGACGCCAAAGAGCAGATCAGCGCCCAGGACATCGGACAGGACCACCGGAGACACCGTCTGAGAACGAGACACCACAGTGGTCAAGGTATAGGTAATGGTCTGACCAGACTTCACCATCTGGCCAGAGACAGGGTCTGAAGACTTGCTGACCGTCACCAGCGGGCTTTCCAGCGAATGCTCTGTAGAGCAGGTCACACATGCTGGCACGGACGGGATCGGGTCGGAAGGATTCCCACCACCGGAAGGCACAACCTTGTTTTCCACCTTGGAAACGGCACTGGCAAGTACTTTGGCGCGATAACTGACCGAGTAGTTACCGGGAGCAACTCCCGCAGCCAGCGTGAACGTCCGGGTACTTGCGCTGCCGCCCTCAACAAAACCCCCAGTGTTGCTTGCGATGCCGGCATATTCCAGTCCCACACCCAATGTGTCCGTCAGAACGACAGGGGACAAGGTTGCCGAATCTTTCACGGAGACTTGCAAGGTATAGGTAATGATGTCATCGACCTTGACTTTGGAGCGATCGGCTGGGAGAGCGATCTTGGATACCGAGATCGCAGGTGCCTTGACCGTCACCGATGTGGAGGCACAGTAGTTGGCTGCACTGCAAGCTCCGGGAGCAGGTGGCTCGCCCCCATTGTTAGGGTCCATGCCACCGCCCACGCTGGCGTAATTAGTAATGGCCGATCCGGTCGCTGCCTGGCTAGTGATCTTCACCGGCAGTTCGATGCTCGACTGTGAAGTTGCACTACCACTTTCACCCAGATGCATGGACGCGTTTTCGCAGGTCACGAGTTGACCGCTGAATGAACAGTTCCAGCCTGTCGCGGTAGTCAGCACACCGCTCCAGGCAGGCTGAACACCATCAGGCATCAGATCCAGCACTTTCAGCGGCTTCCAATAAGGAGCCGGGCCTGGCCCCGTCGGGATCGAGCCACGGTTGGAAACCGTCAGTCGGTACAGCGCCCCCGCTTGGTCCACGGTCCACGCGCCGGAGATCGCATTGCTGCTCTTGATAATGGCTAGCGCAGGCGCCAAGATGGTGACCGCGTGATCCTCCACTTCACCGTCGCGAGCCACGCCCTCGGCCTTGTCTACATCAACCCCGACACCGCCGATGCGCAAACGTACAAAAGTTGTACCGCTCTTAACGTCCACTGGCACATTCCAGCTCAGTTGCGCCCAACTGCCGCTGCAGATACCCGATGCTTTTTCCGCTGGCGAATCAAACGCGCCATTTTGGTTGAAATCAATCCAGCCCGAAACGACTGCAGAACCAGAACCAGCCGTCCCAAGATTGCAGGCAATGCTCACCGTGTGCGTTGTACCTGCTTTCAGCACGCTGATTTTTTCGTTTGCAGGCCAGCCATTTTCCTCACCAGCAAAGGCCGGACTGCTGGCGCTTTGGCCGCTATTGTCATCACCCAGCGCATCGGCACTGAATTTGGAGCTGGGTTCGGAGTCAGGACCCTTGGTCCCCAGATACAGTGTTCTGGGCGGCTGCATATAGGCCACATTTAAGGCAGTCACTGTCTCAATTGAGTTCTGGCCAATACCATCCGACGAGAGATTGACATCATCAATCAGATGCATGGCCGCACCATAGCTCGCAGGAGCATCGCCAAAGTCGGCAAAAGGCGTCAATACACCTACTGCAATTGCAGTGTTGCCGCCACCTTTGATCTGAAAGCTCATAACCTGTGAAGCCGCCGGCTGCGAAACCGGAAACTCCAGAAATGTCACCACCGAGCGATTGCCATCCGCCGTGCCACCAGTCGTGAGTTTCACAAAGCTATCGCCCGAATTACCAATGGCAGGTGTTCCCAGTTGGGTGTCGCTCTTTTCGACAAAGTAGGGATCCGAACTGCTGCCAAAACGCTCAATCGCATGCCAGTTTCCCTTTGCAGCGCCCACGATGTATTCACGTGTCCCGCCAGGTGCCATAGCCTCGGCGTCGGCGATGGCAAAACCGCGCAAGGCAATCGGGGTACGGGTTGCGCCCCCCACGAACTCCGATGTACAACTGATCTGGAAGCTGGTTGTAGTTGATCGGGTCATCAACCCCGCCACCAACTGATTGGCTCCGCCAGAACCGCCGATGTTGTATGCATCGTCGAAGGTGTCACCGCCAAAGCCACCAGGAGCGTAGCTCTCCAGGCTGCCATTGATATTCAGCAACTTGCACTGAACGTCAATGTTCACACCATTGGCCACCTGGATGCTGGCCTTTGAGATGGAGGTATTGGAAAGCGCCTTCCCCTTTACTCCCAAAGGATTGGTATCACTCCCCCAAGTCAGCCAGAGGATTTCATTCTTGTATTTTCCGTCTCCGCTGGTTGCATAGGCTGCCGAATTCGCCAGTTGCGGCAGCCAAAGCAGCTGCAAAATCAGAAAAATCCGCCCTAGCCAAGCAAAGAGATTAAGTCGCCCCATATTCAATCTCAGAAGTGAAATTGGAGGCGATTTTCTTTAGATCAATTTAGTTCTGAAAATTACAAAAATTTACCTAACTAAAAATTGCCAGATTATCTTGACAAGAAGAAAGCACTAAAACCCTCCCCGCAAAACCTCGGTAAATTATTGCCGCACAAGAAGATATCCCAAATTCAACAACCAATCGAATAGATATGAACCTCCAGAAAAATCTATAAGAAACGGATGAAAATACAAACAAAAAATAAAAAACAACATGTCAAATTGTTAATTTTTGTAAATTCCATTGATCAGCAATTCATTCAATGAATACAGATAATTAGATTGGAATTTTTCTCCATATACCAGAAATAGATTAAATTGATTTCCTTGGAATAAAAAAAACGCCCCTCAGGGCGTTTTTTGAAAATATTTAACAATTACTTTTTTCGAGCCTGCAATAGAGTCAGCAGCAAAACAATCGTGAAAGCAGCAAAGGCTACAAACGACCAGTTGGCAATGGAGCCGCCCAGCAAGGTCCAGTCAATGGCCGCACAGTCGCCCGAGCCCTGGAAGATCATGGGAATGGAGCGGCTGAAGGAGTAGTGCTCGATCATTCCATAGAAGTCACGGCCACAGGTCGCAAACTCGGGGGGATACCACTGCAGCCAGCTCTGACGTGCGGCCACAAATGCGCCGAAGCCGCTGGACAGCAGAGCCAGAACGCCAAAGCTCATCCACCAGCCTTTTTGACCTCTAAGGCTTGCCAAGCCTGTGAAGATAGCTACCAAAATCAGTGCATAGCGCTGCACGATGCACATGGGGCAAGGCTCCAGGCCCACCACATGCTGCAGGTAAAGGCCAAACGCCAGCATGGCCACACAGGCAACGCTGATGAGCGCCAGGATGCGCCGCGGCGCGGTTTCAAACCATTGAAGCATCAAGATTCTTTCTGCGAAATAAACGGATCATGCCTGAGGCAAGGATAACGCCCCCCTGCACCTGCACGATTCCTTTCGCAGGAGACACCTAGGAAGCGCTGTCGCGCACCGAGGGTGCCGTCCCCCTCCCGCAACAAAGCGAGAGAGGGTGAAGGCGCGTAGCGCCTCAGGGGGTATCAAATCCCAGCCGCCTCATCCAGGAACACCTTGGCACGGCGCGGCGTCACCACCAGGGTTTCACCTTCGCGCAAGCCCATGTCCTTGAACTGCTGCGCGGGAATCTGGGCTTCGATCAGCCCGTCTTCACCGGCATTGCTGGCGTTTGGTGTGGTCTCTGAGGGAATAAGTTCCAGCCTGGCGATGGGGCCGACCACAATGGCGCGCGAAAGCTGGGCCACGATGCCTGTGGGGCGCCCCTGGGCGTCGAGATTCTGGCCCGGGGAATAGCGCTCCACTTCCAGATCATGGGGCCGCACATAGGCAAAAGCCTGACTGTCCTGAGCACCGCGCGCATCGCTGCTGTCGAGCTGCATGCCTTCGTCCAGATAGACCCGGCCGTCGCTGGCGCGGCCCTTGAACAGGTTCACATCGCCCAGGAAGCCATAGACAAATGGCGTGGCAGGATTGTCCCAGACCTGCTGGGGCGTGCCTTCCTGCTCGATCTTGCCCTGGTTGATGACCACCACACGATCCGCTACCTCCAAGGCTTCCTCCTGGTCGTGGGTCACGAAGATGGAAGTCACATGCAGCTCGTCGTGCAGCTGACGCAGCCAGCGGCGCAGCTCCTTGCGCACCTTGGCATCGAGAGCGCCAAAGGGCTCGTCGAGCAGCAGCACCTTGGGTTCGACAGCCAGGGCACGGGCCAGCGCGATACGCTGACGCTGGCCACCCGAGAGCTGCGATGGGTAGCGCTCGGCAATCCAGTCCAGCTGCACCAGCTTGAGCAGCTTCATGACCTTTTCCTTGATGACTGCCTCGCTGGGGCGCTCCTTGCGCGGCTTGACACGCAGGCCGAAGGCCACGTTCTCGAACACGGTCATGTGACGAAACAGCGCATAGTGCTGGAACACAAAGCCTACGTTGCGGTCGCGCACATGCACATCAGTCGTGTCTTCGCCGCTGAAGTGGATGCTGCCCACATCAGCCGTCTCCAGACCCGCGATGATGCGCAGCAGCGTGGTCTTGCCGCAGCCCGAGGGGCCGAGCAAGGCGATCAGCTCGCCCGACTTGATATCCAGACTCACGTCGCGCAGGGCCTGAAAATCGCCGAACTGCTTGCTGACATTACGAATTTCGATACTCATGATGAATCTCTTGTTCTGATCCGGGCAGCTCAGGCTGCCTTGGCGGTTTTGTTCGTTGTGAGGCTGATCTGGCCTGGGCGCTCGGGTGGTGCTTCGGCTGCGGCCTTGGCCTGCTGCTCGGCACGCCACTCGGCGAGGGACTTGATGACCAACGTCACCAGCGCCAGCAGCGCCAGCAGCGATGCCACGGCAAAGGCGGCAGCCGCCTGATAGTCGGCATACAGCACTTCCACATGCAAAGGCATGGTGTTGGTCTGGCCCCGGATATGGCCGGAAACCACGGACACGGCGCCGAACTCGCCCATGGCGCGCGCATTGCAGAGAATCACACCATAGACCAGACCCCATTTAATATTGGGCAGGGTGACATTCCAGAAGGTCTGCCAGCCCGAGGCACCGAGCACGATGGCGGCCTGCTCCTCATCGCTGCCCTGGGCCTGCATCAGCGGAATCAGTTCGCGGGCGATGAAGGGGAAGGTCACGAACACGGTGGCCAGCACAATGCCGGGCACGGCAAAGATGATCTGGATCTCATGCTTGGCCAGCCAGGGGCCCAGCCAGCCATTGGCACCAAACACCAGCACATACATCAGACCCGCGACCACGGGCGAGATGGAGAACGGCAGATCGATCAAGGTGGTCAAAAATGCCTTGCCCTTGAACTCGTACTTGGCAATGCACCATGCGGCAGCCACACCGAAGACCAGATTCAGGGGCACGGCAATCAGCGCCGTGATCAGCGTGAGCTTGATGGACGAAATCGCATCGGGCTCGCCCAGCGACGTGACATAGACATCCCAGCCCTTGCGCAGCGCCTCGCCAAAAACGGACAGCAGCGGCAGGATCAGGAACACCAGCATGAAAAGCAGAGCCACCGTGGTCAGAACCCAGCGCACCCAGCGCGGCTCGGTCGTGGTCATCTTCTCCAGCTTGGCACTCTTGGGCGGGGCCGTGATCTTGTACAGCGCGACCAGCACCACCAGGGCAATCGCGACGATGGTGATGAGGTGTGCCCAGATGGGCAGCAGATTGGGGAACAGCGCTTGAATGGCTGCGTGAATCGAAGACATCTCAGCGGCCTCCCTGCGCCTTGCGCTGCCATGCCTGCAGTGCGTTGATCAGCAGCAGCAATACAAAAGAGATCAGCAGCATGACCACGGCCACGGCCGTGGCACCGGCCACATCATGTTGGTCCAGCTTGGCCATGATGATCAGCGGAGTGATTTCCGAGACCATGGGAATGTTGCCGGCAATGAAGATCACCGAGCCATATTCACCCACGGCGCGCGCAAAAGCCATGGCAAAGCCCGTCAGCAGCGCCGGGCCGATATGCGGCAGGATGACCTTGTAGAAAATCTGCCAACGCGATGCCCCCAGGCTGGTCGCGGCCTCTTCCAGCTCCTTCTCGAAGTCTTCGAGCACCGGTTGCACGGTACGCACCACAAACGGCAGGCCGATGAAAATCAGTGCAATCGCGATGCCCTTGGGGTTGTAGGCCATCTGGATGCCCAGTGACTCGAAGTACTGCCCAATCCAGCCATTACCCGCATACAGCGCCGACAGCGAGATGCCGGCCACGGCCGTGGGCAACGCAAACGGCAGATCGACCAGCGCATCCACCACCTTCTTGCCGGGGAACTGGTAGCGCACCAGCACCCAGGCAATCAGCATGCCGAACACCACGTTCACGCAGGCCGCGATAAAGGACATGGTGAAGGACAGCTCGTAAGACGCCACCACGGCCGGTGCCGAGACTGCCGCCCAGAACTGATCCCAGGTCAGGGTAAAACTGGCGGACAGCAGGGCCACCAGCGGGATGAGCACGATGATGCTCAGATAAAAAATGGTGTAGCCCAGCGTCAACCCGAAACCGGGCAACACTCGCTTGGCACTACGCGCCTTGCGGGGGGCTAGAGCAGCAGAGGACATATTCAAGGACGAAACGGGGGGTGGATTTCACTGAAGGTCAATCAAGCACGGCCCAGCTCAAAAACATCGAGCAAGGGCCGTCCCGCAGCGAGGATGTTGCCCCCTCCCGCGCAGCGAGAGAGGAGGAAGCCGCAAAGCGGCCAAGGGGGAGTAGGTTACTTACCGGGGGTATACAGCTTGTCGAACTGACCGCCATCGTTGAAATGCACCTTCTGCGCTTCGGTCAGCGAGCCGAAGTACTTGGCCACGGTGAACTGCTTGATGGGCTTGAACTGGTCGGCGTGCTTCTTCAGCACCGCTTCGGAGCGAGGACGGATCGCATGCTTGGCAGCAATTTCCTGGGCTTCGTCAGAGTACAGCCACTGCAGATAGTCGGTGGCCAGCTGTGTCGTGCCCTTCTTGGCCACGGTGCGCTCAACCACGGCCACGGGGTTCTCGGCCACGATGCTCACCGAGGGGTAGACGGCGTCGACCTTGCCCTGGCCGAATTCACGGTCCACGGACACGACTTCGGATTCGAAGGTGATCAGCACATCGCCGATATTGCGCTGCAAGAAGATGCTGGTCGCATCGCGGCCGCCCTTGCCCAGCACGGGCACGTTCTTGTAGAGCTTTTGCACGAATTCGGCCGCTTGCGCATCGGTGCCGCCCTTTTCACGCACCGAGCCCCAGGCGGCCAAATAGGCGTAGCGACCATTGCCGCCGGTCTTGGGGTTGACCACCACGACCTTCACATCGGGGCGCACCAGATCGGACCAGTCCTTGATGTTCTTGGGATTGCCGTTGCGCACCAGGAACAGCATGGTCGATGTGGTGGGCGATGCATCATGCGGGAACTTCTTGTTCCAGTCCTTGGCGACCACGCCGTTCTGGGCCAGAAAATCCACATCGGTGGTCGTATTAAAGGTCACTACATCCGCAGCCAGACCGTCATTGACAGCGCGCGCCTGGGCACTGGAGCCGCCATGGGACTGGTCCACCTTGATATCCACGCCCTTGGTCTTCTTGTAGTGGGCGATAAAGGCAGCGTTGTAATCCTTGTAGAACTCACGGGCCACGTCATAGGAGACATTGAGCAGTTGAGTCTGAGCCGAGGCAGCGCCTGCTGCTGCCAGTGCGATGGATGCCAACAATGTCTTGAGCTTCACGGAATGCATGGTTCGCTGCCTTTTCTTGAGCAATGTGTATAGATGTACACATTGTGCGAACGAGTCCTTAAAACTCAAAAGAATATATTTTTCTTTGTTTTTCTGAAATTCAATATAAAGAATAAAACAGCACGCAAAGCCAACGCAAAAGTAGCTGAAAACGCTTTATCAGCAAGCGCTTTAAGCTATCAAAAGTAAAGCATAATCGGGAACCTGGTCAAGAATTTCAAGCCGCAAGTGCAGCTGACTGCAAGGGCCGGCCTGAGGTCTGGGCATTCCAGCCGCCCTGCTCGGTCAGCGACTGCAGCAGTGCCAGCCCCAGCGGCCAGGCGCCGAAGCCCGATTCGATATTGATATGTCCGGCGTTCTGCAAGCGCACCAGCTCGCTGCCCCAGGCCCTGGCATAAGCGCCCGCACGGCGAATAGGGCAGAACGGATCATTGCTGCTGGCCACCAGCACGCTGCGATAAGGCAGCGGCGCATAGGGCACGGGAGCGAAGTCGGCCAACTGGGCGCGGCGCTCGGGATCGGCAGGAGCCACCAGCAAGGCGCCATGAACGCGCGCTGCAGCAGCCTCACCCAGATGTGCGGTCGTGATGCAACCCAGGCTGTGAGCCACGATGACGGCAGGACGCTCATCGGCGAGCAAGACTTTTTCCAGCTCCCCAACCCAGGCATCGCGGTGCGGCACCAGCCAGTCCTGCTGCTGTACACGCACTGCTCCCTCCAGCTGCTCGGCCCACAGGCTTTGCCAATGACCGGGGCCGGAGTTGCGCCAGCCCGGCACGATCACGATGCGAAATGGGGATGTCATGCTGCCTCCTGTAATCTCGGAGCGACAGCCAAGCCAGGGGAAAAAGCCCGGCGCGCTCCTGATCTGATAACAAGGCAGTCATTGTGGGCAGGGCCTGCACAAATCCCAACGAATGTTTTGTTGTTACCTTATGGGCAGAAGCTAATGCAGCGCCGAGGCAGATGCAGCCTTCTGCGCGGCAGAGATGCTGCTGCCCGGCATGCGCTCACCGAGAAAGTCCAGAAAATGCCGGACTGCCGGCGCCAGCCCGCGCCGCGAAGGAAACACCGCATGCACAATGCCGCGTGGAGGCGCCCATTGCGGCAGCAACTGCACCAGAGTGCCTCGGGTCAATTCGTCCTGACACATATAGTCAGGCAGCCAGCACATGCCGCTGCCGGCCAGGGCTGCAAACTTCAGCGTCAGCAAATCGTCGACCACATAGCGCGGCTGCAACTGCAGCCGGTGCTCCTTGCCTTCGGGCCCGACAAGCAACAGGCTGGAATGGCCGTCAACTGCCGCCATCGCCATGCTGTCGAGCAACTGCAAGTCCTCCAGCGACCTGGGAGTGCCCTGGCGCTGCAGCAGGTCGGGGCTGGCCACCAGGATCTGGCGTGAGCTGTCGAGTCGCTTGACGACCATGGAGCCGCTGTCCTCTAAAGTGGCACGCACGCGCAATGCGACATCCACCCCCTCCTCGACCAGATTGACAGGGCGGTTGGTGACCTGCATCTCCACCTGCACCAGCGGGCAGCGCTTGAGGAATTCGGGCATCAGCTCACCCAGCACCGTCTGCGCGAGTGTCACCGGACAGGTCACACGAATGGTGCCGCGCGGCTCGGTCTGGACTTCGGCCACAGCATCCGACGCGGCCAGGGCGGCATCGCGCATGGCCTGGCCATGGCGCAGAAAGGTCTCCCCCACTTGCGTCAGAGACAGCTTTCGGGTGGTGCGTTGCAGCAAGCGCACCCCAAGATGGGCCTCCAACTCGGCAACACGACGCGAGAGGCGCGACTTGGGAATACCCAGTGCTCGCCCCGCAGCGGCAAAGCCGCCGCGCTCGACCACTTCGACGAAGTACAGCATGTCGTTGAGATCCACCATGCATAAATCCTTGGACTCGATTGAATTGATATTTGGAACGATCTATCGCATTTTTGCAGACTTATTGCCGAATCTAAACAAATCTACAATCTATCCCATTGCAATTCAAAACGAATCACTGTTTTGCCGCAACGCAGCATCCGGGCTGGGCAAGAAGTGCTCTCTTACTCATTTTTAGAGGTATAGGTACCAATATGCAAATCCTGCACATCGACTCTTCCATCACTGGCTCCAATTCCGTTACCCGCGCACTGACAGCCGATATCGTTGCCAGCCTCAAGCAGGCCAACCCCGAAGCCAAGGTGGACTACCTGGATCTGGCCGTGAGCGCCCCCAGCCACCTGAGCGCGCAGTCTCTGGGCTTTCGCACCGGCCAGGCCGCTGCCACCGAAGTCGAACGTCAGGAAAACGCTGTCTCCGAAGCGCTGGTCAGCCAGTTCCTCGCAGCTGATGTGATCGTCGTGGGCGCTCCCTTCTACAACTTCACCATTCCCTCGCAGCTGAAGGCCTGGCTGGACCGCATCGCCCAGGCTGGCCGTACCTTCAAGTACACCGCTACCGGCCCCGTGGGTCTGGCCGGCGACAAGAAGGTCATCGTCGCTTCCGCTCGCGGCGGCGCTTACTCCACCAGCGAAGCGGGCCAGGCCATGGAACACCAGGAAAGCTATCTGAAGGTGATCTTCGGCTTCATGGGCGTGACCGACGTGACCATTGTTCGTGCTGAAGGCGTGGCCATGGGTCCCGACGCCAAGGCTGCGGCCATGGAAGCTGCCAAGGCTCAGATCGAGCAAGCACAAGCCGTCGCTGCCTGATAGCTGACTGAGGTGAAAAAGCCGGCATCGCGTAAGGCATGCCGGCTTTTTTTTGCACGACAAAACTGGTCCCTACCGGGGTTTCGACATTTCCGACTGAAGTTCTCGAAAAAAATGCCGATCTGAAGGCCTGAGCCCGCTGTTTTTGATACGCTGAAAACAGTTAGATACTTATCAGGACCGAGTCCCGCTTGACCCGGTCACGCTTTCCCAGATGCCAGCTTCCCGCCCCATGTCCACCGCCATCCATCAAGCGCCTCAGCGCTCCGACGAGAACCTCGTCGTTACCGCTATTGCCGCGTTTCTGGTGGCAGCACTGATTCTGGGTACGGTCGCCTATCAATATCTCAAGCATTCGCAGCAGCAGGAGCAGACCCGTACCGACCGTCAGGCCTACAAGCGCTACAACGACTATCTGAACTCCACCGAGCAAGCCGCTCCCAAGCCTGCCACCAGGCCGTCGGCCCCCGCTCAGGTCAGCGCACCTGCCGCAGCGCCCAGCATGGCCGAGAAGCTGCTCAGCCACCCGGCCGTCACGCCTGGCCCGGGCTTCAACGCCCCCGGCGTACAACAGACCGGCGTGGCCATCATCGATGCGATGGATCACGCCCAGGCATCTGCCAAGCAGTAAGGTCAAGAAGGCAGACAGGCTTTGCCTTGCTGCCTGGCAGTTCAGCGCATCACCAGGCCGCCGTCGACAAGCAGCAGCTGCCCGGTCATGAAACCGCTGAGTTCCGACGCCAGGAACAGCACCGGCCCCGCCACATCTTCGGGCCGCGCCAGCCGACGCAGCGGCGTGGCCGCCATCAGCGATTCACGAAAAGACTCCTTGCTGCCCTGTGTGCCCTGCGTGGGATAGACCAGACCGGGCGCCACGCAGTTGACGCGGATGCCCACTGGCCCCAGCTCGCTGGCCAGATTGCGGCTGAAAGCCAGCAAGGCGCCCTTGGATGTCGTGTAGTCGTGGTAGGCGACGACAGGCTGCTCCACCAGATTGCTGACGATGTTGACAATGCTGCCGCGCGCGCGCTGGCGCATCAACGGCAGCACCGCACGGCAGACATTGAAGCTTGCACCTACGGCCCCGTCGAACTGTGCCTGATAGTCCGCCCATTGCAGATCGTCAAACCGGCTGCGTCGTTCGGGGTCAAATGCATAGGGCCTGAAGGCATTGTTGACCACGATATCGATGCCCCCCGCTTCGCGCACGATGCCGTCCACCATGCTCTGCACTGCATCGGGCGAACCCACATCGGCCTTGACCGCCCAGGCATCCCCCCCCGAGTCCTTGCCCGCGGCCAGGCAGGCATCCACAGTGCTGGCTGCAGCCTCGTCGTTGGACAGGTAGTTGATGGCCACCGTCGCGCCCTCGCGTGCAAACGCCAGGGCAATCGCAGCGCCAATGCCGCGGCTGCCCCCCGTCACCAGCACCACCTTGCCGCGCAAGCCCATTGAAGAAGACTGACTCATATTCACGATTTCCGCTCAAACACTAGCAGGCCCCAAGCAAGAGACAGCAAGCAAGGTCCTGCCCAACGATGCTGTCGCCCCCCTCCCCCAGAGAGAAGAGGAAGGCGCTGGCCGCCCAGGTAACACGCCTCAGGGGGAGATTTACAGCGGCACAACCACATCCGCCACCTTGATCTGTCGCTGCACCATGCCCAGCGCACGATAGGCATCGGCGCCTTTTTGCAGCGCGGCCATATCGAAGCTGCCCAGCGGCTGACCCTGGACTGCCGGCATGGAAGAGGCGTTACGCAGGCGGATCACATCCAGATTGATATCGCGACGCGTACCGTCGATGGCATATTTGCTGGCCAGCACCGAGGCTTCCTCGGGATTCGCCATCATCCAGGCAGCGCTTTCGCGGTAGCCCTTGACGAATGCCTTGAGCAAGTCCTTCTTCTGCTGGAACACTTCCTCGCGCACCACAAACATGTCGCTGGACATATTGAGGTGGTCGCTGACCTGCATCACATTGACCTCGCCTATGCCCTTGCGCAGCCCCACCGCCAGGCCTGTATCCGTGGCGGCAGTCGCATCAACCTGCCCTTGCATCAGGGGCGCAAAGTTCAGCAGGCCGGTCACGACAATGCTGACATCCGACTCCTTGAGGCCGGCCTGATGCAGCATCACCAGCAGGTTCTGGCGCGTTCCGCTGGCAAGGCTGTAGACACCGATCTTCTTGCCCTTGAGGTCTGCCGGCTTGCGAATGCCCGAGGACTTGAGCGAGACCACGTTGAACACGTTCTGCGGATAGATGTCGTAGATCGCCACCAGCTTCTCGCCCTTGTCCAGAGCCATGAAGAAGGAGCCGGGGTCGGTAAACGCCACGTCGGCCTGGCCGCTGAGGATATTGCGGATCGCATCGCCGCCGCCCGCGCCGGGCAGATAGGCCAGTTCCACGCCATTCGCCTTGAAGAAGCCTTTTTCGGGCTCGACCAGAATATTGGTGATCTCGCTGATGGGCTTGCTCCAGCCGGCCAGGCGAATCTTGCCCTGCAGGGGAACCGCCATGCTGGTGCCGGTCATGGCAAGGCCGCTCAGGCCTGCACAGGCGCCGAGCAGGCTGCGGCGAGAGATGAACGAAGTCTGGTTGCTGTTGTGCATGACAAATGGTTTGAAGATGCAGTCAGGCCCGGTTGCCCGACTGCGAGGTTGAAAAGTGATGGGAGCGCAGCAAATAGCGCTCCAGAACAAGACAGGCCTGATACAGCAGCAGCCCCATGGCGGCAATCAGCACCAGCGCCGCAAACATCAGCGTGGTGTCCATCATTCCCTGGGCTGCAATGACCACTGCCCCCAGGCCCTGGCTGGCGCCCATGAACTCGGCCACCACGGCGCCGACCAGCGCCAGCACCACGGCCACGCGCAGCCCGGCCAGAATCGCGGGCAGCCCCGTCGGCAGTTTCAGGCGCAGCAAGGTCTGCAGACGTGTAGCGCCCAGCATGCGAAACAGCTGCAGGCGCTGAGCATCCACCTGCCGCAGGCCCGTCAATGTGTTTTCCATCAACGGAAAAAAGCAGATCAGCGCCGTGATCAGCACCGTTGGCAACATGCCGAAGCCGAACCACAGCACAAACAATGGCGCCAGGGCCAGCTTGGGCACGACCTGGCTGACCACCACATAGGGCTTGAGCACGCGCTCCAGCAGTTCAGACTCGGCCAGTGCCATGCCGGCCAGCAGGCCCACGGCGCTGCCTATGAGTAGGCCCAGCAGCAAGGCCTGCAAGGTCGCCCAGAGATGCGGCCAGAAATAGCCGGATGCCAGACCCGAGCACAGCGACAGCGCCACTGCCGAGGGCGCAGGCAACACCAGCGCCGACAAGCCAAATTGCCTCGCAGCCAGCTCCCATATTGAAAGAACGGCTATCAAAAGCAAGGCAGACAGCCAATGTGTCTTGCTCAGCAAGCTGCTCATGCGCCCCCCCGGTCCATCGAGGTGCGCACCCGGGCGCAGTAGTCGTTGAACGCCGCACCATGGCGCATGCTTTGCTGACGCGGCTGCGGCAGCTCTATCGACCAGTCGTCCACGATGCGGCCCCCATGCATGAGTGCAATGCGGTCGCCCAGATAGACGGCCTCGTTGATGTCGTGGGTAACAAACAGCACCGTCGTTCCATGCCTATGGCAGGTGCGCAGCAAGTCGTCCTGCAGCTCGGAGCGTGTGATGGCATCCAGCGCCGCAAAAGGCTCGTCGAGCAGCAGCAGCGGCGGCTCCAGGATCAGGGCTCGCGCCAGAGCCACGCGACTTTGTTGTCCGCCCGAGAGCTGGCCCGGGTAAAGCCGTGAATGGGTGGCAAGACCCAGTTGCTCCAGCAACTGCATGGCCGCCTGTTGATCTTGCTGTGTGGGTTTGCGCTGCAGCGACACGGGCAGCAGCACGTTATCGATCACCGTATGCCAGTCCAGCAGTGTCGGTGCCTGGAACATGAAGCCCAGCTGCGGCCCCGGCGCTGCCAGTTCGCTGCCGCGCAGCAAGACATGCCCCGACTGAGGCCTGAGCAGGCCTGCCGCCAGCTTGAGCAGCGTGGTCTTGCCGCAGCCGCTGCGCCCCAGCAGGCAGTGAAACTCTCCGGCCCCGACCTGCCAGTCCACGCCATCCACCACGGGCACTCGTCCCGGGTAGCTGAATCGGGCCTGTTTGAACTCCATGAATGCCACGGCTGTATCCACTCCCTCAGTCCGCATAAGAGGCCAGCGGCTGGGCCGCCAGTTCTGCCGACTGCTCGATCTCCGTCATGCGCACCAGATCCAGCAGGTTGAAGCGCCCGTCATGGTGCCAACCCGCCTCGGGCATGCTCATGGAGCCGATGGCGCTGATACGCGTGACGCCAGCCGCACCCAGCAGCCCGGCCAGGCGGTACAGCTCTTCGGGGCCGGCCGCAATGCCGGCGGTCTGCAGATAGTCGCGCTGAGCGGCCACCACGGGCAGCACGGCATCGAGCCGGTCCACGGCCACCACGGCAATCGTGCGGTACAGCGCGGTCGGTGCCAGAGGCTGAAGACTCTCGCTGTAGGCAACGCTCCAGGGTGCATCCACAGGCCCCAGCAGCTGATGAGCTTCGCCGCCCCACTCCATGTTCTGCTGCCAGCGGGCCAGCGCCGCCCCTTCTTCAAGATCCAGCTCGCGGCGTGCAAAACGTCGCTGCAGATTGGCAAGCTCGGCCGCCAGATAGTCGGCAAAAGCACGCGGCGAAACCGGCGCCCCACGCTGCACATAGAACACATGGGGCGAATAGCAGCCCTGCTGGTCGTAGCGCATCACGTCCCAGGCTGCCTGCCTTGCCATGGCCGGAGCCTTGAGCGTATCCAGCGCCTGGGCCCCGATCAGGCCAAAGCCCAGCTTGTGGCCATGGGGCAAAAAGCGCGTCGTCACGGGCAGACGACGGCGCAGTGCATCCAGCGTCTGATTGCCGCCATAGGCCAGCACCGTATCGGCCTGGGCATAGAGCGCGTCGGCCTCCTCCCCGCCTGCACCGCGCCACCACACCACGGCCAGGCAATCGGCCAGCGGCGGGTGAACCTCGGCCAGCAGGCGTGCAAACCATCCCGCAAACAAGGGCTCGGCACTGGCCAGCTTGCCAATCGCAGGGGCCTTGACCAGCAAGCCACAGACCAGACTCCACAGCGACAGCGCAGGCACGTTGCCCGCCCAGCTATGCACCAGCAGATCCGGGCCGAAAGCACGTACGGCGCCGCCCTTGGCTGCCGGTTGAAAGCCATCGAGCACCGCCGGGTTGGCAAAATCCTCGGCCACAAAGCGCTTGAGCTGCGCTGCACGAAAGGTCTTGAAAAATCCTGTCAGCCCCAGCCGCACCATATCGGCGTCATAGCCGCTGACCACGGGCAGCCAGGCTTCGGCCTGCTGGCGGTAGATGTCGTTACGGTCCAGCAGGCGAGCCATCGCACGATCGACGGCATCGATGATCTCGGCCACCGGCATGGGACGCAGATGGATGGCCGCAGCTGTACGCACACGACAGGCCAGTGCCTGCATCTGCGGCGCCGTCAGCACGGGAACGCAGACTTCCAGCACCTGGCCGTTCCGAGACTTGAAGTCCAGCGTCTGCCACTGCACTTCATCGTCGTTCAGGCCTGGCAGATAGCCAGCCCTGATGCGCTGTAGCTTGCGCTGCTCGTTCATGCGCCGGCAGCTTTCACAAACTCTTCAACCGCCAGCGAGCAGCCCTTGGCTGCGGCCCCTTCGGCCCGTCCAAGCAGCAAAAAGCCGTCTTTTTCCTGCGGGCCGGCCCACAGGCCCACATCCTCGGTCAGGATGGTGGTCACCGCGTTGTAGTTGGCCAGATCGCAATGCACCAGAATGCCGCGCTCACCAGCGGCCACGTCCCTGCCGGTGATCGGCTCGACCAGACGCGAGCGAATCCAGTGCGGGCCGGACTTGACCGAAGGCAGCACCGCATTGCCATCGTCATAGAACTGGGTGCTCAGCTCCGTCATGCCATACATATTGATGCACAGACTGCGCGGCACGCCCAGCAACTGGGAAAGCTCGGCATAGAACTGCTCAAGCGGCAGCTCGCGCGACTGCCCCTTGTAGCCGCCCGTATCCAGCACGCGGCTGCCTGCGGGCAGGCGGAAGCTGCGGCCCTGCGCACGCAGGGCATCCATCACATGGACCAGGCTGAAGCTCGCGCCCAGCAGGGCAAAGGGCTGGCCGCTGCGCTCTGACTCCTCCAGCGCGGCGCACAGGGCCGGCATGTCCAGCCCTTCCGAGTTCAGGTAGTAGCGGCTGCCGGCCGAGCCGAATTCGGAGCGGGCAAGTGCCAAATAGTGGGCCAGCGAGGAATTGGGCATGGCCTGCTCATCGGGAAACAGAATGCCCATGGGCATGCGCTCCAGCCCCTGCATGAAACGCCTGGAGAAATAGCGCTTCATGGACAGGTCGTAGACATCGAGCTGCGGATGGAAATGACGTCCACGTGCGGCGCGGCCCGTGGTGCCACTGGTCATGAATACGCGCTCGGCGGGCGATGGCGGCTCGCTGCGCAGCTCCATCGCCTTGAAGGCATCGATGGGCACAGCAGGGACATCGCGCCAGCTCCTGACATTGCGCAGCGTGGCGCCGCGTCGCTGGCAAAAGCTGCGAAACGGCGCATTGCATTCGTACTGGTAGGCGAAAAGGCGCAGGGCGAATTGATTGAACTGGTCGTCGGTGCAGTCATCCATTGCGATGAAAGCAAGCAGATCGGCGACCAGCGAAGCGGCCTTGTCCATGAAATTCCTTCGAGAGCGGGGACGTCATGCTCCGAAGGCTTGCTGACCATGCGAGAACGCACTGCCCTGAGGTCAGCTTGCAAGCTCTTCTTCCGCCGGTATGAACCGGGTCAAGTTCGCGGGTGTAGATCTCAGCACTGGTGTGCACCCCGGAGCGCGGCGCCATCTTACCCCAACGGCATCGCTGCAAGGGGCCGGAGCTGGCGCATGAAAGTCGCGTCACTTGTAACCTGGGGTAAGGCTCCAGCACGCGCAAGAAGGACATCCAGGGCAAAAACATCAAAACACTGCTGCCCAAATACAATCGACCCAGCACCGCAAGCTGCCTGAGACGCAACCTGCCGCTGCGCCGACAATGGCGCAGGTACGACATGCCTGAAAGCGCGGCATGGCGCGGCGATGGACGGCGTCAGCAGAGCTTGCAAGCCATCCAGGGCACTGAACGCCCGCCCCAAGCCCCAGAGATATTCACATGCATTTTTCGCGCCTTTGTCATCTGGCAGGCTGGCCTGTGGCCGCCGCCGGACTGCTGCTGACGGCACAGTCCGCAACAGCCCAGCAAGCCGCCGCCCAACCGGACCTGCCCCAGTTGTCCGAAGTCACCGTGCGCAGCACCTTGCAGGAGTCCGCGCTTGAGCAGACCCCGGCCTCCGTCACCGTGCTCGACGGCGAACGCATGCGCGAGCGCAATCTGCAGGTCAATCTCTCGGAGTCCCTGAGCGCAGCTCCGGGACTGCAGCTGCAGAACCGCCAGAACTATGCGCAAGACCTGCAGCTGTCGATTCGCGGCTTTGGCGCGCGCTCCACCTTCGGTGTGCGCGGCATACAGATCTATGTGGACGGCATCCCCTCCACCATGCCCGACGGCCAGGGTCAGACCAACAATATCGATATCGCCTCGCTGGAGCGCGTGGAAGTGCTGCGCGGCCCCTACTCTGCGCTCTATGGCAACGCCTCTGGCGGCGTGATCAATGCCTATACCGAACGCGGCGAGGGCGCGCCCTCGGTGGAAAGCAGCTTTGCACTGGGCAGCGACGGGCAGAAGCGTCTGGGCCTCAAGGCCAAGGGCGAAGCCAACGGGATTGGCTATGTGCTCAGCGCCAGCCGTTTTCTCACCGACGGCTACCGAGCCCAGAGCGCAGCGGACAAAAACCTGTTCAACGCCCGTATCGATGTCAAGCCCGACGAATACAGCCAGCTGACCCTGGTGGCCAACCACGTGGGCATCGATGCAAAGGACCCCGGCGGCATAGAGCCAGCGAACTGGGCCAAGAATCCGCAGATGACCACGCCAAATGCGCTGACATACAACTCGCGCAAAAGCGTGAAACAGACCCAGGCCGGCCTGACCTACGAGCGCGAGCTTGGCGCAGGCCAGGCGCTGCGCCTCATGGCCTATGCCGGTCAGCGCGAAATGATGCAGTTCCAGTCCATCCCGTCGGCATCTCAAACTGTCACAAAACCAGAAAATGAAGGAAACCGGTACAGAGGCGGGGTGATCGGCCTCAGGCGCGACTATGGCGGCATCGATGCGCGCTGGAGCGGCAAGTACGAGCTGGGCAGCGGCAGCCTGAGCCTGATTGCCGGCCTGTCCGCCAATACCGTCAGGGAAGACCGCCAGGGCTACAAGAACTTTGTGGGCAACCAGCTGGGCGTGGTCGGCGAGCTGGTGCGCGACGAGCGCAACACCCTCACCAGCGTTGACCCCTATCTGCAAGCTTCCTGGGCCTTTGCGCCGCGCTGGAAGCTCGATGCCGGCCTGCGCTGGAGCAATGTGCAGTTCCAGTCGCGCGACCATTTCCTGGCCGACAAGGACGATAGCGGCAATGCCGGATTCCACAAGCTGCTGCCGGTTGTTTCACTGCAGCACGAGCTCAATCAGGACACCAATGTCTATGCCTCACTGGGTCGCGGCATGGAAACACCTACCTTCAACGAGATCTCGTACCGCCCCGATCTGATGGGAGGCCTGAACATCGGCCTCAAGCCCGCAGTATCGACCAGTGCCGAGCTGGGCATCAAGCAACGCTTCAATGTGGCCGGACTGCGCGGCGACTGGTCTGCCGCGCTGTTCCAGACCCAGACCGACAATGAAATCGTGGTGGCCAGCAACGACAACGGCCGCACCTCCTATCAGAACGCAGGCAAAACACGCCGCCGCGGCATGGAGCTGAGCGGCAGCACCTGGCTGATGCCCCAATTGCGCCTGAACGGCGCGCTGACCATGCTCGACGCCAGCCTGCGCAGCGGCTATTGCGACAGCACAGGCAAGGACTGCATTCCCGCCGGCAACCGCATTGCTGGCACGGCCAGACATCTGGGCTACCTGGGGCTGGAATGGCTTCCCGCCACCGACTGGCGTGTGGGCCTGGACTGGCGTCATGTGGGCCGCATTGCCGCCGACGACAAAAACCAGGTCTATGCCCCCAGCTACGACGTGGCCAGCCTGAGCGTGGGCTACACCCGGCGCCTGGGTGCCTGGAAGCTCAGTGCTTTTGCCCGCATCGACAATCTGGCGGACAAGAACTATGTGGGCTCGGTCATCGTCAACGAAGGCAACGGACGTTATTACGAGCCGGCCCCGGGACGTCAATGGATGACTGGTGCCAGCCTCAGCTATCAGTTCTAGTTAGGTCATCCGCGTTGCCGGACAGCCAAAAAGCGGGCCCAGAGCCCGCTTTTTTTATATCCGGACGGCTCAAAAGCGATTTCTTCAGAAAAATTTTGGTGCTTGCAAACTGCCTGTCTGAGCCCGAAAACTGCCAATCTCGCGCCGGCTTGACTGCCTAAAGGCAGACGCCTGCAACAGGCTTGCGCTCATCAGCCATGCAAGCCGCGTCAAAACATGGCTATCCACGGCCAATCTCATGAATCTTCACGCCAGCGCTCATGCAGATTGAGCGAAGTTAGCCTCTGAAGTCGGCAAGAACAGCACACAGAAATTCTTCACTCTGCAACACGCTGCTATCAGGCGTGCAACAGCCACGAAATGCGGGACAAACGACAACGACCGCCAGCCCAAAGTAAAGAAATCATTTCTTATAGGAAATTCACATAAAAAGAGCTCAGATGGCAGTCTTTTGAAAGCAAATTCACAGCGCTAGAATCCGCCACCAACGCTGCCTCGTATGTTTGAAGCCGGGGCACGGTTTCAGATTCGTCCCCGTATGTCAGCCCTTTTCGTTTCTTGCCATCCACATTCCAGCCCGGCGCCTTGCAGCCCTGCCCTTGCCGCAGCAGGAGCTGGCGCATGAGCGGCGGTTTGCAGATCCCGGCCCCGCAAGGCGTGCAGTTGGTCGACATACGGCTGCAGCGTGGCCAGACCCAGGTGTTTGACGGCCTGAACCTGGCCCTGACGCAAAAGCGCATCGGCGTGATCGGCAACAACGGCGCGGGCAAATCGAGCCTGTTCCGCCTGCTTTGCGGACTTGAGCTGCCCCAGGCCGGACAGGTACTGGTGGATGGCATGCCCTTGCTGCAAGCGCGCCAGCACAAGCCCGGCCTGATCGGCCTGATGTTCCAGAACCCGGACGACCAGATCATCTTCCCCACTGTGGAGGAAGAACTGGCCCTGGGCCTGCGCCCCCAGGGCCTGAACAAGCAGCAGGCCAGAGCCAGGGCACGCGAGCTGCTGGCCGCGCGCGGTCTGGCCCACTGGGCCGAGCGGGCCGTTGGCAGCCTTAGCCAGGGCCAGCGCCAGCAGGTGTGCTGGCTCTCGCTGCTGATTGCCGCGCCCCAGTTGCTGCTGCTGGACGAGCCCTTCGCCAGCCTGGACCTGCCCGGTCAGGCCCGCCTGGCCCAGGATATCGCTGCCGCGCCGCAACAGGTGCTGGTCTCCACCCATGTGCTCGACCATGTGCGCGACTTTGAGCGCGTGATCTGGCTGGAGCAAGGCCGGCTGCGCGGCGACGGAGCGGGCCGCGACATCTGCAGCGCCTACGAGGCCTCAGTGCGGGAGCAGTTGCTGAAGAAAAACGCGCACGGAGACCTGCATGGGTAGTCTCTACAGCGAAGTTGCGACCTGGCTGCATCGCTGGTCGGCCGGCCTCAAGCTCTTGCTGCTGGCAGTTTTCGGCACGCTATTGTTCTTGATGACCGACCCCTGGGTGCAGGCGGGCTGCGGCGTGGCTTGCCTGGTTCTCTGGATCTCGCTGGGTCAGGCCACGCAGGTGGCGCGCCGGCTGATGCGCTCGGTTATCGTCGCGGCGCTGCTGGTGGCGGGCTTTCATGTCTTCATGGGCAACCCTGTGCTGGCAGCCCTCAGCAGTCTGCGGCTGGTCTGCGCCTCGACTCTGGGCATTGCGCTGACCATCACCACGCGCCCCAGCGATCTGGTCGAGGTGCTGGAATGGCTGCTGGCCCCGCTGGCCCGCCTGGGCATCCCCACCGAGCGCGTGGCCATGCAGCTTGCACTCATGCTGCGCTTTACCGAACATTTCTTTGTGCAATGGACAAAGCTGGACGAGGCATACCGCCTGCGCACCGGCAAAAGCGGCGGCCTGCGCCTGATTGCACCGCTGACGATTCATATGCTGCAGGCCACGCGCCGTGTAGCCGACGCCCTCTGGGCAAGACTGGGTTTCTAGGAGAGCATTGATGACTACCACCCCCTCTCACACCGTATCGCGCGGCGGCGCACGCTCCATGGCTCAGGTATCTCTGTTCGCCGCACTGATGGCCGTGATGGGCCTGATTCCCAAGATCGACCTGCCGTTCGGCGTGCCCATCACCATCCAGTCGCTGGGCGTGATGCTGGCAGGCGTCATGCTCGGGCCCTGGCGCGGCCTGCAGTCCATGGCGCTGTTTCTCGCGGCCGTGGCCGTGGGCCTTCCCCTGTTGTCTGGCGGCCGCGGCGGCATCGGCGTCTTCATGGCGCCTTCTGCCGGCTATCTGATCGGCTATATGCTGGCCGCCGCCGTGACCGGCGCCATCATGGCCGCCCTGCCGCAAAGCACGCCACGTCGCACGGCGCTGAGCGCCTTCATCGCCTCCTTGATCGGCGGCCTGCTGTGCCTGCATGCCTTTGGCGTGCTGGGCCTGATGCTGGTCGCCAAGATGAGCCTGAGTCAGGCCTTTGCCGTGACGCTGGCCTTTGTGCCCGGCGACTTCATCAAATGCATTCTCTGCGCCATCATCGTCCACACCGTGGCGCGCGGAATGCCTGACTGGCGCTTTGGCGGTCGCCGGTGAACGCGCTGTCCGCTGCAGCGCCGCTGCAGGGCTTCTGGCAGCTGGTTCACGGCCCGCTGGCCCATTGGGCGCAGCACCGGCCCGATGTGGTGGCCCTGCAAAGCGAGGCCGATTCCTGGACCTTTGGCCGGCTGCATGCCGAGGTCGAGCAGCGCTCGGCACGCCTGGTGGCGCAACGCGCGCCGCACATGCTGCTGCTGGATGCCAGCCGCTCCACGCTGGAGCGACTGGTGGATTTTCTGGCCGTGATCCACAGCGGCCGCTGCGCAGCTGTCGCCGACCCCGACTGGCAACCGGCTGTGCGCCAGCGCATTGAAAGCTGGCTGCCCAAGCAGCCCTGCGAACTGGAATCGGCAGCACCGACGGCAGCCTTCTATACAGGCTTTACCTCGGGCAGCACCGGCCTGCCCAAGGGCTTCAAGCGCCACCATCTGTCGTGGACGGAGAGCTTTCGCGTCGGGCTGCAGGATTTCGGCCCTGTCGTCGCCCAGCGCACGCTGGCGCCGGGGCGCATCTCGCACTCGCTGTTTCTGTTCGGGGCCATGCAAGGCATCTGGTATGGCTGCGGCGCCGTCATGCAGGAGAAGTTCTCGGCCTCGCGCTGTCTCACAACCCTGGCGCGTGGCGATACCCCCTGCCTCATCGCCGTGCCCAGCCAGTTGCTGCTGATGCTGCAATGGGCGGAGCATCGACAACTCGCACCGATTCCCGAGGTCGAACTGATCACCATCAGCGGCGCGCGCTGGATGCGCTCCCACACGCCGGCGCTGCGTGCCCTGTTCCCCCGGGCTCGCATCATCGAGTTCTATGGCGCCTCCGAGGCCAGTTTTGTGGCCTGGATGGATGCCGACGAAGCCAGCGGCCCGCAGGCCGTGGGCAGGCCATTCAGCAATGTCGAGTTATCCATTCGCCCCACCGGCAGCGATGCCGCCGAGAATGCGCTGGCCGAGCATGGCACCCGCCACGCCAGCGACGGCCTGATCTATATCCGCAGTCCCATGCTGTTCATGGACTATGTGGGCGATGCCCATGACGCCACGGCCGTGCTGCGCGATGGCGACTGGCTGTCCGTGCGCGACATGGGCCATATCGACGAACGCGGCATGCTGTGCCTGGCAGGCCGCCAGAGCCGCATGATCGTCACCCAGGGCAAGAACCTGTTTCCCGAGGAAGTGGAGAACCTGCTGGCCAGCCACCCGGCCATTGCCCAGGTCTCGCTGCACGGCCAGGCCGATGCGCTGCGCGGCCTGCAGGTACACGCGGTGCTGCAATGGAGGCCGCAGACCGAGGCGCCTTCGGCCCTGGAGCTGAACCAGTGGCTGCGCGAGCGCACCGAAGCCTTCAAGGTGCCGCGCCAGTGGTGGATCTGCGAGCACTGGCCACAGACAGCCAGCGGCAAGACCGATCACGGCCAGCTGGCCCAGGCCCTGCGCGCCCGGATGACAGCGCCGGCCGATGCTGGCATATCCCCTGCCCAGCTCCCCGCATTGCGGCCGTGGCAGAGTTGAGGCCCATGCCAAGCAAGACCCCCATCATTGCCTGGGCCCGCAGCCCGGTGGCTCCGATCGGCTCGGCCCTGGCCCGGCTCAGTCCCCATGAACTGGGCCGGCCGCTGCTGCTGTCACTGCTGCAGCAAAGCGGCTTGCCGGCCCATGCCGTGGACGCGGTCGTCATCGGCAACGCCCTGGGCGCCGGCGGCAACCCGGCGCGCATGCTGGCACTGGCCGCCGGCCTGCCCGACAATTGCGCCGCACACACCATCGATACCCAGTGCTGCTCGGGCCTGGATGCCGTGGCCATGGCCGTGGGTCTGCTGCAATCAGGGCAGGCCGAGGTGGTGATTGCCGGCGGCATCGAGGCCTGGAGCCGCGCCCCCATTCGCCAGACCCGCCCGCTACACCCCGGCGAGCAACCCCAGGGCTACGAGCGCCCGCCATTTGCCCCCGATCCCGAGCGCGACCCCGATATGCTGCAGTCGGCAGCCGACTACGCGCTCGCGCATGGCTTCAGCCGCAGCCAGCAGGAGCACTATGCGCTGCTGAGCCACAGCCGGGCCCTGGCCGCCCAGGCGCAGCTCGCCCCCGAAATCGTGCCCGTGGCAGGGCTTGCGGCAGACGCCTATCCGCGCGCCCTCCAGCCCGGGCGTGCCGCGCGCATGCCGGTGGTGGCTCGGGGCAGCCATGAGGGTTCGAGTGCCGACGAAATCACCGCCCATGCGCTCAGTACGCTGACCATCTCGGCCAAGGCCGATGGTGCGGCCCTGCTGTTGCTGGCCACGCCCGAGGCCTGCGCCCGCTGGAATCTGCTGCCACGCGCACAATGGCTGGCCAGCGCCAGCGTGGGCGCCGCGCCGGAAACACCGCTGCTTGCCGCGATTGCGGCAGCGCAGATGGCGCTGGCCCGAGGCAGCCATGCGCTGGCCGGGCCGCACAAGCGACAATTGCAGGCCCAGGATCTTTCGGCCATCGAACTGCACGACGCCTTTGCCGTGCAAGGCCTGGCTTTCTGCGCCGCCATGGGCCTTGCGCCCGAGCAGATCAACAGCGCGGGCGGCGGCCTGGCGCGTGGCCACCCGATAGGTGCGTCTGGCGCGATTGCGCTGGTGCGCTGCCTGGCTCAGCTCCAGCTTCAGGCCCGCTCATCGACCACCGGCACTGCGCTCGGTCTGGCGGCCATTGCCGGCGCCGGCGGCATTGGCGCGGCAACCCTGGTGCAATGGCTGCAAGCCACCCCCTGAATTCATTTTTGATAGCTACTACCCCATGTCCAGCAAAGGCTCAACTGCTACAACACTTGAAAGCATCGACTTGCCGGCAGGCATGGCGCTGATGCAGCAACGCCGCTCCACACGTGCTTTCCTGCCCGATGCCGTGCCTGATGCGCTGCTGCAGCAGCTGCTGCTGACGGCGCGCCAGGCGCCCAGCGGCGGCAATCTGCAGCCAGGCCAGCTGATCGCGGTGCGTGGCAAGCTGCGCGAGCAACTGACGGCCGCCCTGCTGCAGGACGTCGAAAGCCAGGTGCCCGAATGCGAGGACTACACCTACTTTCCGCGCCCCATGCCCATGCAGCTGCGCAAGCGCCAGGTGGCTTCGGCCCAGGCACTTTACGGTGCCCTGGGCGTGGCGCGCGACGACCGCGCCGGGCGCGAAGCGCAGTTTGCGCGCAACTACCGCTTCTTCGATGCACCCGTGGCGCTGGTCGTCACCATCGACTCCCATTACGGCCCCGGTGGCTACATGGATCTGGGCATGACGCTCTACGGCCTTCAACTGGCAGCCGCCGCCATGGGCCTGGGCAGCTGCGCCATCGGCGCCCTGGCCTCGTACCCGGCCACCGTGCGCCGCGTGCTGGGCCTGGCCGAGAGCAAACACATCGTCTGCGGCCTGGCCCTGGGCTGGGCCGACGACTCAGCCCCCGTCAACCAGACACGCACGAACCGTGCCCCTATCGCCGAGTGGTTTCAGACGCTTGAATAAATGAGCAGCTAGCGCAATCCCACAATAGATTTCAAGCAACTTTCTATCTAAGATTCAATATAAACAAGCGCCATAAGCTATCAAATAAAGAGCAATAAAAAAGCGCTGCAAGTGCAGCGCTTAGTTAAATGCCTCAGAAACAGGCATACCCCAGCAAAGAGACAGCAAGCAAGAGCCGCCTCGCAGCGAGGCTGTCGTTCCCCTTGGGGGCGCCCGGCCAGGGGAAGGCACGAAGCGCCTCAGGGGGGAGTCATCAGAACGCCGGGAAGACCGAGCCCTTGAACTCCTTGTCGATGAACTGGCGCACCTCATCGGAGTGATAGGACTTGATCAGCTGGGCGACCCAGGGCTGATTCTTGTCGGCATCGCGCACCACCATGATGTTCACATAGGGGTTCTTGGCCGACTCCAGCGCAATCGCATCCTTCTTGGGGTTCAGACCAGCCGAGATCGCGAAATTGGTGTTGACGGTGGAGGCATCCAGATCGTCCAGCGAACGTGGCAACTGGGCCGCATCCAGCTCGACGAACTTGAGCTTCTTGGGGTTGGAGACCACATCCAGGGGCGTCGCCTTCAGGCCCGCGCCCTCCTTGAGCTTGATCAGACCCTGGGTCTGCAGCAGCAGCAGCGCGCGGCCACCATTGGTGGGGTCGTTGGGGAGGCCGAACTTGGCGCCGGTGGGGAGCTCGGACAAGGCCTTGATCTTCTTGGAGTAGATGCCGATGGGGAAATTCACCGTGTCGGCCACCCAGCTGATCTTGTAGCCGCGATCCTTGATCTGAGCATCCAGATAGGGGCGGTGCTGGTAGCTGTTGGCATCCAGATCGCCGGCGGCCAGTGCCGCATTGGGCTGGACATAGTCGCCGAACTCGATGACCTTGAGGTTCAGGCCGTTCTTGGCAGCAACCTTTTTGACCACTTCCATGATCTGCGCGTGAGGACCGGCGGTCACGCCGATCTTGATGGTCTTGTCCTGGGCCTGGGCGGCAAAGCCCAGGGTGGCCGCAGCAGCCACGGCCAATGTGGTGCGCAAAAGCGAGCGCTTGTTCAACATGCAGATTCCTTGTGCCAAAGATTGAGAGTGGCTAAGACTGTAGCGTCAGTTTCATGTGCCAGCGCGCTGTTTCTTAGACAGATTGCTCAGATGCAAACTACAGATTGGCAATACAAGCCGCAACGGCTTGCATGCGACAACCCAAGCGCCCACAAAAAAGCCCGCTCCTTCACGGTGGCGGGCTTGTCTGCATGCGCAGGCTGTCAAAGATCGGACATCGTGGGTGCTGCCAGCACCTGCTGGGCCACCACGTCAAGCACAGCATGGGACTCGTCTTGCCTGTCGATCCAGACCTTGGGCGTGAAGCTGCCACGCAAGGCAATCGCATCGCCTTCGGAGAGACTGCGCAGCACGGCGCAAGGTGCATTGTCAAAAGCGACGATATTCACGGGAATCGAGGAGCCGTCGCCGGCATTGGCTCGCATGCGAGCCACCATATAGGGGCGGCGGTTGCGGTCTACGCGACTCTCGGGGATGCCGGTCAGTCGGCCGGTAATCAAACCATCCATCATTTGCTGTTATCTACCCAGAAAAAATCATGGCCGCCCTTGAGCAAGAGCGGCCTTTCAAAAAATTTTGAACCTGCATTTTAGGGCGGCACCTGTTTCCAGGCAGCAGCCCTTTTCTTAATTTTTTGTAATGTACGGCACGGCTCAGCGATGGCTCAGACGGCGCACGGCCCAGTCGCCCAGGCTTTGAATGGCTTGCACAAAGAAGATCAGGATGATCACCACAACCAGCATCACATCGGGCAGGAAGCGCTGGTAGCCGTAGCGAATACCCAGGTCGCCCAGGCCACCGCCGCCAATGGCGCCCGCCATGGCCGAGTAGCCGGTCAGGCTGACGAAGCTGATGGTCAGACCTGCGACGATGCCAGGCAGCGCCTCGGGCAGCAGCACCTTCCAGACGATCTGGCCGGTGGTCGCGCCCATGGACTGGGCCGCTTCGATCAGGCCGCCATCAACTTCACGCAAGGCGGTCTCCACCAGACGGGCCACAAAAGGCGCCGCCGCAATCGTCAACGGCACCACGGCCGCCCAGGTGCCGATGGAAGAGCCCGTGATCAGACGCGTCAGCGGAATGATGGCCACCAGCAAGATGATGAATGGGGTCGAGCGCAGCGCATTCACGATCCAGCCAACAACCTTGTTGGCCGGGCCGTTCTGCAAGATGCCGCCATGGTCGGTCAGGCGCAGGAAGACGCCCAGCGGAATACCGATCAGACCGCCGATCAGGCCCGAGATGCCGACCATGATCAGCGTCTCCCAGAAGGAATCCAGCAGCAGCTGGAGCATCATTTCCGAAAAATTCTCAAACATCGCTCTCAATCCTTGCTGGACACGATCTGCACTTGCACACCGCTGGCGCGCAGGTGCTCCACGGCCGCGTCAATCTTGGCGGCCTCGCCGCTGGCGTACACTGCCAGCGAGCCAAAGGTCTGCTCCTGGATCTCATCGATCTGCCCGTGCAGAATCGACAGATCCAGACCCAGCTCGCGAATCAGGTGCGAGAGAATCGGCTGATAGGCGCTCTCACCCGCATAGGACAGACGCAACAACTGGCCTTGCTGGCCGGGCTGCAGCTGAGCGGCCAGCTGGTTCACGCGGGTCATCACCGACTCGGGCAGTTGCTGGGGCACGATCTCGTCGATCAGGCTCTTGGTGATCGTCTTCTGAGGGCGGGTGAAGACATCGATCACGGCCCCCAGCTCGGCGATCTCGCCACCGTCGATCACGGCCACGCGGTCGGCAATCTGCTTGATCACCAGCATCTGGTGGGTGATCAGCACCACGGTCACGCCCAGCTCGCGATTGACCTTGCGCAGCAGATCCAGAATGGAACGCGTGGTTTCGGGATCCAGTGCCGAAGTGGCTTCGTCGCTGAGCAGGACCTTGGGGTTGCTGGCCAGCGCCCGGGCAATGCCCACGCGCTGCTTCTGCCCGCCGGAAATCTGGGCCGGATAGCGGTCGGCCAGATGATCCAGGCCCACCAGCTCCAGCAGCGGCGTCACGCGCTGGTAAATCTCGTCCTTGGAAATACCGGCCAGCTCCAGCGGCAGGGCCACGTTGTCATACACGGTACGCGAGGACAGCAGATTGAAGTGCTGGAACACCATGCCGATGTCGCGGCGCGCGGCGCGCAGCTCGCCATCGGACAGCTGCATGAGGTCGCGTCCGTTGACGATGACCTTGCCTTCCGTGGGGCGGTTGAGCAGATTCAGGCAGCGCACCAGCGAGCTTTTGCCCGCGCCGGAGCGGCCGATGATGCCGAACACCTCGCCCGAAGCGATTTCCAGATTGATGCCGCGCAAGGCGTGCACAGGGCCCTTGGGGCCTTTGTATGTCAGGGATAAATCCCGAATTTCTATCATGAAAAATATTGCGTATCACGCATGAAAAATGCGCTTAACGCTATCAAAAGTGATTATTCCCATCCCAGCTGCAGCGCTGCCGGGCAGCGGGCAATGCAGGCTTTCGTTCTGGTAGATGCCGGCAGATCAAGCCAGCCTACTTTTAGTAGTAACCCTCAATAATGCCTGAGTCTAGGCAAACCTGAGAGCAACTGGGACAAGTGAATTCACTTATGGCGCCGCCAGCACGCCATCAAACGCAGGCCTTGCCCGGGCCTGCCCCCACTGGCGGCACGGCCTTGCAGGCCTTAGCATGCTTGCATCTGCCTCTGGTTTTCTCTGCCGCCCTATGCAGCCGCCCCCCCCGCCCATCCGTGTTGAATGCCCACCCGGCGCCTGCGACTGCCGGCGTCAGCAGTTGCTGAGCACGCCGGACGCGGATCTGCGCATCCTGCAGCTCACGCGCGAGGAAGAGAAAAAGCTGCTGCAGCGCCTGGAGAGCATCAGCAGCCTGGTCGATCTAGAGCATATGCAGCAGCGCATTCACGCGCTCTTGGGCCTGGAGATACGTATCACCCCCGGCAACAACGAGGTGCGCACCATGCGCGGCATCCAGATTGAGCTCGGCGACCTGCCGGGTCTATGCCGCAAAACGCGCCAGAGCATTCCTGCAGCCATCCGCAAGGGGATGGAGCGCAGGCCCGAGATTGCCTGGGCTCTGCTGGATGCGCATGACCTGTTTGGCATGCCCGGCAGCTGAGCCAAGCACCGGCAACGCCCGGCAGAAACGTAGACACTTCACCACCTGATCCTTCAGACACCGGTAGTCCTTGCGGTCTACGTCGCCCTGCCCATGGCGGCCTTTCGCTTTCAAAAGCAATACGCCCGATACCCCTCAAGCGCATTTTCATCTTGGTTTTCCCTAGGTCACCTACCACAGGTTTTCCCTTGCTTGCCCGAGTCGGCGCGGGGCTGGAGCGGCAGTCTGTCTCTGTGGTGACTTCGCTAGGCGTTAGTGGCTAGTCCAAACGAGCGATGGCGAGCCGCAAAGCTCGCTTGAACATTGAAATCGTCAACAGGCGTCAAGTCAGCGACTAGCTGACCTGGACTAGACCTTGGCCCGATTCGCGGGCAGATCGATAGTGCAAATGCTGCACACATACATCTTTGAGGATTCGTGATGGAAAGCAACCTGAGCTACCGCGCCCTGATCGCGCTGACCGTGACCGGCGTCATGGCTGGTGCTGCCACCGCCAAAGGCAGCCCCGAAGAAATTGAAAAGCTGGGCAAGTCCTTGACCTGCATCGGCGCCGAAAAGGCAGGCACCGCCAGCGGCGTGCCCGAATACACGGGCAAGTGGCTGGGAACGCCACCTGGAATTCAGTACACGCCGCACGTGGGTCAGCACCCAGTGGACCCTTATGCCAATGAAAAGCCCCTGTTCTCCATCACGGCCGAGAATGCGGCCAAGTACGCCGCCAATCTGACCGAGGGCCAGAAGGCCATGTTTGCGCGCTACCCCAAGACCTTCAGCATTCCCGTGTATCCGGGCCATCGCGACTTCCGCTATCCGGACTTTGCCTGTGCCTCGGCCAAAGCCAATGCGCAGAACGCCGTGATCAACGCAGACGGAATGGGCGCCGACAACGCGGTCAAGGGTGCCATACCGTTTCCCTTCCCCAAGACCGGCATGGAGCTGGCCTTCAACAACCTGTTTCCGCTGCGCGCGTTCACCGAACACACACTGCGTGACAACGCCTATGTGATGCAGGATGGCTCCACCGTCTTCGGCCGTGCCGACAACCGCAACATGAGCCTGCTGCACTCCCCCGAGCAGGCCGGCAAGCCGCTGGAAGGCACCATGGCCCAGGGCATGAATGCGGTCCAGCTGCCCGAGCGTGAGAAAGGCGGGGTCAGCGTCAGCCGGGAGCCAGTCAACTTCAGCAAGGACAAGCGCCTGGGCTGGAGCTATGACCCGGGCACACGCCGGGTGCGCCAGATTCCCGAGTACGGCTTTGACCAGCCCATGGGAGGCGGCGTGGGCGCCAAGATGACGATTGACTCCGACCGTCTCTTCAATGGCTCGCCCGAGCGCTACAACTGGAAGAATCTGGGCAAGAAGGAAATCTACATTCCCGCCAACGCGTACAAGATTCACGCCAATACCGTGAAGTACGCCGACCTGCTCAAGCCCGGCCATGCCAACCCCGAATACATGCGCTACGAACTGCGCCGCGTCTGGGTGCTGGAAGCCACGCTCAAGGAAGGCTATCGCCATCTCTATGGCAAGCGCGTGCTTTTCCTTGACGAAGACACCGGCCACGCCGTAATGAGCGACTTCTACGATGCACGTGGCAACCTGTGGCAGCAAGGCCTCATCAATTACTACTACGCGTTCGACTCCAACGCCTGGCATGCGGGCACGGCCTTCTACCACGACCTGATCGGCGGCGGCTACGTGGCCTACAACCTGTTCCAGGAACGCCCCAAGGGCCCCGTGCTCAACAAGGGAGACATGACCCCCTCCATGTTCACCCCTGAAGCCACACGCAACGCCGGCACCTGAGCGGCTTGTTCCCCATGAGCGGCCAGCACACGCGGTATGCGGTGCTCGCCGCAGAAAAGGCCGGGCCGGGATGGAAAAAGCCAACGGCCTCGGTCATCACCACAACAACACCATCTCAATCACATGTCAAAGTTGAATCGCGCCGGGCTGCGCGCCATGGCAGCTGCTGCATTGGGCCTTTGCCTGGGCATGACCCATGCCCAGACATCCGTAGCCACCGAAGACCAGGCACTGGACAGCCTGATCCGCGAGGCCATGCTCTACGCCTACCCCTATCAGGAATTCATGAAAATGCGACATGAAGCCCTGGAGGTCAAGGACTCGCCCACCGCCACCACGCTCAACCACTTCCGCCACTCGCGCCACCTGGCCACGCCCAAGGACCGCTGGGCCAACGGCCCGATTCGCGACACCTTCTACTCCACGGCCTGGCTGGATCTCGAAAAGTCTCCGCTGGTGCTGTCCCTGCCCGAAACCCATGGCCGCTACTACGTGATCGCCATGATTGGCGCAGACCTCAACACCTTCTCCTACGTGGGCCGGCGCATTGGCGGCACCACGGCACGCAAGGTAGCCCTGGTCGGCCCGCGCTGGAGCGGCAAGATCCCACAGGTCGACCAGATCGTGCGCGCGCCTACGCGGGACGTCTATCTGAATCTGCGCGTGCTGGTCACCGGTGAAGATGACCTCAAGAGCGCCCATGCAGTACAGGATGGGTTTCGCATGGAGCCTGTGCACAAGAACCACGAAGAAAATCCAAAAATCAAGCCGCAAGCCCAGGACTGGAGCCGCTTTGTCGATGTGAGCAATGAGGCCCTGGTGCGCAACCCACCGCCCGGCACAGAGCAACCTCTGCTGCAACGCTTTGCCAGCGTGGGCATCTGCGGCAAGGCCTGCAGCTGGGACAAGCTGCCCGAGTCCGTTCAACAGCGCTGGCTGGCTTTGGCACCCGAGATCGAGAAAAGCGAACTCAAAAATCGCCTGAATGCCGACCGCAAGACGACTGACCCTGGACACAGAAACGGCTGGACCCCCTATCGCCTGCCTGACGGCTTTGGCAGCAACTACGCCATGCGTGCCCAGTCGGCAGCCATGTCGGGCGGCATCCTGGGCCTGGAGGCCGCAGAGGCCACCTATTTCGCTGCCAGTGTGGACGGCAACAATCAGGCGCTCGGCAAGGGACAGGCTTACCGCCTGCATCTGCCCCAAGGCCGTCTGCCCTCAGATGCCTTCTGGTCCATCTCTCTTTATGAATTCGTGACCGGAGGCCAGTACATGGTGGACAACCCCATCAACCGCTACTCCATTGGCGACCGCACCAAGGGCATGAAGTTCAACGCCGACGGCAGCCTGGACATCTGGTTGCAGCCCACGGACCCGGGTCCAGAAAAGCGCGCCAACTGGCTGCCCACGCCCGAGAAGAACCTGTTCTACCTGATGGCCCGCGCCTACCAGCCCTGGCCCGAGGTGCTGGACCCTTCGTGGATTCTGGAGCCGGTGCAACGGATCAACGCCCAATGAATGCAGCAATGGCAAACATGAGAAAAGTATCTCGCCTCTCCCGATACGCCTTTGCCACAGCCCTGGCACTGAGCCAGTTCGGCACAGGCACGGCCAACGCCCACGATCAGGATGATCGCGGTGGCTCGGGAGCGAAAAGCCCCGCTGTGCTTGCTGCCCGCGCCCAGGTGTTCAAGGCCAATCCGCAGATGGTCAGGTCCATCATGGAAGGCGGTGGCTTTGGCACCGAGCTGTCGTATGCAGTAGCCAACAGCATGTACAGCCGAACCGACCAGAACGCCATTGCAGATGCCCGAGCCAAGCTCAAAGTCGAGGCCGTGGCTCCACGCACCTGGCTGCTGCGTTTCCCCATCGTCAACGTGGTGGTCTTCGAGACCGACGAAGGCCTGGTCTTGGTCGATAGCGGCTACGCACCTGCAGGCCCGGCCTTGGCCGAAACGCTGAAGAAGCTCAGCAACAAGCCGTTGCACACCGTCATCCTCACGCACTTTCATGCCGACCATGCCTTTGGCGCCTGGGCGTTGATGGACCAGAAGCCGCATGTAGTGACCGAGCAGCGCTTCATCTCCCAGATGGAGCTGGACATGCGCAGCAACGGTCTGATTGCACGCAACAACCAGCAAAGCGTGGCCGATGTGCCCCGGACCTGGGCAGATGCAGTTCGGCCCACCCAGACCTTCAGGGACAAGACCACACTCAAAATTGGCGGCGAAGACTTTGTGCTGACCCATGCGCGCGGCGAGACCGAAGACCAGATATGGGTTGCCGTTCCAGGCCGGAAAATCGTGGCCAGCGCGGATTATTTCCAGGGGTTTCTGCCCAATGCGGGCAACGGCAAGCGCCGCCAGCGCTACCCCGAGGAGTGGGCCCGGGCCCTGCGCGACATGGCAGCACTCAAACCCGAGCTGCTGCTGCCGGCGCATGGTCCGGCCATCACCAAGCCCGAGGAAATTCAGGACCGACTGCCCGCCCAGGCCCAGATGCTGGACAGCATCTCCAGGCAAGTGGTGGCCGGCCTGAACAGCGGAGTACGCCGCGATCAGGTCATTGAAAAAGTCGCACTGCCGCCGGAGCTGGCCCGGCGAAGCGATGCACGCGAGCTATATGTGTCTGCCAAAGACATAGGCCGCATGGTGGTCAGCGAGTACAGCGGCTGGTGGGACGATATTCCATCGCACTGGCGCCCGGCGTCCCTGGCCAATGAGGCCAAAGAAATCGTGCAGCTAGCTGGCGGTGCCAGGCCGGTGATTCAGCGTGCAGTGGCGCTGGCAGACAGCAATCCGGAGCTGGCCTCCCATCTGGCCGACTGGGCCTGGTATGCAGACAGCGATGACACCGAGGTGGCTCAAGGCGCACTGAAGGTCTATTCCGCGCGTGTTGCCAAGCCTCTGCCCACGCAGGAAGTGCTGGTCTATGCCGAGCACATGGTGCGCCTGCAGCTCAAGCTCAATGAGCTGAACAGCACACGCGCGGCCAGCGCCAGTCAGAGCAGCAAAGCGCATTAATCACTGCTGCAGACCCTGAGGCAGCTGCCCATTCTTGGCAAAGGCATTGATGGGCAGCTGAATATAGGTGCGGCCGTCATCCTGTGCAGGCGGCAGCTTGCCGGCGCGCACATTGACCTGCACCGAGGGCAGAATCAGTGTGGGCATCTCCAGCGTGGCGTCGCGTGCAGTGCGCATCTGCACGAACTCAGCTTCGCTGATGCCATCATGCACATGGATGTTGCTGTCGCGCTGGGCCTGTACCGTGGTCTGCCATTGCGGCTTGCGCCCCGCCGGAGGGTAATCGTGGCAGACAAAGATGCGGGTCGGCTCAGGCAGCGCCAGAATGCGCCGAATCGAACGATAGAGCGTCGCCGCATCGCCGCCGGGAAAGTCGGCACGTGCCGTGCCCACATCGGGCATGAACAGGGTATCGCCTACAAACACGGCATCCTCCACACGGTAGGCCATATCGGCAGGAGTATGGCCGGGCACATGCATGGCCAGCAACTCCAGCTGCCCCAGCGGCAGACGTTCGCCATCCTGCACCAGATGGTCGAACTGGCTGCCGTCGGGCAAGAAGCTGCGCTCGAAGTGATAGATCTTGCGAAACACGGCCTGCACATCGCAGATATGGGCTCCGATCGCCACCTTGCCGCCCAGATGGTGACGAATATGCTGGGCTGCGGAGAGATGATCCGCATGAGCGTGAGTCTCCAGAATCCACTGCAGCTGCCAGCCATTGGCTCGCACATAGTCGATCAGCTTGTCCGCGGAGCGGCTGCTCAGGGTGCCGGATTTGGGCTCGAAATCCAGCACCGGGTCAATCACTGCGGCCTGACCACTGATCGTATCGGCCAGAACATAGCTCACGGTACCGGTTGCTGCATCAAAAAACGGCTCGATATGCATCACATTGGCTGACATGGCGACTCCTAAAACGATGTACCCAAAACTCTGAAGCACACCAATCAATTTACTTTTTTATATAATATATGAAAATATTTTGAAAAGCGGAACAGTGAACTCATCAACCTTTGACGAAGCACAGTCCACGCTGGATTTGCATGCCGTGCGAGCCCATGCAAGCGAAGCCGTGGCCATGCTCAAGCTGCTGGGCAATGAAGACCGACTGCTGCTGCTGTGCCAGCTCTCCCTGCAAGAGCGCACCGTGGGCGAGCTGGAGCAACTGACAGGCGTGTCCCAGCCTACCTTGTCCCAGCAATTGGGCATTTTGCGGCGTGAAGGTCTGGTCAGCACCCGCCGCGAAGGCAAATTCATCTGGTATCAGTTGGCCGATGCCCGCGCCCTGCAGCTGATGCAGACCCTCTATCAATTGTTCTGCCAACCAGGAGAGACAGCATGAATATCTTATGGAGTGAATTCACACCCTGGACATCTCTGGCCGGTGGCCTGCTGATCGGCCTGTCCGCAGCCCTGCTCATTGCCTTGCTGGGTCGCGTGGCCGGCATCAGCGGCATTGCCGGGGCATTGCTGCAGTTGCCGACCTGGTCCTCCATCAAGCAGTGGGGCTGGCGCCTGGCATTCATCCTTGGCATGGTTGCCGCACCACTGGTCTGGTCGCTGTTTGCCCCGCTGCCAGCCATGCAGCTGCCTTCCAGCCCGGCAGTCATCATTGCCGCCGGCCTGCTGGTGGGCTTCGGCACGCGCATGGGCTCAGGCTGCACCAGTGGCCACGGCGTGTGCGGCCTGTCACGCCTGTCGCCGCGCTCTCTGGCCGCTACGGCGACCTTTATCGCCACGGGCGCCATCACCGTGTTCGTGATGCGCCATGTCATTGCCTGAGTCAGCAAGGAGCACATCATGATCATCAATATTGCTGCCTTGCTCTGCGGGCTGGTTTTTGGCCTGGGTCTGATTCTTTCGGGTATGGGCAACCCCGCCAAGGTGCAGAACTTTCTGGATTTTTTCGGTCGATGGGATCCTTCGCTGGGTTTCGTCATGGGCGGAGCCATCGCCGTAGGCCTGATTGCCTTCACCTGGGCCAAGCGCCGCAAGACCGCCTTGTTGGGCGAGCCCATGCAACTGCCCGCCAGCACCGTCATTGATCGCAAGCTGCTGACAGGCTCGGCCCTGTTTGGCATAGGCTGGGGGCTGGCAGGTTTTTGCCCCGGCCCGGCGCTGATGAATCTGGCGACCCTCACACCGCAAGTCTGGCTGTTTGTCGCCGCCATGCTGGCCGGTATGTGGGCGCAGCATCTGTGGGCTGCAAAGCAAAGCTGAGACCTGGCGGCGATTCACTCAGGAGTCATCCACCAATCGACGTGCTTGGGCCGTGCAAGCTGCCTGCATCACTTGCCCATAGCGTTGCAGGCACGCAATGGCAGACATCGGCCTTGACCGGCTGAAGTGAGTCCAGCAAAGGCAGGCAAGCAGCGCCCATATCGCTTCATGCAATCCGCTCTGCCTCACTCCTTCGGCATCAGTGCCTGTGCAAAATGTCTGGCCGGTGCAGGAAGATCGGCAAAGCTATTGGCATACAGCTTGAGGCTGCGCTCTGCCCAGGCATCGGTCAGCGGCACCGCATGCAAAGCGCGAGCCTCGCCCAGTCTCTGGTATGCGCCTTCGGGCATGACGCCTACGCCCAGCCCGCATTCGATCATTCGGCACATGGCACTGAGGCTGTCGACCTCGATGCGCTGGCGCAGCATACGTCGGCCGGCGCGGGCTTCCTGATTGAGCACCTCCTGAACGATGCTGCTGTCGCGCAAACCGATTTGGGCGTAGTCCAGGGCTTCTTCATAGGCCAGCTCCTGATGCCAGGCAAGAGCGTGGTCATTGGGCATGATCAACACCATACGTTCATGCCGGTACGGCATGGACTCCAGGCCCTCGACTTCATCACTGGGACTGCAGACCCCCAGATCTGCCATGTGATCGCGCACAGCGCGCGCTACCGAGCGACTGGTTGCCTGACGCAGATCGATGCGGATGTCTGGATGATGCTTCACGAAGACAGCAATATCCTCGGGCAAGAACTGCTCCACGGCGGAGGCATTGGCACTGAGGCGCACCAGCCCACGTACGCCCCGCGCATATTCGCCAAGGTCGTCACGCAGGTGCTCGACCCCCAGAAGAATCGTGCGCGCATGCGCCAGCAGCAACTCTCCGGCAGGAGTCGGGCGCACCCCGCGGGCATGGCGCAGCAGCAAGGGAGTGCGGGCCAGGGATTCCAGTTCGGCAACACGCTTGCTGACCGCCGAGGCGACCATGCCGCCCTGCTCGGCCGCCCGCGCAATACTGCCGTGCTCGCAGATCAGCACGAACAGATCCAGCGATGAAAGGTCTATCTGGCGCAGAAAGCTGCGCGGCGAAGTGAAGTCGGACATGGAGCGATGACAAGCAGGCGCACGCAAGCGCAGCCAGGGATTTCAGACAGGACGCAGCCGTCAACACCCCGACGCGCAGCTCAAGCCATCTCGTTTTGGAACGGCTCGAGGAATTTTAGCCACTTCTTGCTGCAGGCCTGGCTACTTAACATGCCCGCTTTGCAAACACACACTCACATGCTTCTTTCCGCTTCCGACGCGCCACGCGTTGCCCGGGCCCTGGTCGGCCTCGGCGCTGTACGCATTGCTTCGCATCAACCGTTCATCTACACCTCGGGCTGGGCGAGCCCGGTCTATGTGGATGCGCAAGTCCTGATGTCCGATGTCGCTCTGCGCAGCGAAATCATGGACATCGCAGCCCGCTGCATGCGGCCACTGATTGCCGCCCGCGGCATCAATGCCATCGTGGGAACCGAAAGCTCGGGCATTGCCTTTGCGGCATGGCTGGCCGAGCGACTGGAGCTGCCCATGCTCTATCTGCGCAAGCGCCCTGTGGGCTGGGACATCACGGCCCAGCTCGAAGGCCGCCTGCCTGCCGATGCCAAGGTCCTGCTGGTGGATGACGTCACCACCGACGGTCGCTCCAAGGCCGGGACGGTTGCCGCCCTGCGCCGCGCCGGTCCCGTGGTCGAGGACGTGCTGGTTCTGCTCGACTATGCGCTCTATGCCCCCCAGGCAGGCACCCTGGCCGATCACGCCTTGTCCCTGCATGCTCTGGCGACCTGGAATCAGCTGCATGAAGCGCTGCTGGCGAGCGGACAGCTCAGTGCCGAGCAAAAGGCCACGCTGGCGGACTTCTCGGCTTCGCCTGTGGACTGGTCCATCCGACATGGAGGTAGCGGAGCATGATGGCCTGCAACACCATGACGGATACCAGCGCACTGGCGCAAGCCCTGCTCTCTGAGATTCGCGAAGCCACCCGTGACGGCCTGGGCGTCACCCGTGAAAGCTATGGCGAAGGCGAGACGGCCGCGCTGCGCATACTTGAGGACCGGGCCGAAGACCTGGGCCTGAGTCATGAATGGGATCGAGCCGGCAACCTGTGGCTGAGCCTGCCAGAGGAAAGCCGGGCGGAACCCTACATCGTGGTCGGCTCGCATGCCGACTCCGTGCCGCAGGGCGGCAACTTCGACGGACTGGCAGGCATTGTCGCCGGCATGCTGATGCTGCTTCAGCTGCGCGGCCGCCACGAACAGGCTCCGCCACTGCGCGTTCTGGCACTGCGCGGCGAGGAAAGCGCCTGGTACGGCAAGGCCTACCTCGGCTCTCTGTCCCTGCTGGGCAAGCTGCCTGCCGCCACATTGAAGCGCCCTCACCGAGATGGCGCAGGCGTGCTCGGCGAAGCCATGTCGCGCTGCGGCGCCGATGTCGACGCCATTGAGCGCGCCGAGCCGCTGCTCGACCTCGCGAATGTATCTGCCTATCTGGAGCTGCACATCGAGCAAGGTCCGGTCATGGTCAATCGCGGCTGGCCGGTAGCCCTGGTCACCGGCATCCGCGGCAACGTCCGCCACAACCTGATCCGCTGCATCGGCGAAACCGGCCACTCGGGTGCCGTGCCGCGCTGGCTGCGCAAGGATGCATTGCTGGCGGTTGCCGAGCTGCTGTCGCGCATGGACGAACACTGGCGCGTGCTGCTGCAGATGGGCATGGACATGGTGATGACCACGGGCATCTGCTCCACCTCCGCACAATCGCATGCGGTTTCCGTCATTCCCGGCGAAGTGGCATTCAGCTTTGAGGTGCGCAGCCAGGACACCCAGACCCTGGAGCGCTTCTATACCCTGATGCGCGAAGAGTGCCAGGCCATAGAGCGCGCCCGTGGCGTGCGTTTCGAGTTCGACGAGCGCCTGTTCACGGAACCAGCCACCATGGATGCAGGTTGGCTGAACCGTCTGGAAGCAGCCGCTGAGCAAGGCATGAAACTGGAGCGCATGGCAAGCGGTGCCGGCCATGATGCAGCAGTGTTCGCCAATGCAGGCGTGCCATCGGCCATGGTCTTCATTCGCAACGAAAATGGCTCTCACAATCCGCATGAAGCCATGGACATCGGCGACTTCCTGGCAGGAGTCGATCTGCTGACTCGCGCGCTGGTTGCCTGAACCCTGCTCGGTCCGGGCGGGCACTATTGAGTGCCTTGCGAACCGTCGCTCTAACCATGCGACATCAACCTCACACCTAATTACCTGATGAAATGCAGCTTGGTCCCGACCAAGCTGCACCGGAGATACCCTCTTCGGCTTCTCCTTAGCCTGCATCCGAAGCTACGACAAGCGGCAATCGTCGCATTGCGGTGTGTAAAGGCGTCTGAACATCCAGGCATTCTTTTCCGCGGGAATGATGGATGTGATGCTGCTCTCCGTCATGACGATGAGCAGATGGCCCCCTTGCCAGGATCTGCGCCAACAACTACAGCAGCACCGCTGACATTGTTGGAGGTGACTGAAAGGGCCGGCACCTGGAAGGTCTGGGCCTCGATGCCCATGTGCAATTTGCACTAGAGTGCGATCATTGTGCTGCATTGGCCCGCTCAATACACTGCCGACTCCCGTTGCCGAACCGTGCATTGAAATCCTGGCGGACCGACTTAGTGAACAAGTGACGGTTTTCGGGCGTAGAGCGGAATTTCAGACCAAGCCTCTCGTAATGCCTGCTATCGATATGGACAGTCGTCGATTAGCAATATTCAATCTCACGGAACACTGGCGTCACTCCATCTATTCGCTCCATCCGCTTTGGATCCGCGGAACGCCTGGAGCGCTGTTGACATGGCTCTGTTGGAAAAACGCGGTCATGATTGCTGGGTATCATTTCATTGGCACCTCTTTTGAAGCATGTGGCTTGCTCTGCAAGCTCATGTCATCACACACCGCCAGGGCCTTGAACTCCGGTTCAAGACGGTCACATTTGCTTGACTTCATCTTTCGTGCTATCTCCAGAACGCCAGGGATTCATCCTTACTCGCAATTGGCGAGACACGCCAGCGGGCGTCGAGCTCGAGTACTGGCTGGCAACCGATAGCGGCCCCCTGAAGGTCCTCCTCGCTGCTCAGAAATCTGTGGCTTTCGTCGAGGCCCGGCACAGAGAAGCGGTAGAAGCGCAACTCTCGCTCCTGGCTGGAGTGGAATTGCGGGAACTGGGCCTGAAGAGTTTTCAGCAAGAGCCCGTCCTGGGTGTCTATGCCAGGAGTTTCCGTCAATTACGGCGACTTGCCCGCACCCTCCAGCAACTAGGCATACCCCTACTGGAAGCGGATGTTCGTCCACATGAGCGCTACTTGATGGAGCGTTTCATCACGGCGGGAGTCGCGCTGCAAGGCGGCCGGACGGAACATGCGGCGCTGGTGAACTGCAAGCTTGTTCCTGCGCCCGATTTCCGGCCGGTTCTGAAGGTCGTGTCATTGGACATCGAGACCAGCCAGCACCAAGATCTGTATTCGATCGCACTGGACGGCATGGCAGAGCGTGTCGTTTTCATGCTGGGTGAGCCTCCTGTCAAAACCGTAGAAACGCCCGGTTTCGAGCTGATTCATTGCACAACACGCAAAGCCATGATTGACAGGCTCAACGATTGGTTTGCACGCAATGATCCGGACGTGATCATTGGATGGAATGTCATTCAGTTCGACCTTCGTGTGCTGCAGAAAACTGCAGACGAATGTGCAACACCACTACTCCTGGGGCGCGAGCGCAAGCCCATTGCATGGCGAACTCATCCCGGCAAACAAGGCTATCTGTTTGCCCCCATGCCAGGACGAGTTGTCGTTGACGGGATTGAAGCGCTCAGGGCCGCTGTCTGGAGCTTCCCGTCCTTCAGCCTCGAGAACGTCGCGCTAGAGCTTCTGGGCGAAGGCAAGGACATCGGAGACGAATACGACAAGATGGCCGAAATCGAGCGGCGCTACCAGCTAGACAAGCCCGCTCTTGCAGCCTACAACATACGCGACTGCGAGCTGGTTCTACGAATCTTCGAAAAGGCGAAGCTGCTGCAGTTTGCGATGGAGCGTGCCCACACCACGGGCCTGCAGCTCGACCAGTTCGGTGGTTCCATTGCTGCATTCAGCCATCACTATTTGCCACGCATGCACCGCATGGGGTATGTCGCGCCCAACGTGGGCGATGTTCAAGGAAAGTCCTCCCCCGGTGGCTACGTCATGGACTCCAAGCCTGGCTTCTACGACTCCGTCGTGGTTCTGGACTACAAGAGTCTCTATCCATCAATCATCCGCACCTTCCTCGTTGACCCAGTGGGTTTGGTCGAGGGTCGACATGCGAGCTCTTCCGAGCTTTTGATCAAAGGCCCAAGAGGCACGCTCTTTTCTCGCGAGAAACACTGTCTTCCGGAAATCGTGACCACCCTCTGGCAGGCCCGAGATGAGGCCAAACGCGCCAGGAACGAACCACTGTCGCAAGCGCTCAAGCTGGTGATGAACTCCTTTGCCGGGGTGCTAGGCGCTTCGGAATGCAGATTCTTCAATCCGGATTTGATTTCAGCCATTACCTTACGTGGCCACGAAATGGTGAAGCTCACAAGGAATCTGGTCGAAGAGCGCGGATACGAAGTTATTTATGGAGACACGGACTCCATCTTTATTTGGCTCAAGAGGCCCCATAGTACCGAAGAGGCATATGCCGTGGCTGCCAGACTGGCCCAGGACATCAACGCGTGGTGGACTCAAACCCTGCGCCAGGAGCAGGACCTGAAGAGCTTTCTTGAGATCGAGTTCGACACGTATTACAAGAAGTTCTTCATGCCCACCATCCGCGGTTCGGACGTCGGCAGCAAGAAGCGCTATGCCGGCCTGAGTGTAGACGCCGCCAGAAACGAATCGATGATCTACCGCGGCCTTGAAATGGCGCGAAGCGACTGGACACCGCTGGCACGGCAGTTCCAGGAGGGCTTGCTCTCGCGCGTCTTCCAAGGTGCCCCTTACCGCGAGTTCGTCATCGAGTACGCCCATTCGACGCTGGCGGGCAAGAAGGATGATCTGCTCATCTACCGCAAACGCCTGCGGCATCGCCTGGATGCCTACGTGGCCAATGTGCCGCCACAGGTCCGTGCCGCTCGCATTGCCGATGAGTACAACGATCATGTGGAGCGACCCAGGCAGTACCAGAACGGCGGCTGGATCCAATACGTCATGACCAGGAATGGTCCTGAGCCTTTGGAAATCCGCCGCTCACGCATCGATTACGAGCACTATCTGGCCAAACAGATCAAGCCGATTGCCGACTCGATCTTGATCCCCCTCGGAGAGGATTTCGTCACCCTGACGTCCTCTCAGCAGGAGCTTTTCTAGCGCGATCCAGGCTCATGCTCTTACGCCTTCGGGAAAGGCAGCTCGCGTGGTGTATGGCCGCTCAGCTTGGCGATGGCATTGGCAAAAGCGGGTGCCAATGGCGGCACACCCGGCTCACCCATACCCGTGGGTGCATCGGCACTCGGCACGATATGCACGGTGATCGCGGGCATATCGGTCAAGCGGGCCACAGTGTAGTCATTGAAATTACCTTGCTCCACCTGCCCGTCCTTGAATGTGATGGCCGCGCCAGGCAAGCACATGCCGAGCCCCATCAAGGCACCACCCTGCACCTGGGCCTCGACACTCCGAGGGTTCACCGCCAGATTGCAATGCACGCCAGCTGTAACCGCATGCAGCTTGGGAGTGCCGTCCTTCATCGATGCCTCGACCACATAGGCAACCACCGAATCAAAAGACTGATGCACGGCCACGCCCCAGGCTCTGCCTTCGGCCAGTCGACGCTTTCCGTAGCCCGACTTTTCGACTGCCAGTTGCAACGCTGCCTTGTGACGCGGATGCCTGTCGCCAAACTGTTGCAGCCTGTATGCGACCGGATCTTGCCCTACAGCTCGGGCGATTTCGTCCATCAAGGTCTCCATCACATAAGCGGTGTGTGTGGAGCCCACGCTGCGCCACCAGAGAACCGGCGCATTGAGTTCGGGGTGATGCACCGACAGTCGCATCGGCAGGTCGTACGGCTCTTTCATTCCTTCAACCGTCGTGGTGTCCACTCCGTTCTTGACCATGAAGCCCTCAAACGCCGTACCTTTGGCAAGCGACTGGCCTACGATCACATGATCCCAGGCGATCACCTTTCCCTTACCGTCAAAACCTATCTCGGCACGATGCACATGCATGGGTCTGTAATAGCCTCCTTTGACATCGTCCTCGCGACTCCAGATCATGCGCACCGGGGCGTCAACACCAGATGCTCTAGCGGCCTTGGCAATCTCGCAGGCTTCGGCCACATAGTCACTGCGCGGGTTGGCACGGCGACCGAAACCGCCCCCTGCCATTTGAACATTGACTCGAACATTCTGAGGAGCCACGCCAAGCACGCGCGCCGCAGTTGCAACTTCCCAGCCCGGAGCCTGTGTGCCCAACCAAAGTTCAACCTTGGCATCCTTTCCTGCACCTGTCACACGCACCGTGCAGTTCAGCGGCTCCATTGGCGTATGAGCAAGGTAGGGGAATACATACTCGGCACTGATTTTGTGAACAGCACCGTTCAGTGCCGAAACATCGACATCGAACTTGAGCGCGCCCGGTTTTTTGGCCAGTTCACGATACTGCGCCAGTTGCCGAGCCGAATCGACTTTGCCAACCGCTGCGCTGTCCCACTGGATTTTCAGGGCATCGCGCCCCTGCTTGGCTGGCCAGTAACCATCGGCCAGCACCGCAACCAGCTCGCCACCCCATACGCTGGGCACACGAAGCACCGCACGCACGCCCTTGATGGCTTTGGTTGCCGCATCGTCTACCGATTGAATCTTGCTTCCATACACCGGCGGATGCGCCACAACCGCGGTCAACATGCCCGGCAGATGCATGTCGATGCCGTAGGACTGGCTGCCGCTGGACTTGGCGCGTGCATCGAGCCGCCCCGTGGCACGACCGATGATGCGAAAGTCTTTGACGCCCTTGAGCTTCACCTGCTGCGGAACAGGCATCTTCATGGCCTCATCCGCCAACTCGCCGTAGCCCAGCTTCTTGCCTCGAGGTCCGATCACCTGTCCTGCCTGAGTGCGCAAGGACTGCGGGTCTACACCCCAGCGCTTGGCCGCCGTGGCCAGCAGCATGGAGCGGGTACGCGCCCCCAGTTCACGATACTGGACATACGAGTTCTTGATGGCAGTGGAGCCGCCCGTCAGATGCATCCCCATGACCGGATCCAGATACGCGGGATCGGCATTACCGTGCACGCTGTGCAACTTGGACCAATCGGCATCCAGCTCTTCGGCCAGCACCATGGGCAGGCCGGTTTGCACGCCTTGACCGAACTCCAGACGATTGATCGTTACCGTCACCGTGCCATCGCGATCAATCTTCACAAAAGCCGATGGCTGCTGGTAAGGCTTGAGTGCGCTTGTAGAGACCTCTTCGTTACCCTTCGCCTGTGCCAGTGCAGCGGAGGGAAATACGCCCAATGCAAAACCAGAGGCCGTCGCCAGCTTGAGGAAATCGCGTCGCTCGAGCTTTGTGCCTGCATCTATCGTGTCAGCCGCCAGCGCACGCAGACCTTTGGGCATGTCTGCAAGAAAATGGTTGGGTATGGGCATGGGGTGTGCTCCTTCTCTTAGGCCGACAGGTTTTTGGCAGCATCGTGGATGGCTGCACGGATGCGTGCATAAGTTCCGCAGCGGCAGATATTGCCCGCCATGGCTGCATCGATATCTGCATCGCTGGGTCGGCGATTGCTTTTGAGCAACGCCGTCGCGCTCATGATTTGCCCACTTTGGCAATAGCCGCATTGCGCCACATCGTTGCGAACCCACGCATCCTCGACAGCCTTTCCCACCTTGTCGGCAGCCTGTGCTTCGATGGTGTCGATTTTTTGCCCTTGCGCCGCCGATATGGGCGTAATGCAAGAACGGATGGCCTGGCCATTCAGATGCACAGTGCATGCACCACACATGGCCATGCCGCAACCAAATTTGGTACCTGTCATACCCAGCGTGTCACGCAGGGTCCAGAGAATGGGTGTTGAAGAATCCACATCGGCCGATGCGGGCTTGCCGTTGAGAGTGAATTTGACAGGCATGGGGAGTGCTTTCTTATTTGCTTTTAAACACAGGAGCTGCCGCACGAGCACATGCAGCATCGCGCGAAGCAGAGGCAGTGTGCGCCAGGCGATGCAAAAGAAAAAGCCAGTCAATCTATTTAAGTTATTAAGTTTTACTTAAAAATAGAAGCCATGAAGCCCGAAATACTCGCCTATCTGGCTGCCTTTGAGCAGGTAGCTCAGCATCGCAGTCTGACCTATGCCGCCCACGCCATCGGGGTCACACCGGCCGCACTGTCCCAGACGATCAAGAAGCTGGAAACCCGTCTGGATGTACGCCTGTTCGATCGAACAACGCGCAGCCTCAATCTGACAGAAGCCGGAAGAATCTATCTGGAGCGCATTTCCCCGGCTCTCACCAACCTGCGCGAAGCGACCGAAGATCTTCAACTCCAAGCGGGCGTCGAAGGCGGCACACTGCGCCTCACCATCTCTCATCCTGCAGGCCAGGTGCTCGTCGAGCCCATGCTCGCCGAGTTCTTTGCACTGCATCCGCACATTCATGTCGAGCTGGTCTATGACGACGGCTTTGTGGACATCGTGCGAGAAGGATTTGACGTCGGCATACGCAATGGCGAGTCACTGGAGGGCGATATGGTTGCCGTGCCACTCACACAGGATCTGACCATGTGCTTCGGTGCATCCCCTGCTTATCTCAGAACGCACGGCACACCCGAGCACCCCGATGAGCTGGAGCAACACCTATGCATCAACTACCGCATGAGCAGCAGCGGTGCAGTCTACAAGTGGGAATTCAATATCGACGGCAAACTGAGCGAGCGCTCCGTGAGCGGGCCACTGACAGTCAACCATAGCGACACGGCCATGCGCGCGGCCCTGGACGGCATCGGCGTGATTACCGGCTGGCGCGAATCCATGATCGACGCATTCAACACAGGCCAGTTGGTTGAAGTGCTGAAACCCTATTGGGCAAGCTTTCCGGGCTTTTATGCCTATTACCCACACCGCACACACCTGCCTCTCAAGACCCGGATATTTCTTGATTTTCTGGTCCAGCATGTGCAGCGCAATGGCTTGTCCGAGCTAGCCAGTGGGCAAATGAGCCCCTGACCTTGGCTTCTTCTTGTGTACTCCGGAATCAGTGACTTCCAGTCATTGTTAAGTTCAAGCCTCATGCCTCATCGCCGGATATTCTTCAAGGACTGAAATATCCCTGCAGCAGCTTGGCAACGATAGTTGCTGCTCATGTCTGCCTTGCACGCTACCAGTCAACACCAGCGATTGCAGCGACTCATTGCAGTCGGTAACCGTTCCAGAGCGCTCATCCGCGCATCAATGCAGGCATCCCAACGCAAGGTTCTCGGGAAGCTGGGGACAATGAATGGCAGCTCCAGCCCGGCGACTTGCCTGGAGTCCGCTCTCACAGCTCGGGCACAAGCGCTGCAGACCCGATGCTGTGCGATTTCTACATCAAATGATCTAGCTAAATTTGAGCTCCACTCAAAATCATGAGATCAATATAAAAGGCCGATTTTCCTAAAGAAACTTCGGTAGCTCTGATCTTCTGCTTGCAAAAATGGCTCGAATTGTTTGTGGTCCTTATACGCAACTTCAAAACCTGAATTTTCCAGTTGCTCCACAAAGCCTGTGTCTTTGATCACCTTGTTGATCTCGGTGGATAGATATAGAGCCAGTTCGGATGACGCCCCCTTGGGAAGAAAGACTCCTTGCCAGTATTCGAAGCTGACGCCTTGGAGTCCCTTCTCCTGAAACGTAGGAATATCGGGGAAGCGCTTCGACCTGTGAGCCGATGCAATGCCCAATGCGTGCATCTTTTGGCTTTGAAGATGGGAGGCTATGGGAGCAAGCCCCGCAAAAAGCAAGTCCACTTGTTTGCCCATCAGGCTTGCAGTTGCAGAAGCGGCTCCCCCGTATGGAACGTGCAATAGCTCGACCCTCAGAGCTTCTCCCAGGCTCTCGCCCACCAAATGCTGCAAGCTGCCAATTCCTGAGGACGCGAAACTCAGGCCACGGGCATTTTTTTGTGCTGCAACTGCGATATCACTCAGTTGATGTATTGCGGAGTCGCCCCGAGTGGCAAGAACAATAGGAGCCGAGGAGACTTTTGCAACCGGCACCATGCCAGCGACCTCGCCTGACTCCCGACTTCTGGTGTAAACAGGATTGATGAATATTTCGGCAGGCGACGCCAAGAGCAACGTATTTCCATCGGGCCTGGATTTTGCAACATAGTTCGCAGCAATGGCTCCACCTGCCCCCACTCTGTTTTCCACATAGACGGGACGCTGCAATTGCGCTGAGAGCCTGGTGGCAAACGCGCGCGCCAAGGTATCCATCGCACCGCCGGCTTCGAAGCCGACAACGATTTTGACGGATTGGCGAGACGCAGCCTTGTCGGCACAGGCTGCACTCATCAGCAGCCCGCAAAGCAGGCAGGCTCGAATTAGCGTCGCGGCAAAGCTCATGAATCTTCAACAGAGAGGTGGTGAGTGCCCGCACTCAGAGCATTCAGGGCGGGTGGCAATGCTGTGCGAAAGCTTGAAATCAGCGGTAATCTGCCGAGCAGGCATAGAAATGAGGGTTGCTCAAATCTCGTTTGCCGTAGCTCAGAACATCTCCATTGAGCGCATGAATCTGGCCGCCTGCCGCGGCCAGCACCGCATGACCCGCAGCGATATCCCACTCCATGGTGCGCCCCAAGCGGGGATAGAGGTCAGCCTCTCCTTCGGCAATCAGACAAATCTTGAGCGATGAGCCTGCACTTTTGAGTGAGCGCACCAAGCGCCCATTGAGAAACTGACCCAGCGCCTCGGCATCGCCGTGCGAACGGCTGGCCACCACATCAAGGCCATCCTCCGGAATGCTTCTACATTCAATGGCCTGCCGCCTGCCCTGCACCTCCAGCCATGCGCCAAGTCCTAAGGCTCCCGCGTACATGCGATCCAACGCTGGAGCGAACACGACACCCAGCACAGGGGTTTCATTTTCGATCAGCGCGATATTGACTGTGAACTCGCCATTGCGGTTGATGAACTCCTTGGTTCCGTCAAGAGGATCAACCAGCCAGAAGCACTGCCCCATATCAGGTACATATCCCGCTGCAGCTGCCTCTTCGGAGACGACGGGAAACTGCGACTGCAAGGCGCCCAGGCGCTCAAGAATCAGGCGCTCGGCCTTTTCGTCGGCTTCAGTCACGGGCGATGCATCCTGCTTGCCGCGCACCTCAAAGTCGCTGCAATAGATCTTCATGATTAAAGCACCCGCTTCGCGGGTGATGGCCATTACGTCTTCAAGCAGTGCGCTTCGAGTCTGAGTCACAAAAATCTCCTGTGTTGTTATTCAGGTGGTCCGTTTGGCCTATGCGCCGATCAGAGGACAGGCCGACAGTAAATGCGTCCGGATCTTCGCAAATAAGCGATTGAATGTTTAACAGGAATGCGCATGGCTGTTGGTAAGAAACTCAGTGTTCAAGATATCAATCCACTGCGAATTCAAGCCGTGAAACTGCGGCTTGAAGGCAAAACACTCAAAGAAGTCGGTATGGCGACAGGCCTGTCCACGCCGACCATCATCGCCGCCCATAAAGCCTGGCAGCAAGGGGGATGGAACGCTGTCCCTGTGCGCGAGCGAGGTCGCAAACCGGGCGAAGGCCGCTCCTTGTCGGCCATGCAGGAGCAGGACATCTATGTCCAACTGGTCAGTACCCAGCCCTCCGACCATGGCCTGCCTTATTTGCTGTGGCAGCTAGAAGCCATGCAGCAGCTGATCTGTCAGCGCCAGCAGCTCGAGTTGCCCGAGCGCACCAACGCGCAATACCTGCAGCGCTGGAATCTCAATGCCGACCGCCCCGTCAAGCGCATGAAGCAGGCATCCCCTTCTGTGCAGCGCTGGTACGCCAGCACTTATCTGGACATTTGCGAGCAGGCAAGAAAAGAGAGCGCCAGCATTGTCTGGATCGACGATTTTGGCGCCCACAACAACTGCCCCGGACGCCTCAGGCACGGCATCCTGCGTGCAGTCGATAACCGCGGCAAGGTGTATTGGCAACCATATGAGGGCAGTTTGCGCGCCGCACATCTGGAAGATTTTTTTGATCGCCTCAGGCGCTCCAGTGACGGCAAGATCTTTGCCTTGCTTGCGGCCATGCAATGGCAGCGTGCAGCCACCTTTTCATCGCTGGCCAGCGACAGCCACGACCGGCTTCGCCTGTTTCATCTGCCTGCGGCCACAGAGATGCTCAGCCAGTCGAACGAACTGGCCAGCAGCATCTTGAAGACTGCGCAAGACGTATCGCTGGCGCCAAAGAACACCGCCGTCAGAACCCCAACGTCACCGAAGCTGGATCCTATGGCGAGCATGACCCGGCAACTTCTAAAACATCAATTCGCGCAAAGATTTGATTTAACGGACTCCTACAGTTGGCAACACCCAAAACAAAAAACCAAGGAGAAATCTGTGGTGCTGACTCATTTGCAGAGGCTGGAAGCCGAAAGCATTCAGGCCATGCGCGAGGTTGTTGCTGAGGCAGAGAACCCCGTCATGCTCTACTCCATCGGCAAGGACAGTGCGGTCATGCTGCACCTGGCGATGAAGGCCTTCTACCCGGCCAAACCTCCCTTCCCTTTGCTGCATGTGGATACGACCTGGAAGTATCAGGACATGTATCGCTTTCGCGATCAGATGGCTGCCAAGCTGGGCATGGACCTGCTGGTCCACATCAACCCTGAAGGTCTTGAAATGGGCATCAGCCCGTTCAAGCATGGCTCGCAAATTCATACCGACGTCATGAAAACCGAGGGTCTGAAGCAAGCTCTCGACAAGTATGGTTTCGACGCCGCCTTTGGCGGCGCACGCCGCGATGAAGAGAAGTCTCGCGCAAAGGAACGCATCTTTTCCTTCCGCTCGGACCAGCACCGCTGGGATCCCAAAAACCAGCGCCCGGAGCTCTGGCATCTGTACAACACGCGCAAGAACAAAGGCGAATCCATCCGGGTATTCCCGCTGTCCAACTGGACCGAGCTGGATATCTGGCAATACATCTATCTCGAAAACATTCCCATCGTTCCGCTCTATTTTTCAGCGCCTCGCCCAGTGGTGGAGCGAGACGGCACGCTGCTGATGGTCGATGACGAGCGCATGCCGCTCAAGAGTGGCGAAGTTCCCATGATGCGCAATGTGCGCTTTCGCACCCTGGGCTGCTACCCCCTGACGGGTGCGGTCGAATCCGACGCGAACAGCTTACCCAAGATCATCCAGGAAATGCTGCTGACCCGTACTTCGGAACGACAGGGCCGGATGATCGATCACGACTCGGCTGCATCCATGGAAAAGAAGAAGCAAGAGGGGTATTTCTGATGTCACATGTATCTGCACTCATCTCTGAAGATATCGAGAAATACCTGAAGTCACACGAGCAAAAAAGCCTGCTGCGCTTCATCACCTGCGGCAGCGTGGATGATGGCAAGAGCACGCTGATCGGCCGCTTGCTGTACGAATCCAAGATGCTGTTCGAAGACCAGATGGAAGCACTGGTCGCAGACTCCAAGAAAGTCGGCACGCAGGGCGGAGAGCTGGATTTCGCGCTGCTGGTTGATGGTCTGGCCGCGGAGCGCGAGCAAGGCATCACCATCGATGTGGCCTACCGCTTCTTCTCGACCGATCAGCGCAAGTTCATCGTGGCAGACACGCCTGGCCATGAGCAGTACACCCGCAATATGGTTACTGGTGCCTCCACCGCCGATGTGGCCGTGGTGATGATCGATGCGCGCCGCGGTATGCTGACGCAATCCAGACGCCATAGCTATCTGGCATCGCTGATCGGCATCCGCAAGATCGTGCTGGCCGTCAACAAGATGGACTTGATGGGCTACTCCGAGAAAGTCTTCAACGACATCGTGGCCGACTACCGCGAGTTCGCCAAGAAGATCCATCTGGAAGACATCACGGCCATCCCCATGTCTGCCTTGCGTGGCGACAACATCACCGAGCAAAGCGAGCATATGCCCTGGTACCGCGGCACCACGCTCATGGGCTATCTGGAGACGGTGGAAATCGACGAAGCGCGCCAGCAAAAGCTGCCGTTTCGCATGCCCGTGCAATGGGTCAATCGCCCCAATCTGGACTTTCGCGGTTTTGCGGGTTGCATTGCCAGTGGCCAGATTCACCCCGGAGACAGTGTCCGCATCCTGCCCAGCGGGCGGGTGACCAAGGTTGCGCGTATCGTCACCCAGGATGGTGATTTGCAACAGGCAGTTGCCGGCCAGTCCGTTACCCTGACTTTGGCTGATGAGGTGGACTGCAGCCGGGGCGATGTGATTGCGGTTGCGGATGCACCTTCCGATGTGGCCGATCAGTTCCAAGCCACGCTGATCTGGATGCATGAGCAGCCCATGCTCGGCGGCCGCCCCTATCTGATGAAGATCGGCGGCAAGACCGTTCCTGTCACCTTCGCAGCGCCAAAGTACAAGATCAATGTCAACACGCTCGAGCATCTGGCAGCCAAGGAGCTGGCACTCAATGAAATCGGTGTCTGCAATCTGTCCAGCAGCCAGCCTATCGCTTTCGATGCCTACAAGGACAATCGCGAAACCGGCAGCTTCATTCTGATCGATCGCCTGAGCAATGCCACGGTGGGTGCGGGACTGATCGACTTTGCGCTGCGCCGCTCGCAGAACATTCACATGCAGCATGTGAACGTGAACCAGGCTTCGCGCTCCGAACGCCTGCATCAAAAACCTGCCTTGCTATGGTTTACCGGTCTGTCGGGCGCTGGCAAATCCACGATTGCCAATCTACTCGAAACCCGTTTGCATGCGCGTGGCCGGCATACCTATCTGCTCGACGGCGACAACGTGCGCCACGGTCTCAATCGCGACCTTGGCTTCACCGATGCAGACCGCGTGGAAAACATTCGGCGCGTCGCTGAAGTGGGCAAGCTGTTTGTGGACGCCGGGCTGATTGCCATCACCGCCTTCATCTCACCATTCCAGGCAGAACGCGAAATGGCGCGCAAGCTGGTGAGAGATGGTGAGTTCCTCGAAGTATTCATCGACACACCGCTTGCCGTTGCCGAAGAGCGTGACCCCAAGGGCCTCTACAAGAAAGTGCGCCGTGGCGAGCTGAAGAACTTCACGGGGATCGACTCACCGTTTGAAGTGCCGGAGTCTCCGGACATTCATATCTCCACCCCCGAGATGACTGCGCAAGAGGCTGTAGACAAGATCATCGCCGAACTGGTGGCCCGCGAAATCATCGCCGCGGAAGACTAAAGCAACTGGATGAACTGTGGCGTTGCCAGCCTTTGCAACGCCCCTTTTTCTTCTTTCACCAACCGCACACAGCCACCACATGGCAATGCGCGGCACACAAAGAAAGCCAGATCATGGATACCCAAACCATTAATGAACAACTGCTAAGCGGCGAAACCTGGTCGCAGTTCTGCGATCACCTCAAACGCTGCGGCCAGCAGATTCTGCGTCCCGAAACCCCTGCCGACCCTGCAACGCGGGCAGAAGGCTATCGCTATCTGACCCGACTGCTGCGCATCGCGCTGGAGATGCATGTGGAATTCGCCGACCCGGCGTTTCCCAGCTTCTTCAAGACCTCGCACGAAACCGCCAAGATTGGTGCGGACAATCCGGACAACATCTACGAATACTCGCGCCTCAACGGTTCCATGAAGTACCGCATTCAGGGCAACCGGGGCAGTGTTTCCTACCTGAGTTTTTGCACGCAAAAAGGCGGCTATGAAACCGATGGCCGCATGGTCGTCACCGGGTTTATCGACGCTACACAGCTCAAGACTGACGAGAACGGCGACTTCGAACTCATCGTCAGCCGTGACCCGCAGCCGGGTAACTGGCTGCCCATGGAAGATGCCTCGGTGTCGCTGCTGGTGCGCCAGACCTTCATGGATCGCAAAAGCGAAGTGCCCGCCAAGCTCGCCATCGAGCGCATTGGCACCACGGACACCCCTGGCCCGCTGGACCCGCAAGTGCTGGCGCAGTCGCTGCGGCGCGTGACATCCTTTGTCGAAAACACCGCAAAGCTTTTTGCAGACTGGGCACAAAGCTATCAACCCCATAGCAATCAGTTGCCGCCAGCCGATCAGGCCTACTGCCAGTCCGTGGGCGGCGATCCCAATATCTTCTACTACCACTCGCATTGGGAACTGAGCGAGGACCAGGCCCTTGTCATTCATATCGACAAGGTGCCGGAATGCTCGTTCTGGAATCTGCAGATCAATAACTACTGGCTGGAGTCTTTGGACTACCGCTACCACCAGATCTGCATCAACAAGCATCAGGCGCAGTACGACGAGAGCGGCGGCGTCACTCTGGTGCTCAGTGAAAAAGACCCCGGCCTTGCCAACTGGCTACAGACAGCCGGTCTACGCCAGGGAACCATGTGCCTGCGCTGGGTTGGCGCCAAGGAGCAGTGCCACCCCACCACCAAAGTTATCTCGATAGACCAGTTGCTGGAGACTGTATGAATACCCCTGTGACACCCCAAACTCTGCACGTCGAAGAACTGCTGCATGCTGCACGTGAGCGTGCCCCAGGCCTCAAAGATTTTGGCAACGACAACTACCGGCAAGCGCTGGAAGTTCTGACGCGCGCCCTGAACACCGAGGCCAAGCTGTCAGCAACCGGCATTGTCATGATGCGCGAGAGACTTGTGGGTCAGCTGGTCAATCGCCTGCTCATGGAGGACTATCTCCAGCGCTTCCCAGAAATCTCGAAGATCGAGATCGAAGACCCCTTGGTTATCGTGGGCCTGCCGCGCACCGGCACCACCATGCTGCAACGAACACTGGCCGTAGACCCGCGCTTTTACTCTGTTGCCTGGTGGGAGACCCGCTACCCTGCACCACTGACCGGAGAAGGCCCGCAGGACTGCGAAAAACGCATCACCATGGCCAAAGCAGAGGTCGCTCAAACGATTGAGGCGATTCCCCAGATTCTGTCCATCCACCCCATGAGCGCCACGCTGTGCGACGAGGAATTCATGCTCATGGAGCATTCCTTTCTCTGCGCCATGGACGCTTACGCTGATGTGCCCAGCTACACCACCTGGCTCGATCAGCAGGATCAGCGCCCCGTTTACACCCAGCTCAAGAAGATGCTGCAGTTTCTGCAATGGCAAAAGAGCCAGCGCGGCGAGGCGCAGGGCCAGCGCTGGCTGCTCAAAGCCCCGCAGCATCTGCACACTTTGGAAATTCTGCTGTCCGTCTTTCCCCAGGCTCAGGTCATTCTGACCCATCGCGAGCCAGCGCAGACCATCCCGTCCATGGCCAGCATGGCGCATACGCTGTGGCAGATCTACAGCGACCAGCCCGACCCAAGCGCTGCAGGCCGCCAGTGGAACAGCCGCATGGCGCGTGGTATTCACCACACCATGCAGGTGCGCGAGCAGCAGGACAGCCGGCGCTTTCTGGATATCCACTTCTTGGACACCGTGGCCAAGCCCATGCAGGTGCTGGAGGCTGTCTATCAGTTCGCCCAGATGCCCTTCACCGAGAAAGCCCGCACCGATGCGCAGCAATGGCTTTCCAGCAATGGCCGTGAAAAACGTGCGGGACATGACTACAGCCTGGAGACCTTTGGCCTGAGCGAGCAGCAGATGCAACGCGACTACGCGCTGTATCGAGCCAGGCATCTGCAAAGCCAAAGCTAAGAGGTGGCGGCAGCTAAAAAATCATGTTCAGTCCGCGGCGCCCCGAGCGGTATTCGGCTGACAGCTGGCGCCAGTTCCTCATTGGCAGTGCTGATGGCTTCCATGACGCCCAAGGGGATGAAGAACTGTTGCGCCTGCGGCAGCAATACATGTCCGAATCCGAGGACCTCATCATGGACTTCAGCAGCCCGGACTGCATCATCCGCAGCTTTTATCAAGTCGGCCCCCAAGACCGGCTCATCACAAAAGGAGACAATACATATGTTGGACTTAGAAGCCATTGAGCTGATCAAACAGCTCAAGGCGCGCTACTTTCGCGCCATCGACACCTGCAATCTGGAGTTGCTGAGGGGCATGCTGACATCAGACATCAAGCTGGCTTTCAAAAGCCCTGCTTATGAATTCCATCTGGAAGGCATAGACAAGGCGCTGGACTTCTACAGAACCTCCTTCACCAAAACCCGCCTGGCCATGCACAACGGCCACACGCCGGAGATCGAGGTCAAGGGAGAGGAAGCTACTGCGCTCTGGTATCTGAACTACGTCTTCATCAACCTCGAAGAGAAAACACATATGCATGGCGGTGCGATCTATGAAGACCGTTATGTCAAGCGCGATGGCCGCTGGTGGATTGCAGAGACGGGCTACAAGACCTTGCTTGAAACCGTTGAGCCACTGAGCGAGCAGTTGCAGATCACCTCCAAGCCCATCAACTGAAGCGACATCCAAGATGACCAAAGCTGCCAACCTCGTCACTTCCATCAAGGTGGAAATCAATGCCCCCGCCAGCGTGGTCTGGGAAGTGCTGGCCGATCTGGAGAACTACCGCCTCTGGAATCGCTTCTGCCCCGACATCCGCTGCGGGCTCAAGCTCAATGACTTGGTCGAGATGAAAACACGTCATCCGCTGACGGGAGAAGTCTGGCCTGTCAATGAATACTTGGTCGCATTTGAGCCCGAGCAACTGCTGTCCTGGGAACAGCGCCCCGTGCCCGAAAACAAGGACGCAGCGCGCCGTGATCAATACATAGAAGCAATTGACGCCAACCGCTGCACCTACTTCACCACCGACCAGTTCCTGGGTCTGAACGCCGACACCATCATGCGCGAGCATGGTGCCTGGGTAAAGATCGCCTTTGACCAGGTCGCTGAGGATGTCAAGCACCGCGCGGAAGAGCTGCACTTTGCCCGCACCCGGGCTGCATTCTGAGAAAACCCCAGACTATAAATCCAAGGAGACCCATATGCTTCTGAAAGACAAAGTCATCATCATCTCTGGCATCGGCCCCGGCATGGGCATCAAGCTCGCCCTGCGTGCGGCGGAGTATCAGGCCAAAGCCGTGGTGCTGGCAGCCCGCACGCAGTCCATGCTGGATGAGACAGAGCAAGCGATTCGCGATGCCGGCCACTCCTGCGAGACGCTCAAGGTGTCCACCGATATCTCGCAGCCCGAGCAGTGCCAGCGGCTTGCAGAGCTAACCATCGCCAAGTTCGGCCGCATTGATGCATTGATCAACTCGGCCTATGCCCACGGGAGCTGGGGATCTTCTAGCAACTCCTCCATGGATGACTGGCGCAAGGTCATGGAAGTCAATCTCTACGGTTCCATGAACATGACCCAGGCCGTGGTGCCACAGATGAAAAAGCAAAAAGACGGCAGCATTGTGATGATCAACACCATGGCAACGCGCCGCCCCAACCAGCTCGAAGCCGGTTACGCCGTATCCAAAGGCGCGCTCAAGACCGCTGTGCAATATCTGGCAGAAGACCTTGGCCCCTTCGGCATCCGTGTCAACAGCACCTACAACGGCTGGATGTGGGGCGCACCGGTCAAAGGCTATTTCCAGGCGGAAGCCAAGCGCCAGGGCGTGCCCATGGAATCGCTGGTCAATGTAATTGCCCAGCAGATTCCCCTGCGCAACGAGATTCCCGACGATGCCGATTGCGCCTCTGCCGCGCTGTATCTGGCCAGCGACTATGCGCGCGTGGTGACCGGCGCCCAACTGGACGTCAGTGGCGGCCATTACCTGCCTCACTAAACTCCAGAGGAGAACCGCATGCAAACTCTTCTGGATATTGAAGAAATCAAACAGCTCAAGGCACGCTACTTTCGCGGCATCGACACCTGCAATCTTGAGCTTTTGAGAACCGTTCTGGCCGATGATGTCCATATCCGCTTCGACAGCCCGACTTACCAGTATGAGATCAATGGCATCAATGAAGCCATGATCTTCTACCGCAATGCCTTCACCCATAGGCGCTTTGGTATGCACAACGGGCACACACCGGAAATCCAGGTCAACGGTGACGCGGCCACCGGCATCTGGTACCTCAATGACCTGTTCATCAATCTGGATGAGCAGACCATACTCACCGGCAGTGCACTGTACGAGGACTGCTATACCAGGGTCGCCGGCCAGTGGCGGGTGCAGCGCACGGGCTACAAGCGACTGCTGGAGATGATTGAGCCCCTGAGCAGTGGTTGCCGCATCACATCGCAACCTATTACGAGCAGCTTATAGGTGACACCAGGATTGCGATTGGACTCTCCCTGAGCAGGTAGACAAGCCTAGGGGTAGTCCAATGCAGGTTGATGGACGAGCAGATGCAGAGCTTCGCTCATAAATACTTTGCTCCTATAAAGCGCTTTTGTGGAGCGCTTTTTGGTTCGACGCACATCGTGCTCGGTACGGCGATGCTTCGAGCTTGCACAAATCCAGGTTGAATTCGCATGAGTCTCGTTGTCATTCATTGCCTGGCTGAAAGGAGCGCGTCTTGAATGCCGCGAGGTCCTGCGCTGTATTGAGCCACTGAATCCACGGTCTGCAGCAATTTCTTGTGCAGGCTTGGCTTTCCGGCGATTTCCATCACTGAATGCGGCCACACGACACCTCGATTACCACTCTATGGCGGACAGGTGATCCAGTGACGGTTTTCAAGCAAGCAGCAGACGGTGGCTATCGGTTTCAGGTCCGGTGCCACTTCTCAACTTCAACGGATCAGTGCGAGATTGAGGCGCAAATTCAGTTTGCAGAGTGCTGTTCCAAGCTGCGCTTGAGTCAGCCAGCTATTTAGTCAACACCCGAGGCATCTCCTTGAATGTCAATTGACTTAATGAAATCTTAATGAAGGAATTGATGTAAAGCAACGAATCGAGAAGAACCTTGTTGCAAGTCAATTTTGTAGGTAATCTCGTGGCAAAGTTCGTTATCGGATCTCTATCGCCAAATCACGGATGCTCAGGCATCCAAGCCAAGGGGGATTGCTAATGACAGAACCTCAGCCTGAATCGACTCGTACCGAGGAGTTGCGTAGCTTCGCATTTCTCGCAGTTGTTATGGCACCTATATTGGCCGTTGTACTGATTGCGTCTTACGGCTTTGCGATCTGGTTTTATCAGATGATCATCGGTGGCCCTCCACATGCATGAAGAATCTGAGCCCATTGAAACTCATACCGACTTGCATATCACCAGCCTGGTTGTGCATGTGCTTCCTCAAGCATTGGCACAAGTAGCTGCTGGCATCGTCACGATCAAAGGCGCCCAAATACATGGAAGTCATCCGGCCGGCAAGTTGGTGGTGACCTTGGAAGCGCCCCATGCAAGGGAAATACTTGATTGCGTGTCTCAGATTGAGCTGCTCGATGGCGTAATCAACGCATCCCTGGTTTATCAGCATGTTGAGAACTGGCAGTCGCTAAACCAAGAGGTAACACATGACTAGCACTAGGCGTGATTTTGTCCGTCAATCTGCGGCCGCAGCCGCAGGTGCCGTTGCAGGCATACCCATAGAAGCTCTGTCCCAGGATGCAGGTGCAATGGCCGCCGATCTGAAGTGGTCCAAGGCGCCATGCCGCTTTTGCGGTACAGGTTGCGGCGTCATGGTGGCCGTCAAGGACAACCGCGTGGTGGCCACTCAGGGTGACCCTGAGGCCGAGGTCAACCGGGGGCTGAACTGCGTTAAGGGTTACTTCCTGTCCAAGATCATGTATGGCGGGGACCGTCTGACAAAGCCGCTGCTGCGCATGAAGAATGGTCGCTACGCCAAGGATGGCGAGTTCCAGCAGGTTTCCTGGGATACGGCCTTCGACGTCATGGCAGAGCAGTTCAAAAAGACGCTCAAGGCCAAGGGGGCCGACGCAGTGGGCATGTTCGGCTCCGGCCAATGGACGGTATGGGAGGGCTATGCAGCCTCCAAGCTGTTCAAGGCGGGCTTTCGCACCAATAACATTGATCCCAATGCACGCCACTGCATGGCCTCGGCAGTTGCCGGCTTCATGCGCACCTTTGGCATGGACGAGCCCATGGGTTGCTATGACGACATCGAGGCCGCGACTGCCTTTGTGCTCTGGGGCTCGAACATGGCGGAAATGCATCCGGTGCTGTGGACTCGCGTGACCGACAGGCGCCTGTCCACACCAGGCGTGAAGGTGGCCGTGCTGTCCACCTTCGAGCACCGCTCGTATGAGTTGGCGGATATGTCTCTGACCTTCAAGCCTCAGACCGATCTGGCCATACTCAATTACATCGCCAACCACATCATCACCACGGGCAGGGTCAACAAGGACTTCGTCTCCAAGCACTGCAATTTCAAGCTCGGCAACACCGATATCGGCTACGGGCTGCGTCCCGAGCACCCTCTGCAGAAGGCGGCCAAGAACGCCAAGGATCCCAACGGTGCCAAGTCCATCAACTATGAGGAATACGCCAAGTTCGTATCCACCTATACGCTCGAGTACACAACCAAGCTCACGGGTGTACCGGCCAACCGCCTCAAGGCCCTTGCCGAACTCTATGCAGACCCCAACAGCAAGGTGGTGTCGTTCTGGACCATGGGTTTCAACCAGCACACGCGCGGTGTCTGGGCCAACAACATGGTCTACAACATTCACTTGCTGCTGGGCAAGATCGCCACACCCGGCAACAGCCCGTTCTCACTGACGGGACAGCCGTCGGCCTGTGGAACGGCGCGTGAGGTGGGCACCTTCTCGCATCGCCTGCCTGCGGACATGGTGGTGACGAACCCAGAGCATCGAAAGACTGCGGAAACCATCTGGAAGCTGCCCGAAGGCACGATTCCCCCCAAACCCGGCTACCACGCCGTGGAACAAAACCGTGCGCTCAAGGACGGCAGGCTCAACGCCTACTGGGTGATGGTCAACAACAATATTCAGGCGGGTGCCAACCTGGCTCAGGAAGGCTATCCGGGCTACCGCAATCCCGACAATTTCGTGGTGGTCTCCGATGTCTATCCCACAGTCACGGCTGTGGCCGCCGACCTGATCTTGCCGTCGGCCATGTGGGTCGAGAAGGAAGGCGCCTACGGCAATGCAGAGCGCCGCACCCACTTTTGGCACCAGTTGGTCAAGGCTCCTGGTGAGGCGCGCTCCGACCTGTGGCAATTGATGGAGTTTTCCAAGCGCTTCAAGGTTGAGGAAGTCTGGCCCGAGGAACTGCTGGCCAAGAAGCCGCAGTTGCGCGGCAAGACCCTGTTCGAGGTGCTGTACCGCAACGGAAACGTGGACAAGTTTCCCTTGGCCGATATGGATCCAGCCTATGAGAACGAGGAAGCCAAGGCCTTTGGCTTCTATCCGCAGAAAGGTCTTTTCGAGGAATACGCCTCGTTCGGCCGTGGCCACGGCCATGATCTGGCACCGTTCGACCAATATCACAAGGTGCGCGGCATGCGCTGGCCCGTGATCAACGGCAAGGAAACCCTCTGGCGCTACCGCGAAGGCTCGGACCCCTATGTGAAGGCCGGTACGGGCTACCAGTTCTACGGAAATATCGACGGCAAGGCCAACATCTTTGCCTTGCCCTATGAACCACCAGCGGAGGCTCCGGACAAGGATTATCCGTTCTGGCTTTCCACGGGCCGAGTGCTTGAGCACTGGCACTCAGGATCCATGACCCGGCGCGTACCCGAGCTGCATCGTGCCGTGCCTAACGCACTGTGCTACATGCATCCTGACGACGCCAAGGCGCTGGGCGTGCGCCGCGGCAGCGAAGTGGAGCTGTCCTCGCGGCGTGGCTCCATGCGCACACGCGTCGAGACCCGCGGCCGCAACAAGCCACCGCGCGGATTGGTCTATGTCCCCTGGTTCGACGCCAGCCAGCTGATCAACAAGGTGACGCTGGATGCTACCGACCCGATTTCGTTGCAGACGGACTTCAAGAAGTGCGCTGTGAAGGTCACCAAGGTTTGACGAAAGAGAGGTTGACCATGAACTTCGTCCGCAAATTCGTCCGTCTTGTGGGCATGCTGCTTATGCTCAATATAGGTATGGCCTGGACGCCAGCCGCTATCGCGGAGACCTTTTATGACTCGGCGCGCGGCCCTACGCCCATCATGCAGGCGACCAAGCCACCAGTGCTTGGCAATGCCGTCAACGATGACGTGCGCCGCACGCGCAACTACACCTGGCAACCTCCCACGATTCCCCATCGCGTGGACGGCTATCAGGTAGACAAGAATTTCAACAAATGCATGGACTGCCACTCGCGAACCAAGGCCGAGATCTCGCAGGCCGTGCCAGTATCGGTCACGCACTATATGGATCGCGACGGGCGCATGTTGGGGCAGGTATCCACGCGACGCTACTTCTGCCAGCAATGCCATGTGGCCCAGGATGCCGTCCGCCCTCTGGTCAGCAACACCTTCGAAGACGTGGATACAGTGATTCTGAAGGCCCTGCAGTCCCAGTCGGGCAAGCCATCCAAGAAAAATTGACGCTGCGGCGCACGAGGTTCATCTATGTTGACACTTCTCAAGCGCTACTGGGCGGTGATCCGCCGCCCCAGCGTACATTTCAGCCTGGGCTTTCTGACCATCGGCGGCTTCATCGGCGGCATTCTCTTCTGGGGCGCGTTCAATACCGCCATGGAGCTGACCAATACGGAGAAATTCTGCACGGGTTGTCATGAGATGCGGGACAACGTGTTTGCCGAGCTCAAGAGCACGATCCACTACACCAACCGCTCGGGCGTACGCGCCGTATGCTCCAACTGCCATGTGCCGCACGACTGGACCGACAAGATCGCTCGCAAGATGCAGGCCTCCAAGGAAGTGTGGGGCAAGATCTTCGGAACGATCGACACGCCTGAAAAGTTCGAAGCCAAGCGGCTGGAGTTGGCGCAGCACGAGTGGGCTCGCTTCAAGGCCAACGATTCGCTGGAGTGCCGCAACTGCCATAACTACGACTCCATGGATATGACACGGCAGAGTTTGCGTGCACAGAACATGCACAGCACCTATTTGGCCAGCAAGGAAAAAACCTGTATCGACTGCCACAAGGGCATTGCCCATAAGCTGCCTCACATCCCTCCTGGACAGGGCCCAAGCGACACGCCAGGTCAGAAAGTGCCGGGGCCAGCTGAGGCTTCAGTTGCGTCGGTGCAATAGCGGGATGAATGGCTTGGGTACGGCTGCTTCCAGATTTCTTTGCATATCCGGCCTGGGTTGTGTACGCGGCGGCCGGGTGGTGCTGCGCGATCTGGGCTTGGAACTCGGTGGCGGTCAGCTGCTGATGCTCAGAGGTCATAACGGCGCGGGCAAGAGCAGCCTGCTGCGTTGTCTGGCCGGCCTTCTGCCATGGCGCACTGGCAGCCTCCAGTGGTGCGGCGGCACGCTGTCCCCTCAGGATCCTGCCTACCAGCGGCAACTGGCCTATATGGGACATCAGGCAGGAATGAGCGACGCCTTGACAGGGATGGAGAATCTGCGCTTTGCGCTGAATCTGATGGCAGTGAGCTGGAATGAAGCACGTGTTCATGCCGTTTTGCAGGCGTTGTCGTTGACGGAAGTCGTCGCACGGCCTTTTGGCCGACTGTCCCAGGGACAGCGTCGGCGCTTGGGACTCTCCCGTGTCTTGCTGGGCGAGCGTCCGCTGTGGTTGCTGGACGAACCCGACAACTGTCTGGATGGTCAGGGCGAACAATATCTGGGCGAGGCACTGGAGCAGCATCTGGCCTCTGGAGGAATGGCTGTGGTGGCTTCGCACCGCAACCTGGTGCTGCCGACGCCCCGGGTGTCGGTGCTGGATTTATCCCGCTCCGTGATCACGACGGCAATGAATGAGCAGGTGGCCGTTTGCTGATAGCTGTGTGTGCAAGAGAGTTGAAGTTGGCCGCTAGAAGGCCTTCCGATGCATTGGGCGGGCTGTTCTTTTTCGTGCTGGTGGGCAGTCTTTTCCCCTTGGCCTTGGGGCCGGACGCGCCCCTGCTGAGGCAGATTGCGCCGGGCATTGTGTGGGTCGCAGCCTTGCTGGCCGTGCTGCTGGGGCAGCACCGGCTGTTCGAGAGCGACATGGCCGACGGGTCGCTGGAGCAGTGGTTGCTGGCGCCGGCGCCCCTGCCGCTGCTGGTGGGACTCAAGGTGGCCACGCACTGGTTGCTGGGCGTGTTGCCATTGTTGCTTGTGGCTCCCTTGCTGGGCTGGCAGTACGGCCTGGATGGGACGGTGGTCGGCATTCTGCTGGCATCGCTGGCTCTGGGAACGCCCAGCCTGTGCCTGCTGGCTGCTCTGGGCGCAGCACTGACACTGGGTGTGCGGGGGCAGTTGTTGCTGGCTCTGGTGGTGCTGCCGCTGAGCGTGCCCATCCTGATCTTTGGCAGCCATGCCGTGGCCCAGGCGCAGCAAGGGCTGAGTGCAGCGCCTGCTCTCAATCTGCTGGGAGCCTGCCTGTGCCTGGCGCTACTGGCCGGCCCTTGGGCTATCGCCGCGGCCTTGCGCCTCGCGCTGGAGTGATATGAGTTCCCTTACTTCCAATGCATCACCGACGCCTGCAGCAGGGTCCAGCGGCCGCAAATGGCGCCAACTGACCTCGCCCCCGATTTTTTACCACTGGGCGGGCCGAGTCTGGCCCTGGATGGCTGTGCTGGCTGCCGTGTTGGCTGCCGCGGGTCTATGGGTCGGATTTGGACTGGCACCTACGGATCACCAACAGGGCGAGGTCTACCGCATCATCTTTTTGCATGTGCCGGCTGCCTGGATGTCCATGTTCATCTACCTGGTGGCAGCGCTCCATGCTGCCCTGGGGTTGATTTACGGCACCCGTCTTTCACCCCTGCTGGCAAGGGCACTGGCACCTACGGGTGCGTTGTTCACGGCCATCGCCCTGTGGACCGGGGCTGCCTGGGGTAAGCCGACCTGGGGAGCCTGGTGGGTATGGGATGCCCGTCTGACGTCGGAGCTGATCCTGCTGTTCCTGTATCTGGGCTATATGGCCATGGTCTCGGCCATAGAAGATTCGCGTCGGGCCGATGGCGCTGGCGCCATCGTGCTGCTTGCTGGCGTGGTCAATGTTCCCATCATCTATTTCTCGGTTCAGTGGTGGAGCACCTTGCATCAGGGCGCAAGCATTCGCATGGATACAGCTCCCAGCATGACGCACACCATGCTGGCCGGCATGCTTCTGATGGCGCTGGCTTGCTGGGCCTATACGCTGGCCGTTGCACTAGTACGAGCACGTTGCCTGATTCTGGAGCGAGCCCGCGAGGAGAGTCTGTAATGCATGATCATGCTTTTTTCATTGCTCTGGCCTACGGTGTGAGCGCGATGGCTCTGGGTATCGAGTTGGTCAGCATTTATGTGCGCAGCCGTCGGCTGAAGGCTGAAGCCTCATCCGGACTCGCAACCTGGGAGAACCCATGAAGCCGCGCCAGCGTCGCCTACTGTGGGTGTTGGCAGGACTTGCGCTGGTGACCGTAGCCGTCGCACTGGTGCTGCGAGCACTCAACTCCAATGTGATGTTCTTCTACAGCCCCAGCCAGGTTCACGCGGGCGAGGTTCCGCATGGTGCAGCCTTTCGCCTGGGTGGCCTGGTGGAGCCTGGCTCACTGCAGCGCAGCGGCGACGGAATGCTGCTGCGCTTTGCAGTGACCGATGAAGTGCGCAGTGTGCCTGTGCAGTATCGGGGATTGCTGCCCGACCTATTCCGCGAGGGCAAAGGTGTGGTGGTATCGGGCCGTATGCAGGCGGACGGAGCCTTCCATGCCTCCGAGGTGCTGGCCAAGCACGACGAGAACTATATGCCGCCCGAAGCGGCCCATGCATTGAAAAACGCCGCCGGCAAGCCGCCAGAAAAATCTGCCGGGGATGACACTGTCAAGGAAACCGGCCAGGACAGGCCCGGCACCGTCTCCAGCGGAGGCCGCACATGATCGCTGAACTCGGTGTGTTCGCTCTGGTACTGGCCCTGGTCACGGCAGTACTGCTGGCGGTGCTACCACTGGCCGGTGCCCACTGGGGAGTGGCGGGTTGGGTAAAGCTGGCCCGGCCTGCAGCCTTTTTGCTATGCGCATTGTGCGTGCTGTCCTCGGCCAGCCTGTTCTGGTGCTTCTTGCGCGAAGACTTCTCGGTGCTGTATGTGGCGGCCAATTCGCACAGCGACCTGCCCATGGCCTACAAGCTGGCAGCTTTCTGGGGTGGGCATGAAGGCTCCATGCTGCTGTGGCAGCTCATGCTCTCTGGCTGGACCCTGGCGGTGGCCTGGCGCAGCCGAGACCTGCCGCCGGCCTTCGTGGCGCGCGTGCTCGCCGTGCTGGGCTGGATCAGTGTAGGCCTGCTGCTGTTCCTGCTGTTTCTCTCCAATCCGTTTACGCGCCTGATCCCCGCAGCTGCCGAAGGCAAGGACCTCAATCCCTTGCTGCAAGACCCCGGCATGGTGCTGCATCCGCCGCTGCTGTACATGGGCTATGTGGGCTTTGCCGTGCCTTTTGCGTTCGCGCTGGCGGCACTGATCTCGGGCGAGTTGGGTGCTGCCTGGGCACGCTGGTCTCGCTCCTGGACGCTGGCGGCCTGGGGCTTTCTGACGCTGGGCATTCTGCTGGGCAGCGCCTGGGCTTACTACGTGCTGGGCTGGGGCGGCTGGTGGTTCTGGGATCCGGTGGAAAACGCCTCTTTCATGCCCTGGCTGGTGGGAACGGCCCTGCTGCATTCGCTGATAGTGACCGACCAGCGCGGCGCCTTCCGCAGCTGGTCCGCCCTGCTGGCCATCTGCGCCTTTTCACTGAGCCTGCTGGGTACCTTTCTCGTGCGCTCAGGCGTACTCACCTCGGTTCATGCCTTTGCCGTAGACCCAGGTCGGGGGCTCTTCATCCTGTGCTTCATCGTGGCCGTGGTGGGTGCCTCACTGTGGCTGTTCGCCTGGCGCGCACCGGAGCTAGGTCGCGGCTCCGGGGAATTTGCCATGCTCTCGCGCGAAACTTTCTTGCTGATCAACAACGTGCTCTTCACCGCTGCTGCGCTGGCGGTGCTCATAGGTACGCTGTACCCGCTGGTGCTCGATGTGCTGAGCGGTGAGAAGATCTCCGTTGGGCCGCCGTACTTCCAGGCCGTCTTTTTACCCTTGGTACTGCCGGCACTGGCACTGATGGGCGTGGGCACGGTGGCGCGCTGGAAGAGCAGCCTGGTTGGCGAGCTGTGGCGGCGCCTTCGCGTAGCCCTCGTGCTGAGCCTTGCCTGCGCGGCGGTGCTGGCACTGGCAGGCGGCTGGATGGGGGTGCGCCTTTCCCCGGCCACCTTGCTGGGCCTGGCCCTGGGCCTGTGGTGCCTGCTCAGCACACTGGCCCATATCTGGCAGCGTCTGGGGCAAGGCCTGGAAATCGGCCATCTGGGTCAGCGCCTGTCGCGCCAGCCCTGGGGCTGGTGGGGCATGCTGATGGCCCATGCCGGTGCGGGCGTGTTCGTGCTAGCGGTAAGCCTGGCCGACGGGCTGGAGAGCCGGCACGAAACCACGCTGGCTCAGGGTGAAACTGCCGAGGCGGGTGGCTACCGCTTCCGCTTCGACAGCCTTGGTCCAGCCGCCGGCCCCAACTATGACGCGCAGCGTGCCCAATTCACCGTCAGTCGAGCGGGGCTGGACAGCTGGAGCATGTTTCCCGAGAAGCGGGTTTACCGTGCCCAGGGCATGGCGCTGAGCCAGGCCGCCATTGACAGCGGCTGGACACGCGACGTTTTCGTGGCCTTGGGCGATCCACTGGACGATCAAGGCCTGCGCTGGACCGTGCGCCTACAGGTCAAGCCTTTCATGGACTGGGTCTGGATAGGCACACTGATGATGGCGCTGGGCGCAGGACTGAGCCTCATGGACCGGCGCTTTCGTACAGCCAAGCAGCGAGCGCACCGCCAGTCCGGCGCTCCGGCCCTGCAAGGAGCTGCCTGATGCGCTTTGTCCTGCCCCTGGCAATATTTTTAGGCCTGGCCGTCATGCTCGGGCTTGGCCTTCAGCGTGACCCACGGGCCCTGCCTTCGGCGCTGCTGGAGCAGCCCGCACCGGCCATAGACCGCCCTCTGCTCGAAGACCCGCAGCAAATCCTCCAACTGCAGGACCTGCGAGGCCGGGCATGGTTGCTCAATGTCTGGGCCTCATGGTGCGCACCCTGCCGACAGGAGCTACCCGTATTGGCCGAACTCTCGAAGCGCGACGCGGTCGCCGTCTACGGCCTGAACTACAAGGATCAGCCGGACAAGGCTCGCGCGCTGCTGCGAGTGGCGGGCAACCCCTACCGAGCCTCAGCCATCGACGGCGATGGCCGCGTGGGCATGGACTTCGGCATCCAGGGAGTGCCGGAAACCTTTGTCATTGACGGCCAGGGCCGCGTGCGCTATCGCCATGTGGGCCCGGTAACCGCAGAAATATGGCGCGATCGGCTGCTGCCAGTCATCAGGAGTCTCCAATGAAACCGCGAAGCACCGGTGCAGCCGGCATAGCGGCCTTGCTGGCCTGCATGGCAATGCTGGCCCAGGCTGGGCAGACCGCTCGGGACCAGGAACTGCTGGATCGTGAAATGGCGCTGGCCGCTCAGCTTCGCTGTGTCGTCTGCCAGAACCAGACCGTGGCCGAATCGCGTGCCCCCATGGCCGAGGACATGCGCCGCGAGATCCGCAGCCAGCTCGAGCAGGGCCATAGCAATGAGCAGGTGATCAACTTCTTCGAGCAGCGCTATGGCTCCTTTGTGCGCTACAACCCGCCTTGGAAGCCATCGACCTGGTTGCTGTGGAGCAGCCCGTTCCTTGCCGCGCTGGGCGGCTTTGTCCTGCTGCGGCGCACACTGCGCCACAGGAGCATGCCGGACGAGCAACTCACGCCGCAGCAACGCGACCGTGCACGTCAATGGCTGGATACGACCTCGAAGGAGGAACGCCAATGAGCGCCATGCACTGGTTGTGGCTGGGTGCCATAGTCCTGATGATGCTGAGCCTGGCGGTACTGCTGCCGCCTCTGCTGGCCGAGGTCCCATTGCCCGCCGGCGATCCTGATGAAGCTCTGCGCCGCCTCTACCAGACCCAGTTGGCCGAGTTGAAGCTGGAGCGCTCAGGCGGGCGCCTGAGCGAGACCGACCATGCTCAAGCGGTCGAAGAACTTCAGCGGCGTCTGCTCAGCGAACTGGACAGACCACGGACATCGGTTGCCTGGCGCCAAAGTCCATGGCTGCGCCGTGGCAGCGCACTGTTGTTGGCGGTGCTGCTTCCTGTTGCCGCGTTCGCTTTGTACCTGCAGGTGGGCGACCCCAAGGCTGCAGCGCAACTGGCGCAGGAGCAACCCGGCGTGCACGGAGACGGTGCGGGCGATACACAGGTGCAGGCCATGGTGGACGGGCTGGCCCGGCGCCTTGAAGAGCAACCCCAGAACCTGCCTGGCTGGGTGATGCTGGCCCGCTCCTATGAAACTCTGGAGCTCTTTGACGCTGCGGCCCAAGCGTACCGGCGGGCTTTGCAGGAGGCGCGGCGTAGCGCGATGGATGAGGAAGTCCAGGCGAGGTTATGGGCCGATCTGGCCGACGCGCTGGCATCGGCGCAGGGCGGTGATCTGGATGGCGAAGCCGGCAAGGCCATAAAGCAGGCACTGATGTTGCAGCCCGATCAACCCAAGGCCCTGGCACTTGCAGGGAGTGCCGCCGCGCGCCACGGCAAGCTGGATGAGGCACAAAAGAACTGGCAAGCCCTGCTGCGCCAGTTGGAGCCAGGATCGGACATGGCACTGCGAGTGCAAGATGATCTGCTCAAGCTGGAGGCTTTGGTGTCTGAAGACAGTTCGACTAGCACTGCCAGGACTGCGGCTGTCTCCAAAAGCCGCCTGAGCGGAGAATTGCGATGGACAGCCTCCAAGGCCAATCCATCAGAACCAGCCCGGTTGGCCAAGGCTCAGGTCTTTGTCGTGGCTCGCGCCGACGGTCACCCCCGGCCTGTGGCTGTGCTGCGCCTGCCTGCGACCTCCCTGCCGGCACATTTCACGCTGGGACCGGAGAACCTGCTCGATCCCGCAGTTTCGATGTCGTCATTCCCGGAGCTACGTTTGCAGGCGCGGCTGTCGCTGGACGGCCAGGCCATGCCACGAGCAGGAGATATCTACAGTCAGTCGTTCTCGGTGACTCCCGGCTCCTCGAACTTGCTGCTGGAATTGAATCCGGCTTTCTAGCAAGCGTGTCTGAACTGCAGCCAGTCAGGCAGACAACGTGTGTTTTGGCACCTCCGGGAAGGCATTGCGCCGTCATGTGAAGTGACAGCAAATCGGAAGACGGAGTCAAGAGCAGCCATGGAGCGAGGGGCGGCTCAATCCTGAACCACTACTGCGCTCTGGACGATGATCGGGATGCGTGATCTGAACACAGGCAGAAATCAACCGACAGGTGCGAAAAAATGTCTGCTTGAATGCCGTTCTCCGCGAACGACTTCATACCGACAAAACAAAAATGCCCGCTTTTCAGCGGGCATTTTTGCTGCAAACTCTGGTTTCGTCTGCACGTTTGGTAGGCGCGATTGGACTCGAACCAACGACCCCCACCATGTCAAGGTGGTGCTCTAACCAGCTGAGCTACGCGCCTGTTGTTCTGTTCGATGAAGCAATTGTAGCACGGGTTTTTCACTCATTTTTTGAGAGCTAACATTTTCTTGTCATCGAGCACTGTCAGGCGCAATTGGGACTTACATCAGCGCCTTCTGGCAGAGCGAACGCCGGAGACGCTGGCGACGATGCCAAGTACCTTGTTGAGGCGACCCGAATCCGCCACTTCCACCGTGAACGTCATCCACGCCGTCCCCTTGACGGACTGGGTCTGCACCCCGATGACATTGGTCTTCTCGCGTGCAAACACGTCCGAGATATCGCGCAGCAAGCCTTGACGGTCGGCCGCCTCCACCGCAACGTCCACAGGGTAAACCGGTCCGCCCTTGTCCACATGCTTGGGGGTGCCCCAGTCGACCTCGATGACACGCTCAGGGCTCTTGGCCATCATCTCGCGGAAATTGGAGCAATCGCAGCGGTGCACGCTCACGCCCTTGCCACGAGTCACAAAGCCGCCAATCTCGTCCGGAGGAGCCGGCTTGCAGCATTTGGCCAGCTGCGTCATGAGCGAATCAACGCCCACCACCAGCACCCCGCCGCGCGAAGAATCATGGCCACGCGCCTTGCGCACCGGCGTGAACGCGTCTTCCTCTGGCGTTTCTTCACTGGGACGCAGCACTACTTCGATATTGCGCAGTGAATACTCGTCCTTGCCCACGACTTCAAACAGTGCATCGGCAGACTTGAAGCCCAGCTGTGCAGCCAGCTCTTCGAGCTTGATCGCCGTCTTGCCCTCGCGCTGCAGCAGCTTTTCAACGGCCTCGCGCCCGCGCGAGACGGTTTCGTGCGTGGCCTGGGCATTGAACCAGGCGCGCACCTTGGCCTTGGCACGGTTGCTGACCAGATAACCCAGCTCGGCATTGAGCCAGTCGCGGGAGGGCCGGTCTTCCTTGGCTGTGTTGATTTCTACCGTCTGGCCGCTTTCCAGAGCGGTGTTCAGCGGCACCATGGCTCCGTCCACACGCGCGCCACGGCAGCGATGGCCCAGGCTGGTGTGCACCGAGTAGGCAAAGTCCACCGGCGTGGCCCCTTGCGGCAGCTCGATCACGGCCGCATCGGGAGTCAGCACATAGATGCGGTCTTCGAACAAGCCACGCTGTGCCGAGCCCGTCAGGTCGCTGCCCCAGGCCAGCAACTGGCGCAGCACGGCGATCTTGGCGTCATATTCGCTGGACGCAGACACGCCCGCATAACCTTTGGTACCAGCTTCCTTGTAGGCCCAGTGCGCGGCCACGCCATGCTCGGCATGGTCGTGCATGGCCTGGGTACGGATCTGGATCTCTATGGTGCGGCCGGTTTCATCGCGCACCACCGTGTGCAGCGACTGATAGCCGTTGGGCTTGGGTTTGGCGATGTAGTCGTCGAACTCCTTTTCCAGCGGCGTGAATTGCTCATGCACCCAGGAAAGGGCTGCATAGCAGTCCTTGACCGTAGGCACGATGACGCGCATGGCACGAATATCGAACAACTGGTCAAAGCTCAGCGACTTGCCGCGCATCTTCTTGACGATGCTGTAGATATGCTTGGGACGCCCTTGAACGGAGGCGCTGATGCTGTGGGCGCGCAAGTCGGCCTCGAGGCGCGCGCGCATCTGCTCCATATAGGCTTCGCGCTCGACCCGCTTTTCGTCGAGAAGACGAGCAATCTGGCGATAGGTATCGGGCTCCAGAAAACGGAAAGCCAGATCTTCGAGCTCCCACTTGATCTGCCAGATGCCCAGACGGTTGGCCAGCGGCGCAAAGACATACAGCGCTTCGCGCGCGATGCTGGGTGAAACCGGGCTCTTCTCGGCCGCGTAGTAGCGCAGCGTCTGCAAACGCGACGCCAGGCGCAGCAGCACTACCCGCAGATCGCGCGAGAAGCCCAGCAGCATCTTGCGCACGTTCTCGGTCTGCGTGGCCACGCCATCGACATGCTGGCTGCTCAACTCGGCCTCTCGCGCCTGCTGCTGCACGCGGATGAGCTTGATGGTTTCGACGGCCAGGGTCGCAAAATTATCGCCAAACGCCTTGGCAATCACTTCCTGCGGCTTGTTCAGGTGCACGCTGGCGTGCACCAGATAAATGGCCGCCTGCATGGTTTCCGAGCCCCCAATCTTCTTGAGGATGGCGGCCACGGCGTCGGCGTGGGTCAGGGTGTTTTCACCGGTCTCCATGACTTCGCCGGCAATCAGCGGCTCTGCAAAGGCACGCGCGCGCGCCAGCGCATTGACTTGGTCAGGCAAAACCTCGGATGTGGCGGTAATCAGATGCGGCGTAGGCTCCGTGAGCTTGGGTGCGGCGTCAGAGACTGTGGTTACGGTATCGCTGGTCTTCATGCAGCTTCCTCTTGGGCCTGCTGCGCAAGACTGATGCTCGCAGGCAGACCCTTATCCCCTTGTAAAAACTTTTGTATCAACGCCACTTGCCCTGGCACTACCAGCGTCGGAGCATGTCCCACACCTTCCAGTTCCGTGCAATGCGCTCTGGGCCCACGCTCGGTCATGGCCTTGGCGGTACGGCTCGAAAGCAGATCGGACTCGGCCCCTCTGATAAGCAAGACCTGTGCCTTGATCTGGTCGTAAAGCTGCCAGAGCAAGGCCTCACCAACCTGGGCGGTCTCGCGCGTCATCTGAGCCATGGGCACTGCAATACGGGGGTCGTAATGCAACACCACGCCCCCTTGGGGATCTGGCTTGATCATGGCTTGCGAGAGCCGGCTCCACTGCTCATCGCTATGTGGGCCGAATCCCTCGGAAATCAAGCGCATGGCAGCAGCAGCGCTCTCAAAGTTGGGAAACTGCAAGCCTTTGCCGACATAGGAGCCGATGCGTTCCAGCGACTCCCATTCAATCGCCGGACCTACGTCGTTGAGCACCAGCCGCCGAACAGGCACCGGCAGCGGCAGACCGGGCTGCCCCACGACCCCCATCCCGATCAGACCGCCCATGCTGGTGCCCACCCAGTCCAGGGTTTCAATCGGTGCCTGAGCATGCAGCTGGGCCAGCAGCGCAAGCATATCTGCCGCATACAGCGGCAGCTGATAGCCCATGGGGTCGGCCAGCCAGTCGCTTTCGCCGCGCCCCACCACATCGGGGCAGATCACGCGAGCAAAGCGGCTGAGCTCGGTTGCCAGCACATCAAAGTCTCGCCCCTGGCGCGAGAGGCCATGCACGCAGACGATGACATGAGGATGTCTTGGATTGCCGGTATGGTTCCATTCCCAGTACGCCATTCGATGGGTGCCCTCGGGCTGAGCCTCGACCTGCCAGCGGCGCTGAGCACTGGCCCAGGTGGGAGCCGTTGCAGAGGCTCCGGGACACGATACGTAATTCAGCGTAGGTTGATTCATGGAGAACGCGTTTTCAGGACCGGGGCCGATAATGGCTGTCGTCGCATCGTAATTCATTCGGAGACCTTGTATGTCCATGTTGAAAGGCAAAACCGCTCTCGTGACGGGATCGACCAGCGGAATCGGCCTAGGTATCGCAATCGCTCTCGCACGCCAGGGCGCCAATATCGTGCTCAACGGCTTTGGCGATGTCGAAGCACCACGCGCCCAAGTGCTTGATGCAGGCAAAGCGGCCGGCATCGAAGTGGGCTACCACGGTGCGGACATGAGCAAGACCGCCGACATTGAAGCCATGATGAAATACGCCGCTGCCGAATTCGGCCGCGTCGACATCCTGGTCAACAACGCCGGCATCCAGCATGTGGCCAAGGTGCAGGACTTCCCCGTGGAGAAGTGGGATGCCATCCTCGCCATCAACCTAAGCAGCGCCTTCCACACCACGCGCCTGGCCCTGCCAGCCATGCAGCAGGCCAACTGGGGCCGCATCATCAATGTGGCCTCGGTGCACGGCCTGGTCGGCTCGGCCGAAAAATCGGCCTATGTCGCCGCCAAGCACGGCATCGTCGGCCTGACCAAGGTGACGGCGCTGGAAAACGCCACCACTGGCGTGACCTGCAACGCCATCTGCCCCGGCTGGGTGCTGACGCCGCTGGTACAAAAGCAGGTGGATGCGAAGGCTGCCGCCCAAGGCATCAGCAATGAAGACGCCACCAAACAGTTGCTGGGCGAGAAAGAGCCTTCGATGCAGTTCACCACGCCCGAAGAGCTGGGCGAGCTGGCCGTCTTCTTCTGCTCGGCCGCTGCCAACAATGTGCGCGGCGTGGCATGGAACATGGACGGCGGCTGGGCCGCACAATAAAAGCCGCTCGGCTCCGGCGAATGCGTCTATTAATTAGATAGCATCTAGCGCCTTCCAGTAGCCACATTCAGCATCAAATCATGATGAAAATCAAAAAGGAGCAGCGCAAGCTGCTCCTTTTTTTATACGAGCCACGCGGATCCGGTCACTGCATCTGAATCGAGCCACCGACGCTGACCGTCACCTCGGTGCGATCCGCCTCCACCGGCACAGGCGCAGCATCGGCATAGCTGGCCTTGGCCATGCTCATCATGCGAGGGCGCGGCATGGGATGCCCGCCACCGCCGCTGCTGCTCACATTGACCTCGCGCAGGCTGTAGCCCGCAAAACCGAAGCTCTTGGAGATGGCAGCAGCACGCTGGCGGAAGCTCTCGATCGCCTTGGCCTGGGCTTCGCCCTCCACCTTTTCCCGTGCTTCGCGTGAGAGGCCGAAGCTCATGCTGGCCAGCGTCATGTCCTGCACCTTGGCCGCAGCCTGGGTGATGCGAACAAAGTCGCGCCCCTGCAGCACGATCTCAGCCTGGCCCTGCCAGCCTTCGATCTTGCCGTTGTTGCCATAACGCGGCGAGATGGAGAAATTACCGGTGCTCAACTCCATCTGCCGACCTTGGGCATCGTTACGCAACGTGGTCATGGCGGACTCCACGATCTTTTGCAACTGGGACTGAACGGACGCAGCATCGCGACCATCCTTGCTGGCAGACAGGGTTGCCGTCATCCAGTCCTGCTTGACCTCCACGGTTCCCTGAGCCGACAGCTGCACCACATTGGCAGGTCTTTGCATGTCACGCGCGGCGCCCTGGGCCCATACATTGCCGCCAGCACAGGCCGCAGCCAGCACAAGTGCGGCAGCCGCGCAGCGAGAGGAAGAGGAAGACTTGGAAAATTGATTCATGCGGTTCACCCTTGTAAGTAAATCAGGCCATGCAGATACATATGCATTTCACCATTGCGCAAAGTCGCTGCAGCGCAGCATGTCAGCCCAGAGTGTGACTTTATGTACGAATACTCCACATTCGACACACCAACAGAACAAACACTGAAACAATAGTGCAAAATGCTCTAAAAAAGTTCCTCATGAAACATTTATTGTTCCATTAATAAACGCAACAATCGTAACAAGCAGCAAGATTTGACCTTGTTTTGCTGGTTTTTTCTGATCCAGCGATAACAATGGGCCAGTTACAAATAAATCGACAAGGACGATCATGGCAACGACGAACAACCGTACTGACAAGATCCTCGTGGTGGATGACGATGCACGCATCCGCGACCTACTGCGCCGCTATCTGACGCAGGAAGGCTTCGAGATCATGATTGCCGAGGACGGCAAGGCGCTCAACCGCATCCTGCTGCGCGAGACTGTCGACCTGATCGTGCTGGATCTGATGATGCCCGGCGAGGATGGCCTGTCCATCTGCCGCCGCCTGCGCTCTGCCAACGACCGCACCCCCATCATCATGCTGACCGCCAAGGGCGAGGATGTGGACCGCATCGTGGGCCTGGAAGTGGGTGCCGACGACTATCTGGGCAAGCCCTTCAACCCGCGCGAGTTGCTGGCCCGCATCCATGCAGTGCTGCGCCGCCGCCCTCCTCAGGAAGCACCGGGCGCTCCTTCGGGCGACAACGAGGTGGTGACCTTTGGCCCATTCACCTTCGACCTGGGCACTCGCGTGCTGCAAAAGAATGGCGAGGAGTTGCCACTCACCACGGGCGAATTCGCCATGCTCAAGGCCCTGGTGCGCCACCCGCGCCAGCCTCTGTCGCGCGAAAAACTGGCCCTGCTGGCCCGTGGCCGCGAATTTGAGCCGTTTGACCGCAGCCTGGACGTGCAGGTTTCCCGCCTGCGCAAGCTGATCGAGGAAGACGCTGCCGCACCGCGCTATATCCAGACCGTCTGGGGCGTGGGCTATGTGTTCGTACCCGATGGCATGAACTGATTCTGCCCGCCTCCATTGCAACAAGCCGCCCGCTGCGCGGCTTGTTGCGCTTGGGTACCGGCCCATAAGGCCCATAAGTCAAGCTCTTTCAACAACCACCAGTAGATAGACACTTTTTGGACAAACCGTAACCCGTGTCGCCCATATTGGGCGTACCCTCGGGTCCAGTTATTTCCGCATTGCTGTTCATGAGCGCCTTTCACCATCCGCCGCCCGACGCCACCAGCCCCGTACCTCTGGAGTACGAGCGGCGCAGCACTGCTCGCTCGCCTGTGGGGCTGAACCTGTTCTGGCGAACCTTCTGCCTGCTGGCCCTGCTGCTGGTGGGCAGCATTCTGGCCTGGCTGCAGACACTGCGGGCACTGGATTTCGAGCCGCGCACGCTGCAAACAGCCAAGCAAGTGGCCTCTTTGGTCAACCTGAGCCGCGCCGCACTTGAGCATTCGGATGCGATCAACCGCGTCTCCCTGATCAAGACCATGGCCGACCAGGAAGGCGTGCGCATTCTGCCCCGCGAGCCCGGCGACTCCTTCGAGCTGCTGGAGCAAAACGCCCTGGGCCAGAAGCTGACCGAGGAGCTGACCACCCGCCTGGGCTACGGCACCGTGGTGGCGCGCAGCGTCAACGGGGAGCCCGGCCTGTGGGTGGGCTTCACCATCAATGGCGACCGCAACTGGATGCTGATGGACCAGTCGCGCTTCACTCCCGCCAGCGGCCAGACCTGGCTGATCTGGCTGAGCACGGCCGCCCTGCTGTCGCTCATCGGCGCAGCCGCCATCGCCCGCCTGATCAACCGGCCGCTCAAGCAACTGTCTTACGCGGCCAATCGCGTGCGGGAGGGCGACTTCGACGCCAGCCAGCTCGACGAGGAGGCCGTGACCAGCGAAATCCGCGAAGTCAATATCGGCTTCAACCGCATGGCGCAGAAGCTGGCCAAGCTGGAGCAGGATCGCGCCGTGATGCTGGCCGGTATCTCCCACGACCTGCGTACGCCGCTGGCGCGGCTGCGCCTGGAAACCGAGATGAGCGTCTATGACGATGTGGCGCGCGAGCACATGGTGGCCGACATCGTTCAACTGGACGCCACCATCGACAAATTTCTGGATTACGCCCGCCCCGATCATCGTGTCATGCTCAGCCCCGTGGATCTGCACGCCGTGGTTGCCTCCTGCGTCTATGCAGTGCAGGACCACCGTGAGCTGCAAATCACCATGAACGTGCCCGAAGATCTCTACGTCATGGCCGATGAGGTGGAGCTGGCACGCGTGATCTCCAACCTCTTCGAGAACGCACGCCGCTACGGCAAGACCCCGTCCACCGACACCACCGAGGTGGACGTGGTTGCCAAGGAAAGCGAGAAATGGGTGGTCATCCGCATCCGCGACCATGGCAAGGGAGTGCCTGCCGAGCAACTGGCCAACCTGACCCAGCCCTTCTTCCGCGGCGACACGGCGCGCACGGCAGCTGCGGGCGCAGGCCTGGGTCTGTCCATCGTGGACAAGACGGTGCAGCGCATGGGCGGCATGTTTGCCCTGTCCAACTCATCGACGGGCGGCCTGGTCGCCCATCTGCAGCTGCAGCGCGCCATGGGTGTGACAGCCGGTGCGGCGCCCGAGCAGCGCCTGCAGCGCCCCCAGGTCAAGCGCAATCTGCCGCGCGACAAGAAAGACGATGAGGTCGTGGAAGACTGAATCTGCCCACCCCATTGCACAATCGGCATCGCCTTTCAACCATCTGCCGGAGAGTTCACCATGCAAGCCCGATGCCTGTGCAAAGCAGTTCTCGTCACCGCACCCGATACCCACGAAGTTCATGTCTGCCACTGCCGCATGTGCCGGCGCTGGGGAGAAGGCCCTGCCTTCACCCTGCATGGCGGCACGGCGGTGCAGACCAGCGGCCCCGTCACGCGCTATGCCTCCTCGCCATGGGCCGAGCGTGCCTTCTGCAGCAGCTGCGGCACCCACCTCTTCTACCGCCTGCTGGCAAACAACGAGCATTTTCTGTCTGCCGGGCTGTTTCAGGACGCCCAGGGACTGACACTGGCGCAGCAGATCTATATCGACGAGAAGCCCGACTATTACGCGTTGGCCAATGACACCCCGACCCTGACCGGGGCCGAAGTGCAAGCCCTCTACAGCGATTCATGACCGGCTTTCGCAGCGGCCATTGCGCCGAACGAGGCTAGGCAGTCCGCACCAGCAAGGCCACGGCACGGGCCTCCATGGCCTGCTGCTGACCCACAGGCCCCAGCTTCTCGGCCGTCTTGGCCTTGACGTTGACCTGCTCCACATCCAGCTCCAGCACCTGGGCAATGCGCTCGCGCATCTTCTCGATATGGGGTGCCAGCTTGGGCGCCTGGGCCACGATGGTGCTGTCGATATTGCCGATCTCGAAGCCCTTGGCGCGCACGCGCCTGGCAGCTTCGGCCAGCAGCACGGCGGAGTCAGCCCCCTTGAACTGCGGGTCGGTATCCGAGAAATGGCGGCCGATATCGCCCAGCGCCGCAGCGCCGAACAGCGCATCGGTGATCGCGTGCAGCAGCACGTCGGCATCAGAATGGCCGAGCAGCCCCAGGGTATGAGGCACTTCGACACCACCCAGAATCAGCTTGCGCCCAGGGACCAGGGCATGGACATCCCAGCCTTCACCAATACGAAAATTCATAAAAATCCTTGTCAAACCCTTGCTCAGAAAGCGCAAGCAGCTATCAAATTAAATACTATCTGTGCCAATCCGGCTCGGACACGGCCTTGCCCGTCGCCAAGCTCAGTCGATGGCGAATCCGTCTACCCACGCGCCTTGCGCTGCAGCAGCACAGCCTCGGCCAGCGCGAAGTCGTCGGGATAGGTCACCTTGAAATTCTGCGCACCACCCGGCACCAGTCTGGGTGAGTGACCGGCCAGCTCCATGGCGCTGGCTTCGTCGGTCACCGCAGCACCCGCCGCCTGCAGCGCAGCCAGCAAGGCTGCAATACGGAACATCTGCGGCGTCTGCGCCAGCCATTTGTCGCTGCGCTCCACCGTCTGCGCCACACGCGCCGGGCCTGCGCCGGCGGCCTGCTGCTTGAGCGTGTCGGGCAGCTTCAGCGCCAGCAGCCCACCCACCGCATCCGGCAGGCAGGCATCAATCAAGGCATTGACCTGCGCCGATGCAACCAGACAGCGCGCCGCGTCATGCACCAGCACCCAGTCCTCGCCGCTGGCCCCCATGCGCAGCAACTCCTGCAGGCCGTTGCTCACGGTCTCGGCACGGGTGGCTCCGCCACAGGCAGCAATGCCGAGCCGATCGTCCGTGGCGCGCCCCTGCCAGAAACCATCGGCAGCAGAGACCACCAGCAGCACCCGGTGCATGCGCTGCACCGCCAACATGGCGGCCAGCGTGTGCATGACCATGGGCTGGCCCGCAACGCTCTGGTATTGCTTGGGCAGCTCGGGGGCAGGGGAATCTGCAGCAATGGCGCGCAGACCGACGCCCGCGCAGGGAATCAGCCCCCAGCAGCGGGGCGCAGATACCGACGACGACGACGACGCCGCCGCCGCATTTGCCTTGTTGTCTGTCATGGACTCAGGCGAGAAAAACCGATCTGTCATGCACAGTATTTTAAAATCAGCATTTCGTCCGAAAGCCCCTGAGATCCATCGAAGACCTGCTTTCGACTTGCATCGCCTTGAGGTGTCCCCATTTTGAGTGAATGCGCCGCCAACCATCAGCTCCGCGCTGATTGGGCTGTGAGCCCTGCCTTTGATGGCCGGACTCGCCCGCATTCAATCTGTCCCCTTTTTTGCATCCAGCCCGCACCTATGTGCCGCTGCCTGCGCTCGTCTGTGAAAAACCATGCAACTGCCCAAGCTCACCCCCGGTAAACGCTTTCACCTGCCCCGCCCTGTTGGCAGCGCCGACGCACTGCTGCTGGCCAGGCTGGGCGAGCGTGAAAAGCAAGCCGGCCGGGTCACGGCCATTGTCACGGCCGATGCCGCCGATGCCCACCGTCTCATGGAGGAGATGGCCTTCTTCGCCCCCGAGCTGCGCTGCGCATTGTTCCCCGACTGGGAAACCCTGCCCTACGACAGCTTCTCGCCGCACCAGGATCTGATCAGCGAACGCCTGGCCACGCTGTGGCGCATCAACCAGCGCGACAAGCAGCATGGCGCCGATGTGGTCATCGTGCCCGCTACCACGGCCCTCTATCGCCTGGCCCCGCCCTCGTTTCTGGCCGGCTATACCTTTGAATTCAAGCAGGGCCAGAAACTGGATGAGGCCAAGCTCAAGGCCCAGCTCACGCTGGCGGGCTACCAGCATGTGTCCCAGGTGGTCAGCCATGGCGAATACGCGGTACGCGGCGGCCTGATCGATCTGTTCCCCATGGGCTCGCTCCAGCCCTACCGCGTGGACCTGTTCGACGACGAGATCGACTCCATCCGCACCTTCGACCCCGACACCCAGCGCAGCCTCTACCCCGTGCCCGAGGTGCGCCTGCTGCCCGGCCGCGAGTTCCCGATGGACGAGGAGGCGCGCGCCAAGTTCCGCAGCCGCTGGCGCGAGCTGCTCGAAGGAGACCCCACGCGCAGCCGCATCTACAAGGATATGGGTGTGGGCATTGCCACGGCCGGCATCGAGTACTACCTGCCGCTGTTCTTTGACGAGACGGCCACCGTCTTTGACTATCTGGGTGACGAGGTCACCGTGGTGCTGCACGGCGATCTGGAGCCTGCCTTCCAGCGCTTCTGGCAGGACACCAAGGACCGCTACCGCCTGGTGCAAGGCGACCCCGACCACCCGGCGCTGCCGCCCGAGACCCTGTTTCTCAGCGCCGACCAGTTCTATACCCGCAGCAAGGAGCATGCCCAGTTGGCCTTGCGCCCGGGCACCGAAGATGTGGCCGACAGCGCCATCTTCCAGAAGCTCGAAGACCTTTCCGTGCTGCGCGGTGCCGATGATCCGCTGGCCAAGCTGCAAAAACATATAACAGCCAGCGCAAGCCGGGTCTTGCTTCTGGCCGAGTCCGATGGCAGGCGCGAGAGCCTGCTGGACTTTTTCCGCGCCTCGGGCGTCAACCCGCCCGTGTTCGACTCTCTGGCAGAGTTCCAGGCCGATGCCACGGAAAAGGTCGGCATTGCCACCTCCAGCCTGATGACGGGCTTTGCCTGGATCGAGGAAGGCCTGGACTTCGTCACCGAAACCGAGCTGTTTGCCAGCAGTCCCACGGGCCGCCGTCGCCGCCGCCAGGAGCAGGTCAGCGACGTGGAGGCCCTGATCAAGGACCTGTCCGAGCTCAAGGTGGGAGACCCCATCGTCCATGCCGACCATGGCATAGGCCGCTATCGCGGGCTGATCAATATGGACATGGGCCAGAAGAACCCTGACGGCACGCCCGCGCTGCAGGAATTTCTGCACCTGGAATATGCGGCCGACGCCGTGCTCTATGTGCCCGTCAGCCAGTTGCACCTGATCAGCCGCTACACCGGCGTCTCGCCCGACGATGCGCCGCTGCACAAGCTGGGCGGCACGCAATGGGAAAAAGCCAAGCGCAAGGCCGCCGAACAGGTGCGCGACTCGGCCGCCGAGCTGCTCAATATCTACGCCCGCCGCGCCGCGCGCCAGGGCCATGCCTTCCGCTTCCCCACGGCCGACTATGAGCAGTTTGTGGCCGACTTCGGCTTCGAGGAAACGGCCGACCAGCGCGCCGCCATTCACGCCGTGGTGCAGGACATGATCAGCCCCCAGCCCATGGATCGCCTGGTCTGTGGCGATGTGGGCTTCGGCAAGACCGAGGTCGCGCTGCGCGCGGCCTTTGTGGCGGCCATGGGCGGCAAGCAGGTCGCCTTCCTGGCCCCCACCACGCTGCTGGCCGAGCAGCACTACCAGACCCTGGTGGATCGCTTCTCCAAATGGCCGATCAAGGTGGCCGAGGTGTCGCGCTTTCGCTCGGGCAAGGAGATCACGGCCGCCATCAAGGGCATCTCGGACGGCACGGTCGATATCGTGGTCGGCACGCACAAGCTGCTGTCCGAATCCACGCAGTTCAAGAACCTGGGCCTGCTCATCATCGACGAGGAACACCGCTTTGGCGTGCGTCACAAGGAGGCCATGAAGGCCATGCGTGCCGAGGTCGATGTGCTGACACTGACGGCCACCCCGATTCCGCGCACCATGGGCATGGCGCTGGAGGGGCTGCGCGATCTGTCGGTGATTGCCACGGCGCCGCAGCGGCGTCTGGCCATCAAGACCTTTGTGCGCAACGAGGGCACGGGCGTGATTCGCGAAGCCGTGCTGCGCGAGCTCAAACGCGGCGGACAGATCTACTTCCTGCACAACGAGGTCGAGACCATAGAGAACCGCAAGCAGAAGCTGGAGGAAATCCTGCCCGAGGCCCGCATCGCCGTGGCCCACGGCCAGATGCCCGAGCGCGAGCTGGAACGTGTGATGCGCGATTTCGTGACCCAGCGCTACAACATATTGCTGTGCTCGACCATCATCGAGACCGGCATCGACGTGCCATCGGCCAACACCATTCTCATCAGCCGCGCCGACAAGTTCGGTCTGGCACAGCTGCACCAGTTGCGCGGCCGCGTGGGACGCAGCCATCATCAGGCCTATGCCTATCTGATGGTGCCGGACCTAGACGGCCTGACCAAGCAGGCCCAGCAGCGGCTGGAGGCCATCCAGCAGATGGAGGAGCTGGGCTCGGGCTTCTATCTGGCCATGCATGACCTGGAAATCCGTGGCGCCGGCGAGGTGCTGGGTGAAAACCAGAGCGGCAATATGATGGAAGTGGGCTTTCAGCTCTATAACGAGATGCTGTCCGAGGCCGTTCGCAGCCTCAAGGCCGGCAAGGAACCCGATCTGCTCTCGCCGTTGTCGGCCTCCACCGATATCAATCTGCACGCCCCGGCCCTGTTGCCCAACGACTACTGCGGTGACGTGCATCTGCGCCTGTCGTTCTACAAGAAGCTGGCCACGGCCAAGACGGCCGATCAGATCGATACCCTGCTCGAGGAAATCGTGGATCGTTTCGGCAAGCTGCCGCCCCAGGCGCAGACCCTGATTGACGTGCACCGCCTGCGCGTGCTGAGCCAGCCCTATGGCGTGGTCAAGGTCGATGCTGCCCCCGGCGTGATCAACATCAGCTTCAAGCCCCAGCCGCCGATCGATCCCATGAACATCATCCACCTGATCCAGAAGAACAAGCACATCAAGCTGGCGGGCAACGAGAAGCTGCGTATCGAAAAAGAGCTGGAGAACCCCAAGGACCGTGCCCAGATGGTGCGTGATGTGCTGCGCAGCTTGGGCCAGCCGCTCAAGAGCGAAACAGCTGTTCATGCCTGACAAGGCTGCTGACAAAGCCAGCAGGGCTATTGAGCCCCGTCCGATGCAGACGGCGCAAGATGGCGGCGGAACCTGATTTTCCGAGCCGCCATGTTTCTTGAAGCCGCCATTGCCCTGCTGGCCTTGTTTCTGGCCTTGCTCTGCCGTCCCTGGCGCATGCTGGGCAGCCGGGCCGGCCCCGGCGGCATGCATGACCCGGTGCTGTCGCCGCTGATCACACCGCTGCTGGCCATTCTGGTGTTGCTGCCCTGGATCTGGGCGCTGCCTGAGCTGCACAAAATGCCTTTGCAACTGCACTGGTCTGGTGCATCGCTGGTGCTGCTTCTGATCGGCTGGCCGCTTGCGGTGCCCGTACTGATTGCGACAAGCGCTATTGCCTTTGCGCTGGCTCCCGCTCTCGGACTGCTGGACGCTCTGGGCCTGGCGGTCTGGCAGGGGCTGGTGCCGGCCACACTGGCCATGCTCTGGGGGGCAGCAGTGCGCCGCTGGTGCTGGCACAACATCTTTGTCTTTATTTTCTTGCGCGGCTTCCTGGGCACGGTTGTGTGCGTGTTCATTGCGTCCTTGCTCGGCCAATGGGCCGGGCATGTGCTGCCCAATGTCAACGACGAGCTCTCGCACATGGCGCGCTGGCTCATGGCCTGGAGCGATGGCGTGACCACCGGCATGCTGACAGCGGTATTCGTGGTATTTCGCCCGCACTGGGTGGCCACCTGGTCCGATGCCATATATCTGCAGCCGCCTGGCAATCCTGAAAGCTGAGGCCATCGAGGCGCATCAGCTCTACCACTTCAGCTCTGCCACTTTCCCGTCCACTGCGCAAACCGCATCTTTCCCATCCGGCAAAACGCCAAGGCACTTGGCACAAGGCTTGCTCATCATCGGGCTATCGCACCGCGGCAATCACCAAGCTGGTGCATATCTTGAGAAAGAGAGGGATCGCATGCTGCTCCAACCCGTTCGCAATATCGCTCATAGCAAAATTCGCCATGTCGTTCATGCCATGGCCCGCCCCGCGCTGGCCTGCGCGCTGGTGGCAGGCTTTGCCGCCACGGCCCAGGCACAGAACGCCTATCCCGAGCGCGCGGTCAAGGTCATCGTCGCCCTGCCCGCAGGAGGCAGCGCCGACATGATTGCCCGAGTCGTGGGTCAAAAGCTGGCCAGTGAACTCAAGCAGCCTTTTGTGGTGGACAACCGCGCCGGTGCCTCTGGCCAGATCGGCACACCGGCCGTGGCACGTTCTGCCCCGGACGGCTACACGCTGATGGTCTCGCCAGCCTCATTCCTGACCACCAACAAGAGCATTTTCAAATCCCTGCCCTATGACCCCGAGACCGACTTCGCGCCCATCAGCAAGCTGGTGAACCAACCTATGGTGCTGGTGGTCAAGGACAGGCAGAAATTCCCCAGCGTGGCTGCCGTGGTGGCGGCAGCCAAGGCCGCACCGGGCAAGCTGACCTTTGCCTCCTCCGGCGACGGTAGCCCCCAGCACCTGGCCGCGCTGATGTTCGAGACGCACACCCAGGCCAAGATGCTGCACGTGCCCTACAAAGGCGGTGCGCCAGCCGTCAACGATACGCTGGCAGGCAATGTGGACATGCTGTTTGCCGTGCTGCCCGAAGCCCTGCCCCATATCCAGGCCGGCAAGCTGCATGCCCTGGCGCTGATGGCGCCCAGGCGCGCGGCCATGCTGCCCAACACGCCCACCATGGCAGAAGGCGGTTTTGCCGACCTCAACCTCTCGGCCTGGGTCGGCCTGTTCGCTCCGGCCAAGACGCCTCAGCCCGTGATCGACAAGCTCAACCGCGCCGTGCGCGTTGCACTGGACAGCGAGATCAAGACCAAACTGGGTGAAAACGGGATGGAAGTCGCGCCATCGACGCCAGAGCAGCTCAGGCAGACCGTGGCCCAGGACATCAAGCTGCATGCCGAGCTGGTCAAGGCCGCAGGCATTCAGCCGCAGTAGATGCCGTCTCGTGCAGCACCAGGGGGCAGACTCCTGGGTGAATGGCCAGCCGAAGCCCGCCACAACAGCGGATAATGGCGGCCATCTTGAGGAATGGCGCAGACCCGATCTCCGCCATTCCCCTTTCTGCTACCTCCTCATTCGCACGACTCGCAATGACCGACGCCACCGAATTCGCTCCCGGCCTGATGATCCGCGGCTTTACCGCTCCCCAGAAGCTGGCGGACTACAAGCTCATCGCCTTTGATATGGACTCGACGCTGATCACCATCGAGTGCATCGACGAGATCGCCGACGCCACGGGCAAGAAGGCCGAAGTGGCGGCGATTACCGAAGCCACCATGCGCGGCGAGATCACCGACTTCAAGGACAGCCTGCGCCAGCGCGTAGGCAAGCTGGTCGGAGTGACCGAGGCCGACATGGCCCGCGTTCTGGCCGAACGCCTGAAACTCTCGCCGGGCGCTGAAACCCTGGTCAAGGCCGCCAAGGCCGCGGGCCTGAAGGTGCTGCTGGTCTCGGGCGGGTTCACCTACTTTGCCGAGCATGTGCGCGGCCTGCTGGATATCGACTTTGTGCGCGCCAATGTGCTGGAGATCAAGGGCGGAGCACTGACCGGCGGCCTGGTGGAGCAAGCCTGGGGCGATATCTGCGACGGTGCGGAAAAGCGCCGTACCCTGCTGGAAGTGGCCTCGCTGATCGGCATCGATGCCAGCCAGTGCATTGCCGTCGGCGACGGCAGCAACGACATTCCCATGATGCAGGCGGCCGGTCTGTCTGTGGCCTTCCACGCCAAGCCGCGCGTGCGCAACGAGGCCAAGGTCGCCATCAACGAAGGCGGCCTGGATCGCCTGCTGGAAGTGCTCCGCTAGTCTGAGACAGATTCACCCAGCACCAAGCCGCAGTCCCTGCTCCCGGGGACTGCGGCTTTTTTGCGTGCGCTGAGGCGCGGCATTTCTCTGCGGCTTTGCTAAAGTGCCATGCATCTTCCTCAACCCGGTCGAAAGGTCAGAGCATGAGCCAACTCAGAATCGCCGTCATCGTGGGCAGCCTCAGCAAGCAGTCCATCAACCGCCAGCTCGCCCAGGGCCTGGCCGCACTCATGCAGGACAAGGCCGAGTTCGAATTCATCGATATCAGTCGCCTGCCGGTCTACAACCGCGACTTCGACAACACCCCCGATTTCAAGCCCTTCGACGAGCTCAAGCCCCTGATTCGCGCCAGCAACGGCGTTCTGTTCGTGACGCCCGAATACAACCGCTCCATCCCCGCATCGCTCAAGAACGTGCTCGATGGTCTGAGCCGTCCCTATGGCCAATCCGTCTGGGCAGGACTGCCGGCCGCCGTGATCGGCAGCTCGCCCGGCGCGGCCGCAACCGCCATGGCCCAGCAGCACCTGCGCAATGTACTGGTGTCGCTGGACATGCCCACCCTGCCCCAGCCCGAGGGCTTTGTGCGCTGGTCCGACACGCTGCTCGACGCCGACGGCAAGATCGGCCAGGGCAGTCATGACTTCCTCGTCAAGTACATGACACGCTTTCTGGACTGGGTGCAGTTGCACCAGAAGCGCTAAAGCGATTTCCCTCTGATTCGATAGCATGCCCCGCTTACGCTTCAGGCGCTGCGGGGCGCTTCATGACTATTTCCCTGCATTGAAGACTGCTGGAACTTTTGCGCGTGCAGACTGTTCCTACAATAGCGTGCGGCCTCATACATCACACAACATCCGGCCGCCAGGGTCTGAGCCCTGTCCTTTTACGGACAGTTTCAGTTCAGCACCTTGAAAATCCACCCATTGACTTTAAATACCATAGCAAGCAAGTCTGATGCGACAAGAGTCGCAAGGCATGCTGGTTGCCTGCATCCTTGAGAAGCAGACGGCCATCTATGACAACCATGACTGGAAACCAATTCGTGAAGACTTCGTACCGTGCTGCTGCCTCCGTGATTGCTATCGCCATCGCATCGCTGACCGTGCCTTCCCTGGCTCAGGCCAAGCGCATGGGCAGCAGCAAGTCCGTTCGCCCTGCCAGCATCGGCAGCAAGGCGCCCGCTCAGCCCGCACCCGTGGCTCCTGCCGCCGCCCCCAAGGCTGCTGCACCGGCCACACCAGCAGCCCCCGCCGCGGCAGCAGCTCCTGCGGCCGCTCCCGCAGCTGCAGCGGCTCCTGCCGCTCGTGGCTCCGGCATGATGGGCACCATGGCAGGTGCTGCCGTTGGCGCCGTGGCCGGCACCATGGCTGGCAATGCCATTGCCGGCGCCATGGGTGGCGGCGACAAGGAAGCCGAAGCCAAGAAGGCCAAGGAAGAAGAGGCCAAGAAGGCTGAAGCGGAAGCCGCCGCTCTGCAAAAGAAGCTGGACGAAGCCAAGGCCAAGGCGGAAGCCGCACGCGCAGCTGTCAAGTAATCAACAGGCCTTGTTGCCGCTAGGCACACCGGGCCTGCGGCCACTGTCAAAAAGGGATGCACCTGCATCCCTTTTTTGCATCCTTTTTCGTCACGCTCTGCATGATTTTGTGCCACCCGGCACACGCAAGATGAAGGACCACAGCCATGCACCATGAGCTGGCCGTGGCCGCCGATGCCGGCCTCCGCCGCGATCTCAGGCGCGCTAGACAGCGGCCATGATCGCTGCAGCCGCAGCCAGAATGCAGGCAGCCACAGCGACCCATCGGGCAGCGATGCTGATCAGGGCAACGACGAGCAATGCGCCCGCCGATAGCCAGCCCAACCATGCCACAACGCCTACGGACCAGCCCCAGGCCTGTACGCAGGGCATGACCGCCGCAGCCAGCAGCCCCGCTCCCACTGCGCGCAGCAGCCCTGCTCGCGCCGCAGAGATCTCCATGGCAGCCGTGAGCTGCTCGTGGTGGCGCTCCATGGCAAACGCCAGCGCCGCCATGCCCGCAAAGCTCAGCGCAAACGCCAGCCACGATGCTTGCAAGACATTCATGCTCCCACCTCCATCTTGCCCTTTGAAACCGGGCTTTCCGAACGGGCGCTGCGGCGCCGCAGATAACGCCAGGCCCAGGCTGCAAGCAATCCCATAGCCATGGCGCTCAGCTCCACCCCTGCGCTCTCCCAATCGCCGCGAGCGATCTGCGCAGGCAGACTGTCACCGACCGTGATCCAGTTCAGCAGCGGCAGCAGCAGGCATAACAGGGCCAGCAGGCCCAGTTGCTCCTGCCATGCCGCGGCGGGCGCACGCACCAGGGCATGCAGCAGCGCCAGACTCCAGAGCCCAAAGAACACCGCCAGCTCCCAGTTCGCTCTATGGGACAGCCCGACGGGAACCAGGCGGTTGGCCCACAGATAGCCGATGCAGCCCAGACTCAGACCCGCGATGGCCGCCACATTGAGCCCTTCGACGAGCCGGTACACGCGCGCCGTGGCGCTGCCGAACTCGCCAGCCTGCCGGCCCAGATGCTTGTTGCGACGCTTGACCATGAACAGGATTGCCCCGGTTGCCATCATGGCGCTGCCCGCCAGCCCGCAGAGGAAATACAGCCACTTGAGCGGCTGACCGCCGAACTCCACCTGGTGCAGACTGCCTATCAACGACTTGGCCATGGAGGCGTCACCACCGTCCACCTCGCCAGGCTGGCGCAGCCTCAGCACCTCGGCTGTCGCCGCCGAAAACATCACCATGCCGGTCGACGAGTTCAGGCGCTGCTGCATTTCCTCGTCGCTGTTCCAGCCGTAGACACCGATGCGCGCCGCCACGTCACCGGGGTTGTCCACGACCACGGCCCGCACAGGCTGTCCCATCAGTTCCTGACCGCGCCGGGCAAACGGCTCCAGATCCGGAACAGCCATGACCTTGCCCGATCGCTCAGGCCTGTCCGACTCGTTGAGCGCCACCACATAGGAGCGCAGCCCCTGACTGCCGGTACCAAAATAGGCCGCAATGCCGGCCGGCATCAAGGTCGAGGCGGAGATGGCAATCCCCGTATAGGCAATCATGACCTGAAACGGCAGCGTCAGCACCGCCACCGCATTGTGGGCATCCAGCCAACTGCGCTGCCCCTTGCGAGCACGAAAGGTGAAGAAATCCTTGAAGATGCGCCTGTGCGTGATGACCCCGCTGAGCAGCGCCACCAGCATGGCCATGCCCGCAATGCCGACCACCCAGAGTCCTGCCTGCCCTGCATGCAGCCGATAGTGGAAATCCACGAAATGGTGACCGCCCTGGGTGGCGCGCACGACGCCACGAGCTGGGTCTCTGACCAGCGGCTGGCCGGTGGCGGAATCCAGCTGGGCCGAGGCGTACTGGTGCTTTTCATCGAACCAGTAGACACGCAGGTCGCCGGCGCCCTCGGCATCCGAAGGCCATAGCTCCCACATCTCGGCCCCCGGATGGTGTTTTTCCATATAGGCCAAGCCCCAGGCCAGGCGCTGGCCCAGATCACCCCCACGCTGGCCGGAAGCACGGGCGGCCGCCTGCTCCTGGGCGTGATGCTCGGGTGTCATCCAGTGGGAGATGGGCTCCTCGAAGACCGCCAGCGTCCCCGTGAAAAAGACCGCGAACAGCAACCAGGAAAACCACAGGCCGCACCAGGTGTGCAGCCAGGCCTGGGCCTGGCGAAAACCGCCCTGGCCTGCTCCGCCCGCATTTTTACGCTCGGCCATGCTCAAGCACCTCCAGCCAGCCAGGCCGAGACGCCCGCCAGCACGACGCTGGGCAGCAGCAGCCCCAGCCAGACGCGGCCCGGCGACACCGGCGAGAAGGCCCAGATCACGGCCAGAACATACACAGCGAAACTCCACAGCATGCCCGCCAGCACCGACTCGGCACGCGGCTCGGACAGGACCGTCGCCAGGAATACGGCCAGGGCGCTGGCCAGCAGATAGCCACCCAGGACGGCGGCCAGCAGCCGGGACAGGACGCTGCTGCCCACAAAGCGTAGAAAGAATGGAGTCATGACATAAGGAAAGAGATGGAGGCCCTGGACAGCCCGGGGCGAAGCAAGCCGCAAGGCCCTTTCTCTATGTATGACAAACGAAAACCCGAAAAGGGTCATCCGCGCCGCGCCCTGGCACAGGCCGGCCCGAGCAGCAGTGCCGCAGCGACGCGTGCTTGCCGCCGCCAGCCCGCACAGGGCTTTGGCTGAACTAGGGCAGGGCGGGCCAGCAACAGCCCGCCTGGCGCGCCTCCGCACTCAGGCAGAAGTGGCTGGCGGACTCGAGGACCCGAGTACTGCCAGCCCTCAGAAGTCGTAGCGCATGCCCACATTCACGCTGCGCGGTGCACCCCAGGTGTAGTAGAGGCCACCCAGACTGCTGACGCCGGCAAAGTATTTCTTGTCCAGCAGATTGTTCACGTTCAGGCTCAGCGACAGATGCTTGTCGACCTGGTAGCGGGCCATCAGATCCAGCACGGCATAGGACTGCTGGGCCAGTGTGTTGTGGCTGTCGCTGGTCGAGGTCTTGCTTTGCCAGCGAGTCGCAGCCCCCAGCGTCAGACCGCGCAGCGCGCCGCCTTCGAAGCGGTAGGTGCTGCCCAGCTTAAGCTGGTACTTGGGGTATTGGCTGGAGCTGGTCAGCGAGCTGTTTTGCTGCACCAGACTGCCCTGCACCTGCCAGCCGCGCGCCAGCTCGCCCGACAGCTCCAGCTCCCAGCCGCGCCGCGTGGCGCCGCTGACGGCACGGTAGGCCATGTCGCCGCCAGGCGTGAAGCTGCCTGTCTCCTCGGCCGAGTTGTCGGTCTTCATCCAGAAGTGAGCGATGCTGGCGTTGAGCCGCTTGTCGAAGAACTCGCCCTTGGCCCCGACCTCATAGGTCTTGCCTTGCTCGGGATCGAGGGTACGCCCCTGTTCATCCTGGGCGCTTTGCGGCTTGAAGATGGTCGCGTAGCTGCCGTACAGCGAGACCTGGGGATGCACTTCGTAGACCAGGCCGGCATAGGGCGTGGTGACGGTCTCGCGCATATCGTAGTTCCACCAGGTGGGCGTCACGTCATGCTGGCGGTACTGCGTCACGCGCATGCCGGCTATCAGCTGCAGCGGATCTGCCAGGCGGAAGCGCCCTGCCGTATAGGCATACTGCTGACGCTGGTTGAAGACATGGCGGTCATAGTTCCAGTTGCGGAAATCGGGCTGCGCCAGCGCACCACCGCCCTGGGCATAGCTCAGGCCCAGATTGGCCAGAGGTACGTTCTTGGAGCTGCCGTAGAGCAAGCCGCTGTGGTAGCGCGACACACCCACGCCGGCCAACAGCTCGTGCGTGCGTCCCAGCAAGGTGAAAGGGCCTTTGACATCGAGATTGACCGACCAGTTGCGGTTTTCCACGTCCTGCCACGGCAGATAGGCAGCGGTTGTGCTGTTCCAGAGGTAGCCCAGCGTCATGTCGTCCATCTTCACGCTCTGATGGAAGAACTTCAGGGTTGCCGTCCAATCATGGGCCAGACGCTGCTCCACGCTGCCGAACAGCTCGGTGCTTTCCTGTTCATAGCCCGACCAGGGCGCACCGTTATTGAACGAGCGCGGCATCAGCCCCACTTCGGCACCCGCTGCGGTGTAGCGCTGGATGGGTCGGGTCGTGCCAAAGCCGCGTGCCTCGCGCTGACGCAGCGTGATGCCCAGATTCAGCAGGGTATCGGGCGTGAGGTCGGCCTCCAGCGTGCCGAACAGCATCTTGCTGTTGCTCTTTTCGTTGTCGCGAAAGCTGCCCGCATCTGTCATGGACGCAACCACGCGGCCGCGCAGCGTCCCCGCCTCGTTGAGCGAGCCGCTTATATCGGCCTGCGCACGGTAGGTATCCCAGCTGCCGGCATTGGCGCGCGCACTGGCCTGGAACTCACGCGTGGGACGCTTGCGGATCAGATTGACGGTGGCGCCATAGCCGCCTTTGCCGACAACCAGTCCCGACGAGCCTTTGAGAACCTCGACACGGTCCATCTCCGCCATATCGTCCAACGCATACATGGTGCTGGTGACGAAGTACCAGCCATTGCTGAGCTGGGACATGCCGTCGACCTGCAGGTTCACCTCCGAGCCGCGGGCCTGGAAGTCCGTCGCGTTGTTCTGGCGATAGACGCCAATGCCCGGCGTCTGCTCCAGCACATCTGCCAGTGTCTCCAGCTTGAAGTCGTCCATCCGCTGGCGTGTCATCACGCTCACCGACTGCGGCGTCTCGCGCAGAGTCAGGCCCAGGCCCGTAGCCGTGCGGCTGGGCCCCGTCTGGGTGTAGCTGCCCGTGCCTTCCGTGGTGCCGCTGCGCTCGGCCTGGGCCGTGACGCGCACCTCCGACAGGGTGCTGCCCTCCTCACTCGAGACGGGCGCCACTGCCTGCCTTTGCAGGGTATAGCTGCCGCCAGGACGCGACACCAGCTCCAGCCCGCTGCCAGCCAGCAAGCGCTGCAGTGCCTCGCGCGGCGTAAAGCTGCCGGAAAGCACCGGGCTTTGCCGGCCTTGTGTGAGCGCAGGATCGAACGACAGTGCCATGCCGGCCGTAGCCGCCACCTCGGACAGCACCCGGCCCAGCGGTCCTGCTTCTATCCGGTAGGCCTGAGCCTGCCCGGCTGCAGGCTGCTCGGCCGCCTGTACGGCGGTCGCTGCCAGCGCCCAGCCCAGCAAGGCAAGCTGCGCGGCGCGCGCAACGGGGCTGAATACAGGATTCGATAGGGAACGGGAGGCCATGGAAGCAGGCATGAAAGACAGTCCTTTGGAAGCAAAAATGAGTGGTTCACCTTGCTTGCCAAACAACTTTCCAGAAAGTCTCACCTTCGTGCATTTTTTTAGAAGATGCCTTGCTTGTGAACTCAGCGGGCCGCCACCGTGACCCAATAACCCTGCCAACGCCGGTGCACCGTCACGGCATAGGTTTCGACCAGCATGGCCAAGGCCCGGTCGGTATCGGCTAAGGGGTACGCACCCGAAACTTTGATGGACACCGCCTCCGGGGCACAGTGCAGCAGGCCGGGCCGGTAACGCGACAGCTGGGCACAGACTTCTGCCATGGGCATGGCATCCGCCACCAGCATGCCGTGCACCCAGGCCAGTTGCTGCGGCCCTGCCGTCTGCAGCTCCCCTGCGCCCAGCGCAGTCAACCTAGCCCAGTTGCCCGCGGGCACCACCAGCGCGGGCCGGGAGGCTCCGAGTAATGTGACTTCGACCGCACCCTGGGTTACGGCCAGATCCACGAATTTGCCTTCGCTGCTCTGCTGTACCGAAAAGCGTGTGCCCAGTGCCCGCAGGCGCCCCACGGCCGTCTCAACCAGCAACGGCCGGTCCACGCCGCTGGGATCGGCGGCAGTTTCCAGCAGGATCGAGCCCCGGTGCAGATGTATCAGGCGCTGATGAGCATCAAACCGGATATCGACAGCCGTTCCTGTATCCAGCAGCAAACGGCTGCCATCGGCCAATGTCACGAGGCGCTGCTCGCCCGTGACAGTACGCAGATCGGCTGCCCATCCCTGCTGCTGTGCCACACGCCAGCTCATCCAGCCACCAGGCACGGCGGCCAGCAAAACAGCCAACTTGGCCACTGCGGCCCGTCGGCTGCGACGCTGCGATCGGCCCAGCGCCGGCATGGCCAGCGCCGGCGGTAACCCTCCCAGCTTGTCCATCAGCCGCTCGGCCCGCATCCAGGCGCCTTCATGGGCGGGACTGGCCTGGCGCCAGCGCTCGAAGGCGACGCTTTCGGCAGCCGTCAGGCCTTCATCGTTCAGGCGGACCAGCCAGTCCGCAGCTTCGTCCAGCAAACGTGCATCCATTGCAGTCATTCCATCAGCGCCAGACACTGCCTGAAAGCCTGGGCCATGTAACGCTTGACGCTGGTCAGCGACACGCCCAGCTGCAAGGCGATATCGTCGTACTTCATGTCCTCCAGCTGTGAAAGCAAAAAAGTGCGTCGTACCAGCGGCGGCAAGGCATCAAGCATGGCATCTATCTCATGCAGGGCCTCCAGCACCAGGGCCCGGTGCTCAGGCGACGGCGCTTCAGGTTCGGGCAAGAGGGCCAGAGCCTCCAGATAGGCACGCTCCAGCGCCTGCCGCCGGCACCAGTTGACCAGTACCCCTTTGGCCACTGTGGTCAGATAAGCGCGCGGCGACTCTATGCGCGGCGGCTCGCGCACGCCCAGGATTCGGACAAAAGTGTCTTGCGTCAGATCTGCTGCATCAAAGGCATTGCCCACCTTTCGGCGCAACCAGCCCTGCAACCAACCGTGATGATCTGTGTAAAGCGCGGCGACTTCACGATGGGAGGCTGTTTCGACAACGGGCATGGTGCAATGGGGATAGATCTCAAACAGACCTCAAATGATATCAATTCTCATTTCAGGTTTCTCAATGCCTTCACTATTTCCGCATATGTTTCAGCTCCATCTTCTGCCGGCCGCATCGCCTTGTGCCCGCGACAAGCTTGGTGGAAGGGCCGGCCCTGCACAATCACTCACACGCAATACTTCGATGCCTGGAACTCCGCTACTGACCATTCACGCACGCGGCACACCCTCTCGGACGCCTGCTCGCATCAACCTCCCGGCACCTGCTGGATGATTGCAAGACTATTGCGCTGTTGAGCTCTGCGATGCTTTACTCGGCAGGTGATTGATGCAAATGTCTGGAACCGAGCCGTTTCATATCCAGGTTGGTATTCAAGGACCTCAAGAATCAAGATGACAAGCTTTCGCTCTCACAAGCTTTTACATCGCATCGTGCTCGGCAACCTGCTGGTAGCGGCCTTGCTGTGTTTTGCCACATGGCTGGGCGTGCATGCCAATTACCGTGCGGACATGGACCTGGGAGTGGCCGTCACCAGGCATCAGGCGCGCAGCCTGAGCTTGGAGCTGGCTGCCGAGGTGCGACTGGTGGACAACGCTCTGTCATCGATTGCCAGTCGTTACCGCGCGCGCAGCTTTGACGGCCTTGCCGCTGCCAACTTTGCCCTGTACGAAATGCTCCATGAGCAGCGTGCCCTGATTCCTTTTGTCACCGCCCTGCGCATCACGGACAGTGCTGGCGAGGTACTCATCACTCCCAGCGAAATTGATGTGCCGTTTTCAGTTGCGGAACGCGCCTATTTCGCCCAAGCCCGCGAAGCAGACCGAATGGTGGTGTCCGAGCCTTTGATCAGCCATTCCTTCGGAAAATGGTCTATCGTGCTGGCGAGGCGTCTTCAGGCCGAGGGCGGTCAGTTCCAGGGCATCGTCTATGCCATCGTCGCGGCCGAGCATTTTCACCAGCTATTCCAGCGCCAGTCGTTCGGCACGAGCAGCGCCATGGCATTGCGCACCGATCAGGCACTGCTGGTAGCGCGCTATCCGGCTGCAACCCAGGACGCCGACGCGGGTATCGGCAAGGCCGCCGTCTCGTCTGAATATCACCAGGCCATCAGCCGCAACAGCGAGGAAGGCTGGTACATCACACCGACCCTGATCGATGGCGTGGAGCGCATCACGGCCTACCATCGGTTGCCTGGATATCCTCTGACGGTGTTTACCGGGCTGGGTACGGAAGCCTATATGGCCATGTGGCGAGCCTCAGCCTGGCGTGCATGGGGTCTTACCGGCTTGTGCATTGCCCTGATCGCTCTGGGCTCAGTGGCACTTTACCGGCTGCAGCAGCGTGAACGCCGTATCCGCAAAGAGCAGGAGCTGGTCATCAACAATGACCTGATCGGCATGGCTCGCCTGCGCGAGCGCAAGATCGTCTGGACCAACCCCGCCATGCGCCGTCTGCTCAAGCAGCCAGCAGCTGCACTGCAGGGCGCATCCACGCGCATGCTTTACCCGGACGAAGCCTCCTACAGGCGTATCGGCGAAAAAGCCTATGCCTCCTTGCTGGCTCGGGGCAAATTTCACGCGCAGTTCCAGGTACAGAATGCCGAGGGCAAGCTTTTGTGGGTGGATGCATCCGGCACACTGCTGAATGCCGAAGAGTCGCTATGGATTCTGGTGGACATCGACGCCCTCAAGCAAGGTGAACAAGCCGCCAATCACCTTGCCAACCACGACGCTCTGACGGGTCTGGCGAACCGCCGAGCACTTGAGGAAACGCTGAACCAGGAGCTCGCCGACGGCCAGATGCTTGCCGTGTGCTTCATGGACCTGGATGGTTTCAAACAGGTCAACGACACCCAGGGTCACGATGCGGGCGACGAAGTTTTACGTGTGGTGGCTGCCCGACTGACGGCCCAGGCTCGTGCCGGCGACTGCGTTGCCCGCCTGGGCGGCGATGAGTTCGTGGTGCTGCTATCCGGCTTGCGCACTTCCGGTGAGGCCATGTCTGTCATGAAGCGCTGCATGGAAGCCGTGCGCCAGCCCATTGCGCTGGATGGTGGAGTGATGGTGCAAGTCGGCAGCAGCATCGGTATCTCCATCAGCACCGCAGGTAGTTCCTCGGCCAACCTGATGCAGAGTGCGGACGAGGCCATGTACTCAGCCAAACATGCAGGCAAGGGGCGCATTGTTCAACATTCGGACCTCTCGCAAGACTCAAAGGCGTGAGAGCATCCCCTGCGAGCAGCTGCATCCATATATGTCCAGAGCCGGGAATTGACAACGCCTTCGGGCCAAAGCAGGGCATTTTGAAGACTCGCGGCCAAGCCGCAGTCAGCCAAGCCCAAAGGCCTGCTACCTGCTTCCGACCAAGGGCGAACGGCCAGGGCTTGTGCAGGCCCGCCTGCCGCATATCTCATCTGGCCGTCTGAAGCCTGCCCTCTCTGCGACCTATACCTGTGCTCTTGGCGGCAGCCCTGCAGCCTTGCGAATGGGCTCCAGCAAACCGCTGAGTCCGTTGTGATCGAGCTCCTGCATCAAAGCCAGCAATTGACCGATCTCGCCTTTGGGAAAGCCCTCGCGGGCAAACCAGTTGAGGTAGTTGCCGGGCAGATCGGCAATCAAACGGCCCTTGTACTTGCCATAAGGCATAGGCACGCGCACCAGGCGCTCCAGCATTTCGGGATTCATGGCAGTCAATCGGAATGAAATTTTGTATAAAAAACGACGCTCTTATAACCAAATAAGAAAAATGTCCTGCAGACGTCGGTACACGGCACTAGACTATGTACCTTAGTTCACTGCGGTCCAGATGAGGCCCGGAATTTATTGCAACTTGCTGAAGAAGGTCAGAACCAATGTTGAAGAAAGCTCTCTCTGCTATCGCTATTGCCACTCTGGCGCTGTCGGCCCAGGCTGCTGACGTGCTCAAGGTGGGTGCCACGGCTGTTCCTCACGCCGAAATCCTCAATCACATCAAGCCCGCACTGAAGGCTCAGGGCATCGATCTGGAAATCAAGGAGTTCAGCGACTACGTGCAGCCCAACGCCGCCGTGGAAGACAAGCAGCTGGATGCCAACTTCTTCCAGCATCAGCCCTATCTGGACAGCTACAACAAGGACCGCAAGACCTCGCTGGTGGCGGTGCCCAACGGCAAGGTTCATGTGGAACCCTTCGGTGCCTACTCCAGCAAGATCAAGAACATCAAGGATCTGAAGAATGGCGCTACCGTAGCCATTCCCAACGACCCTTCCAACGGTGGCCGTGCGCTGATTCTGCTGGCCAAGCATGGCCTGATCGAGCTCAAGGACCCCAAGAGCCTGACCCCTACTGCTCTGGACGTCGTCAAGAACCCCAAGAAGCTGAAGTTCAAGGAACTGGAAGCGCCTTTGCTGCCCCGCGCCCTGGCTGATGTCGATCTGGCTCTGATCAACACCAACTACGCAATCGAAGCCAAGCTCAACCCCACCAAGGATGCCCTGTTCATCGAAGGAGCCGACTCGCCCTACACCAATATCGTGGTGGCCCGCAAGGATCGCGCCAACGGTGCCGACATTGCCAAGCTGATGAGCGCTCTGCACTCTGCAGACACCAAGAAGTTCATCCAGGAAAAGTACAAGGGCGCCGTGGTTCCTGCGTTCTGATTCGCAAAAGTCTTAGAAGCGCTGGCGCGCCCCTCATCGACAGGGGTGACGGTCGCGCTCGAAAGGGTACGGTGGGCACAAGCTCCTGCTGTTGTCCCGGGGCCGGACAGAACCGGCCGCCGACCACACCTGACGACCTGACCCAGAAAAAAGCGCTGCTTCTGCAGCGCTTTTTCTTTTCATTTGATAGCTTATAGCGCTTTACAGGCAAGGGCCTTAAGCAATTTCCACTTGAGATTTCTCAATGCGAGGGGGCAGGCACCGAGTGCCGCAAAACCGGTGTCTCGCCATCGCCGTTGACGCTTTCCAGATGCACGCCAAATCCCCACAGGCGAGCCACATGCTTGAGAACCTCCTGCGCATCTTCTGCCAGCGGCCTGCCCTGGTACTGGGTATGCCGCAGGGTAAGACTGCGGTCGCCGCGCAGATTCACGCTCCAGGCCTGAATATTGGGCTCACGCGTCCCGAGGTCGTATTGCTGAGACAGCAACTGGCGCAGCGTGCGGTAGCCATCTTCGTCGTGAATGGCGCTGACCAGAACATCACGTTCGTCAGGGTCATCGTGCAGAGAGAACAAACGCATGTCGCGTATCAGGTGCGGGCTCAGAAACTGGCCGACAAAGCTCTCGTCCTTGTAATTGCGCATGGCGTGGTGCAGCGCCGGCAGCCAGGGCGTACCGGCCATGTCGGGAAACCAGCGGCGATCTTCCTCGGTCGGCTTTTCGCAGATCCGCCGAATATCACGGTACATGGCAAAACCCAGCGCGTAAGGATTGATGCCGCTGAAAGCCCGGTGGCCCGCTGGAGGCTGGTAGATCACATTGGTATGCGATGACAGCCACTCCAGCATCACGCCATCGGTCAACCAACCCTCGTCATACAGAGTGTTGAGCAATGTGTAATGCCAGAAGGTGGCCCAGCCCTCGTTCATCACCTGAGTCTGGCGCTGCGGATAGAAATACTGGGCGATCTTGCGCACGATGCGCACGATCTCTCGTTGCCAGGGTTCGAGCAAGGGAGCGTTTTTCTCGATGAAATAGAGAATGTTCTCTTCGGGCTCTCGGGGAAAGCGCTCGCTGCCTTGCGTCGTGCTGTCCTTGTCCTTGTCCCTTCGTGCTGGAAGGGTGCGCCACAGCACATTGACCTGTTGCTGCACATAGGCTTCACGTGCCTCTCTCTCGGCGCGCTCGCGCGACAGGCTTTTATGCGAGGGACGGCAATAGCGGTCCACACCAAAGTTCGACAACGCATGGCAGGAGTCCAGCAACTGCTCCACGGTGTCAAAACCATAGCGTTCTTCGCATTGCGCCACATAGTCGCGTGCATAGACGAGATAGTCGATGATGCTGCCCGCGTCGGACCACATGCGAAACAGATAGTTGTTCTTGAAAAAGCTGTTGTGCCCATAGGCCGCATGCGCAATCACCAGGGCCTGCATGGCCGTGCTGTTCTCCTCCATCAGGTAGCTGATGCAAGGGTTGGCATTGATGACGATCTCATAGGCCAGTCCCATGTGACCTCGTCGGTAGCGGCGCTCCGTGGCCAGAAACTCCTTGCCATAGCTCCAGTGCCGGTAGTTGACCGGCATGCCCACGCTGGAATAGGCATCCATCATTTGTTCGGCCGTGATGATCTCCAGCTGATTCGGATAGGTATCCAGGCCGTAGCGCTCAGCCGTGGCCGCAATCGCCGCGTGATACTGTTCGATCAGCTCGAAAGTCCAGTCGCTGGGGTCGGGCAAGGGAGACGCCGGTCGCTGGGACGCCATCAAAGGCGCCTGCGGCACATCGCGAAAGCGCGGCTCCCCTTGAACATGCGAATTTCCGGCCTTTCTGCTTGCGCTGAGATCCAGCACGGGATAGAGATTGAGGTTCATATCGATACCCCATCCTTTTTGAAGAGATCGCGGAACACCGGGTAGATCTCGTTGGCGGCCGATACCTTGCGCATGGCGAAATGGGGGAACAGCGGCAGCAGGCGGCTGTACTCCTCCCAGAGACTCTGCTCCTCGAGCACCACTTGCAGGTATGCGTAGTAGCGCACCAGCGGCAATATTCTCTCGGCCAGAAGGCTGTGGCATTTGCCACCATCGTCGCTGAAGTTGTCGCCATCGCTGGCTTGGGCAACATAGATATTCCAGTCGTTGACCGGATAGCGGGCCCTGATGATCTGTTCGAGCAGGACCAGCGCGCTGCTGACTACCGTGCCACCGCTTTCCGTGGAGTGAAAGAACTCGTCTTCGCTGACTTCTGCAGCCTGGGTGTGGTGGCGGATGAAAACAATCTCGATCTTGTCGTAATGCCTGGTGAGAAACAGGTACAGCAGAATGAAAAAGCGCTTGGCCAGTTCCTTGCGCTCCTGATCCATGGAACCGGACACGTCCATCACACAGAACATCACGGCCTGGCTGCTCGGCACAGGCACCTTGCTGCGATTGCGAAAGCGCAGATCCAGTTGTTCCAGGAAAGGCACTGCGCCGATACGCTCACGCAAGGTATCGATACGGCGCTGCAACTCGGCTACTGACTCACTGGTGCCGTCATCCTGCGCCAGCAGAGTTTCAAGCTGTTCTTCCAGCACCTTGAGCTCACGGTGCGGAGCTTTGGTCAGCGCAATGCGCCGCCCCAGGGCGCCGCGCATGGTGCGCACCAGCGCCAGATTGCTGGGCGTGCCGTCATGGCTGTAGCCGGCGCGCCTTGTCTTGTATTGCAAGGTGTTGCCGATGTGGTTGCGCAGCAGGCGCGGCAGGGCCAGATCTTCAAAGAAAAGCTCCATGAACTCTTCCTTGGTCAATGTGAAAGTGAAGTCGTCCTGCCCCTCACCGCTATCGCTGGCCTGCGATCCCGAGCCGCCGCCTCCACCAGGCGGCCGGGCAATGCGATCACCGCGCACATGCTCGCGATTGCCGGGCAACACCATATCGCGGATACCACCCTGCCCATGCCTGAAGACCGGCTCCTGAATGTCTTTTTTCGGAATGGTGATGCTTTCCGCCTGATCGATATGGCGGATGTCGCGCGCAGACACGGCTTTGCGCACCGCCTCCGCGATCTGCTCTTTGAAACGCCGCACAAACCGCTCGCGGTTGCCCACCGATTTATTCTTGCCTGCGAGCCTGCGGTCGATGATATGCAGTGCCATCTGTGCTCCCATCTCAAGGGGCTGTTCTCAACCGTCCTGCCGGTGGCCGCGCCGGGCCACCGACACCGCTGTCAGCTGCTCTTGCGCACGCGCAGATACCACTCGCAAAGCAGACGCACTTGCTTGGGCGTATAGCCCTTGGCTTCCATACGGGTGACGAAGTCCTCATGCTTGCGCGCATCCTCCGCACTGGCCTTGGCGTTGAAGCTGATGACGGGCAGCAACTCCTCGGTGTTGGAGAACATCTTCTTCTCGATCACCACGCGCAGCTTCTCGTAACTGGTCCAGCTCGGGTTCTTGCCCTGGTTGTTGGCCCTGGCCCGCAGCACAAAGTTGACGATCTCGTTGCGGAAATCCTTGGGGTTCGCAATGCCAGCCGGCTTTTCAACCTTCTCCAGCTCGGCATTGAGAGCATTGCGATCGAACACCTCGCCGGTATCGGTGTCGCGGTACTCGCTGTCCTGAATCCAGTAGTCGGCGTAAGTGACATAGCGGTCAAAGATGTTCTGGCCGTACTCGCTGTAGCTCTCCAGATAGGCGGTCTGGATTTCCTTGCCGATGAATTCGGCATAGCGCTGCGACAGATATTCCTTGATGAAGCCTATGTACTTGGTCTCCAGTTCGGCCGGGAACTGCTCGCGCTCGATCTGCCGCTCCAGCACATACATCAGGTGCACAGGGTTGGCCGCCACTTCGGTGCTGTCGTAGTTGAAGACCTTGGCCAGAATCTTGAAGGCAAAGCGGGTGGAGATGCCTTCCATGCCCTCGTCCACGCCCGCATAGTCGCGGTATTCCTGGTAGCTCTTGGCACGGGGATCCGTGTCCTTGAGGCTTTCGCCGTCATAGACCTGCATCTTGCTGAAGATGCTGGAGTTCTCCGGCTCCTTCAGGCGCGTGAGCACGGAGAACTGCGCCATCATCTTGAGCGTGCCGGGCGCGCAGATGGCGTTGGCCAGCGAAGACTCCCGGATCAGCTTCTCGTAGATGCGGACTTCCTCGCTCACGCGCAGGCAGTAAGGCACCTTGACGATGTAGATGCGGTCGAGGAAGGCCTCATTGTTGCGGTTGTTGCGGAAGGCCTTCCATTCGCTTTCATTGCTGTGTGCCAGCACAATGCCATCAAACGGAATCGCACCAAAGCCTTCCGTGCCCTTGTAATTGCCTTCCTGCGTGGCCGTCAGCAAGGGGTGCAGCACCTTGATCGGGGCCTTGAACATTTCCACGAACTCCAGCAGACCCTGATTGGCCAGGCACAGGCCGCCGGAGTAGCTGTAGGCGTCGGTGTCGTCCTGCGAAAAGTTCTCCAGCTTGCGGATGTCCACCTTGCCCACCAGACTGGAAATATCCTGGTTGTTCTCATCGCCGGGCTCGGTCTTGGCAATGCCTATCTGCTTGAGAATGCTGGGGTAGCGTTTGACCACTCGGAACTGCCGAATGTCTCCGCCGAACTCCTCCAGCCGCTTCACTGCCCAGGGCGAGAGCACATGCTGCAGACTGCGACGCGGAATGCCGAACTCATCTTCCAGCACCGGGCCGTCTTCCACGGGGTCGAACAAGCCCAGTGGCGACTCGTTCACCGGCGATCCCTTGAGCGCGTAGAACGGTGCCTTTTGCATCAGGTATTTGAGGCGCTCTGCAATCGAGCTTTTACCGCCGCCAACAGGCCCCAGCAGATAGAGAATCTGTTTGCGTTCCTCCAGACCCTGGGCCGCATGGCGAAAGAAGCTCACCACCTGCTCGATGGCATCTTCCATGCCGTAGAACTCGGAGAACGCGGGGTAGCGGCGGATGACCTTGTTGGCAAACAGACGCGACAGCACAGGATCGTTGCGGGTGTCCACCATTTCGGGTTCACCGATGACGGACAGCATGCGCTGTGAGGCTCCGGCATAGGCCATGGGATCACGCTGGCAAAGGCTAAGGTACTCGTCCAGCGACATTTCTTCTTCACGCAGACGAACGTAGCGTGCTGCAGAATTGCTGATGACATCCATATGACCTCCCGTGGCGGCACCAGGGCTCGAATCAGTGCCGCAAAGTTGCAAGGCATTCGTTACCGTGTGCATCCGTTGTAGCACCTCGCTCCTAATTTGAATAGACCGAGATTCCTACAAATACGCAGTAGCCACGACAGCCAAAACCGCAAACCGGATAGCGTAAAAATCGGTCAAGAAATATGACTCGAAATGAGCATAGAAGTCTGCCCTCATTGAAGCAACAAAGCCCCCTATCTATCTGCCATCATTCAAGATTTCGACGACTCGAAAAACTGATCGGAACATCGATTTACAGGCAGTCGAGGTGGCATAAAAAAAGCGCTGAACAAGCAGCGTTTTGAACTATTGCAGCTACAGAAAACAGAGCTTCCCGCCTAAATTTCAAGGGTTATTCACTAGAAATATTTCAGCAAAGCATTGATGAGCAAGCGCTAGCAGCATCTCTTTTCATAGCATGGGTATTCATCCGGAAGTGGCTGCCGAAGCATCCACCGCGGGCGATTTGGCGCCTGGGCGCGTCACTGCACTGCCCATGGCCGCAGCCATGATGCAGGCAATGGCGGTCCACTGCGTGGCCGTCAGGTTCTCGCTGAGCAGCAGCATGCCCATCAGCGCTGCAATGGCTGGCTCGGTCGCCAGCGCAATGCCGAAGGTTGCAGGTGGCAGACGACGCAGAGCCAGCATTTCCAGTGAGTAGGGCAAGGCACTGGAGATGGCCGCCACCATCAGCCCGAACAGAAGGATCGACGGCGTCAGCAGCTTGAGCCCTGCCTCGGCCACACCAAACGGCACCACCACCAACGCCGCGCACAGCAAGCCCAGAGAGACGGCCTGGCCGCTGGGGATATGGCCCAGCCTGCGCCCCAGCACGATGTAGGAGGCCCAGCAGACAGCGGCTCCGAGCGCGCAGGCAATGCCCACTGGTGACAGGTTAAGGCCCGAAGCATTGCCGCCCAGAGGAAGAATCAAGGCTAGGCCGACCACCGCCAGCGCCAGCCAGACAAAGTCCAGCGCGCGGCGTGAGTAGTAGATGGCCACAGCCAGCGGTCCCGAAAACTCGATGGCCACGGCCAGGCCAAACGGAATATCGCGCAGCGCCATGTAGAACATCAGATTCATGCCGCCCAGTGCCATGCCGAAAACCAGCAGAGCCAGTGCCTGCTGACGGTTGAGCGACCAGCGCCAGGGCCGCCAGACACACACCAGAATCAACGCTGCAAAGCCCACTCGCAGTGCCGATGTGCCCTGGGCACCGATCAGGGGAAACAGCTGCTTGGCCAGCGAAGTCCCCAGCCCGAGTGCAGTGACCGAGCCCAACACGGCCAACACGGGCCACCAATGATTCCAGCTGTTCTTTGACATAGGTGAGTACGATATTGCATGTCACCCGCGAAATTTGCTCGTTTTCAGCATTGAATCTGCAAGTTTCGCTCTCAACACATCCAACACCATGCCTGCTGCCGATCTGGATTCCTTTGACCACGCGATTCTTGCCCTGCTCCAGCGCGACAACCTCATGCCACAGCGTCTGATTGCGGAGCACATCAACCTCTCGGCCCCAGCCGTGCAGCGGCGCATCAAACGATTGCAGGAAACCGGGGTGATTGCCGCCAATGTGGCCGTGCTGGAGCCCATCAAAGTGGGCCGCACGCTGACTGCGGTCATCACCGTGCAGTTGGTCAACGACAGGCCGGATCTGTCGCGCGGTTTCAGAGCACGGATAGCCGAGGAAGCGGCTGTGCAGCAGTGCTTCTATGTGACGGGCGAAACCGACTACATCCTGGTCGTCACGGCAACCGACATGGATGATTACCAGGCCATCTGCAGACGCCTGTTCGAAGGGGACGAGAACATTCGCCGCTACAGCACCTCGATCGCACTGGAGCGTATCAAGACAGGGCTTCAGCTGCCACTGTCTGCGCCATAGGGTGGTGCGACTGCCCGGTCGGAGTTGATGTCGGACGAGGTCTGCCACCTGCCATGGAGATTGGCACTGGCGCCACCGGAAACAAAATGCAACAATTACGTCATAAACCGGCTCAAATTCTGCACACAAACAAGAGTCCACTCTTGAGGAAACACGATGAACGCTTCTTCCGCTACCTCGCCCGATATGGCCACGCTGGTTGCCGATCGCACTCTGGACAAATATGCCAAGGACTACTTCCCCCGGCGAGAGCAAGTGACGATTGCCTTTCGTGGCGATATTGCCGAGAGGCACAACTACGACAAGATCCGCCCGCTCTCCGAAGCCCAGCGTCACGGCAAGCATATTGTGGTGATCGAGGGCCAGAGCCAGAAGACCGGAGCCACAGGCCACTATCGCATTGAATGCAATAGCTGGAACCTCATCGAGGCCGTAGGCCTGTGGGAACAAGCCTCAGAGGCTTGAAACCCAATACAGGAGTGTGAAAGAGCCTGCAATGAATGGCGCTGGCGCAACTTGAGACTCAAATTTCCATTCCCAAAGCGCTGCTCGCCACCCACCAGGCCAGACACAGCATCATCACACCAGTGATGCCATCCATGACGCGCCAGGCACCGGGGTTCGCAAACAGGTGCTTGAGACGGCGCCCCGCCATCGCCAGCAGCACAAACCAGAGGCAGCTGGCCGAGGCCGCCCCAATCACATAGGACCAGCGGCCTGCACCCTCCTGCTGGGCGCCAATCGAGCCCATCAGCAACACCGTATCCAGGTACACATGAGGATTGAGCAAAGTGATGGCTGCCAGCGCAGCCAGCACGCTCATCATTCCGCGTGGTGCCGCCCTGCGCTCGCCGGCCTCCATGGCCGCATCCGGCGCCAGCCACATGCGCCGCAAGGCGAAAAGGCCATAGGCCAGCAAGAATGCGGCTCCGCCCAGCGTCAGATACTGGGCCAATGCCGGATACCTGGCCAGCATCTGCGCCATGCCGGCCACCCCCAGCGCAACCAGCAGCCCGTCGCTGAGCACACACAGAGCCACGCAGGCCTTCACATGTTCGCCCTGCACTGCCTGACGCAGCACATACAGGTTCTGGGCACCTATGGAAACGATGAGCGAAGCGCACACTGTAAAGCCTGCAATCCAGGCGGAATAAAAATTAGTTGTCATGTCCATGAGCCGCTGACTCCTCCAAACCGGCCCGGATTCTTGCTCTGCGCAGCAATTAAGTAAAATTACATTTACTCAATTCAATGAAGAATTTCTAATGTTGGACTACGCGGGACTGGAAGCACTTGCCGCCGTATTGCGCGAAGGGAGCTTCGAGCGTGCAGCGCGCAAGCTGCATGTCACACCCTCCGCCATCTCCCAGCGCATCAAGCTGCTCGAGGAACGCGTGGGGCAGGTACTGGTGCTGCGCGGCACGCCCTGCACCGGCACGGAGGCTGGCCGGCGCCTGTGCCTGCATGTGGAGCAGGTAGCGCTGCTGGAAAACGATTTGCGACGCAAGAACCCCGAGCTGATCCCGGAAGGACAGACCGCCCTGCCCACGTTGAAGCTTGCAGTCAATGCCGACTCCCTGTCGACCTGGTTCATGGATGCCATGGCGACCTTCACGCAGGACGGCAACGAATTGCTGGACATCAGCATTGACGACCAGGACCACACGGCCAAACGCATCAAGGAAGGCGAAGTCATGGCCGCGGTCACGGCCACGGGTTCGGCGATTGCAGGGTGCAACACCTGGCCGCTGGGCCGCATGCGCTATATCGCCGTGGCCAGCCCTGAGTTTGTGCAGCGCCACCTGGGCCAAGCCGAATCAGACCGGGAGTTGGCCCAGATGCTGGCCAAGGCGCCAATGATGTACTACGGGCGCAAGGACAGCCTGCAGGACCAATGGCTGCACGGCCTGGGGCTGGACGGACGACGCAACAATGCACGTCACTTTCTGCCCTCCAACCAGGGCTACACCCGTGCCGTGGAACTGGGCATGGGCTGGGGCATGCACCCGGCCCAGTTAATCACCCCGCAACTGGCCAGCGGCGATCTGATGGAACTGCTTCCGGGCAGAGATCTCCACATCCCCATGTACTGGGCCCACACCCGCAATGCCCAGACCAGCCTGCAGCGACTGACCGACTGCATCATTCATGCTGCAGCTGCCTGGCTGGAGCCCATGCAGGACTAGCTCAGGCGGCAGCAGGCTTTTTCAGGCCGTAATAAAACACCCATGCAGCCGCCAGATACAGCAAGGGATAAAGCGCCAGATAAGGAGCCAGGTGCAGATAGGCGGGCCAGCGCTGTGGCGCGAAAAAGCTTGCATACACCAAGGCCGCGAGCAATGCCCCGCTACCCGTCAGCAGACCGGCATAGGCCAGCAAGGTGGCCAGGCGCAAGCCCGGCCTGCCGCGCTCGACCAGCCGCAACCGCCCCGAGCGCAGCTGCACGGGAATCTGATAGAGGCGAGCAAGTGCCATCAGAAAGACGATGGGCACCAGGATCAGAGGCAGAAAAAACATGTCTCGCAGATCCCTCAGGGACGGCGCTCGGACTCCCCCACATGGCGCACGGCCGCCCTGGCCTGGCTGAGCATATGAAAGTCAAGAATGCGTGTCGCCATGATGGTCTCCCAGAGAAAGCAGCACAGCGCCAGCACAAAGGCCAGCACCCCCAGCAGAAAGCTGAAAACGGCATAGCCGTGGCCGCTGACGCCGTAGGCCTGACCCACGAACAGCAGCACGATGGTCAGCCCTATGCACATGCCGCACAGCGTCAGCAGCGCAATGGAGACGTTGGCCAGCCGCCCGCGCTCGCGCAGAAAATGCAGCTCCTTGAGGTGGCGCGCGATCAGATCGTGATCCTCCAGCGTGCGCAGGCTTTCCTCCAGCTTGCGGGCTCGGTCAATGATGCGGGCCAGCCGCCCCGCTACGGAGCCAATCATGCCGGCCACGGCAGTCAGAAAAAAAACCGGCGCGACAGCGAGCTGAATGCTGTGGGTGACGGTCTGTGCGTCGATGGACCAGATACTCATGATGTCCTCAGAATCGGGGGCTTTCTCAGCCTCTATTTTGTGCACAAATGTCAGCTCAGTTTTGACTGCGGACACTCAAAAATAGCCGCCGCCGACATTTCAGGCGGCTGCAGCCTGTTTGGACATCGGATATCGATCACGGGCAGTGCCGCCACAGTGCCTGAACCTGCACCAGCGCCTTGCTGAACGCGATGCCTACCTTGTGCCGTGCCTCGTTGCCCCAAAGGAATCGCCCTGATCTCCCAGACGATGTCTGGATGCGCTGCTATATAATTTTTCGTTGAAACAAGTCTCGGCACGGCCGTGCCGCAGGCTTTTTCTCCATGCGACAGGTGCCCGGTGCTTCATCGGGTTAAACGGGAACAAGGTTCAAAGCCTTGGCTGCCCCCGCAACGGTAAGCAGATCAAACCACTTCATGGCTTTTGCGCTTGCAGGAGCCTGTCACTGGTGTTTTACGTGGCCTCTTCGACGAGGTGCGCGGCAACGCCGGGAAGGCGAAGTAACATGCCTCGCGCAATCTGCCAGCCCGGATACCGGCCTGTTGAGCGCTGACCGTCCGGACCCAGTTCCGGCAGTCGGCATGTGCAACGAACGTCTGCGGGGAGCAGCGTGACGGCAACAGGCTGCGAGGCCCGCCCTCCGCCCGATCTCGTCACCAGCATGCAGACCGTCTGCCCTGGCTAATGACAATGAGACACCTTGCACAGGCTTTTGCCTCGCGCCTCGGGCCCGCTGGCGCCATGCCCACCCGGGCCACCGCCTGGCTGCAGCCATGACCCAGCCGTTGACACAGATGTTCGTCCAGCAACGCCATCAGCTGAAGCTATGGCTGGCCGTGTTGACGGCAGTGCTGCTGCTGTCTCTGACTCTGGCCATCACCTTGGGGCCGGTACGGATCGCCCCCGGGCAAGCCTGGCAGATCACGGCTTATGAGCTGGGTCAGCGCCTGGGCCTGGACTGGCCTTCAGGCAGCTGGAGCAGCGCCCAGTACCAGATTGTCTGGCGCGTGCGCCTGCCGCGCGTATTGCTGGCAGCCCTGACCGGCGCAGGCCTTGCGCTGGTCGGCGTAGCCATGCAGGCCATGGTGCGCAATCCGCTGGCCGACCCCTATCTGCTTGGCGTTTCATCCGGTGCGTCGGTCGGGGCCGTAAGCGTGCTGGCCTTCGGTGCACTGGCATTCGCCGGCGAGCTGGCCTTGCCGCTGGGCGCTTTCAGCGGTGCGCTGCTGGCCTGTGTGGCCGTGTACTTGCTGGCCCATGCCAATGGACGATTGCAGGCATCGCGACTCATTCTGGGCGGCGTGGCCATTGCCTACTGCCTGGGCGGCGTCACCAGCCTGATTGTGCTGACGGCAGATCAGCGTGAGCTGGCCAACTCCGTGCTCACCTGGACCCTGGGCAGTCTGGCCGGAACCCGCTGGCAGGAGCTGGGCCTGCCGGCTGCCTTGCTGGCGGCGGGCGTGGCCCTGCTGCTGGCACAGGCCCGCTCACTCAATGCACTGCTGGCAGGCGAAGAGACCGCCGCCACGCTCGGGGTGGACACCACCCGCACCAGGCGCTGGCTATTCGTTCTGGTCTCGATGGTGACGGGCGTGCTGGTGGCGCTGACGGGTCCGATCGGCTTTGTCGGCCTCATCGTGCCCCATGTCGCCCGCATGCTGGTCGGCTCCGAGCACCGGCGCGTGCTGCCTGTGGCCGCGCTCACAGGTGCCATCTTCCTGATCTGGGTCGATGTGTTCTCGCGCATCAGCTTTGCCCCCGCCGAAGTACCCGTGGGGGTCATCACCTCGCTGCTGGGCGGCCCCTTCTTTGTCTGGATGCTGTGCCGCAAGAGCGTGCGGGAAAAGGGCAACCCGTGAGTGCCGCACCCAGCTCTTCCTGCCTGCTGGAGGCCAGCCGCCTGCATTGGCAAACGGCGGCCGCCTCCATTGTCAAGGACATCAGCCTACATATCCGGCATGGCGAACTGGTCGGCCTGCTCGGCCCCAACGGCAGCGGCAAGTCCACCCTGCTGCGCATGATCTACCGCATGCTCAGGCCTGCCAGCGGTGCGGTCTGCATAGATGGACAGGACGTCTGGCAGCGAAGCGCTCGCGACAATGCCCGCTCCATGGCGGTACTGACCCAGGAAAACACCAGCGAGTTCGATCTGCGCGTCTGCGATGTGGTGCTCATGGGTCGCACGCCTCACCAGAGCTCTTTCGCCCGGGACAGCGAGCAAGACTTTCACATCGTCGCCCAGTCCCTGGCCCAGGTCCGTGCCCAGTCGCTGGCGCAGCGCATGTTTTCGACCCTGTCAGGGGGCGAGAAGCAGCGCGTGCTCATGGCCAGAGCACTGGCCCAGCAGACCAGGCTGCTGGTGCTGGACGAGCCCACCAACCACCTGGACGTACGCCACCAGTTCGAGCTGATGAACCTGATCCGCAGCCTGGGCCTGACCACGCTGGCCGCGCTGCACGAGCTGCCACTGGCTGCCCACTACTGCGACCGTCTGTACCTGCTCAAGGCAGGAGAACTGGTGGCACAGGGCACACCGGCCCAGGTGCTGACCTCCCAGACCATTGCCGAGGTCTACGGCGTGCATGCCCAGGTACGCCTGAGCGAGCGCAGCGGCAGACCGCTGATCGAGTTCATGCCGGACGAGTTGCTCTAAATCCCTCTGCGTTTCGCCCGGGGACTGATAAACTCTCGCGGCGCCTTGATGGCGCTTCGTTTCGGAAGGTGCTCGCTTGAAGCGAGTGAAACGGGAACAAGGTCTGATCGCAAGCTCAGGAAGCCTTGGCTGCCCCCGCAACGGTAAACAGGTCAACACACTCATGCGAGCGCATCAACGCTTGCAGCCACTGGACATGATCCGGCCCCTCGCATCGCGACGGTCTGCATCTTTCGGGAAGGCGAGTCGTGAATTCAGCAATGAATTGCCTGTGAGCCCGGAGACCGGCCTGCCGATGACTCAACTCCGCCCCTCGGGGCGGTCTTTACGAAAACTGTCTGCGGGGTGCGGATAGCGGCCAGAAAGTGGATTGCGTCATGCCTGAAAAAGGCGGACCTGTCTGCGGCACAGCTATCCCTTCAGGCAGTTTCGGCCTCGTGATATGTGCTCTCATCCACAAACCTCTGCTGCTCTTCATTCCGCCCTCAACTCCAAGCCTCAGCTGCGCCATTTAGGCAGCACCGCAATCAAGCTGCTTCTGCTCTGCCCCGCCGTCGGCATGGCCCAGCAGTCCCTGCCCGAAGTCACGGTGCGGGAAAACCGTCTGCCCTCGCATGAGTTGCAGACCAGCCAGCCGTCAACCACTGCCTCCCATGTGAACGTACCCGTGCTGGACCTCCCGGCCAGCGTCAGCGGCGTGTCTTCACTACAGATCGAAGAGCGCGCTGATTACAGCGTGGCCGACGCCGTCACCCGCACCGTGGGCCTGAGCACATCGGGTGCCCCCGGCAATGGGGGGCTCTCTTTTTCAAGCCGCGGCTTCAATGGCGTGAACTCCATCGGCATTGCCGAGGACGGCATCATGCTGGGCGTGGCCTCGGGCACCGTCAACTATCCGGGCGACAGCTGGGGCTATGAGCGCATCGAGGTGCTGCGCGGCCCCGCATCGCTGATGTATGGCAGCGGCACCACAGGTGCCACCATGAACGCCATCCGCAAGCAGCCCAGCCGCGAACGCTCCACCGAAGTGCTGCTGGGAGCAGGCAGCCACGGCAGGGCCTACGCCGGCATCGGCGCCAGTGGCGCACTGGGCGAGACCCTGAGCTACCGGCTCGATGCCTATGGTGACCGCACCGACGGCGAGCGCGAGCTGGGCAAGGCCAGCAGCGGCAAGCTGATGAGCGCACTGCGCTGGACACCACGCAGCGATCTGACCGTGGACCTGAGCGCCGACATCAGCCAGCAAAAGCCCGAGCGCTATTTCGGCTCGCCCGTGGTCGGCGGGCAGATCGTCAAGGAGCTGCGCAACAAGAACTACAACGTGCTCGATGCCATCGACCAGTTCAAGGACCAGCGCTTCCGTGCCAAGGCCCAGTGGCGTGCCAGCGACGCGCTGACGGTGCGCAACGAGCTCTATCACTTCAAGTCCGATCGCCACTGGAAGAATATCGAGGCCTACGACTACCAGCCTGCCACCGGCCAGGTGGAGCGATCCGACTATCTGGAAATCGGCCACGATGTGCAGCAGACGGGCAATCGCATGGGGCTGGACCTCAAGGCCGCCAACCACCAGATCGCCATGGGCTGGGACATCTCCAACGCCCAGTTCACCAGTACCAGCAACTCGCCCTACACCGGCCAGTCCACGGTCTCGGCCTTCAGCCCGCAGCACGGATATTGGGACAGCCCCGATGCCTATCTGCCGCGCATGAACTCCAGCATCCGCCAGAATGCGCTGTATCTCGAAGATGCCTGGAAGATCAGCGAGCAATGGCTGCTGATGGCCGGCATGCGCCGCGACTGGTATGCCTTCTCACGCAACAATATTCAGGATGGCTCGGGCTTTGACAAGCCGCTGAACGGCACCTCCTGGCGCCTGGGCCTGACCCACAAGTTCGATGCACTCAGCAGCGCCTATGTGCAGACCAGCACCGGCCATGACCCCGTCACCAGCCTGCTGTCGATTGCCCAGTCGCAATCAGGCTTCAGCCTCAGCCAGGGCCGCCAGGTCGAAGTCGGCTACAAGCAGCAACTGGCCGATGGGCGTGGCGAATGGACTGTGGCGGCCTATCGCATCGTCAAGGACGACATCATCACCCGCGACCCCGATCGTCCGGCACTGTCGGTCCAGGGCGGCAAGCAGTCGTCCAAGGGGATTGAACTGACCGGCCTCATCCATGCCAGCAAGGCGCTGCGCTTCGAAGGCAATATTGCCTATGTGGATGCAAAGTTCGACCGTTTGCTCGAAGGCAGCAAGGGCGTGGACCGTGCAGGCAACCGTCCCAGCAACGTGCCGCGCATGACTGCCAACCTCTGGGGCCACTACCGCACCGGCCCCTGGCAGGCATCGCTGGGCATGCGCTATGTGGGCGACCGTTTTGGTGACAACGCCAACACCGTTCGCATGCCTTCCTATGTGGTGACCGACGCCGTGCTGAGCTGGGATATGAACCCACGCACCACGCTGCGCCTGGTGGGCCGCAACCTGACCAACCGTCTCTACGCCACCTATGCCTATAGCGGCAACCAGTGGCTGCTGGGACGCGGGCGCAGCGTGGAACTGTCCGCGCTGATGCGTTTCTGATGCTGCCCAGGCCTGCTGCCATGCAAGCTCTTGGCTTGAATCGACCCCGCGCCTCGGCGCTGCTGGTGGCATCGCTGCTGCTGGCCGGTTGCGGCAAAGCACCCGAGCCGCAGGCGGTTGCGGTGCCGATGCGCCAGCATCAGCCAGCGCTGGAGTTGCCGGTGTGCGGGCAGACCGTGCGCTACGACAAGGTTCCTCAACGCGCCGTCACCCATGACGTCAACATCACCGAGAGCTTTCTCTATCTCGGTCTGGGCCGGCGCCTGGTCGGCTACTCGGGCATCCCTTCCAGCAAGGAGATCAGCCCCCAGCTCAAGCCCTGGCTGCAGCGTCTGCCCGATCTTTCATCCCAGGGCATGAACCTGGAGGTATTGCTGGGCGCCGAAGCCGACTTTGTCTTTGGCGGCTGGAGCTATGGCTTTCGCCAAGGTGGCGTGACCCCGGAGCGCCTGGCCAGCCACGGGATCGCCTCCTATGTGCTGTCCGAATCCTGCATCCGCGTGCAAAAGCGCGAGCGCATCGCACTGGACGATGCATTGCTGGACATGGAGAACATCAGCCGCATCTTTGGCGTCCTCCCGCAGACCCTGCCACGCATAGACAAACTGCGGGCCTCCCAGGCCCAGTTGCGCCAGCAGATGCAGGGCAATCGCACGCTGCCGCGCGTCTTTGTATACGACAGCGGCCAGGAGATTCCCGTCACCGTCGGTCACTTCGGCATGCCGCAAGCCATGCTGGACGAAGCCGGTGCCAGCAACATCTTTGCAGACCTGAGCCAGAACTGGCAGCGCGGCAACTGGGAAGACGTGATCGAGCGCGACCCCGAGTGGATCGTGATCATTGACTACGGCCAGCCCGATGCTCAGGGCAAGATCGACTTCCTACTGCAAAAAAAGGAACTTGAGGCGGTTTCCGCCATTCGCAATCGCCGGTTCTTCGTGATGAGCTATGCCGAAGCCACACCCGGCCCGCGAAATATCGAAGCCGCACAGCGCCTGGCAGCCGCCTTGCACCCCGAGCGCAAGATCGCCGTCCAACGCGTGGAGTTTTCTGCAGGAGAGCTCCCGTGAACAAGCATCTCCCCACCTCCCAACCGGCCGATCTCAAGCAGGCCGCAGCGCCTTCGCTGGCCATCATCCTGCTCAGCCGGGGCGGCGCCTATACCGCAGGCCTGACGGAGCTCAGTGATCTGGCCGGGCGGCTGGAGGCCGCCATGAGGGCCTCAGGCCAGCCTGTGCAGCAGGTGACCACGGCCTATGTGGACCGCGCCCAGCCCACGCTGGGCGAGGCGCTGGACCTGTGTGCCAAAGCCCGCAGCATTCTGATCCTACCCGTGATGATGCCTGACGAAGCCTCGCTGCGCCGCTGGCTGCACAAGCTCATCATGCGCTGGCGTGCAGCACGTGATTCCTCACAGCCCCCTCCGCGTCTGGTATTAGGTCAACCGCTGCTGCAGCTACCCGGACTGACCGAGTTGCTGGCTCGGTCCGTGGAAGATGCACTGCGCCAGCCCGATGTGCCCGAGGTGCTGGGCGACGATCCATGGGAGCATGACCCCAAGGGCTGGTCGCTGGTGCCAGAGCACCGCCAGCATGTGCTGTGGTGCGTGGGCCCGCGCTGCGCGGCCAAGGGAGCGCTTCAGCTATGGCCCACACTGACGCGAACGATACGTGAAACCCCGGGGCTGAAAAACCGGCTGCAGCCGCTGCAGACCGGCTGCCAGTACCCCTGCAACCATGGCCCGTTGATGATCGTCTACCCCGACGGCGTCTGGTACGGCCCCATGGATGCCGACAATCTGGCGTCCACGCTCACAGGCCATGTGCTTGATGCGCGCGTCAACCCACAATGCCATGTCCACGGACCGGCTGTCCTCGAACGCTCCTAATTTCTATTGCTTTCCTCCACCGGAGATAGATCCATGCAAACCACCAAGATCCCCGCCACCATCGTCACCGGCTTTCTCGGCAGCGGCAAGACCACGCTGATGCGCCATATCCTCGAGCAGGCCAAGGGTCTGCGCGTGGCCGTCATCGTCAACGAGTTCGGCGAACTGGGCATTGACGGCGAAATCCTCAAGACCTGTGCCATAGGCTGCCAGGAAGAAGGTGGCGCGGATACGCAGTCGGGCCAGATCTACGAGCTGGCCAACGGCTGCATGTGCTGCACCGTGCAGGAAGAGTTTTTCCCCGTCATGAAGGCCCTGGCCGAGCGCCGTGCAGATATCGATGTGCTGCTGATCGAAACCAGCGGCCTGGCCTTGCCCAAGCCCCTGGTCCAGGCCTTTCAGTGGCCTGATATTGCCAATGTCTTCACGGTCGATTCCGTGGTCACCGTGGTCGACACGCCCGCTGCGGCCGCCGGCCAGTTTGCCCATGACCCGCATGCTGTCGACGAGCAGCGCCAGGCCGATCCCAATCTCGACCATGACGCCAGCCTGCATGAGCTGTTCGAAGACCAACTCTCGGCCGCCGATCTGGTGGTGCTGTCCAAGGCTGATCTGGTCACGGCCGAACAACTCGGCCAGGTACGTGCCCTGGTGGCCGAAGAGGTGCCTGCCAGCGTGAAGATGATCGAAGCAGTGCAGGGCCAGGTGCCCCTGAACGTGCTGCTGGGCCAGCATCGCGCCGCCGAGCTGTCGATCAACGACAAGCACAGCCACCATGACCATGACGAAGACCATGACCACGATGCCTTCGACTCCCTGCACCTGGACCTGGGTGCCGTGGACCGTGAGCGCCTGATGCTGGCCCTGCAGTCCATCGTGGAGCAGCATGGCGTGCTGCGCGTCAAGGGCTTTGCCGCGCTGCCGGGCAAAAAGATGCGTCTGCTGGTGCAAGGCGTGGGCCGCCGCTTCGATGCCTATTTCGACCGTGCCTGGGCTGAGGGCGAAGCTGCAGCCACGCGCCTGGTGTTCATCGGCAAGCAGCTGGACGCCGCCGCGCTGCGCCAGGCCTTGCTGGGCGCACAGGCATAAATCCAAGCAAAATCAGCCTCAGTCGCTTTACTGGCAAGCGAATAAAGCTATCTTTTTGAATCATGCACCTGCTCAGCTCCCGCCCCGGCGGCTTTGTCGAAGACGACAGCATCATCACCCGTCTGGACCAGACGCCTGCCGACATGGTGGTGCTCAGCTCTGCCGACACCACGCTGTCGCTGCTGGCCGATGCCTACCGGATGTGGCAGCAAGCCGAAACCGATGCCCCCACGCTGCGGCTCGCCAATCTGCTGCATCTGCGCCAGAGCGCCTCGCTCGATCTGTATATCGACGAGGTGCTGCAGCATGCCAGGCTGGTCATCGTCGACCATCTGGGAGCCGAGTCCACCTGGCCCTACGGCATCGAGCAGCTGCAAAAGCTGGCGCGCCGCAAGGGCCAGAAGCTGGCCATGTTCTCTGGCGACAACCAGGAGGATCCCGAACTGCTGGCCAAGGGCACGCTTGAGCCCGAGCAAAGCCGTGCGCTGTGGCAATATCTGCGCGCCGGCGGCCTTGGCAATGCCCGCGAGTTCCTGCGCATGGCGGCAGCCTGGGGCCTGAACCAGGGCTGCGAGGGCGCGCCCGTGCGGGTGCTGCCCCCCGTGGCCGTTCATGTGCCACAAAGCTGGCTGGCAGACGATGCCGGGCATCTTCCGGGCCTGGACGATCTGCAGGCGCGCTGGCAGCCCGGAGCCCCCGTGGCGATGCTGGTGTTCTACCGCTCGCATCTGCTGGCGGCCAATACCGAGGCCTTTGATGCCATGGCCGACGCCCTGCTCGCACGCGGCCTGAACCCGCTGCCGCTGGCCCTGGAGTCGCTCAAGGACGGGCTGTGCCTGCAGACGCTGCGCTCCCTGTGCATTGCGCACCAGGTGCAGATCATTCTCAACACCACGGCGTTTGCTGCCCTCGGAGAACATGCGCGCACAGGCGAAGCGGCCGATGCGCTGGCCGGCGACATTCCGGTGCTGCAAGTGATTGCCAGCGGAAGCAACCGCGAAGACTGGCTGGCTGACAGCCAGGGCCTGCGCCCGCGCGACATTGCCATGCAGGTGGTGCTGCCCGAGATGGACGGCCGCATCATGACGCGCGCCATGAGCTTCAAGGGCCTGGCCCATCGCTGCGAGCTGACGCAGACCGATGTGATCAGCTACCAGGCCGAGCCCGACCGCGTCGCCTGGATTGCCGAGCTGGCCTGGCGTTGGTGTCAGCTGCGCAGCAAGCCAGCGGCGCAGAAGAAAGCCGCGCTGATACTGGCCAACTACCCGGGCAGCGAGGCACGCATGGGCAGCGGCGTGGGCCTCGATACGCCGGAATCCGTGATCGCGCTGTTGGATCAGCTGGCAAGTGACGGCTGGCAACTGGGCGATGCTGCTGCGCGGCCCGACTCCGGTCTGGCTCTGATGGGCCTGCTGCAGCAAGGCATTGCCAATGACCCCAAAAAATGGCCACTGCGCCCTGCAAGCCAGGGCTATTCGCTTCAGGCCTATCAACAGCGCCTGGCAAAGCTGCCCGGCGATATGGCCCAGGCCATAGCCGAGCGCTGGGGTGCGCCCGAACAGGACCCCATGCTGCGCGATGGCTGGTTCATGATTGCGGGCCTGCAGCTGGGTCATGTCTTTGTCGGCATACAGCCCGCACGTTCTCTCGATGGACGCAATGACTACGCGAGTTACCACGACGCCGAGCTGGTGCCGCCCCATCACTATCTGGCGTTCTACTTCTGGCTGCGCGATGTGTTCGGCGTGGACGCCATGGTCCATGTGGGCAAGCACGGCAATCTGGAATGGCTGCCGGGCAAGAGCCTGGCGCTTTCGCAGCAATGCTGGCCCGATGCCATCCTCGGCCCGCTGCCGCATGTCTATCCCTTCATCGTCAACGACCCGGGCGAAGGGGCTCAGGCCAAGCGCCGCAGCCAGGCCGTCATCATCGACCATCTGATGCCGCCGCTCATGCGCGCCGAAAACCACGGCCCCATGCAGGAGCTGGAACGTCTGGTGGACGAATACTACGAAGCCCTGCTGGTCGATCTGCGCCGCTCCGGCATGCTGCGCAAGCAGATTCTGGACTGCGCCAGGCAGCAGGATCTGCTGCGCGAACTTGGCCTCGAAACGGCGAGCGCGCAGCCCGATGCCGACGAGCAGCTGCTGGAACGCATCGATGCCTATCTGTGCGAACTCAAGGAAACCCAGATCCGCGATGGCCTGCATATCTTCGGCAGCTCGCCCCAGGGCCAGCTGCGCGAATCCACCCTGCTGTCTCTGGCGCGCTATCCGGGCGGTGGTGGCAACGAGCAGGGCCTGCTCAACGCACTGGTCGCCGACCTGCTGCCGGCCATGGACTGGAACCCGCTGGACATGGATGCCGCCGCGCCCTGGAACGGCCTGCGCCCGGCCGCGCTGCAGCAGCAGGATGCCGGTGCCTGGCGCCATGGCGGCGACACGCGCGAGCGGCTCGAGCTGCTGGCCCTGCAGGTCATTGCCCGGCCCGAGCTGGCCCGCGACTGGCCGCACACACTACAAGTGCTGACGCGCATAGAGCAGCAGATTGCACCTTCACTGGACGCCTGCGGCCCCCAGGAGCTGCTGCAGTTCTCGCGCGCACTGCAAGGATGCTTTGTTCCGCCGGGCCCCAGCGGCTCGCCCTCGCGCGGGCGCTGTGACACCTTGCCCACGGGTCGCAATTTCTACACTGTGGACATCCGTGCCATCCCCACCCAGACCGCCTGGGCGCTGGGGCAGCAGTCCGCGCAGCGCCTGCTGGAGCGTTATCTGCAGGAGCATGGCGAATATCCACAGGCCATCGGTCTTTCCGTCTGGGGAACAGCCACCATGCGTACCGGCGGTGACGATATCGCCCAGGCCTTCGCCCTGATCGGGGTTCGCCCCAAATGGGCGGCCGGCAGCCAGCGCGTGACCGACTTTGAAGTCATTCCGGCCGTCGGGCTGCGTCGCCCGCGCGTTGACGTGACGCTGCGCATCAGCGGCTTTTTCCGCGATGCCTTTCCCAACGTGGTGCAGATGTTCGATGCTGCGGTGCGTGCCGTGGCCGAGCTCGATGAGGACGCCGAGGACAACCCTATCCGCGCCCGCATGCTGCGTGACACGCAAACCGCAATGGACCATGGCCTGAGCGCCGACGCGGCCCGCGAACAGGCCCTGTGGCGCGTCTTCGGAGCGCCCACAGGCAGCTATGGTGCCAGCATGCACGAGATGCTGCGTAGCGGCCAGTGGACCGACGCAGGTGACTTTGCACGCCACTACCTGCACTGGGGGGCCTATGCCTACGGCCAGCAGGCCGATGGCGTGCCGGCCCGCGCCGCGCTGGAGCGGCGTCTGCAGGCGTTGGACGTGGTGCTGCAGAATCAGGACAGCCGCGAGCATGACCTGCTGGATTCCAGCGAGTACTACCAGCATCAGGGCGGCATGGTGGCGGCCGTCCGGCACCTGGGCGGCAGCGACCCTGCCGTCTATCATGGCGACCACGGCAATCCTCAGTCTGCCAGGATTCGATCCCTGGCCGAGGAGATCGGCCGCGTGGTGCGCGCCCGCGTCACCAATCCCAAATGGATTGCGGGCGCCATGCGCCACGGCTACAAGGGCGGCTTCGAGATGGCGGCCACGGTGGACTATCTGTTCGGCTTCGATGCCACCACCGCGCTGGTCTCGGACCAGCATTACGCCCTGGTCACCCAGGCCTATGTGGAAGATGAGAGCGTGCGACAGTTTCTGCGCCAGCACAATCCACAGGCGCTGGGCGATATCGTCTCGCGCCTGCTGGAAGCCATAGACCGCGGCATGTGGGAGCAGCCCGGCGAGCATCGCCAGAGCCTGCTGGCCCAGATGCTGGAGCACGAAGAATTCATGGAAGGACAGGTTTCCCAATGAGCCCGAACCACGATCCGGCACCCGTATTCCCTATCTCTGCCATACAGGGACAGCCCGCCCTGGTACAGGCCCTGCTGCTGGCCGCAATCGAGCCACAGCTGGGAGGCGTGCTGATCCGGGGCCCGCGCGGCACGGCAAAGTCCACGGCAGCACGTGCGCTGGCGGATCTGCTGGCACCTGCACCTTTCGTCACCCTGCCGCTAGGTGCCTCCATCGAGCATGTGACCGGCAGCCTGGACCTGTCCAAAGCTCTGGCGGGCCATGAATTGGCTTTTGCGCCGGGCCTGATCGCCAAGGCGCACGAAGGGGTTCTCTATGTCGATGAGATCAATCTGCTGCCCGATGCCATCGTCGATGTGCTGCTTGATGTGGCAGCCTCCGGCATCAATCGCATAGAGCGCGACGGGATCTCGCACAGCCATGCTGCACGCTTTGTACTGGTCGGCACCATGAACCCCGAGGAAGGCATGCTGCGCCCTCAGTTGCTGGACCGCCTGGGCCTTTGTGTGCAATTGGACAATGCCCAGGACCCGCAGCTGCGCAGCAGCATCGTCAAGGCCAGGCTGCGCTTTGACCTGGACCCCCAGGGCTTTGTGCAATCCCATGCGGCCCGCCAGCAGGAGATCCGCCAAAGACTGGCGCAGGCCCGCAGCCGTTGCCGCAATGCCTCGGAACTGGCCTGGAGCGATGCCGTCCACGAGGCCGTGGCCCTGCAGTGCATTGCCGCCCAGGTGGACGGACTGCGTGCCGACCTGGTCATGCTGCGCGCTGCACGCGCCCTGGCAGCCTGGCAAGGCAGTCACAGCATCACGCCAGCCCATGTGTCCGAAGTCGCACCACTGGTACTGCAGCATCGCGCTGCCCAGCCAGACCCCGGCAGCGCCAGTCAACCCCGACAGGCACCGGCCAGCACACCTCCAGCCGCGCCCGCAGCGCAATCCGGCAAGGACAGCAAAGACCTCACAGAGCCTGATATCCAGGCATCAGCATCCCCTTCAACGGCCTCCCGCGAGCCCGGCGCTACCAGCTCCTTGCCTCCAGACGCCGGCCCGGGCCTCGAACAGCCGCCTGCCGGCTGGGGTCAGGCTCAAGCCGTGAGCAGCGTCGTCTTCGAACCGCAACAGGCCGACGCCATGGCACAGGCAGCCCTGGAGGCCCTGGCCGCAAAAAAAGCCCGGGCCTCCGGTCTGCTGCGCTGAGCGCCGGCCGGGGGCAAGTCGGCTCTGCCGACCAAGGTCTGACTCTGGCCAGCCATGCCGTATCCAGCGTCCACAAGATGCCAGGGGCATCGATTGACTGGACTGCCACCCTGCACCAGCGCCAGGGGCTGCCGCTGGCACCCGCCCATCTGCGCTGGCACCAGCCCGAAGGAGAGGTGCGCAGGCAACACCTGTTCCTGCTGGACTGCTCGGCCTCCATGGTGGAGAGCGGCGCGTTCGCCCGGGCCAAGGGCCTGCTGCTGCAGTGGTTGCGCCGGGCTTATCAGCAGCGCGAATCCGTGGCCCTGCTGTGCTTCGGCGCAGGCCGGCTCCATTGGCTGCTGGAGCCCACGCGGGCGCCACGCTGGAATGCCGACCTGATCGAGCCGCTGCGCGGCGGTGGCGGCACGCCGCTGGCCCAGGCCCTGGAGTCAGGCTGGCAGATGGCGGCCAGATACTCCCGGCAACCGTCCTGCCTGTGGCTGATCAGCGACTTCCGCAGCCCCGATGTGCTGCAGCTGGAACGCGGCCCCATACCTGCCCTGGCGCAGATTCTGGTGGACTGTGAAACTGCTGCAGGCCAGAGCAGGCGTCTGTTTGGCGGCGCCGAGCGGCTGGCAAAGGCCTGGCCGGATACTCTGCGACTGCCGCTGAAATTCAACTAAAAACCACCTCTATCGCTTAACAGAAAAGCGTTAATAGCTATCTATTTTGATAGTCACCTGACAGGGTATAACGCCCCCCTGCCCGCCCTATCGATACCCTGTCACCGCACAGGCGGCAGGAAAGCGGCTGCCAGGCCGATGAGTTCGGCCGTGTGGACCAGGTTATCGCGTAAGATCGCGCCACCACAGGTGCCTCATGGCGTGCTTTTGCACGCGGAGGTGAAACGAGAAGCAGGTCAATGGAGTCTCCATCAATCCTGCACTGCACCCGCAACGGTAATCAGAGATATGGCGATGCACGCTCTGGCCCACGGCCATGGCCGCCACTGCGAAAGCGGGAAGGCGCATCGACATGCCACCCTCAGGTGGGCTCTGTAAGTCCGGAGACCGGCCTGATGTGTACAAGGCGCAGCGGGATTGCATGTGGCTTGTGATATGCCAGCGCCTGCGTGCGGCTCATCACCTCTTCATTTCCCTCTGCACATTTTGTTTGTCTGGCCCGGGTATCGGCCAAACCGACCGTGGATGACCTATGTTGCATGGAATTTTCCAGTCAGATTTGTCCCAGCGGGCCGGCCGTGCCCTGGCCTCGTCGCCTGGAGCAGCGCTTGTCCAGCCCTGAGACCGTTCAGATTCGCGGCTGGTGCCCCAGCACCTGGAAGCCCATGCAGGCACAGGACGGCTGGATCGTGCGCGTGCGCCCTCGCTGCGCGTCTCTAACCGCCGCTCAGTGGCTGGTACTGGCCGAGCTCGCACGAACCCATGCCTCGGGCCAGATCGAGCTGACCCGCCTTGGCAATCTTCAATTGCGCGGCGTGCACGAATCGGCCCTGCCTGCCTTGCGCGCAGCGCTCGTTGTCTCCAGGCTGGCCCCTGCCAATGAACAGGCAGATCTGGCGCCTGCCGTGCACTGCACGCCGTTCTACGCCAGAGGAGATCGCACCCATGCACTGGCTCTGGCACTTACTGTGGCGGCGGCGCGTGATCTGTCTCCCCTGGCCCTGCAACAGCAGGACATTCCGGCCCTGCCCGGCAAATTCGACATGCTGGTCGACGATCCGCAGCACCATCTCCAAAGCCTGAGCTCCGATCTTCAGCTATGGGCCTGCGCCGATGGACGCTATGGGCTTGCACTGGGTCAGTCGGCAGACTGGTACGGTTTCGAGAGCGCACCGGCAACCGTCCAGGCCGCCATACGGATTGCACTGTGGTTTGCCCGTGAGCGCAGCGCGCAGGCGGCAGGCCGATTGCGCGCCCTTGCAAAGCCCATCGACCTTCAGGCCTGCGGACTCGCCAGGGCCAGTCATCACCTGGAGCCCCGCACTCAGGACAAGACCACTGCCAAGCCGTTGCGGCCCGGAGCACTCAACCCTCACGGCCTGCTGCTGGGCGCCCCCCTGGGGCGCCTGGACGCATGGGCCATACAGAAGCTGGCGGCTCCGATGCCCGAACAGGCGGAGATCCGGGTCACGCCCTGGAAATCCTTGCTGCTTCCGAACAAGCATCTGGATTCACTGCCTGCCCGGCTCGATGCCAGGGACTGGATCAGCCAGTCTGCGGATGTGCGCCTGCGGGTCTCGGCCTGCACCGGCGCCCCCCACTGCCCTCAGGCCCATATCCCGGCCCAGTCCATGGCCTTGCGGTTCGCCAGCTCACAGGCGGCAGACCGCCATCTTCATATCAGCGGCTGCGCCAAGCTCTGTGCCCTGCCTGCCGATGCGACAAATGTGGTGTTTGCCAGCCGGGACACAGCGGGCCAGATATGGCTGCACGCCAGCCCCGCCGAAGCACAACCGTCGGCCCGGGTATCCATTCCCTATCGGCCTCTGAACTCCGATCCTCACGAGATACAGCAACAACTCAATGACCTACAACTATGAAAAGTGCGGTGAAGAGATTTACCGGCAATCGTTCAGCATCATCCGCCGCGAGGCCGATCTCAAGCGCTTCAACCCCGTGGAAGAGAGGGTCGCCTGCCGCATGATTCACGCAGCCGGCATGGTGGAGCTGGCCGCGCATATCCATTTCTCCCCGACCTTTGCCGAAGTGGCGGAAGCCGCGCTGCAGCGCGGAGCACCCGTGCTCTGCGATGCACGCATGGTCAGCGAGGGCATCACGCGCAAGCGCCTGTCGGCCCAGAACCCCATCATCTGCACCCTGCAGGACCCGCGTGTGCCAGCGCTGGCCGCCGACATGGGCAACACCCGCAGCGCCGCAGCACTGGAGCTGTGGCGCGAGCATCTGGACGGCGCCGTGGTCGCCATCGGCAATGCGCCAACGGCCCTGTTTCATCTGCTCCATATGCTGCAGGACCCGGACTGCCCGCGCCCGGCTGCCATCGTCGGCTGCCCGGTCGGATTTGTGGGAGCTGCTGAGTCCAAGGACGCGCTGCGCGAATGGGGACAGATTCCGTTTGCCATCGTGCAAGGGCGCCTCGGCGGCTCCGCCATCACGGTTGCCGCCATCAACGCGCTGGCAACCACGGTGGAGTAGGAAGAGTCACCATGAATCACGGAAAAATCTTCTGCGTGGGACTGGGTCCCGGCGATCCCGACATGATGAGCGTGAAGGCCGACCGCCTGCTGAGAAATGCCCGTCATGTGGCCTACTTCCGCAAGCGCGGTCACCCAGGCAAGGCACGGCAACTGGTCAACGGCCTGCTGCATGCCGAGGTCACGGAGTACCCGATGGAGTACCCGCTGACCACGGAAATTCCGCACGACGACCCGCGCTACATCGCCCAGCTGTCCAGTTTCTATCAGGACTGGCAGGCCCGGCTGACGCAGCTCACGCGCAGCGAGGATGTGATCGTGCTCTGCGAAGGCGATCCGTTCTTCTACGGCTCCTTCATGCACCTCTATGTGCGTCTGCGCCAAGCGGAACAGGTGACCGTGGAAGTGCTGCCCGGCATACCCGGCATGGTGGGCTGCTGGCATGCCACCGGCATTCCCATGACCTGGGGTGACGATGTGATGAGCGTGCTGCCCGCGACCCTGCCCGATACGCCGCTGCGCGAGCATATGGCGCGCTCGGACGCGCTGGTCATCATGAAGGTGGGACGCCATCTGGGCCGCATCCGTGCGCTGCTGGACGAGCAAGGCAAGCTGGACCGTGCCTGGCTGGTCATCAACGGCACCATGAGCGATCAGCAGGTCATGCCGCTGCGCGATGCGCCCGAGCGCTGCCCTTACTTCGCCATCATCGTCGTGCACGGCCAGGGCCGCCGCCCAGCCAATGACATGTGATCGCGCCGCCATGAGCAAGACCTCAATGCCTCCACAACTCCTGGTGCTCGGACTCGGCCCGGGCGATGATGCCTTGCTGACGCAGCAGGTACGCGACAGCATTGCCAGCGCCAGCGATGCATTCGGCTACTTTCCCTATGTGGCGCGGCTGCAGGGCCTGGAGCACCTGCAACTGCATGCCAGCGACAACCGCGAGGAACTCGATCGCGCACGCGACGCCTTGAATCTTGCAGCCCAGGGCCGCAAGGTGCTGATGCTCTCGTCAGGCGACCCCGGCGTGTTCGCCATGGCCAGTGCCGTGTTCGAGACGCTGGAGCAGGCCAGCCCCGAGGAGCATGCCCACTGGCAGAGCGTGGATGTGCAGGTGCAGCCAGGTATCACCGCCATGCTGGCAGCAGCAGCCCGCCTGGGCGCCCCCTTGGGACATGACTTCTGCACCATCAACCTGTCCGACAACCTCAAACCCGCCAGCATCATCGAGCGCCGCATCCGTCTGGCCGCCCAGGCCGATTTCGCCATGGCCTTCTACAACCCCTGCTCGCGCTCGCGCCCCGAAGGCTTCTCGCGCGCCCTGCAGGTGCTGCAGCAGGAGTGCGAGCCCGAGCGCCTGATCTGCTTTGCCCGCAACGTCAGCCGCCCCGATGAGACGCTGCAGGTCGTGCGGCTGCTGGATGCACGGGCCGATATGGCCGATATGCGCACTGTGGTGATCGTGGGCAACAGCCAGACTCGCCAGGTGGGCAAGCATGTCTACACCCCGCGCAGCTATGAAGCCTGCAGCAGCGCCCCTTCTGTCGTGAGCGACCATGCCTGAACGCCCGCAAGGCCTTGCGAGGCAAAAGTGCTCAGCAGCGCAGCCACTCCATGGCCTGCTGCGGGCTTTGGCACTGGGTACGAGGGTCCAGCACCGGCCTGTCGACCATGATGACTGGAATGCCCAGTTGCCGCGCAGCCTCGATCTTGGCATAGGTATCTGCGCCACCGGCGTTCTTGCTGACGATGCAGTCGACGCGGTACTGCCTGAGCAGCGCGAGCTCATCGGCGAGCCGAAACGGACCGCGCGCCACGATCAGCTCATAGCAGGAAGCCGGCAACGGCAAGGCACCGCCCTCCTGGTCGATGACGCGCAGCACAAACTGGTGCTCGCCAGCCAGGCCCGCAAACGCCGCCAGCTGCTTGCGCCCTATGGCCAGAAACACCCGCTTGAGCATGGGGCTCAGGATCTTGGCGGCAGCCGCCATATCCGGCACATGCCGCCATTGATCGCCGGGCTGCGCCTGCCAGGCTGGCCGCTCCATGGACAGCAAGGGCAGATCCAGTTGGGCGCAGGCCGCGATGGCATTGGCACTCATCTGTGCCGCGAAGGGGTGGGTGGCGTCAATCACATGGGTGATGCGCTGAGTACGCAAATAATCGACCAACCCCTGCACGCCACCAAAGCCACCCACACGCACAGGCAGGGCCGGAGTACGGCGCGTCTGGGTGGCCCCGGCATAGGAATAGATGGCTTGCACCCCGGCCTCGTGCAGCAGCGTGGACAACATATAGGCATCGAAAGTGCCGCCTAACAGGAGAACTTGGGTCATGGCCAATCCGTGGCTTTCAATTATCGGAATTCATCCGTCAGGGCTGGAAGGCCTGAGCCCCGCAGCGCGACGAGCCCTGGATGATGCCAGTGTTGTATTCGGCAGTCCGCGCCATCTGGCGCTGGCGCAAGCAGGGACGCGCGGCAGGGCCTGGCCCGTCCCCTTCAGCGTCGAGCCCGTGCTGCAACTGCGTGGACAGCATGGCGTGGCCGTGCTGGTGTCCGGCGATCCGTTTCACTTCGGTGCCGGGGCATCGCTGGCCAGGCACCTGGAACTGGGCGAGTGGCGCAATTACCCTCAAGCCTCGACATTTTCCTGGGTTGCAGGCGAGCTGGGCTGGTCCCAGGAGCGCACCCATTGTCTGGGCCTGCATGCCCGCAGCCTGAGCAGCCTGACGCCTCTGCTGGCGCCTCACGAGCGCTTCATCTGCCTGCTGCGTGACGGCCCGGCCGCTCACACCCTGGCGCAATGGCTGCTGCAGCAAGGCTGGGGCGACAGCCCGCTGTGGCTGGTGGAGCAGGCAGGCAGCGATCAGCGGGCCATCCGCAGTGGCACGGTGCGCGAGCTGGCCGCGCTGCTGGCAGCCCAGCCGGCCAAGGCCCCCGTGACTGCTGCTTTCGAAGCGCGCGGCGGAAAAGGTCTGTCCCAGGTGCCAGGCCGGCCCGTCAGTGAGTTTGCACATGACGGGCAGATCACCAAAAGCCCGGTGCGCGCCATGACGCTGGCCGCGCTGGCACCGCGAAAAGGCGAGTGGCTCTGGGATCTGGGGGCAGGTTCGGGCTCGGTCGCCGTCGAGTGGTGCCTGGCTGGCGGCCAGGCTATCTGCGTGGAGCAGCATGCCGCGCGTGCAACCAATATTGCGCAGAATGCTGAGCACTATGCGGCAGCGATCGAAGTGGTTCATGACCACGCCCTGACAGCCCTGCCTCGTCTGCAGCCAGAGCCTCAGGCCGTCTTTGTCGGCGGAGGCTTTAGCGCCGAGCTGTTCAACGCCCTCTGCATGCGCCTTCCCGGGCCCTGGCGGCTGGTGGTGAATGCCGTGGCGCTGCACACCCAGGCGCTGCTGCTGGAGCTGCACCGCACGCATGGCGGCCAGCTGTATCAGTTGCAATGGAGCGAAGCTCAGAGCCTGGGCAGCATGCATTCCTGGACCCCGTCTCGCCCTCTGGTTCAGTGGGTCTGGAGCAGCCGATGAGATATTTGTTCGCAGGCTGGGGCTTTCAAGCCGGCGCCTTGCCTCAATCATTCGAAAGCTGCTGGAGCCAGGCCACCCAGGCCCTGGCGAGCGCAGACACGGCCGGCTGCCGCTGGACCTTCGCCCTGCTCTCCAGCAAAAGCCAAACGCTGGCGGCTGGCGCCCTGCAGGACTGGGCCCGCCAGAGGCTTGCGCAGATAGACTGGGAAAGCTTTGCCGACAGCGCGATTGCGCATATCGCCACGCCATCGCATTCCCCAAGATTGCAACAGCGCTTTGCCACCGGCAGCGTCGCGGAAGCCCTGGCCCTGCATGCCAGCGCTGCCAATGCCTCAAGCCGGCTGTTGGTGCTGCGCACCGTTTCGGCAGACCGACGGGCCACGCTGGCGATTGCCGGCCTGCCGCTGCCCACCTCATTGATCCCTGGAGTTTTTCCTTGACCGTTCATTTCATCGGAGCCGGCCCCGGTGCGGCCGACCTCATCACCGTTCGCGGGCGTGATCTGCTGGCCGCCTCGCCTGTGTGCCTGTACGCAGGCTCGCTGGTACCCAGCGAGCTGCTGGCGCACTGCCCTGCAGGTGCCCGTCTCGTCAACACCGCCCCCATGTCGCTGGAAGACATCGTGGCCGAAATCCGGGCCGCACATGAGCAAGGGCAGGATGTCGCCCGCCTTCACTCCGGTGATCTGAGCATCTGGTCTGCCATGGGAGAGCAGCTGCGCGCCCTGCGCGAACTGGACATCCCCTACACCGTCACACCCGGCGTCCCCTCTTTCAGTGCCGCAGCCGCTGCGCTGGAAGCCGAGCTGACTCTGCCCGGCTCCTGCCAGTCGGTGGTGCTGACACGCACCTCGGGCCGGGCCTCGAGCATGCCCGAGGGCGAGACCCTGGCCGCCTTCGCGGCGACCGGCGCCGTGCTGGCCATTCACCTGTCGGTCCATGTGGCCGAGCAGGTGCAGCAGGAACTCACCAGTCATTACGGCGCAGACTGCCCTGCAGCCATTGTCTGGCGTGCCTCATGGCCCGATGAGCAGCTGCTGCGCATCCGTGTCGGAGATATTGCCAGCGCAGCCCAGTCCAATCCGCTGCAGCGCAGCGCGCTGATTCTGGTCGGTGCCACGCTGAGCCAGCAGGACTTCGGCAACAGCCGACTCTATGCCAATGACTACGATCGCCGCTACCGTCCGCGCGGCGACGAACCGCGCTTCCCTCGCGGAACCGAAGGCGCCTGATGCTGGAGCTGTTTCTGATCGGAATCGGCACCGGCAACCCCGATCACCTCACCCGGGAAGCCGAAAAAGCGATTCGCAGCGCCGACCTGGTTCTGCTGCCGCACAAGGAAGACAGCAAGTCCGAACTGGCCCAGGTCCGTCTGTCGCTGCTGCAAAGCCTGGCCGTGGAAGAGAGCCGAATTGCTCACTTTGACATGCCCCAACGCCGCCAGGAGGGATCGGACTACGACCAGCAGGTGGATGAATGGCACGATGCCATTGCCCGGTGCTGGCAAGCCAGTCTTCAGCACCATCTGCCTGCTCGTTCGGGACGCGTGGCCCTGCTCGTCTGGGGCGATCCGGCCCTCTACGACAGCACGCTGCGCATTGCGTCGCGTCTGGGCCTGGCCCGCGAACAGGTGCGCGTCGTGCCCGGCATCACCTCCATGCAGGTGCTGTGCAGTGCCCACGGCATCGCTCTCAATGAAATTGGTGAACCCTTTCTGATCACCACCGGTCGCCAGTTGCGCGAAAACGGCTGGCCATCCGGGGTGAACACCCTGGTCGTGATGCTGGATGGTCAACGCAGCTATGAGCAGTTGCAAGACACCGATGTCGACATCTACTGGGGCGCCTATCTCGGCATGCCCCAGCAATTGCTCATGCACGGCAGGCTTTGCGATATCGCGTCAGACATCACCAGCAGGCGCACCCAGGCCCGTGAGCAAAATGGCTGGATCATGGACATCTATCTGCTGCGCAGGGTCGCTGCCACCTGACCCTGGCTTGCCAAGGCGCATCCGTCGCCTGACCGTCACACCTGATCAGCGCGTGAAGCGCTTCATGTCTGCAAGGACTCGATGGGCCGGGACGTTCAGCCTGCTTGCCGGTGCCAGCCTATGCGGACGCCAGTACTGCTGCATGAGGCAGCTCGAGCCGATGCCAGAGCTTGAGCATCTCCTGCAGCAGCGCTGGCGCATGATCTGTGCGATACACCGCGCCCAGCGGCGGCAAACCGCCCTCTAAACGCACATCCAGCGCACGCACACGCCCCTGGGAACGCAGTCCCGGCAGGATGCTGCGGGGCACCAGCGATACGGCCCCAGGCTGGGTGAGCAGGCCCTCCAGCACGGGCAGGGACACGGTGGAGGCCGGAAACCAGGAGGCATCCTCCAGCACGGGCAGCACCTCGGTCTCCACGATATTGCGCACCGCGATGCCAAAGCTCGGCAGCACCCAGCGCGCGCCCCTCAAGGCAGGCAGCGGCACATCGCACCGCCCGACGAGAGGATGATCAGCATCCGCAATCACCACGGCCGCATCCAGCAGCAGCGGCTCGAAGGAAAACTCCACCGGCAAAAGCTGGGGCTGGCGACAGAACACCACATCAAGACCGGAAGCCATGAGCTGCGACAGCAAAGGGGCGCTGGCGTCCTCATGCACATCCACATAGACCTGCGGATGTGCCTCGTAAAAGCGCGGCAGCAGCTGGGACAGCACCGAAAGCGCAGCTGCCGGAATGGCCCCGAGGCGTAGCGCTGCCGAAGCCCCGCGACGGATGGAGGCCAGCGATTCGGACACTTCCTGCAATCCCACCAGCATGCCGCGTGCCGCATCGATCAATGCCTGGCCTGCTACAGTGGGCCGCATGCCGCGTGCATGGCGCTCGAAGAGCTTGATGTCCAGTACCCGCTCAAGCTCGGCCAGGGCCTGGGTAGCCGCTGACTGGCTCATGTTCAGCTCCACTGCCGCCTGCATGACCGAGCCGCATTGCTGCAAAGCCAGCAAAAGCTGCAACTGACGCAGCCGCACCTGCTTGACCATACGGGAAAAGAGCAAGCGGCCCTCAGGGCTTGCAGCCCCTGCTCCGGCCTGTATCTGGGAAAAAGAAGAGTCAGCAGCCATGATTTCAACGGGTGTCGATCGCTTCCACAAAGTTCGTTGCAGCCTCTCGCCAACGCCGGCACCGAACATAGCCGGTGTTCAAGAGCGGACCGCTCGCATCGAGCATCGAAGTGACCGTGATTCGGGTAATGTGCACGCATCTGACTATGCACTCACTCCCGCTTGAGCTGTCGGAGGAAACGCTGCGACACCGCATTGTCGTGGCAATTGCCCCGTCTGCTGATAACAGAGCGCCGTAGCAGCCGCCCGCGAACCTCCCGAAAGCGATCAATGCATGGGCCTACCTAGTCGCTGGCTCGCCTTTGAAATCGCATAGTTCACAAGGCAGTAAAGCGCTGCCACGACCAGGTACACCGGCACCAGCGAGTGGTAGTTCGCTATCAGCACCTTGGCGTTCTGCATGAGTTCACCATAGGTGACGACATAGCCGAAGGTGGTGTCCTTGACCACGATGACCAGTTGCGCAACCAGTGCCGGAACAATGTAGCGAACGGCCTGAGGAAAGACAACGGAGAAAAAGACCTGGACTTCGGTCAACCCCAGGCTTCGCGCGGCATCGGTCTGGCCGCGCGGAACGGCGAGCACGCCCGCACGATATACCTCGGCAACCACGGCTGCGGTACTCAGACCTATGGGCAAGGTCAGCATCCAATAGGTGCTCAGCTTGATCCCGACCGATGGCAGCACCAGAAAGCAAACATAGATGAGCAGCAGCGTCGGCGTGCCGCGCAGGAACTCGATGACAGCAATGCTGGGCCAACGCATCAACCTCAGCCGCGACAGCCGCCCCAGCAGCAGCACCAGCCCGAGGGCCAGAGCAATGACGGCGGCCATCGCCGACGATGCCAGCGTGCCGAGCAGTCCTTTGGCAAGAAAGCTCCAGGTCGTCGGCCAGGCAAAGAATTCCCAGTACGGGGCATCGAACTGCCCTGCCGAATGGAAGCGGAACACAATTGCCACCGCCAGCAAAAGCAGCACGGCTGCGGCGATCACGCTCACCGCGTTGGTGACGGCCCGGGCCTGGGGGCCTGGCGCAGCAAACAGAATGTCCTCCAGAGAACGGCTCATCGCAGTATCCGCACTTTCTTTTCCAGAGCCGCGCCGGCCCAGGCGATGAGCAGGCCTGTCAACACATACATGGTGGCAGCCACTGCGAACGCGGCAATGCCGAGCGCCGAGTCGTTGGCGATCTTGGATACGAGCGCCGTGAGCTCCCGGCCTGGGAACGGCAACTGCGACGCCAGAGAAGTCGACAACATCAATGCAATCAGCAGCGAAGTCATCGGCTGCACCACCGAACGCAGCGCCTGCGGCAGGACCACGGCAGACACAATCTGCAGCGGCCGCATGCCCAGGCTGAGCGCAGCCTCAATCTGGCTACCGGGAATGGTATTGATACCCGAGCGCAGGTAGTCCGCCGTGAATGCGGAGCAGACCAGCGTCAGCGTCAGGATCACGCTGGGCTCATAGTCAATCACGATGTTGAGATCGGGTAGCGCGAAAACGATGAAGATCAGCAGCGCTACGCTGGGTATATTGCGGAAGATCTCGACGTAGACGGTCAGTGCCAAGCGCAGCGGCGGCAATGGCATAAGCCTAAGCACCGCGACGACCGTGCCCAGCATAACCCCGGGCACAAAGGACACCAACGTAAGCTTCCATGTCAGCAAGAGGGCCTGCCAGAAGGCAGGCCCATAGTCGGCCAGGAGCCTGGAAACCTCACCCATCGTTCAAGGCAGAGCGGGCGGCGTCGGAACAGTCGTGCTACCGGTACGCTGCCCTATGGAGATAGTCCAAAGTTTGGCCCAGGTACCGTCAGCCTCCAGCTTCTTCAGGAAGGCATTGATGAATGCTACGCCGTCCGAGCCCTTGGGCAGTCCAACTCCATAGGGGTCCTGCGCGCCGAATGGCGCACCCGCCAGCCGCGCGTTGCTGGTGCCAAGGCTCAGGGCGTTGAGCAGCAGCGTGTAATCGGTCACGTAGGCATCGACGCGCCCCTGACGCAGTGCATCGAGGGCTTCCTGATGTGTCTGAAACTCTTGCACGACAGCCTTGGGAGCATACTGGGCCAATATCGCAGGCCCCGTGGAGCCCGCTTGCGTGGCCACCTTCTTGCCGCCCAGGTCGCTGTAAGACTGAACCGTCTTGTTGTTCGACTTGACCAGCACGCCGGACTGCGATGTGTAGTAAGGGCCGGCAAACGAGATCTTCTCGGCGCGAGCAGGAGTGATGGAGTAGGTGGCGAAGACCATGTCCACCTGATTATTGATAAGCACCTGCTCACGCGTGGACGAGGTCACCTGCGTGAACTGGTACTTGGCGGCGTCGCCCAGAATGTAGCGAGTGATGAGCTGGGCCAGCCCCAGGTCAAAGCCGCGGATCTTGCCGTCTTTCTCATTGAGCAGCGAGAAAAGATTCGATGTTTGCGTGCTGCCGAGGCGCAGCATGCCAGCCTGTTTGATCTTGCTGGCCCAGGTGCTCGATGCGATGGTCGTCGCATCGGCCACAGGCCCCTGCGCAACCAGAGCGTCATAGGCCGCTGCATTGATGGGAGTGCCCTGTGCGAAAAGCGACCCACCGGTCACGATCGTCAGTGCCACCACGGTGGATTTCAGAATGGATTTGATCGACATGCGGTCTTCTTGGATGGTCTGCGACGCGAATCAATATAAAGCAGCATTTGGAATGCGCGAGCCGCTCGTCCGAGCGGAGCCACCATTGTGCACACAATACAGCCCTTGTGCCCCAACACGGCACGACGCCGCCAACAGTCCCAGGCCTTGCCTAGCAATCATTCGAGAGTCTGCCCCGCCCGGCGTCCGGCTGTGGCAACTAGCGAACAGTTGAACTCAAGCTCGATGCGATTGCTCGTGCCCAAGCCGGCCAAGCAGCGCCGGCCGCAGACAAGGCAATATTGCTGCCGCTCGATCACACCGCCAAGGCAACCTGCTGAGAGAACCTCGACGGCAGCTTTCGAGTCATCAGCTTGAGAAGTCGAAACCTCCGCTGTCGCCGAGCGTGAACCAATACACAAGACCCGTAAATAGATCCAGCGATATTGAGCGGCACCTCTGTCCCAGGCACTGTCCATGGCAAACGTGATCAATGATCTCAATGATTGCTAGCAATATAAGGGTTTTCACCAGTCAATATCAGACTCCATAGAGAGAGGCGCACCCAAGGTATCGGCAAAGCTTATAGCTAACCGCAAATAACATGTACTGCCAAGGCTCCGAAATTTCTATATTTCATTCCCATGACGGCAGAAATTCGTGAACAGCACTGATGGTGTAGGCATGGATTGGCCGATATCTTTCAGGAGCCCTCCATGTCCATCTCTTCACGCACTCGCGGCTGCACAAATGGCCTCACTCGCCGCGTCGGCCTGCTCTCTCTGGCGATTGCCAGCTCCTTGTGGACCCTGGCCGCGCCGCAGGCACTGGCCGCTGAGGTCTATCCAAGCAAACCTGTCAAGCTCATCGTACCTTTTGCCGCCGGCGGCTCCACCGACATCGTGGCACGCGTGATTGCCGAAGGCATGCGCACCACGCTGGGGCAACCGGTGATCGTGGACAACAAGGGCGGCGCTGGAGGGCTGATCGGCAGCGAGGCCATCGCCCAGGCAGCTCCGGACGGCTACAGCATTGGCATGGCTACCGTGAGCACGGCCACCATCAACCCCCTGCTCTACAAACGCGCCAGCAAGATTGAGGGCAAGCTGCTGCCGGTGGCCAATCTGGTGACCATGCCTTCGGTCTATATGGCCCACCCCAAGATGGGCGTGAACAACTTCAACGACTTCCTCGCCAAGATCAAGGCACAGCCCGGTACCTACAGCGCCGGAGTACCGGGAATGGGAACGCTGGGACATCTGATGGTTGCCTCGTTCAACGAAACCATGAAGACCCAGATTCAGATCGTGCCCTATCGCGGTAACGGCCCTGCACTCAATGACGCCCTTGCCGGCATGGTCCAGATCATGACCGACCAGCTGCCCTCGGCAATGCCGCAGATCAAGGGTGGCAAGCTGCTGCCTGTTGTGGTCGCCTCACATGGCCGCTCGCCCGACCTACCCAATGTACCGACCTTCAAGGAGCTGGGCTACGACGAACTCAACGAACTGGGCATCAGCTGGTTCGGTCTGGTCGTCCCCAGCAACACACCGGCCCCCATCGTGAAGCAGTTGCAGGATGCGGCTGTCAAAGCCGTCCACCTGCCCGAGGTGCAAAAGCATCTGAAGAATCTGGGCGCTACGGCGACCGAGACGGCGCCCTCCCAGTTCCCGGCCCAGATCGCCGCCGAACTCAAGCGCAACAAGGCCCTGCTCGACAAGGCCGGCGTCAAGCCCGAATAAGAGCCTGCCCTGCAGCCGGCGCTCGCTGCAGTCGGCCAATTTCCTCCTCATGCCCCATCTTCTTCACCACAGCTCAAGGACCCTTTTGCCATGCAAGCGATGAGCGCCCTGCAGAATTTCTTTCAACGTGAGACACCACGCATGACGGCGCTGGCCGACCAGATCTGGTCTCTGGCCGAGCTGCGCTATGCCGAGAATGCTTCGGTCCAGCTCCACATCGATGCGCTGCAGCAGGCTGGATTCCGCATCACACGCGATGTGGCAGGCATCCCCACCGCCTTCATGGCCGAATGGGGCGATACCGGCCCGGTCATTGCCTTGTTGGGTGAATACGACGCCCTATCAGGCCTGAACCAGCAAAGCGGTGCACTGGTGTGCACCCCGTCCACCGAAAGCCCCGGCCTGGCCGGCCACGGATGCGGCCATCATCTGCTGGGCACTTCGGCGCACTTTGCCGCTATTGCTCTGCAGCAGCACCTGAAAAGCACCGGAACGAATGGGCGTGTGCGCTACTACGGCTGTCCGGCCGAGGAAGGCGGCTCCGGCAAGACCTTCATGGCCCGTGCCGGCGTGTTCGATGATGTGGATGCAGCACTGACCTGGCACCCAGCCAGCTACACCGGTCTGTTCAGCCAGAGCACGCTGGCCAATATCCAGGCGAAGTTTGTCTTCCACGGCAAGGCATCGCATGCTGCGCACTCTCCCCACCTGGGCCGCAGCGCCTTGGATGCAGTGGAGCTGATGAACGTAGGGGTGAACTATCTGCGCGAACACATGCCCTCGGACGCTCGTGTGCATTACGCTGTCACCGATAGCGGTGGTCTGTCGCCCAATGTCGTGCAAGCGCGCGCCGAAGTGCTGTATCTGGTACGGGCAGCACGCAACCACGAAGCCGCCGAACTCTATGAGCGTGTTCAGAACGTGGCGCGTGGCGCCGCGCTGATGACAGACTGCAAGCTCGAAATCATCTTCGACAAGGCCTGCTCCAATCTGCTGCAAAACAGCACGCTGAACAGCGTGATGCATGCGCAGATGCAGGCACTGGGACAGTTGCAAGCCGATGCACAGGCGCATGCTGTTGCCGGCCAGTTCCAGGCCACGCTGGACAAAAACGATGTTGATGCCGTCAGCCGCCCTTTGGCGAGCGTGTTGCGTGGCAAGGTGCCAGCCATTTTTGAAGGTCTGACGCCCTACGACCCGAACGCCAAAGACATCATGTTCGGCTCCACCGACGTGGCCGATGTGAGCTGGATTACGCCCACGGCTCAAGCCTGGGTGGCCTGCTATGCCTTCGGCACGCCGCTGCACTCCTGGCAGATGGTGTCGCAAGGCCAGTCCGGCCTGGCCCACATCGGCATGGTGCACGCCGCAAAGATTCTCACGGCCACCGCCGTGGAGCTGTTCGCCCAGCCCGAACTGCTGGAGCGCGCCAAGGAGGAGTTGCTACAGCGCCGTGAAGGCAAGCCCTATGTCTGCCCCATTCCCGCGGAGGTAGCCTTGCCTTTTCTGCGCAAATAAGAGAGAAGTGAGCCCCTCACCCTGAAAACGATCACAGCACTTCGCAGCCAGATTTCCTGAAAGCGTCTGACAGGATTGATCTTCCCCCTGTACACCAGCTTGCTCTGCCTCAACGCGACGGCTGCCAAAGCTTGATGCAACACAAGCCCCCGGCCCGGCCAAGCAGCCATAGTAAGACATGCCCGCAAGACTGCGGAGACTCAACAGGGAGGAACCATGAAGCTGATGATCGATCTCTTTTCCACCGACTACGGGCTGATGAGCCTTGCCGTGATTGTGCTGATCATCGTCATGGCCGCATTCTTCACCCGCCTCTTCCTGGGCAAGATGAAAAACGTTGCAAACACCCCGCTGGAATAGTCCCGAGCTTCGCTGCATGCTGCATAGGTACTGCCTTGAGTTGCTGGCGGGACAACTTGGATTGAACGCAAAAAGCCGATGAGTTCGCTACTCCCCGGCAATTTATATATCCAGGACGAAGGAGTCAGTGCAAGCTCTCTCAGCCCCTCTTGCAGGGGCTTTTTTTCTTGCCAGGATTTTCTGCGGATAGGTATCGAAGACTTGGCTATTGTTTTTCAAGGCATTCTTGAATCTTTACACGTCAGGAAGCAAGAGTCGACCAAGAGTGCTCGGGGCATTTACTTGCCGAAGAAAATCCAGCTGCAGTGAAGCGCGCGCCACAGGCCCACCCCAACACTTCGGGTTCAGCGCCACAATCCGCCTTGCCAGCGGCAAACACCACGTTGGCCACATAAAGACCGACAGCCAGGAATACCTGTACGCCAGGGCACAAGCAGGAAGAAAGCGCCAAGGTCAAGCGCATGTATGCCGGTCCCTGTCTCGAACACCATGTCTTGAGGAGCTGCTTACTGCAGGGAGGACAGGCGCTACTGATTGTTCCGCACCGAACGCGGCAGCACTCCGTGAATCAAAAGAGAGCTCGACCGGTGGCGCCATCAGTTGGGTGCGACTTTCTGCGTCTGCATCGAGGCAATGCGCCTGAAGCCATTCGAGGAGAGCGCTCTTGTTCATGGGCCTCGCGATGTAATAGCCCTGTCCTTCATAACAATCCATGGCGAGCAATGCCTGGCACACAGTGGCGTCCTCGATTCCTTCGGCGAGCACGCTCAGCCCGAGCTTGCGACCCAGTTGAACGACCATTTCCGCTATCCGTGCGCCGTCCGGTTCGCTAAGCTGACACACAAAGGAACGGTCAATCTTGATCCGATCCAGAGGAAGCTGCTCCAGATAGCTCAGCGAAGAGTACCCGGTACCGAAATCATCGATGGCGATGGAGACGCCTTCTGCCCTCAGCGCCGACAGCGTTGATTTCAGCAAATCCGTGGGAAGCGCCGCCACTGATTCGGTGATCTCCAGCTCAAGGTGATCCCCTCGCAAACCACTGCTGGCGAGTGCTGCGCAGACGATCTCAAGGAATCCAGGGTCCTGAAGCTGCACCGTCGAGACATTGACGGCAATGCGCTGAGGCGCGACTCCTGCATCCAGCAATTCGCGCATCGCTGCACATGCGGCCATGAGCACCCATTGGCCAAGGGCCACAATCAGACCCGAGTGCTCGGCAACAGGGATGAACTTGTCCGGAGGCACGAATCGGCCATCTTCCGTACGCCATCGCAGAAGCGCCTCAATTCCAACGACGCTATGCGTCACCAGGTTGAGCTGAGGCTGATATACCAGAAACAGCTCCCGGTTCTCGATCGCCTCTCTGAGTTCCGATAGCAACAATGCCCTGGATCGTGCCTCGGATCCCATCTGATCGGAGTACCGCAGCACCTGACCGCGGTGATCTCGCTTCGCACGCTTGAGTGCAATCGTGGCATCCTTGACCAAGTCCGCCCCTGCTCGAAACTCTTGAGGCAAAAGCACATAGCCACAGGTGAGCGAGACCTTGTAAGGAGCCCCATCAATACTCAGCGGTTGGCGCACGCACTCAAGCAGACGCCTGGGCTGCACCTGTCCAATAGCCCCCAATACCCCGAAGGTGTCTGCACCCAGCCTGGCCAACAGCACATCGCCTGGCAGCACATCTTCAAGACAGCGAGCAACGCGCTCCAGAAGACGGTCCCCGAACAGATGCCCCATCAGGTCGTTCGTGGCACTGAAATCGTCAATGTCGATCAGCGCCAGAATGTAGTCGTGCAAGCCCTGTCTTGCGCATTCATCGACTGCCTCGACGAAATGGGCGCGATTGGGAAGATTCACCAGAGGATCATGATAGGCACTCTCTTTCAGGCGCCCGAGCAAACCGCGGTTATGCAGCAATGTGCTCAGGTTGGCACAGAAGACATCCAGCAGCTGCGGATGCAGTACAGCATGGTGCCTGGGCACATCGATAAACACCACGAAGTTCTGTCCATCATCGTGGCCGATATGCAGTGCCAGCCCGCCAGTCTCGCCGTAGACATTGCAGCGGCCTTCAACCGCCTTTCTTAGCAAGCCCAGTTCCGATGTCTGCGGCAACAACTCCAGAGGACGCCCAATCAGCTCGGAGAATCGGCCCGTTGCCGCCTGCACGAAGTAGCAGCCGTCGGGATTGGCCACCTCCTGAGCACACACCACACCTACTTGCGCAACCTTCAGCAAAGCCGCCAGCTGTGTCAGTACGCCGGATGCGAATTCGTAGCAATCCTTGATCTCCAGCAGAGATGCACTGGATCGCAGAACATGCTCCAGGCCGCCTCGGCTTGTGTCCGCCGCGCACAGCTGTTTATAGGAGCGAACTGCCGTGGCAACGATGACGTGCAACCGATCCGCAGTCAGTTCCGCTCTAGTTCTGTAATCACTGATGTCATTTTCAATCAGTGCATCGAGCCCGGGCTCCTGCCCCGGTTGGCCGGACAGAAGAATGATGCGGGTATTGCGCAGGGCCGCAGCATGGCGTATGAAATGCACCAGATCAATTCTCACGCCCGCCCGCTCCATCGCAAGATCGAGTATGACCACGGCCAGGTCGGTTTCGCTCAGAAGCAGCTGTCTTGCCTCGTCGCCAGAAAACGCATTCAAAAACAGCAGCGGGCGCTCGAACAGCATCTGCGCATCCAAAGAGGAACGGCTTGCCGCGTGAACCTCTGGATCTGCGCTCACAATGAGGATGCGCCACCTTGGTCCAAAGGCCGAGTCTGCGCTTGGCATTGCATCGGCGGAGACCAGGCGCGACTGATCCCCCCCTGGAGCTGGCTCAGGTCTCATGCTCGAGAGATTGCAAAAAACACGACGAGAGGCAGACCTGGTTGCGTCCGCCACGCTTTGCGACATAAAGCGCTTCGTCAGCGAAGCCATACGCGCTGTCGAAATCGCCGCCCGGGGGTGCCCAACTCACGCCAAAGCTGGCAGTGACAGCACTTCCATCGGGCAGACCGAAATCGCAGATCTCAATCGCGCGCCGGAGATCCTGTGCAAGTCTTTCGGAAACGTCCGCACTCTGACGAGGTAGCACAACGGTGAACTCCTCACCGCCGACCCGGCCGATCTGCGCTGAGGAAGGCACCACGGCCTGAAGGCAGGCAACAACGCCGAGGATGACCTTGTCACCCGTCGGATGACCAAAACTGTCGTTGATTCTCTTGAAGTGATCGATATCCAGCACGATCAGTGAAAGATCATCATGCACAAAATACTGGTTCACCAGTTCGATGACTGCAGCCCGGTTCAGGACACCAGTCAGCGTGTCGTGAGTAGCCCGATGTTCAAGCTCTGCCGCCAGATCCTGAAGCCGGGAATTCAACTGATTCATCTCCAGTTCCGCGCGATCGCTGCGGCGCACCAGTCGGCGTGTTTCTCGCAACAGCCTTTCGTATGCAAGAAGCAGGTCACCCAAAGCCTGTCTGCATTGAGATGGCGCTGTGCAGGCGCAGCCGGTATGTGCCGCTCGCGCAGTCAACAGCGCCTGGTTCTCTGCTTCAAACAGATCTGGCGCCACTGAAGTGCCAGGGCTGTCCATTCAGGTTGCTCCAACTGGATGGGCAACAAACTCGAGAGCTGGAAAATCCTCGCTCAGCTCCTGCCCGAACTCAAGAATCGTGTCGTCTTCTTCATCGTGATACCAGTTGAGCACCACGTGATTACCGGCCTCTGCGCAGTTGCTCAAAGCCTCTATCAAATTGAAGAGCATTTTGGTACTGGAGCTATTGAAATACGCCAGCGCAATATTCACTTCGATCGTTGTCTCTATCTGTGCGGACAGGTAGTCCTTGAGCCGAGAAATGATGTCGCTGTAGAAAGCTGCAGCATTTTCCGGATAGGACTCGCCGCGCATGCTCAAGGTATGCGCATCAAAAATGAAATCCACCTCGGGAGAGCTGGGCGTTGGGGCAATGTAGAGGTTTTCCATCAGTTTTCTTTATTCGTTGACGGTCTCGCTGTGCCTATATGGCTGCCTTCAGGTAGAAGACAGGCGAATCGCCAGATTCCCCGTCGAAGTCGAACTCCAACGGCTCCCTGGCATCCCGGGCAACGGTCAAGAAACCCATGCCCGCACCCTTGCTTCCCTCAGGCGTCTCCTCGCGAAGTGTCTGTCGATAAGCTTGCTTGATCTCTTCAAGCGTCATGCTCCGCAGTGCATTCAGTTTCACCCGCAGCGCTTCGGCCATCAGTGACTCGATAGGATTGGCGCAAAGCAGCAAAAAGCTGCCGTCCTCCTCTCGACGAATGCAGACCGAGCCATGACGTAGCTCCCCGTTGTTCAGACTGGAGGGGGTCAGCGAATCCGCTGAGTAGTGAATGATGTTCTGCGCCATCTCCACGAACGAGGAAAACAGCTTGCGCCGGGTCGGAGCGGCAACCCCGGCAACTTCAAGCTGCAACTTCACTGCATCGGCCATGGCCGCAACGATGTGCTGCGAGAAATACCCGACGTAATAGAAAATGACTTGGTGCTGGCGCGCCAAATTGAAGAAGGATCCGTACTTCTCAGCAATCATGGGGGAAGGCATATATGGGCCTTGAGACTAGGCACGAAAACAGAAAAAAGTCAGATCGTCGCGGCGGTGGTGTTCACCTTGCCAGACGCGCAGAGATTCGAGCAAGGCCATATTGATCTCTGAAGGAGACTTCTGTCGATGCTCAAGCAGTGATTCCCGCACCCGGCGCTTGCCAAGAGCGATACCGCGTGGCCCGCCGATCTGGTCAATCAGTCCATCGGTGCTCACAAAGACAAGCGTGCCGCGGGGAAGGCTTACCTCCTGGTTGAGCCAGGCGAAATCGATTTCGCTGTCGACATAGCCGACTCCCTTGCGCTGCCCCTCCAGCATCTCAACAGTGTCCGCATCAGGGCGCAGCAGGAACATGGACAGTCGTGCGCCCGCGAAGGTCAAGCGCCCGCTTGCGGGCTCAAACCAGAAGCAGGCCGCATCCATGCCGTCGTCCGAGCCCGGTGTTGCGTCCTGACCGTCGACTTGGCCCAGCATCTGCTTGATGCTGCGATTGACATGCCCCAGCAGACTGGCCGGATCGCGGGACCCGTTCTGCTCTATCGCCTGGTTGAGGCTGGTCGACGCAATCAAGGTCATGAAAGCACCTGGCACGCCATGCCCCGTGCAATCAGCCACGGTCGCAAACCAGCCATCGGTGTCGGTGCTGAACTGGTAGAAATCGCCACCGACAATGTCACGTGGCTCCCACACCAGATGTGCTTCGGGACAGGCTCTTGCGAGCGCATCCAGGGAGCTGCGAAGTGTCGACTGCTGAATCACGCTGGCATATTCGATGCTGTGCATGATCTGGCGATTGCGCGAAGCCTGCATATCCGCCACTACCCGCATGAGCTGGAGCCCATTGCCTGTTCCGGCAAACACACCATCTCGGGTAACGATAAAGCCGTCGGACAGCGCTTTTTCGCCGTACTCCACTGTTTTGAAAGTCAGCGCCTCGATGTCCAAAGCTGCATCCACGATCAGCGGCTCTTTATCCATGAACGCGATACAGCTCTTGCGACCATAAAGCTCCATGCGGAACTGCTTGCTCATCTGCGACAGGAAGATGTTGCGATTGATGAGTCCGATGGGCTGTTTGCCCTCAACGACAGGCAGGCTGACAAGGTCACGGTAGCGGTTGAAAACCTCCATGACTTTCTCATTCGTGTCATCAGTCGTCATGCACGGAACCTCGGTGCAGAGATCGGCAGCACTCGGTGGGCGAAAGCGTGGCCGGAAGTCGCTCAAATACTCGGGGATTTCTGGCATGCAGCATCGCCATAGGAATCATTGTGAGCAAATGTTACACACGCTATATGGCGATTTCATGACAAAGCAATAGTGAAGCCATTTCACTGACACATTCAACAGCTCACAGGAACGAAACGGCCCCCTGCAGCCTCTGTGGAGTTTCAGCAAAGACGCTTTACAGCGCAGGTTGAGTGCATACGTAATCAAAAGAGATTCCAGCCTTGAACGCTGCATCGAAGCATCGAAGCATCCTGCTTGTGACTGGAATCAGCGCCACGGGACTTCCGTTCCCCTGCCCCCTGTTCTAGGCGGTATCGTCATCGCCTCCGTTGTGTGGACGTCCGATGTCTGCCGCTATACCGGGCTTGGTATTCCAGGCTTGGGGCGAGCGTTTGGCTAGCCCACCCTGCCTTACTGGGCAAGCTGCTGGAATCGGGCCTGCCTCAGGTACAGGTCGCCGAGAATTACGGCGACGAATCGGAGCGCGTCTTTGCCCACGCCTTCAAGTGCTGGTGCGGCCTGCCGCCACGCGCCTACCAGCGCAAAAAACCAGGCACTCCGAAAAAAGCTTGCGGCGCTGAAACAAGGCTGTGCCGCCCTTGCCGGGCCGGCAATCGCTGGCTCGAGCCGCCGGCCTCCCTCAAACTTAGAAATAGGCACTCTGCGATGCGCCGCCCACGATCTCATGCGGGCAAAGCCCGCTTTGCGCTAACAGAGAAGGCAACCGCAGCGGAGATGCCTGCGGCTCGAGCATCCGCAGGCATCTTGAATCTGCCGCAGCTCAAGCGGAAATTCCAGGCGCAGCCGCAGTCAGTAATGCGGCGGCAATTCGTCGCGCAGATTGCGCACCGCCCCCCCGCCTTCTGGCGCTTGGCGCTTGAGTTCCCTCACCTCGTTGATCAACAGATCGATCTGCTGCTGCTGACGGTAGATCGTCATATTGAGTTGTTCGAGCAAATCCTCGGTGTAGCTGGCCTTGATCTCCAGCTCCATGATTCGCTCTTGCAGCGCTTCGTGACTGTCGCTCATGCCTTGAGCGCCTTGGCAAGACGAGCAATACCTGCGCGAATCTTGTCCTCGTCAGCCGTGGCAAACGAGAGGCGGAAGGTCGCCGTATCAGGGTTTTGTGCATAGAACGGAGCGCCCGGCACAAAGGCCACACCCTCTTCAATGGCCTTCTTGGCCAGCACAGCCGCATCCGCCAATTGGCCACGCGCGCCCGTCAGACGCACCCACATGAACAGGCCGCCGGCAGGCTGTACGAACTCGACGGCATCGCCCAGTTGCTCGCGCAGCGCATCGCCCATGGTCTCGGCACGCTTGGCATAGACCTCGCGCACATGGGCCAGGGTCCTGGGCATGGCGCCGGACCTCAGGTACTGAGCTGCAGTGGCCTGGGCAAAGGTGCTCGTATGAGCATCGCTGAACTGCTTGCACATCACTGCGCGAGCAAGCAATTCGGGATGTGCAATCAGCCAGCCGATACGCAGACCGGGGCTAAGCACCTTGGACAAGGAACCGCAGTGCGCCAGCCACTCGCGGCTGCCGGGGACTTCGCGTGTCAGTGACAGCAGACTGGCAGGAGGCGCTTCATTGAAGTACAGATCGCCGTAGGGGTCGTCTTCCACAACCAGAGTCTGGTACTTGACGGCCAGTTCCAACACCTTTTTGCGGCGTTCCAGACTCAGCATGGCACCACTGGGGTTGCCAAAGGTCGGGATCAGATAGACCAGCTTGGGCTTGTGCTCGGCAATCAGCTTTTCCAGCTCGTCGGTCTTCACGCCATGCTCATCCACAGGGGCGGAGATCACCTCTGCGCCATAGAGGCGGAAACACTGAATCGTGGCCAGGAAAGTCGGGCCTTCGACGATGACCTTGTCACCCTCTCCCACCATGGTCTTTCCCAGCAAGTCCAGCGCCTGCTGGCTGCCGGTGGTGACGATGAGCTGATCAGGCGCCACATCGGGCACGCCCTTGCCGGCCATAAAGGACGACAGTTGCTCGCGCAGCGGCTGGTAACCCTCTGTCGCACCGTACTGCAATGCGGCTCCCGCCTCCTGCTGCAGGGCTGCCGCAGAGGCAGCGCTGATCCCGGTTACGTCAAACATTGCACTGTCCGGAAAGCCGCCCGCAAAACTGATGATGCCTGGCTTGCCCAGCAGCTTGAAGAGTTCGCGGATCGCAGAGGTTTCTACGTTATCGAGTCGTTTGGCAAATTGCATACGTTTTCTTGGTTAAAGCGCTACGGGAATCTCGTCGCTGCTTGAGCGGCAGATGCCCATTGTGGCGCGCGAATCGCCCCAGAGACAGGAAGTGGCTTTTATGTAGGCGCTATTCCATGCAGCAAGTAATCAAACTCCTACCAATTTTCAAAAGTTGATAGCAATTGTTAATTGCGCATAACTTCGTGTCTCAAACTTTGAATTGGACAGTACAGCCTCTCTGAAAAGAACATACGCCTACCGATTCTCGGACCGCGTACTTGACGAATTTTTTCACTTGTTTTTGGGATGGAGGATTTATGCGTACTACCACTTTTACCAGCAAGGCCTTGTCTGCCGCGATTAACGGCAAGACCCCGTCGAGCTTGCGCACCCTGTGTGCTGTGGCTCTGGTTGCCAGCCTGGCAGCCTGCGGCTCGAGCGGCTCTTTGCGCAGCGACCTCGGCGGCACCGGCGGCGGAGACGTTGTCGCCGGAGGCGGCACCGGTGGAGGAACCGGCGGCGGTACTGGTGGCGGTACTGGCGGTACCGGAGGCGGCACTGGTGGCACCGGCGGTGGCACTGGCGGCGGCACCGGTGGTGGCAACACCGGCGGCGGTGATGGCGGCACGGGCAATCCGCCTGTGGCAAGCACTCCGCTCACTCCGGTGCGCGACACCGTGGCGGATGTCACTGGAACGCTTTCCGGGACAAGCGGCGTCATCAGCGACGTCAACAACATCGTGACTTCCACCCTGGGCACGGCTACCAGCGGCACGCCTCTGAGCGGTGTGGCCCAGCCGGCCGGCGGCATTCTTGGCAATGTGAACAATGCCGTCAACAGCGTGGGTAGCGGCGTCAGTGCAGGTCTGGGCCAGATCGGCAAGACGGCCGACCCCATCGGCACCACCTTGCAAGGCGTGGCTCCCGCCGTCGGCTATCTGGGCGCGGCAGTCACTTCGGCAGGCAAGACGGTCAGTGCGCTGGACACTCCTCAGCTTGGCGTGGTCGGTGATGTGGCAGGCTTGGCGGGCGGCACGGTGCAAATCCTTGGCACCACCGTTTCCGGCGTCGAAGGCACGGTGGCAAAGCTGACCAGCAACCCGCTGGTCTCGGGTCTGACGACTCAGGTCAGCCAGGTCGCCACGCCGGTGTTGAGCACCGTCCTGGGCACCACCCAGAATCTGGTTCAGACCACGGGCCTGGGCCAGCCGGTTAACAGCTTGCTGGGCACCGTGGGCGGCGTAGTCAATCATGTGGGAGCTTCCGTCACCAGCACCGGAGTTCCGGTTGTTGCTCCGCTGGGCGGCGTGGTCTCGGGTGTCGGCCAGACCGTGGCCGGCCTGGGTGGTGTGGCGACTGGTCCCGGCACACCTAGCGGCGGCCTGCTAGGTGGCGTACTTGGCAATGTCACGGGCGGTGCAGGCGGCTCTGCTGGTGGAGCAGGCAATATTGTCGGCGGCGTGCTGGGCGGCGTCACAGGCCTGGTCGGTGGCGTGACCGGTGGAGCAAGCGGTGGCGGCAATGCCGGTGGCCCTGTCGCTGGAGCAGGCAATCTGGTCGGAGGCGTGCTGGGCGGCGTCACAGGGCTTGTCGGTGGTGTCACAGGATCGGCAGGCGCTCCGGCAGGAGGCACCGGCAGTGCAGGCACTGCGGTGACGGGCCTGGTCGGCAACACCGTTGGCGCAGTCACAGGCCTCGTGGGCGGTGTACTTGGCGGCGTGACCAATGTCGCTGCAGGCGCAGGAGCAGCAGGTGGTGCAAGCACCTCGGGTGGCCTGCTGGGTGGACTGCTGGGCGGCAATCTGGCGCTCGGCCTGGGCGGTGGAGCGGTAGCCACCAGCAAATAAGGACAACGGCGGTGGCCTGCGTGCGCCGCTTGAGCCTGGCCCGCCTTGAGGCGGGCTTTTTTACGACAGCCCCATACCCAGTTCTGGGGATGTAAGGAACAATGAGAGTCATAAAAATAGAACAGGAGGGACTTTTGCAGTCAAAAGCAAAACCAAAGGGCCGCATCGGCTCCAGGATTCAGGCGTTGGCACTTGTGGCCTGGGCTCCTCTGGCCTGGTCACAGCAGGGCGGCAATCCGCTCAACAGCCTGCCCCAAACGCCCGAATCGGCAAGGAATCTGCAACAGCAGCCCAGGCAGGTTCCGGTGCAGATAGACAAGCCCCCGCCAAGTCCCCAGGATCTCGTCAACCTCCGCGTCGCGGTACGTGGCGTCAATGTGCAGGGAAGCACGGCGATTCCTTTCGAAGAGGTCAGCGCGCTTTTCACCCCCTTCATCAATGGCACGCATACGGTCGGTGAACTCAATGCCGCGACCCAGAAGGTCAGCGAGCTTTACCAGCGCCATGGCTACGCCCTGTCTTTTGCCTACCTTCCTCCACAAGACTTTGCCAATGGCGCGGTGCAGGTCATCGTGGTCGAAGGCTATGTGCAGAGCCTGAATCTGGAAGGCAATTTCGGCCGCTCCGAGGATCAGATACGCGAAATTGCCCAGCCGCTGCTCAATGAGAGGCCTTTGACCACCAAGACCTTTCAGCACCAGACCCAGCTGATGGCACGCCTTCCCGGAGTGCAGATCACGGCATCTGCCAATCTGCCGACCACCACCGATGGTGCGGTGCCCCTGGTCATCAAATCCAAGCACAAGCCCATTGCCGTCACCGTCGGGGGCGAGGCGCGCAAGCCCACGCCGCGCATCATTGCTTCCCTCACCCTGAATGACCCCTTGTGGGCAGGCAGCCAGCTTCAGGCTTCGGCGATGTTGCAAAACCCCGACAAGGAGCGTTTCGGCAGCATCGGCTTCACTCAGCAACTGACACCCGAGGGCACGCAAGCACGTGTCAGCTATTCCGACTACCGCAGCTTCAACCCGCCGGCAACGCGCATTCCAGGCATTGATGACCTGACACAGCAGCGCAAGCTGGACTTCAATATCAGCCACCCGTGGATCTTGAGCAATACCACCCAGCTCAGCACCACGGCGGGTCTGTATGCCATCAATTACAGCCGTGAACTGGCCGATAGCCAGGCCTCCCTGCTGCGTGAGGAAAAGGTTCGCACGCTCTATGCGCAAATGGCCTGGGCGTCCTTTGGCAAGACCACTACCCGTTCGGCTTCGGTCCTGCTGGCCCACGGTCTGGACAGCCTGGGGGCCTACAAAAACCTGGACCTCTACTATCGGCAGGGCTTGCAGCAAAAGTTTGAAAACCCGGCCAAGCTGGACTTCACGCGCATTACCGCCGACTATGCACAGCGCCATCGCTTCGCCAACAAGATGGGTGCCGCTTTTGCCGTTGGCGGGCAATACAGTGCCGACATTCTTCCCGTCCCGGAGAAAATCTCCTTTGGCTCCACCCGCTTCGGCCGTGGCTATCAGGCTGGCGAGTTTTCTGGCGATTCCGGCATGGGCGCCAGTGCCGAGCTCAACTACCAGTTCCTCATCAACCAGGCCTGGATCAAGTCGGCCGAACCCTATCTGCTCTATGAGTGGGCACGCACGCATCAGCAAACCAGCGGCGTCAGCGGCAATACACTGCGCTCTGCCAGTCTGGGGCTGCGCCTGTCCGACAGCCGCCATTACGCACTGGACCTTGCCATGAGCAAACCGCTGGGCGATCGCTCTGTCAACAACCCCGATCGGGAACTGCGCTACAGCCTTGTGTTGAGCTACAACCTGGATCCCTGACTTGCTGCGGTTCCGCCCGCCGAGCCGCTGTGTACCCCAGCGGCTTTTTCTTTGTTCCGCCCCTGAACGACAAGCCACAATATCGCCCATGAAGAAAAACGATATAGCGCCGTTTTTTGCTGCGCTCAAGGCCGCCAACCCCACGCCACAAACCGAGCTGGAATACACCACGGTGTTCGAGCTGCTGACCGCCGTGCTGCTGTCTGCCCAGGCCACCGACGTAGGGGTGAACAAAGCCACGCGCAGGCTTTTTCCTGCTGCCAACACTCCACAGGCCATTCTGGATCTGGGGCTTGATGGGCTGGAGAGCTACATCAAGACCATAGGCCTGTACCGCAGCAAGGCCAAGCATCTGATGGAAACCTGCCGCATGCTGGTTCAGCTGCATGGAGGCACGGTACCCCGAACCCGCGAAGAGCTGGAGGCCCTTCCCGGTGTGGGCCGCAAGACCGCCAATGTGGTGCTCAACGTGGCTTTCGGCCAGCCCACCATGGCCGTGGACACGCACATCTTCCGTGTCGGCAACCGCACGGGGCTGGCCCCCGGCAAGAATCCGCTGGAAGTCGAGAAGCAGCTGCTCAAGCGCGTACCCGATGAATACGCGGTGGACTCCCATCACTGGCTGATCCTGCTGGGCCGCTATGTCTGCCAGGCACGCAAGCCCCGCTGCTGGGAATGCGTGGCTTCGAAATACTGCGATTTCACGCCCAAAACCCTGGCACCGGCAACAGGAAAAAAGAGCTAGAAACGCCTTAACTGCACATCCACAAAAAGCTTTCAGCTATATTTTTTGCATCAACTCTTGCCGCTGACGCCAGCCGATTCAAAGCTGGCCATATTGTTGAGCATGGTGCATGCCGAGCGCAGCAGCGGCCAGGCCAGCGCCGCGCCAGAGCCTTCGCCCAGGCGCAATTGCCAGTCCAGCATGGGCTGGGCCTGCAGGTGGGCCAACATACGGGCATGACCCGGCTCACCCGATCGGTGTGCATACACGCAACGCTGCAGCACATGGGGCTGCAGGCGGCTGGCCACCAGCACGGCGGCTGTGGTGATAAAGCCGTCCACCACGATCAGGCGGCGTTCGGCCGCGGCCTGCAGCACGGCTCCCGTCATGGTGGCGATCTCCAGCCCGCCCATGGCAGCCAGCACGGCCAGTGGCTCTTGCACGCCGGCATGAAAATCCAGCACCCGCCTGAGCACGGCGATCTTTCGTGCCAGGCCTTCGCTGCTAAGGCCCGTGCCCACTCCGGTCACTTCCTCGACCGGCTCGCCGCACAGACGCGCCAGCAGCAATGAAGCGCTGGATGTATTGCCTATGCCCATCTCGCCCAGCAACAGTGCATTGCCCGGCAGTTTCTTGACCAATTCTGAGCCATTGCGCAGCGCCATCGCGCATTGGGCTTCGCTCATGGCCGGGCCCTGGCTGCAGTCCGCCGTACCATAAGCCACCTTGCGCCGCCACAGGCGCGGCTCATGGGCCTTGGGAAGCTTGTGCGCAGGATCCTGCTCGCGCACCTCAAAGTCGCGGGCCACGCCGCAGTCGACCACGTTCAGATCAATCCCGTTCTGCAGAGACAGCACACTCACAGCGGCGCCGCCAGCAAGGAAGTTCTCCACCATCTGCCAGGTCACGTCGACCGGATAGGCCGACACACCTTGAGCGGCCAGTCCGTGGTCCGCAGCAAACACTACCATCTGCGGTGCATACAGATTGGGAGTTTCGCAACCCACGATGCCGGCAATGCGCAATGCCAGTTGTTCCAGCACGCCCAACGATCCCTGGGGCTTGGTCTTGAAATCCAGGCGATGCTGAACCCGGGCTTGCAGCGCCGCATCATGGATGTCCTGCACCTGCGGGCAGGACCAGATGGTGGACGGTGGGAATTCGGAAAAGGAAGCGGAACTCATGCGTGCAGTCATTCCCGGTGCATCAGGCCTGGGTGCCATCCACCACCGGGATGCAGAAGGCACGTTTTTGCGATCTTGCAAGTATCGCGCTTTCATTGGCACTGCAACGCCAAGTTCACCGATTGCCCAGGAGCTGTATGAAAAAAGGCCCCTAAGGGCCTTGACTGAAGACGCTGCAAAAGCCTCAGCGAATGACTTCCTCAACCGTGATTTCGCGCAAGATGCCGCCATCCTTGACCGAGCCGCTGACAGCGCCGTCCTTGACACGCGCCATACAGGCCTGCTGGTCGATTTCGGTCTTGAACACGCCGCAGCGGGCATAGGCATTGCGCTCGTACTGGCTGAGGCCTTGGCCGTCATCGAGCTTGCCCTTCTTGGCTTCGGCACTGGCCGCCATCGCCTCGCGAGAAGACGAATTGTTCTCGCGCATGGGACGCTGGCCCTTGTGATGATGGCGGTGATGCTTTTTCATCGCAGGCTTGGCCGCATCCATCGCAGCTGCCTCAGCCGCTGGCTTGGCTGCATCCACCTGTGCGCTGGCCATGCCTGCCAGTGACAAAACCGCTGCACCCAAAGCCAGTTGAAGAGTCTGAACCTTGAAAAAAGCCATACGCAACTCCATTCCAAAAAGTGAATAGCCCGGTCAGCTTGCACGCACTCTCAGGCAGGGCTTATCGGTTCAGCGGCTTTGAGCCCGCAGGATCAGTCCTACAACTGCTGCGGGCGCTCAGAGCGCGCACGGCTCAAACCATTGCCCCACGCCCTGCGCCAGCCGCTCAAACACCTGCTCCAGACTGGGCGCATCGTGGCCGAACAGCGCATGAATTACCTCGGCGTTTTCAAACAGGCCGTGCAGATAGGTACCGATGACAGCACTGTTGCCTCCCTGCCATAGCATGCCGGGCAACAGTTCCTGAGCCGGTCGCATGCTGGCCATCTGCATGTCGGCACGCAGCTGGGTCTGGCCGTGGTGGATCTCGTAGCCACGCGTCGGCACGTCACTCAAGGCATTCCATGGAGCCTGCAACGCTGGCAGTTTCAAGGTCGTTGGTTGCACGGTCTTGTCCTGTGCAAACAATGTCGCCAGCGGCAGCAGTCCCAGGCCTGCAGCATTGCCGTCCACGCCATGCAGATCGATCAGCGCCTCGCCCAGCATCTGCAAGCCGCCGCAAATGCCCAGCACGCGCTTGCCGAGTTCGGCATGAGCGACAACGGCTGCATCCAGCCCTTGCGCGCGCATCCAGGCCAAGTCAGCAGCCGTGGCCTTGCTGCCTGGCAGAATGACCCAGTCCGCCTCGGCAAGTTGCGCGGGAGAGCGAGCCCAGACCACGCGCACGCCCGGCACTTGCAGCAAGGGCTGAAATTCATCGAGATTGCTGATGCGCGGATAGGCGATGATGGCAATCGTGGTGTGAACGGCCCGCCCGGCTCCCGTGCTGCCGCGATCATCAAACACGCCATCCTCTTCGGGCAGACCGTGCTGGAACTGCATGGGAATGCAGGCCACCGTGGGCACCCCCGTCTTCTCTTCCAGCATCTGAGGCGCCGGCGCCAGCAGTGCCGCGTCGCCCCGGAACTTGTTGAGCACAAAGCCCTTGATGAGCTTTTGCTCATCCTCGGGAAGCAATGCCCAGGTTCCGTAGAGATGGGCAAAGGCGCCGCCACGGTCTATGTCCGAGACCAGCAGGCAATGCGCGTTGCAATGTTTGGCCACGCGCATATTGACCACATCGCTGGCATGCAGATTGATTTCGGCCGGCGAGCCTGCGCCTTCGATCACCACCACATCGTTTTCGGCACGCAGCTCGTCCAGGGCCTGCGCGATCTGCGGCCAGACCTTGAGGCTGCGACCTCGCCAGGGCATGGCGCTCAGCTCGTCATTGACCTGACCGAACAGCACGACCTGACTGCGCGTGTCGGCCTCGGGCTTGAGCAACAGCGGGTTCATGCGCACATCGGGAACCGCCCCCGCAGCCAGCGCCTGCAGATACTGGGCCGTGCCGATCTCGCCCCAGCGGCCCTCGGGCGTGGCAACGACGCGCGCGTTGTTGCTCATGTTCTGCGCCTTGAACGGTGCAACCTTCAGGCCCTGGCTGCGGTAGTAGGCACACAGTGCCGTGGCCACCCAGCTTTTTCCCGCGCCACTGCTGGTGCCCAGCACCATGATGCAACGTGCTGTCATGTCTTAAATCTCGGTTGGGATCGGCAGCACCACACGCTGCAGGATTCGGGCCAGCGCCTCGCCGGGATGGGTGCACATGCCCATATGCGAAGGCGAGGTCTGGATGATGCTGCTGCGCTTGGCGGTGAGCCAGTGGTAGCGCGCCCGCATGGGCAACTGCGCAATCGGCCCGCCATCGACCCGGCCTTCGCAGATGGCCACGATGGAGCCCAGATGACGGTGCACGGCCTCCAGATCCACATTCGGGTCCAGCGCCAGCAGACGCTTTTCATCAAGGGCCACGGCGGCCTGCAGATGGCCGGTGCGCTGGCACGAGAGGATCACGCCTGCATTCACAAATTCCTCACGCTCCACGCGCGGCACTACCCGCACGATGGCGTAGTCGTAGACCTCATGCGCGTGCATCGATCACTCCTTGCAACCAGCGGCCACGCTCGGCAAGCCGGGCCACGAAATAATTGATGTAGGCCTCGCGATGGGCCTGCACATTCTTGAGCAGATCGCCCTCTTTGTCGGCAGCGGCCTGCTCCAGAAAGCAGTCTGGTACCTCGTCCAGAATGCTCTTGAGCACTTCGGGCCCAAGCCTGGCGGCCAGTTGCGCATCCAGCTGCGCCAGCTGGCTGGCCTGCGGCAGCAGCACATGCTCGGCACTGGGCGCAAACGGCTTGGCCGGATCGGCAACCACTCCGCTCCAGGCATGGTGAAACGTCAGACTCGCGCCATGATCGATCAGCCAGGGCTGCTTCTGGTACATCAGCATATTGGTGTTGCGCGCCGTGCGGTCCACATTGCTGACCAGGGTGTCAAACCACACGAGGCGCGAGGCAAAGTCGTCGTCCACCGTGTCCACTGCCGGGTCAAAGTTGATGGAGCCCGGCAGATAGTCCAGCCCCACGTTCAGCCCGTCACTGGCGCGAATCAGGTCCTGAATCTCGGGGTCGGACTCGGTGCGAGACAGATCGCCGTTCAAGTGCAGCAGCACGATTTCGGGCACCGGCAGGCCCAGCGCACGTGCCATGCCGCCAGAGATGATCTCGGCCATCAGTGCACGCACGCCCTGCCCGGCGCCCCGGAACTTGAGCACATAGGTGCCCAAATCGTCGGTCTCGACAATTGCCGGCATGGAGCCGCCTTCACGCAACGGCGTGACATAGCGCTCCACCAGCACCGAGCGCAGCTTCAAGGTTTCAGTGTCCATGGGAAATGGTAGCGCCTTGCGCCCATCAGGTCTGATCGGCAAGGTCATTGAATGCTTTTCCAGGCCTGCTCCAGCGCAGCCTGCGACACGGGCGGCAGCACACCCAGCCGCACATGACCGCTCAGGCCAAAGCTTGCACAGTCGCGCAGCTTGATGCCCTGGGCACGCAGGCCGGCCAGAGGCGCGGCAAGCTCCGCCAGCGGCAGACTTGCGACAAAGTAATTGGCCCGATGACCAGGAACAACCTGCCAGCCCAGTCTCTCGCACAGCGCCAGCTGCTGCGCCTTCCAGCGGCGCAAGGTCATCAGGCTGTGCGCCAGCCATTGCTGCACCTCGTCCGTCACCCAGGCCTGCAGCATGGCCACGCCATGCGAGCCCACCACCCAGGATGCCGCCAGCGCATTCAGCGCCTGCAGCTCTGCGGCTGTGGCATGCAGGGGAGCAATCGCATAGGCAGCGCGCACACCCGTCATGCCCAGGGCCTTGTTGGGCGTCCACAGCTGCCAGACGGCGTCGAGATTGCGCTCGGGTGGCTGGTCCTCCAGCCATAACGGGCGATAGGCGCAGTCCAGCACGCGCCATTCCTTCTGCGCCGGCGGCTGCTGCCAGGCAGGCCAGACGTCTTCCTCCGCCCCCAGCGGGCTTGACGGCTCGCAGGCCCAGCTGAGCACCGGCGCCACGGCCGCTTCTGTGCGGCGGCACAACGCCAGCCGCCACACTCGCGCGGCCTGCAGATAGTCGCCATAGTGATGCTGGGGAAACTGCACGCTTTTGGCACCACTGCGCACAGCGTGCAGCGTGAGGCGATGAATCAGCTCGCTGCTGCTGCCGCCGATCAGGATGCGCTCTACCGCCACGCCATGAAAAGCCGCCAGCTGCGCGCGCAATGCCCTGTATTGCGGATCGGGGTACTGCGCGACATGGGCGGCCTGCAGCGCCTTCACGGCCATGGGACAAGGCCCGCAGGCATTGCGATTGGTCGAAAAATCATGCGCCGGAACGCCCTGCGCATCGGTACCGCCATGCATGGCTGCCGCATTCACATCAAACATTGGCAAGCAGCCTTCCTCTCCACACAACCACCAAAATCATAGCTGCTAACGCAAGCAGGACATGCGCTGCGATCACTTTTGATGCAAATCTTACAGACATCTCCAGATCCGCCGCCTGCGGTGCACGCCCCTGCGGGTTGAGCCGATAGACGCCGGGTTTGGAAAGCTGAACCCCCAATGCCCGCGCCATGGCGCCCATGGGCCAGCCGCCATTGGGCGATGGTGTCACGGCTGCATCGCGCCTCAAGCCGGCCCAGGACAGGCCGCCGGCCAGCAGCGCCAGCCACATTGCGGTGATGCGCGCCGGAATCCAGTTCAGCACATCGTCGACGCGGGCCGCCCATTTGCCCGCCCATTGCCAGTGGCGGCGGCGGTCGCCCTGGCCTCGCCAGCCGGGGTAGCCCCACATGGCATCGGCCGTATTGGCAAAACGATAGACGGCCGCCCCGGGCAAACCGGCCACGGCAAACCAGAACAGCGGAGCAATCACGGAGTCGCTGAGGTTCTCAGCCAAGGTCTCGATGGCGCTTTCACGCACGGTGGCTGCGTCCAGCTGTGCCGTGTCGCGGCTCACCAGCCAGCTCAGGCGCTCCCGCCCGGCGGGCAGCGATTGCTGCAGCGCAGCCTCCACGGCCAGCACCTCATCCTTGAGCATGCGCCAGGACAGCAGCGGCTTGAGCAGTACCCCCATCACCAGACCCCAGAGCCACCAGGGCGCAAAACCCAGCATGAACTGGGCCATGCCATAAACCATGAAAAACAGAGCTGCCAGCGCACACCAGACAAGCGCTGCCAGGCAGAACCGCAGATAGTCACTCTGCACTTCGGCACGCGGTGCAAGTACCTGCCCCGACCAGCCCAGCAATTTGCCCATCAGCACCACCGGGTGCAGCCACACCGGCGGCTCGCCCCAAAGCCGGTCCAGCAGCAGAGCCACCAGCACGGCCAGCAGGCCCGCCTGCACATTGGCAGCCCAGTTGAGCGCCGCCAGATCACCGGCTGTGAATGTCTGGCAGAGCCATGCCAGCGGACTGAGAGAAAGACCGATCAGCTCAGTCCAGCCAAAACTCGTCATGCGTCTGGCTTGCCCTTCGCAGAGCATGCATCGCCGCCCGGCTTGCCCCTGGTGGCCGCAGCCACCACGCGCGAGTCGTCCCAGACATCATCCATCAGCATATCTTCCAGAGGTGCCCGGCAGGCCCATTTCTCCTGCTGCAGCATGGGCTCGGCATAGTAGGCATCGACAGGGCCCAGGCAAAGCACGCCCAGCGGATGGGCGCCTTCAGGCATCTGCAGCAATCTGGCCAGCGCCAGCGGATCGAAAATCGAGACCCAGCCCATGCCCAACCCTTCGGCGCGCGCGGCCAGCCAGAGGTTCTGGATGGCACAGGCGCTGCTGGCGATGTCCATCTCGGGCAGGGTGCGGCGACCGAAGATATGCGCCTCGCGCCCCGGCGGCATGGCCACGACCAGCACCTCGGCCGCATCGAGCACGCCCTGAACCTTGAGCTTCATGAAGTCCTCTTCACGTTCACCCAGGGCATGGGCGGTGCGCACGCGCTCCTCCTCGATCAGGCCGTGGATCTGCCGGCGCAATTCGGCGCTCCTGACCCGAATAAAGCGCCAGGGCTGCATGAACCCCACGCTGGGCGCGTGATGCGCAGCGCGCAACAGGCGCAGCAGGACCTCGTCGGCCACCTTCCCGCCTGCAAAATGGCGCATGTCGCGGCGCTCATAGATGGCACGGTAGACGGCAGCCCGCTCGGCCTCGGTGAAAGGCGTTGCGGCAATCGTCGCGAAGGAGCTGGTCTTGGATTCGGTCATGGAACTATTGTCGCGCCACAGACATGGCAAAAGCCATCAGTCTTCGATACCTCTTTGAGCGGGAATACCCGCCTGGAAGGCATGTTTGATCAGCGTCATCTCGGTCACGGTGTCGGCAATGTCGATGATCTCCTGCGGGCAGCGGCGGCCCGTCAGGCAGACATGCACATCCTTGGGGCGTGCCTTGAGCGTGTCCAGCACCTCCTGCAGCGGCAGCCAGCCATAGATCAGCGGATAGGTGATCTCGTCGAGCACGACCAGAAACAGCTCGCCCGAAAGAATATCGGCCTTGGCCTTTTCCCAGCCGTCACGCGCCAGCTGGGCGGAGTGATCGAGGTCCTTGCTCTTCCAGCTGAAGCCATCGCCCAGCCCTTCGATGGGCAGACCGACCTGCTCGGCCAGGCGATGCTCGCCAAAGCGGGCCGTGGGCACCTTCATGAACTGATAGACCTTGACGGCCTTGCCCCGGCCCGTGGCGCGAAAGGCCAGACCAAAGGCGGCCGTGCTCTTGCCCTTGCCATTGCCGGTGTTGACGATGATCAGGCCGCGGCGCTCGCCCTCGGGCTTTTCGTAAGGCTTCTCGGTGGGAGGCGTTTCAATATTCATAGCTACTCTCGCTTGTCTATCAAGGGCTTAAGGGCAAAAATTCAAGAATTACGGTCGAGCTCAGCTCAAGCGCGGCAGGGCCAGCCACAGGCCGTCGAGTTCGCGCACCTGTATGCGCCGGTCAAACACGGCCTCCAGCGCGGCATGGGTGGCGGGATCGCCGCAGGCGCCCTGGTGGGTGATACGGCCGGCCTGCATGACGATCATTTCATCGGCCAGCAGGGCAAAGGACAGCTCGTGCAGCACGCTGACCAGGGTCACGCCTTGCTGCACCAGACTGCGGGCCGTCAGCATCCAGTCGGTCTGGTGGGGCGGGTCGAGATTGGCCAGCGGCTCATCCATCAGCAGGGTCCGTGCCTGCACGGCCAGGGCCCGCGCCAGCAGAACGCGCTGGCGTTCACCACCCGACAACTGGCCTATGCTGCGCTGGCGCCAGTCCCAGGCATGGGTCTGGCGCAGCGCCTGCTCCACTGCCTGCCGGTCGGCGCTTGAGGCCGGAGCCAGCCAGCCCTGGTGGGGCAAGCGCCCCAGCATGACCAGGTCATAGACGGCCATATCGGCCGCCACCGGCTGATTCTGGCCCAGCCAGGCCAGTGCCTTGGCACGCTCTCTGCCATTCCAGTCGCCGAGCTTGCGGCCCTGCAAAAACACGGCACCGCTTTGCCGCTGGTTGGCGGCACGCATGCCTGCCATGGCGCGCAGCAGCGTGGACTTGCCCGCGCCATTGGGGCCGACGATGGCCGTCCAGCGGCCTTTGGGAATCTGCAGACTGAGCTGATGCAGCACCTCGCGCTCGCCCAGCTGCACGCTCAGGGCCTCGGTCGCCAAAGCGATTCCGGTCTCGGTATTGCCGCTCATGCGCCCTCTCCAGACGGCATGGCGCCACGTTTGTGCATCAACCAGAGCAGATAGCTGCCGCCCAGCACGGCGGTGAGCACCCCCACGGGCAGCTCCTGCGGTGCGATCAGCCAGCGCGCCAGCAGGTCGGCAGCCAGCAGCAGCACCGCTCCCATCAGACTGCTGAGTGCCAGCAGCCAGCGGTACAGCGCGCGCACCATGGAACGCACCAGATGAGGTGCAGCCAGGCCCACAAAAGCAATCAGACCGGTCTGAGCCACGGCGGTGCCCGTGGCCAGCGCCAACAGCACGATCAGCAGCAGGCGCAGCGGAGCCAGAGGCAGACCCAGGCTATGGGCCGTGGCCTCGCCCAGCGCAAGTCCATCGAGCACGCGGCTCAGGCAGCAGGCCAGCACCAGCGCAGGCAGCAGCACCCACAGCATGAGTGCGCAGGCATTCCAGCCCGCAAACGCCGTGCTGCCCAGCATGAAGGACTGCATGGCCTGCATGATGTCGGGGTTCATGAGCAGCACCAGCGATGCGGCGGCGCCCAGCACCACGCCCACAACCACACCGGCCAGCAACAGGCGCATGGTGTTCTGCACGCCCTTGGCCAGCACCAGGGTCAGCACCACGGCCAGCACCGCACCGGCAAAAGCCGCGCCCGTCACGCCCCAGCGGGCCAGGCCGGCCAGAGCGAAGGGTGAGACACCCAGGGCAGCCATGGCCAGCGCCACTCCCAGCGACGCGCCCGAAGCACTGCCCAGCAAATAAGGATCAGCCAGCGGGTTGCGAAACACGCCCTGCGCCACCGCCCCGGCCAGCCCGAGCAGCCCTCCGGCCAGGAGGGCCGCCGCCGTGCGCGGCAGGCGAATGTCCATCACGATCTGCCAGGCCAGTGGATCATGCCGAGCATGCAGCACGCTCTCGAACCCGGTGCTGCCAATACCCGCGCCCAACAGCGCCAGCAAAGCCGCAGCCAGCGTCAGCCACAGCAGCAGCCAGGCAGCGGCAAGCCCGCGCTGCCCCCTGCGGTGAGGACTGGAGATGCAGGCCTTCATGGGCTCTTGCCCTGCCTCGCCGCCAGACGCTGCAGACACTGGACGATGATCTGCGCGCCCTCGGCCATGCGTGGGCCGGGGCGCACCAGAATGTCGGATTGCTCGGGCGTGAAGGCGCAGATCGCGCCCTGCTTCACCGCCCGCATCTGGGCCCAGCCCGGGTATTCGGGCACACCGGTTTTCCAGGACCGCTCGCCGGCCATCAGAATGTCCGGGTCCAGCTTGACCACATATTCAGGGTTCAGGCGCGGAAACGGTCCTTGCCTGGCATCGATCACATTGCGCAGCTGCAGCCGTGCCAGCGTCTGGCCGATAAAGGACTTTTCACCGGCGGCATAGGGGCCACGGCTGGCTTCAAAGTACACACGCTGACCGCGCATGGCATCGGGCACGCTGGCTGCGGCCTTGTTCAGGTCGGCTTCGATTCCGGCCCAGACGCGGTCTGCGCCCTGGGCTGGCGGCAAGGCCAGCAGCTGGCCCAGCTTCTGCATCACGGTGCGCGCTTCCTCGTGGGTGCGCGGCTCCAGCGCCACCACCTTGAGGCCCAGCGCCTCCATGCGCGCCACGGCGCGTGAAGCCATGGAGACCAGCACCAGATCGGGCTTGAGCGCCACAATGCTCTCGATATTCGGATCCAGCCCGCCGCCCACCACGGGCAAGGTCTTCACATGGGCCGGCCAGTTGGAATAGCGATCCACGCCCACCAGACGCTCGCAGCCGCCCAGCGCGCACAGGCTCTCGGTCAGCGAAGGCAGCAGGCTAACGATGCGCTGCGGCGGCTTGGCCAGTTGCACCTGGACGCCACGCGCATCGGATATCTGCACGGGTTGCGCCGCGGCAGGCAGGACACAGGCAAGCAGCAGGCCTGCTGCGATACAGGCCGCCAGGCGTTGGGTGATCGCTTTCATGCCTGCGGCCCTTTCAGCGCCAGCGGCAAGCCGGCGCACATCAGCGTGACGCTGTCGCAATGCGCAGCCGCCTGCTGATTGAGCAAGCCCAGCGCATCGACAAAGGCGCGCACTTCGCGCCCCATGGGAATCACGCCCAGACCGATTTCGTTGCCAACCAGAATGACGGGGCCGGCGGCTTCATCCAGCGCTTTCAAAAAGAGAGCTAGTTGCGCTTTCCAGTCATGGGATTGAGGCTGATTTCCCTTCAAATCCTCAGCCGGCACCGGCATCAGCCAGTTTGTCAGCCACAAGGTCAGGCAATCAATCACCAGCAGTCGCTGCGGGCTGCTGTGCCGGGCCAGCACCTGGGCGAGCTCGCGCGGCTCCTCTATGGTCAGCATGCCGGGCACGCGCTCGGCGCGGTCGCGCTGGTGGCGCGCAATGCGCTCGCTCATTTCCGCGTCCCAGGCCTGGCCGGTAGCCACCAGCACAGCCTGATGCCCGGCATCCGCCTGCAGCCACTGGCGCGCCAGCAACTCTGCGCGACGGGATTTGCCGCTTTTCTGCCCGCCCAGTATGAGCTGGGTACGCGGCATGACGAAGGAGACTGTGCTTGCAGGGCTCATGGTGATGGACTAAAGGCTCAGCCTTCGATTGTTGCGCCAAAAAGCGCCGCCACAGCCGATGGGCAGGACGGAAACCAGGCATGAAAGTAACTGGCCCGCACACTGCCATGCTGATAAAGCGCCTCGCCACGGTCGGCCTGCACGGCCGCGCCGGGGCGGCTGCTGCGCGTGAGCACCGGCATGGCCGTCTCCAGTCTGGTGTAGTGAAAGGTATGGCCGCGCAGCAAGCCCGCATCGAGTGCCAGCTGCTGCATGCCCAGTCCGCCAAGCCGGCTCTGCATGACGACCTGACCGGGCAGCAGCCCCCACATGGACTGGGTGCTGCCGTCCAGAGCGGTCACGCCATCGCACAGCGCCAGCATGCCGCCGCATTCGGCCCAGACCGGCTTGCCCTGCGCCATATGCAGGGCAATGCCGTCGCGCAACTGCCGACTCTCATGCAGGGCCCGGGCATGCAGCTCCGGATAACCGCCGGGCAGCCAGATCGCATCGCAGGGCGGCAGTGCATCGCCAGCCAGTGGCGAGAAAAAGCACAGCTCTGCCCCCATGGCACGCAGACAGTCCAGATTGGCGGGATAGATAAACGAAAACGCCGCGTCGCGCGCAATGGCAATGCGACGGCCGCTCAGCCAGGGCTCCACGCAAGGCTGATCGCCGCAAATGTCTGGCGCGGCAAAGTCCACGCACCAGTCCTGCCAGCTGGGCTGGCCGTCGCCCGAAACCCAGGCCCTTTGCCCCAGCGGCGTCTGGGCCAGGGCATCGGCCGCGGCATCCAGACGCTGCAGGGCATCGCCAAGTTCATGGGCGGCAATCAGGCCCAGGTGGCGCTCGGGCAGCAGCGCCGCAGACCTGGACTTGACTGCCGCATCGCCCAGTTGCACCCCGGGCATGGCCCCGAGCCACATAGACTGGTCGCGCAGGCCCTGCCTGAGCAGATCCGCATGGTGCGCCGTGGCCACCCGGTTGGCCAGCATGCCGGCCCAGCGCAGGCCGGCCTGGTAATGCTGCAAGCCGTAGGCCAGCGCCCCGAAAGTGCCCGCCATGGCCGAGGCATCGACCACGGCCAGCACGGGCAGACCCAGCAACTGTGCCAGATCGCCCGCGCTGAAGTTGCCGTCGAACAGGCCCATCACGCCTTCGACAAGAATCAGGTCGGCCTCCTCGGCCGCCTCATGCAGGCGCTGGCGCACATCCGCCTCGCCCGTCATCCACAAATCCACCGAATGCACAGGCGAACCACTGGCCAGCTCATGCCAGTAGGGGTCCAGAAAATCCGGCCCGCACTTGAACACGCGCACCTTGCGTCCCTGGCGCGCATGCAGGCGAGCCAGGGCTGCCGTGACGGTGGTCTTGCCCTGGCCGGAGGCCGGAGCACTGATCAGCAGCGCGGGGCAGCGCGTGGTCTCAGTCATTGCAAACACCTCGATTGCACTGGCCACCTCTCATCGCGGCTGCCACTGCAAGGTCAGATAACCTGCACGGCCGCGCGTGTTGTAGCCATAAGCTGTGGTGTAGTCCTTGTCCGTAAGGTTGGATACCCTGGCAGACAGCGTCCAGTCCTTGTCCAGACGGTAGCTGGCATACAAGTCCACGGTTGTGTATTGACCCAGTAACTTTTCTGGTGTGTTTTTAACGTCGTCATACCGCTTGCCCACAGACTGGGCGGAAGCGCCAAAGGTCCAGCCACCCCAATCCTTGTCCACTGACAGCCGCGTCACATGGCGCGCACGACGTGGCAGCAGCGTGCCAGTCAGGCTGTTGCGCGGGTCAAGCTGATCGTAGTCAGCACGCAGGGTCCAGCCCATGAACTGGCCGCTATATCCCAAGGTCCAGCCTTTGATACGACTGCGAGGAATGTTCTCTGGCTTGGTGGTGTTCGCGATGTAGCCACGAATACGATTATCAAAGCGGACCAGCTTCACAGAGTGATCGCCCTCGCTCCAAGTCACTCCTACATCAGTGTTGCGTCCCTGCTCCGGCTTAAGGTCCGGCGAGCCATAGTCAGGCCAGTACAACTGATTAAAAGTCGGCGCAACAAAGCTGGTTCCGTGGGATGCATGCATCCGCCATTGAGAGCTCAGCTGCAATCCATATCCAACACCCCAGGTATTCTTGCTGCCGAACTGGGAGTTGTCGTCTCTGCGCAGATTCGCCTGCCAGCTATGGCCTGCTTTTTCACCGGTCAGCCCCACAAAACCGGAGTTCACTGTCCGCTCGGTCACCGAGTATTTGGTGCTGCTCTTGACCTCTTGCTCAAGACGCTCCAAACCCGCCACCACCAGACCCACAGGCGTAGCGATATCGTTTTGCCATTGGTACTGGCGCTGTGTCGTTGCAAACAGACCAGGCAAGTTGTACGACTGGGCCGACGCGATGGCATTGCTTTCATCGCGCGAGTGACTAATGGTGAACTTGGACTTCCAATCCCGCAAGATCCTGCCTGTGACAGATGCCGTGCTGACTTGGGAACGCAGAGCGCTGCGTGTATCCACGCCTGGACCGTCATCGAAATGATTGACACCCTCGGAATAGAGCACGCTGCCATCTACGCGCCAATTGGGGTTGATCTCGTAGCCCAAGGAGGCATTGAGTGAGCTTTGACGAAAAGGATCACGGTCCGGATTAAAGTTGCCGTATGGCACTTTAGGGTTAGTCGAAGAGAAGCCATGCTCTGTCGTACGCTGGGCATTCAGCGAATAGTTCCAGCCTTGCTGCGAACCACTCAGACCTGCGGCAGCCTGTGCAAAGTGATCGCTTCCAAGCGTCACGCTGGCGTAAGGGTTGAAAGGCTTATCACCCCCCCCCTTTTTGGTGAAAATCTGCACCACCCCGCCCACCGCATCGCTGCCATACAGAGATGAAGCAGGGCCCTTGATCACTTCAATGCGCTCAATGGAAGCCAGCGGAATATTGCTCCAAGAAGGACCACCGCTAGTCGCAGAACCATAACGCACACCATCCACCAGCAGGATAGTGTGGCGACTCTCCGTGCCACGTGTGAAGACACTAGTCTCCTTCCCAAGGCCGCCATTGCTGCTCATCTGCAGCCCGGCTTCACGTTGGAGTAGCTCTGGCAGGCTGCTGCCAACCGCACGCTCAATCTTCTTGGTGTCAATTACGGTCACATCTGCTGCCAGTTGGTCCACGGCAGCCTCGGCACGGCTGCCGGTGACGACTGTCTCAGCCAGCTGACGCCCCCCCGCAGTTTGCGCATGGGCACTCAGACTGGAGAAGGAAGCAAAAAAAAGCACAGCCGCAGCTGCTACACGAGTGCGGGAAAATGGCGCCACGCTGCGCGCTGGCGAGGAAACTCTAAGCATGAGAAATCTGCAAGAAAGCGCCCAACCCAGCCAACCCGCCGACATTGAGCAAACATACCTGCACAATATGCAGGCAACCCATGTTGGCCGGTATCCGGGCTAGGCGAATCATCCTCTTGCCGGCCTTCCCAGCGCGAAGCGCCAGTGGCCATGGGGGAAAAGGCGGAATGCCGCAGCATTCCATTCGCCGACCGTTGCGGGGGCAGCGCAGGTTCGGAGTGCCAGTGCATCTGGCCAACCCCTCCCTGCTTCCCGTTGAACTGAGACCACAGAAAAGCAGCCTCGAGCACCAACAGACTCCCATTGTAATGAGCGCTACGCAGCGCAGATCCTTCATTCGAAGTAGCCTTGCGCGGCTCAGGTGACGATTTTTTACCTTAAACATGCGTTTGAGGCACACAGAACTTGCGCAGCACGCTACGATTTTGAGAGAAATATTGCAGTTTCCCGACTACGGCAGTCAAGCAGCCTGTGCTCTGGCGCAAACTGCTGAATTTGCCTGCACATTTATACTCATCCACGGACTGCAAGACCTACAATGGCAGAGTCTATGACCACCCAGCCCTCTCTTGATCTCATTGCCGAGCGCGTAGAGCGTCTGCTGGTGCGCCACGAGGAACTGCAGCGCACCAACACCCTGCTCACCGATCAGGTCATCGCTCTGACGCAAGAGCGCGATTTGCTGCGTCTGCGCCTGCAGGCCGCACGTGCGCGCGTCGATGCATTGATCGAACGCCTGCCCGCCAACCAGGGAGAGTGACAGCCGTCACCCTCCATCACCAGACCCGCCACTGACGCCCATGAAGCAGATCGATGTGCAAATCATGCAGCAAAGCTATGTGCTGACCTGCCCCGATGGTCAAGAAGAACGTGTGCAGGAAGCCGTTCGCCGCGTTGATGACGCCATGACCCGCATCCGTGACAGCGGCAAAGTCCGCTCGCGCGAGCGTGTGGCGGTACTGGCAGCCCTCAATATGGCTTTCGACGTGCTTGACCGTGATGCCCAGCAAGCCCTTATGGCCAACGCCCAGGCAGAAATGCAGGCGCTTGCTCAGGAACAGTTCACGCCTCCTGAGGCCAATGAGGCCGCCCAGGCTGAGCTGCAGCGCCAGCAGGAGCTTGCCGAGCAACTGGTGCTCAAGCTCGATCAGGCACTGGATGCTGACGCCAGGCTGCTCTGATCAGGTAACCTCAGCAGCAAAGCAGTCATGACCTCCGCGCGACTGCCAATACCCGTTAGAATAAAACCGTCTGCAAATCTGCCGGTTTTTATATTTCCTTGAACCAATGCTCAACGAGCATGGGCTTGATAAATCACCTATTGAGCGTGATCGTCTCGCGTCAGATGAACCCAACGATAGGTTGCTCTTGCCCACCTGAACCCCCGGTTCAGGATGACGAACCGGTGGCATTTGCAGACACCTTTACACATACAAGCTGTTGGTTTAGTTGGTTTTTTCACAATAAATGGCCTCAAAAGCCAAACAAAACCAACCAGTTGCACGCAATTGGAATCAACAACTTACGCATCTATTTTGAATTGATGATTAGCCCGCATTGCGGGCTTTTTTCTTGCCTAATAGACTGAGGCTATGCTCGGCAGCCGCCCTCCTTTGCCTCCTTGTCGGCATCTCAGGCGGCCACACCCTGACCCCGCCCGCTGTGGTGAGCCTGGCGCTTATGAGCAAGTCAAAGTCAGGCCGCAGGACATCGACGTCCCAGAACGCTAGCGGCCAATACGAGTTTGCGGAGCAAGAAGCTGCGGTGCGAAAAGTTGGACTTTGGCGAGATGCCGAGCCAGTCGCACCATGGGATTGGCGCAAAGCCTTACGCGAGCTTCGGCAAAACCTGAGTCCGTAAACAACCCCAAGCAGAAGTTCGGGAATAAGTCCCCCAATGGCTGCTTACTAACGCACAGCCGCCAACAGCACCGGCGGGAATCGGGGCTATAGGGCGGCTCTGGCTGGGCAGTCGGACCTTATATGGCCGCCATCCGAATGTGCTCCGGCTCTATGGTCAGCAGCGGTTTCTTTTGTGCCGGAGGGACTTGTGGGCCTGGCTGCTGCATCAGCTGCGGGCTGTAGAGGCGCCAGAGATCACCCACGCCCAGGGCGGTGCGCTGTGCCTGCGCCTGCACTTGCAGCTGCCCATCCACATAGCGAATGTCGTAGTTGCGTGCATCAAAGCCCGCGCCTGCGCGCAGATGACTGGCCACGATGGCGTAGCTGCCTGCGGCAGCGCTGGCCGCGGCCCCTGCGCTATCCAGCTGCACGCTCTGAATCTGCTCTGCACCCACCAGGCCTTGGGTCGTGAACTCATGGCCCTGAAACACCAGACTCTGACCTGTCGTTTTCTGAGCATTGCCGGCGGTAATCGTCAGTGCCTTGGGTGTGATCTGCAGCTGGTCGCCCGTGAACGTGATGCTGTAGTTGCTGTGGGCCAGGCTGCCCTGGTTGATGGCATAGCTGCCCACGTTTTCACCAGAGG